>NZ_JAGGPM010000001.1:57547-157494 GCF_018613835.1 Arthrobacter sp. ISL-5 | reverse complement strand
AACCAGGAACCACCAGTGGAACACCCAACGGCAGCGAGGCCCGGCGCTCCGGCACGCCCTCAGCCCGAAAAACCGCCGAAACCGGAATCAGATCATCCAACCAGGCAGATCGGTGGATCAAGGCTAAGGCCGCTTTGGAGGTTAACCGCAGTTAAGCCGCTGAAGTCGAGTACGAGCCTTCCGCGCAAGTCGCCTGCTTCTAGCCGCTCATGCGCCGCACGGATCGCGCGGTCAGAGGGCAGCTCCATCGACATGGCTGGGCCACTAACCGTTGATCGGCGTCGTCAATATTCGATGCCGGCGAGTTCACAGGCCAATCTGTTTGTCTACGGTCGCTGCCAGCCCACCCGCCGGCTCTGCGAAAACTCCGCAATGACGCACGGAACTCACCAGGCGACGCAGTCCGGTTGGAATGCGTCGCCTGTTGAGGTTCAGTGGCTAGCTCTGGCGGGAATAGGATTCCCACTTGTGGGCCTGATGCTCGCCGCCGACGAAGCGGACGGTGCCTGATTTGGACCGCATCACGATCGACTGGGTCAGCACCTTGTCCTTGGCGTAGCGGACACCCCGGAGGAGGTCGCCGTCTGTGATACCGGTGGCCGCGAAGTAGCAGTTGTCGCCGGTGACGAGGTCGTTCGTGGAAAGGACGCGGTCCAGGTCATGGCCGGCGTCGATGGCCTTCTGCTTCTCGTCATCGTTAGTCGGCCACAGCCGGCCCTGGATCACGCCGCCGAGCGTCTTGATGGCGCAGGCTGTTACGATCCCTTCCGGCGTTCCGCCGATTCCCATAAGCGCGTCGACCCCGGTGCCGGAGCGCGCGGCCGCGATCGCGCCGGCGACGTCGCCATCCATGATGAATTTGGTTCGGGCACCGGCCTCGCGGATTTCCTCCACCAGCCCGCGGTGGCGGTCGCGGTCCAGGACCATGACGTTGAGCTGGTTAGTTTTGACGCCCTTGGCCTTGGCGATGAGGTGCAGGTTCTGCTTGACCGGCAGCCGCAGGTCCACGACGTCCGCGGCTTCCGGCCCGGTGACCAGCTTCTCCATATAGAAGACGGCGGAGGGATCGAACATGGTGCCGCGCTCGGCCACGGCAAGGACGGCGAGGGCGTTGTTGATGCCCAGGGCAGCCAGGCGGGTTCCGTCGATGGGGTCCACGGCGACGTCACATTCGGGGCCGGTGCCGTCACCGACGTGCTCACCGTTGTACAGCATGGGCGCTTCGTCCTTTTCGCCTTCACCGATGACGACGACGCCGTTGAAATGGACGGTGGACAGCAGGGAACGCATGGCGTCCACGGCAGCGCCGTCGGCCTTGTTTTTGTCGCCGAATCCGACCCAGTGGCCACCGGCAATGGCGGCCGCTTCGGTCACGCGGACGAGTTCCAGCGCCAGGTTCCGGTCGGGTTCGTCGTCGCCCACGGCCAGCGCCGGGGACAGGATTGAATAGCGGGTTGATCTGGAAGCGTCGGACATAGCGACCTCATTCTTGAACGGTAGTGGGGGGATGCGTGGCGGTCAGCGTGCGGCGGATCTGTGTTCCTGGGCGGGGCCGTTGCCGGAAGCCTTGGCAACTGGAGCGCCGGCCTTTGGGCCGGTTTCCGGCGCGAGGGCGTGCAGGTGGCGGCCCGCAGGCGCCACCTGCACGGAATAGGCTCCCGGCCGCCGCCGCTGTCTGGCGGGGGCGGCCGGGCCCTACTTCACATCCTCGTCTACCCAGTCCATGGATTTGGTGACGGCCTTTTTCCAGAGGCGGAGCTGGCGGAAACGCTCGGCGTCGTCCATTTTCGGTGTCCAGCGCTTGTCCTCGCCCCAGTTGGCGGTGAGCTCGCCCAGGTCCTTCCAGAATCCCACGGCCAGGCCGGCCGCATAGGCGGCACCCAGGGCTGTGGTTTCCACGACCTTCGGACGGACGACGGCCACGCCGAGGATGTCCGCCTGGAACTGCATGAGGGCGTCGTTGGCGACCATGCCGCCGTCGACCTTCAGTTCCGTGAGCGGGACGCCGGAATCGGCGTTGACGGCGTCGAGCACCTCCCTGGTCTGGAAGGCGGTGGCTTCGAGCGCCGCGCGGGCGATGTGGTTTTTGTTGACGAACCGGGTCAGGCCCACGATGGCGCCGCGGGCGTCGGAACGCCAGTACGGGGCGAAGAGTCCGGAGAACGCCGGGACGATGTAGACGCCGCCGTTGTCCTTGACGGCGGCCGCGAGGGTTTCCACTTCGGGGGCGCTGCTGATCATGCCGAGGTTGTCCCGCAGCCACTGGATCAGGGATCCGGTGACGGCGATGGATCCTTCCAGCGCGTAGTGCGGCGCCGCGTCGCCGAGCTGGTAGCCGAGGGTGGTCAGCAGTCCGTTCTTGGAGTGGACGATTTCCTCGCCGGTGTTGAAGATGAGGAAGCAGCCGGTGCCGTAGGTGTTTTTGGCTTCACCCTGGTCGAACGCGGCCTGGCCGAAGGTGGCTGCCTGCTGGTCGCCGAGGATGCCGGAAATGGGCACTCCGCGCAGCAGCTGGGAGGTGTGGACGGTGCCGTAGACCTCGGAGGAGGACCTGATTTCGGGCATCATGGACCCGGGCACACCGAAAACTTCCAGGATGTCTTCATCCCAGGCCAGCGTTTCCAGGTCCATGAACAGGGTGCGGGAGGCGTTGGTGACGTCGGTGATGTGAATGCCGCCGTCGGTGCTGCCGCCGGTCAGGTTCCAGGTCACCCAGGAGTCCGTGGTGCCGAAGAGCAGGTCCCCGGCTTCGGCCTTGGCCCTTGCGCCGTCGACGTTGTCCAGGATCCATTTGATCTTGGTGCCGGAGAAGTACGTGGCCAGGGGCAGGCCGACCTTGTGTTTGAAACGGTCGACGCCGCCGTCGGCGGCGAGTTTGTCGACGATGTCCTGGGTGCGGGTGTCCTGCCAGACGATGGCGTTGTAGACCGGGGCGCCGGTGTTCTTGTCCCAGACGACGGCGGTTTCGCGCTGGTTGGTGATGCCCACCGCGGCGATGTCGTGGCGGGTCAGGTTGGCCTTGGACAGCGCCGAGCCGATGACCTCGCGGATGTTGTCCCAGATTTCAACGGGGTTGTGTTCCACCCAGCCGGCCTGGGGAAAGATTTGTTCGTGTTCCTTCTGGCCGCTGGAGACGATGTTTCCGCTGTGGTCAAAAATGATGGCGCGGGAGCTGGTGGTGCCCTGATCGATGGCAATGACGTACTGGTTCATGATGACTTCCTTGTCGTGGTGAATGAGTGTTGTTGCCGTGGATGGTTGCTGCGGTGATGGCTAGGGGGTGGCGGTGAAAACGATGGGCAGGGCGGCGGCCGCGATCCCTGCCAGGCTTCCGCCGGCCAGGGGTCCGGCGACGGGGATCCAGGAGTATGACCAGTCGCTTTTGCCCTTGCCCTTGATGGGGAGCAGCGCGTGGGCGATGCGGGGCCCCAGGTCACGGGCGGGGTTGATGGCGTAGCCGGTGGGTCCGCCGAGGGACACGCCGATGCCGACGACCAGCAGGGCCACCGCCAGCGGGCCGAGTCCGGAGGGCGAGCCTCCGAAGGTCAGGATGACGAAGACCAGCACGAAGGCCCCGATGATCTCCGTGGCCAGGTTCCAGCCGGCCGAGCGGATGGCCGGTCCGGTGGAGAACACCGCCAGTTTGCTGGCCGCCAGCGGCTCGGCGTCGAAGTGCTGCTTGTGGGCGATCCAGCAGACGACGGCACCCAGGAACGCGCCGGTCAGTTCGCCGCCGAAATAGGTGGTGGTCGAGAGGAAATCGACGGGGATCCCCGGGACGAATTCCTTCCTGCCATTCAGAATCAGGCCCAGCGTGACGGCCGGGTTGAGGTGGGCGCCTGATTTGGCGGCGATGAAGACGCCGGCGAAGACGGCGATGCCCCAGCCCCAGGTGACCATCAGGAACCCGCCGGAATTGCCCTTTGTTCCTTTCAGGGCGACGTTGGCGACGACACCGCAGCCGAGCAGTGTCAGCATCGCGGTGCCGAATAATTCGGACAGGAAAATAATGCCAAGAGACATCTTTGACTCCATATGTATTCTGTTGTCGGCCGGTCCCGGGTGGTGACCGGCCGGTAAAGCGGCAGGGGGCATCGCAATGGCCCGCCCCCTGCCTTCTCGGACCGTCGCAAAAAGGCGCGGTCCAATCCTGGTACGCCGCTGGGCGCGTACGCGGCTGTGTGCCGGACGGTCAGGCCTGGGGTGAGGTGGTCAGGCTGTGTACCTGCACTCCGTGGAGCCGGTGCAGAACATCGCCGGCGTGCGTGATTTCCGCTGCCGCCCGGGCCGGATCCCATCCCAGGGGTCCCGCCAGGGCCTGCGCGAGTTCGGCCAGGAGTTCGGTGGTGACCAGTCCGCGGAAGGCCAGTGAGGTGCGCCGGATCAGCACGTCGATCAGGTGGCCGATCTGCTCATGCCCGGCCATGTATCCGATTTCGCGGATGCTCAGTTCCGGGGTGGAGTCCAGCACCCGGTCCGGGCCGGCGTTGAGGTAATCGATCACGGCGGCGGCCCGGGTTCCGTAGCGGGTCAACAGAACGTCGACCCGTGAGGCGTCAAGGGTGTTATTCGTGTGGTCCGTGATCCATTGCCGGATTTCCGTCCCGGTGCCCGGGAAGTCGGCGCCGCCGCCGATGGGCAGCCCCGCCGTCGACACCCGGCGCGTTTCGCCCAGGAGGTGGAGCACATCATTGGTCATATGCTCCGACAGGGCCCGGAACGTGGTCCACTTGCCGCCCACTAGCGACAGCGTGGTGACCGTCGTCCCGGAGGTTTCACGGTCACTGCGCTCAATGCGGTAATCGCGGGAGACAAAGCCGGGCTCGGATGCGTCGCTGCGGGGCAGGGGCCGTACGCCGGAGAAACTGTAGACGATGCTCTCGCGGCTGATCCCGATTCCGGGAAAGACGTGCTGGATCAGGTCGAAGAAGTACGTGATCTCCTCATCGGTGCAGACGGCGTCCTCGTTCATGTCCGCGACGATGTCCGTGGTGCCGACCAGCACCCGGTCGCCCATGGGGTAGATCAGCACGATCCGGCCGTCGGTGTGCTCGAAAAAGATTTCCCTGCCATTGCAGGCGTCCAGGAGCCCGGGGTGATCCAGCACGATATGCGATCCCTTGGTCCCGCCCATGAACTCCGAGGGCGAACCCAGCGCTTCATTGGTCCGGTCGGCCCAGGCGCCGGTCGTGTTGACGATGACATCGGCGTTGAAGGTAAACAGCTCACCGGTGAGTTCATCGCGGATCAGGACACCGTCCTCCGAAGTTCCTACGACGCTGACGTAATTGGCGGCGCGCGCCGTGGTCCCGCCGGCCGCTGCCCCGGCCTGCAGCCCGTCCTGCAGGACGTCCAGGGTGAGCCGCTCCGGATTGTGCACGGACGCGTCGAAGTAGGTGGCGGTGTATTTGATGCCGGGATGGAGGCCGGGCAGTTCCGCCAGGGCTTTGGTGCGTCCCTTGAACTCATGCCGGGGCACCGTGCCGCCGTCGCGGGAGAACAGGTCATACAGGCTCAGCCCGACCTTGATCAGGAAAGCGCCGCGTTCCTTGGGCTTGCCGTGCTGTCTGTGGGTCAGGAACCGCAGCGGGGCGGCCAGCACGCCGGAGAAGGTGCTGAAGACCGGGATGGTGGTTTTGAGCGGCTTTACATAGTGCGGGGCGATCCTGAGCAGCCCGTTGCGCTCCCGCACGGATTCCCGGACCAGCCGGAACTCACCGTTTTCCAGATAACGGATCCCGCCGTGGATCATGTGGGACGAGGCGCCGGACGCGCCCTGGCAGTAGTCCCCGCGTTCGACCAGGGCCACATCGACCCCCTGCAGTGCCAGGTCCCGGAACGTGCCGACCCCGTTGATGCCCCCGCCGATGACCAGTACCCTTGCCTGCGGCCGGGCCCGCAGATCGCTGACGATCTGCCGTGTTGCCGGTGAATCCTGGTTGGTCCCGGAATTGTGCTTGTCCAAAATTGCTCCCTTGCAGTTTCTGTTCCGCACCCGGAGGCGCCTTCTTCAACCATTCTTGGGACACGATGCAAATATGGGCAATGGCTTTGCACAAACGTGCAGAAAAGAGTTCGCCGGACTTGAACGCGCCGGTACGGGTCACTTAGGGGCCCTAACCGCCGCGGCCGCGGGGGTCGGAGAGGCACTTTCATGCTGAACAACTACGGGGTGTTGGGCGAGATCATCAGTTATCCGGGCCGGTCCGGTCTCAGGCACACCGGGCGGCAGCCCGCGCAGTGCAGTGGCTGCCCAGGTTGGGCGTCCCGCCCGACCTGATCACCCACTGCGCCCATGCCACGTACAGTCAGATGACAGACCGGCACCCGGCCGCGAACAACGCCACCGGCATCACCGCCGGCTCCGCGCCTACTCGGCAACCACGATTCATCGGTCGCGGATTCTGCGACATCGTCGGCTACGCCACCGGCTGGGACGGCCAGTTCGCCCGCCGCGGCAACGCCTACACGCCGCCGAGCAACACCTCTGAGCCCACTGCACTGAGCAAGGAACTGAGCGGCCTGATCGGACACAACGTTGCCCTCTGGGTTACGGACGACGAGTTCTTCGCCATGCCCACGATCGTCCAGTTCAACGACCTCGGGAAGTCAGAATGAAGCTGACCCTGGCCAAGATCACCGCCGAACGTTCTCTGGAGCGCCGCTGGGACCTCAGCGACGCTGAGCCGGTACTGGCACACCCGTTGAGCCGTCCCTGGAATTCGTTCCGGCTGACCTGCGCGTGTGGTGGCAGGTCAGCGACGGCCGGTGGCCCCGAATCCTGCAGAGCGCACGCTTGGCCGGCGGAGCAACGGACCCATACCTTTGACTCCTGGCAAGACTTTGACGGCCGCTACCCGTCGTCCATGCCTCAGTGGGTCCGTGACCTGGCCGCGGTTGTCCGCGTTGACCTCGACACGAACCACGCATCCGCAAATGCCGGGGCCGAAGACCGCTGGAGCTAGGGCCGCTCCCGCCCGCAGCTATTTCGCCGCCTAGATGGCCATGCCGTCAACGGATCTGGCCGGGTTCCGGCCCGTCCACGCGCTGAAGGACTCCGGCGACCTCTGTTCCGGGTCTATGGTGGCCAGCCCGTGGATCGCAGATTGGTTGTGGATGACCCGGAGCGCGGGGTGGTCCGGGAGCGTGGATGGCGATGGTCGGTATTGGCTGTCTTCGTTTGTGCTCCCGTAAGGATGTCCGCGCCGGGGGTCCGAACGGATCATTGGGCTTGGCCTGCTGCTAGCCGGGAGGGCAGCAGCCGCGAAACCCGCTACCGGGCAGCGGGCAGTCGCCGCGCTGATGTGTCTAGATCACGTAGTCGGGCGTGAACACGATAATTTCCGGATGAGCGTGGAAACGGTAACCGGCCCCTCGTTCCGTCCGGATTGCCATGGCGAATCGCCCCAGTTTATTCCGAAGGCGGCGGATGTGGACATCGATCGTGCGATCGGCCGGCACTGCGACACTGTCGCCCCAGATATGGCGCAGAAGTTCATCCCGGCCGACGGCGCGCAAACTGGCCCCTATGAGGTAAGCCATGAGGCTAAACTCCACGCGTGTCAGGCGCACGGGGTCCCCGTCCAGATACACGCGCCGCCCCGAGACATCAATGCGTATGCCCTCAGGCCTGCGCAGCCCGCCCCGACCCCGGTCGGCCGCATCCGTCGCAGGCGCAGCCGGTTGCATCGGGTGACCGAGCGCTGAGAACACGCTCTTCAAAGCCCCTCCAGGGGCATTGGCAGGGCCAAGCGCCACGGCTGCGTGGCATTCCAGCCCCGGTACCAGGGACTGACCAAAAGCACGTATGTCACGGACCAGCGCACACACCGATGTGCCGGCTGATCGGGCCGCTGATTCATCAATTCCCATGTAAAGGGCGAAACCCCACACTGAATTCTCTTCCGACCAGCCCGCGACAATCCGCTGGCCGCCTTCACGCCGTCTGGAACGCTCCGTGTCAGGCAATGCCGAAATGGCGCTGCTTCGTGTGGGTCCGACAATGCCAAAGCGAAGAGGCTGGCTGATTGATGTGTTGTCAGCGTCGGAATTGGTGGATTGTCCAGCTGGAATAGGCATTGAAGGTCCTAGCTCAAAGGAAGAAGTCGTACCTGGCCGAGGGCCCATACGGCTCTAGATGGGGCGGGACTGGCAGACAACAGTGACTGGTCCCGTGGCGAGAGAGACTCGCTGGGCGGTGAGCTGCGGTGGAGCGTCGTTGAGGATCGCAGCTGAGGGTGGTGTGGATACCGGATGCCATGACGGCTTTGGCCGGTGAAGGCACTGAATTCAAAGTACTGATCTCGTCGCACGCTCCAGCTGCCGCGGGCTGGCGGGTCCCATGCGTCCAGGGGGTGACGCCGGGGCGGGAGCAGGCGACGGCCGCCGCCCTGTGGGCGTAGGCGGCCAACCCGAACAAAGTGTCCGAGGAGAGTACTCTGAGCCCTTTGCGGGCCGGTGCGCCGAGGAGCTCGAGTTGATACAGCCCTGCCACGAGACCTGCCATGAAGCAATCTTCGGCTCCGACGCTGTCTGGGAGCGGATTCGAGGCAGTGCGGAGCCTGATGATGGTCTTGTCAGTGCAGATGACGGGGCTTTCGTGGCCGCGGGTAACAATCACGATTGCAGCGCCCATCCTCTGCCATTGTCGCGCAGCTGTTTCAAGTGACATTTGGGGGTGGAGCCAGGACAGGTCCTCGCTGCTGGCTTTGACAATGTCGCTGATCCGCACGAATTTCTCCACCTTCGCCCGGGCGTCGCCAACCTTAGGGGTGAGCCCGGGCAGGCAATTAGGGTCAAAGCTGATTGTCGCGTGACTTCTTGCCCCGGCGAGAAGCGAGTAGACAGCAGTGGAGCCCGGTTCCAGTGAAGTTGCCATCGACCCAGTGTGGACGTGCGTGGAGTCCTCGATGGCGGCAAGTGCAGGGAGGGTTGCGATGGACACTCCCGGGCTACTGTCGAGCCGGTGGACCGCGGACCCGCCAGTGTCAACGGTTAGGGTCATTTGGCCGGTGGTCAGGTTTCCCGCATTGATGACGGTGACGTTGTTTGCCAACAGATGGTCGTCGATTAGCTGCCCGCTCCGCTCTTCTCCGTAGTTGGTGACGAGGTTTGTGGTCATGCCCAGGCGCGAGGCCCCGATGGCGACGTTGAGGGGGCTTCCTCCGGGGCGGCTGGCCGGTGGAAGACCTGGGCATGCTGACGCACTCCACCAGAGATTCTCCGATTACGGTCAGCGCGCTGAGCAGGCGGGGAAGCCTGTAAATGGTGTGTTGCATTACCTGGTTTTCCTTGTCGGTCGTTACTTGGTCCTAATGGTTGGTTGGGCGATGGTGCACTGATGCGGTTCAGCCGGCGGTGGCGGTTGTGGTCGCCGGGCGTGGACGGCGTGCAGAAACAGGAGAACCGGTGCGTGCACGGTGCAGCGGGATGTGACCTAGGGCCTTCCCGCCGCACCGTTTTGTGGTGACGTCATTGACGTCTTCGCTGGCGTCAGGCGTTTGTGATCAGCCCCAGTTCGGCGGTGCCGGCGAGGGCTTCATGGTTGGGGAGTACGCGGACGGTGTAGCCAAAGCTGCCGGCGTGGTCGATGACCACGCTGCCGCTGAACAGGTACCGGCCACGGCCGAGTTCTTCCTCGTGGGCCAGTTCCGCGACTGAGGTGTCAACGAGTTCATCCGTTTCCAGTGCCCGGCCGTAGGCCACCTCGACACAGACATCCGCGGGTGAGAGCACGCCCAGATCCACGTGAGCGTTGACGGTGAGCAGGTCCCCGATCTGCGGATCATCCGAAACCCCGTCCGAATCGACGTGTTCCACCGCCACCTCCGGCCACGCAGCCCGGACGGTGCCGGTCCATGCCGCCAGTTCCCTGGCCCGGGCGAAGCTCTGGTCACGGGAGGCACGGCCGGCCACGGCGGCCGGCTGGTAGAGCTTGGACACGTAGTCCCGGATCATGCGTTCGGCGGAGACGGCCGGCCCCAGGGTGGCCAGGGTGTGCTTGACCATGGAGATCCAGTGCGTGGGCACGCCCCTTTCGCCGGCCGTCGATGGACCGGCGGCCCCCGCCGCGGCGGAGACAGTCAGGCCGTAGAAGCGGGGAGCCACCTCGTTTTCCAGCAGCCCGTACAGGGCCGAGGCCTCGATGTCGTCACGTTCGTCCGCGGAGACGCCAGGATCCGCGGTCGGGATCGCCCAACCGTTCTCTCCGTCGTAGAGCTCGTCCCACCAGCCGTCCATCACGGACAGGTTCAGGGAGCCGTTGATCGCGGCCTTCATGCCCGAAGTGCCGCACGCCTCCAGGGGGCGCAACGGGTTGTTCAGCCAGACGTCACAACCCGGAAACAGGGTCCTGGCCATGGCGATGTCGTAGTTGGGCAGAAACGCGATCCTGTGCCGCACTTGCGGATCATCAGTGAACCGGACCAGGTCCTGGATCATCTTCTTGCCGGAGTCATCCGCGGGGTGGGACTTGCCGGCAATCACCAGCTGTATCGGGTGGGTCTCATGGAGCAAAAGCGCTTTCAGCCGGGCCGGGTCGCGCAGCATCAGGGTGAGCCTCTTGTAGGTGGGCACCCTTCGGGCGAAGCCGATGGTCAGCACGTCCGGGTCCAGCACGTTGTTGGTCCAGGCCAGCTCCGCGTCCGCCGCACCACGCTTCTTCCAGGACGCGCGCAGGCGACGGCGCACATCGTGCACGAGCGCGCCGCGCAGGTCCCGGCGCAGCGCCCAGATCTCCTCGTCCGGGACGTCATAGACCCGTTCCCAGTCCGTTCCGTCGAGCACGCTGGCGCCGAAGCGTTCCGCGGCCAGCGCGCTGAGCTTCGGGTCGAGCCAGGTGGGCACATGCACGCCGTTGGTGACCGAGGTGATCGGCACCTCGCTGTGGTCGAAGCCCGGCCAGAGCCCGGAGAACATCCCGCGGGACACCACGCCATGGAGCTTGGCGACGCCGTTGGCCCGCTGGGCCAGACGCAGCCCCATCACTGCCATGTTGAAAACGGTGCGGTCGCCGCCGTCGTAGTTTTCCGCCCCCAGCGCCAGGACCTTTTCCAGAGGCACGCCCGGGGCCAGCCCGGCTTCAAAGAAGTGCCGGATTTGCGCGGCGGGGAAGCGGTCGATGCCGGCCGGAACCGGGGTGTGGGTGGTGAAGACGGTTGAGGCCCGCCCTGCGGTCAGTGCCTCTTCCCAGCTCAACGGCGCGGGGGTCGTGGCAGGATCCATCAGCTCGTGGATGCGTTCGATGCCCAGGAAACCGGCGTGGCCCTCATTGGTGTGGAAAACCTCCGGAGCGGTGCCGCCGGTCAACCGCGCGTATACGCGCAGCGCCTTCACCCCGCCCATGCCCAGCAGCAGTTCCTGCTGCAGCCGATGGCCCCCGCCGCCGCCGTAGAGCCGGTCCGTGATGCCGCGGGCCTCGTCGTCATTTTGCGGAATATTGGAATCCAGCAGCAGCAGGGGCACCCGGCCCACATCCGCGCGCCAGATATAGGCATGCAGGGCCCTGCCGCCGGGCAGCGCCAGCGAGACCACCACGGGAGTGCCGTCCGTTTCGCGCAGCAGGGTCAGCGGCAGGTTGTCCGGGTCCAGCACGGGGTAGCTTTCCTGCTGCCAGGCGTCCCGGGAGAGGGACTGCTCGAAATAGCCGGCCTCGTAGAGCAGACCGACGCCGATCAGGGGCACGCCAAGGTCCGAGGCCGCCTTGAGGTGGTCGCCGGCGAGAATGCCCAGGCCGCCGGAGTACTGGGGCAGCACCTCGGTGACGCCGAACTCGGGAGAGAAGTACGCGATGCACTTGGGTGCGGCCTCGCTCAGACCCTGATACCAGCGAGGCTCCTCCAGATAGCGGTCCAGGTCCTCGGCCGCGGAAGCCACCCGGGCGACGACGGCGGGATCCTGGGCCAGCTGCTGCAGCCGCTCGCGGGTGACCGAGCCCAGGAAGGTGACCGGATCGTGCTTGCTGTCTTCCCAAACTTCGGCATCCAGGCCGGCGAACAGCTGGCGCGTGGGCAGGTGCCAGGACCAGCGCAGATTGGTTGCCAGCCGGGCCAGAGGAGCGATCGGTGCGGGCAGGACTGTGCGGACAGTTATTCGACGGATTGCCTTCACTTGGTGTCATCTCCACCCGGGACAGTCAGACGAGAACAAACGTCAGATCTTTTGCTGAAGGCTGAACAACGTGCCGGTACCAACACCCGGGCCCGGTTCACGGGCGCGGGGGCCCTGTCCGTGTGAGGCCTGTCCTGCGCCGCTGTGGTCATCGTTTCCATGGTGTGTTCCTTTTTCGTGGCTGGTCGTATCAGGCGGCAGGCCCGATGGTCATCGTGTTCGGCCGGCGGGACCGCAGCGGCCCGCTCTGCCCAGGCTCCGGTCATTGATGTGCGGGTCCCGCAGGGAGTCAGCTCCGTGCCGTCAAAGCCTGGCTTCACGCCCGCACCGCCGGGCCTCCGCGGGGCTGGCCGAACACCATGCCCATGCCCTGCCTGATCCTGCGCAGCCCGAACTCCTCCGGCGCTCTCCTCATCGCTACCGTGCGCTCGGTGGCATCGGCCAGAGTCGCTGTGAGGTGGGTTCCGGTGAGGTAAACGGGGCCCTGGCGGACCGTGAAGGCGTCGAACCCATTGGCATAGAGCCAGTTGAGCGCCTGGCTGTGGAGTTCGGAACCGTGCGGATATGACCGCAGATCAACGTTTAGTGTATGGGGCATCGGAAGTACTTTCTCGGTTGTTGGGTTGTTGGGTTGTTGTAGGGCAGGTGCATGCCGGGTTGGGGTAATTCGGCTACACCGAACAAATCGAAGATCCGGACATTCGTGAAGCGCTTGGAGGCAACGTCCCCTGGGAAAGAGGGCACGAAGAATCGGGTTGCGTCTTGAGGTAGGCCGGGTGGCCGGATCCGTGGCGTTCCTCGCGGTCAGCCCGCGAGCTGCTTCAGGGCGGCGATTTCCGCTGACCACGGCGGATTCGCGCCGGGACGTGAAAGGGTGGCGGCTGATGCCTTGTTGGCGTCGACAGCAAGGCGGCGGAGTGTGTCTGATGACAGATTGCCCAGCTGTTTACGGGCGGGCGGGCCAAGAAGATCGAGGTGATGCAGTCCTGCAAGGAGTGCGGCCATGAAGGCATCCCCGGGCCCGGCGGTGTCCGCGACGCCGGTCAGCTTCGCGGGCATTCGGAGAACATTCCCGTCGGTGGCGATGACCAGGCACTGGGTGCCGCGGGTGACAACGACTAAGGATGGTCCCAGCTTGAGCCAGGACTTAACGACCTGCTCGAGTGTCATATCCGGATAAAGCCACGACAGGTCCTTGTCGCTGGCTTTGACGATATCGCTGATGCGCACGAATTTTTCCGCTTCCCTGCATGCGCGGCCGACATCCGGGCTTATCGCCGGGCGGCAGGTGTCGTAGCTGATTGTCGCGTGATCCCTGGCACCACGGAGCAGGGAGTACACCGCCTCGTTCCCTGGTGCCAGAACGGCGGCCATCGACCCGGCGTGCACGTGGGCGGAGTCCTCGATGGCGGCCACCGCCCGGATCGAGGCGACGGACATGTCCCAGATGATGTCAAAAAAGTAATCCGAGGAGCCGTCTGCATCCGGGAATGCGATTGCCCGGCTGGTCGGGGCCGTCCCGGCATTGATGACCGTGACGCCGTCGGCCGCAAGCTGTGCATTGATCATCTGCCCGTGCACATCCGCCCCGTAGTGCGTGATGAGGGTGGTTGGCAGGCCCAGCCGCGAGCACGCGGCCGCGACGTTGAGGGGGCTCCCGCCGGGACGCACTTCCACCGGGGTCCCTTGTCCGGTGATGATGTCGACGAGGGATTCGCCAATGACGGTTAACCGCGTTGGCGCGGCGGGTGCTGTGGAAGGTTTTCCGTCCAGTTGGGGCATGGTTGGCTCTTTATCTTTCATCCGCGATTCCCGGGAGGTGGGACCTGTCCAGGGGAGCGGGCCTCATCGGCATGATGGGCGGTGGGGGAAAGCTCCGGATGCCGCCGCCGCGAGGAGAAGCGGCGGCATCCGGAGCGGGTGACTGCGGCTACTTCCGCAGTCACGTTGGGCGGTCTACTTGAAGAGGGCGTTGACCTGGTTGTTGGCTTCGGTCAGGGAGCTGGCGGGTTTCTTGCCGGAGAGCACGGCGTCCATCGCGGGCTTCATGATGCAATCAACTTTGGCGGCTTGTCGGCGATGGGGAAGAGGAAGGTGGTGCCTTCCTTGCCGTGGGTGGTGAAGGCCGAGACGTTTGAATGCTTCGGCTGCTTTCTCGGAGGAGCTGGTGATGGCGGGGAATACTATGGCTTTGCTGGCCACGGTGTCCTGGCATTTGGCGGAGGCGAGGTATTCGACCCATTTGATGGAGGCGGCCGGGTTCTTGGTGCCTGCCCAGATGGAGTCGGCCAGGCCGTTGAACATGCTGGCGCGTTTGCCGTCGGGGCCCTTGGGTGTGGGGGCGAAAGCGGTCTCGACGCCCCTGTAGGTCTGGTACTGGCCGATCAGCCAGTCGCCGCTGGTGTTGATGGCGGCCTTGCCGGCACCGAAGTTGTCGGCCAGGCCGGCGCCCACGGTGGTTTCCAAGTTTGGGCAAGTCGCCCTTCTCGATCAGGCCAGCCCACCAGGTGATGGTGTCCTGGAACGTGGGGTCGTCGTAGTCAAACTTGGTGCCCCAGGGTTCTCGTCGGTGTGGGTCAAGCCGGTGGTGGCGCTCAGGAAGCCCCACTCGGTCTGGCCCTGGCCGGAGCCGCTGCCGGTCAGGCCCAGACCGCAGGCAGTGCCAGGTCCCGGAACGTGCCGACCCCGTTGATGCCCCCGCCGATGACCAGTACCCTTGCCTGCGGCCGGGCCCGCAGGCCGCTGACGATCTGCCGTGTTGCCGGTGAACCCTGGTTGGTCCCGGAATCGTGCTTGTCCAAAATTGCTCCCTTGCAGTTTCTGTTCCGCACCCGGAGGCGCCTTCTTCAACCATTCTTGGGACACGATGCAAATATGGGCAATGGCTTTGCACAAACGTGCAGAAAAGAGTTCACCGGACTTGAACGCGCCGGTACGGGTCACTGCGGGGCCCCCTAACCGGCGCGGCCGCGAGGGTCGGAGAGGCACTTTCACGCTGAACACCTACGGGGTGTTGGGCGGTGCTTCTATCCGTCGGCTAATCCCAAACTCGTCCGGGACCGACTACCAAAAGTTCCGCCTAAGATCCACAGCACCCTGCTGCAAACATAAAAGCCTTGAAATGGCTGACGATCGTTTGGCGCATCGACTAACCAGCGCAAAGCGGGCTAGGGCTTAACGCCAAGCATGTTTCGGAGCTGGATGTCGCGGGGTCGTCATCGGACCTGTGGACCGGTCGACTCGACCCATTGAACGTTGAAGTTCCGGCGCGGCTGGGCGTCGAAGACGAGGAACAGGGACCTCTCTGAGGACGTCCCCGTCGTTTATCCAGAGATCCCGGAGCGGGCTGTGGCCAGCTGCTGCGTCCACAGAAGATGGACGCCCTTTCTCCTACGTGAGGCATGCAGTCATTGCCGCCACACAGAAAGTGCAGATAAGGTTGAAGGTGAAACACAGAGACGTTGTAGATGTGGTCTGTGGTGCCGTAATAGGCCCGATGGACCGATCTGGGTACGTCGTGGTGGGCCTGCCGGTCAAGGGCCGGCTACGGATCGTCGGCCGCTCCACAACACTGACGGCGAAGGCTGCAAGGGACCTGGCCGCGCACCTTCAGCGGCCGCAGGGCCGGCACCCGTGGCCCGAGGTAATCACGGAAACGATGTTGAACAGGTTCAGCAAGGACAAAGGGCCTGTGTCGCTAACGCTGGTGGAACCTATCGTCGTGGAAATTTCGGCCGATGTTGCTTGGTCGGGGAACGCTTTTCGTCACTCCGTCAGGTATTTGCGTGTCCGTCCGGAGCTAGATCCCACCGATGTCTCGGTACCCGCAGGCTAGACACACCGCATATTGATGCCAATTTAGTGGGCCGCCGGCGTGAGCGCCGGTGGCCAGGAGTCCTCGACTGCGTCCCGAGCCGACAGGGGGTGTTCCGGCATTTGCACAGGATTTCCCGAGGATTTGCGCGGGAACCGTCCAACGGGTCGTTCTCGCTGTGAGCATTGACTGAAGAGAACGACCCGGGCGCTTCCAAGTGGGCCTGGGTCCACCGACAGGGAGAATTCAGAGACATGCAGTTCGACGTCGAACCATCGGGCTATGACGGGGCCGTAATCCGTGTGAACGGCCCACTGAACATGGTCACGGCACCCGGTTCCGGGAACTGGTGGCACACGTCGTCGACTCGGATGGCCGGACCCGCATTGTCGTGGACCTGGCCGGCACGGACTTCATGGACTCCACCGGTCTCGGAGCGCTGATCTCGGGCCTGAAAACCGCACTTTCAGCAGGAGGCGATCTCCGGATCGCGCGCGCAGGTTCACAGGTCATGATGGTGCTGGAACTGACCGGCTTGGACCGGATCCTGCATTCCCACGACACTGTTGAGGAATGCTTCGAACTGGCCCTGTCGCACGCCGCCACCCTCACTTCTTCATGACCTCACGACAAGAACCAGCCGAGGCATCGACCCGAACACCGCCCCTGCACCTCCGGCAGCGTGTACTTCCGGACGTGCAGGGGCGGACAGGGGCGACCGGAATGAGCCTGGCGGGCCCCATCACCATCGGAGGCGGCAAGGGCACCGTGGAGCTGAGGACCGGTGGCGTCATCCACGTCATCTGGAAACCCCAAGGCACCATCGGAGCCGATGATGCCCTTGCGGCATGGGCGGCCGTCAACGAAGTCTCCCGGGGCACAGAACACCCAATGCTGGTGGACATGGCGATGACGGAGGCTGTCAGCCGGGATGCCCGATCGATATTCTCGACCCCCTGCGCCGCCTCGCGGATTGCGTTGCTGGGGTCCAGCCCGGTAGACCGGGTCATCGCCACCTTGTTCCTCGGCGTCCACAAGCCAGCGTGTCCCAGCCGTTTCTTCACGTCCAGGAACGAGGCCATGGCTTGGCTGGCCCAAGGCTGACGGGCCTTCGAACTGAGGGGATAGGGGAGCCCATGCCATATGACTCTGCCCAGTCCTGTCACTTACTTGGAACCTGAGACGCCCGAACTTGCTCTGTACTGGCCAGCGTCCTTTATGTTCCAATGCGGGTAGTTGAAGCAGGCACGTTCCGTGTCCACATTGCTTGAAAGGCAGGGCCTGTGATCGAATCGGCAGCTTTCGTGATCAGGGCATGGCACCATGTCGTGGATTTCGTGGTGGAGCCCTTTCCTCCGGCAGACCCTGTAGCTGCCCTGCAGGCGTCGATGCGTGGCGAGAGGCAGGACTTGCCGCTGAGGATTCCGTTGGTTACCACCGGGGTGTATTCAGGGCCGGTCGACTTGACGGTGGAGATCCTCGGTGCGAGACCGGAGGTACCCACGTCCGGATGGGAAGACATCCGCGAGGTGTCCCTGATGTTCCCCGAGGGGCGGGCCTACTTCAATGAGCCCACAGGCTGGGAGATGAAGGATATCGGCACGGTTACGGGCGATGAGAAGGGCAGCTACCGTGCCCGGCTTCATGCCACCGGCCGGGACACAGCCTTTGACGAGGTCGTGGAATCGCCGGTTGAGCGGCACCTGGTCCAGTTCTGGAAGGAACCGCCATCACCGGTGTTCGTCTGGTTGACGACAACATTCCAACGATTCCCTCCCCGCAGCAGCTGAACGACTGCGACGGCCTCGTATGTCCCCTGGATGCCGGGGCGGTCATCCTCACCGGCACCGATACCGGTTTCATCACCGTCGGCGTGTCGATGCTGGACTCCGAGCCAGAGTTCTCCCTCGATGGCTGGGAGGAGGCCGTCGACATCTCGATTCATGCCCCGAAAGGGCAGCTGGCCGTGGATGGGTTCAACGAGACTCCGTCGCTGCCGCCACTCAGTACAGCCGGACCCGGCTGGTACAGGGTCCGCTGTATGGCGCGCGCCCGATTGTCTGAATTCAACACCATTTCCCTGGAGTCGACGGAGGAGCACCTGCTCCTGGTGTGGCCCGCACCGCCTGGTCCTGAAAAGGTTCACCACGTAGCCCTTCGCTCTGGTGATTCCACCTACGATTACCGGGGCGGCCGACCGCTGAGTGAACCAGATCACGGTGCCAAAAAGATGTTCGATAGACCGAACGGATAAAGACAATCGTCGAGAAACTCGTCCGCGACCGCCTTGGATTCAACCAACGCCAGCCTCAGGCACGCGGGCACAACGGCAACAGGACGAGAGCTTTTCCGTCGTCCCGAAGCGGATCCCCTGCCGGACGATTCCTGGAGGGTCAACGTGGAGGGGATGGCCATCGCACGGTAGTCCGCTGGAGAATAGCGCCAGGGCGGATCGATGTACGGGCGCCGGGACAACATCTCGCAGCACCTCTCCTTGCGTGAGCGTCTCTTAGCCGAACTCGAAGCCTTCGGCTTATATGCCGCAGGCACAGGGGCCCAGGGAATCGAGCCGAACAATTTAACCGCCCCCATGCCGCGAGCGGCAGGCGGCGAAGGCGTCATCGCACGCTTCGCTATCGCCTCAGGCCCGGGCGCCGGAGCCGAGGCATCCGAGTGCCTAGTGACCTTCAAGCCCGACCGGCCTGGCCCCTATCACGCCTCGTTCCTCATCACAGCCCTTGCCGACGAATTGACCGAGTTGGCCAGAACACGGATGCTCACAGCTTTCGCCGACACCGCTAGGTCTATCAGCATTGCCCAAGGCTCCGCGCTGTTAACGCCAACCGAAAACAGGACCAGTTCTGCCATTTGAAAACAGGGCCACCGACCATTATGGAAGGTGATCAATTTGGATGATTGGGCGGAGATACGCCACCTGTTTTCGACAGGCAAGCACTCGAAACGTGAGATCGGCAGGATCGTGGGAGTTTCCCGCGGAACGGTGGACCGGGCGCTGGAGTCGGACCGGGCGCCGAAGTATCAGCGGGCAGCCGGAGTATCGAGTTTTGATGCGTTTGCTCCCAGGGTGCGTGAGTTGCTGGTGAAGACGCCGACGATGCCGGCCGCGACGCTGGCGGAGCGGGTGGGCTGGTCTGGTTCCGCGTCGCTGTTCCGGGCGAAGGTCGCCGCGATCCGGCCGGAATACGCCCCGCCTGACCCGGCCGACCGCCTGGTCCACGAGCCGGGGTTCCAGGTTCAGTGCGATCTATGGTTCCCGCATGAGCCGCTGCCCGTCGGTGAGGGCCAGAACGACACGCCACAGGTGCTGGTGATGACCTCGGCGTTCTCGGGATTCATCCAGGCACGGATGCTGCCGTCACGGACGACGCCGGATCTTCTGGGCGGAATGTGGACTCTGCTGCAGGACGCGCAAGCGGTTCCGTCCCGGCTGCTGTGGGACAACGAGTCCGGCATCGGCAGGCGCCGGCCCACGGAGCCTGTGGCCGCGTTCGCCGGGTCCCTGGGACTGGAAATCAAGCTGCTTCCGCCGCGGGATCCGGAGTCCAAGGGCATGGTCGAACGGATGAACAGGTTCTTCCGGCAACGCTTCATGCCGGGCCGGGACTTCCGCTCCCCAGCGGATTTCAACGGCCAGCTGGAGGACTGGCTGCCCAAGGCAAATCACCGGTACTCGCGGTCCCGCCACGGCCGCCCTGACGAACTGATCGTCCTGGACCGGGAGAGGATGCGGGAACTGCCGCCGGTGACCCCGGAAGCCGTCTTCCGCAACGCCGTGCGGCTGCCACGGGATTACTACGTGCGCGTGTTCTCCAACGACTATTCCGTGGACCCTTCGTTCATTGGGCGGATCGTGGATGTCACCGCTGATCTGGACACTGTCTGGGTCACACATGACGGCGTCATCATCGCCACCCACGTCCGGGTATGGGCCCGGCACCTGGTCCTGACCGATCCCGCCCACGTGGCACGCGCGGCGGTGATGCGCCGGGACTTCCGGACCCAAAGAGTGCACCGCCCCGAACCCGAGGAAGCGGTGCAGGTGCGGGATCTGGCCGCTTACGACGAGATTTTCGGCATCGACCTCGGCCAGCAGCCGGCCCTTCTGGAGGTGGCGTCATGACCGGGACACCGTCACAGATCGAGTACTACGCCAGGGCCCTGCGGGCACCGCGGATCAGTGATGGGTTCCGACGGCTCGGGGACCAGGCCAGGGACGCCGGCTGGTCCCATGAGGAGTATCTGGCAGCGGTCCTCTCCCGTGAAGTCTCCGAGCGCGAAGCCTCCGGCGCGGCGACACGGATCAAGGCCGCGAGGTTCCCGGCCCACAAGGACCTCGAAGAGTTCAACTTCGATCACCAGCCCTTCGCGGACCGGAACCTCATCGCGCACCTGGGCACCGGGGTGTTCCTCTCCGAGGCCAAGAACGTGGTCCTGCTCGGGCCTCCCGGCACCGGCAAAACCCACCTCGCGGTCGGCATCGGCATCAAGGCAGCCAAGGCCGGGCAGCGGGTTCTTTTCGACTCCGCCACCGGCTGGGTTGCCCGACTGCAGGAGGCCCACTCCCGCGGGAAACTTGCCCAGGAACTGGTCAAACTGCGCCGCTACGGGCTCCTCATAATCGACGAGGTCGGCTACATCCCGTTTGATCAGGACGCCGCGAACCTGTTCTTCCAGCTCGTCTCCAGCCGCTACGAACACGCCTCCATGATCCTGACGTCCAACCTCGCGTTTGCCCGCTGGGGCGACGTATTCGGAGACCTGACCATCGCCTCGGCCATGATCGACCGGATCGTCCACCACGCCGATGTCATCAGCCTCAAAGGCAACAGCTACCGGCTCAAAAAACACCAACCCGACGTCAGTACGGCACAATAGAACCACAACCCCGTGGCCCCGTTTCAATTGGCGCTATTGGCCCCATTTTCGGTTGGCGTTAACACGCGCACAGCGTGCGCGTCGATGGCCACCCGGTCCTCGGGTGGGCACTGCTCGCGAACGGCGCGACAGGAATGGTCGTCGTGCACCGTGACCGCGTTTTGATGTGGCTTGGGACGGAACGAACGGTAATTCCCGGGACGATCTACACAAGCGACATGGGCAGGATCACGATGATCGGACGTATTTTTTGACGGGCTGATCGGCCCTATCGCGCCGGAAGCAGCGAGTCCGGCTCACGCCGGGCCAGACTGGCCCGGCGGGCGTTGCACCCTACTTCGGGGTTCGAGATTTCCGGGGCGGAAGCCCTGCATACAGTCCGGCGAACGCGAAGGGGAACGCCACGATAGCTGCGAGGTGCCGGATCAGGCTGTTTGGATCCACCAGCTCAGCGCCACCTACCAGGACCGCAGGCGCTGCCACGAAGGCCGCAACCCATAGTGGGCTCCTTCTGACGATGGACCACCCTGCCGCCCCGAGTGAGGCTGCCGAACCTGCGAGGATATTCAGCCCGCCGACTCTCGAACGCTCAATCAGGGCCAGCTCGGGAGCGTAGATGAAGAACGTAGTTCGCCACAGTCCCATGACCATGAGTGCGACGGAGGCAACGATGAGCAGCGCCCAGAGCAGGGTTCCTGGCCAGCCGCGGCGGTGTCCATGAGCGGATTCTTCCCGAGCCATCGAAGCCTTCTTCTCGGTCACGGCGTCCGCCATTCGCCTTTGGAATGGCAGCATTGTTTCAAGGCTGGCCCGCAATGAGGGACGGATCTTTGGTGTTCCACGGCTTTCTGGATGGGGCCAATATGGAGGCCAGGGCGGCCGCAAGGGCGGGCACGTAGAACCAGCCAATGGTTGCCGAAGCGATGAGGGTGAAGATGGCGAGAGCAACGGTGGTCGCGACGGACACGTAATTCTGTGCCGGTCCCCTCAGTAGGAGAGGCAATCCGGTCAGTGCGACGGGGATCAGCAACGGCACGAAGATGTAGGGTCCTACGATCTCGAGCAGTGTTGAGGCAGCTACTTCGTCTGGTCCGTCATTCGTCAGTTTCACTGTGTTGTAGATGGGAACCAGGAGTAGCGCTATGGCAGCTGCAATCGTGAGCGAGAAGGCAATGATCTGGCGAACACTCTTCGCATCCGAACGGCGTCTCATATGACCCCCAGGTGGAGTTGCATGTACGTCAACGAAAGCACGGTTCCAGGGATTCGACCAGACAATTTTGCGGCTGCCTAAATGTACGCTCAAGTAATGCAGCCACGACTTGTAGACGAGCGCGACACCATGTGGGAGAGCAACACTTCGGACTTCCGCGTTTTTTTGGTGGATGGACCGGTGGTTTCCGCTTTCGACTTTGATTCCGTGAGCCTGGATGATGCCTCAGTTTGGGCATTCGAAAATGCGGGGACCGGTGTTAGGGTTTCCATCGCGCTCCGAGACATCAATAATGCAGGCCAAACTGGTTTGAGATGGCTCATAGGTGATCCGGTGTGAGGAAGAGGTAAAGCCTCTTCCTCACACCGGGCTGTCTGTCATCTGGCGTCTTTCCAGATTGGGAGCTGTGCGAGCCGACGCTGCCGGCCATGCAAGGGCCGCTGGACAGCTGGGACACCGTACTCTCATCCATAAGAGGCCCGTGAAAGGACAAGCGATGAAAAAATGGCAGATGCCTATCATCACGCTTCTTGTCGTGGCTGCATTTGTGATTCTCTATTTCAATGGGCTTTTAGGAAACATCGCAGTCCCCTAAATGGCGCCGCCCGTTCCGTCTGCGTGAGATGTTCAGGGGCGGCCTTGTTTAGTGGTTACCGTTCCCGGACTAATTTCCAATTCAGACTGCCGTCTATCACCGAGGGCCTGAAGGAGAATGCTGGTCGTCCTGTTCGCAGGCTGGTCAGCGTTTCCTCTAGGAGTTCTTCAACGGATGACCAGATGGCGGGGCGCCAATCGGCCTCGTCCTTGAAATACTCGCTGACGCAGCCGTGCTGCCGCCCTTTCCTGAGACCGACGAACAGAAAGTCGCCGGCGTTGTCGTCTGCGATCGGCAGGAACGAGGAGATAAACATAAAAGCCTGAGTGCCCGCCTCATCAGCTTCAGCGCTTGCTGGGTCATAGGGTTTGTGGGGTTCGGGCACAGGAACGCTGCTGTGGGCTTCATGGACCGCCCGCAGGTTTCGGTAGATTGGGGACGTTTTTTCCCGTTCGAATTCTGCGTTTAGGTCCGCCCCGACCTGCGCCCAGATGCCAAGCATCATTTGTCGCACTTTCTCAGCTTCCTCCAAGGGAAGTGGGCGATACCTCGGGAGAATGTTCCCCGCCGTTGACGGTTCTGCACCGTCGAAGAGACGATACAGGGTCGACAGATCGCTCGGCCAACCGTTCGGCGCAGCCTGTTCAAACGAGCGGATAAGGGGTTCCGGTGCCGGTGCTCGGATGGTTTCAGCTGTCACGGGTGCAGCAGATCCGAGAGATCCTGATTCTCAGGCAGCGGCCAGATATCAGCCGTCCCAAAGAACCTAGGTTGTGGGACGGGTGCGGCGTTGTGGTAGGGGTGGCTTGTGGAAAAGTGAAATATCCGACGCTAAGGTCGTGTTCTTCGACGTGACTTGTTAGTAGATGACGGTGCCGGTGGTGTCCACGGTGGTGCCGGCAATGGCGTTGCGGCCGCTGACCTCGAGCTGGATTCCTGTCCGCCGCAGCGGTGTCTCCAGTGCCGTGGAGAGGTCCGGAATGACCCTGGTGTTGATGCTGTGGAGGACGTGCTGGATGTCGGCGCGGTTGGTAACGGTGACTTTCATCGTGAGATCCGGTTCCATGGCGGTGCCGCGCAGCAGCGCCGAGGAACCCACAACCCCGGGCAGGGTATTGATCTGGTTTTCCACGGCGGAGGCCAGCACCGAGGCATCACATAGCGTGGTTCCGGAGGCGGGGTCCTGATGCAGCCGGTACCTGTCGGCGGGATTCCTTCGTGGAATCTGTGCCAGGATCCACAGCAACCCCAGGGAGCCCATGAGAACCCCGGCCACCAGGACAATGGCCGTAACAGAGGCCGGCCCGAAGACCGTGTGCAGGTCCCCTGTCACGACGGGACTTTCTGCAGCGACCGTTGCAGGGCTCATGGCGTGCAGCGTTCCGCTGGCCGCCAGCAGTATCAGGACGCCGCCGGCCAGGGCGAGAATGCCAAGGATGACCAGCCAGGTGCGGTTCATCGCTCCGGCGTGTTGTCGCATGGGGTGCCTTCTTTCCGGAATGCGGCCGCGGTCATTCCTTGGACCGGACGGACGCGGTGACCTTTGGGACCGGGTTGAGCCCGGTACCGGCCAGGCGTTCCCTGACCACGGCAATGACACGGCCGCGCAGCTCCCCTGTTTCGTGCAGGGCCGTGGTCACGTTCAGGTGGACCGCGCGTGCCGAGGCCGTGGCCGATGCTGAACCGACGCCGTCGACGTATTCACAGTGCGCCGCCGCGTACCGCGCAACGGCCCGCCGCGTCATGACAATCTCCTGCGCGCCCGCCACCGGGATCTGCCCCCCGTCCCCGGGCGCCTGCAGCCGCAAGGCGTTAAAGCGGCCCGGAACCAGTGCTGCCGCGAGCAGGACGACTCCCACGACCGCCGCCGCAGCCCCCACGGCCCAGACTCCCGGATCGTTCCAGGTCAAACCGGTCAGCCAGTCCCGGGGGCCGGCCAGATACACCGGCCACGAACCCGTGACCAGCCGGGCCACTGCCGCCCATACCAGTGCCACGCCGGCGGCCAGAAGCAGCGTTCCCAGGATCAGGGCAGGAACAGCCCGGCTGGGACGGTGTCGCAGGGGTGTGGCTTTCCCATCGTGCCGGCTCATAACAGCCTCCGGCGGCCGGTGGTTTCATCGGCAGGTTTCAGCCAGGACACTGTGATGTCGATCTGGCGTACCTCCACCCCGGTCAGGGCGTTGACGCGTTCGCTGATCCGGCGGCGCAACTGTTCGGTTACCTGGCGCAGCGGTACCGGGTAGAGCAGCCCTATTTCCACGCTGAGGGCGGCGATATTGCCCGCAAGCTCCACCGTGACTTTGGGCCGGGCGGAAAAGTCCGAATGTGCTCCGATGCCCAGAAACCCTCCGGAGGACCCGCCGGCAAAGGACTCTTCGCTCGCGACCTGACCGGCGATCTTCTCCACCACCTTCCGGTCAAGGAAAGTGCGCCCCCGCGAATCCAGGTCCCGGGAGCCGGCAGGTGCTGCGGGGGTCTTCATCGGCTGGATGCTTTGCCGAACAGGGCCTGCAGATCCAGTTTCCCTTCCGCAATACGGCCCACTACCAGCCCAATCAGGCCAAAGAGGACCGCTATCACCAGGGCTGTAAAACCTCCGAAGGCCAAAACGATTCCTAATACCAGACCGATGGCCAGACACCATCGTGTAGTGGACATGCGGCACTCCTTCCAAAAATCGGTTACCGCCCGAAAACGGGGCGGAGTGGGTGAGGTGGTTACTCCAGAGGCTTCCTGGCGTCCTCTTCGGGCCGTTCATCCTCGGGCAGATGAACATCGGTGACGTGGACATTCACTTCCAGCACCTCCAGACCGGTCGCGCGCTCCACCGACTGGATGACATTGCGCCGGATACCTTGGCTCACCTCGACAATGGACGTTCCGTACTCGACGACGATGCTCAAGTCGATGGCGGTCTGGCGTTCGCCCTTCTCCACGCTCACCCCGCCGCTGACATTCGTCTGGGAACCGGGAATCCGCTCGGTCATCGCGCCGAACGCGCGCCGGACAGCGCTGCCCATCGCATACACGCCGGGAACCTCACGCGTGGCCATGCCGGCCAGCTTCTGGACCACGGTTTCTTCAATGGTGGTATCCCCCCGGTCCGTGTGCAGCAGGTCAGTCGTTCGGCGCGTCTCAACGGGGGCGTTCCGTTTCTGTTCCTCCTGGGTTGCCACCATGCCTCCGGACTGTCCTGGGAGCTGCGGGGCTTCTGTCACGGGAACCATCTCCTCAATCAACCGATGCGATTTTGCCTACATGGTTAAAGACGCACGTCACCACCAAACGTCACGCGGAAAGGCAAACTGTTTTGTCCCTGCTTCCCCCGCACCGGGCATTCCCATTACCGGCCCCGTCTGAAAATATTGGTCTTAATCCCCGGAACCCGGGTGGCGCGGTTCGGGGGCAAAAGGGGATAGCGGTGACGATGGATGAGCGTGAACCCGTTGTCCTGACCCGGCCAGAGGATCTGGACGAGGCGACCGTTGTCGCCCGGGCCCAGGACGGCAACCTGGACGCCTTCGAATACCTCGTCGAGGCGTATCAGGGCAGACTTTTCCGTCTCGCTTTCCGGATGCTCCATGACCGGGGAGAGGCCGAAGACGTCGTGCAGGACACCCTGGTGGCCTGCTGGAGAAAGCTGCCGCTGCTGACAAGCGTGCAGGCTTTCAGCGGGTGGCTTTACCAGATGGCCACCAACCGCTGCCTGGACAGTCTGCGTCGACGGTCCAGAAAGGCGGAGGTCGTCCAGGAACCGGTAACTCTGCAAACAACCGCGGATTCCTTCACCGGACCGGGAGCCGGAGGCGATCCCGCCCGCGAAGCGGAAATCTCCTGCGAGATCGACGGCCTGGCCACAGCGCTGCTAACCCTCCCGCCCGGGCAGCGCGCCTGCTGGCTCCTGCGGGAAATCCACGAACGCAGCTACGCTGAAATAGCCGCAACGCTGAAGGTCAGTGAACAGACGGTCAGAGGCCGCCTCGCCAGAGCACGCGCACAACTCGCGGAAAGGATGAGTCAATGGCAATAGACGAAACCATCCCCCGCCTGGGCTGTGGCCGCAGCATCGACGAGGTCTGGGCAACCATCAGCCAGCCCCCCACCGCCCATGAAAACGGCTGCGCCCAGTGCCGGACGGCACGGGCCAGCCTGGCAAAGCTCGCGGAGGCCGCCCGCACGCTTCGGGACAACGATGCAGAAGACGCCTCCCTGCAGCCCCATCACGCCGTCAAGGACGCCATCATGAACGTGGCCCGTGCCGAAGTCCGGAGGGGCAGCCGGCTGCCCGTCTACCGGTCTGGCCAGGGGGGCGTCACGATCAGCGAACAAGCCATCACTTCAGTCATCTGGTTCGGCGCCGATGCCCTTGCGGGGGTACGGGGCCGTCGCTGCCGCGTCCGTCCTGACCCGGATACCGCGGACGACCCCCGCCCGGCCGGGACCGCCGGCATCTCGGTGGACCTTCGAATCGCCGTGGCCTCCGGCACCGACATCCCCGGAACCGCCGAGCTGCTGCGTCAGCGGATCATCGGCATGATCACAGCACACGTCGGACTCAACGCCGGAGCCGTCAACATCACCGTGGAGGATTTCTACGATGTCTGAGCATCCCCTCGAAGCCCGGCTGATCAGCCGCCGCCTCATTGCCGACCTTGCTGCCCGCACCGCCCTCGATACACCAGGTGTCCTCCGGCTCGAACCGACCCTGAAAAACCTTCTCACCCACCTGGGAAAAGGAACAATCCAAAATCTCCGCAGGACAGACACCCGTACCACTCCCGCCCGGCACGACGGCGTCTTCGTCACCGTCCACAACGGCATCGCCGACGTCCAGCTCGACATCGCCACCGATATCGCCTTCGCAGCCCTGAACGTCGCCCAGGCCGTGCGGGAGCAGATCGCCCGGACCATCAGCTACACCGGCCTCATCCCCGGGCGCATCGACATCTCGGTCCTGGCCATAGAGCACCCACCCACCGCCACAGCGACCCGTCCCCCCGCGCCCCTCTGACCCGGACACCAGCAGGACGGCCACCCCACCATCATCGTTACGGATCCGTTTGACGATTCCGAACCACGGCACCGCACCCGGACTCCCGAGCGCTACCCCCTCCGCATGGAACCGGCATGAACTCTGAACCCGACAACCAGGAAAACCCGACCGAAGGCATGACGGACGGAACCGGCCGGCACCAAGGCAAGACATTCTGGGCAACGGCCATCCTCCTCCCGCCGGCGCTGCTGCTGTGCGGCGTCTGGATGCTGATGATCGCCAACTATCTTCTCGCCACCGTGTTCTTCTTTGCCGCCATGGCCTCTCTGGCCTACTTCGCAGCCAGACGCCGGCCCGGCCGCAGCCCAAAAGATGGCCGACCCTAAGACCCCGGCTTGGCACAGGACGCTGGCAGCCGGCGCCTGGACACGCTGACATCACATCATCAGGCCTCCTGCGCGCGTGAGGAGCGCGCACGGTTAGTCTGCCCGGATGTTCCTGGTCGGGCCGGTCTGAGCCAGGGGCCTTCCGCGTCCGTTGGTCTGTTCTTGCCTCCCGGGCGTGTGGAATGCTTCAGGCATGCCGTTCTATGTCGAATACACCGTTAATCAGAATGCCGACATCCGTTCTGTAGTGGACGGCACTGACCGCGAGGAGGCTCTCGGCGGGGCCGCCGAGGCGGTGAGGGAGGCCGGGTGCCGGGCCGCACTGCTGCGCTTCGCGGCCACAGCGAGCACGTCCTTCGGCCGCGGTGTCGTGGTTGCCCGATACTCGGAAATCGAGGGCTGGGAAACGCTGTAGAGGGCCAGAAGGGAACGGTACTCGCAAAGGACGCCCGCCTGAATGACGGCGATGCCCTGTTGTTTGAACACGGCGGGCCGTAGTCTGGAGTTTCCTTCCGGCGCCAGGCCAGAAATGTAGGGGGAGCCGTGACTATTCCGCCGCTGCCAGGACCCGAGCCGTTTCCGCCCGAGCCGGGGCCAGCCGCCCCCGGCTCGCCGGACCCGGCGTCTCCAGACCCTGCCCCTGGGTCACCGGACCCGACCTCTCCGGTGCCGCCTGATCCGGCACCGGGCCCGTTGCCGGAGCCAGGGCCCAGGCCCCCGGATGCGGACCCCACACACAGATCATAGAACCCACAGACCCCAGGCGCGGTGGATTCCCTTGGTGCTATGGAACCCTGTCACCGTGGCAGTTTCAGGCGGCGGGGCCGATTTAGCGGCGGCCGCGGCTGCCGGACGACTGGCGTGAGTTTGGTATCACTCGTCCGTGTGACCCTTCGCGGTGTTTTGTCCGGTACCGCCCGGAGAGTGCTATCAGTGTCAGGGCCGCTAGCCGGCCGGCGTCGGCGAGCACGAGGATGATCGTGAAGATCAGGAGGTGCCACAGGAAGAAGACGAAGCCGGCGCCGAGGGTCGCGAGGAACGTCAGATTAAGGACCATGGTTGTCGAATAGCCCATTTACTCCCCGTCCGGCGACGCGGGAGGCGGGTGCTCCCCTGGAGTATTCCCGGCGGGCCGGGATCCGGTCATATCGACCACGAGACCTGTTGCGGCGCTTTCCCTCACTGCCGTGATGGCTGCCTTGACGGCGCAGATGCTGCCCAGTCGGCCGGAGACGGCGACGACCGCCCCGTCCTCGGCCCGCAACCGGAACCGGAAAGGCAAGGCTTCGTCCGGGTCGTGGAACACTTCGAACCTGGCCGTCACTTACCACCCTTTGCTTCACCCTGCTCACCGTTGAGCCGTAGGCGCTCTTCGTCTCTTTCCGGCGGCGCACACCGGCTTCCAAGCCTATCGGTGCCATCCCGGGACTGAACATCTCTACCCGGCGGTAATGTGCGATGGGCGGGCCCTTCCGGCAGCGGGCCCGGCCCTGGGGGCGCGACGGACTGGGAACCGGCGGGCCACACAAAAGCTGGCGGACCGTGCCGGACATAGACTTGAAGCAGGCCGGCTGCGCCAGAGCGCCAGGATTCCTGTATGACCGGCGGCAGCCAACCCGCAGCCGGTCCAGACCCTGGTTCCCGGCTTCTGCTCGCGTTTCCGGTGGTCAGGTGCGGACGGGGACGTTGCCGGTGACCAGGGTGCCCAGGCGTGCGGCGGCGTCCATGTTCAGGCCCGTGTCGGTGATTTCCAGGTAGTCCCCGCTGATGACCAGGACCTTGCCTGCCCGGGTTGCGGCTTCGAGCCACTTGGTTTCTCCTGCATCGGCGGGGTCCAGCTGCTCTGAGTACATCAGCTCCCCGTCAATGTGCAGGCTGACGAGGCCCTGCCCGGTCACGGTGCAGCCGACGCCGGGCCGCACGTCCCGGGCGTGCTGCACAATTTCCTTGTAGTCGGTGCTCATGGACAGTTCGAAGCCGTGGGAGAGCAGCACCGAGACCAGGGCGGAGGTCAGTTCCCCGCAGGGTTCGCGGAAGCTCAGGACCGGGAACAGCGTAGGCCAGCGCCGGGATCGGCAGGTTCCCTGGCCCGTCGTGGTACTCCAGGGTGATCCGCGCCCCCAGGGTCTTGAGTTCATCCTCCGTGCCTGCGCCGGGGCGCAGGTTCAGTCCGGGTTCCCGGCAGTGCCGGTGGCAGAGGCGGGCCGCAAGGGCATCCCGCAGGCCGCGCAGGTCCTGGCCGTGGCGGCGACCGCGGCGACGAAGTGGGTGGTGTCCGGGCCCTTGAAGGCTTCCAGGCGTTCATCCCAGGCGACGTTGCTTGTGACAGGCATGCCAGCCAGCGTACTGCCGCTGGCCCGGGACTGGACCGGGCGGGCCGCCGCAGCCCGGGGCGGTGGAGCCGCCTTGGGGCCGGCGACGGCTAATGGATAAGCCCCGGTCTCAGAGGGCTCAATCCATCGCCGGCCACCCCCACTGTCACCGGTGGACCCTGTGAAAAACCCGGAACCAAGAACCGTGCCACGGTCTGTGGACGCCCTCCGTGGGCGGGGTCCTTGGGGGCCTGCCCGGGGATCTGGCCGCCCGATCAAACCCGACGTACAGTAGAGGTTTCCTCCGCTAGGAAAAATGGGGAGACCGGCAAGCAGCGCGGCCTCCCTTTCCTTGCCCCGTAGCAGGGCAGGCCGCGCAGGGCCTGCGTGTGACAGTCTGATCTCTGCCGACAGGGCGGACTGGAATCCACTCGGCGTGATCGGTACCCCACCTTCACCGGTGATGCCATCAGTTTGGAATCACCGTGTGGGAGGGCCGGATGAGGTCAAAGCGGAGAGTGGAGTCCGTTCCTGGCATCCACCGGGGTTGTTGTCAGATGGCGTCCGCGGGAAGGTCCCCGGCCTGGGCCGCTTCGGGCTCTCCGCTGCCGGTTACACCCCGCCAGGCAAGTACTATTGCGGCCACGCCCGCAACGAGAAGGCCTGCGGCCAGCCATGCCTTGCCATGGCCGTGGCGGGTGCCCACGAGTTTCCGCTCCGCGCGGTGGACCGCCTGTTCGGCAGCCCTCCGTGCCTGTTTCGCCGCCTTCTGATTCCCGGTCAAGGTGAGGACAACTGCGTGGACCACCTCGGGCATATTGGCGTCCTCAAGCCGGGACAGCGCCCAGCGCACAGCGTCGTTCACCTGGGGTGACGAGTCTTGGGCGTGTCTGATCCATCCCGCCGCGCCGTGCTGAACATCATGGGAAGTCTTGTTCAATCCGATCATCGTCATCTCCTCCGAACCGATGGCTGCCAGCACCAGACTACGCCGGAGGCTGCCCGCTGACTCCAGGGCTGCAGCAACCGTCACCGTCTTCACTCTTCTCCCTGGTTGGCATCGCCGCGGCGCACAACGGGCAGGGGCGGTCCCGGCTTTACGTGCCTTCTCCAGGCTGTGTTGCGTCGAAGAACCGGTGCTCTGGCGGGGCTGTTTGGGGTTCCTCCGCCTTGGCCCGGATGAAGTCCAGGTCCTCTTGGGAGAGCATTGCCTGTCCGTGCTGGTCACAGTCAGCACTGACGCCGGTTTCATGACAGATCGTTTCCGTCATGGTGCGCGGCAGGATCAGGCATCCGGGGTTCTCGGTGAGCCACCGCTGCGTTGCGGGGCTGAGCCGGTCCCAGCGGTCCTTGATTTTCATCTCCATTGATGATGCCTTTCTGAGTGAGCCCAGCGGGACGAGGTCGGTCCCGGGGTTTGCTCAGAGTATGCCCGGCGATCCGAGAAAGACAGGGCAAGCCCCGGTGGCCACGGCGGCACCGACCAGCGGCGTCGGTGGATACGCGGCCGGGCGAGCCGCGAGGCATTTATCGGTGGGGGACCCCCCGTGTGTCGGTCAGGTGTTCGTCGTTAACGCCGTCCTCGCCGCGCGCCTCAGCCGGCAGATCCTGGCTATCGGCAAGCTCATAAAGATGACCAAGCACCCCTCTCGTAGCGTCGCTGTGATCCACCGCGAAGGTAAGGAAGCCCCGTACCCCTGCGAGCACGCAGTTGATCCGCCGAGGTCCGCGGACCGCAGGCACAACCGCAGCGCCGGTCGTTGCCCCCGGCTGCGACGGAGAGTGGCGGAGCCACAACACGAACGCCGGCATCTTCGCCGCAGCGGCTCGCCAGTCTTGCCCGGTGGCCGCGCACCACGACAGATACAGGGCGACCGCGCCCGCATAGGTCTTTGTCGTCGACTCGGCAGCATGACGCCCGAACCGCAAATACCGCAGATATGCATCCGCCACAGACATGACCAGCAGGTCCTCGCCGATCACTGTCCAGTAGCGCACTCCAGAGGGCATCTGGACCGGAAAAGTTCGCATAGTCATCTCCTATGCCAATCATGGCCGCCATAACGACGAACACCTGACCGACACACAGAGAGAACCCGTCGTCCACCAATCAAGCGATCAAGCTTGTGCCACAGTCCACCACAGGCGATCGGACCCCCATAGAACCTAGGCAATGGAACGCCCAGATATCCGCAGCGGTGGCCGCAGACCAAGGAACGGCGATGCGGGCTAACGCAGCGCCGCCCAATCAACAGAAATTCCGGCCGCTTCAATCTCCCTCGCGATTGTTGCCTTCCAAGCCCCACCACCATCGAGGGGCGTGTAGACGAGGCCCTTGATGTTTCCTGGCTCTTCGACGCCTTCATCCAGGAGCACGGCAACGTGTCCGCGACGAAGCGTTCCAAAAAAGAAGCCCATTTCAAAGATCACATTCTGGCGACCGCGGGGTTTGTCTTCCGTGTCCTTCTTCGCTCTGCCCAAGTCGTCGGCGGTCAACAGAACGACAGCGAAGCCTGTAGTGGCGGCGCTGGTCTCTAGCTTCTCGATCAAAACTGCGCCCATGTTTGGCTGTTCGTGAAGGATGACAGGTTCTAAGCCAGTGAGGGTGCGCAGGAACCGGGCCAGTTCGTGCTTTCTTGCTTGGTCGTGGCCGTGGACGATAAAGACACGACCATTCGGCTGCCGGCGCCCTTGTCGCTGACCTCTATAACCTTCTCCACGTCAGCGGCGAGGGCTTTGTTGCTGCTTTCGGCTGTGAGCTCCAGTTCACGCTTTGCGGCGTTTAGCAGAGATGTGACCGATCGCACGCCGCTTCGCTGGTAGGGCTCGAAATCTGTATTCTCCGTCCAGAAGGAAGGAGAGTAGCTGACGTTTTGGAAGCGGTCATAGATGGGGCTACCTTTACCCATCACGGTGCGTAGGACAACGTCGGTTTGGTCATGCCACTCTTCGAAATTTGCGGGTCTGCCGCCATTAGCGATCGTAATCTACTCGTCCAGGAGCTCCAGCTTTCGAGATAAATCCATTGGACGAGAATATCGAAGTTGCTGCTCTCTGCTTGACTGTGTCCCCACTAGGGTGTCCCCGGTTTCAAGGTTGTCGGACGCGTGATCCTAGTGGAATGGGGCGCCCATCAGCGGTGGGCGCCACTTTGCATGGGGAGTGTGCTCCACGCCGTATCGTGCTCATTAGCATGGCAATCAAGGAAAGAAGGCATGATGACCGAGACATCCACAGAGGCCAATCCATTCGGTCTGCATCCGAGCGCCGTCGACCTCAGCCGCCACCCGGAAATCACCCAGGAGATGCTGGCGACCCGGATCGCGGCGGGCGAGGCGGCAATGCGCGAGGCCGGGTTCGACATCGTGCCCTGCCAAGTCACCCGACCTGGATGAGGCCGAAAAAAGGGTCCGTGAGTGCCTTGCCGCCCGACCTGTCCAGGTTGTGATGATCGGCGCAGGCCTGCGAATGGCAGGGGAGCACACCTTGCTGTTCGAGCGCGTCCTCAATCTACTTAACGAGCTCGTCCCAGGCATCGTGTTTTGCTTCAACACCTCCCCAGACACCACCGTTGACGCATTGCGCCGATGGGCGCGCCCCAGCTACTGAAACGGCAGATCTGCCCAATGCAGCGGAAGTCACCGTCGTGACGTTCGGCCTGCCCTGGCATTCGTGACTACTTCCGTGGGAACTGTCCCAGTTCCAGGGATGTGGACATGGTTCGGGGCGTTGTAGGAATCGGACAAAAGCAGCCGTTGTCGGATCACGGGCCGAAGGGGTCAACATCCAGGCCCAAAGTTGCCCTTGGTCTGCGCAGAGGCGTAGATGGAATTGATGCAATCTTGATCCGATGCATGGTCTAAACCTGAGGAAGCGCCGAAAGGTTGGATTCTGAAGGTCCCGCCGGGACCTGTAAACCTTGTAAGGAGGTCTCGGTGCACGTTGCCCTGCCCTCGGCAGCAGACGGGATGGCGCGCTCATCCGGGGACCGTGCCACCGGGCTGACTGTGCGTCGAGTCACGGAACCGCAGGAGGAGCCTGCCGACGCTGGCTTGGCGCTGCGGGTGGTGGTGCTGGTTCCGGCGTATAACGAGGCCGGCTCGATCGGTGCGACGCTGGACGGGTTGATGGTCCAGTCCCGCCCGGCGGACCTGATCGTGGTAATCCCCAATGGCTGCACTGACTCGACGGCCTGGGAAGCGCGGAAGTACCCGGTGACGGTGATGGAGCTGCCCCGACTGGAACACCGCAAGTCCGAGGCGCTGAACCATGCCTGGGCACAGTATGCGTACGACGCGGACGTCGTGGTCTGCCTGGACGCCGACACCGTGCTCCCGCCGAATGCCTTGGCAGCCTGGGCACGGGAATTCAGCGCCGACGACGGGGCGTTGCTGGGCGGGTCGTCGTCGAAGTTCACCATGCAGGACCCGGGGCTGCTGGGCCGGCTGCAAAAGGCCGAGTTCGCTACCTGGACCGATACGGCCCTGCGGCGCGGCCGGACCAGTGTCCTGGCCGGAACGGGATGCGCGATCAATAACAGTGTCCTGCGCCGGATCGCTGCCCGGGAGGACCGGGAGGGGCCCTGGGTCTACACCTCGCAGGTCGAAGATTTCGAGCTGACCTACCGGATCCGCGAGCTCGGTTACCTTTGCCGGGTCTCACCGGACGTGCGCGCCTACACCGATTCGATGAAGACCATCAGGGCGCTGTGGGGCCAGCGGATGAAATGGCAGGTCGGCACGGTGGAGGACCTGCTGGACCTGGGAATCAACCGCCTCACGCTGCGTGACTGGGCCCAGCAGGCCATGGGCCTGCTGGGCGTCTTCCTGAAGCTGCTGTGGATCACGGTCATCGCCCTGTCACTGGCGTTGGGGGTGTTCCGTTTCATCCTGTTCTGGTGGCTGGTGCCTGTGCTGTTCGTGGCGCTGGACATCAAGCGTGCGCTGCGGATCCCGCACCGGGACTGGAAAGACCTCGTGATCGCGGCGTCCTTCTTCCCGCAGGAACTGTTCATGTGGCTGCGGTCTGGATGGTTTCTTGCCTCCTGGTGGGCCGTGCTCAGAACTAAGATCACCCGGCGGCGCATCGACCGCTGGGAAGCGCAATACACAGCAGAGGAAATCAACTAACAATGTATGGAATGAACGCGTCCATCCCCGCTTCCGGCGCCGCTTTGGCCTACACCGGACTGAATGTGGGGGCAGGCGTATTGACCGCGCTCGGCGTCATACTGATTGGCGTTGCACTGGTGGCCCTCACCCGCCGCAGCGCCGATTCCCGGCCGTAGCCGGGTCGATGGTGCTACGACGCCCGGCGGGCCGCCAACGCAGTCTTGAAGGCGGCCGCCGAGGCGTCGCTGCTGTTAATGCGCCAGTCAGCTTCCTTCTGCATATGGAACCAGACGAAGCCCGTCACGTCCGGCTGAGCCGCGAGATAGGACACCAGATCGGTGTTCCACGCCGCCTTGGACCCGCCCGCTTCGCTCGAGGACGTCTCGGCGATCAAAATCGGATGTCCGGGAGCCAGCGTCCGCAGCTGGGCGATTCCGGGGGCGAAGAGGTCCTGCGGCGAGATCCAGCCGCTCCACGACGCGGAGGTGCCCCAGTTGTACCCGTCGAGCGCGACGATGTCCACGTAGCCGGCGCCGGGGAAGAGCCTGGCCAGGTCCGTGGAGCCGTAGTAGGGAACGTTCGGGCTCCACACCCAGGAGACGTTGGATGCGCCGGTGGCAGCCACGACATCGTGGACGTGGCGCCAGGCCCGGACGTAGTCCCCGGCCTGGTTGCCGTTGACACCTTCGGCCCAGGGGTACCAGTTTCCGTTCATCTCATGGGCGAACCTCAGCTGTACCGGGTATCCCCAGGCGGCCAGAGACTGGCCCCACTGCGTGATGCTGGCGTCGAAGTCCCCGGCGGTGATCCTGTTCAGGGAATAGGCGGGTTGGTCCAGTCCGCCGCCCCAGGCCCACGGCTCCCAGGTCACCAGCGGCATGGCTCCGCGGGCCCGCACGGCGTTCATTTCGCTGATGGGCGGCGGCTGGAGGAAATCCTTGTAGAAGAGAACGCTGGAAGGGCTCTCACCGGCCAGTTGCGAGACTTCATCGAGCTCCCCGCTCGCCAGCGGGCCTCCGGCGGTCGCCACCCCGAAGCGCAGGGCTGCTGTGCTGACCGGCGGGAGCGCCGGCGGAGTCACCGTGAACACGGAGGATGCCTGGACGGAGGAGGTCTTGGCCGTGACCGTCAGTTTCCCGGTGGCGGTTGCCGGGATGGTGATCGAGGCGCTGAACGCGCCGGTCGATGCTGTCCGGAAGGAAAACGTCGCGGAGCCTGCGATGATGGTTCCCGTTGTGGAGACTTTGAAGCCGGTGCCGTTGACCGTGACGGCGGATCCGGCGGCCCCGGTGGCCGGGCTGAGGGAAATCTGGGCTGCGCGTGCAGCCTGGGCAGGTTGGACTCCTGCCAGTGTCAGGCCAAGGCCGACGGCAAGAGCAGCAGTGAGAATCTTCACAAACTTGAACACGGCGGTCGGTCCCCGCAATCGTCAAGGCTGCCGGTGAAGCAGCCGGTCAGTTCGCGTGCCAGCTGGCACTTCCCTGATCCTAAAGGCACCCGGCTCGGAATGATCAGGGTTTGTTCAATTTTTTCTGAACACCCGGAGCGGCTTCCTGGCGCCCGCCCCGGTCGCTGGATCTGCCGCACAGGTCCTTGATCAGATCAGTCGAATCGAAAACGGGAAAACGAATGAATGACTCACAGCGCACGCGGCAACCCTTGGTGGACGGTGCCATCCTTGCCCGCCTCCGTGAGGAACTGCAGCCGGATCCCTGGATCTGCGACCGCTTCATCCACAACTACATCCGGCTGCTGCCGGCCAGACTCGACAGCCTTGACCGGGCCATGGAGTCCCTGGATTCAGAGGCGGCACTGGACGCCGTGCTCAGCCTCAAGACATCCAGTCTGATGGTCGGCGCCTCCCGTCTTGGAGTCCTGGCCGGCGATCTGGAGTGGAAGCTGAGGCTGTGCCCTCCGGGCCCTGGGCCAGGCTCTGCCCCGTCGGCTTCCGTGTTCCTGACGCACCTGGAAAGCATCCGCGACTGCACCGCCGGGACAATCGCCCGGCTTGAATCCCAAACCACCAAGCCCCAGCCCGCCATCCGGGCAAAAATCAAATGATTCCACGAAACAATCCAGGCGCGCATCGTGACATGATTCCCCGGGGCACGCCTGCGGAGCCCCGCACCCCGCCCGGCGCCCCGGTCCAGGGACTTCTGAACCGGGGCCTTCATGCGGCAAAGGCCCCAGACTCCCCAACATTGTGTTCGCCGCCAAAGGTGTCCGACAGTCCCCAGAAGTGAAGAATGGGAAAGAATTCGATGAATCAGACGACCGAACTTGAGGTTCTAATCCATGCCCCGGAACAGATTTCCAAGCTGCTTGCCGATGCAGAATCAGCCCTCATGGCGGCATCACTAGCAACCCGGGACCTCGGTGGCATTCTGATCACGCGGCACAATCCCCGCCGCTACACAGTAGCTTTCAGCAAAACCGTCCCGTTCGGGGAAACACACGAGCACTCAAAATGCTGACCTCATCCGCGTGGAGACCGGGCGGGTCATCGGCAAAGTCGTTGTCACGAACGAAGCGCCAGCCGAACGATGAGGACGAGCGGCTGAGGCGCCGGAGACACGCGCCGAGTCCACCGACCGGAGGGAGTACCACGCACCCTTGAACGCACGCGCACGTCCCATCCAGCGCGTTCGGCGATCTGCCTCCTCAGCGCCGAGGAGGTGGAACGATTCCTGATCTCGGAGCCCCGGATCGCCATCCCCAGTTCCCGGCTCCTCGGAGAACAAGTCGCCCGGCTCGAAGAACGCCTCACCGATCTGGCCCTGCGCCCAATGACGGCCCGCGTTGCATCAACCCTGCTCAACCTCGCAAGTACCGCCCCGGCTGGCAGATTCGGACAGAACCGCCCTATCCGGCTCACACACGAAATCGCAGGACTGCTGGGCGCCACCCGCGAAGCCACCAGCAAGACCCTGGCCGAGTTCGCAGCCCAAGGCATCATCCGGCAAGGCCGCGGCCGCATCACCATCCAGAACACCGCAGCGCTCAGATCGAAGGCCCGGAACCCCGCATGATCATCGCCGGGGCGATCACCACCATTTCTACAGGAGAAATCGGATTGATGGACTTCGCCCCCGGGCGTTGAAGATCCTCAACGAGCCCGTGAGTGGATCTTCTGGTTTGGCGCTACCGGCGGTGCGGCCTCGATGAATATCCTGGCACCATCCGCAATTGTGCAGTCGACCTCGGACATTCGTGCAGCCGTCTTTTGAAAATGACAGCGGGGATCTCGGGCGGGGTGCTTCGCGGTCGTGGCAGTAGTCTGGTGGCGGACGGTCATCATGGGGGGAGGAACCGCTCTGAAGCTCACAGCACATATCAGGAGCGCCGCTGACGGCTGGTTGGACCTGAGCGTTGAGGAACTGCCGGACCTCGTGGCCCGCGCGAGGAATTTCGAGGGAATCCCTGACAGTGTCCGGGAGGCGGCGGCCAGGCTCACCGGTGATCCGTCGGAGGAGTTCGACGTGGAGGTGCGATTCTAACCTGCCCCCCGAAAGCGGCGGCCGTGTGGCCACGGTCAGAATTCCCTGTCCAGGACACCTGTTTCGTTGGCTGGGGCAACGGACGAAGGGCTCCCCGAGAGGTTCGTCACGGCGGCGGTCGGGGTCCAGACCATGGTGGAGGCGGTGTTGACCGTGCGCAGGGTGGTGGAGCCGCTTGCGATACTGCCCAGGGTGACAGTGACGACGGTTCGCGGGACACCGCTGACCGTGACGGTAGCGGCGGTCATGGTGGCGTTGAACGTGGCTGTTGTCCGGCTCTTGATGTAGTTCTGCTTCAGGTTCACCGATCCCAGATTCACGGAGCTGCCTGCGCGCTGGATGTCGACCGTGTCTCCGTTGTTGCCCAGACTCAGAAGGTTGCCGTCCCGCAGTCGCAGCGTGACAGCAAGGGGTGCCCCGGTCCAGCCCGGGCTGACAGTCGCCATGTTGACCTGTTGGCTGTAGGTGAAGTTCACGCTGTCGCCGGGCTGGAGCCGCCCTGGGGTGGCGGCGCCGTTGACGGTCTGGATGTCCACGCCGCGCAGCGGGCTATTGTCCACGCGGCGGGCGCTGACTGTCGCGGAGGTGGTTTGGGCGCCGGTGCCGTCGGTGAGGACAGCGCGCAGGTCATACAGGCCATCGGAAACAGTAGTGGTGTCCCAGCCGCACGTGAAGGGGGCGGCGGCAATCGTGCACTTGGTGGTCCAGGTGGTGGTCCCTGAGGGGGCGGTCTGGATCCTGACATTGGTGATGCCTGCTGTGCTGTTCGCGGCCGCTGTCAGGGTGACGGTGCCGTTAAGGTACGCGCCCGGGTCCTCGACGGAGACCGAGGATATCGTGTTGTCCACGATCCGGTTCGTGATGGCGGCTGAAGTGGTGCTGAGGCCCCCCGCGTCGGTGGCGATGGCCCGAAAGCTGTAGCTGCCGTTGGGCAGGGTGGTTGTGTCGAAGCGGCAGGAGTACGGCTCCGCGGTCACGGTGCAGTATGTGGTCCAGGTCGGGCTGCCGGTGGAGGCGTATTGGAGCTGGACCTGGGCGACGCCGGAATCGGCTTCGGTCGCCGTGGCAGCGAACGTCCGGGTTCCGCTGAGAGGGGTGCCGGGGTCCGTCATCGTGACGGCGGGCGCCTGATTGTCCACCAGAATATCGGCCACCACAGCCGACGTCGTGCTGGTGGTGCCCGCGGTCGCGACGGAGCGCAGGTCGTAGTAGCCGTTAGCGAACAACGCGGTATTCCAGGAGCAGTTGTAGGGGGAGACGAGGGCGGCGCAGAGAGTCTTCCAGTTGTTCGCCCCGGCCACGGAGTATTCCACCCGCACGGTGTAGCTCGAGGCGCCGGTGTTGTACAGGGTGGTGGAGAGGTTGACGGTGCCTTTTTGGATTTCGCCGGGGTCGGCCAGGACCACGAGCAGGCTGTTGGCCACCACGGTGTCGATCTGGGCCGAGGTGGTGCTGTGCCCGGCGTTGTCGGTGGCGATGGCGCGCAGGCCATAGCCGCCGTCGGCCCCGGTGGTGGTGTTCCAGGCACAGGAGTAGGGAGCCGCGGCATCGGTGCAGAGCGTGGTCCAGTTTGAGCCGCCCGGTGCAAGGTACTGGATCACGACGTCGCGGATACCCGATTCGGCATCGGAGGCAGACGCGCTGACGTTCACGGTGTCCTTCACCGGTGAGCCCGGATTGTTCAGGGTTACCGTCGGCGGAGCCCAGTCCTGGGCCGTGGCGAAAGTGTTCGTGGCGTTGCGGGTGGTGGCGGAGAAAGCCGCGGAGGAGAAAGCAGCGGCGCCGGCGATCACGAGGATGCAAAGAGCGGCCAAGACCAGCATCATCGCTACAGCCCTGCGGTGCCGGCGGGCGAAGGCCTTCACCCTCGGCCGGTCCCCAGGGCCTGGCTTTGTCCCGGTGCCTGATTTTGTCGCAGTGTCTGGTTTTGTTTCTGAGTGCGGTGAGATCGCCGGTCGGGCTCCATACACGGCGGCCCACAGGCAGAGCAGGGTGGCGGCGCCCCACAGGGCCAGGGCTCCGAAGGAGCGGGTGCCCAGCCAGAGGCCGGGCAGTCCGATGGCGGGCACGAGGAGCCGGGCCCTGCCCGTGATCTGTTCCCGCTTCACCGGGGTGCTGTCGGGCTCTGCGTTGGCGTCACCGGCAGAGATGAAGGTCCCGTCGGGCTTTTCGGCAATGATCCTGTGCAGCCGGGTCTTTTCCACACCGCCGGGCTCGGCCGAGGCGGGGCTGGTGAACTCGATCACACCACCGACAGGGACGGAGTCAGTGCCGGCGAGTCTGTCAGACAGGACGACGTCTCCGACGCTGATGTGCGGTTCCATGGAGCCGCTTTGGACAACACTGCCCTGCCAACCCAGCAGGGCAGGCAGGAGTGCGATGGCGGCCAGGCTCAGCAGCACGCCCAGGTACAGCCGGGACACGCTGGAGAGAAGGAAGAGGAGCCAGCCGTCGGCCGAGAACAACGCGCGCACGCCCGTTTGCCCGGAAGCTTGGGGCTCCTCCGGGTTCACGGGGTGGCGGTTGTCTCAGGCTTCGGGCCAGGGCCGGGTCGGGGCATCAGCTCGACTGCAGTTCCCATACCAGGTCGATGCTGACGCTTGCCCCCTGCAGGGCGTCGCTCTGTGCCTGGGTCATGCCCGTGGTGTCAAAGCGCCGGGTGGCCCGGTAACTGTGCGTTTCTCCGACAGTGCCTGCCGTATTCCATGGGGATCCGCCGGTGGCGTAGTCACGGTGATTGGTCGCCTGGGCGGACAGTGTCGCGTCCGTGAGTGCGCTGCCGGCTGGTGTGAAGCCGGTGCAGTCGTTGAAGGATCCGCCCGTGCCCTACTCCAGGCTGAGGTAGATCCGGCTCTCCAAGCCCTTGGAGGCCGCGAGGTTCTCTGTGTACGGCCGCACCTGGCCGGCGACATCCGACTGGGAGGTCATAACAACATTGGTGCGCCGAGGGGTTAGCTGGCCCGTGCAGCTGTGGCTCTGGACACCTGTTGCCGTTGTACTGCGGAACTTCCACTCGATGTTCACAACCGACCGCAGTAGTGTCGAATCCGGAAAGCCCGTCGGCCCCCATCGGCGGGCTTTCTTCGCGCCACTGCATGCACCCGGTGGGCGGGGGGCCGTGCGCTAAGCCGGCCCCCGCACGGACTGGTGTGCAACGGCCTGGCTGGTATCCGGGTGCACGGCAGCTGCAATACGCTCATTCCAAGTAGGGGCCCAGGGGGTTGTGTCGGTTCGGCCTGACATACTTGGCTCATGGCTATCGGACTAAAAATGGACCTGGAATTTTCTCACCCTGAGGACCCGAACGAGGTCGCCACATTTGGCGACCTGAAGCGCTTCGTCAAGAGGGCAGAGGAAGGCGGAGTATCCGACGACCACCCTCTTCTGCTCGAAACCAACGGCAAAGGTGGGGACGTTAGCGGGTTCTCGGTCTTCCTGCCCGTCGACTTTTAGAGTGGCCACGCAAGGGTAGACGGGGGCGGCGGACTCTGTAGGCGAAGCTGCACTGGCTTCATGAGCTTCACATACCCTCGGCGATCATGCTGTAAAGGGCAAGCAACAAGCCGGCGCCGCATATTGCCAGAGCAATAGCTCCTGGCAGCCTGCCACTCTTATCGACTAGGGACCTGACGCCCAGGAAGGCGCTGAGCAAGGTCGACAGCGCGACAAAGATCATCACGAATCCCGCACCGTATCCTGACGTGGGGTCCCTGAAGGCCCAAATCATCCACGCGACAACGCCGGCATTGAAAATTACGAGAATCAGCGCAAACAGCCCTGTGGTCATTTTGGGGCGGCGCTTCGCTGGCTTCACGCGGAGCTCACTCAGCAGGCTCGATGAGCTCGGGCCCGTTGTTCCGGACACTGTTGACCCGGGTGCTGACAATCCTTGGAGTCAGGGTCGGCTCCGGCAGGGAGTCCAGCAGCTGCTGCACGTCAGCCTTGTCCGTGAGATCCGGATCCAGCCATTCGGCGAACCGGTCACGCGGGATGATCACTGGCGACCTGTCGTGGACATGTCCCAGGGCATCCTGCGTCGTGGTGGTCAGCACCGTGCAACTGAGCAGCCAGCGGCCAGGGTCGTCCTCGGGAAGAGACGGATCAGCCCACCACTCGTACAGGCCGGCAAAGCCGAGCAGCGGTTCGTTCTCAGAGTAGAGGTAGTTCGAGATCTTCTTGCCGTCCTCGGTCTTCTGCCACTCAAAGTAGCCGTCGGCAGGAACGATAGCCCTGCGTTTGACTGCTGCTTTGCGGAACGATGGCTTTTCCAGGATCGACTCGCTGCGGGCGTTGATCAGCTTGTTGCCGATCTTGATGTCCTTCGCCCAGGACGGCACCAGTCCCCAGCGGGCCACGAGGAGGTGCCGTTCGATGTTTCCCTCGTCCAATCGTTCAGCCACGATGGGCACGTCTTGGGTAGGCGCCACATTCCAGCTGGGTGGGGGAGGGGTGCCCTCCACTTCTTTGGCATCAAAGTAGCTCAGCAGGTCACCGGTGGCCTTGGACATCACATATCTGCCGCACATGAGGATATTCTGCCTGACGCGGCCCCGGCTAGTAGTTGTCGGTGCGAATGACGATGTTCGCCTCTCCTATCTACTTGCCCGGGCGCTCTCCGAAGATTCTTCCTCTTCCTACCGCTGCCGGACCTGAAAATTACGCACCCTTCAAGGTCAATGTGCGACGCGCATTCGCGGGGGAGGCGTTTGAATTCAGCCCACCAGTTGATGCGCTCGTACCAGCGCGTCGGCTCAGCCGCGATCGTCCAGGTTCTCCCGTGGTACTCAAGCAGCGGCACTCCCGCTGTCGTCGTCTCCACCAGAACCGTTTCCACTCATCAGTTTTAGTGTCATCTTTCGTCGCAGAACGAAATAACGTAACAGAAGACATAACGCAACGAAAGACGGAACCCGGGCCTCGTCCTGTCAGTTTCCGAAGTGTCATTTTCCGAAGTCGTCTGCACGAAATGTCCAAAGTCGTCTGCGCGGCCGACTACATGTCCGCATGGGGATCCTTTCCGTACGGAGCATCTGCTTGGCGTGGTGGTCAACTGGCCCTCGGTGTGGCCTGACCGATGACTTTTCCGCGCCGTGCTGGTCTGTACAACGAATACCGACTCACGGGAGACTGGCGCCATGCGCAAACTGACCTTCGGCATGAACCTGAGCCTGGACGGCTACATCGCCGCGCCCGGCGACGACCTCGGCTGGAGCGTACCGAGCGACGAGCTGTTCCAATGGTGGTCCGACCGGGTGGGGGCGACGGGCCTGGCGCTGTACGGGCGCAAACTGTGGGAGACGATGAGCTCCCACTGGCCGACCGCCGACCAGCAGCCTGGCGCCACACCGGCGCAGATCGAGTTCGCCCGCCGCTGGCGGGACATGCCGAAGGTGGTGTTCTCCTCGACGACCAGCACGGTCGACTGGAATACCCGCCTGGTCACCGGCGACGCGGTCACCGAGATCACCCGGCTCAAGGCCGACGACGGCGGCCCCATGGACATCGGCGGTGCCACACTCGCCGCGGCGGCCATGCGGGCCGGGCTGATCGACGAGTACGCGATCGTCACCCATCCGGTCCTGGTGGGCGGCGGCACGCCGTTCTTCACAGCCCTGGACAACTGGGTGAACCTGAGCCTGGTGGAGACCCGGACGTTTCCCGACGGTGTGGTCCTTACCAGGTACGAGACCAGGAGCTGAGTGCCCGACGTCGAATCAGCGCGGGCTTCGGGCCACCCAAGGATCTCGTGGCGCTGTGTTCCGGGGCGATCGTGACGTTCCTGCCGGATCCTGTTCTTCACCGCAGACGATCCGTCCGGATAGGGACCGGCTTGCGGGCATCCTCTAAAACTGCCTTTCGGCATGAAAGACTCCAGTTCATGGTGACCGCCGTGCATTACTTTGCGACTCTTGAAGATCAAATGATGCTGCTCGACTATCTAGGTGAGCCCGCAAAGGTGACCCTGCATCCATGGCCAGTCGTTAAGACGCCGCTAACGGCCTTGAGCCGGCAAGATGCCCTTGAGCAATCACGCGTGCTGGTAATCAATCACCAGCTCGGCTTACCCATTCCAATACGTCCGGGTGATGCAGCCATGCAAGGTGGCTCTGTCACCAGCGTATTCAATCGATTGAACTGGGAACGGTTAGCTCCTGCTGCGGAAGAAGCATTGGTAGATTCCGATGCTTCGCCCACCATGTTGTGGTCTCCTGCTCCTCAAATTGCAGAGGTGATCTTGCCCAGTTCGATTGGGTCGCAAGCAGATTCGATGGCGGGTATTTCCAAAGACTATGAACGATGGGTCAATCGCAGCATGTCATGGATTCGGCGCAAAGGAACGCGGGTATGGGGACTGGAAGGGCGCCAGGCGCGGCCAGACCTGGACATCAACCTCAGCTTCATCAGCACCGTCTTCGCACTCCCAGGCGCGTTGCAGGCGCTGGAACTTGGTACACCCGGCCGAGAAGTCTGAAGCAGAGATGAACGAGCGGCCGGAAACGGGCGACCGCCGTGGTGGGCGGCATTGGATGGCACAGCCGGTAGAGAATCCCCAATCAGACATTGCTCTTAGCCAGAGCTGGGCCACGAAGTGGCCCGTTTTGTGCTCAGGGTGGGCGGGGCAGGTCCCGGCCGGCCGTGGGCGCGGGTTGTTCACGGCTGCGCCTGCTTTCTGCCCTGTTCACCACCGTCGGCGGTCCTCTAGCTTGAGGACAAGATCCGGGGACTGAAAGTTAAGCTTGTGTTGTGATGAGCAGGAAGGGCATGAGCAGGAGCCGAAAGATATGGCTCGCAGTGTTGGCAGGTGCGGTTGCCCTTGTCACAACCTTCTTCCTCTGGGCGTCGTGGAAAAGCGATCAGATCGTCACTGAGCTCAAGTCGATTGCCGACCGCATCCAACCAGAGCCAGCATGGGAAAGCTTGGATACCCAGCCTCCGATGGCTGCTGCACTGTGCATCCCTCTGGATGGACCTTGCTCCCAGTACTCATACAGGTGGGACACTCACCGGAAGTACGGGGAGGGTGACCTGGAGAAGTACATCCAACAGGTTTCTTTGAGCCCCCGGGAGTACAAGCCATGTGTACGGAACCCCCGCTTTAATGCAGGTGGGCTGGACTGCCGGGCCATTGGTGTCATTGACGGCTGGAACGTACGCATCACGATCACTGACTACGGCCAGGAGGACGACGCTCACATCGTGCAGATCGTGGTCAACAAGTACGGATACTGATCTAGGTCCTGTGTTCCGGTTCCTTCTTGTTGAACAAGCCTCGTCGCCTGGTGCCTTCGTAGAGCGCCCTTCGGGCACTACCCTGATGCTGTGCAGAAACTGCTCTTTGACCAGGTTGTTGAGTCCCACGGTTACGACCTATACGGTCACCTTCCATACCACTAGTGGCCTTCTCGACTTCGACGCGATCACTTGTAGATAGCACTGCTAGGACGGCGCGGGAGGAAGCCCGCGGCAAGGACCCCGGCAAGGGAGCCCCTGCCGCGATGTCCGCCACCGCCCGTTGAAGGATCCTTGAACGGGCACTTTCTCGGGCAGGTCTAACCCAACAAGTTGCGTGTTTAGTTGATGACAACGGTGACCTGTGACGGCCTCAATGACGGCTTCCGATACCGCCGGTGGGGATGGTCTCGTGGATGCGTGCCAGGTCCTCAGTGGTTCTACGCGCAGAAGACGAGGGTGCCGAGCAAGTCCTGAACCATCTGGCCCAGATTCTTGAAACCAATGACGACGCCGAATAACCTCCCTGATTATGTGGTCCTGGTCGCTCGGTATCAGCGGCAATCTAGGCCGCGCGGCCGCTGTCGATGTCCTCCCGGACGCGGCTCATGCGGTTGCGGTCGTAGAAGTCCGGACCTGAGGAACCGGCTTCCGTCATCGCCGGACGCGAGGAGAAGTCCCTTATCTTCGGGCCGGGAGAGAAGAGAAGGGACTTCGGAGCTCGTCCTCGGCCTTGGCCGTTAGTCGGTAAACACCTTCTTAGCTATTCCCATCGCACCCATCCCCTTGGGCCAGCCGGCGTAGAGGGTGACGTGGGTTAGGGCTTCGATGAGCTCTTCCTGGGTCACGCCGTTCTCAACGGCACGGCCGAGGTGGAACTCGAGCTGGGCGTAGTCGCCGCCGGCGGCGAGCACCGCGACGGTGATGAGGCTGCGGTCGCGGGCGGAGAGCTCGGGGCGGTTCCAGACGTCGTCGAAGAGCACGTCGTCGGTGAGGGCGGCGAGCTTCGGAGCGAAGTCGCCGAACAGGCGGCGTCCGCCGCCTATCTGCTTGGGCTGGTCAGTCATGAGGATCTTCTTTCATTGGTGGGGTTGGCGGTTGGTTCTACGGTGGTCGGGAGGGCGACGCCGGTGTGGTCGGCGAGTTGTGCGACGAGCTCGTCCTGAAAGCCTTGGTTCAGGGTGGCCGGGTGGGGGGCCTGCTGGTGCATGTGGTGCCAGTACCCGCCTGTGACTTTGGCTCCGGGGTTGTTGCTTCCGGCCAGCCACGCCTGGGTGAGGTGGCCTTCACGGAGGTCATCCGACGCCGCGGGCCCGCCCATGCGGGTGGGCACCCAGCCGGGGTCCACGGCATTGGTGTGGACGTCGGGCCAGGTGCGGGCGAGGAACATCGTGAACGCGGTGATGAACAGTTTCGAGTCGGAGTATGTCTTGGTGGCCCGGGTCCCTGACCAGTCCGCGCCGGTAAGGTCGGCCCGCCCGCCGCGGTGCATGCCGCTGCTGATGTACACCAGCCGCTCGGGGCGTTCGATCAGCGCGGTGAGCAGGTAGGGGGCGAGGACGTTCACCGGCAGGAGGGCGGCTCCGTCGACGACGCCGGCGTTGTGGATGATGGCGTCCATCCGGCCGATGCTGTTCACTTGCTCTGCGACGGCGCGAACGCCGTCGGTGTGGGCGAGATCTCCGACGACCACCCGTACCCTGCGCGCGGTCAGGTCGCTTAAGGCGTCGGCCCGGCGGGGGTTGCGTGCGTGGAGGACGAGCTCGTGCCCGTCATCCAGGCGGTCGAGGGCCGCGTTTCGACCGAGTCCTTCCGAGGAGCCGGTGATGAAGATGCGAGACATTCGAGGATCTCTTTCCTGGTGTTCGGTGGTGTCAGTTCTGGTCGATGAGAGCCCCGCGGCGGGTGAAGACCCAGACGAGGAACGCGACGACGACAATGCCCAGGGCGGTGCCGGTGATGGTGGTCCACCCGCCGGTGGCCCATAGCGGCCCGGCGAGGGCGGAGCCGATCGCGCCGCCAAGGAAGTTACTGACCACGAAAGCGGTGTTCAAGCGGCTCCGGTTCTGACCGGGCAGGGACAGCAGCCGGGTCTGGCCCAGCACAAGGGTGGCCTGCGCAGCGAGATCCAACACGATCACGACCACGACCAGGACGATCACGGACGACTGTGCCAGCCAGGCGCCGACGAGGGAGACGGCCAGGAGGCCGAGCGCGACTCCAGAGGCTGGGACTGACCAGCCGCGATCGTGGAACATGCCAGCGCGCCGTGCGGCGACTGCACCTGCGAGGCCAGCGAGGCCGAACACGCCAATCTGGCCAACGGTGAAGGAGAACGGCGGCGCCGACAACAGGTAGGTCAGCGAGGTCCAGAACAGGGAGAACACGGAGAACACGGCGGCGCTGATGAGGATTGTGGGCGCGGCGGCGCGGTGCTGGGCAACGGTGGTGAGCACGGACCTGAGCAGACGGAAGTAGTTCGTGGCCGGGCGCTTTTCCAGCCGCGGGATTAGAAACGACAGCACGAAAGCGAGAGCGACGGTGAGGATGGCGGCGAGGACGTAGATGGCGCGCCAGCCGACGTACTCTGCTACAGCTCCGCTGATGGTGCGGGACAGAAGCACGCCAATGAGGGCTCCGGAAGCGATCGTCCCGAGCACGCGCCCGCGCTGTTCGGGAGCTGCCAGCTCACTGGCCAGCGGGGTCAGCAACTGCGCCGAAACGGTGGTCAGGCCCACCCCGCCGAGCGCGGCGAGCAGTAGCGAGAAAGTGGGGGCCACGGCCGCGCCGATGAGGGCGAACGCTGACAGTCCGAGAATAAGGGGGATCATCCTCTTGCGGTTGAGAACATCGCCAAGGGGGACAATCAAGAAGATCCCGAGCGCGTAACCGATCTGGGTGACGGTTACCAGCGACGCGGCGACAGCGGAAGACACCTCAAGCGAGCCTGCGATCTCCTCGATAAGGGGCTGCGCCCAGTAAAGGTTTCCAACGGCGAGGCCGCCGGCGATCGCGAAGATGATGGTCCGAAGGCGCGTCATGCCACTGGTGCGGGTCGTGCCACTGGTGGTGGAGGTTGTCATGATTTCCTTTCCTGATGATTGCGTGACACTGACGGCGGTTGAGTCAGGGGTATTCAGCCGAGCCAGCCGCCATAGCGGCTTAGGCGCCGCCGGTGACAAAGCTGGCTTCGTCGCTGGCCAGGAACAGCACCACATTCGCCACTTCGTCCGAGGTCCCCCAGCGGCGCATTGGAATCGGGACTGGCGCCGCCAACTCTTCCTCACTCAGGGGCCGGCCGCGGTGTGAGGTAATACTCAGGCCTCGTCGATGACGATGCCGAAGGACTCGACGTCGAGGTTGTCGATGTCGAGGGTGTCGCCGGTGTCCAAGGCATCGATCCGTGCCAGCTCATCGTTCGTCAGCTCGAAGTCGAACACGTCGAAGTTCGCGGCGATGCGTTCGGCGTTGATGGACTTCGGGATAGCGGAGCGGCCCTGCTGGATGTGCCAGCGCAGGATGACCTGCGCATTGGTCTTGCCGTAGCCCTCGCCGATGGCGCGGATCGTGGTGTCTTTCAGCGGGTTGGTGGGCTCACCGTTGTAGCTGCGGATACCACCGATCGGGGACCACGCCTGGGTAAGGATGCCGTGTTCGGTGTTTTTCGCCTGCAGCTCGGCACGGATGTTGTACGGATGCAGTTCGATCTGGTTGACCGCCGGCACGACGTCGGTCTCCGCCAACAGTGCGTCGAGGCGGGCCGGCACGAGGTTGCTCACGCCGATGGCACGAACAGCCCCGTCGGCCAGGAGCTTCTCCAGCGCCTTGTAGGCCTGGATCGTCCGCTCGAACTTCGCGGTCAACGGCTGGTGCAAGAGCAGCAAATCCAGCTGCTCGACGCCGAGCTTCTTAGCACTCTTCTCGAACGCGTGCAGCGTCTCTTCGTACCCGTAGTCCGTGACCCACACCTTGGTTTCGATGAACACCTCTTCCCGCCGCACCCCAGAGCGGTGCAGGCCCTCACCAACCTCCCGCTCGTTCAAGTAGGCGGCCGTGGTGTCAATGTGTCGGTACCCGAGCTCCAGCGCCGTCTGCACCGCGGTGACCGTCTCCTCCGGAGCTGTCTGGAACACGCCCAGGCCGATCCCGGGCATGGTGACGCCATTGTTGAACTTGACTGTCGAGGACATCTTTTCTCTTTCCATCTATCGGTTCAATGTTGAAGTTGGAGCGCACTCCCACGACAGGGTGTCCAGTCGCATCAGAAGCACGACCGCAGGATGGCTGGCGCCGTGCTCAGGAGGCCTCCGCCGCGACACCCGTTGCGGGCTTGTGGTGGGCTCGCATGTCGCCGACGCCGTCGGCATCGACAACCCGCTCGTGAAAACGCCACGATCCCTCTTCGAATACGAACGTGTCGAGGTAACGCCCCTGGAAAATCAGCTGCAGCGGGAAGTCCTCGGTTACCTGGATCGAGTCGACGTACGAGACGCTTTGAGCGGTTGCACCGTCCTCCGCGATGTCGATGATCATGTTGCTCACCACATGCCGGGTGCCGAGCCGGTCACCGTAGACACGGATGACCTGGAGGGCAGCGAGATGCTCCGCGGCGCCGTGGCAGATCACATCGGGCGATAGCTGCCAGCGTGCGTTCTCGAACAATGCGGCAGCGCCGGCCAAGTCAGCGCCATCCAGACGATGGCAGTAGGTGTAGATCAAGCGTGCGATCGCCGATTCGGCGTCGCGACGCTGCTCAGATGTCAGCATGTTTTCCTTCACTTCTAATCGGCAGTACGACTGACCCCGGTTCGCGCTGGGCGCCGGAGCGTTGACTGCTACAAATCTGGAATACCCGAGTCAAGACGGAGACCTGGGAGCCCTTCTGGAGGCGCCGGTTTTAGTGCCGGACTTCGGGGTTTGGATGCGCGTTGTCTGAAGGCAGCAAAATGGTCTCAGGAAGTGGATACAGCGCATCCGTGTAAAGAAATTATCATAGAAGCGGATACGTCGCAACCGCTTTGGTAGAGTCTTCACATGAACGACGTCAAGCTCCGCAAGGATGCCGCCCGCAATCGCGCACGACTCTTGGAAGCAGGGCGCGAGCTCTTCGCCCAGCGGGGCCTGGATGCGACCCTGAACGATGTCGCCCACCATGCCGGCGTGGGTGTGGGCACCGCGTACCGACGATTCGCGAACAAGGAAGACCTCATCGACGCGATTCGGTGTCAGCAGGACAGTGAACTCGAGGCAATCCTGAATGAATCCCTCGCCATGGACGACCCTTGGGACGCTCTCGTGCTCTATTTGGAGAAATCGCTCGCTCTGCATGTCAAAGACCGCGCGATGGCTCAGCTCCTCACCGGTCGGCGCGTGAGGCCGGAAATGCACGATCAGAGCCGCAACCGGCTCGCACCTCTTGTGAATCGCGTCGCCGAGCGTGCACGCGATGCCGGAGTTATACGCGGAGACGCTACCGGCACCGATTTAGTCTTCCTCCAGATAGCCTGCATCTCCATCAGCAACGTCGTGCAGGACGGATCCGAAATCGAAGAACGTAGCGATTCCCGCGACCTGTACCGCCGCTATTTATGGGTCATGCTCGATGGCCTGGCCCCTCAACGCGGTGACACTGCTCAACTCCCCGTACAGGCACTTACGACGGTGCAGCTCCACTCACTCCTCACCGGCCCCATCAACGCGGACAACTCACACGCGGCGCGAAGCTCCTGACCCCGCCAACGCCTGACATCCATACGAAATGAGGAAGCGCAGCGGCTCGGCAGACCTGGGGTATCAGCCCACGGATGACAAACGCGAAAGATGAAAACCTACCCGTTAGACGGTCGTCCACCGGACGTCCCGGCGCAGCCCATGGGCCTTCTTTACATCCGCGTGTTTCCGCCCTTGCCAGATTCCCGTATACCCTGCCCGATTTAATGCCCGGTGAAGGTGCCTTATACGCTACAGTCCGAAGCATGCTCATCGGCTACGCCCGCTGCTCGACCAGCAACCAAGACCTCACCGCCCAGCATCATGCCCTCCACGCCCTCGGCGTCGACGCCGAGATGGTCCACGTCGACCACGGATTCACCGGCACCAAACGCGACCGACCCGGGTTGGAAAAGGCCCTCGCCGCGTGCCGCAGCGGCGACACCTTCGTGGTGACCAAACTTGACCGGCTCGCACGGTCCCTGCCGGATGCAAGGGATATCGCCGACGAACTCACACGCAAGGGCGTAATCCTCAACATCGGCGGTAGCATCTACAATCCCCATGACCCGGTTGGAAAGCTGCTCTTCAACGTCCTGGGCATGGTCGCCGAATTCGAATCCGACCTTATCCGTGCCCGGACCCGCGAAGGCATGGCAGTGGCGAAGTCCAAAGGCAAGCTTCGAGGTCGACAGCCCAAACTCACTAAAAAGCAGGAAGCACACCTCGTGAGCCTCCACCAGGACCGCACACACACCACAACGGAGATTGCCGAACTCTTCGGCGTCGCCCGCTCCACCGTCTACCGGGCCATCCAGCGCGCCGCGCCGGCCACGTGACCTTCTCCCACCAGCGAGCCGGCGCATCGTGAAATCGCTTCGGCCCGGCATTGTCACTACATTCCGCGCCGCTACTAGCGAGCCGCGGTACCCTGACGTTTCGTGCAGGCGGCTACTGACCAAAGTGACGCTTTGTGCAGGGGACTTCGGACACCCAGATGTCCATACCCGATTGCACAACTCCCGCACTTTCGGGGCAGTTTGTGCAGACGACTTCGGAAAATGACAGTCAGTTTTCGAAGTCCTCTGCACAGAACGTCCAAAGTCCTCCGCACGTGCTCACGAGCGAGCCCCAAGGTCCGATTGGGAACCTTGAGAGGTAGTTACGGGGAAGTGCGTCGGGGGCTGACCCTTGCGGACTCGAACCCTTCGTGGGACGGTCTTCGGCATGTCCTTTGATGTCTATTTTCAGCGGTTCGTCAGCGGTGAACCGATCCCGGGTGGCGGCGATCGCAATGCGAGAGGCCCTCCAGCCGTTCATCGTTCGTCAGGATCCTCATCACCGATTCGCATTGATTGAGTATGGCAACGGGTCGGCCGATGTGTACCTCGACAGTGACGGAATGATGGCCAATCACATTTCCGGCGAGGACCTGTGGATCTCCTCGTGAAAATCGCACGCGAGGCCGGGTGTGTGATCATGCCCGTCGGCTGCCCGACTTATCTCACAGAGGAAGATCAGCTAGTCCACTTGCCGGACGGCCTCGAGACAGGTGCGGCCGTCGTGGCTACCGGGGCAGATCTTCTCCAGATGATCCGTTCCTGTTGACGATCTGTTGGGGGAACCCTTGCAGGGTAGCCACGAAGAGAATGAGCTCTGACCTCCCCTCATCAGCTGTCACTCCGTGAAACTCCGCGAATCGGGCGACAGGGCGAAAGCCCAGAGCCTCATGCATCCTTACGGACGCTGTGTTGTGTTCGTTAGCGAAGTAGTACGCGCTCGAAGCCTGCGACCAAATCCATTCCATCCTCGCGCGGGTTAGGGCAGAACCTACCCCTCGCCGTCGGAACTCCGGAGCGACGACGACACCCCCTAGATAATGGCCGGCGGGGGCGCTGCCATCGGGGTCCGGATGAAAATGCGTCTTGGCTGCGCCGACGACCTCGCCTGCGGTGACGGCCACCAACACGACTCGGTCGTCTCTTGGCCTGATCGTTTCTTTGGTCCAGCGTGCGCGGTCGCTGGCCTCAAAGACCGCATTCACCTGTCCCAGGTCGTCCATGGTCGTTTCACGAATTTGCATGAACACAGCGTATTGGCGAGCCGAGCCGCCTCGTTTACTCGTGCCCATTTGACGGTCTCAAGGAGGAACGCTGAGCGGGACAGCCACAGCCTGGGCCAAGGCTTTGCTTGCCTTGACAGGCCTCTATAGCGGGCGAATAGTTCGTCTAAAGGACTCAGGACTCAGGACTCAGGACTCAGGACGAGGCACGGCAGATGGAAGTCTTCAGAACCTTGATGCTGGCTTTCCTCAGTTGTGCCCTTTGCGTTACCGGGTGCACGGGCGCGGACGGACCAGCCCCAGGGCAAACGGCGCCAACGACCACTACAACCCCGACCAGTGAGACCATCCGGATCTACTCCGACCCCGTTTTCAAGGGCGCTCCGACCGGGGAGCTGAACGTCCTGGCGGACAAGGTAAATGAGTACGCGATGGCTCATCCAAAGGTTTTCTCCGGAACCTACTTCGCCTCGGATTACTCCAAGGTATACGTAGGGGTGGCCAAGTCAGATGATCCGGCCGCGTCGGCGTACGAAAAGCTGGCAGCGAAACTAGACCCTGGCCGCCAACGAGTTGTCACGGCGGACGCTCGCTGGTCCTGGTACGAACTTGATGCCCTCAAAGACCTCCTCGTGAAGAAGTATCTTACGCAGGGCAAGGGCGGCATCCAGTCGGTGGGACTCAATACAGCAATAGACTCGGTAGTCATCGCGGTACTGAGAAAACCTTTGGACCCGGCACTGACGGACAACCGGACAGTGATCGAAATCGCCCGTCGCTATGGGGACATGGTCGTGTTCCGTGAGTCGTTGGGCCCGATAACCGCCGCCGCCAGGTAATTCCTCGTTTTCAGCACCCAAAAGGGCAACTGGGCAGGACATCGGCCTCCGACCAATGTCACGAATCACGAACGGCCCGATCGCGAATTGCCGATCCCGTAGCTGACGGGGACGTGCGGCAGAGGAACCGTGTCCGTGAGCGGACAGTTTGTTCCCGGCAGGCACTGAGAGCGTAGACAGTAGTTACTTCACCGGATAGCTTCAGGTCATGCTTCCGTGGCCAGTGGTGACGCCGGCAGTTCCGCGCGCGTTGGCGGTAGCGGCGGTGAGTGCCGTGCTGGCGCTGGCTGCTGCAGGCTGCACTTCGGAGCCGGCTGCTCCGCCTACGTCGGAAAGTGCGTCACTGCCGGGAAATATCCCGGCCGATCTCTGGAATCAAGGAACTCCGGACCCCCTTCGGCCAGTGGGTCTGGCTGGGATCACGCCGACGGAGCCGCTGGTCGCCACATCCTATGACGAGGGCACCGACACTATCGGGGACTGGCGGCTAATAGACTGCGTTACTGCGGGAGCATATCTTCGCAAAGCAAAAGACCCCGGTTCCCTTTATTTACAAGGGAAACGGGGCCTTTCTCATTGGCGGTGACGGTGGGATTTGAACCCACGTTGGCTTTGACACCAAACAACATTTCGAGTGTTGCACCTTCGGCCGCTCGGACACGTCACCAACCTGTATAGGGTACCGGAGTAAGGCGCGCATCCCCAAAACGGCGCTCTCCGGGCGTCCGCGATACGGGCCACGCCCGTCCGGTTCTTCCCGCTTGCCCGGCCGGGCACTAGATTCATCAGCAAGATGACTAGTGCCCAGCAGCCTGCAGAAGCAACCGCATATTGGACCGTTGGCCCTGACCAGGGTGAGCTCCGCGCCGAGGGGCTGCCCGCTCCGGGCCCCGGGGAGGCGCTGGTCCGGACGCTGTATTCCGGAATCAGCAAAGGCACCGAACTCGTGGTGCACCACGCGTCCGTTCCGCCTTGCGTCGCCGAGCAGATGCGGGCGCCGCACCAGGAAGGATCCTTTCCTGGGCCGGTGAAGTTCGGATACCTTTCGGTGGGCGTCGTCGAGGAGGGGCCGGAGGACTGGGCAGGCCAGACGGTGTTCTGCCTCCATCCGCATCAGGACCGGTACGTCGTCCCGGTCACCTCCCTCACCCGGGTTCCCGACGGCGTTCCTCCCCGCCGCGCGGTGCTCACCGGCACTGTGGAAACAGCCGTCAACGGCCTGTGGGAGGCGGGGCCGAGGCTCGGCGACCGCATCGCGGTGATCGGCGCCGGACTGGTGGGCGGCATGGTGGCCACACTGCTGCGCACCTTCCCCCTGGCGAGGCTTCAGCTCGTGGACCTGGACCCCGCCCGCAAGAAACTGGCCGATGCCCTCGGCGTCGATTTCGCCCACCCCGACGACGCCCTTCCGGACTGCGACATCGTGTTCCACTGCTCCGCCTCGGAAGGTGGCCTGGAACGGAGCCTGAAGCTCGTCGGGGACGAAGGCGAGATCATCGAGATGTCCTGGTACGCGGACCGGAGGGTCAGCCTGCCGCTGGGTGAGGACTTCCACGCCCGCCGGCTGTCCATCCGCGCGAGCCAGGTGGGCGCCGTCGCCAGGGCGCGCCGGCACCGCCGCACCAACGCCGACCGCCTGGAAACCGCGGTGGCCCTGCTGAAGGACCCCGTCTTCGACGCCTTCCTCACGGGCACCTCCACGTTCAAGGAACTGCCCGACGCCGTCCAGCAGCTTTCGGCCGGCACCCTGGATGCGCTGTGCCACATCATCGAATACCCGACCACAGAAAGCACGAGGTAACCAGTGTTCAGCCTGACCGTCCGCCGCCACTTCATGATCGCCCACAGCCTTCCCCGGGAGGCGTTCGGCCCGGCGCAAGGCCTGCACGGGGCCACGTTCGTCGCCGAGGTGACCTTCCGCCGTCGGGGCCTCAATGACGACGCCATCGTCCTGGACATCGGCGCGGCCGGCGGCATCCTCGAGGAGGTGCTCGGCGGGCTCAACTACCGCAACCTGGACGAACACCCGGAGTTCGCCGGCAAACTCAGCACCACCGAGGCGCTGGCCCAGTACATCGCGGAGGCCGTGGCGGCGCGGCTCCGCGACGACGGCGACGGCCGCGAACTGGCCGGCCTGGACGTCACCCTGCGCGAAAACCCCGATGCCTGGGCGTCCTACGCCCTTGACCTGTCCCGCGGGTAACGGCTCATGGAATCTCCCCTGCCGGCCGTCCGGCTGCTTGTTCCCGGCAATATCCGCCACAACTCCGGCGGCAACGTCTACAACGCTTCGCTGGTGCAGGGCTTACGCCGGCTGGGCGTCAGCGTTGCCATGGAATCGGTCGACGGCACCTGGCCCGTGGGCAGCAGTGAAGAACGACGGCGGCTGGCTGGTTTGCTCGGGTCGGGAACCGGGACCCCGGAACAGGGAGCCGGCGGGACGGTCACGATCGTCGACGGGCTGGTCGCCTCCGGCGCGCCCGAGGCGATGGAAGCGGCCGCCGCCGAAGGGCAGCGGCCGTGGGTTCTGCTGCACATGCCGCTGCTGGACCATCCGGAACTGGAAATCCGCGCCCTCGCCGCGGCAGCCGGCGTGATCTGCACGAGCGGATCTGCCGCGGCGGAGGTCATCCGCCGCCACGGCCTGGCCCAGGTCCACGTGGCGCTGCCCGGAACCAACCACGCCGAACTGGCCAAGGGTTCGGAACCGCCGCACCTGATCTCCGTGGCCGCGCTGTTGCCGAACAAAGACCAACTCATCCTGCTCGGCGCCCTGGCCCAGGTCACGGACCTCCCGTGGACGGCAGCGCTGATCGGTTCTGACGAGGCGGACCGCGATTACGCCCGGGACGTCCGGGCGGCATTGGAGGAGTACGGGCTGGAGGGCCGCGTGCGTCTCGCCGGCGAACTGACAGGGCAGGCGCTGGAAGAGGAATGGCATGCAGCGAACATTAGCCTGCTCGTCTCCAAGGTCGAGGCTTTCGGCATGGTGGTCACCGAATCTCTGGCACATGGCATTCCGGTGGTCGTCCGGAGCGGAACGGGCGCCGTGGAGGCACTGAAGCTGGGTGCGCCGGCAGGTGACGAATCCACGCTGCCGGGGGCCGCCGTCGTCCTTGACCGGGACCCGGCGCCGCTCGCAGCAACCCTGCGAGCCTGGCTCGCCACCCCGGAGTTACGGGCGCAATGGCGCCAGGCCGCGCTCACCGGCAGGGACCTGCTGCCCGAGTGGGACGCGACCGCACGGTGGGTGCTCGACACTATCGGCGGAGGCACGCCGCGGGACTGACCATTCCTCGGACCGGCATGCTGGTGGACAATGAGCGCATGACTATCCACGTCTCGTCCTCAGGAAGCATCGACGCAGCTGGACTCAATACGGCACGCCTCAGCGCTGAGGAGCTGACGCCGGAGCTGCTCCGCGCCTGGGCCTGGCACAGGCAGGGACTGGACGGCACGCTCGCCGGTGCCACGTCGGAAGAAGTGCTCGCCCGGGCAGGCTGGGCGAGGTCGGTGGGCGGTGCCAACCCTTACCTCACCCTGTTCGCCCGGGCGGGGATCCGGCGCGACCAGGTGGACCAGGACGTCCTTGACCTGAGGATCCACGAGCTTCCCACAGCGCGCGGCTGCACGTACGTCCTGGGCCGTGAGGACTTTGCCTGGGCCCTGAGCCTGGGCAAGAACGCGGAAGAATCCTTCAGGGTGCTGGGCAGGCTGGGCGTGGACAGGGGCGAGATGACGCTGCTCGAAGAGCAGATCCTGCACGTGCTCTCCGAGGCTGAAGGCCCGATGGATCCCAAACAGCTCAAGGACGAGCTGGGCGAATCGGTCCGGAACCTCGGGGAGGAGGGCAAGAAGAAGGGCGTGGCCACCACCCTGCCGACGGCCCTGGGGCTGCTTCAGGCAGACGGCCGGATCCGCCGGGTCCCCGTCAACGGGCGCCTGGACCAGCAGCGCTACGCCTACACCCTCTGGGAGCCGCCGCCCGGCAAGCTCGGCCCGGAGGATGCCCGGACCGAACTGATCGGCCGCTACTTGGGCTGGACGGGCGGCGCCACCCTCAGACAGTCCCAATGGTTCACCGGCTTCACCGTGGCCCACAGCAAAGCCGCGCTGGCCGACGTCGGAGCCGTGGAACAGCCCACCGCCGGCGGCGACGTGCTCTGGATGCTGCCCGACGACGTCGAAAGCCTCGCTGCGTTTGCGCCGCCAGAAGAGGAACAGATCCAGTTGCTGGCCGGGACCGATTCGCTGGTCCTGCAGCGGCGGAACTCCGCCGACCTGTTCGCGGAGGAGGACAGGGACAAGAAGGTGCTGAACTCCACCCTTGCGCTGCAGGCCGATCTGCCGGACCATCCGATTCTTGACCGCGGCAGGATCATCGGGCTGTGGCAGTACGATCCCGGCAGGGCGAGGATCGCGTACTGGCTCTTCCATGGCCCCACTCCCGCCGCGAAGCAACGCATCGCCGAGGTGGAGGACTGGATCCGCGAGGACCTGGGCGACTTCCGTTCCTTCAGCCTGGATTCGGTGGCATCCCGCCAGGAGCGGATCGACGCGCTGGATGCCGCCAACGTCTAAGCCACCGGCTAATTCAGCGGTTAAGCCACCGGGGAGGGATCCCCGGATCCGTCCGCCGGCTGCGGCCGCCCGGCTGCGGTGCTTCGATGCGCGGCGAAAAACTCCCGCAGCAGCGCACCGCATTCCTCTTCCTGCACGCCGGCGTAGACCTCCACCCAGTGGTTGAGGCGGCGCTCGCGGAGGATATCGAAGACGGATCCGGCCGCGCCGGCTTTCTCGTCCCAGGCCCCGAACACCACGCGGTGGATCCGCGCCAGCACGATGGCCCCGGCGCACATGGCGCACGGCTCCAGCGTCACCACCAGCGTGCAGTCCTCGAGCCGCCAGCCGTCGCCGCGCCCGCCGTCGAGGACGGAACGCTCGCGGAGCCGGGCCGCCGCCTCGCGGATGGCCACCATTTCGGCGTGTGCAGTGGGGTCCCCGTGGGCCTCCCGCTCGTTGCGTCCGGAACCGAGCACGGTTCCGTCGGGACCGATCACGACGGCGCCGATGGGCACGTCCTCGGTGGCCAGCGCCCGCCGGGCTTCTTCGAGGGCAAGGCCCATCCATCTCAGGTGTTGCGGATCAGCCGGTCCCATGGGTCAATGATAGTTTCTAAGGATACTTAGCTTTGGATAGCCCAACCGCCGGGCGAGAACGGGAGAGAAGATGAAATCCCTGATCGGTCGATACGGCCGGTGGCTGGGACCCTATGCGGCACTGTGGATCACGCTCGTCTTCGGCGGCTTCCTGGTGATCGCACTGGCCCTGCTTGGCGCCGAGGTGTATCAGAGCGTGGTGGCCCAGGACGGCGTCGCCGGCCTCGACCGGCCGGCGCTGGAAATGGCCAAACAATATCGAAATCCCGGCCTGGATGCGGCCGTGACGGCTTTCACCAACATAGGCGGCGGCATCGGCATGCCCATTTTGGCGAGCATCCTCGTTGCACGGCTGATCTATGTCAGCCGCAGCTGGCGGCCCCTCATCCTGGTCGGCGGCGCGGCCGCGGTCTCCATCACGGCCACGACCGTGAGCAAGACGCTGCTGGGCCGGGTCCGCCCGGACCACATCGACGCCGTGCCGCCGTTCGAGTTTTCGCCGTCGTTCCCCAGCGGCCACACGCTCAACACCACGGTGGTGATCGGCGTGGTGGTGTACCTGATGTGCCTCCAGGCTGACAGGACCTGGATTCGGATTTCCGTCATCACTGCAGGCGCCGTGTTCATCATCGCCATGGGCCTCAGCAGGGTGTTCCTTGGCCACCACTGGATGACGGATGTGATCGCGGCGTGGCTGCTCGGGCTCGCGTGGCTCGGCATGGTCATCCTCGCCCACCGGCTCTTCCATGTCATCCGGCGGAGGGAGCATGCAGGCCCGGCGCCGACGTTCGAGCACCCTGCCCACCTGACCGCCAAGGAACCGCACCACAGGGTGGAAGCGCAGGACTCTGACACCCCGCGCCAGGAGGCTCCGGGTACCGGCGGCAGCCATGGAAGCCGAGGAGGGGACCCTGCCTCCGGATGATAGTTTTGACGCATGCGCACACTCGTCGTGGACCATCCTCTGGTCGCCCACAAACTCACCGTCCTGCGGGATAAGAACACCCCGTCGCCGGTTTTCCGCCAGCTGACCGAGGAACTCGTCACTCTCCTCGCCTATGAAGCCACCCGCGACGTCCGCACCCAGCCGGTCACCATCGAGACGCCGATATCCACGACGGTCGGCACCGCCTTCACCAAGCCCACCCCGCTGGTGGTTCCCATCCTCCGCGCCGGCCTCGGCATGCTCGAAGGAATGACCAAGCTGGTTCCCACCGCCGAGGTCGGCTTCCTGGGCATGGCCCGGGACGAGGAGACCCTGGACATCATCACTTACGCGGAGCGCCTGCCGGAGAACCTGACGGACCGGCAGATCTTCGTCCTTGACCCCATGCTGGCCACCGGCGGCACCCTGCGCGAGGCCATCAAGTTCCTGTTCAAGCGTGGCGCCTCGGATGTCACCTGCATCTGCCTGCTGGCCGCCCCGGAAGGACTGGCCAAGCTCGAGGAAGAGCTCTCGGACGCCAACGTCACCATCGTCCTGGCTTCCATCGACGAGAAGCTGAACGAGAAGTCCTACATTGTGCCCGGCCTGGGTGACGCCGGAGACCGCCTGTACGGCATCGTCGGCTGACGCCCGGCTGACGCCCGGCGGGCATGCCGCCGGCGGGCGCGCTGCAGGTGGGCGCCCGGGCCCTTAGACCGGTGCCCCGCGCCGAACCTCTGACTGTAGTGCGGTCCTGCTCTTCCGGATGCCGGTGTCCCCGGCTAGCCTGTGCACCATGGACTGGAAACTCGAACTTGTGTTTGTCCCTGTGTCCGACGTGGACCGCGCCAAGGACTTCTACGTGAACAAGGTGGGCTTCAACGCCGACTACGACGAGCGGCCCATGGACGGCATCCGCTTCGTCCAGCTCACCCCGCCGGGGTCCGGCTGCTCGATTGCCATCGGCGAGGGCCTCAACGACGCCCCTCCCGGCACGGCGCCAAGCCTCCAGCTGGTGGTCAGCGATATCCACGCCGCCCACGACCAGCTCAAGGCCAACGGCGTGGACGTCAGCGACGTCGACGTCCAGGCCTGGGGGCACTTCGTCTATTTCGCCGATCCCGACGGCAACAAGTGGGCCGTGCAGTACATCCCCCGGCCCCCGAGCTAAGCCCGCAACGGCCAAATCCTAAACGGCCAAGCCCTCAACGGCCAAGTCACAGACAGCCGGGGTTGGTGCGTCGTGATGCAGGATGGATGCATGAACCTTCCTGCCGATTCCTTCGCCGCAACCCTGACTGCCCGCGCCGTCCTGTTCGACATGGACGGCACCCTGGTGGATTCCACAGCGGTTGTGGAACAGGTGTGGGGTGAGTTTGCCGCGCGCTACGGCCTGGATATCACCGAGATTCTGCGAACCTCCCACGGCGTCCAGGCCGGCGACACGGTGCGGCGTTTCGCCCCGGCCGGCGCGGATGTCGTGGCACTCACCGCTGAACTCGGCGCGATGGAGCGGGTATGGACGGAGGGCATCGTCGCACTGCCCGGGGCCGCTGATCTGCTTCGCAGCCTGCCCGGGGACGCGGTGGCACTCGTGACGTCCGCCGACCGGATCCTGGCGGACATCCGCATGGACGCGGCGGGCCTGCCCATGCCGGCCACGGCCGTCACGGCCGACCTTGTCACCCGGGGCAAACCGCATCCGGAGGGATACCTGCGCGCCGCCGAACTGCTTGGCGTGCAACCCGAAGAGGCCGTGGTCTTCGAGGACGCTCCCGCCGGCATCGCGGCCGGCGTGGCTGCCGGCATCCGCACCGTGGCCGTTGGCCCGAACACCGGTGTGCTTCCCGACGGCGTACTCCACATCCCGGACTACTCCGCGGTCTCGGCCTCGGTGGAGGCCGACGCGGACGGCCGCCGGGTCATTTCCTTCCTGCTGTAACGCGCCTCCGGCAGCCTGCCTGCTGGTAGGTGCAGGCCAGTAGTGCCCGCACTGCCAGTCAGGACAGGTCATAGACTATCGCGCCGCCCACGGTCCGGGCCTGGAAGTTTGCCGCCACCCAGTCCGAGATCCTGGCGGCAGCGTCCGAGCCCGTTTCGCCCTGCATCATGCTCCCGCCAATGAAGTAATGGATCTTGCCGTCGGCCACCAGTTGCTGGAACTGCTCCAGCGTGGGGGCAGGATCCGTCCCGTTGAAGCCACCCACGGCCATCACCGGAAGTTCGGTGGCCAGCTGGTAGCCCGCCGCGTTGTTGGAACCCACGACGGCGGCGGCCCAGGTGAAGCTTCCGGCGTCCGCCTGCAGGGCGGCCACCAGTGCGGACGACGGCGTGCTGGTGCCCAGAAGCCCGCCCATCCCGCCGCCCCGGGGGCCCGTCAAGCCGCCAGTTCCCCTCAAACCAGGTCCCCTCAGGCCAGGACCGCCCGGATTGCCCCGCGCTCCGCCAGTGCGGCGAGGACCGCCGCGACGGTGAGTGCCGCCGTCGTGCGTTGCAGCGCTTTCCTGACCTGCGCGATTCCGGATGATGCCGTTCCGGATTGGGCCGTCCCCGCAACTGCGGCTCCGTACCGCGTGTCCGGGACGCGTGCCGCCAGCAGCAGGACCGCCGCTGCGAGCGCAGCGATCAGCACGGCCCAGCGCAGCCACGGGAGGTAGGCCGGAGACCTGCCCAGCAGATGGAAGGCCATGCTGCCCGCGGCCGCCACGGCAGCGGGCAGCGGCAGCGCGGCGGCGGGACGGGCACGGCGTTGCCACAGCAGGATCCCGCCCAGGCCGGCCAGGCCCGCGATGCCGGGCGCCAGCGCCACCATGTAGTAGGGATGGATGATGCCGGCCATGAAGCTGAAGGTAAGGCCGGTGACCAGCACCCACAGGCCCCAGATGACCACGGACGCTCGGACAGCGTCCGTTCGCGGCGCCTGCCTGCCGACCCACAGCAGGGCGCAGGCCAGGATCAAGACGGACGGCAGGAGCCATGCGATCTGGCCGCCGAACTCGCTGTTGAACAGCCGCAGCAGCCCGGGAGTTCCCCAACCGTTGCCGCCGCCCACGCTGCCGGTCTCTTCACCGTTGAGCCGGCCCAGGCCGTTGTAGCCCAGCGTCAGTTCCAGGATGGAGTTGGTCTGCGAGCCGCCGACGTACGGCCGGTTTTCCGCGGGGATGAGCTCGACGGCCGCCAGCCGGCGGCCACCACCATGGCGGCGCCCGCGGCGGCAAGGCGCAGCACCCGCTTGCCGAGGCCGGCGGGGGCGGCGAGCAGGTAGGCGGCGGCCAGGCCCGGCACCACCAGCAGGACCTGGAGCTGCTTGGTGAGGAACCCGAAGCCCAGCAGCACGCCGGCGAGCAAGAGCCAGCGGACGCGCGCATCCTGGATGGCGCGCAGCACGCCGTAAGCGGCCGCCGTCATGAGCAGCACCAGCAGGGCATCGGGGTTGTTGAAGCGGAACATCAGGACCGCCGCCGGGGTGAGCGCCATCACGGCGCCCGCCAGCAGGCCGCCGCAGTGGGCCAGCCGCTCATTGCCGGTGGCGGGGGCTGCGGCACGGCGCACGGCGAGGTACACGAGCCATACCGTGGCCACGCCCATGAGCGCCTGCGGCACCAGGATGCTCCAGGAGTTCAGCCCGAAGAGGCGCACGGAGAGGCCCGTGATCCAGAGTGCGGCCGGCGGTTTGTCCACCGTGATGGCGTTCGCGGCGTCGGACGAGCCGAAGAACCACGCCGTCCAGTCCTGCGACCCCGCCTGGGCCGCCGCCGAGTAGAAGGCATTGGCCCAGCCTGACGCGCCCAGGTTCCACAGGTAGAGGACGGCCGTTCCCAGGAGGAGCGCGGCGAGTTCCAGCCGAGCCCGCAACGGGACCTGGTTCCTGGCCGCGGCGCGCGGGACGGCCCTGCCGCGAGGGGTGCGGCGCGGAATGGTGTTGGTCATGCTTGCCTACTCGGTCAGCTTGTACACGGTGGAATTGCCCACGGTCTGGGCCTCGAAGTTGGCGGCCACCCACGCGGCCACCTCGGAGTTTCCTCCGCGGGGGCCACCACCGCCCATGCCCCCGCCCATGCCCCCGCCGGAGATGAAGTAGCCGATCTCGCCGTTGGCCACCATCTCCTGGAACTGAGCCAGGGTGGGGTAGGGGTCGCCGCCGTTCCAGCCGCCCAGGGCAATCACGTTGGTGCCCGTGGCCAGTTCCAGGCTCGCGGCCTGGCTGGCGCCCGAGACGATCCCGGACCATTTCGCCGTGCTGGACTTCAGCAGCGAGGCGAGTTCGGATCCCGACGGGGCGGCGCCGCCGGCCTGGCCGTCCGTGCCGTCCGCCCCGCCGGTGCCGACCCCGCCGGTGCCGACCCCGTCGGTGCCGGCCCTGCCGGTCTGCCCGCCCGGGCCGCCCATGGCGGACGCTGTGGGGCCCGACGTCGGGATGGAACCGGAATGGGGCTGGGCGGCGGTCGCGAAGGTCCAGGCCGTGCTGCCGAGCCCGCCGGCGAGCAGCGAAACCACCACCACGGCGGCCGCTGCCGCCCGCCGGAACCGTGCCGGAACGGCGTGGTGGCTATCGAGCCGGAGCAGCAGCGCCGCTGCGGCCAGCACGCCCAAGACGACGACGGCAATCCTGATCCACGGCAGCCAGGAGGCATCCCGGCCCAGGAGCACGGCGGACCAGACCGAGCCGGCCAGGACGGTGGCGGCCAGCACGATCCGCGCCGGCCAGTACCCGCGCCCGCGCCACAGCTCCACCGAGCCGATGCCCGTCAGGGCGGCGATGGCAGGGGCTAGGGCGACGGCATAGTAGGGGTGGACCGTGCCGCCCATGAAGCTCAGGATCCCCGCGGTGACCAGCAGCCAGCCGCCCCACAGCATCAGGGCTGCCCGGGTGCGTGACGTGCGGGCTTCGCGGCGGGTGAACCAGAGGCCAGCAGCGAGCAGGATCAGGGCCGAGGGAAGTAGCCAGGACACTTCGCCGCCAAAGCTGGCGCCGAACATCCTGGTGATACCGGCCGCCCCGCCGAAGCCCACGTTGCCGCCCATGCCGCCGCCGGGTGCGCCGCCGCCTGAACCCGTGATGCGGCCCAGCCCGTTGTAGCCGAACGTGAGCTCCAGGAAGCTGTTGTTTTCCGAGCCGGCCATGTACGGGCGTTCCGAGGCCGGCGTGAGCTGGAACAGGGCAATGTAGCTGCCTGCCACCAGCACAATTCCGCCGGCCGCTGCCAGCAGGTGCAGGATTCGCCGGCCGAGCGTGGTGGGCGCGGCCCAGAGATAGGCGAGCGCGAGGCCCGGCACGATCAGGAACCCCTGGAGCATCTTGGTCAGGAAGGCCAGCCCGATCACGGCACCGGCCGCGGCCAGCCATTTCCAGCCCGCCTTTTCAATGGCTCGGGTGGTGAGATAGGCGGCGAGCACCAGGCAAAGCGTAAGCAGGGCATCAGGGTTGTTGAACCGGAACATCAGGGCGGCCACCGGAGTCAGCGCGAGCAGGGCTCCGGCGAGCAGCCCTGCGGCGGGACCGGACACCCGCTTCACCGTCAGGTACAGAAGTCCGACGGAGGCCACGCCCATGAGCGCCTGGGGAACCAGCATGCTGAGCGGCGAGAATCCGAAGATCCGCCCCGCGATGCCGGGAATCCACAGGGCCGCCGGGGGCTTGTCCACCGTGATCGCGTTGCCTGCGTCCAGGGAGCCGAACAGCAGTGCCATCCAGTCCTTGGTGCCCGCCTGGACGGCCGCGGCGTAGAAGGAGTTGGCGTATCCGGTGGCTTCGAGGTTCCACAGATACAGGACGCCCGAGATCGCCAGCAGCAGCGCCGCCGAAGGCCGGACCCAGCGCGGCTGGTTGCCTGTCACCAGGGCGCGGAGGCGTGAATCCGGAGCCGGGGTACCCGAGGCGGCAGGCCCTGAAGAGCGCCGTCCGGAGCCGTTGCTTCCGGTGTCCGTGCTTCCGGCGTCCGCTGTGCCGGTGTGCTTGATGCCGTCCGCGGGGGCGGCCGGGGTGTGGCTGGCGGTGGTGGTCATTTACTTCGCCTCTTCTGTGCAGGGCTCGGAATCTGTGGCGGCAGGCGCCGGTTCTGGCGGCGACTGCCGCCGCCGGAACACCCACAGCCTGAACAGCAGGAACTTCACGCCAGTTGCCGCGAGGTTGGCCGCCGTGACGGTCACCAGCTCAAGCCAGCGGTCCGGCGTCGTGCTTTCATGGACAAAGGCGAGCGCCCCGGACGTGAGGGCCAGCCCGATCCCGAAGACCAGCAGCCCTTCAAAGTGGTGTCGGGCAGCATCGCTGCTGCCGGCAATGCCGAAGGTGAATCGCCGGTTTGCGGCGGTGTTGGCCACGGCCGTGGTGAGCAGGGCCAGGAGGTTGGCGAGCTGCGGGTCCATCACGTTGCGGCACAGGTAGAAGAGCAGCAGATAAGCCAGCGTGGATGCCACGCCGATTGTCCCGAAACGCACCAGCTGGCCGAACAGGCTGCCGCCCGGGCTCTGCTCCTGGCTGCGGGACGCCGCGGGCAGGGGGCCGCGGGCCAGCGCCGCCCGGAGTTCCGCCACGGGGATGCGTCCGGACACCATGTCCTTGCTGAGTCGGGCCATGCCGCGGACATCGGCCAGGGCCGTCTGGACAATGTCCACGCTGGAGTTGGGGTCGTCGGTCCAGTCCACCGGGACCTCATGGACGCGAAGGCCGCATTTCTCGGCGAGGACCAGGAGCTCGGTGTCGAAGAACCACGCGTTGTCCACCGTGTGGGGGAGGATCTGCTGGGCGATGTCCGCACGGATGGCTTTGAAGCCGCACTGGGCGTCGCTGAAGTGCGCGCCCATCAGGGACTGGAGCAGGAAGTTGTAGCTGCGGGAGATGAACTCGCGCTTGGGTCCGCGGATCACCCGGGAATTGCGGGTCAGCCGGGTGCCGATGGCGAGGTCGGAGTGGCCGGAGATCAGCGGCGCCAGGAGGGGGCCCAGGGCGGCCAGATCGGTGGAGAGGTCCACGTCCATGTAGGCCAGGACGGGCGACGGCGAGGCCAGCCACACCTTCCGGAGGGCGTTGCCGCGGCCTTTTTCGTCGAGGTGCACCACGGACACTTCACGGAGCTCGCGGGCCACGCGCTCGGCGGCCTTGAGCGTGCCGTCCGTGCTTGCGTTATCTGCCACGGTAATGCGGAAGGTGTGCGGGAAGGCATCGCGGAGGTAGGCGTGCAGCCGGCGCAGGCATTCCTCCAGGTCACGTTCCGCGTTGTAGACCGGGATGGTCACGTCCAGCACGGGGACAGCGGCGGCGGTGTCGATGGGTGAACGCCGCGGGTGCCTCGTCAGCATGCGGGCAGGGCCGGGTCCGGACGCCGGAGCGGCGTGGTCGGGAGCATGCGGCTGGAGGTGCAGCGGAGGGTGCGGCTGGGATCCGGAGGCCTGATCGGTGAGGGTCATGCTTCAACTGTGGAGGCGCCCCATAAGAGGGTTTTAGGTCGAAGCTGTGCAGCGGCTGTGGAACTCTCAGCCGTTCGCCAAAAACGGCCTATATCGCTCGCCGGATGCTGCATTTCTGCACCACTTTCCGGGCTGCTCGGAGTTGCAGGAACGCCGAAGGGCCCCGGATCACGCGGATCCGGGGCCCTTCGTCGACGTCAAAGCGGTGCAGAAATGCACGCCGTCAGTTGCCGAGCAGCTGGGATTAGTACCAGTTGTTGGCGAGGTGGAAGTTCAGCGCGCCGCAAGGGGAGCCGTAGCGTTCCTTGACGTAGTCCAGGCCCCAGTTGATCTGCGTCCGGTAGTTGGTGCGGAAGTCCGCCCCATGGCTCGCCATCTTCTCGGCGGGCAGGGACTGCACTACGCCGTAGGCGCCGCTGCTCGCGTTGGTGGCGGTGGTGCGCCATTCGGACTCCTTGGTCCAAAGGGTCTGCAGGCACTGCATCTGGTCCGCGGCCCAGCCGAAGGAAGCGAGCTTGCTCGCCGCATAGGCCTGCGCGCCGGCGGGGTCATTCACAGCGACGACGGCTGCGGGCTTGGGAGCCGGAGCAGCCGGGGCAACCTTGGCGGCCGGGGCGGCAGCAGCCTTGGCCGGCGCGGGGGCTGCCTTGGGGGCGGCTGCCTTCGCGGTTGCCTTGGGCGCGGCCGGCTTGGCAATTGACTGCGGAGCCACCGCGGCTGCGGTCGGAGCGGGCAGCGCAGCGATGAGGGTCTTGTCGAAGTTCAGCGTCGGTGCCTCGCCAGACGTGGCGGAGGCCGCTTCGGAACTGGCCGCCGGCGCTGCGTGTTCGGCTGCCTGGCTTGCCGCGCCGACGCCGATGAGCACGGCACAGGCGGTGGTCACCACGGCAGCGCGGCGGCCGAACGACGGGATGCCCGCGGTCAGCCGGCCCCAGGGAGTTGCCGGTGCAGCTGGCTCGGCGCGGTGGCGGGAAAGTTTCTGCCGGGACTGCTTGGGGGCGCGATCAGGGCGCGCCTGATCCTTGTAATCAGACATGGTGGATTGCCTCTCAACACCTGCGGAGTTAGCTGTCGGATTCGGATGAGGTCATCCGGCCGCACGGAAAATTCACGTGTCGGCTTCACCCCAAGGGCTGATGCGGAAAGCCCGGGACTCTGGTTCCCCCGCCTCTGCCTGAACTAGCGGAATCCGGGAAGCGGCAGAGCTGGGCGTCCATCCGGATGTGCGGCCCTAATGGTGCCTGCACCCTATCGACGGTACAGGAGGCTCACCCTTAAGTCACATTTAGGTAACGGAGGTCACGACGACGGCGCGTCGGCTTGCGCAGGCAGGCGGACGGCGAATTCGGTCCGGCCGGGCCGCGAGGTGACTTCCACGGTGCCGCCGTGGGTTTGCACGATCGACTGCACAATGGCCAGTCCCAGGCCGCTGGTTCCCTCTGCCGAGGCAGTCCCTGCGGCCCCCGGTTCCGAAGCTGCCCCCGGCCCGGGATGTCCGGCGGAGCCGGGTTGTCCGCCGGAGCCGGCCGGCGAGAGGACCGCGTGCGCCGGCGTGGCGCGTGCCGCGTCTGCGCGGGCGAAGCGTGCGAAGACCCGGTCCACGAACTCCGGGGGGATGCCCGCGCCGTCGTCCGTCACGGTGACCACGGCGCTGCCGTCGGCAGACCTCATTACGCCGGTCACCACCGTGGTTCCCGGTCCGGTGTGCTTGCGCGCGTTGGACAGCAGGTTGGCCAGCACCTGGTGCAGCTGCGAAGCGTCGCCGCGGACCACCACCGGTTCCTCGGGAAGATCGAGGTGCCAGATGCGGTCCGGCGCCATGACTTTTTCGTCGCTCACGGTCTCGATCACGAGCTGCGTGAGGTCCACGTCGCTGAGCTTGAGCGGCTGGCCCTCGTCCAGCCGGGCGAGCAGCAGGAGATCCTCCACCAGCGTTGTCATCCGCTCGGACTGGCTTTGGACACGGGCCAGGGACCGTTGGCCGTCGGGAGTGAACTTCTCGGTCATGCGTATCAGCTCGGTGTAGCCGCGGATGGCCGTGAGCGGGGTGCGGAGCTCGTGCGAGGCATCGGCCACGAACTGGCGGACCTTCATTTCGCTCTCCTGGCGCGCCTCCAGCGCATTGGACACGTTGTCCAGCATCTGGTTGAGGGCGTGGCCCACGCTGCCCACTTCCGTTCCGGGATGGGCGTTCGACGGCGGGACGCGGACGGCGAGTGCCACTTCACCGGCGTCCAGCGGCAGGCGCGAAACCTGCGTGGCCACCTCCGAGAGCTGCTCCAGCGGCTTCATGGTGCGGCGGATGAGTACCGTGCCGGCGAGGCCGATCAGGACGATGCCGCCCAGCGACACGATGGTGATGGTCCAGACCAGGGAGGTCAGGGTGTTCTGCTTGTCGGCGAGGGGCAGCCCGGTCACCATGACGTCGCCATAGGGCGTCTGGGCGGCGACCAGCCGGTAAGCCCCGGTGGACAGGGTGCGGTCAACGGGGACGCCGTCGCGGCGCAGGCCCAGGAGAACCTGGTCGTCCGCCGCCGACAGTGCTTTGCGGGTGGCATCGGAGGCCAGGAATCCTGCGCTGACCTGCCCGGCCTGGATCCTGGCCGCCAGGGTGCCCACCCGCTGGCCCCGGCCTTCGAGGGGATCGGGCTTGTTGCCCGTGGCGCCGGGCGGGGGACGGCCAAAATCGCGGGCCCTGTCAGCGGCCCCGGTGAGTTGCTCGTCGAGCTGGCGGGTCAGGAATGAGTCCATGCTGGCGTAGCTGAACAGGCCGATCGCAGCGCAGATGGCCACGAGCAGCGCCATGGCCACGAGGACAAGACGGGTGCGGAGATGCCAGGTGCCGGGCTTCAGCCAGCTGCGGCGCTGGGTCCGGGCGGCTCCGGAAAGATTCGCCACGGCCTAGTCTGCCGGTTTGATGACGTAGCCCGCACCGCGGACCGTATGGATCATGGGCGGGTGCACGGCATCCACCTTCTTGCGCAGGTACGAGATGTACAGCTCAACGATGTTGGCCTGGCCGCCGAAGTCGTAGTTCCACACCCGGTCCAGGATCTGGGCCTTGCTGACCACCCGCTTGGGGTTCTCCATGAGGTACCGCAGGAGCTCGAACTGGGTCGCGGTGAGCTGCAGTTCATCCCCGGCGCGGGTGACTTCGCGGGTGTCCAGGTTCAGAACCAGGTCCCCCACCACCAGTTCGGCGGAGTCCATTGCGGCCACGCCCGAGCGTTGCACCAGCCGGTGCAGGCGCAGCAGGACTTCCTCCATGCTGAAGGGTTTGGTCACGTAGTCGTCGCCGCCGGCGGCGAGGCCCACGATGCGGTCCTGCACGGCGTCCTTGGCTGTCAGGAACAGCGCCGGAACCTCCGGCGCGAAGGCGCGGATCCTGCCGAGCAGCTCAACGCCGTCGAAACCGGGGAGCATCACGTCCAGCACGAGGACGTCTGGACGGAATTCCTTGGCGAGCTTGACGGCTTCGGGGCCGTCAGCGGCCACGGCAACGGACCAGCCTGCCATGCGCAGGCCCATGCTCATCAGTTCGGACAGGCTGGGTTCGTCGTCAACCACCAGGGCGCGGATGGGTGAGCCGTCCGGGTGGGTGAGCTGGGGAAGGTTGTTGGTCATGGAGTGCGAAGTGGCCATGGGACAACTCTCCGTTCCGGGGTTTAGCCGGCGCTTTGGTGTTCCTGTGCGCCGGCTGTGAATCCAAGCCTAGCGAGCTGGGCGGCGCAGCGTGGGGATTTCTCGGGTCACAGGCATGCCTCTTGCCCTGCACAGGCCAGACACAGGAAGGGTTCCCAGTCTGGAATGGACAAGTTCCGCAACGCCAAAAGGAGATAACAATGAGCGGACAGCACCCACCTGTTCCGGAAACCACGCCCCTGCCTCCGACTGCCCGCCCGGGCGCCGCGTGGGGCGCCCAGCCGTCGGCTTCTTCAACCTCAGCTTCTCCAGGTGCGTCGTCAAGCACCGCCGTGTACGAACTGCCGGCCGAACAGCCATCCGGCGGGGGAGCGGGCTGGGGCGCGCCGGCCCCGGCCGGAAGAGCTGGCGGTGCGGCGGCTAACCCGAAACCGTGGACCATGAAGCGCGGGCTCGTGGCCGCCGGCGCAGCCACCATCCTGGCGGCCGGGGCGGGCGTTGGCGCCTACAGTCTGGGCAGCAATGCGGCGGCGGCCGACGGAATCGCGGCAGCCGGTGGCGCGGGCCAGGGCGGCCTGGCACCGGGTGGAATGCCGCAGGACGGAATGACCCAGGACGGCGGCGGGGCGCTCGGCGGACCGCGCACGGTGCCCGGCCAGGGCGGCGACTTCGCGCCGGGCGGGCTCGGCGGCATGGGCAGCGGGATCTCGTCGGCTGTCCACTCCGAGTACGTCATCGAGGAGAACGGCCAGTACGTCACAAAGGTGGCGCAACTGGGCACCGTCACGGACGTCTCCTCCGGCTCGGTCACGGTCAAGAGCGCAGACGGGTTCACCCGGTCCTACACGCTGGGCGACGCCACAGCCGTGACTAACCAGCAGCTAAGGCGCCAGCAGTCATCTGCGAGCGGGTTGACCGTGGCGGACATCGCCGCCGGGGCCACCGTGAGGATCGTCGCAGCCAGGGACGGTTCGGCCTTCGCCGCGGAAAGCGTGCAGTTGATCGCCGCCGTGCAGGCCGGGCAGACGGGCCAGACCAGCTGAGGGCGCGCCGGCTGATCCCGGCCGAGGGCGCCCAGGTCCGCCAGCCTGGGCACGGCCCGGACCGCGTGCAGCCGTTTGACCAGTGCCTGCGCGCATGCATGGCCCAAAATCTTCCGTCCGAATGGCGTCATAGCTGGACAACCGGGGATTTGCGGGGCCGGAATTCCCGCATATGAAATGTTGCTGAATATTTGACGAAATAAAGGGGTTCTGGCGAATATGATTCGAAAAATGGCGCTTTCCGACCGATCGGTCTGGAAAAAGATCGGGAAAATTCAGCCTTGTAGAATTGTGACTTGCCCCACAAAGACGCGTTTCGTCTCACGATGCGGACGATGCGGCCCATTGTTACTTGCAAGTTTTCATTGTTACGTTGCACACTTTCAATTGTGAACAAGAACTCAACAGCACCTGCAGCCGCAGAATATTGGCCCAGCACACCCGCTGCTGCCGACATGCGCTGTTGTCGAATGCACGCCTAACTTTCTACCCCACAAAGTTTTTAGGCATTCGCCCCCAGCCCAGCGTCGGGCGCCCCTCCCCAGGACTCATTGCGGGGAACCAAGCATTCGAGCCGCGATGACGGCCATTCACATTGAGGTAAGCATTCATGTCAGTTGCATCTGGATACGTCCACATCTCCGTCCGTAACGCCAACAAGGCCGGCCAGACGTCGGGCCTGCGCCAGGGATTCGGCCCCCGTCCGGCCTTCCCGCCGGCGGGCCAGGGGAACAACTTTCCCGCCCCCGGCTACGCACCCCAGGGCTACAACCCCAATTCTTACGGCCAGTTGCGTGCCGTGCCGGCTGAGGAAGCCGCTCCGCTGACCGCGCCGACGCCCGTCGTTGCCCCGGCCGCCGGCGCCTCCGTCCGGCCCGTGCCAAACGACAACGTGGCCCGCGGATTCGTCCTCTACATGGGGATCGACGAGGAAACCGCGGCAGCTGCCGGCACCTCCATCGCCAAGCTCGCCCAGGAGATCCGGGCGTACGCCCAGTCGCTCGTTTCCGGTGCCGAGAGCTATGCGGCCGTCGCCGTGGCGCCGGCCAGCGCCCCGGGTTCCGCGCTCGACGTCGTCCGTTCCACGTTCGGCGACCCGACCGTCAACACCCGGCAGCGCACCGAGGCCGCGCGCCTGCAGCCGGCACAGGACCCCCGTCCGTCCGGCGTGCTGATCGACCTCGCCCGCCGCGAAGTGCACCTCGACGGCGAATCCCTGAACCTGACGTTCAAGGAGTTCGAGCTCCTCAACTACCTCGTGGAGAACGGCACCCGCACCGTGGGCCGTGATGAACTCCTCGAGGGCCTGTGGCGGAACGCCGAAGAGGTGCCGAATGAGCGCACCATCGACGTCCACATCCGCCGCCTCCGCTCCAAGCTGGGACGCCTCGCCAACACCGTGCGTACCGTCCGCGGCCAAGGCTACCGGTTCTACGAGCACCCCGAAGTCGTTGTCTGGGCCGCGCCGGAGTACTCGATCTAGCCTTTTCCGTAAACGCCAAAGCGTCCGTCCCTGCTGGGGCGGGCGCTTTCGCTTTCGCGGGGCGCCTGCACTACAGCGCCCTCTCCTGGGACTGTCGTTCTTGGGCTCCGGGTCCTTCGGCGAGGGCCTCTCCGCGGGTGGGTTTGTTGGGGCTCTGTTGACTTTTCTTGGTGCGGCGTAGGCTCTGATCGTTGATTCGACTAGCAGGAGGAGCCATGTCCGTTGCACGCATCACCACGCTGAGCGCCAACTCCAAAACCTCTTTTGACGACGCCATCAAAGAGGGCATTGCCCGGGCCAACAAGACCCTGCGCGGCGTTTCCGGTGCCTGGGTCAAGGAACAGAAAGTCGAAATCGCCGACGGCTCCGTCGTCGCCTGGCATGTTGTGCTGGAGGTGACCTTCGTCCTGGACGACTGACCCGCACCGTCCAGCCCTGGCTTGCCCGACTGGGTCGCAGGTCGCGTCGTTCTCGAGCCTCAAAAGGACACGTGCTGCTACCTAGTTGGGTAGTAGGGTGAGTCCATGAGCGCGCACCACAAGAGGCGTCTGGTGATCATGCGCCACGCCAAGTCCGACTGGCCCGGAGGCGTGGCGGACCATGACCGTCCCCTGGAAGAGCGCGGCCACCGCGAGGCACCGTTGGCGGGCAAGTGGCTGCTCAAACACAACATCGTCCCGGACTTCATCCTCTGCTCGAGCGCCCTGCGGACCCGGCAGACCTGCACCTGGGTGTGCAGCGAGCTCGGCGACAAAGCGCCGACGCCGAAGCTTGAGGACGGGCTGTACGCCGCCTCCGCGCTCCGCATGCTCGCGGTCATCAACCACGTTCCGGATACCGTGACCACCCTCATGGTGATCTCCCACATGCCCGGAGTGCAGGACCTGGCCATGCACCTGGCGTCCCGCGATTCCAAGCACGACGCCTATATGGACGCGGCAACACGGTTCCCCACCAGCGGGCTGACCGTCCTCGAGACGGAGAAATCCTGGGCGGAGCTCGACGGGCAGGACGCCCGCCTCATGCATTTCAAGGTCCCCCGCGCCCACTAGCACGAACACCGCCGGTATTGCCCGGCTGCGCACGGGTACCCTTGATCTCAGCGTCGTCTAGTGGGGAAGGGCCCGCCATGCTGATTTCTGGTTTGAACCTGTGGCGGGGGCGCGCCCGGCGGTTCGCCGCCGTCGTCGTCGTTCTGATGCTGTTTGCGGCCGGTGCGCCGGCCTCCAACGCCGCTCCGTCCGGAGAGGTGCTGTCCACACGCGTGGTGACAGACCCGGGCAACCCTTGGGTGCTGGTCAACAAGTCCCGGCCGTTGAACCCCGCGCAGTTCGTTCCGGGGGACCTTGTCTCGTGGGGCGGCACGGGCCATCTGCTGCGAGCCCAGGTGTCGGGCGCGATGAGCCAGCTCTTCGCCGGCGCGCGTGCTGCCGGACACTCCCTGGAGGTTGTGAGCGCGTACAGGTCCTATGCCTCCCAGAGCGCGCTGTACAGCTCCTACGTCCAGATGTACGGCCAGGCGTATGCGGACCAGATCTCGGCGCGTCCCGGTTACAGCGAGCACCAGACAGGGCTCGCCGCTGACGTCGGCAATGTGGGCGGCGGCTGCGGCCTGAGCGCCTGCTTCGGAACCACCCCGGGCGGGAGCTGGGTGGCTGCGAACGCGCACCGCTACGGGTTCATCGTGCGGTATCCGGCGGGCTACACGCACATCACCGGCTACACCTATGAACCCTGGCATCTGCGGTTCGTCGGGGTCCAGCTGGCCACGGACATGAAGATCCGCGCCATCCCCACCATGGAGCAGTACTTCGCGGCCCGCCCGTCCATCAAGAGCGGGGCCGATGTGCTCGCCGCAGATTCCGCCGGCATCCTGTGGAACTATCCGGCCAACCGCACAGGCGGCTTCGGTTCCCGGGAACGGATCGGTTCCGGCTGGGCCGGACTGAAAGCCGGCTTCGTAGCCGACTGGAACGCTGACGGGGTCAACGACATCATCGCCCAGTGGAAGAGCGGAACCCTCACGGTCTATCGTGGCAAGCTCTCCGGCGGCTTCCTCAGCCCATTTACCGCCGGCACGGCGGGCTGGCAGTCTATGAACATCACCGTGGGCAAGTGGCACAGCGGCCACCGGTTCCCCGGCGTGGTGGGAACGGCTGCGGACGGTGCCATGTACTTCTACCCGAATGCCGCCGGCGGTGCCCTTGGGGCCCGGCAGCAGATCGGGAACGGGTTCCTGGGACTGAAGCTGGCCATGGCCGATTTCGACAACGACCGGCGTCAGGACCTGCTGGCCACCACCGCGGCCGGGGACCTCATGCTGTACAGGTCCGACGGCGCCGGCAGGTTCGCGCGGGAGGCGCGCCCGAAGGTGGGGAACGGCTGGGGCGCCGTCGCCCAGTCCCATGCCTCGTTCGGGTTCCAGGGCACGGGAACGCGCGGCATCACGGCAAAGACCGTTGACGGCCGGCTCATCTACTACAGCCTGGGCAGCGGCCGGTTCACCGGAAGCCGCCAGGTGGGCAACGGATGGCAGGCATTTGGCGTCTTTCGGTGACCCGGGTCTTCGGTGACCTGGCCACTGCGTTGCGTGCCGTCCCTGAACGTCGGGCCTTGAACGTCGGGCGTGCGCGGCGGTTCTGCGGCCGTTCAGCGGCGGGGAGTCCTGCCGGCAGATGTCCCCGAGCCGGACGTCCCTGAACCGGATGTCCCTGAGCCGGATGTCCGCGGGGCGGCTGTTCGCTGAGCCGACTGGCGCGGTGGGGACTGGCGGGGTGCCGCGGTGCGCTGGAGGGCCTGACGCGGTGTAGCCTGCCGCTGTGCGGGAGTGCGCTGGGCGGTCGCAGGAGATTGCCGCGTGCCTGCAGGGACTCTCGCGGCAGGCCGGCGCGTGGGCGCACGGGCGGGTGCCGGTTTACGGGCCGCGACCCGGGGCCGCGGCCGCAGGCGCCTGCCGGACGGCCAGACGGCCCCGGCGAAGAGCACCAGCAGGGTCAGCGAACCCGAGGCGGCCGCCAGGTAGAAGTAGATGTCCGAGTCCTTGGTGGTCACGGCCTCCCCGAGTGCCCCGGGGTCCTGGTTGAACGCCAGGCCCCACATGCGCAGGAAGGCTATGCTGCAGCCGATGAACAGACTGGTCCCGACGCCGCCGGCCAGCAGGGCAAGGTAGCGCCGGCGGGCAAATGCTTCGGCCACCGACGCCACGTATCCCACGGCCACTGCGCCCAGGAAAGCGAACAGCGCAGCCTCCTCAAGGGTGACGGCCGTCAGCACCAGCGTGCCGAGCGCGGCGAAAACAGCGCCGATGGCTGTCTTCCCGCTGTTACCCATGTGGCCCATGGGACTAATCATGGCTGAGGATCAGGCTACTTCTGCACGTAGCCACGCATGATGGCCATGATGGCCGCAACACTTTGGTCACGGGTCCGCTCCGGGTTGTACGTCTGGCGGTCGAGTCCGACCACAAAACAGGCGCCGAATATCGCCGTTTCCAGGCTTCCCCGGGAGATGGAGGCGTCCACGGGGTACTCCGCGGCCACGCTTTCAATCGCGGAGCCGATCACTCCGAGCAGCCGTGTGCGGAGCTCCGCGAACGTGTCCTGCCATTCGCTGGGAGTGCGCCAGTTCTCGCTCACCCACAGCCGGGCGAAGGACGGATACTCCGCCATGAAGTCCATGGCCTGCCCGATCATGGCGTCCATGCCGGCGAGGGAGTCCGCCGATTCGCCCTGCACGCTGAGAAGCCTGGCTTCGAGGATGTCCACGCCGTGCCGCAGGAGCTGCGCGATCAGGTCGGACTTGCTGCCGAAGTTGTAGTAGACCGTGCCCTTGGAAACGCCTGCCGCCGCCGCGATCTCGTCCACCGTCACCCCTGCCGCGCCGCGCTCGCCGATCAGCTCCATGGAGGCCTCGAAGAGCTTCTGTTTGGTGGCGTTCGTCCGGGCGGGGCGGAGTTTCTTGGGCTGAACGGCCGCCTGGCCGGCCTCCGACGAGCTCATACGGCGATCTCCGGTTTCAGGGTCTTGAGGGTCCAGAACTTGTGCTTGCGGACGGCCAGCGTTGAGAGCACCACCCCCAGCAAAGTGTAGCCAAGCAGTCCGGCCACGGTGGACGGGATCATGGAGAGGTCCGCGCCGTAGACCAGGTGCCGCATGCCGTTGACCACATAGCCCATGGGCAGGATCTGATGCACCACGTGCAGCGGCTGCGGCGTGGTCTGCCACGGGAACGTTCCGCCGGAGGAGACAAGCTGCAGCACCAGGAGAATGAGGACCACCAGCTTCCCCGGCGAACCCAGCAGGGCCACCACGCCTTGGATGATGGCACTGAAGGCCGCCGCCGCGGCAAGCAGGAACAGCCACATCAGCATGGGATGGGCGGGATTCAGCCCCAGCCCCACATTCACCACCAGGGTGAGGAGGCTGGCCTGCACGGCGGACACGGCAAGGAACGGAAGCCAGCCTCCGACGGCGATCTTCCAAGCGGGCGCGTTGGAGGCGAGGGCGCGCTGCGTGACGGGGCGCATGGCCTGGACCAGCATGAACACGCCGATCCACAGTGCCAGGGTCAGGAAGAACGGCGCCAGCCCGGCGCCGTAGGAACCCGCCTTGGCCTGCGATACGTTGCTGACGGCCACGGGATCGGACATCACACCGGAGAGGTTGCTTTTCTGCGCTTGATCCGGGTTGGGCACCTTGCCGGCACCCTTCGACAGCTCCGTGGCCAGCGTCCGGGAACCGTCGGCTGCGGTGCCGGCTCCGGTCTCCAGCCGGGCTGCGCCGTCGTCAAGCTTCCGGGCCCCCTCAGAGAGCGCGGCCGCACCGTCCAGGGCCGCCTGCTGTCCGGCCGCCAGGGTTGTTGCGCCGGCGGAGAGCCGGTCCGCGCCGCTCGATGCCGTGGAGATGGCGCCGGACAGCGCAGGAGCTGCTGCGGCGAGCTCGGCCCCCGCGGCGCTCACGGCGGCCGAGCCGTCGGCGAGCTGCTGGATCTGTGCGGCGTCGGCCCGGATTTTCGCCCTCGCGTCTGTGACTGGCCCGGAGGCCGCGGCGGAGTCGAAGTCGGCCAGGACTTTGGCCGCCTGATCCTGGGTCAGGACGCCGGCGGCGACCAGCCGGGCATTGGACTCCTGGACCCGCGCCCGGAGCCCGTCGTCTGCGGCCTGCAGCTGCCCGACGACGTCCTGGACTTTGGTGTTCAGCGCCGCGTTTCCGGCGGCGACCTGGGCGGCGCCGTCGGAAAGCCTCTGCGAATCGGCGGGAAGCCCGGCAGTTTTGTCCTTGAGCTGTGCCAGCCCGCCGCTCAGCTGGCCGGCTCCGGAAGCAAGCTGCGCGGCGCCGTCGCGAAGTTTGACCTGGCCGTCGTAGAGCTCCGCCGCGCCTGCCTCGAGCTGGCCGGTGCCTTGATGCAGGCCGGCGGCGCCATCGCGGAGCCGGGCGACGCCGTCCGCCAGGGTTCCGGCGCCGTCGGCCGCCTTGGCCATTTGCGTGTGGATGGTGCCGAATCCCGTCAGGAGCTGGTTCGCTGTTTCCGCTCCGACCTCCTTGGCGACGGAGGCGTGCACGGCGGTGGTGAGCTTGTCCACGATGGTGCTGAGCAGGTAGTTGTTGGCGTCGTTGGTGGTGACGTTGAGCATGGCCTGGCTGGCCGAATCGAAGCTTCCGGGGGAGGCCAGGTTGCTGGAAAAGTCGCGGGGGATCTTGAGCGCAAAGGCGTACTTTCCCTCGCTGACGCCCTGGTCCGCTTCGGCGGCGGACTGGACGGGCTGCCAGTTGAACACGTGCCCTTCAACGAGGCTGTCCGCCACCTTCTGCCCGGCCTGCAGGCGGACGCCGTCGCTGGTGGCGGCGCCGGCGTCCTCCATCACAAGCGCGGCGTCGATCTGGTTCAGGTTGCCGTACGGATTCCAGTTGGCGTACAGGTAGACAGCGCCGTAGAGCAGGGGCACCATGGTCAGCGCCAGGATGGTCAGCTTGGGCAGCAGGCCGCCGGTCATCCGCTTGAGTTCGGAACGGGCCAGCCGCAGCACTGTCACTTTGCGTCCTCGTTTTCGGGTTGTTCTTCGGTGACGGCGGCCTTCGGGGCCGCGTTGCCGATGACGGCGGCCGGGCCGGTCCAGCCGGGCGGGAGGGCAGTCACGGCGGCGACGACGGCGAGTGGCCGGCCGCCGTCGTACGCCAGTTCTGTGAGCCGCGGCAGCCAGTCCGCCGGCTCGGCGCTGTGCCTGTCGGGGGAGTCCATGACCAGGAGGTCCGTGCGGGGGTTGGCGAGCGCCAGGGCTGTCAGGAGCTCGGTGCGGCGCCGCGGAGGGAGCTGCTCGGCCCACATCCCGGCGATGTCCTCGAAGCGGTTGATCTTCAGCCAAGGCTTGCTGAGGAGGGCCCCGCGGTACCGGCGGGGAATGAGGGACAGATCCTCTGTCACCAGGTCGCGGACGCTCAGGTGCTCTTCGGGTTCGTTGACGCCGGGGGAGTCCACCAGCGCGCCGGCGGTGCGGAGCTGCTTGATTTTGGTCTGCCCGTCCCAGCTGATGGTTCCGCCGCCCGGCTTCATCCGGCCGCTGAGCGCCAGGGCCAGCGCGGTCCGCTGGTCCTGGCGGTCGGCCGTGACCAGCAGCAGGTCGCCGCGGGATGCCTGCAGTGACGTGGGCGGGAGGAGATCATCCCGCCGGCCGTTCACGCGAAGCTGTTGTACGGAGAGCAAAGGGAGCCTTTCGCAGATGTCGTCTGCATCAAGGCTAACTAAACTGACCGGTCAGTTCAAATAGATTCGTGTCATTGTGATCCATCGGTCATGCGCGAACTGGCAGCTAATGCCCTCAAAACTCGCATTTGAGGGCATTTGCTGTCCGTTCGCGCTGTGGTTCGGCCGGGGTCAGAGGCCGTACTTCTCCAGGAGCCGGAGCCAGACTTCGCTGATGGTGGGGTACGAGGGGACGGCGTGCCAGAGCCGGTCGAGCGGGACTTGACCGACGACGGCGATCGTCGCCGCGTGCAGCAGCTCGGCGACGTCGGGGCCGGCAAACGTCGCACCGAGCAGGACCTTGCGGTCCTCATCGATCACGAGCTGCGCCCAGCCGTCGTAGTTCTTGGCATGCAGGGAAGAGCCCGCCACGGCGATGGGCAGCTCCACGGACGACACGTTGTAGCCGTCCTTCCGGGCCTGCTCCACGGACCGGCCGACGTTCGCCAGCTCCGGATCCGTGAACACCACATTGGGAACTGCGTGCTCGTTTGCGGTCTGCGCGCAGCGGCTCCAGGCCTCGGGCGCACCCGTTAGCTCACCCTTGGCGCGGGCCGCGATGGCTGCGCCGGTGGCGCGGGCCTCGTACTTGCCCTGGTGCGTGAGCAGGGCGTTGCCCGCCGCGTCGCCCACCGCGTAGAGCCACGGACTGTCGTCGCTGCCGGCTGCGCCGTGCACCAGGCCGGTGGAGTCCGTGCTCAGCGTCGGGGCCTTTCCGGTAGTGGCACCTAGCCCCACACTTTCCAGCCCCAGCCCTTCCAGGGCGGGGTGCCGCCCTGTCGAAACCAGGAGCCTGTCCACCGTAACGGTGTCGCCGCCGTCGAGCGTCAGGGTCAGGGAGCCGTTGTCGTTCTCGCGAACGCTCCGCGTCCCGGTGTCCAGGCGGATTTCCACACCGTCGGCGCGGAGCCCGGCGGCAACCAGCTTCGCGGCCTCCGCGGGGAAATTCCGGAGCAGGCCGCTGCGCGCCACAAGCGTGACGGCCGACCCGAGGCGGGCAAAGGCCTGGGCGAGCTCCGTGCCCGCGACGCCGCCGCCAAGGACGGCCAGCCGTTCGGGGATCTCCTTGACCGACGTCGCCTCGCGGGTTCCCCAGTACTGAACTTCGGAAAGTCCGTCGATGGGCGGCCGGTTTGGCGTGGAGCCGTTCGCCAGGACGACGGCGTGCCGCGCCGTGAGCGCATACGAGTTGCCGTCGAGGCCGGCGACTTCCACGGCCCGCGGCGCGGTGATCCAGCCGTGCCCGCGGATCAGCTCAATGCCGGCATCCTCCACCCACTGCACCTGGCTGTCGTCCTGCCATTTGGAGGTGAAGGAGTCGCGGCTCTTCAGGACGGCCGCGACGTCAAGGGTCTGGGTGACCGCCTCGCTGGCTCCGGGGACGGTCTGCGCACCGTGCAGCGCCGTGCCGGGCCGGAGCAGGGCCTTTGACGGCATGCAGGCCCAGTAGGAGCACTCGCCGCCCACCAGTTCGGCCTCCACCAGCACCGCGGTCAGGCCGCCCTGCACCACCCGGTCTGCGACATTTTCGCCGGCAGCGCCTGCGCCGATCACAATGACATCGAATCCCCGTTCAACAACATGTGGCGTCATGGCAACAGCCTACGCCGGGGCCATGCACCGCTTTCGGCTTCACGGCGTGGACACGCGGCCGGGGCACGCCGGCGCACCGCCGGCACCGCCGGGTCCGTAACAATGCCCCCTTCCGCTCAGGGGACATGGGACATCCGCTACCGTGTGGAAGTACCGTCACAAAGGAGTTCCGATGCCGTCCTCGAATATTGTTCCGCCGGCCAGGTTCAGCGCCCAGGCCCGCCTTCGGGCCCTGCAGTCGGACATCATGGAGCTCATCCTTGACCGTGAACTCGAACCCGGCGATGCGCTGCCTACGGAGAACGAGCTGTGCATCGCCCTTGGGGTGGGTCGGAATACGCTGCGGGAATCGCTTAAGGTCCTGCAGGCCCTGGGCGTCATTGAGATCCGCCACGGCTTCGGAATGTTCGTGGCGCCCAGCAATTTTGAAGCATTGGCGGACGGCCTCATTTTCCGCGCCAGGCTGTCCCTGCGGCACCACGGGCTCGAGGCGCTGCAGCTCGTGGACGTGCGCCAGGCGCTGGAGTCAGGCCTCATCGGCAGTTCCATGGACCTGATTACGGCCGAGCAACTCGCCGGCATCGAGGAATCGGTGGTCCGGATGGAGGAACTGGCGGCAGCGGGCGAGTCGTTCGTCGACGCCGATTCGGACTTCCACAGCAGGCTCTTCGAACCCCTGAACAACGAGCTCCTGCTCAACCTGCTGGGAGTCTTCTGGAAGGTCTACCGCAGGATCCATACCGAGACCGGTGCCGGTGCCGAGGACCTGGCGGCGGTGGCCGCGCTGCACCGGAACGTCTACACGGCCGTGGCGGCCGGTGACAAGGCCCGTGCCGCCCAGGAGCTGACCCGCCACTTCGACGGCATCCGCCGCCGGATTTCCGACGCCGTCGCGGAGTGACGCCCGCCCTTCTGTAGAGGGCCCGCCCTTGCAGGCGACGCCCCGGCAAGGGATACCCGAGCGCAGCCTGACGCAGGCCGTCATGGTTGAGGCAGACCCGGGCTTAAAGCAAAAGATCCGCACCGGATATCCGGTGCGGATCTTCTCTCTGTGCGCCCAAAGGGATTCGAACCCCTGACCTTCTGTTCCGTAGACAGACGCTCTATCCAGCTGAGCTATGGGCGCATCTTCCGGTTCCTGCCGAACTCTTCGCTCGCCCCGAACCTCGAATAACTTTACGCGAGGTCCGCCCCAGTTCCAAATCGAGACCTGTGTAATCTCCGCTACTAGACCGGTCTATGTGACCTTCGTCACGAATTTCAAGTTTTGTAAACCCCGGATCCTTGATTTTCCGCGGAATTTCCCCGTCGAGGGGGCGGACATCCCACGTCTGACCACGAAATGGGCTAGATGATCAGAAATAGCATTTATCACACACCACTGAACCCGACGAAGGGAACCACAATGGGCCATCTGGCGCGACTGCCGCTGCTTGAGAAAGCACCCACCACACATGCCGGCCTCCTGGCATGGGTTGAAGAGGTCGCTGGGCTGACCCAGCCGGACCGGATTCACTGGGTTGACGGCTCCGAGGAAGAAAACACCCGCCTGACCGACGAACTCGTCGCGGCGGGCACCCTGAAGAGGCTGAACCAGGACCTTTTCCCCAACTCCTTTGCCGCGTTCTCCGACCCCGCTGACGTGGCGCGCGTGGAAGAGCAGACGTTCATCTGCTCCGAAAAGGAGCACGACGCCGGCTTCACCAACAACTGGATGGCTCCGGCCGAGATGAAGGAGAAGCTGCGCGGGCTGTTCTCCGGCTCCATGCGCGGCCGCACCATGTACGTCATCCCGTTCGTCATGGGCCACCTGGATGCCGAGGATCCCAAGTTCGGCGTCGAGATCACCGACAGCGCCTATGTTGTCGCCTCCATGCGCATTATGGCCCGCATCGGCACGGACGTCCTGAACCGGATCACCGAAACGAACGCGTTCTTCGTCCCGGCCCTGCACTCCCTCGGTGCCCCGCTGGAGGCCGGCCAGGCCGACGTTCCGTGGCCGTGCAACCCGGACAAGTGGATCGTGCACTTCCCCGAGGAGCGGTCCATCTGGTCCTTCGGCTCGGGCTACGGCGGAAACGCCCTGCTCGGCAAGAAGTGCTACGCCCTGCGCATCGCCTCCGTCATGGCGCATGACGAGGGCTGGCTGGCAGAGCACATGCTGATCCTCAAGCTGACCTCGCCGGAACAGAAGACCTACTACGTTTCCGCGGCGTTCCCGTCCGCCTGCGGCAAGACCAACCTTGCCCTGCTGGATCCCACCATCGAAGGCTGGAAGGTGGAGACCCTCGGGGACGACATCACCTGGATGCGCTTCGGCAAGGAAGGCGAACTCCGCGCCGTCAACCCGGAAGCAGGCCTGTTCGGCGTCGCTCCCGGCACCGGCTGGGGCACCAACCCGAACGCGATGCGCGCCATCGCCAAGGGCAACAGCATCTTCACCAACGTCGCGCTCACGGACGACGGCGGCGTGTGGTGGGAGGGCATGACTGAGGAAGTGCCCGCTCACCTCACCGACTGGCAGGGCAATTCCTGGACGTCGGACTCCGACAAGCCGGCGGCCCACCCGAACTCCCGCTTCTGCACGCCGATCGACCAGATCGACATGCTGGCCGAGGAATACCACAGCCCGAATGGTGTGGAGCTGTCCGCGATCCTCTTCGGCGGCCGCCGCAAGACCACCATCCCGCTGGTCACCCAGGCGCGTGACTGGTCCAACGGCATCTTCATGGGCGCGACGCTTTCCTCGGAGACCACGGCCGCTGCGGCCGGCGCCGTTGGCGTCGTGCGCCGCGACCCGATGGCCATGCTTCCGTTCATCGGCTACGACGCAGGCGACTACCTGAATCACTGGGTGAACCTGTCCGCCAAGGCCAACCCGGAGCGTCTGCCGAAGATCTTCCTGGTGAACTGGTTCCGCCGCACCGCCGAGGGCGGCTTCGCCTGGCCGGGCTTCGGGGACAACTCACGCGTCCTCAAGTGGGCCATCGAACGCCTCGAAGGCAAGGCTGATGCCGTGGAGACGCCCATCGGTTTCGTGCCGACCGGAGAATCCATCGACCTCAAGGGCCTGGACATGACCCCCGCCCAGGTGGAAGACGCCGTGCGCGTCGACCCTGAGGAGTGGAAGACCGAGCTCGCATCGATCGAGGAATGGTTCGCCAACTTCGGCAGCTCGCTGCCCGAGGCGCTCCAAGGTGAGCTGGACGGGCTGAAGGCCCGCCTGGCCTAGGTCCCCACCGCCTCACTGCGAGTACGACGGCGGCCCCGCACCTTTTCGCTGAAAGGTGCGGGGCCGCCGTCGCACGTTGCGCGAACGGACACTTAAGCCCCGCTGCTTAAGTGTCCGTTCGCGCTTTCTGCGGTTATGAAGCGAGCCAGATGTCGGGGCCGAAGACCTCGTAGTGGATCCGGGTCGCCGGAATGCCGGCGTCGATTGCCTCGCTGCGGATCTTCCGCATGAACGGCAGCGGGCCGCACAGGTACAGCGATGCGCCGGCCGGCAGGTCCACTTCGCGCAGCGACATGAAGCCGGCCTTGGTGCCGGGTTGCGGCTCCTCGAGCCAGAGCTGAAGGTCTGCGCCGTCAAGGCGCTCCACGTCCTCGGTCATCTGCCCGCGCAGGGCCCAGCTGTCCAGGGTGCTTTCCGCGTGCAGCACCAGCACCTGCCGCCCGGTCCCCGCTTCCGCGAGCGAACGCAGGATGGAGGCCGTCGGGGTGCAGCCGATGCCGGCGGATGCGAGGACCACGGGGCCGTCCCCGTCCTTGAGCGTTATTTCGCCGTACGGGTTGGAGATTTCCAGGATGTCTCCAACACCGACGCCGGCGTGCAGCACCGGGGACACCTCGCCGCCGTCGTCCAGCTTTGCGGTGAAGGTGCGGGCCGTTCCCGCGTCGCCGGACAGTGAGTACTGGCGGACCTGGCGAAGGCCGTCCGGCAGCTGGACCTTCACGCTGACGTACTGGCCCGGAAGCGCAGGAGTGATGGGAGTGTCGTCCGCAGGTTCGAGCGTGAAGGTGATGGCACCGGTTCCGGCCTGCGTTTTGGCGGCCACCTTCCATGGCGTCCACATCCTGCTGTTTGCCTGCGCCACGTAGAGTCCCTTTTCCAGCTTGATCAGCGCGTCCGCCATGAGCCAGTAGACCTCGGTCCAGGCCTCGGCGATTTCGGCGGTGATGACGCCGGCCAGGTCCTCCGCGATGGCAGCGAACAGGTGCTCATAGACCACCTGGTACTGCGGTTCGGTGATGCCCAGCGAGGCGTGCTTGTGCGCGATCCTGGACAGGACGGCCTCCGGAAGCGTGCCCGGGTTGTTCACCAGGTGGGTCGCGAAGGCGGCGATGCTGCCGGCCAGCGCCTGCTGCTGGTTGCCGGAGCGCTGGTTGGAGCGGCTGAACAGGCCGTCCAGGAGTTCGGGCTGGGCGGCGAAAAGCCGGGCATAGAACTTGGGCGTGATTTCGCCGATCCGGGAACCGACCAGCGGAAGCGTGGCCTCGATGACAGGGCGGGCTTTGTCCGAGAGCATGTGTGTACTCCTGATGTAGTGGCCCGGGGCCTTCGTCCGGACCGGATACGGATACTGGCATTTGAAATACCAATTTCCTTACCCAATTTCTACACCCTGTAGAAGTGATTCGCCTAATCGGGCGGGGGAGCTGGGTCTAGACTCCGGGGCGCAGGCGGATCGCCTGGAAGACGGGCGCCATCTGGCGGGAACCGGGCAGTTCGGCCACCACCACGTCATCGAGTTCCCGGTAAAAGGCTTCCCGGGCGCGGGCCAGTGCGCCGCGGAGACGGCACTCGTTGATCAGCGGGCAATCACCGCTCGGGGAGACGCATTCCGCGGCGTCGGTCCGCGTATCGAGCTGCCGCAGGACCTTGCCCACCGTGATGACCCGGCCGGCCGCGTTGAGCCTGGATCCGCCGTTGCGTCCGCGCTCGACGTCGATCAGACCCAGCAGGCGCAGCTTGGCCATCGCCTTGCTGACGTGGTTGTAGGGTGTGCCGACAGCGTCCGCCACGCTCTGCGTCGTGAGCAGATCGCCGTCCGGCGCGGCAGCCAGCACCATGAGGGCGCGCAGGCTGACGTCCGCGAAGGCGTTGATCTTCATGTCACCAGCTTAATGACCGGCGCCAAATGGACGGGGCCACCCGGTCTAGTCCACCCAGATGGCTGGTTCGTTGGTGTCCGCGGCCAGTTCGCCGAAGTCCCATTCCCGCGTGGCCTGGTTCGCTGCGTACGGAAGGACTGCCGCGAACGCGGCTCCGTCGCGGTGCTCAGTGGCCACGTGGATGGCGTCCGAGCCTTCCTCGACCAAGGTGATGTCGCAGACTATCGCCGCGGCCCGGAAGTCTTCCCGGTTCTGGCGCAGCAGCTCGGTGAGGTCGCCGATCATCGCATCGGCGTCGAACTCGTCATCCGATCCTGAATCCGCATCAGCCGGCGAGACGGCCACAAGCCGGACTTCGCCGTCGTTCTCCACCACCAGCGCGAACGGCAGGAAGCCGCCGTTGCGCTCAAGCTGCTCCTGCGCGGCCCCCATGCCGGTGCCAAGGAGGTTTTCCAGGTCCGTGGCGGTGGACTCCGGCACGGACGTGCGCCACGACGGCTCTGCCGGCGACGAAGAGGACTCTGCCATTTTCGCGGTCCTAGCGGCGGACCAGCGCCAGCACGCGGTCGCGCACGCGTTCCATGGTGGCCTGGTCGGTGGCTTCCGCGTTCAGGCGCAGGAACGGCTCGGTGTTGGAGGGGCGCAGGTTGAACCAGTAGCTTCCGTCCGCGGCCGTGAAGGTGCTGCCGTCCAGGTGGTCGACGTCAACGTCGTCGTTCGCAAAATCGGCGCGGACCCGCTCCACGGCGCCGGCCTTGTCCTCGATCTCGGAGTTGATTTCGCCGGAGGAGATGTACGGCTCGTACTCGCGGCCGAGCTCCGAGAGCGGGCCGCCCTGTTCGCCCAGGGCGGCCAGCACGTGCATGGCCGCGAGCATTCCGGTGTCCGCGTTCCAGAAGTCCCGGAAGTAGAAGTGGGCGGAGTGCTCGCCGCCGAAGACGGCGCCTTCCTTGGCCATGACGGCCTTGATGAAGGAGTGTCCCACGCGCGTGCGGACGGCGCGGCCGCCGTCCTGGGCGACGAGTTCGGGGACCGCACGGGACGTCAGCAGGTTGTGGATGATGGTGGGCGTCGCCTCGCCCTGCGCCTTGGCGCGGGAGATTTCGCGGCGGGCCACCATGCCGGTGATGGCCGACGGCGACACGGCGTCTCCGTTTTCATCGATGACGAAGCAGCGGTCGGCGTCGCCGTCGAAGGCCAGCCCGATGTCCGCCCCGTGTTCGACGACGGCGGCCTGGAGGTCACGCAGGTTCTCCGGCTCCAGGGGGTTGGCCGGGTGGTTCGGGAAGGAGCCGTCCAGCTCGAAGTACAGCGGAATGATGTCAAAGGGGAGCGTCGGCAGCAGGGCGTCGCCGAGCACCGCGGGCGTGGTGAGTCCGGCCATGCCGTTGCCGGCATCCACCACCACCTTCAGGGGGCGGGAACCCGAGAGGTCCACGAGCTTGCGCAGGTATTCGGCGTAGCCCTTCAGGACGTCCTGGACGCCGATCTGGCCGCGGGTTTCCGCGACGGGGATGCTGCCGGTGTTCAGGTACTGCTCGGCGAGGGCCTGGATTTCCTTGAGTCCCGTCTCCGAGGAGATGGGGACGGCACCGGCCTTGGCCATCTTGATGCCGTTGTATTCTGCGGGGTTGTGGCTTGCCGTGAACGTGGCTCCGGCGGCGTTCAGGGCGCCGCACGCGTAGTACAGCTCGTCCGTGGAGATCAGGTCCAGCAACTGGACGTTAGCTCCGCGCGTGGCGGCGCCGTTGGCGAATGCCTTGCTGAACTCGGGGGAGGAGGGCCGCATGTCGCCTCCGACCAGGACGGTCTGGCCTTCCAGCCCCAGCACGTCGACGAAGGCGGCCCCGACCGCTTCGACGATTTCAGCGGTGATGGAGTCGCCCACGATGCCGCGGACGTCATACGCCTTGAACGAGGCTGAAAGGTCAAAAGTACGGGTCTGGTCGCTAGTCACGGGATTTATCTTACGGGGAAGCGGGGTGTGGCCTGCGAACCGGATGTCATGGAGGCGGCGGCGGGTTGCTGGCCGAATCTGTTCCCTACCGGTGCTTGTCCACATAGGCGGATCCGCGCTTGGGAGTGTCAGAGGCGGCTGGGATACTGAATCAATGGCCAATAACCAGCACGCTGCAGTTCTTCCGTCCGCTTCCAGCCTTCCGTCCGGTTCAGCAGCCGGCACGGAAGAGGGGGCGGTCTCTGCGACCCGGGGCCAGGCCCTGGAGGTATTGCGGGGGCTGGTTGGGCACCCGGAAGCCGACTTCCATGACGGCCAGTTCGAGGCCATTGAGGCCCTGGTCGACGCCGGGCGCCGCGCACTGGTGGTGCAGCGGACAGGCTGGGGGAAGTCGGCCGTCTACTTTGTGGCCTCGCTGCTGCTCAGGCGGCGCGGGGCGGGCCCCACGCTCATCGTGTCACCGCTGCTGGCGCTGATGCGGGACCAGGTGGCGGCCGCCGCCCGCGCCGGTGTCCGGGCCGTCGCCATCAACTCCGCCAACCAGCTCGAGTGGGACACCGTGCGCGAACAGCTGGCCGCGGACCAGGTGGATGTCCTGCTGGTTTCGCCCGAACGGCTCACCAACCCCGCGTTCCGCGAAAACCAGCTGCCGGAGCTCATCCGCCGCACCGGGCTGCTGGTCATCGACGAGGCCCACTGCATTTCCGACTGGGGCCACGACTTCCGGCCGGACTACCGCCGCATCGCGGACCTCATCACGCAGCTGCCGGACACGGTTCCGGTACTGGCCACCACCGCCACGGCCAACTCCCGCGTGGTCCACGACATCGAGGAGCAACTGGGAGACGGCGTGCTGACCATCCGCGGCGCCCTGGGCAGGGAGTCGCTGAGGCTCGGGGTACTGACGCTGCCCGATTCGCGCCAGCGGCTCGGCTGGCTGCTGACGCACCTGGCGGACTTGCCGTGCAGCGGGATCATCTACACGCTGACTGTGTCGGCGGCCGAGGACACCGCCCGGCTTCTCGCGGAGGCAGGCCATGAAGTGCTCGCCTACACGGGCCGCACCGACCCCGCGGACCGCGAACGGGCTGAGCAGCTCCTCAAGGACAACCAGGTGAAGGCGCTCGTCGCCACGTCCGCCCTGGGGATGGGCTTCGACAAGCCGGACCTCGGCTTTGTGGTGCACCTCGGAGCGCCGTCCTCCCCGGTGGCCTACTACCAGCAGGTGGGCCGTGCCGGGCGTGGCGCCGCGAATGCCGACGTCCTGCTGCTTCCCGGCTCCGAGGACCGCGAGATCTGGCAGTACTTCGCCACTGCCTCCATGCCGTCGGAGGAGAAGGCCACCGCCGTGCTGACCGCCCTGGCGGAGGCCGGGTCGGCGGTGTCCACCGTGGCGCTCGAGGCCCGGGTTGACCTTCGCCGGACGCCGCTGGAACTGCTGTTGAAGGTGCTGTCCGTCGATGGTGCCGTGGAACGCGTCGGCGGCGGCTGGCGGTCCACGGGTGTGCCGTGGACTTACGACGCCGAACGGTACCGCCGCATCTCGGAAGCGCGCGTGGACGAGCAGGACTCCATGGTCATCTACCAGGACACCGCAGGGTGCCGGATGGAGTACATCACGTCGGTACTGGATGATGAGACCGCCTCCGCCTGCGGCCGGTGCGACAACTGCGCGGGCCAGTGGTTCCCGGCAGACATCGCATCTGCGGCCACCGAGGCTGCGGGGCAGACGCTGAGCCGGGCAGGCATCGTCCTGGAACCGCGGCTTCAGTGGCCCAGCGGAATGGACCGGCTCGGCGTGCCGGTGAAGGGGAAAATCAAGCCCGACGAGAACCTCGCCGACGGCCGCGTCCTTGCTAGGCTCACGGACCTGGGCTGGGGCGGGGCAATGCGGGAGCTCTTTGCTGCGGGAGCGCCGGACCGCACCGTGGATCCCGGCATGCTGCAGGCCTGCGTCCAGGTGCTGCGGGAATGGGGCTCCGGTGACTCCAGGGTCCCGGGCTGGAGCGGCGCGGGGCGTCCGGCGGCAATTGTGAGCATGCCGTCGCGTGGCAGGCCGGCACTCGTGGACTCGCTGGCCAGGGGCATCTCGGAGATCGGCCGCATCCCTTACCTCGGGCAGCTGGAGCTGGAGCACGGGGGTCCCACGGGCGGCCGCGGCGGCAACAGCGCCTACCGCCTGGCGGGCGTCTGGGACCGCCTCGCGGTGGGCGATGAACTCGGGTCCGCCCTCGCCGGTTTCGGCGGCCAGAGCGTGATGCTCATCGACGACCTCGTGGACAGCCGCTGGACCGTCACCGTGGCCGGCCGTGCCCTCAGGCGGGCCGGCGCCGGGGCGGTTCTGCCGCTGGCGCTGGCCCAGGCCGGCTGACCTCGGCCCCGGCGTTCCGGTGCAGCATGAGGCTGTCAACTGTGCTGAGGAGCATCAGCACGGCGATGGACAGGAAGGCGCCCCGGTACGCGGCCACCCCGCCGTCGCCCGTCGAGGCGCCCAGCACGCCTCCCAGCCCGCTGGCCAGGACGGCAGCTGAGTCGAAAACGCGGAGCAGCAGCGCGCCGACGGCGATCCCGGCGCCGGTTGCGAGCTGCACCAAGGCGGCCGAAACGGCGTTCGCCGACGTCAGCTGCCCCGGCACGATGTCGGCGTACTGGACGGAGGCATATGCGGAGAACCCGATGGAGCGGAGCGCCCCGCTGCACACGAGGAGCGCAAAGATCAGCGGCTCCGGCGTTTCCGGAGTGAGCAGGGCGCACAGCGCGAAGGTCATTGCCGAGGCGAGGGAAGCAAAAACAAGTACCGGCTTAAATCCGAAGCGCCTGATCAGCGGGGTGGTGGCAGGCTTGATGCCGATGTTCCCGATGAAGACCGCCGCCACCATGATGCCCGCGTGCAGGGGGCTCCACCCGAAGCCTTCCTGGAACATCAGGGGAAGCAGGAAGGGCACGGCGCTGATGGTCAGCCGGTAGATGAAGCCGCCGGTGTTCGTTGCCCGGAAGGTCCGCGTAGCAAATACCGTCAGGTCGAACAGCGGGTTGGCTGCTCGCCGCATCCAGACGGCGGCCGCGGCCAAGGCGAGGACACCCGTTGCGATGCTGAGCCAGGTCCAAGGACCCTCCGGGTGGCCGCTGGCCAGCTCGAGTCCCACCACCAGCGCGCCCACCCCGGCGGTGGTGAGGGCCAGCCCCGCCCAGTCCAGCCGGCGGTGCCGGTCGCCAGGCACGGCCGGAACCAGTCGCAGGGCGGCCAGGAAAGCCGCGGCGCCCAGCGGCAGGTTGATCAGGAAGATCCAGTGCCAGGACAGATAAGTCGTCAGGGCGCCGCCCACCAGCGGCGCCAGCACCGGCGCCAGGAGCCCCGGCCACACGAGATATGCGGTGGCCCTGAGCAGCTCCGATTTGGGTGTCCCGCGGAGCACCACCAGCGTGCCGACGGGGACCATCATTGCCCCGCCGAAGCCTTGCAGGACACGGCTCAGCGTCAGCATGGTCAGGTCCTGGCTCGCCGCGCAGAGCAGGGAAGCGACGGTGAAGACGGCAATGGCCAGGCAGAATACACGCCGTGCGCCGAGCCGTTCGGCCAGCCAGCCGCTGAGCGGGATGCCCATGGCCACCGTCATCAGGTAGGCGGTCATGGTGATGTTCACGCCGGCAGCCGGCACACCGAAGTCAACGGCGATGCTGGGGATGGCTGTGGTCAGCACCGTCCCGTCCAGGAATTCCATGAAGAACGTGGCGGCAACGAGCAAGGCGAGGCGCGGGTTCCACGGTTGGGCCGCCGTCGTCTCCTGGCCCGGGGCGCCTGCTTCCCTGCTCATGAACCCCGCGCCAGTTCCAGGACGGCCATGGCGGCGTTGTGGCCGCCGATTGCGCTGACGGCCCCGCCCCGGCGGGCGCCGGAGCCGCACAGCAGAATGCGGTCATCGGAGGTGGCGACGCCCCAGCGGCGGGCCGGGGTGTCCAGCGGTGTCCCGTCGTCCACGAAGGGCCAGTCCAGGCCTCCGTGGAAGATGTTGCCGCGCGGCATGCCGACGGCCCGCTGGATGTCCAGCGTGGTCTTGGTTTCGATGCAGGGGCTCCCGTCCGGGGCCGTCAGGAGGAGGTCTTCGATGGGCTCTGCGAGCACGGAGTTCAGGGAGCTGAGCACGGCCGCCTGGAGTTCGGCGCGGCGAGCGTCGTTGTTCGCTTCGCTGATGAGGCGGTCCGGGACGTGGAGTCCGAACACGGTCAGCGTCTGGGCGCCGGCCGCCTGCAACTCCGGCGACAGGATGGTGGGGTCCGTCAGCGAGTGGCAGTAGATCTCGCACGGCAGGGGCCGGGGAATGGCCCCGGCTTCCGCCGTCCGGTAGGCCCGGTCAAGCTGGTCCCAGGTCTCGTTGATGTGGAAGGTGCCGCCGAAGGCAGCTTCCGGACTGACCGTCTGGTCCAGCAGCCGCGGGAGCCTCTTCAGGAGCAGGTTCACCTTGACCTGGGCCCCTTCGCGCGAGTGGGTGGGGTTCGGGTCCTCCTGGCTGGAAGCCGCCCCGCCCGTCCGCAGCCTCGCCAGCACGGCAGGGGCCACGTTGGCGAGGACCCAGCTGGCCGCGGCCACGCGGTCCTCGCCCGCGCACGTGTAGGTGACGGTTCCCGTCGGGTCGACGCCCGTCACCTCCGCGCCGGTGAGGACCGTGGCCCCTGCCTCCCGTGCGGCCCGTTCCAGTTCGCCGGACACCGCCCCCATGCCGCCGATCGGAACATCCCAGTCGCCGGTGCCGCCGCCGATCAGGTGGTACAGGAAGCAGATGTTCTGCTGCAGGTCTTCGCTGCCGGCCTGCGCGAACGTCCCGATCAGGGCGTCAGTGAGCACCACCCCGCGCACCAGGCCGTGCTGGAGCGACGCGGCGATGGACTCGCCGATGGGCCGCTCCATGACCGCGTCCCAGGCCTCTGTTGCCCCGGCGGCCTCCGCCAGCCGCCTCGCCTCCGCCCTGGTCGGCAGCGGGGACAGCATGGTGGGCCACAGGGCTTCGGTAAGTTTGCGGCAGTTGCCGTAGAACTTGTCGAACGCCTCGGCCTCACCGGCGGGCGCGCCAATGGCGGTGAACGATGCGGCCGTGCCGCCGGCGTCGCCGTTGTCGATGAGAAGGCCGCGGCCCGGGTGCGACGGGTCAGGCGTGTAGGAGGAATACCGGCGGCGGGCCAGCCGGAGGTTCAGGCCGAGGTCGTCGATGATCTGCCGCGGCAGGAGGCTGACCAAATATGAGTAGCGGGACAGGCGGGCGTCGACGCCGTCGAACGCCTGGGCGGAAACGGCGGCACCGCCGGCATGGCCGAGCCTCTCCAGTACCAGCACCCGCTGTCCGGCCCCGGAAAGGTAGGCCGCGGCCGCCAGCCCGTTATGCCCGCCGCCCACGATGATCACGTCGAATGCCTCGTTGCCAGTCATGCGAATATCCTGCCACCGTAAAGGGGACGGCCGCGCCGTCCGTCCGCGACCCGGACGGATGCAGACCCGGGACGGATGCAGGCCCCGGACGGATGCGCCCGGGAACGCAAAAGGCCCCGGTCCTAAGACCGGGGCCAAACGCGGAGACGGGGGGATTTGAACCCCCGGTGGAGTTGTGCCCCACACTTCATTAGCAGTGAAGCCCATTCGGCCGCTCTGGCACGTCTCCAATTGCTATTACTAGCCAACCAAGGATACGCAGAACCGGCCATACAGTGCAAAACGGCCGCCGCCGGAGCCCGGAGGTGTCAGCCCGGGCAGGGCGGGGACTGCCGCATCAAGCAGTCCCGCCGGCCAGCGAGCGCCAGAGGAAGTGCTGGCTGCGGCTCTGGAGTGCGGCTGCCTGCCTGTTGTCCGACGCCCCGGCGTGCCCACCTTCCAAGGCCTCGTGGAACCACACGTTGGGGATGCCCATGGCCAGCATGCGCGCAGCCATCTTGCGGGCCTGCACCGGGCCCACCCGGTCATCCGAGGTGGCCGTCCAGATGAAGGTTTCCGGGTAGTCCACGCCGTCCTTGAGCAGGTGGTACGGCGAGAACGTCCTGATGAACTCCCAATGCTCCGGAACATCCGGATCGCCGTACTCGGCGATCCACGAGTGGCCGGCCGAGAGTTTCGTGTACCGGCGCATGTCCAGCAGCGGCACCCCGCACGAGACGGCGCCGAACAGCTCGGGGTAGCGCGTCAGCATGTTGCCCACGAGCAGCCCGCCGTTGGAGCCCCCCACGCAGCCGAGGCGCTCCCGGGAGGTGACGCCCCGGGAAATCAGGTGCCTGGCGACCGCGGCGAAGTCCTCGTAGGCCCGGTGGCGCTTTTCCCGCAGCGCGGCCCGGTGCCACGACGGGCCGTACTCCCCGCCGCCGCGGATGTTGGCCACGACGTAGACACCGCCGCGGCTGTGGACCGGGTGTCCGTCCGCAACGCCGCCGTTGTCCGCGCTGCCGCCGGTGCGCCGCTCGAGCCAGGCCCGCCCGATGGCGCCGCTGTAGGCCGGGGTCCGGGAGACCTCGAAGCCGCCATAGCCGGAGAGCTGCGTGGGGTTCTGACCGTCGAGCACCAGGTTGCGTGCCGCGACCTGGAAGTACGGCACTTTCGTGCCGTCCTCGGACACCGCGAAGTGCTGCTGCACCTCGTAGTCGGCCTCGTTGAAGAACGACGGCGACGTCTTGACTGCCGCATGGCTGCTCACCACCCCCGCGGCGGGACCTTCGGAGGCGCCGCCGGCAGGCTGCCGCGTCAGCCTGCCGCGGGTCAGCGTGCTGGGCGTCGTGAAGCCGGTGGCCACGAGCCAGAAGTCGTCGCCGGCCCCGGCCGGTCCGGCGGAGTGCCTGCCGCCGTCGGAATCGCCGTCGGCCTCATCTTCGTCGTCCACGGCAAAGGCGTTGACGTCGTGCAGCGGCGGGCAGGCGTCGAGCACGGTGGAGGCCCACGCGCCGGACCCCGAACCGTCCCGGGAGCCGGGCTGCGACGGATCCAGCACCCGGATTTCCGAGGAGACGTCCCGCAGCAGGTTCAGCAGCAGGAAGTTCCGGGTCCAGCTCCAGGACTGCAGGGACGTGTGCTCGTCCGGGGTGAACAGAACCGTCAGCCCGCGCTGGCCGGCGAGGAAGCCCTCAAAGTCCGCGGCCAGGAGCGAACCGGCCGGATAGCTGGTGCCGTCCACGGTCCACTCGGACTGCGGACGGAAGAGCAGCCAGTTCCGGTGCGCGCTGAGGTTGACATCCGTGGGCACATCCACAGGCACCCACTCGCCGTCCCGCAGCACCGACGTGCTCCGGTTGTAGAAGTCGATCCAGTCCACCGCGAACGTCCGTTCAAACCCGGGCGTGGAGTCGTGGGCCACGATCGCCATCATGTGGCCCTCGGGGATCTCGAAGATCCGGGGCGCGTCGGCGAGCGACTGGCCCCGGCGCAGCTTCACGCCGGTCCGTGCGTAGGAGGACGCCGTCCCGGGCAGGTCTTCGGCGGTGCTGGCGACCAGCAGCGTGTCCGCATCCAGCCACGAGGCGTTGCCCTTCGCCGTCGGCAGGTCAAAGCCGCCGGCGGCGGCCGCCACGAAACTGAGGGACTCGACGTCGAACTCGCGGTGGCGGTTGGCGTCGCCGCCGTCGGGGGAGAGCGCCACGAGGGCACGCCGGTAGGGCTGGCCGGGTTCGGGCCGGAGGAAGTTCGCTCCGTGGAAGACCCATTCCACGCCCTCGGCGGCGGCGAGCGCGTCCACATCGAGCAGCACCTCCCATTCGGGGGCGTCGCTGCAGTAGCTTTCCCAGGTGGTCCGGCGCCACAGCCCCTTCGGGTTCTGCCGGTCCTTCCAGAAGTTGTAGTACCAGTCGCCGCGCTTGTTCACCATGGCAATCTTGTCCGTGGAATCGAGCACCTCAAGGATCTCCCCTTCGAGCCGCGCGTAGTCCGCGTCCTCCAGCAGATCCTCGGTGCGGGCATTCTGCTCACGGACCCAGGCCAGCTGCTGCTCACCGTAGATATCCTCAAGCCAGATGTTTTCGTCGGTGGGCTCCGGCGCGGTTCCTGGGGGAACGGCGCCGGACGCGGGGGCGGAATCAGCTGCGGTGGTGGTCATCGCCCCATCCAAACAACATCCCGGCTCAGCTAGCAAGTCACATGCCGATACTCTGGATGCCGTGGTCACAACGCAAAGCATCCGAACGGCACTGATAGGCGCCGGTCCCCGGGGTGCCAGCGTGCTGGAGCGGCTGCTCGCCAACTGGGCCGCCGCACGGCCGTCCGGATCTGACCTCGATTCTCCTTCGGACTCCGGGAGCGCGGACGCGGCACCCCGGCTGCACATCGATGTGATCGATCCCTACCCGGCGGGCCCGGGGCACGTCTGGCAGCCCGGCCAGTCGCGGCTGTACCTGATGAACACCCAGTCCTTTTACCCCACCCTCATCCCGGAGGACCCAGACCTCGCGGCCCCGGTTGCCGGCACCACGTTCGACCGCTGGCGGGACCGCCAGCAGCAGGACCCCCTCCCATCGCTGACCGACGACGAGCTCGCGGAGCTCGCCGTGCTGGGGTCCCGCGATTTCCCCAGCCGTGCGCTGTACGGGCGCTACCTGCGCTCCACGTTCGAGGAGCTGCTGGCCGCACTGCCCGACGGCGTCACCATCACCGTCCACGAAACGTCGGCCGCCGCCGTGCGTCCGGCGCCGGGCGGAAGGTTCGACGTCGTCCTGGACGGCGGCGGTACCCTCGCCGTCGATTCGGTGGTGCTCGCGCTGGGCCATCTGGCGTCGCGCCTCAGCCCCGAACAGCGCCAGCTGCAGGCGGCCGCCGTCCAGCTGGGCCTCCGCTACCTTCCCCCTGCCGTCCCGGCCGACGTCGACTGGTCTGTCATCCCCGCGCAGGAGCCGGTGCTGGTCCGCGGGATGGGGCTGAACTTCTTCGACGTCATGGGCCAGCTCACGGAGGGCCGCGGCGGGAAGTTCGTGGACGGCGGCGACACGCTGGAGTACCTTCCGTCGGGCCAGGAACCGCTGATCATCGCGGCATCCCGGCGCGGAACCCCGTACCGCTCCAAGGCCACCCTCGACGGCTACTACCCGGCGTCGGTCACGCTGAGGTACTGCACGGAAGGCGCCCTGAAGCGGTTTGCGGCGGCGGGAATCGTCCCGGCCTTCGACCACGACCTCTGGCCCCTCCTGCACCGGGACGCGCTCTGGGCCTACTACTCGACGCTGGTGCGCTCGCAGCCCGACGTGGTGCGGGACCCTGCGACATTCCTGGCGGAGCTGGATGAGGCCCTGCACCCGCATGCCCACAGCACGGGCAGGTGGGAAGAGGCGTTCAACGCCGTCATTGCGGGGCACGTCCGCCCCGCCAGCAGGCTGGACCTGCGCAGCCTCGCGGCTCCGCTGGCCGGCCGGTCCTTCGGTTCCCGGGCGGAGCTGGACGCCGCCGTCGTCGACTACCTGCTCGACGACGCCCGCCGTTCAGCCCTGGGCGAGGACGACCCCGTCAAGATGGCCATCGGCGCGCTGCACCACGGACGCGCCGTGCTGAAATCAGTGGTGGCCGACGGCGGCATCACCGACGAGTCGTGGGTCGCCGGGCTGCGTGGCTGGTTTGAGTCGTTCGTGGAAGGCCTCGCCAGCGGACCGCCGGCCCTCCGGGCGGAGCAGCTGGCGGCGCTCGCCCGCGCGGGCGTGGTCAGCTTCGTCGGGCCGGACCCCAAGTTCGGGCTCGACCGGAGCAAGGGCGTCTTCACGGCCGCTTCCCCGTGGGTCCACGACGGCGCCGCGGAGGCGCGGACCATGGTCGAGGCCCTGGCGCCGGCCAACCGGGTGTCCGTCAACGAGTCGCCGCTCCTGGAACAGCTCCTCGCCGACGGCCTGGTGCGCCCGCGGACCATGATGACCGTCGAGGGCACGCCGGTGCAGGCATCGGGGCTGGACGTCAGCCCGCATCCCTACCGTCCGGTGGCCGCCAACGGCGAAGTCGCCGAACGCCTCTTCGTGCTGGGGCTTCAGCTCTCGGCGTCGCAGTGGGGAACGGCCATCGCCGCCGAAGCTGTCCAGCAGGCCGGCCCGGTCTACGCGAGCGGCCAGCGCACCCTGCGCGACGCGGACGAGATCGCCCGCGCCATCCTCGGCTGACCCCAACCCTCTCGCAGTTCCTGCC
>NZ_JAGGPM010000001.1:0-57492 GCF_018613835.1 Arthrobacter sp. ISL-5 | reverse complement strand
CCCTCTCGCAGTTCCTGCCGCAGCCGCAGGAGCGGAAAAAGGAATGCTCCCCGCTGCAACGGGGAGCATTCCTATTTGGGGCCGGAGGCGACCTGAACGGCGGCCTTGACCACGGTCCCCGACTCGGCCGCGGTGAGCGTCAGCGTGCCCGCCCCGGCGGCGGCCTTGGCCGGCACCGCGAGGTTCACGTTGGCAGCCCCGGAGGCCACGGGAACCGTGCCCAGCGGGGTGGACGTGCCCGCAGCGTCCGTGAACACGGCAGTCAGTGACTTGTTGGCCGGGCTGCCCAGCGAGGTCAGGTCCAGCTTGGCGACTTCGAGCGTCATGGCGTCGCCGCCCTTGACCGCCGCCGGCGTCGTGTTGACCACGGACACGGTGCGGCGGGCAAAGTCGGGGGACACCGGATTGTGGTCCTTGAGGTATTTGATCCAGGCGTCGCGGTCCACGAGGCCTGAGTCATCGGTGCCGGTGCCGTCCTTGAAGATCCGGAAGTTGTCGCCGCCGGTGGCCAGGAAGCTGAAGGTGCCGATCCGGTAGGACTTGGCGGGATCAACCGGTTCCCCGTTCACGCGGATCGAGGTGATGCGGTCTCCCGCGGCGCGGGCGGCGTCGTAGGTGTAGTTGACGTTCCTGGACAGGCCCAGCTGCTGGTAGGCGCGGCTGGGGACGCTGCCGTCGGTGTTGGTCTGCCACTGCTGTTCAAGGAGCGTCTTGAACTGTGCCCCGCTGAGGGATGTGGTCCACAGGTTGTTCACGAATGGCAGGACGGAATTGGCCTCGGCGTACGTGATGGTCCCGTCGGGTGCGAAGTACAGCTCGTTGCGCAGGCCGCCGGGATTGACGAGGCCGATTTCGGCCCCGCCCAGTTCCGGCGCCTTGAGCGCATCTACGAGGGAGTCCGCCACGAGGTTGCCCAGGGTGGACTCGCTGGCGCGGTCGTCCCGCTTCGCCGCAGTGGTGTCCGTGGCGGGGGTGAAGGCAGTGGTGATATCGGCGGTCACCTTGCCCACCGGTTGGTTTCCGATCTCCGCGGCCTCGGCGAGAGCCTTCCTGACGATCGCGTCGACGGCGGCAACCCTCGGGTAGGCGGCCACAAGATCCGCGGCGGCGTCCGTGGTGCGCGTGACGTTTCCTGCCGTGTAACCGGTGACAGCCTTCGTCCTGGTGTCCACGGTCAGCTGGATCTGGCCGATGTTCTCGCCGTAGTTGCCGGTCTGCACAATGGGCCGGGTCTTGCCCGGCACCCCGGGAACCGGCGCGTCCCAGGCATACTCCTTGTGCGTATGGCCGTTGAAGATCGCGTCGACGTCGGCGGACGTCTTGGTGACCAGTTTGGCGAAGGGGCCGCCGGCTGCGACCTCCTGCTCCAACGTGGCGCCGTCCGGTGTTCCGGACCCGGCGCCGTCGTGGTTTTCCACGACGATCACGTCGGCCAGGTGCTCCGCCTTGATCCTGGCCGCGACGCGGTTGATGGCGTCGACGGGATCGCCGAACTCAAGTTCAGTGATCCCGGCAGGAGTGACCAGGGACGGCACTTCCTGGGTCACGGTGCCGATGACGGCCACCTTGATGCCGCTCATCTCGAGGACGGTGAACTCCGGGAGCACGGGCTCCGAGGTGCCCTTCCTGTAGACGTTGGCGCCCAGGTAGGGGAACTTGGCGTTGCTGCCGCCCGCGGCGATGCGGTCGCGCAAGTCGGTCCAGCCGCCGTCGAACTCGTGGTTGCCCACCGCTGAGGCCTTCACCTCCAGCGTGTTCAGGACGTCGATGGTGGGCTGGTCCCTGGCGACGGAGGACGCGAACAGCGAGGCCCCGATGTTGTCTCCCGCGGACAGGAAGGCGGTGGCCCCCGGCGCCGCGGCACGCAACTTCTCGATGGTCCCGGCAAACAGCACAGTGTTGGTGTCGATGCGGCCGTGGAAATCGTTGATGCCCAGGAAGTTCAGGTCCACGGTGGCCGGTGTGACAGGTGCGGCCAGCAGGTCCAGGCCCACCACCACCGGATCGTGGTCGCTGGCCCGGTACTGGTCCGGCGCATAGTAGTTGGTCACATTGTTGTTATACCTGCTGTATTCGAGCGCCACGGACTCCACGGAGTTGATGTTCCAGATGTCCGCGCCCGTCACCACTGCGTTGGCGGCCGGCGAAGCCAGGATGTGGTCCAAGGAGCCCACCAGCCCGCCGAAGAGATACGAGTGCTGGGCGCTGCCGTCGGCGTTCATGGCTTTCTCGCCCTGGTTCACGTACCCGGCCGCGGCGAGGACGTTCATGGGATCTTCTTTGGCGTAGGCATTGAAGTCGCCCATCAGGAAGACTTTGTCCGTGCCCTTGGACGTTTTCAGTCCGTCGGCGAAGGCCAGCAGGGACTTGGCCTGCGCCGTGCGGGCCAGGTTGGAGGCGCCCTGGCCCTTGTCGGTGTCATCAGGAGTCGCTGCCGAACCCTTGGACTTGAAGTGGTTGGCGATCGCGATGAACTTCTTGTCATCTGCGGCGCCCGCCGGCTTGAAGACCTGGGCCAGCGGCTTGCGGGCGGTGGCAAAGGCCGTGGTGTCGTTATGGATAACGGATTCGCCGACCGGCACCGCTGCGGCCATCTTGAAGATGAAGGCGGTGCGGATCACGTCCTCGTCGGCCAGCGGGGGAGCGTTGGCGGGGGTGCGGACGTAGTCCCGGATACCGGGCGTGGCGATGTTCAGCGCCTCCACGAGCCTGGCGACGGCGTCGTCGCGGTTCTTGCCGAACTGGGCCGAGTTTTCAACCTCCATGAGGGAGACGACGTCGGCGCCGGATTTGGTGATGGCGGCGACGATCTTGTCCTGCTGGCGCTGGAAGTTCGCGGCGTTCGCCGCCCCGCGGACATTGCATCCGTCCTTGACGGTGATGGGGTTTCCGTCGCGGTCCGTGTAGAAGGTGCAGCCGGGGATCTGGTCCCCGGTGGTGGGAAAGTAGTTCAGCACATTGAACGAGGCAAGCTTCAGGTTGCCTCCCACGGCCGCCGGGGCATCCGTGCGGGTGGGGCCGAAGCTTGCGGGCTGGACGGTGTCCGCATTGGCTGGCCTCAGGTGGGTCAGGGGCTGGAACTTCCAGGCGTTGTTGGCGTAGCTGAGCACCACGTTGGTCTTGAAGGTCGCCGGGGAACCCACGCGGACGTGATCCGAGGCGGTCAGGTAGGGCAGCGGCTGGGCCTTGGACGCGGCGTCCTTGAGGAAGTTGGTGGTGGCGCCGTCGTCGAGCTTGATGCCGCGGGCGGCATTGTCAGCAACCGTGGCCGCGTATTCGGCGGAGCCGTAGGCGGCGACGGCGGTGGGCTGTTCCAGCGGCGCAGTTCCGCCGGCCAGGCCGATCTCGCCGTACTGGTTGAGCGCATAATTGTCGGTGACCGTCACGGGCCCCTGCGGTGCCAGCAGCATCGCCTCGAGAGATTCGCGGAAGGCGTCGTCGGCCGGAAGGGCAAAGCCGGTGGCCTTGACCTCCGGCGCGGCCTCGGTGAGCTTTTTCAGGTCCGCGGCGGCTGCAACGGTCACCTGGGTCATGTTGAAGAATTCCGAGACGGTGCCCGTGACTTCGACGTAGTCGCCGATTTGAACCGACCTGACCGTGGACGGCGAGTAGACGAAGACAGCGTCCAACGCCGTGTGGTTGGCCGGCGTCAGGTCCCCGCCGGTTCCGGCGGTCTGGAGGTAGAAGCCGGCAAAGCCGCCGGTCGGGAACGTTGCCGTGACCTTGCCGCGCGTGGTGACGGACGATCCGGCCAGCGGGCTCGCCGCGCCGGTGCCCTGGATCTCGGCGATGGTCCGGACGGCCGGCGGCGTGACCGGTCCCGGATCCACCGGACCGGGGTTTCCGGTGCCGTTGGCGGCCTTCGGCGTGATGGCGGCGCCGAGCATGAGGTCCGCGAAATTGTTGTTGCTGTCCGCGCCGTTGCTGCGGTTGAGGCTCTTCACGTCCCCGATGCCCGCCGGTGCGGCGGCAGCCTGCGTTTCGAATGTGTTGGAGGAGCCGTAGCCGAGGAGGTCGGCCACATTTTCCGGCTCGACGACCGAGCCGGTGGCAAGCGGGTTGAGCGCCGTGGCTTGTTTGGCGAGGACGACTGTTCCGCCCCCTACGGCAGGGTTGAAGCCAGCGGCCACGACGTCGGCGGCGGGGAGATCCAGCCCGGTAGTTCCGTTGCTGCCGCCCTGTGGCGGAACGCTCCCCAGCGGAACGCCCGCCTCCGGCCAGCACAAAGACTACTGGCCGGTAGCTTGCAGGGAAGCGACCGGCCGGTATTTGTTCGGTGAATTTACTTAGTGTCGGAAGGGCTCAAGCGCCGGTCTCAGGCGCCCTGGCCGGTGTCCTGAACGATCTTGAACATGGCGCCGGTGGGGTCAGCCAGGGTGGCCAGCCGTCCGAAGGGCGTATCGTCCGGCCCGTCGACGAGGGTTGCGCCCATGCCAACTGCCTGCTCGATGGATGCGTCGGCGTTTTCCACGGCGAAGTAGATCTGCCAGTTGGACGGGACGTCCGCGGGGAGATAGCCCGACGCGTCCATGATGCCGGCCTTCGCCTCGCGGCCGGCGCCCAGGGTGGTGTAGCGGAACTCGGGCGTGTCGCTCATGACGTCGGTGTCCCACCCGAAGACGTCCTCATAGAACTTCACGGCAGTTGCATAGTCCTTGGTGTGAAGCTCGTGCCAGGCGGGAGCGCCGGGTTCGGCGACAAGCTCGTAGCCGCGCATTTCACGGGGCTGCCAGACGCCGATCGCGGCCCCCGAAGCATCCCCGAAGAATGCCATGTGGCCCTGTTCGGGAACATCCATGGGCTCCATGTAGACCTGGCCGCCGTTGGCCCTGACCGCGACGGCACTGGCGGCAGCGTCATCAGTGCGCAGGTAGGTGGACCACATGTCCGGCATGCCGGCCTGGTCTTCCTGCTTCTGCATGATGCCCCGCAACGGACTTACCGTTCTTGGCAGCCGTGATGTAGCCGCCGTATTTTTCCTGGTCCCCGGTCTGGAATTCCCAGCCGAAGAGTTCGCCATAGAAGCGCTTGGCTTGGTCGGGATCCGAGGTCATGAGGTCAATCCAGCAGGGTGCGCCGGGCGTGATGTCGGGTGTAGGCATGATCAGCTCCTGGTGTGGTGTGCAGAAAGTCTCCGCACTTCATGGCGGTCATGGAGACAGGATCGAGACTATGCCGGGGGTGTGACAGTTTCAATGGTGAGGGCGTCAGCGCTGGTCCGAATACGACGTTGCGGGTTCCTGGTCGTCGTCCGCTTCGACCCATTCGATGAAGTCTTTCAGGGACATGCACCAGTAGTAGTCCGAGTACCTCAGGCTCTGTTTGTCAGACTTACTCATGACGGCGAACCTCCCCCTAAATCGCTGTGATGCTGAAGCCCTTTCCCGCTTTCGGAGGAAGGAGCGATGCTGATTCCAGTGAACGCCCTCAGCAGGGGTCTGCGCATGCGTGGTGCGTACTCGATTTCTGCGGAGGCGGTACTCGGTTTACCTGCTTTTGGAGTCGCGGCCCGCAGCTGTACTTGCCCACGCAGAAGGGCCGGTCGGACCAACCTTTCGATTGGCCCGACCGGCCCTACTTTGTGCTCTGACTGCACTGCGCGGAAGGTAAGAGATTCGAACTCTTGGTACGGGGTTACCGCACACTGGTTTTCAAGACCAGCTCCTTCGGCCGCTCGGACAACCTTCCCTAACTAGTAGTGTTTCATAGGCAGTTGGCTGCAACAAAAACCGGAGTGTGGCGGTTGCTGCCGGTGCACACTATTTTTGGGCAGTAATCAGCTAGGAAATCGGGAGTTCTCCATGAAAGCCGTCTACATCTCGGAGCCGGGCGGGCCCGAAAAGCTGGAAATCCGTGACGTGCCCGCCCCCGTTCCGGGCGAGGGCGAGGTGCTGATCGACGTCGTGGCAGCGGGACTGAACCGCGCCGACGTGCATCAGCGCAAGGGCTTCTACCCGCCGCCTCCCGGCGCCTCGGAAATTCCGGGCCTGGAAGTCTCCGGACGCATCGCCGGATTCGGTCCGGGAGTCACCAAGCCGTTCTCCATCGGAGACAAGGTGGTGGCTCTGCTGGCGGGCGGCGGCTATGCGCAGCAGGTCGCGGTCCGCTCGGAGCAGGTAGTGCGGATTCCCGACGGCGTTGACCTGGTTACCGCGGCGGCCCTCCCGGAGGTGGCCGCGACCGTGTACTCGAACCTCATCATGACCGCACAGCTGCAGGCCGGCGAGACCGTCCTGATCCACGGCGCCACCGGCGGAATCGGCACCATGGCCATCCAGTTCGCGAGGGCAATCGGTGCAACCGTGGCCACCACGGCCGGTACCGAGGAGAAAGTCAGCACCGCCAAAGCCTTCCTCGGGGCCGACATCGCCATCAACTATGCCGAGGAGGATTTCGCCGAGAGCCTCCGGGCCCAGAACGGCGGCAAGGGCGCGGACGTGATCCTGGATGTCGTGGGAGCCAAGTACCTGCAGCAGAACATCGATGCCCTTGCAGACTACGGCCGCCTCATCGTCATCGGGCTGCAGGGCGGAGCCAAGGGCGAGCTGGACCTGGGGCAGTTGCTGCGGAAACGCGCTGCCGTCGTCGCCACAGCGCTCAGGCCCAGGCCGGTCGAGGAGAAGGGCGTGATCATGACGGCTGTCCGGGACTCCGTCTGGCCCCTTATCACCGAAGGGCGGATCCACCCGCTCGTGGCGAAGACGTTTCCGCTGGACCAGGTCAGGGCGGCCCATGAGTACTTCGACTCCGGCGAGCACGTGGGCAAGATCCTGCTGGTCATGTAGCAGGCGCACGCCGGTTTCCCGGCAAGAACCACAGTTTTGCATACCCGGTATTGCCATGTCCGGACGATGCGGCTAGGCTCGGCATATACGCGGTATGCACTGGTCTTGAGGGCTTGTGCATACCGCGGCCTTCCTAACCAAGGAGCAACATGTCCATCCGCCACAGCCTCCTCGCCCTGCTGCAGGACCAGCCGCGTTACGGCTACCAGCTCAGGGTCGAATTCGAGGACCGCACCGGGTCCACCTGGCCGCTCAACATCGGGCAGGTCTACACCACACTGGACCGCCTCGAGCGCGACGGCCGGGTCAGTAACGACGGCGGCGACGGCGAAGGCCACGTGGTCTACAGCATTACGGCCGCCGGCAAGGCCGAGGTCCAGGGCTGGTTCGCCTCGCCGGTGGAGCGGAGCAACCCGCCGCGGAACGAGCTCGCCATCAAACTGGCGCTCGCCGTCACGCTGCCCGGCGTGGACGTGGCCTCCATCATCCAGGCGCAACGCGTTGCCTCCATGCGGGCCCTGCAGGACTACACGAAGTCCCGGCGTGACACGGCCGCCAGCCAGCGCCCGGGCGACACGGCCTGGCTGCTGGTGCTGGATTCGCTGATATTCCAGACCGAGGCGGAGGTCCGCTGGCTGGATCTCTGCGAAGCCCGCATGGTCCAGCTCTCGCAGACGGCCGGCACGAACAGCGCAGTACGCAAGGCATCCAACGGGGTCACTGTGGAAGAGGCCGCCCCGCTCAACGCGGAGACACGGCGGTGAGCGTCCAGGGGCCGCGGCAGGTCCTGGAGCTCGCCAAGGTGAGCCGGACCTTCGGCCGGGGCGCGGCTTTCCGGCCTGGCACCGTGACATGGAGCGGCCGCAACACCTCCCGTTCACCGCTTCGGCTGCACCGCTCGGCGCTTCGTCCGGCGGCGTCTTGCAATTGTGCGTTTCGATTGTTGGCACCCGTTGGTAGGGTGCGCTTCAGGGGGTTGTCACATTTTTTAATCTCAAGGAGGAGACATGAGCAGCATGCCTGGCGGCAGGGCTCGGACGACGGACGAGGATCTGGAACTGACGCCGGATCCATCGCTGCCGCCGACCGCCGTGGACGAAGCCGTCCGCGAAGCCGAAGAGAGTACGTGGACGCCCGCGAAGATTGCGATCTGGGCGGCGATTGCGCTGGTGGGCGGCGTGGCATGGTTCATGCTCGCGATCATCCGGGGTGAAACGGTCAACGCAATCTGGTTCGTGTTTGCCTCGGTCTGCACGTACCTCATCGGCTACCGCTTCTACTCCAAGGTGATCGAACGCTACATCACCAGGCCCAACGACCGCCGCGCCACTCCGGCCGAATATAAGGCAGATGGCAAGGACTACGTCCGCACGGACCGCAACGTCCTGTTCGGCCATCACTTTGCCGCCATCGCAGGCGCCGGGCCGCTGGTGGGCCCTGTCATCGCGGCCCAGATGGGCTACCTGCCCGGCACTATCTGGATCATCATCGGCGTCGTGCTGGCAGGTGCCGTGCAGGACTACCTGGTCCTGTTCTTCTCCATGCGCCGGGGCGGCCGCTCGCTGGGCCAGATGGCCCGTGAGGAACTCGGCGTGATCGGCGGCACCGCCGCCCTCATCGCCACGCTGCTCATCATGGTGATCATCGTCGCCATCCTCGCGCTCGTCGTCGTAAACGCCCTCGGTGAAAGCCCGTGGGGCGTCTTCTCCGTGGGGATGACCATTCCGATCGCCCTCTTCATGGGCGTGTACCTGCGCTTCATCCGGCCCGGGAAGGTCTTGGAAGTTTCCCTGATCGGCTTCGTCCTGCTCATGGCCGCCATCATCGGCGGCGGCCTTGTCGCGGACACCGAGTGGGGTGCGGCCTTCTTCCACCTGGACAAGGTCACCATCGCCTGGGGCCTCATCTTCTACGGTTTCATCGCCGCGATCCTGCCCGTCTGGCTCCTCCTTGCTCCGCGCGACTACCTCTCCACGTTCATGAAGATCGGCGTGATCGTCATGCTGGCGCTGGCCATCATTGTGGTCCGCCCGGAAATCACCGTTCCGGCCTTCAGCGAGTTTGCGAGCCGGGAGAACGGGCCGGTGTTCCCCGGGGCCCTGTTCCCGTTCCTGTTCGTCACGATTGCCTGCGGCGCGCTGTCTGGCTTCCACGCCCTGATCTCCTCCGGCACCACACCGAAGCTGATCGAAAAGGAACGCCAGACCCGCCTCATCGGCTACGGCGGCATGCTGATGGAGTCCTTCGTGGCCATCATGGCCCTCGTCGCTGCCATCTCGATCGACCGCGGTCTGTACTTCGCCATGAACTCCCCGGCCGCCCTGACCGGCGGCACGGTGGAAACTGCTGCTACTTGGGTCAACAGCCTGGGTCTTGCCGGTGTGAACCTCACCCCGGACCTCCTGTCGCAGACGGCGGCCAACGTCGGCGAAGAGAGCATTGTCTCCCGGACCGGCGGTGCGCCCACGCTTGCCGTCGGACTTGCCCATATCATGCAGCAGTTCATCGGCGGCACGGCCATGATGGCGTTCTGGTACCACTTCGCCATCATGTTCGAGGCGCTGTTCATCCTGACCGCCGTGGACGCCGGCACCCGCGTGGCCCGCTTCATGCTGCAGGACTCGATCGGCAACTTCGTGCCCAAGTTCAAGGAACACTCCTGGCGGCCGGGGGCCTGGCTCTGCACGGCTGTCATGGTCTGTGCCTGGGGCGCGGTGCTGCTGATGGGCGTCACCGACCCGCTGGGCGGCATCAACACGCTGTTCCCGCTGTTCGGCATCGCCAACCAGCTGCTCGCCGCCATCGCCCTGTCCGTCTGCCTGGCCATCGCAGCCAGGCGGGCCTCATTCAAGTACCTCTGGATTGTGGCCCTGCCGCTGGCGTTCGCGGCCGTTGTGACCATCACCGCGAGCTTCCAGAAGATCTTCTCGCCCGTCCCGGCCGTGGGCTACTTCGCCAACAACGCAGCCTTCTCCAAGGCCCTGGCGGACGGCAAGACGGAGTTCGGAACCGCCAAGACCGTGGCTGCTATGGAGGCCGTGGTCCGCAACACCATGATCCAGGGCTGGCTGTCGGTGATTTTCGTGGTCCTGAGCATCATCGTCATCATCACGGCGCTGATCGCCACGTCGAAGGCGTTCCGCCATGAACGTGCCGGCGTTGCCCACAAGGACCACGAGGACCCGGCCGTGCCGTCCCGGGGCTACGCGCCGGCTGGGTTCATTCCCACGGCGGCGGAGCGGGAACTGATGGCCGAATGGAACAAACTCCCTGCGGAGCTGCGGCTCGAAAAGCCCGCGCACCACTGATGCGGATCTGGTCATGAACACGATTCTCGAAGGGTTCCGGGGCTTCGCCCGCTATCTCGGCGGCGTGATGGGGGCGGACGCGTACCAGAAATACCTGGAGCACCACGCCGCCTCCGGCCACCAGGCGCCGCCCATGACCGAGCGGGAATTCTGGCGGGACAGGACGGACCGCCAGGACACCAACCCGCAGGGCAGGTGCTGCTGACGTTGGCGGCCGTGCCCGCCGGGGTCTTGATCCGGCGGATCGGACCGGACGACGCCGCAGCGCTGAACGCGCTTGCGGAACGTGACAACCTCTTTGACGAGGATCCAGCCACGGAGCCGTCGGGCGCGCTGACGTCCGACGGCGCCCGGGACTTTCTGGCGGACCCCTCGGTGCTCTTTGGCTGGCCGAGGCCGGCGGTCGGGTGGTCGGATTCCTGCATTGCTACGTGCAGCGCCGCCGGACTGCCGGCCCTTGGGCCGAACTGCTGCTGATGGAGATGGGGACGCATGCGGACTGGCGCCGGCGGGGGATCGGGCGGGCCATGGTGGCGGCGATGGAAGCGTGGATGAAGGAGAACGGAGTGGCGGAAGTGTGGGTCCCGGCCAGCACCTACGCCGTGGGTTTTTACGGCAAATGCGGTTTCGTTGCCGATGAAGGCGAAATCCTGGTCAAGGAGCTTCATTGACTGGACTCCGCATTCCGGGCTCGTGAGAGTATGAACGCATGAGCGATCCGAAAGACACTCAACCTCGGGCGGCCGAAGATGCCGGTACTGCCCCGCAGGGCGGGTTCCAGTCAAACGACGACGTACCCGTGGAGGGCACAACCCTTGACGGGGATGCTGTCCCGGCGGAGGGCCACACGCCCTCGGAGCCGGCCAAGCCCAAGGGAGCCAGCCTGCAGGACCTGGTGGATGAGCCCGCCAAAGTGATGCGGATCGGCACCATGATCCGGCAGTTGCTGGAAGAGGTGAAGGCAGCGCCCCTGGACGACGCCGCGCGGGGCCGCCTGGCGGAGATCCACGAGCGCTCCATCAAGGAACTCGAGGACGGCCTGGCGCCTGAGCTCGTGGCGGAGCTGGAACGGATCAGCCTGCCCTTCCCGGATAACGCGACGCCGTCGGACGCCGAACTTCGGATAGCCCAGGCCCAACTGGTCGGCTGGCTGGAAGGCCTGTTCCACGGCATCCAAACGGCCATTGCCGCCCAGCACGCAGCCCGGGAGCAGGCCATGGCCCAAATCCAGCTGCGGCAGCTTCCCCCGGGGACTGTCATTGCACCCGGCGTTGTGATCGGCGAGAACGGCGAGCCGCAGCGAGCCAAGGCCCCGCAGCCGACGGCCGGCACCCCTCAACCAGGGCGGAAGGAAGATTCCGATCACGGCCCCGGACAGTACTTGTAGGTCATCTTTGGGCTTTTTCACGGCCGCCAGGCAAGGGCGGAAAGACGACGCCGAACTCGGCAAGGGCTTGTGGCGTCGCGCCCACGACCGCTTCCACCGCGGTCTGGACCGCTACCACCAGGTGTTGGAAGGCGTCGAGGACGAACAGCTTTACGTGGAGCTCGTCGACGTGGCCAACCAGCTGGCGGAGCTGTCCGGCCGTGTACGCAGCGTATGCGTCGAGGCACAGCGTCGCTCACCAAGCGACGGGCTTGATATTCCGCATGCGCTGTCCGGTGTGCACCGCGCGCTGTCGAAGGCGGGGAACTCGCTGGCCGCCACTGCTGAGGCAGCAGCGATGCTCCGCCTCGCCGTCGGTCCCGTTCCGGTGGGTGCCGCGTCCGTGCGGCGCCGTGCCGAAACGGTCTTCGAGCAAGTGGCCGACGCCGAGCGACTCCTGGCCGAATCCTGACTGGCCCTGGGCATTAAGCGCCTAGCTTAGCCTCGCCGCGGGGGCTGCGCCGGTGTGCCCATTGTTGGCAGGATAGGCAGATGACTTCTTCACCAACACTGACATTCAATGACGGCAAGACCATTCCCCAGCTCGGCTACGGCGTGTGGCAGGTTGAAGACGACATCGCCGAGAAGGTTGTCTTTCAGGCCTTCCAGGCGGGCTTCCGCCACATCGACACGGCCAAGATCTACGGCAACGAGTCCGGTGTTGGCCGGGCCATCGCCAGCTCCGGACTGTCACCCGAGGAAATCTTCATCACCACCAAACTCTGGAACTCGGACCAGGGCTACGAATCCACGCTGGCGGCTTTTGAAGAGTCCATGGAGCGCCTCGGCCTGGAAACCCTGGACCTGTACCTGATCCACTGGCTGCAGCCGAAGCAGGACAAGTACGTGGACACCTGGAAGGCACTGATCGAGCTTCAGAAGCGCGGCAGGGTCAAGTCCATCGGCGTCTCAAACTTCACCGTCGAGGGTCTCCAGCGCATCATCGACGAGACCGGAGTGGTGCCGGCCATAAACCAGGTGGAGCTGCACCCGTTCTTCAACCAGGCGGGGCTCCGGGAGTTCCATGCGTCCAAGGGCATTCTGACCCAGGCCTGGTCACCGCTGGGCCAGGGCGGCGAACTGCTCGAGGACCCCATCATCGCCGGCATCGCTGCCAAGCACGGGGCCACGCCGGCGCAGGTGGTTATCGCCTGGCACATGGCGGTCGGGAACGTGGTCATCCCGAAGTCCGTCACGGAGTCCCGGATCCGCGAGAACTTTGAGTCCCTGAACGTCACGCTGGACGCGGAGGACGTCGAGGCGATCAACGGCCTGGACCGCACCGCAGAAGGTGCCGGGCGGATCGGCCCGGACCCTGCGGTCTCTGACTTCGCCTAGTCTGGCTGCTGGCCCCGTCCCCGCTGATCAGTCCCCACTGTTCACCAGCGCGGACGGGGCTGCCGTCTCTTAAGCTGCAGTCTCTTAAGCTGCCAGCCGGTCCTGCCGCGTCTCCACGGCATCAACTACAGCCCAGCCGTCCTCGCCGGAAATGCTGCGGCTGGCAAACCGCTCAGCGTCCGCGGCGGTGTCGAACACCTCGGTCCTGGCCCGCCCGCAGTCGGCATCGAAATACGTTACGTGGAATTCCTGGTTCATTTCCATGACTCCATGGTGCAACCGGGGTCTGACATTATTCGTGCTTCAGTCCGGTGTGTTGCGCAGCCGGAGCACCCGTTCCTTCGCCAGCATGGCTGACCGCTGGCTCTTCTCCGCTGCCCTGGCCGCCTGCTTTGCCTCCGCGGCAGCCACATCCCGCTCCTTCCGTGCCGCTTCCAGCGAGACCTCCAGTGTCTGTAGCCGCTTCCGGGCATCGGTCACCGCGGCCGTCAGCCGGTCGAACGCCGCAGACGCCTCCTCCTGCGCCTCCGTGCGAAACTCCGCCTCGCCGACAGCTTCCGCGGCCGCCGTCTCGGCTTCGGCGAGGGCCGCCAGCGCTTTGTCCAGCACCGACGGCGACGGCGGGCGGGGTGCCTCGCGCACGGCCTGCAGGCGCGGCTTCTGCGGGGCGCCGGACTGCCCGGATGCGTGCGGCGGCGCCGGCCGCCCGGCCGTCGACGCCTGTCCGGCAGTTGTGCGCGCGGTCCGCGGCCTGGCCGGCCGTGCGCCGAGGGCGGCAGGAACCGCAACCGCGCCGCCCAGATCAACCTGATCCACGCCGTCGGCCGACAGAACCCGCAACAGCATCCCGCTCTGCACCGCAGCGGCCGCCGCTGGGTCGGCGGTGGCCGCGCGGAGGGTCTCCTCCACCTCAGTGGCCACGGGTCCGCTGATTTTCCGTCCGTGCTCCTCAGCAGCAAGCCTGGCGGACGCCACCGCCTCGCCAAGGAGCTTCCGCCGCTCGCGTGCCAGTTCACGCAGGGCGGCGGCGTCGAGTAAAGCCTGAGCGTCCTGCATGGTCTGGCCGAGGTCGCTGAGCTGCTGCAAAGCCTCGGGCCGGTTGTGTGCCAGCATGTTGACTGCCCAGGCCGCAACGGAGGGCTTGGGCAGCTCCCGGATCGCTTGGGAAAGCGGGCGGTCGGCTGCGGCGTCTTTGGCGGCGACCGTCCGTGCGGGCACGAACTCGTCGAAAGGCAGCGCGTACAGCCGCCGTGCGACGTCCTCCAGAACCTCCACCATGCCAGCCATCATAGGGCCGCCTGCGGCATGTCAGGACGAGCGGACGTCTTGCCGCGGCATCAGACCCGGCCGGCGCCGGTCAATGCGGGACCAGTTTGCCGCCTCCCCGGGTCCGGTGCCACCGGTCGGTCATGTTCCGATGCGCTCTCCCAAGGCTCCGGTACAGCCCGACGGCCATGGCGTTCAAGAAGAGGATCACCAATTGCACCGCTGCTGCCACGAGCAGGAGGAGGGCAAAGAGGATGAAAGCGGGCAGGAACATGAGGAAAACGGCAATAATTGCCGCGATATAGGTGAGGGCATAGCCGACGATCGTCGCCTGATCCACTGGAATCCGATCAACAGCCAGGTGAATGGCTTCTGGTGCTGCTGTCTCCCTCTGCAGCTTTGGGTGACGCGGTCTCCGGAAGGTACTAACCGGGGACCACTTTGCGGGACAGATATTCCGCGCGCTAATGGTGCTGCACATGCGCGACGCTGCGCTGTGGCGTTCTCTAAAAGCTCTTCGCCCGAGTGGCATCCTGAGCGTGTCCCAGCATCCCGTCCCGGCCCATCAGGCGTGACTTGCTGTCACCGACCCCCTGGTCTTACATTCGATCCTCTATGGCACTAACCGGCTTACGACACGGCGCCAACCGGCCCACGACGGCTGATACGGCTTGTTATAGCACCGCCCCCATGGCCTGACAAGAGACTTCCCTGGGCGCACGGACGTCACGCACCGGCGGGCAGACCACTCGTCCTGCCGCGAATATCCGTGCCGTCAGCACAGACAAGAAGGGTGCGGCGCCGGTGTGGGGCTGCACCCTTCTTCAGTCCCGTCGGCCGGTTATTCCTTGAACGCGTCCTTGACCTTTTCGCCGGCTTGTTTCAGGTCTGATTTGGCCTGGTCGCCCTGGCCTTCGGCTTTCAGGCTCTCGTCGCCCGTAGCCTCGCCGGCGGCTTCCTTGCCCTTGCCTCCGAGTTTCTCGGCGGTGTTTTCGATCTTGTCATCCAAACCCATGGTGTCTCCCCTCGCCGTTGGCTTCCGTCGACGGATCCGCCGGCGGCTTACAGCCTCATCATAAGCCAAAAGCTTGCCAGATACTAAGCATACTGATTAACTCATAAATACGGTTGGCGACATGCCAGCGGTACGTGTGTTGGAAGGAAGTGCGTCATGGGATTTCTCGGATTTCTCCTGCTCGGCCTGATTGCAGGAGCCATAGCCAAAGCCATTCTTCCGGGGAGGCAGGGCGGCGGGTGGCTGTTGACCTTGGTCCTGGGCGTAGTCGGGGCGATACTCGGCGGCTGGATCGGATCCCTGGTCTTCGGCGGGGGTCTTGGTGAATTCTTTGACCTCAGGACATGGCTGCTGTCCATCCTGGGCGCCGTCATCGTGCTGCTGATCTTCGGTGCAGTCACCCGCAGAAGCCGGGTCTGACCGGTCCCGCGATATAAGGGGACATGCCGCCTGCGCGGGGCACTTTAGGATCGACCATTTCCAGGGGATGCTGACGGGTCCCTGTTCCCGTCTCGACGGTCGTCGTGCACACCCGTCCGGACGAAGGAACGAGGGACTGCCCTTCCGTGCTGTCTTTCCGGGCTCCGGTTCCCGGAATTCCTCCCAGGCTTCGGGCGCCGTGTACGCCGGCCCCCTTGATCAGGGCGTCCGGAGCACAAGGGGGCATCATGGCTCCGGGATTTTCCCAAGGCGGACCAGCGAGAGTGGAGTCTTCCGGGGGGAACGTAGCCGTCTATCGAATCCTGGAGTTGCGGGCCGGGACATGCTCCAGCAGGGACGCGGCCCAGGCAGCGATACGGCCAGGAAGGAGCAGCGATGACTGGATGCCAGGTGCTTCGATGCCCTAATCCTTCGGCTGATCGTTTCGTGTCGGCCGACTCGAGGGTCACAGCGCTGGTCTGCGGAGAGCACAAGCGTGCGCTGGACGCAGGCGAACGCTGGGATTGCACGGGGCGCGAGGGGAGCATTCTGATGGGACCGGACCTGGCGCCGGCCCTGGCGGACTATCTTGTTGGCGGGCGGGGCAACGGTGTTACGTTGACGATCGAGCGGATGGACGACGACCACCCGTTCTCCGTGTGGCTCTCGCATGCTGAAGCAGCCAGGCTCGGTGAGCTCCTTATTGCCCCGAGCGGGTCGCCGCCATCGCAGGGTCAAGCCGACCCCGAGTCGGGACGCCGGCGAAGAGACGCCCGCTGAATGCGGCCGACGTCAGGACCATATGCGTGTTCCGGCAGGCTCTGAAATCCCCCAGCGTTGCAGGGCCGCCGTCACCTTCCCCTGGCCCGCTGCATCGACAAGCTCAGCCGCGACGGCGGCGAGTTTCGTGTTGGTGTGCTGGCTTCGGGCAGCGAGGATGGTGAAGGCTTCGTTTGCCGGAACGTCCAGGCGGCCCATGATGATTCCCTTGGCCTGCTCGATGGTTGCCTTGTTGGCGTAAGCCCCGGCCACTGCCGCTGCGGCTTCCCGGCTGGCTTCCGCCGCCACTGTCCGGGTAAGGTCCATCACCACGCCCTGAATCGCCGTCACCGGTCCATGGCCTTCGCAGGCCTGCGCCAGGGTCAGCACACGATGCTCTCGCCCCTGGCAGTCGATGATGCGGTGGAAGAGGGCTCCCTGCCCCCCGCTCGAACGGATTTCATTGAGCAGCTCGCGGACAGGCCCGCGGTCCTCCGGATGCTTGTGGGCCATGATCAGTGCCTCGGTGGGGACGACTTCCCCGCGGGCGTAGCCGTGGATGGCGAACAGGCCGTCGGACCAGTCGCAGCGGCCCGATGCCAGGTCCAGGTGGAACGTTCCCGAGGGGCATTGCTTTCCCGCGCCGAGCGGAAACGAGTAGGTCTTGAGATTGTGCTGCATGAGGGTGCCCGTTTCGTCCAGATAATCGAGTCTGGCGGCACCACCCTAGGGAAAGCCGGGAGAATCTGGGCAAACGACAGGGGCGCTACCCCCACATGGGGTGCCCTACTCGGACCCCGACTATCTGGCCCGCAATTAACGCGTCCCGACTCTGGATTTCAATCCGCAAAGCACCGTCCGGACAGGAGCCGACGCCGTCGGACCGGCTTATCATGATCGAGTGGCAGGGCCCGCCCAACATCAGAGGAGATCGTCATGACCACACTGCCAGATCGACCCAACACCGCCTTGATGGTCATCGATGTCCAGGTGGGCGTGGTGGCCGACGTTCACCAGCGCGACTCGGTCATCGCCAACATCGGCACGCTGGTCGACAAGGCACGCGACGCTGGCGCCCCGATCGTCTGGGTCCAGCACTCCGACGACCAGCTGGAGCGGGGGAGCGACGACTGGAAGTACGTCCCGGAGCTGGCACGCCAGGAGCCGGAACCGTTGGTGCACAAGTCGTTTCCGGACTCCTTCGAAGACACCGATCTGGAAGACGTCTTGGCCAAAGCAGGGGTAGGTCGCCTGGTCGTGACTGGCGCTCAGACGGATGAATGCATCCGGTCCACGATCCATGGGGCCTTTGTTCGCGGCTACGACGTCACGCTCGTCGGCGATGCACACACGACGGAGGATCAGAGCGCGTGGGGCGCCCCGCCGCCGGACAAAGTCATTGCGCACACGAACCTCTACTGGAAGTACCACACGGCTCCCGGCCGTACCGCACAGGTCAGGGACGCGAAAGACGTGACGTTCACCGCCTGAGAAGTGAAATTGTCGCCGTCGTCACAGGGCAACCAACGTACGTTTCTTCGGCCGGGGGCCGCGGACTGCTACTGGTTCCGTGCGGGTGACGGCGAGGATCATGCCGATCCCTGCGAGCGAGGAGACCATGGCGGAGCCGCCGTAGGAGATGAACGGCAACGGCACGCCGATGACGGGAAGCAGCCCACTGACCATGGCGATGTTCACTATGGCCTGGCCTATGATCCAGGTAATCACGCTGGAGGACACGATGCGGGCGAACGTGTCCTGGGTCCGGGCGATGACTTTGAAAACTGCGATGGCGAGCACGGTAAATAGCCCGAGGATCAAGAGCGTGCCGGCCAACCCGAGTTCTTCGCCGAGGATCGTGAAAATGAAGTCGTTGTGGGCTTCAGGGATCCAGTTCCATTTTTGCCGGCTCTGGCCGAGGCCTACCCCGAACCACCCGCCCGAGGCCAGTGCGTACTGGCCGTTCAACGCCTGGTAGCCGACGCCCTGAGCGTCGTCAGCCGAGCCCATGCCGAGCCAGGACGAAATGCGGTCGACGCGGTTGCCGCTGGTGGCCGCCAGGACGAGGACACCCACCGTGCCGAAGGCGCCGGCGACGCCGAAGACCTTCATCCGTACGCCGCCGTAAAACATGGCAGCGGCGAGGATCATCATGATGATCATGGCCGTGCCAAGGTCGCGGCCGAGCGCGACGAGTCCGACGATGAGCGCACCGGCGGGGAGGACCACCGGGATGACGGCGTGCTTCCACTCGCGGAGCAATGTTTGTTTGCGGGAGAGGACGGCTGCCGCCCAGACGATGAGCGCGAGTTTGGCGAACTCGGACGGCTGGACGGTTAACCCGCCGAAACTCAGCCAGTTCCGGTTGCCGTTCACGGTCATGCCCAGGGGCGTGAACACCAGGCCGAGGGAAACAATGGCGGCCACCAGCAGGGGCCAGGCGAGTTTCCGGATATGCCGGGCCGGGAGGCGTGCCAGGCCGAACATGATGAGCACGCCGCCCACCGTCCACATGCCTTGCTTCAGGGGCAGGTCGTAGGGGTTGAGCCCGTTCGCGACCGACTCGACGAATGATGCCGAGGCGACCTGGACCAGCCCGATCGCCGCCAGTATCAGCACTACGGCCAGGATGATTGGCCTGGTGCGGTCTCCCGATTCGTCCCCGAGCCAACGGCCGACGCGGGCGAACACGTCACGGCTCTCGGTCACACGAGTCGACGGATACCTGGCGGTCACTTACTCATCACTGTTCCCTTCCCTCGGGCCAGCCTTGCGCCGGGCCGATCCGGGAAGGGAAAACCCACTGGGAAACAATACCGCCCCATCGGCGCGGGGCGTGACTCGGGTGCAGGAAGGAAGGGCAGCAGGCGGCGACACCGCCCCTGCCGCAAGGGGCGGCAGGGGCCAGGTGCCGGACGGCGCGCGGGCTAGCGGGTTGCCAGCAGTTTCTGCATTTCCTGGATTTCGGCTTCCTGCGCGCTCACGATGTCCTTGCTGAGCTTGATCGCGTCCGTATTCTTACCGGCGCTGTTCTCGGTTTTGGCCATCATGATCGCGCCTTCGTGGTGGGCGATCATCTGCTTCAGGAAGAGCCGGGCAGCTTCCGTACCTTGGGCGGCACCGAGTTTCTTCATGTCGTCGTCGCTCATCATGCCGCTCATGTTGTGGCTGCTGTGGCCGGAGGGCAGCTGTGTTGGTTCGTTCCAGCTCCGGAGCCAGCCGGTCATCATTTCGATTTCAGGGTCCTGGGCGGCCTTGATCTTGGTTGCCAGGGCCGTTACCTCGGCAGGAATGTCCGGCTTCTTCAGCATCATGTCGCTCATCTGAACGGCCTGGGCGTGGTGCGGGATCATCATCTGGGCGAACGTGACGTCCGCGGCGTTGTGTTCCGTGGCCAAAGCCGGGGCGCTGGTGGAGGGGGCACTGGAGGAGGTGCTGCCGTGGTCCATGCCGGGCATGGACGTGCCGGATGCTCCGGATCCGGACCCGCTCGCGCAGCCGGCCAGGGCGAGAGCCGCCGCGATGACAGTGGCGGACAGAGGCAGAAGTTTCTTATTCATGGGAAATGAGGTCCTTCAAATCATCGTTGGGCGCATGGCGCCGTCGGGAAGTGTGCATCAGCGGGTGCGGGGGCTGAGGGCCACAGCAGGGGCCTCAGCAAGGGACGTGTGCGCGCCGGAACTGGTCGTTCCCGGCGCAAAACGGCCTTTGGTTTATGTTCTGCTGATAGACAGCTCACCCGGCGACGGACTGCCGGGTAGATAGGAATAAGAAGCGGGTAGCGCCCCCGGTGCCCGGGCGTTGGAGACAACGTCGAAAACCGCCGTGCCGGGCAACGGGACAGAGAGCGACCCCGTTTTCCCCGACGGTGTACAGGACACCGTCATCGTGTGCGTGCTCGCGCAGCTGTCGGAGCACGAGCATGGCTCCACTGAGGAGCTGGCAGCGACCTGCTTGCCCGAATCAACGTGGGTTGGGGACGTGGCGGCGGCGCCCTGGGCCGCATGGACATGGCCCGCCGCGGCTCCTGTGTGGACCGTCGCGCCGCTGGCGCCGGCTGTGAGGGCGGCAGGGGAATGCATGCTGTGGGTCCCCGTGAGGACGTGCATGCCCAGGATCCCGGCGAGGACCGCAAGGATGCCGGCCAGCAGGCCCGTGCGGCGGAGCAACGCCGGCGCGGCTTTCCGGTGGGATGCGGCCATGACGTTCCTCCTTTCCGTTCGGGATGTGATTTCTAGGCTACCGGCTGTGACCCCGGTGGCCCGGTGCCGTCTGGGTCAGCGGACCCCGGCGGGGTTCAGTTTCAGCCGGCGCAGCAGCTGGGCGTTCAGGGCGACGACGATGGTGGAGGCGGACATCAGGACCGCGCCGGCGGCGGGGGAGAGCACGACGCCGGCGAAGGCGAGCACTCCGGCGGCCAGCGGGACGGAAATGATGTTGTAGCCGGTGGCCCACACGAGGTTCTGCCACATCTTCCGGTAGCTGGCCCGGGACAGGTCCACCATCGACAGGACCGCGCGAGGGTCATTGCCGGCCAGGACCACGCCGGCTGATTCCATCGCGACGTCGGTGCCGGCGCCGATGGCGATGCCGACCTCGGCCCTGGCCAGCGCCGGGGAGTCGTTCACGCCGTCGCCGACCATGGCGACTTTCAGGCCTCGTCCCTGGAGCTCCGCGACTTTCTTGTCCTTGTCCGCGGGCAGGACTTCGGCGAAGATCTCGTCGATGTTCAGCTCGGCTCCCACGGCTGCGGCGACCTGGCGGGCGTCGCCGGTGATCATGGCGACCTTGATGCCCCGCTTCTGCAGGGCGGCGACGGCCTGGCGCGACTCCGCACGCACAGCGTCTTCCAGGCTGACGGCACCAAGGATCCGGTTCCCGTCCACGATGTGCAGCACGGCAGCGCCGCGGTCCATCCATGCCCGCGTGGACGCTGTCAGGGTTTCGCCTTCGGTGAGGCCGAGTTCCCGAAGCAAGGCGGGGCCGCCGACCCGGAGGGTGCGGCCTTCGATGGTGGCGCGGACGCCCCGGCCTGTCATAGAGGTAAAGCCTGTAGCCTGCGGAATGTCCAGGCCCCGTTGGCGGGCTGCCCGCACGATGGCACGGGCGACGGGGTGTTCACTGTCGGCCTCGACGGCGGCGGCCACGGCCAGCAGCTCGTCACTGCTGACACCCCCGGCCGAGGCGACGTCTTTGAGCTCGGGCTCACCCTTGGTGAGGGTGCCGGTCTTGTCGAACAGGACGACGTCGACGGTGCGCATGCGTTCCAACGCCATCCGGTCCTTGATCAGCACGCCAGCCCGGGCCGCCTGTTCGGTGGAGATGGCGATGACCAGCGGGATGGCCAGGCCCAGGGCGTGAGGGCAGGCGATCACCAGGACGGTGACGGTGTGCGTGACCGCGTCGGGGACGCTGCCCAGCAGCGTCCAGGCGATGAAGGTGATGAGGCCTGCCACCGTGGCGAAGTAGAACAGGAACGCCGCTGCCCGGTCGGCCAGCGCCTGCGCTTTTGACGAGGACGCCTGGGCTTCGGCGACCAGGCGCTGGATCCCGGCCAGCGCGGTGTCGTTCCCGACTGCCGTTACTCGAACCCTGACCGTGTTGTCCGTCGCGACGGTTCCGGCGACCACCGGGTCACCGGCGGACCGGAGCACGGTCTTGGATTCACCCGTGATCATGGATTCGTCGAACTCGGCCTGCCCGTCGATGACGGTGCCGTCCGCCGGCATCCGGGCGCCGGACCGGACCAGGACGGTGTCCCCGGCCTGTAGTTCCGAGACCCTGACGGTCTCGGTCCCTGTGTCGGTGATGCGTTCCGCCTCATCGGGCAGCAGCGCGGCCAGGGCGTCCAGGGCTCCCTGGGCGGAGCCGAGGGCGCGCATTTCGATCCAGTGGCCCAGCAGCATGATGGCCACCAGCAGGGCCAGTTCCCACCAGAAGTCCAGGTCGAAACCGCCGATGCCCAGGCTGGTTACCCAGGAAGCAGCGAACGCGACGGTGATGGCCATGCCGATCAGCAGCATCATCCCCGGGCTCCGGGATTTGAGCTCGTTGAGGCCGCCCTTGAGAAATGGCTGGCCTCCGTAAAGGAAGATCACCGTTCCCAGGACGGGCGGGATCCAGGTCGAAAAGGGGAACTCGGGCGGCATGTAGCCGAGCAGGTGCCCGAACATCGGGCTGAAGTACACAACGGGAACCGACAGGACCAGGGTCAGCCAGAACCGGTCCTTGAACATGGCCGTGCTGTGCCCGGCGTGTTGGCCATGGCTGTGCACCGTGTGGTCATCCTGGGCGCCGTGCGCTGCATGATGGTCGTGGCGCCCGGGTGCGGTCGCCACCGCTGCCGTGGGGGACGCCATCGAGGCTGCTCCGCCGCTGGCGTCGTGCGCCGGGCCGGCGTGGTGGTCGTGATGGTGGTTAGGGTGCTGAGTTTGGTCTTCCATTGTTCCTCCCTAAGAGGTGCAGGCTGTCCTGCGGACGAGACCGTCCACAGGACAGCGGACCGAACTAACGGGGGATCAGGCTGTATCCGGCGGAGTTAACAGCGACACGAATCGCCGCGGCGGGGGCAGATCCGGAGATAACCAGGCGGGAGCGGCCGTCCGGGACGAGATCGACGGACGCCGTTTCCACGCCGTTGCAGCTGCAGCCCGACGCGGAGGACACCAGAGGGAGCTCTTTACGGGATTCTTTTCCGCACATGTCAGTTCCATTCCTTGGGAAGAAGTGATGGGCGCTGGGGTTGAACGGCTGTGACGGCGATGCAATGCACCGACCTGGACATACCACTTCACTGACAACACCATTAATATACCCCCAGGGGGTATTACTGGCAAGGGCATCAACTCCCGCAGTCCTGGCAGCAGCATTGCTCGTACCATCTCTGCCCGCTTCGGCGTCCGGCCCCGACGTGCCCGAGGCGCCGTCGTACATCCCCGTCGGCTATGCGTGTCCCGACTTCAACCTTGGATTCACGTGGACCGGGGGAGATAGAGCGTGGTCCCGGGCTTTCACGGATAATGACGGCTTCGTAACCCGCATCATGTCCACTTCGTCGGATTCGATGGTCACCTACATCAACTACGGCTCCGATCCCCTTAACCCCGTCGCCGGAAAGACCTACACAGCTAAGATGACGGGCTCGGGCGTCCGTACTGATTTCGGCGCGGGGACGCAAACGATAACGCTGACAGGAGACAATTACCTGTCACGGTCCGGCCCCGATATTCCGGGCGGAGTGTCCAGCACACTGCACACCGGACGGGTTGTCTTTATTTTCGACAACACCACCGGAGCTCTCGAGGTGGTGAGCGGCTCAGGCCGGGAACTCGATCTTTGTGCCGCGTTGAGGTAACGCCGCCACTCAATACAACGAAGGAAGACCGCGTGCCGGCCCCGTTTACGGCCCGGCACGCGGTCTTTTGCGGTCCCAGCGCCGAGCAGGTCAGGGATCCGTCTAGGATGACCGGCATGAGGAAGTGGATCGCCGCCCACCGCAAAATGGTTGCACTTGTGGTTCGCCGTAGCCTGGGGCGCGGGCATCGCTCTCTTCATCAGCTGGGGTCATCCGCTGGACCAGGTGCTCTTCAACGCGGGACTGTGGGCCCTCTTTGTGGCAGGTTCGTGGTACTTCGATGCCCGCCGGCAACGCGAGACTGCCTCCAGGCTCGACTCGCAGGGCGGGATGTTGGTCTACATACGCTACCCGGACTCGCTTACTGGCTCGCTCAGCCGTCTCTGGAACACGGGCGTTGCCTCATTCGATGAGACCTCAGCGCTGAAGTTTCAGCCAGCCGTCTACGACACGCTCGAGCCCTCCGGCCGGCCCACCACTTTCAGGGTCCTGGCGGCGACGCCTTCCGGGCCCAGGAGTATCGAGCGGAATGAAGCCAAGTACGTCACCCATAGGGGATTCCAGGTAATCCGGTTTTCTACCGACAAGGGAGACATCGACGTGGCTGGCCGACCGGAGTCGCTACGCAAGATTCTGGACACTGTTACCGGGTCCTCCGACTTTGGCTAAGGACGGCATTTCCCCTGCCCGGCGCAGCCGCCCACTTACAGTAAGTGGGTGATCAACAGAATCAGCACGTACGAGGCATGGCAGCGCCTGCTTGACGGCAACGAGCGTTTCGTCTCGGGAGATTCGTTGCACCCGAACCAGAACGCCTCTCGGCGCAGCGAGTTGGTGACTACCCAAAATCCGTTCGCAGTCATCTTTGGCTGCGCGGACTCCCGTCTCGCCGCGGAGATCATCTTCGACGTCGGCCTCGGCGACGTCTTCGTGGTGCGCACAGCCGGCCACGTGATCGACGACGCCGTTCTCGGCTCGCTCGAGTACGCGGTCTCGGTGCTCCACGTCCCGCTGATCGTAGTCCTCGGACATGACAATTGCGGCGCCGTCACGGCCGCGAAAGACGCCGTGGAAACCGGGGAGGTGCCCCCGGGCCACATCCGCGACCTGGTCGAACGGATCACCCCGTCTGTGCTGAGGTCGCTGCGCGAGAACAAGACGGACGTCAACGAGATGGTTATCGAACACGTCAAGCAGACCGTGCCCCGGCTGCTGGACAGCTCACGGGTGATTTTCGACGCGGTGGACAATTACTCCACCGCGGTAGTCGGCGTCGCGTACCGACTCGAAGAGGGCCGGGCGCAGCTCGTCTCCACATTTGGCGTCCTCTGAAGCCGGCGAGGCCTGCTCCTTCTGTGGCCGGATAGAGTTCGGCGGCCAGCGCGGATCAGTGGGATGGACACTGAGGGTGCCCTCCTGAGTGGTGTGCTGGACAGTGCACTGCTGGAATGCCGCCCAAGCAAAAACCCCGCATCCCCGCTGGATCAGCGGGGATGCGGGGTTCTTCTCGAGCTTCCTATCAGAATCGAACTGATGACCTTTTCATTACGAGTGAAACGCTCTACCGACTGAGCTAAGGAAGCACCGCATCAAACAACCGGAAAACCCGGCCGGTTCATGCAAGAGTCAACTGTAATAGAGTCCCTGCGTCCGGGTCAAAATGACGCCCGTTCCAGCCCGAGATTGACCCCGAGATTGACGTTGGCAGGATGTTCATTCGGCCGTCGGATCGGGTTCAAGCCGCCACCAGAAAGAGCGGCCATGCTGGCAGGAACAGGTGGTGCAGCATTGGGCCACGCCGGCAAAGGAGCTTGACCATGACGTTAGACAGCGCAACAGCCATGAACGGCACAACGGTCTTCAACAGGGGAGTGTCAGGCGCGACCCTGGGCAGCGAACGGTACCCCGGCGCGGCTGCCGTGCCTGAGGCGCAGGAGATCAGGCTGGCCGTGCTGGCCATGGTGGGAACAACAGTGTTCGACGGCGGCCTGATGGAACGGGCGATGTCCCGCACGCTGGCGGAACAGGGAGTCCCGGAGGGCTCCGCGGAATTTGAGGGCATGCTGGGCTACGCGCGCGACCATTCCGGAATCTCCCGGATGACGGTCTTCAGCGAATTGTTCGATGACCCGGAGGCTGCCGTCAGCGCCAACAGGATGTTTGAGCTGAATTGCGACGAGCTGATAGCCGCCGGCGGAATCCGCCCCGTTCCCGGGGCCGAGGAATCCATCGGCCGGCTGCGCGATGCCGGCATCAAGGTCTGCCTGGCCACCGGCTTTGGGCGGCACACGCAGAACATGGTGCTGGAGTCCCTCGGCTGGATGGGTCTTGCCGACCTCAGCCTGTGCCCGGCTGATGCGGGGCGCGGCCGGCCCTTCCCGGACATGGTCCTGACGGCCGTCCTTGCCCTCGACATCGATGACGTCCGGAAGGTCGCCGTGGTGGGTGACACCAGCGCGGACATCCACACCGGCCTGCGTGCCGGCGCCACCGTGGCTGCTGGCGTCCTCACCGGAGCGCACTCGGAGGCGACGTTGCGAGCAGCAGGTGCCACCGCCGTCGTTCCGTCCATCAAGGACTTTCCGGCGCTGCTCGAGCGACGCGCAACCGGCCGCTGACAGGCGCCTGCGTCAGCAGACGGTGTTGTCCGCCGGTTCCTTGCCGTCCACGAGGTACTTGTCCACGGCGTCGCCGATGCAGTTGTTGGACCGGCCGTAGGCCGTATGGCCCTGGCCCTTCCAGGTCAGCAGCGAGGCGTTGCCAAGCTGCTTGCGCAGGGCGCTGGCCCATTCCACCGGCGTGGCAGGGTCGCCGGTGGTGCCCACCACGACGATTGGCGCGGAGCCGGTGTAATCGACGGCGGCAGGCGTGCGGGTGTTCTTGTACGGCCAGTCCGCGCAGTTCGCTCCGCCGTAGGCGAAGAAGTAGCCCAACGTGGGGGAGACTTCGCGCAACTGCTGCTCTTCGGCCCGCATGGCCGCCGGATCGCTGGTGGTGGGGTAATCCAGGCAGTTGATCGCGCTGAAGGCATAGGCGGTGTTTGACGTGTATTTGCCGTTGGGGCCGCGGTCCGCGCCGAGATCGGCCAGCCGAAGCATGGGGCTCACGTCACCCTTCATGGCCGCGTCCAGCGCCTGGGTCAAGGCCGGCCAGCTTTCATTGCCGTACAGCGGAGTAATGAGACCGCTGACGAAGGTGTTGCCGCCCACCACCCGGCCGTCCTTGGCAGTGCGGGGAGTCTGTATCACGGACTCGATGACGTCGCGGATCTGCTGGATTCCGTCCTCAACGGTGCCGCTCAGGGGGCAGCCGTTCTCCCCAAGGCAGTGGGCGACGTAGGCGTGGAGCGTCTTGTCGAAGGCCTTCGCCTGGCCGCTGGTGAGCTCCTCGGCGCTGAGCGAGGGGTCCAAGGCGCCGTCGAGGACCATGCGTCCCACGTTGTCGGGGAACAGTGAAGCGTAGGTGGAGCCGAGGAACGTCCCGTAGGAGAACCCGATGTAGTTCAGCTTGGAGTCGTTGAGCACGGCGCGCAGGACGTCCAGGTCCTTGGCCGAGCTGACGGTGTCGATGTGCCCGAGCACCGGCCCCGTTCCCGCGGCACACTTGGCCGCCACAGCCTTGTTGTCGGCGAGGAGGGTTGCCAGTCCGGCGTCGGTTTCCGGCGTGTAGACCTTGGCGCGGGCTTCGTCGCGTTCCTTGTCCGTCAGGCACGTGACGGGAGCCGAACGCTTGACGCCGCGGGGGTCGAAGCCCACGAGGTCGTAGTTGGAACGCACCTTCTCGGAGAAGTGGCTCGCGCCGGCATCCCGGACGAAGTCGTAGCCGGAAGCGCCCGGGCCGCCGGGGTTGACGAGCAGGCTGCCCTGCTTCTTGCCGCCCGTGCTGGACATTTTCAGGGCGGAGATTTCGATCGTCTTGCCGTCGGGCTTGGCGTAGTCGAGCGGGACCTTGATCTTGGCGCACTGAAGCTTGTCCTCGCAGGGCTCCCAGACCACATTCTGGGAGTAGAAGTCCTTCAGTCCCTCCGGGGCCGCCGCCGCGATGGACGGGTCCGCCTGGCCGGTGGAGTTGCCCTGCGACGAGTCGTCCTTGGACTGCCCCAGCAAACTGCACGATGCCAGCAGCATGACCAGGGCCATGGCGCCGACGGTCCGCAGCCCGGTCACGAGGGATCGGGCTCGCGCGGACAGGGGCGGTGCAGGCATCATGCGGTTCTCCTTGTGGGCGGCGGCGTCAGGCATCGTGGGACAGGGCGGGCGGTGGTGCGGCTAGATCAGGCTGGCGGCCATTGACTCGATGGTCAGCAGCGGCGCGACGTTCGTAGTGGTGATGCGTTTGCGGGCCTTGTTGATGGCATCCATCCTTGCAAGGGTCACCTCGGGGCTTGACCTGCCGGCAAATTCCTCCAGCTCGCCTCTCAGCTCAACGTTCACCAAATCCACGGCGTTCCCCAGCTGGATGATCAGAACGTCCCGGTAGAACGACAGAAGATCAGTGAGCGTCCGGTCCAAGGAGTCCGTGACGGAGCGTTTTGCACGCCGCTTCTGGTCGTCCTCAAGCTGCTTCACCTGGCTGCGCATGGCAGGCGGCAGGGTTCCGGTCTCGGGGGCACCCAGCGTGGCAAGCAGCGCGGCTTTCTCGGCGGCGTCACGCTCCTCATTGGAGCTGTTGGCCTCCTCGGTGGCGATCTTCACCAGTTTATCAGCCATCATGACGGCGGCCGTAATGCCCCGGAGGCCGAGCGGGAACCGGACGGTTTCAAGCCGCCGTTCCCGGGCTTGGGCGTCGCGGGCCAGGCGGCGGGCGATTCCCACATGGCTCTGTGCGGCGCGGGCCGCGCGTTCGGCCAGCGCGGGATCCACGCCGTCGCGCTTGACCAGGAGGGCCGCCACGTCAGCGGCGGGCGGGAGCCGCAGGGCCACTGCCCGGCACCTTGACCGGATGGTTACGAGGACGTCGGCCCGGGAGGGCGCGCACAGCATCCAGATGGTGCGCGGCGTGGGTTCCTCGATCGCCTTTAGCAGCACGTTGGTGGTGCGCTCGGCCATGCGGTCGGCGTCCTCGACCACGATGATCCGCCAGCGCCCCGACGACGGCCGGTTGCCTGCGGTGGAAACGAGCTCGCGCGCCTCCTCGATGGTGATGGTCACCTTTTCGGTGCGCACGAATGCGACGTCGGCGTGGGTCTCTCCGAGGATGGTCAGGCACGCCGGGCACTCGCCGCAGCCGCGGAGGGAGACGTCGTCCTGGTCGCAGTTCAATGCGGCGGCGAAGGCTTTGGCGGCATTCGAACGGCCCGAGCCGGGCGGTCCGGTGAACAGCCACGCGTGGGTGGGCCCTTCACCCATGGCGGCCTGCCGCAGCTGGGCGACGACGGCCGGCTGGCCCTGGAGGTCGTCCCAGACTGTCATCCCAGGCTCCTGCCGGAGGCGGCCAGCAGTTTCTCGACGCGGTCCAGGATGATGGCCGCGAGCTCCTCGACGGGCAGCCGTGCCTCGAGCACAAGGTAGTTCTCCGGGCGGGCGGCGGCGAGATCCAGGAAGGCCTGCCGGATCCGGGCATGGAACTCGTCAGCCTCCGATTCCAGGCGGTCCTCCGCGGCGTCGCCGGCCGTGCGGCGGCTGCGGCCGTCTGCCGGGTGGACGTCCAGCAGCACCGTGAGGTCCGGCTGCAGCCCGGAGGTGGCCCACTCGTTGATGCTCCGCACGGCGTCCGTACCGAGGTCCCGCCCTGCGCCCTGGTAAGCCACGGAGGAGTCGATGTAGCGGTCCGTCAGCACCACTTCGCCGCGCTCCAGGGCAGGCCTGATGATCTGGCTGGCGTGGGCGGCGCGGGAGGCGGCGAAGATCAGGGCTTCCGTGTGGGCGTCGATGTGGCCATGGCCGTGATCCAGCACGAGGGAGCGCAGCTTTTCACCGATCGGCGTTCCGCCCGGTTCCCTGGTCCGCAGCACGGTCAGGCCCAGCGATTCGAGTGATCCGGCCAGCCGGGCGGCCTGCGTTGACTTGCCGGCGCCGTCACCGCCTTCGAAGGCGATGAAAAGTCCGGGACTCTGCGTATTCACTTGTCCAGCCTACCGATAATCACCGACAGGAAAGGCCCGCCGTAACCGCTTTTCCACCCCGCAGGCGGCCAACGTACGCTTTGACCATGAGCCTTTCCGAACAGCATGCCGCGTCCCTTTCGGCGGAAACGGTGGTTGTGGCCGCCGGCCGTCCTCCCCGCGAACGGGACGAGCCTGTCAACCCGCCCATCGTGCTGTCCTCCACGTACTTCGGGACCGGGGCCCTTGCCGACGGCGACCGCGGCTACGGCCGCTACTCGAACCCCACCTGGGACCCCTTCGAGGAGGCACTCGGCCAGCTCGAAGGCGCCTCGCTTCCCGGCCTCCTGTACGCCTCCGGCCTGGCGGCGGTCAGTTCCGCCCTCTCGCTCATCCCCGCCGGCGGTGTGCTGGTGATGCCGTCCCACAGCTACTCCGGTTCCTTGGTGATGGCTGCCGAACTGGCTGAGAAGGGCTTCCTGGAGCTCCGCACGGTGGACATCGCGGATACCGACGCCGTCCGGGCCCAGATTGCGCCCAAGGAGGGCAAACCCGCTGACATGCTGTGGCTCGAGAGCCCCACCAACCCCATGCTCGGGATCGCCGACATCCGGGCGCTCACCCAGGCGGCCCACGACGCCGGCGCGATCGTCGTCACGGACAACACCTTTTCCACACCGCTGGTGCAGCAGCCCCTCAAACTGGGGTCCGACGTCGTCCTTCACTCGGTGACCAAATACCTGGCGGGCCACTCCGACGTCGTGCTGGGCGCCCTGGTGACATCGAATGCCGAACTGCGGGAAACCCTGCTCCACCACCGCATCATCCACGGCGGCATCGCCGGTCCCTTCGAAGCCTGGCTGGCGCTGCGCGGTCTGCGGACGCTCGCGCTGCGGATTGAGCGCTCGCAGGCCTCCGCCGCGGTGCTCGCCGAGAGGCTGAGCGCCCACCCGGCCGTCGAGAGCATCCGGTATCCGGGCCTGACCTCGGACCCGGGACACGACCGGGCGAAGTCGCAGATGACGGGCTTCGGCTCCATCGTCTGCATCCAGATCGCCCCGGCCGGAGGGCTCAGCAGCGCCGACACCGCGGACAAGCTGGTCCGCGCCCTGCAGCTGTGGCTGCCCGCAACCTCACTCGGCGGCGTGGAATCACTGATTGAACGACGACGCCGGCACGCGGCTGAGCCGGTCAGCGTTCCTGAGAATCTGGTCCGGTTGAGCGTCGGAATCGAAAACGTCGAGGACCTTTGGGCCGATTTGCAGCAGGCATTGGACGGTTTGGACAGTTAGGCTGGGTTGGTGGACGGAAGAGTACTGATCTTTTATGTGGAGAACGCGGTTTACTACATCCTGGGGCTGGTGGCGCTGGCCCTTGAAGTGTGGGCCTTCTTCGACTGCGTCCGTCACAGGGCCAACGCGTTTGAGGCTGTAGGCAAAAGGACCAAGACGTTCTGGCTGGCGCTGACGGGCGGCAGTTTGGCTGTCGGCGCGCTGTCCGTGCTGGGCGGCGGGGGAGGCGGCCTGATCGGGCCCCTCGGCCTGTTTGGCCTGGCCGCGGTAGTGGCGGCCTCCGTGTACCTGGCGGACGTTCGCCCTGCAGTGAAGGACGCCGGCCGCGGCGGCAGCCGCAACATAGGCCCCTACGGCCCCTGGTAGTCCCCACCGGCACCCTAAGCTCGCAAGCTCGCTCAGGGAACCCTGCCGGCGTGGGCCCAGCACGCCGTCCGCCGGTTGAGCTTGTCCCCGGACCCTTAGTCCGGCGCCACGGCTTCCCAGCCGACCGTAAGTTCCCCGAGGCGCCACCGCGCCGGCCCGTCGTGGACCGGCCATCCGCCGTCGAGCAGTGCCCGGCACATGGCCGTCCACCGCTGCCGGTTTCCGAACGACGCAAACGGCGCCGATTCCAGCCACGCCCGGTCCATGGCCTGCAGCAGTCCGTGGATCCGTTCGCCGGGAACATTCCGGTGGATGAGCGCCTTGGGCAGCCGTTCGGCGATGTCGGAGGGCAGGTCGAAACTGCCGAACCGCACGGACATGCTCAGGCTGACCGGGCGCTCGGCATCGAGCGCAATCCACGTGACCCGGCGGCCGATCTCGTCGCATGTTCCGTCGATGAACAGTCCGCCAGGCGCCAGCCGTTCCTGCACCAGCTGCCAGATGCCGTGGACATCCGCTTCCTCGTACTGCCGCAGCACGTTGAACGCGCGGACCAGGACGGGCTGCCCCTGCACCGGGAGCTCGAACCCGCCGGTCAGGAAGCTCAGTCCGGGGCGCTCGAGGGCCTTCGCCGCGCGTACGCGTTCCGGCTCGATTTCGATCCCGCAGACGCGCACATCCGCGCGGACGGCACCGAGCCGTTCAAAGAGCTCGACGGCGGTGGCCGGGGAGGCGCCGTAGCCGAGATCGATGACCAGCGGGTTGGCCGACGCCCGGAGCCGCCAGGCCTGCGGCCCTGCCAGCCAGCGGTCCAGCCTGCGCATTCGGTTGGGATTCGTGGTGCCGCGGGTTACGTTGCCGACTGGCTTTCCCCGGTTGCTACGGTTCGCCGCCACCCGCTCTGCTTTCTGCACCACCGCCCCAGCCTACCCAACTCGGGGCCGCCTTCCGGCCGTCCCACCTCCGCGCAGGAGCGGCTACCGAGCGGCTAAGGGGTGGCGGAATGTAACGCTCGGCGCTGGCAGGTCCTGCTCGGCTAGGATGAAAATCATGACTTACAAGTTGATTCTGCTGCGCCACGGCCACAGCGACTGGAACGCCAAAAACCTCTTCACCGGCTGGGTGGACGTTGACCTGAACGAGCAGGGCCGCCAGGAGGCAATTCGCGGCGGAGAGCTTCTGGTTGAGCACAACGTGCTCCCGGATATCCTCTACACTTCGGTCCTGAAGCGGGCCATCAACACGGCCAACATCTCCCTGGACAAGGCCGACCGCGGCTGGATCCCCGTTAAGCGCGACTGGCGCCTGAACGAACGCCACTACGGCGCCCTGCAGGGCAAGGACAAGGCACAGACCCTCGCCGAATTCGGCGAGGAGCAGTTCATGCTGTGGCGCCGGTCCTACGACACCCCGCCGCCGCCCCTGGACGACAACAGCGAGTTCTCCCAGGCGCGCGATCCCCGTTACGCGGACCTGGGCGACGCCCTCCCGCGCACCGAGTGCCTGAAGGACGTCCTGATCCGCCTGATGCCGTACTGGGAATCGGACATCAAGGAAGACCTCAAGGCCGGCAAGACCGTCCTGGTCACGGCCCACGGCAACTCGCTGCGCGCCCTGGTCAAGCACCTGGACGGCATCAGCGACGAAGCCATCGCCGGCCTGAACATCCCCACGGGCATCCCGCTCGTGTACGACCTGGACGAGGACTTCCAGCCCATCAACCCGGGCGGCACCTACCTCGATCCCGAGGCCGCCGCGGAGGCCATCCAGGCCGTGGCCAACCAGGGCAAGAAGTAGAGCTTTCGAGACGACGACGGCGGCCGGTCACCTGAGGTGACCGGCCGCCGTCGTTCGCTGCTTTAAGAGGCGCGGGAGCCCTTAGCCGTGCTCGATGCTGTTCGGGTGCCAGGCACCCGTCACGAGGTACGTGACCTTCTGGGCAACGGAGACGCCGTGGTCTGCAAAGCGCTCGAAGTAGCGGCTGGCGAGGGCCACATCCACGGTGGTGGCCGGTGATTCCTGCCAGTCGCTGCGGGCGATCGCCTTGAAGACGCTGAGGTGAAGGTCGTTCACCACGGAGTTGGCCTTCATGATGTCGCGGGCAACTTCGAGGTCACGGGTCTCGAGCAGTTCCGTGAGCTTGTTGGCAATCTGGATGTCCTGCTCCGCGAAGCACTTGAACGTTTCCGTGAGGGACGCCGGGATGACCGTGGAGGGGAAGCGGAGGCGCGCCAGCTGGGCGATATGGCGGGCAAGGTCGCCCATGCGCTCAAGCGATGCGCTCATGCGGAGCGAACCCACGATCATGCGCAGGTCGCTGGCGACAGGGCCCTGGAGGGCGAGGATGTCGATGGCGCGCTCGTCGAGGCTGTTCTGCAGGAAGTCGATGCGTGCGTCGGCCGCGATGACATCCTGCGCCAGATCGACGTCGGCGACCTCGAAGGAATTCGTTGCTTTGACGATCGCTTCGCTGACAAGCTTTGAAATTTCGATGAGGTCTTCGCCCACCTGGGCGAGCTCCTCCTGAAAAACCTTACGCACGTAGGCGTCCTTTCCTTGGAAACTCCGCCCCGCCGCGGCGGTCAGAATTTCGTGTCACCGTTCCGGCAGTCCAACTGGTCACTATTCCAGTGTCCGGTGAACTGTTACGCACCTCTAGATGAACGTTAGCTGAATCCGCACCCTCTTGGCCGCAGATCGACTATTCGGGCTTCACGGAAGCATAAGCTGGAGCCGTGGATCCAATGCTCATAGGTGTCATCGCCGGCCTACTCGGCCTGTCGTTCGGCGTCTTTGGCGTGCTCGCGTTCAGGGTCAGCGAGCAGCAGCGGAAACTCGTGGACGTCGAATATGACGAGCCTGCCCTGCCGCCGGGATCCGCTGAGGTGCTTGCCGTCGTCGGGCAGGCGTTTGTTGTGGTGGACGCCATCGACGGCGTGGTCCGCGCCAGCCCTGCCGCCTATGCCTACGGTCTGGTGCGCGGCCATACTGTTGTGCACCGGGAGCTTCTGGACATGACGGCCAATGTGCGCCGCGACGGCGTCATCCTGGAGAAGCAGCTCGAGCTCCCGCGGGGCCCGCTCGGCCAGGGAACCATCGTCGTGCAGGTGCGGGCAGCCATGCTGGGCGAAGAATACATCCTGCTGCTGGCCAATGACCGGACCGAGATCACGCGCACCGAAGAGATCCGCAACGACTTCGTGGCCAACGTTTCGCATGAGCTGAAGACCCCTGTGGGGGCCATCTCGCTCCTGGCGGAGGCACTCGAATCCTCGGCGGACGACGAAGAAGCCGTCCGCCGTTTCGCCAAGCGCATGCATAAGGAATCCGCCCGGCTGGCGGCACTCGTGCAGGACATCATTGAACTGTCCCGTCTCCAGGGGGCGAATGTGGCGCAGCGGGGTCATGCCGTGGACATCAACGACGTCATCTCCGAAGCGGTGGACCGCTCACAGCTCCCGGCCGAGAGCAAGAACATCCAGATCGTCATCGGCGGCCGGGTTGAAGCCAAGGTCTACGGCGACCAGGACCTCCTTGTGACGGCCCTGCGCAACCTGATCGACAACGCCATCCGCTATTCGCCGGAGAACACTCGGGTGGGCATCGGCGTACGCTCCAAGGAAGGCCTGATTTCGGTTTCGGTCACCGATCAGGGCGAGGGCATGTCGCCCGAGGACCAGGAGCGGGTATTCGAACGCTTCTACCGCGTGGATGCGGCGCGGTCGCGGCACACCGGCGGAACCGGGCTGGGACTGAGCATCGTCAAGCATGTCATTTCCAACCACGGCGGCGAAGTCACCCTGTGGTCACAGCCCGGCCAGGGCTCCACCTTCACGCTCCGCCTGCCGGAGCTGGAGGGGCAGGACACCGACTCCGCCCCCGAGGCCCGTCCGCCCCGGCCGCGTTCCTCCGCAGGGCAGACGCGCGACGCCAAGTCGTCCGGTCACGCCAAGTTGCCAGACGGCAGCCAACCCCAAAACGTCAGGGAACCACGCGACGCCGCCGGCGTCCACGAACGAGGAGCTAACGCTTGAGCAGGATTCTTATTGTTGAGGATGAGGAATCGTTCAGCGATCCGCTGTCCTATCTGCTGGGCAAGGAGGGGTTCGAGGTCGAGGTTGTGGACAACGGCCTGGACGCCATTAAGGAATTCGACCGCAACGGCGCTGACCTCGTGCTCCTGGACCTGCAGCTGCCGGGACTGTCCGGTACGGAAGTCTGCCGGCAGCTTCGGCAGCGCTCCAGCGTCCCGGTGATCATGCTGACCGCCAAGGACTCAGAGATCGACAAGGTGGTGGGGCTCGAACTGGGCGCCGACGACTACGTCACCAAGCCCTACTCCTCCCGGGAACTCGTGGCGCGGGTCCGCGCGGTGCTCCGGCGCCAGGGCGAACCGGAAGAACTCGTTTCCTCCACGGTCCACGCCGGGCCGGTGCGGATGGACATCGAACGCCACGTTGTGAGCGTCGACGGCGAGCAGGTGTCCCTGCCGCTGAAGGAATTTGAACTGCTGGAGATGCTGCTGCGGAATTCCGGCAGGGTGCTGACCCGGGGCCAGCTGATTGACCGCGTGTGGGGGTCCGACTACGTCGGCGACACCAAGACCCTGGACGTGCACGTCAAGCGGCTCCGCAGCAAGATTGAACCCGATCCGTCGCTGCCGCGGTTCCTGGTCACCGTCCGCGGGCTGGGCTACAAGTTCGAGCCGTAAGCGCAGAAATACCAGAGAAGGAGGGGCTCCCGGACGGGAGCCCCTCCTTCTCTGTCATTCAGCTGTGCGGCAGCCCGTCAGTCTGCGTCAGTGGCCTTCGCTGGGGGCCGGGGTGCTTTCGCCATGCGTTGCAGTCTCGCTAGGCGTCGGAGTTTCGGTGGGCGTGCTGCCAGCGGGAAGGTACTTTTGGTATTCCTTCAGGGTTCCGTCAACCACCGGCAGCTTGACGGTCTTGTTGACGTTCGTTCCGTCTTCGGTGACTTGGACGTCCACGAGGGTTCCGGGCTTGCCGCCTGCCGTGCTCAGCGTCGCGGCATCCGTAGAGTCGTTCAGCAGCGTGTAGGAGTTCTTCTTCACCGAAACCTCGGTCTGGGAACCCTCCGCACCCTTGAGCGTCACCTTGACGTCCTTGGAGGACGAGTTGTAGACGGCGCCGATCACCCGGCCGGGTTCGTTTTCACCCGTGGAGACGATGAGCATGTTGCGCAGCTGCACCGGCCCCACGTCGGAGCGGGTGCCGTCGGAGGCAGCGTACTGGTGAGAGGTCTGCTGGGCGTTGACGTAGCCGCAGCCTGTCAGGGCCAGCAGGCCGACGCTCAGGGCGGCAGCCGCCATTGCCAACTTGCCGCGCTGGCCCCGGTTCATCGCAGTGAAACGCACGTCACGCACTCCTTGAAAAGTCTTGAAACAGTTTTCAGGCATAGCCTATCGGCAAACGGACCCAAACAAGGATTCGGCCGGTACACATACCTGCCCGTTTCGGCACCTTGGTTGGGCCGCGCGAGGAGGCTCTGACTACCCGCGCGTAACGCTTGTCGGCGGGTCGCGAATGCACTATTATCCGCGTTCGTCAAGGGGTTTGGGCGGCTGATTCAGCCCATTTTCCGCGGATTTACGCGGTTCCTGACCCGGATCCGTGCCAGTCATATGCCTTAATCGTGATAAACTGGTCTGCGGGAAAGGGGAAAGTCCACATGGTTTTTGAGGTCGGCGAGACAGTAGTTTACCCTCACCACGGTGCAGCAAAAATTGAAGAAATCAAGATGCGCACTGTCAAGGGCGAAGAGAAGATGTATCTCAAGCTCAAGGTGGCTCAGGGTGATCTGACCATTGAAGTTCCAGCAGAGAACGTTGACCTTGTTGGGGTTCGCGACGTAGTGGGCAAAGAAGGCTTGGAGCACGTATTTGACGTGCTCCGTGCCGAGTTCACTGAGGAGCCCACCAACTGGTCACGTCGTTACAAGGCAAATCTGGAGAAGCTTGCTTCCGGTGACGTCATCAAGGTAGCAGAGGTCGTCCGCGACCTGTGGCGCCGGGATCACGACCGGGGCCTTTCCGCAGGCGAGAAGCGAATGCTGGCCAAGGCCCGGCAGATTCTGATCTCAGAATTGGCTTTGGCTGAAAAGACCGACGAAGAGAAGGCAGCAAGCGTTCTCGACGAGGTCTTGGCTTCCTAAGAATTGAACCCCGGTGGCACCGAGCCACCGGGGTTTCTTTTTTGCCCAGAATGCCCAACTGGGTAGCAGCAGACGCCGTTATGGGCGCCCAAAACGGCGTGTGCTGCTACCCAGTTGGGCCTGAGTGCGCGTAATTGGCCTGGGCCGGGTGGCCGGGACGTAGGCTAGACGGCATGAACAATGCACCTACGCGCCCCGTCACCGCCGTGATCCTGGTGGCGGCAGGATCCGGGCAGCGGCTCGGCTACGGCATGCCCAAGGCCGCTGTTCCGCTCGGCGGCGAACCCATCCTCCTGCATGCGCTCCGCGGCATTGTGGCCTCCGGGGTAGCGAGCCAGGTATGCGTCGCGCTGCCTGCCGGCGATGACCGGCTGCGGCAGCTGTGCGAAGACTTCCGGGTGGAGCTCGTTGACGGCGGCCCGCTCCTGACCACGGTCGACGGCGGAGCCACCAGGGCGGATTCCGTCCGGTCCGCGCTGGCTGCCCTCGAGGACGGCACCGAGGCGGTGCTCGTGCACGATGCGGCCCGCGCCCTGACGCCCGAGTCAGTCTTCCACCGCGTGGCCCAGGCCCTGGCCGCCGGGGCATCGGCCGTCATCCCGGTCATTCCCGTGGTGGACACGGTCAAGACGGTCGCCGCCACCCAGGGCCGCGACTCGGACATCGCCCCTGAACTCGTCACCGGAACGGCCCCGCGGGAGGAGCTGCGGGCAGTTCAGACGCCGCAGGGCTTCAACCTTGAGACCCTCAGGCAGGCGCACCAGGCCGCGCTCCGGTTCGACGAGCGCGAGGCCGCCGCCGTCACCGACGACGCCATGCTGGTGGAGCTCCTTGGCGTGCCGGTGCACGCCGTCCGGGGCGCCAGCCAGTCCCTGAAAATCACCACGCCGCTGGACCTGATCATCGCCGAAGGCCTCCTCGAGGGTCCCCTGGGCGTCCGCTGGGTCGAGGGCTGAGGGCATGAGCGCAGACAACCCTGCTGAGGCAGTGAATCTGACTGAAGTGAAAATGATCCTGCCCCGCACCGGAATCGGCATTGATGTCCATGCCTTCGCTCCTGAAGACGCGCCGCAGCCGCTCTGGCTGGGAGGCCTATTCTGGGAGGGGGAGCGGGGGCTGGCCGGCCATTCGGACGGCGACCCCGTGGCCCACGCTGCCGCCGACGCCTTGTTCTCCGCGTGCGGCATCGGGGACCTCGGCACCCACTTCGGCACTGACCGCCCGGAGCTGGCGGGCGCCTCGGGTGTCACCCTGCTGGCGGAGGCCGCCCGGATCGTCCGGGCCGCCGGCTTCGAGATCGGCAACATCGCCGTGCAGTTCGTGGCCAACCGCCCCAAGTTCGGTCCCCGGCGCGAAGAGTCGCAGCGGGTCCTCAGTGCGGCCGCCGGCGCCCCGGTGAGCGTCACCGCCACCACCAGCGACGGGCTCGGATTCACGGGCCGGGGCGAAGGCATTTCGGCAGTGGCCACAGCCCTGGTGTACCCGGCCCCGTAGCCGAATCGCCTAGGCTGGAAGCAGCACCAGTACCGCAATACCAGGAGACCCGTCGTGAAAAAGCTGCTTCCCGCCGTCGTGATCGCAGGGCTGCTCCTCGCAGGCTGCGCCGGAAGCCCCAAGATGAGCGTGGAGGAGAGCTGCACGTTCCTCAAGGGCGATACCTTCAAGCCGACCGGCAGCCAGGTCCAGCAGGCGGACCAGATCGCGAAGCACTACCAGGAAGTTGCCGACAAGGTTGCCCCTGAGCTTGCTGACCCGATCCAGAAGATGGCGGACGTCATGAAGAAGGTGGCCGGCACCTCGCTCGGGGACAAGAGCGCAGAGCAGCTTGCCGAGCTCAAGGAACAGAACAACAGGATCGGCGAGGTCTGTAAGTAAGCGGAAATGCCATCGGCTAATCTGGAGCGGTGACCCTCCGTTTTTACGACACCGCATCCGCCGAAGTCCGCGACTTCGTCCCCCTGGTACCCGGCAAGGTAAGCCTGTACTACTGCGGGGCGACGGTGCAGGGGATGCCGCATGTGGGGCACATCCGGTCCGCCATTGCCTTCGACCAGCTGACACGCTGGCTCGAATACCGCGGGTTCCGGGTCACGGTGGTCCGCAACGTGACCGACATCGACGACAAGATCCTCGCCAAGTCCGAGGCGTCCTTCCACCCGGATTTCGAGCAGGAGCCCGGAGCCGTCCCGGAAGAGGAATGGTGGGCGCTGGCCTACCGGTACGAACAGGAATTCCTCAAGGCCTACGACACCCTCGGTGTCTCCCGGCCCACCTACGAGCCACGCGCCACCGGCCACATCCCGGAGATGCACGCCCTCATCCAGCAGCTGATCGACCGCGGCCACGCCTACCCGGCCCTCGACGGCTCGGGTGACGTCTACTTCGACGTGCGCTCCTGGAACAAGTACGGTTCGCTGACGCGGCAGAAGCTCGACGACATGCAGGGGGCGACTGACGCTGACCCCCGCGGCAAGAAGGACCCGCGCGACTTCGCGCTGTGGAAGGGCCACAAGGAAGGCGAGCCGACGACGGCAAGCTGGGTTTCGCCGTGGGGCGCCGGCCGCCCGGGCTGGCACCTCGAATGCTCCGCGATGGTCACCAAGTACCTCGGCACCGAATTCGACATCCACGGCGGCGGCCTGGATCTGCGCTTCCCGCACCACGAGAACGAGATGGCCCAGTCGCAGGCTGCCGGCCACGCATTTGCCAACTTCTGGATGCACAACGGCATGGTCACGTACCAGGGCGAGAAAATGTCCAAGTCCGTGGGCAACACCGTCAGCCCGGCCGAAATGCTGGAACTCGCCCCGCCCCGCGTGGTCCGCTACTACCTCGGCCAGGCGCAGTACCGCTCGGTGCTGGACTACCAGCCGACGTCCCTGCAGGAAGCCACCGCCGCCGTCGAACGCATCGACGGTTTCATCGCACGCGCGGTCCGGGCCCTTTCCACGGACGGCTCCCTATTCTTCGGCAGCCACGGCACTGTGCCGGACGCCTTCGCGGCCGCCATGGACGACGACCTCAACGTGCCGCAGGCCCTCGCGTCGCTGCACGACACTGTGCGCGCCGGGAATTCAGCGCTCACCGCCGGTGACTTCCCGGCGGCACGGCAGGCACTGACCAGCGTGACTGACATGCTCCGGGTCCTGGGCATCAGCGACGCCGCGCAGCCCGCCGTCGACGATCAGGCCACCGCCGCCCTCGGAACTCTCGTGGAGGCGCAGCTCGCCGCCCGCGCAGACGCCCGCGCCCGGAAGGACTGGGCCGCATCGGACGCCATCCGGGACACCCTGTCGGCCGCCGGCGTCGTGGTTGAAGACAACGCGGACGGGGCCACCTGGAGCCTTCAGCGCGGCTAGATCGCCCGGCAGCGACCCGCCCCGGTCAACGATTTAACTTGAGTCAGTAGACTGGAGTTCAGACTTACTCAATACAACCAAGGGTGGAACTCATGGCCAACAACGGTCGCCCGGGCGCAGTCCGCAAGCTCAAGAAGGGCCCCACCACCGGAACCGGTGGCCACGGCCGCAAGGCACTCGAAGGCAAGGGGCCAACCCCCAAGGCCGAAGATCGCCCATACCACAAGGCGTACAAGAACAAGCAGCTCTCGGAGCGCTCCGACGCCAAGCGCGCAGGCGGCGGCCGCAGCGCCGGCGCACGGTCGGGCCCCAAGGGCCGCGCCACTGAAGAAGTGGTCACCGGCCGCAACTCCGTCGTCGAGGCGCTCCGCGCCGGGATCCCCGCGAAGGCACTGCACGTGGCGATCCGCATCGAGATGGACGACCGCGTCAAGGAATCGCTGAAGCTTGCAGCCGAACGCGGCATTCCGCTGCTGGAAACCGGCAAGCCGGAACTTGACCGGATGACAGACGACGCCGTGCACCAGGGCCTCGTGCTGCAGATCCCGCCGTATGAATACCAGGACGCCTATGACCTGGCCGAGCAGACCGTCGACCGGTGGAAGAAGGGGCACGTCTCGAACGCGCCCATCTTCGTTGCCCTGGACGGCATCACGGACCCCCGCAACCTCGGCGCCATCATCCGCTCCGTATCGGCCTTCAGCGGCCACGGCGTGATCGTCCCGGAACGCCGTTCCGTGGGTGTCACGGCCGCCGCCTGGAAGACCAGCGCCGGCGCTGCCGTCCGCGTGCCCGTGGCCCGCGCGTCCAACCTGAACAACGCGCTGAAGCAGTTCAAGACCATGGGCATCTTCGTCCTGGGGCTCGACGGCGACGGCGACGTTTCGCTGCCGGACCTCACCCTGGCCACCGAGCCCGTCTGCATCGTGGTGGGTTCCGAGGGCAAGGGCCTCAGCCGCCTCGTCCGGGAGAACTGCGACCAGATCGTCTCCATCCCGATCGACTCCGCCATGGAGTCGCTCAACGCCTCCATGGCCGTCGGCATCTCCCTCTACGAAGTCTCCCGCCAGCGCGCCGCCAAGTAGTCTCCTCCGGGGGTGGCGTTCGCCGTAGCGGCCGCTTTGCCGTCGCTTAGCGGGATGCCCCTTCCCAAACTTCGCAAGCTCAGTTCGGGGCCCTCGGGGCATCCCTTCCTCCCGACGCTCCATGCGGCCGCGGGTGGCCTTATGCAGCTTTGGTCGGCGATGCGCTCCTTAGCAAAACGGCCGCTACGGCTAGCGGGTTCGACGCCTTGACGTCGTCGAGCCTTGCGAGACGCGCGCCCGGAGTGCCAACGCTCTCTCACGTTTCGCTCAAAAATGGACAACGCTCTCGCAGCTCTTGCTGGAAAACAAGAAACGCTCTCGCAGTTTTTGCTGGAAGACAAGAAAGCTCCTGCACAACATGTGCGGGAGCGTTTCCTGTTAACGGTTAGTGAGGCCGAAGGCGAGTGCCTTCAAAACCAGCGGGCGGCGATGGCTTGCTAAGGAGCGCATCGCCGACCAGAGGCGAGTGAGGCCGCTAGCGGCCGAAGGAGCCGGCGGGAGGAAGAGAGGCCCTGCGGGCCCCGAACTGAGCTTGCGAAGTTTGGGGAGGGGCCGAACGCTAAACGACGGCAAGGCGCCGCCGTCCGCGGCACCGACCAGCGGCACCCGGCTGCGGCGTCGGCCTCCGCGGCGTCTCGCGGAGGACAGGCTTAGAACTCGCGGCGGTTGGCCAGGACCGGGAGCTTGGTTTGGGCTTCCTTGACCACGGCGGGGTCCAGGTCGGCGAACAGCAGGCCGGGGGCGCCGTCGAGCTCTTCCAGGACTTCGCCGAAGGGGGACACGACGGCGGTGTGCCCGACGCCGGTGGGCGCCGCGCCTTTCGGTTCAACACCCTGGGTTGCCGGATCGCCCTGTCCGCACGCAAGCACGTAGGTGGTGGTGTCCACGGCGCGGGCGCGGGCCAGGAGCTGCCACTGCTCCACCTTGCCGGGCCCCGAACCCCACGAGGCGCAGACGATGTTCGCAACGGCCCCACGGTCGGCGTTGGCCGTGAAAAGCGCCGGGAAACGGACGTCGTAACAGGTGGCCAGGCCAAAGGTGACGCCGCCGGCGTCGAACGTTACGGGACCCGTCCCGGCGTCCACGGTGTCCGATTCGAGGAAGCCGAAGGCATCAAAGAGGTGAACCTTGTCGTAGCTGGCTTCCACGCCGCGACCGGTCACCAGCAGCGTATTCCGGACTTTTGCCTGCCCTCCGTCGGGCGACGATCCGGGGATGAACATGCCGGCAACGATCACGATCCCCAGCTCGGCGGAAATGGCGCGGACCCGGTTGGCCCACGGGCCGTCCAGCGGTTCTGCGATGTCGATGAGCGAATTCCCGAAGGCGCGCATGGTGGCTTCAGGGAAGACGACCAGCTCGGCACCGCCGTCCTTGGCGCGGCGGGCATACTCCTCGACCAGCACGAGGTTGGCGGCCAGGTCCCGGCCGGTGATGATCTGGGCAAGTGCAACCCTCACGACTACCTCCATATCGGTGCGTACTACCAGTATGCCGCCGCTCGGAGCAGGGCCGGCGGGTGTAACATCCCGGAATAGATCAGCTATTTGTATGTGCCAGCTAAGCTTTAATCGATGGTAATGCCCCTCTTAGACACAGCCTCGACCGTTGACGCCTCCCAGGCCTTCCCCCTCGGCGTAAGTTCTCCGCGTCCAAGGTCAGCCGAGGACGGCTCGCACAAGGGGCGCGCCAACGTGGCAGTCTATGCTCCCAGCGTCCTCACCCTGGAAATCGCGTACCAGGCACCGGGGGGCAGCTGGCGGCTCCAGCCGCTGCCGAACGTCACGAATGGCGTCCATCACGGCATTGTTGAGGGATTCCCGGTCGGCTCGCGCTACGGCTTCCGCGCCGCTACCGATGGTCAAGTGCTGCCGCTCTCAGTTCCCAGCGTGAACTTTGACGAAGACCACGACGACGACCGGCAGCCGCTGCTGCTCGATCCCTACGGGCGCGCCGTCGACCAACGCAACGGTTTCCTGACCAACGTCAGGATGTCCAACGACTTCGACTGGGGCGCCGACGACCGTCCGCACACGCCGTGGCGCAACACCATCATCTACGAGGCCCACGTCCGGGGGCAGAGCATGCTGCACCCGGATATCCCGGAGGCCCTGCGCGGAACCTACGCGGGCATGGCCCACCCGGCCATGATTGAGCACCTCACGGGCCTCGGTATTACGGCGGTACAGCTGCTGCCGGTGCATTTCCACCTCGACGAACCGCACCTGCAGAACCTCGGCCTGACCAACTACTGGGGCTACAACACGGCGGCATTCTTCGCCCCGCACCCCGGGTACGCCACGCAGTCCGCGCAGGACTCCGGGCCCCAGGCCGTTCAGGACGAGTTCAAGGGCATGGTCAAGCTGCTCCACGCTGCGGGCATCGAAGTCATCCTGGACGTCGTCTACAACCACACCGCCGAGGGCGGGCCCGACGGCCACACCTTCGGCTTCCGCGGACTGGGCGAGCAGAAGTATTACCGCACGGACGGCCACGGCAAATACATCGACACCACAGGCTGCGGGAACACGCTCAACTTCGGCGAGCCCCGCGTGGTCCAGCTGGTGCTGGATTCGCTCCGCTACTGGGTGGATGAATTCCACGTCGACGGCTTCCGCTTCGATCTGGCCGTCACGCTGTGCCGGAACGCCGCCAACGAGTTCGATCCGAACCATCCGTTCCTCGTTGCCGTCGCGGCGGACCCTGTCCTGTCCCGGGTCAAGCTGATCGCCGAACCCTGGGACGTGGGCTACGGGGGCTGGCAGACCGGCCGCTTCCCGGGCGGCTGGGTAGACTGGAACGACCACTACCGCGACGCCCTGCGCTCTTTCTGGCTGGCGGACCGAGCGGCGATCGACGCCGGCGGCCAAGGCGGATCCGTGGCCAGGCTGGCAGACGCCATGTCCGGCTCGGCGAGCCTCTTTGAACCGTCAGGCCGTTCCCGGCTCGCATCGCTGAACTTCATCACCGCCCACGACGGTTTCACCATGACCGACCTCGTGTCCTACGACCGCAAGCACAATGAGGCCAACGGCGAGCAGAACCGGGACGGGCACGGCGATAACCGCAGCTACAACCACGGTTTTGAAGGGCGGACCGAGGACGAAAGCATCCTCGCCCGGCGCGCCCAGACCCGGCGCAACCTGATGGCCTCGCTCATGATCTCCCTCGGGGTTCCGATGATCACGGCCGGCGACGAACTTGGCCGCACCCAGCAGGGCAACAACAACGCCTACTGCCAGGACAACCCCCTTGCCTGGCTCGACTGGACCAGCACGCCGGAGTCGCACGCCATGCTGCGCAGCACCAAGCGCATCATCCGCCTCCGCAAGGAATTCCTGGCCGGCCAGCCCCACGATTTCCCGGTCCGCGACGCACAATCCTACCTGTACTGGTATGACGAGGACGGCCAGCCCATGTCCATGGAACGGTGGAACGATCCCCGGCACCGGGCGGTGCAGTTGCTGCTGGGCTCCGACGACGGCCAGGTGGCAGGACTCGTTGTGGTCAACGGCGGCCGCGACGATGCCAACGTCACCCTTCCCCAGGTCACCAACGATGACGGCACCGGCAAGCGGTTCTTCGAACTGCGCCTCACCACGTCCGAGCTCCACGACCGCCGGCAGGGCAGCCTGGTCTCCTCCGGTGAGCGGGACAGCGTGCCGGCGAACACCATCAGCATCTACCGCACCTAGGCCTCGTGTACCGCACTAACAAGCGCAGGCTGTTGGCCGTTGGGACGCTGCTGGTAGGGCTCGCCTTGGCGGCCCTCGTGGCGTGCAGCCTCGTTTCGTCACCCACGGTGCAGCCTCCCGCGGCCACTCCGCTGGGCACGGCGTCGCCCGCGCCGTCCGGGAACGTGACGGCCGTTCCCAACCCCTCGGGCATGGCCGCCGTACGGGAGTCCCAGTTGCCGGCCGAAGGCCGCCGGACCCTCGCCCTGATCCGGCAGGGCGGCCCCTTTCCGTACACCCGCGACGGCGCAACGTTCAGCAATTTTGAACGCCTCCTGCCGCGCAAATCGGGCGGGTACTACAAGGAGTACACGGTCCCCACGCCCGGCGAGTCAGACAGAGGCGCCCGCAGGATCGTGGCGGGCAGGGACGGCGAGAAATACTACACTCCGGACCACTACGAGTCGTTCAAATTCATAGCAGAAGGCAAATAGCACCCATGAAGATCTATTCCGGCGACACCTGGACCATTGAAGAGTTGCGCGACCAGGTGGCCGACGCGGGACGCCGCAGCCTGGTGATCCCGGCCGCGGACTCGAAGAAGTCCGTGCTGGCGACCTTCGGCGAGGCACTGGATTTTCCCGAACACTTCGGCGTGAACCTTGACGCCCTCAACGACTCGCTGCACGACTTCGCCGACACCATCTCCGACGACGGCCAGGAACCCCTGACCCTCATCTGGCAAGTGCCCGCAGCCTTCCGCAGCGACCGGTCCTTCGGCATCATCTGTGAGATCCTGCAAGATGCAGAAAGCTACGCCGGCAAGGACCTATCAGTCATCGCCGTGCTCCTCTGAGTAAACACAACGTTTGACAGCCAGCGCCGCAACTCAGCAATCCGGAAGCGTGCGTCAAAGCTGGGCCCACGCCGTCCGGGTTCCCTGGCCGAGCTTGCGAGGCTAGGGGGACGGTGGGGAGGAACGAGCTAGCACGCGGAGGATGGCTGAGTTGCGGCGCAACCCTGGATGACTAGGCGTTGACGATCAGCCCCAGTTCCGCCTTGGACGCCAGTGCTTCGTGCTTGGGCAGCACGCGGACGGTGTACCCGAAGGACCCTGAGCGGTCGATCACGATGGACCCGGTGAAGAGGAAGTGGCCGTTGCCGAGTTCCTCCTTGGGCTCCAGGTCCACGAAGGTCACGTTGGCGAGTTCGTCGTTTTCCTCCGCCTGGCCGTAAGCCACCTCCACGGACACGTCGCTGGGCGACAGGTTGTGCAGCCCCACGTAGGCGTTGACCTGCAGCGTGTCACCGATCTGCGGCTCCTCGGACACGCCCATGGAGTCCACATGCTCCACGTGGAGGTGGGGCCAGGCCGCACGGACTTTTGAGACCCAGGCTGCGAGTGCTTTGGCCTGGGCGAAGGAATCGGCCACCGCGTGCCGTCCTGAGACTGCGGCGGGCCTGTACAGGATGTTGACGTAGTCCTGCAGCATCCGTTCGGCCGAGACGGCCGGGCCCAGGTGGGCCAGCGTGTGCTTGATCATGGACACCCAGTGCGTGGGGATCTTCTCCTGGCCGGAGTCGGACGGACCCGCGGCGCCGGCCGACTCGGAGACGGTGTTGCCGTAGAAACGCGGCGCAACCTGGGTCTCGAGCAGCTCATACAGCGCAGCTGCCTCGATGTCGTCCCGTTCCTCGGCGGAAGCACCGTTGTTGGCGGTCGGAATCGCCCAGCCGTTCTCGCCGTCGTACATCTCATCCCACCAGCCGTCGAGCACCGACAGGTTGAGGGACCCGTTGATGGCCGCCTTCATGCCGGACGTGCCGCAGGCTTCCAGCGGACGCAGCGGGTTGTTCAGCCAGACGTCGCAGCCCGGGAACAGCGTCCTGGCCATGGCGATGTCGTAGTTCGGCAGGAACACGATGCGGTGGCGGACGGCGGGATCGTCGGTGAAGCGGACCAGGTCCTGGATCATTTTCTTCCCGGCGTCGTCCGCCGGGTGCGACTTCCCCGCGATGACCAGCTGGATGGGGTGCTCCTTGTGCAGCAGGAGGGCCTTCAGCCGTTCCGGCTCGCGCAGCATCAGTGTCAGCCGCTTGTAGGTGGGCACGCGCCTGGCGAATCCGATGGTGAGGATGTCCGGATCCAGCACGGAGCCGGTCCAGGCCAGCTCGGCGTCCGCAGCCCCCCGCTTCTTCCAGGCCGCACGCAGCCTGCGCCGGACGTCCTCGACCAGGGAGACACGCATTTCACGGCGCAGCGCCCAGACATCGGCGTCGCTGACGTTGTAGGCGAGGTCCCAGCGGCCGTTGACTTCCGCCTCGGGGCCGAAGCGCTTCCGGGCAAGCTTCGAAATGCGCGAATCCACCCAGGTGGGAACGTGCACGCCGTTGGTCACGGAGGTTATGGGCACCTCGGAGTGGTCGAATCCCGGCCACAGCGCAGAGAACATGCCCCGTGACACCTCACCGTGGAGCTTGGCCACGCCGTTGGCCCGCTGCGCAAGCCGGAGACCCATGACGGCCATGTTGAAGAGGAACGGGTTTCCGTCGGCGAAGTCCTCCCGGCCGAGGTCCAGGATCCGCGAGAGGGGAACATCCGGTGCAAGGCCTGCTTCGAAGAAATGCTGTATCTGCGCTGTTTCAAACCGGTCGATGCCGGCCGGAACGGGGGTGTGGGTGGTGAACACGGTGGACGCGCGTCCGGCGGCGAGGGCCTCGTCGAACGTGAGGGCCTGCTCCCCGGCCATCAGCTCCTGGATCCGCTCGATGCCCAGGAACCCGGCGTGGCCTTCATTGGTGTGGAACACCTCCGGCGCGGTGGTGCCCGTAAGCCTCTGGTAGACCCGCAGCGCCTTCACACCGCCCATGCCCAGCAGGAGCTCCTGCTGCAGCCGGTGGTCGCCTCCGCCGCCGTAGAGGCGGTCGGTGATTCCGCGGGCGGCGTCGTCATTGCCCGGGACGTTGGAGTCGAGCAGCAGAAGGGGGACACGCCCGACGTCGGCACGCCAGATGTGCGCCAATAGGCGCCGCGCGTTGGGCAGCGGCAGCGCGATCTGGATGGGCTTGCCGTTGCCGTCCGCGGAGGGCTCGCGCAGCAGCGTCAGCGGCAGGCCGTCCGGGTCAATCACCGGATAGGTCTCCTGCTGCCAGGCGTCGCGGGACAGGGACTGTTTGAAGTAGCCGGCCTGATAGAGGAGTCCAACTCCGATCAGCGGAACGCCCAGATCGGAGGCCGCCTTCAGGTGGTCACCCGCGAGGATGCCGAGGCCGCCCGAGTACTGGGGCAGAACTTCCGTGATGCCGAATTCGGGGGAGAAGTAGGCAACGGACGCAGGGGCGTCCTGACCCAGGCTCTGGTACCAGCGGGGCTCTTGAAGGTACCGGTCGAGGTCATCCGCCGCAGCCTGCACACGGGCCACCACATCCTGGTCAGTGGCCAGCCGGTGCATTTCCTCGCGGCCCACAAGTCCCAGGAAGCTCACCGGATCGTTGTCGCTTTCAGCCCATACTTTGGGGTTGAGCCCCTCGAAAAGTTCCCTCGTCGGCCGGTGCCAGGACCAGCGAAGGTTTGTGGCCAAACGGGCAAGCGGCCGAATCGGTTCGGGAAGAACGGTACGGACGGTAAATCTGCGGATTGCCTTCACCTGCGCCACACTAACCGACAAGATGAACGGCAGGAACTGCATTCGATTACTTTCCGGTAAATGACGAATCAGTTCACAAATTAGGATCGCAGGCTTAGCAATTCGACCCGTTTCTCGCTAACGTCGAGCCTGTGACGACTAACACCCGAACCAGTGCCCCTGCAAAGCAAACGCCGAAAAATTCGATTACGGACGGCCTCCGGTTCGGCCGCTTCCCGATCACGGACGTTCAGCCTGTTGTCGAAGGGGGGAAGTTCCCGGCCAAGGCCCTCCCCGGCGAGGGAATCGTGGTCAGTGCCCGGTCCTTCCGCGAAGGCCATGACCAGCTTGGCGTGAGCGCGGTCCTCCTGGATCCGAAAGGCAAGGAACGCCAGCGCGTACGCCTGCAGCCCCCGCCCGGGGACCGGGGCAAGGGTACGGACCTCTGGGAAGGCCTGCTGACGCCGACCTCAACCGGCACCTGGTCGTTCGTCATCGAGGCCTGGCACGACCGCTACGGCACGTGGCACCACAACGCCGAGGTCAAAGTCGAGGCGGGCATCGACGTCGAGCTGATGCTCGACGAAGGGGCCGCATTGCTGTCCCAGGCTGCCGAAGATCCTTCGCGGAACTCCGACGACAGGCGAACCCTCCGGACCGCCGCCTCGGTGCTGTCCGACACGTCGCTGTCCGCCGAGGAGCGGCTGGCGGCGGGCTTCGGCGAGGGGGTGGCCGCCGTCGTTGACCGCGAACCGATCCGCGAGCTGGTCGCTGCCTCCGAAGCCTTTCCGCTGCTGGTTGAGCGGGACCTCGCCGGCCGCGGGGCCTGGTATGAGTTCTTCCCCCGGTCGGAAGGCGCCGTCCGGGACCATTCGACGGGCGAATGGACGTCCGGCAACTTCCGGACTGCGGCCAAAAGGCTGGACGCCGTCGTCGGCATGGGGTTCGACGTCATCTACATGCCGCCCATTCACCCGATCGGTGTGCAGCACCGCAAGGGCCCGAACAACACCCTGATTGCCGGTCCCCACGATCCTGGTTCGCCTTGGGCCATCGGTTCGAAGGAAGGCGGCCACGACGCCATCCACCCGGACCTCGGAACCTTTGAGGACTTCGATGCCTTTGTGGCGCGGGCCAACGAACTCGGCCTGGAAGTGGCACTTGACTTTGCGCTGCAGGCGGCGCCGGATCACCCCTGGGTGCAGACGAATCCGGAGTGGTTCACCACGCGGGTGGACGGCAGCATCGCCTACGCGGAAAACCCGCCGAAGAAGTACCAGGACATCTATCCCCTCAACTTCGACAACGATCCCGAGGGCCTGTCCAAGGAAATCCTGCGCATCGTCCAGCTCTGGGTCAGCCACGGTGTGAAGATCTTCCGCGTGGACAACCCCCACACCAAGCCCGTGTGGTTCTGGGAATGGCTCATCGCGAAGGTCAACAAGAAGAACCCGGAAGTCGTGTTCCTCGCCGAGGCCTTCACCCGGCCCGCCATGATGCATGCGCTGGGCAGGGCAGGCTTCCAGCAGTCCTACACGTACTTCACCTGGCGCAACACCAAGAAGGAACTCGAGGCGTACTTCCAGGAGGTCAGCCACGTGTCGCCGGCCTACTTCCGGCCGAACTTCTTCGTCAACACGCCGGACATCCTCACCGAGTACCTGCAGTACGGCGGGCCCGCCGCGTTCAAGATCCGGGCAGCCCTCGCTGCCACCGCCAGCCCGCTGTGGGGTGTCTACGCCGGCTACGAGCTGTACGAGCATGTGGCCCGGCCAGGGGCTGAGGAGTACATCGACAATGAGAAGTTCGAGTACAAGGCCCGTGACTGGGACGCGGCCAACGCGTCCGGCCGGACCCTCGCGCCGTACCTGACCCGGCTTAACGAAATCCGGAAGGCCCACCCGGCGCTGGCTGACCTGCAGAACCTGACGCTGCACCACAGCACCGACGACGCCACCATCGTGTATTCCAAGCACAAGACCCTTCCGGACGGCACGAAGGACACCATCATCGTGGTGGTCAATGTGGACCCGCACAGCACGCGGGAAAGCACGGTTTCGCTTGATCTCGCCGCTCTGCACCTCGACCCCGATGACCTCACCGCGAACGGCGGCTTCCGTGTCGATGACCTGATCTCGGGCGAGACGTGGGAGTGGGGCGAATACAACTACGTCAGACTCGATGCCCATGTTGAACCTGCACACATTCTGAACATCCGGAGGTAGCCTCAAGTGAGTTTCAGCCCGCAGAACCCGGCTCATCACTTCACACCCAAGAGTTCGTTCGAGCTCAACGCGCCCGGATTGCAGCACGATCCCCTGTGGTACCGGAAGGCGGTGTTCTATGAAGTGCTTGTCCGGGGTTTTGCGGACGCCAACGGCGACGGCTCAGGCGACTTCCATGGCCTGATCGAGAAACTCGATTACCTGCAGTGGCTGGGGGTGGACTGCCTCTGGCTTCCGCCGTTCTTCCAGTCACCGCTGCGGGACGGCGGCTATGACATTTCGGACTACAACTCCGTACTGGACGAGTTCGGCACCATCAGCGATTTCAAGCGGCTGGTGGCTGAGGCACATGCCCGCGGAGTCCGGGTCATCATTGACCTGCCGCTGAACCACACCTCGGACCAGCACCCGTGGTTCCAGGAGTCCCGGAAGGATCCGGACGGTCCGTTCGGGGACTTCTACGTGTGGAGCGACACTGATGAGAAGTACCAGGACGCCCGCATCATCTTCGTGGACACGGAGGAGTCCAACTGGACCTTCGACCCCATCCGGCGCCAGTTCTTCTGGCACCGTTTTTTCAGCCACCAGCCGGACCTGAATTTCGAGAATCCGAAGGTCATCGACGCACTGTTCGACGTCGTGCGGTTCTGGCTGGATCAGGGGATCGACGGCTTCCGGGCCGACGCCATCCCGTACCTGTTCGAGGAAGAGGGCACCAACTGCGAAAACCTGCCCGCCACCCATGACTTCCTGCGCAAGCTGCGGAAAATGGTGGACGACAGCTACCCGGGCAGGGTGATCATCGCTGAGGCCAACCAGCCGCCCAACGAGGTGGTGGAATACTTCGGCACCGAGGAAGAGCCGGAATGCCATATGGCGTTCCACTTTCCCATCATGCCGCGGCTGTACTACGCGCTGCGTGATCAGAAGGCGGCCCCGATCATCGAGACCATGCACGACACACCGGAGATTCCGGAGGGCGCCCAATGGGGAACGTTCCTTCGGAACCACGACGAACTGACGCTGGAAATGGTCACCGCGGATGAACGGGCTGCCATGCTCGGCTGGTACGCCCCGGACCCCCGCATGCGGGCCAACATCGGCATCAGGCGCAGGTTGGCGCCGCTGCTGGATAATTCCAGGGCAGAGATTGAGCTCATCAATGCCATGCTGCTGTCCCTGCCGGGCAGCCCCTTTCTGTACTACGGGGACGAAATCGCCATGGGCGACAACATCTGGCTCGAAGACCGCGACGCCGTCCGCACGCCCATGCAGTGGAACCCGGACCGCAACGCGGGATTCTCCAACGCCGACCCGGGCAAGCTGTACCTGCCGGTGATCCAGTCGCTGGTCTACAACTACAGCATGGCGAATGTGGAGGCTGAGGCCGCGCACTCCGGATCCCTGTTGCGCTGGACCCGCCAGATCCTGAGCGTCCGGCGGAACCACGCGGCGTTCGGCCTCGGCGGGTTCAAGCACGTCGAAGCCGACCACGACGTCGTCCTGGCCTACCTGCGCGAACTGCCGGAGGGCAACGCGGCAGGTGAGCCGGCCGAGTCCATCCTGTGCGCCTTCAACCTCTCGCAGCATCCGGTGGCTACAACGTTGAGGGTCCCGCAGTTTGCCGGCCGCGGGCTCCGGGACGTTTTTGGCGGGCAGCCGTTTCCGGGTATCGGTGACGACGGGAACCTGACCCTGACCCTGGGCAGCCACGATTTCTTCTGGCTGCGGGTCCGCTCGGCGACCTCCAACCCGGCGTCCCCGTTCACCCAGGCGATGCCGATCCTGTCCATTGAGGGCTGACATGAGCCAATCCACTCTGACACCCACGCTCGAACAACTGCTCCGCAGCTGGCTGCCGCGCCAGCGCTGGTTCCCGGTGAAATCTGCCGAATTTTCGCTGGCACCGGTGGGCGGACTCATCCTCAACGACGCCTCGGGCAAGGTGGGCCTCGAGGTGTTCCTCGCCGCTGTGGTTTCCGAGACGGCCGACGGCGCCCGCCGCACCGATGTGGTGCAGGTGCCGCTGAGCTACCGCAGCGAACCGCTGCCCGGCGCCGAGCGCGCGCTGATCGGCGAAAGTGACGACGCCGAATTGGGCCACCGCTGGATTTACGATGCCGTCCATGACCGCGTGTTCATTGCGGAATGGCTGGAACTCATGCGTACGGAAGGAGATGCTTCCGCCGGCATGGCCATCGGTCATCTGTCCGGGGCCGGCAAGCCCCTGCCGCGCGCTTCCGGGACAGTCAAGGTCCTTTCCGGTGAACAGTCCAACAGTTCAGTGATAGTGGACGACGGCGTCTCCGCGGCCATCGTGAAGTTCTTCCGGGTGCTTTCCGCCGGACGCAATCCTGAAGTGGAAGTCGGGGCTGCCCTTTCTGCCGCCCGCACTTCCGAAGTGCCGGCCACTTTGGGCTGGGTCACCGGCGAATGGTTTCTCCAGGAGGGGCAGGCCCCGGGAGCCTCTCCGGAGGGCGCCCCCGCCGGCCGCGCCCAGGGTGAACTGGCGGTCGCCCACGAGTTCCTGGCCGGCGGACGGGATGCCTGGCGGCTGGCCGTCGATGCCGCCGCCGGGGGAGTTGACTTCACTGCAGAGGCGCATGCCCTGGGCCACGCAACAGCCATGGTCCACCGCAGGCTCGCGGAAACGCTCGGCGTTTCCGCCGAACCCGTCCCGGGCGGCGTCATCGCCCCCGGAGTAGCCCAGCGCGTCCGCCAGGCATGGACGGAGGCCCGTGCCGCCGTCGGCCCTCATGAAGAGGAGCTGGAAAGCCTGCTCAGCCACCTCGAGGGTGTCCCGGCCGGTGCTCTGCAGCGCATCCACGGAGACCTCCACTTGGGCCAGATCCTCCAGGTTCCCGGCAGCGGCGGCGTACCGGACCGGTGGGCCATTCTCGATTTCGAGGGTGAGCCCATGCGGCCCATCTCGGAACGCAACTTTCCCGACGTGCCGCTGCGGGACGTGGTGGGCATGCTGCGCTCCTTTGACTACGCCGCCGGTGCTGCGGAGCGGGAGCGAACCGATGCCCGCGTGCCCGAATCCTGGGTCGACGACTGCGCCGAGGCCTTCCTCGCGGGATACTCCGAAGTCACGCCCGGCACGATTGACCGGAAGTCGCCGCTCTTTGTGGCATTGTGGCTGGACAAGGCGTTGTACGAAGTCGTTTATGAATTACGCAACAGGCCCGGCTGGCTGGCCATTCCGGTCAATGCGTCCAGGCGGCTCCTCAGCAGTAAAGGCCCCGGCGAACCGGCCGGTGCCGCAGCGGAAGGTAAGAAAATGACAGGCTCTGCACATACCGACAGCCACCACGCGCCGTTGCACGTGGATGCGCACACGCTTACGCAGGTGGCGGCTGGCGAACACCACGCGCCGCACTCGGTGCTTGGCGCCCACCTCGATGACTACGGCCACGTAACCATCCGCACCGTAAAGCACCTGGCCGAAGCGGTCAACGTGGTTACCGTCGCGGGCACCGTGCCCATGACCCACGAGGCCGACGGCGTGTGGGTTGCCGTCGTCGAGCCCCTGCAGGCCGGCCACGTGCCGGACTACCGTCTTGAGGTGACGTACGAAGGCGCGGAGCCGGTGACCGTGGACGATCCGTACCGCTACCTCCCCACCGTCGGCGAAGTGGATCTGCACCTGATCGGTGAGGGCCGCCACGAGAAGCTCTGGGAGGTGCTTGGCGCACATGTGCAGCACTACAAGTCCACTCTGGGCGACGTTGACGGCGTGTCGTTCGCCGTGTGGGCTCCCAATGCCGAAGCCGTGCGGCTCAAGGGCGACTTCAATGCATGGGACGGCCGCGAAAATTCACTGCGCTCCCTCGGGTCCTCCGGTGTGTGGGAACTGTTCGTCCCCGGTGTTTCAGCAGGGGCGTGCTACAAATTCGAGATCAAGGCCAAAGGCGGCTACTGGGTGGAGAAGGCCGACCCCCTGGCCTTCGGCACGGAGGTGCCGCCGCTGACCGCCTCCAGGGTGGTCGAGTCCCACTACCGGTTCGAGGACGAGGCCTGGATGAAGGCGCGCGCCGAGCTGGACCCCCATAACTCGCCCATGAGCGTGTACGAGGTGCACCTCGGATCCTGGCGGTTGGGCCTGACCTACCGCGAGCTGGCCAAGGAGCTCGTGGAGTATGTGAAGTGGCTGGGCTTCAGCCACGTTGAATTCATGCCGGTGGCCGAGCACCCCTTCGGCGGCTCTTGGGGCTACCAGGTCACGTCCTACTTCGCACCGACGTCCCGCTTCGGCCACCCCGACGAGTTCCGTTACCTGGTGGATGCTCTGCACCAGGCCGGTATTGGCGTCATCCTGGACTGGGTGCCGGCACACTTCCCCAAGGACAACTGGGCCCTGGCCCAGTTTGACGGGCAGCCCCTTTACGAACACGCCGATCCCAACCTGGGGGAGCACCCGGACTGGGGCACCCTGATCTTCGATTTCGGGCGCACCGAGGTCCGCAACTTCCTGGTCGCCAACGCGCTTTACTGGCTGGACGAGTTCCACATCGACGGCCTGCGCGTGGATGCCGTAGCGTCCATGCTGTATCTGGACTACTCACGCGAAGACGGCCAATGGCAGCCGAACAGGTTCGGCGGGCGGGAAAACCTGGAGGCCATTTCATTCCTTCAGGAGACCACCGCCACGGTGTACAAGACCCATCCGGGAGTGGTCATGATCGCGGAGGAGTCCACTGCATTCCCCGGCGTCACGGCACCGACCAGCCACGGCGGCCTCGGCTTCGGACTCAAGTGGAACATGGGCTGGATGCACGACTCGCTCAAGTACGCCTCTGAGGATCCCGTCAACCGGAAATGGCACCACGGCACGGTTACGTTCTCGATGGTCTATGCCTTCACCGAGAACTTCCTCCTGCCCATCAGCCACGACGAGGTGGTCCACGGCAAGGGGTCCATGCTCCGCAAGATGCCCGGCGACCGCTGGCAGCAGTTGGCCAACCTCCGCGCGTTCCTTGGTTACCAGTGGGCGCATCCCGGCAAGCAGCTCATCTTCATGGGCACCGAGTTCGGCCAGGAAGCCGAATGGTCCGAACAGCACGGACTCGACTGGTGGCTGGCGGACATCCCGGCGCACCGGGGCCTGCAGCTGCTGACCAAGGACCTGAACGAACTGTACAAGTCCACTCCAGCGATGTACTCGCGGGACAACGAGCCCGGCGGATTCCAGTGGATCAACGGAGCCGACGCGGACCGCAACGTCCTGACATTCGTCCGCTGGGACACCGAGGGAAACCCGTTGGTCTGCGCGGTCAACTTCTCGGGCGGGCCGCATGAGGGTTACGCCCTGGGAGTGCCGTCCACCGGCGCTTGGATGGAAGTACTCAACACCGATGCGCCCGCATACGGGGGATCGGGTGTCCTCAACGGCGGGACCCTGACGGCGGAGGACGAGGGCATCGACGGTCAGCCCGCAACCCTGACCGTGACTCTGCCCCCGCTGGGTGTCGCCTACTTCAAGCCCGCCGGCATCGGAGAGGTCGCAAGCGGCACTGCCGCGGGCGCAGCTGCGGTATCGGCCGGACCGGCACCCGCGGCATCGGCCGGACCGGCACCCGCGGCATCGGCCGGACCCGCGGCCGAAGACGGCGGCGCGGCACTGCCAGGCGGACCGCTGACTTAAGCACCATGCGGTCAGTCCGCAGAGGCCAACGGATGCCGCTGACGGACCCCACAAATGGACCCCACCAATGGACCTCCAGTCGGGGCGACGAGAAGGCCCGGAATCCCCGTGATTCCGGGCCTTTTCGGCCCCTTCCGGTGGTGGGTTGGCCGCAGCGCAAAGTAGTGGTAGAGTTTATTTCCGCGCCGCTCCCCGGAGTTGGTCGGTACAGCAGCTAAGATGCCCAAGGCATCGAGGAGCCGCAGATGCCGATTTGACACGGAGGAAGCGAGCGGGTAAGTTTGAAAAGTTGCTCCGGAGCGATCCGCGACCGTTTGGTTGTGGTGGTGCCGGGTG
>NZ_JAGGPM010000018.1:88455-96654 GCF_018613835.1 Arthrobacter sp. ISL-5 | reverse complement strand
AATCAACGACACGCTACACTAGGCCCGGCACGTCGCCTGCGCAGCTTCGATCGAAGCTGCGCAGCGGATCGCTTGCTAGTGTGCTGCGCCGTCTATTGAGCGGCGTCGAAGCCGGCGAGCAGCCGCCGGGATGCCGTGGCCATGTGCGATCGCATCGTTTCCGTGACGGCGGCGGGGTCGCGTGCCTCCAGGGCGTTGAAGATCTCGCGGTGCTCCTTCAGGGCGGCGGCGGCGTGGCCCTCGTCGGTGAGCGCGCGGTCCACCCAGATGCGCAACAGTGAGCGGATGCTTTGGAGCAGTTCCCGGAGCACCTGATTGCCCGAACTGACCGCAATTTCGCGGTGGAACGCCGCATCCGCCTCCACGAAGGCGGCCAGGTTCTCGAGGTTGTCCTCCATGGTCTGGAGGTTGGCGCGCATGCGGCCCAGGGCGTCGTCGTCAATGCGCTCCGCTGCCAGCTGGGCGGCCTGCACTTCCAGGCCGCTCCTGAGCTCCACGAGTTCGCGCGTCCGGGGTGCCCCCAGCATCAGGCCCCAGCTGAGCGTGCGCGGCAGCAGCTCGGAAATGCCGTCACGCAGATAGGTTCCGGAACCGGGCCGGACAATCACGATGCCCAGGATCTCCAACGCCGCCAGGGCTTCGCGCACCGCGGACCGGCCGACTCCGAGGGAGGCCGCAAGCTGGCGTTCGGCCGGCAGCCGGGTCCCGACGGGGATGTCGCCGCTGGTGAAGAAGGCCAGCAGGCGCTCCGCCACTTCGGAAACAACGGACCCCTGTTCCATTGAACCGAGGGCGGCACTGATCTTAGCCGTCGCGGCTGCGGAATTTTCGGACACCCCCAAAGCGTAGCAACCGGCCGGAGACTTTCTTGCGCGGGTGATTGAAAAAGAAAATACGTCAACCGGTTGACCAATTTGCGCCCCACGACCTATGGTTGATATCACACGCTTTAGCCACTGCCGGTCCTCTGCCGGTGGACGGCAGTGAGACCAGCCCCACGCCTCCAGTGCAGGACGCGGCCGGGACATCAACATCTAGGAGTCAATGTGGACACCACACAATCGGTGGTCGAAAAATCCGCAATCAGGAAAGTGGCGATCCGGCTGGTGCCGTTCGTCGCTTTGATGTTCTTCATCAACTACCTGGACCGGACGGCCATCTCCTTCGCAGGCCCCAACGGCATGAACACCGACCTCGCCCTCTCGGCAGCGCAGTTCGGCTTCGCGTCCGGCGTCTTCTTCATCGGCTACATCCTGCTCGAGGTCCCCAGCAACCTGGCGTTGCACAAGTTCGGAGCCCGCCGCTGGCTGGCCCGCATCATGGTCAGTTGGGGCATCGTCTCCCTGCTGTTCACCTGGGTGGGCAATGTGGATCAGCTCTACATCCTCCGCTTCATCCTGGGCGTGGCCGAGGCCGGCTTCTTCCCCGGTGCCATCCTCTTCCTCAGCCTCTGGGTCCCGTCCCGGCACCGCAGCAAGATCCTTGCCCTGTTCTACTTGGCCCAGCCGCTGACCACCGTGATCGGTGCCCCGCTGGCCGGCCTCCTCATCCAGCAGCACGGACTCTTCGGACTCGCCGGCTGGCGTGTCATGTTCTTCGGCGTCGCACTCCCCGCCATCATCATTGGCGTCATCGCCTGGTTCTACCTGGCTGATTCCCCCGCGAAGGCCAAGTGGCTGACGCAGGAGGAAAAGACCTGGCTGACCGGCGCCCTGGAGAAGGAAAAGAAGGAAACCGCCGCCAGCAACAAGCACGTCAGCGTCCGCACCGTCTTCGGCAACGGCCGCGTCTGGATGCTCTCCGCCATCTACTTCGGCTTCATCTACGGCCTGTACGCCCTCGGCTTCTTCCTGCCCACCATCATCGCGGGCTTCGAAGGCATCTACGGCGCCAAGTTCGATGTGTTCCAGAAGGGCCTGATCACCGCGGTCCCGTACCTGCCTGCGGCGTTTGCCCTGTACTTCTGGTCCAAGGACGCCACCAAGCGCGGCGTCAAGACCTGGCACATCGCCCTTCCGGCACTGACCGGCGCCCTCAGCATCCCGCTGGCACTGTTCGCCGGTTCACCGGCGGCCACCATCGCCGTCATCACCATCACGGCCATGTCCATCTTCGCCGCACTGCCCAACTTCTGGACCGTCCCCACCCAGTTCCTCACCGGTGCAGCAGCCGCAGCGGGCATCGCGCTGATCAACACCGTTGGCAACCTGGCTGGCTTCAGCGCCGGCTACATCACCGGCTGGCTCAAGGACCTCACAGGCAGCTACACCGTGCCGATGTTCGTCGTCGGCGGCTTCATGCTCCTGTCCTCCATCCTCATGGTGGCGCTGAGCCGCTCCGGCAAGGTCAGCGAAGGCATCCCGGCCGAGGCCCTGGACCCTGCGGGGGCCGGACACCACGCCGAGCCCTGAGTGCGGGCTCGCCCAACTAACTCGCAGTTGTTGTCGTTTTGGACGGCCATAACGACAACAACTGCCAGTTAGTTGGGTCACCACCACCCCGACGCGGCTTCAACCGCCGCGTCCCCACGATTTCCACTGTTAGGCCCAGGAGCTCCCCATGACCCGCCTGTTCAATGAACCAGCAGCCTTCGCTGACGAGATGATCGAGGGCTTTGTCGCCTCCCACGGCCGCTGGGTGAAGCGCGTCTCCGGCGGCGTGGTCCGCAACACGCAGAGCACGCCGGACACGGTGGCGCTGGTGATCGGCGGCGGTTCCGGCCATTACCCGGCGTTCGCCGGGCTGGTGGGCCAGGGCCTGGCGCACGGCGCCGCGATGGGCAACCTTTTCGCCTCCCCCTCCGCGCAGCAGGTCTACAACGTGGCCAAGGCCGCCAACAACGGCGGCGGCGTGCTGCTCGGCTACGGCAACTACGCCGGCGACGTCCTGCACTTCACCCAGGCCGAGAACCGGCTCCGCAAGGAAGGCATCGACTGCCGCAGCATCGCCGTCACCGACGACGTCTCCTCCGCCCCGCTGGCCGAGCGGGCCAAGCGCCGCGGCATCGCCGGCGACCTGACCGTTTTCAAGGTGGCCGCCGCAGCCGCCGAGGCCGGCTACCCGATGGACGCCACGGTGGAAATCGCCGAGCGCGCCAACGACCGCACCCGTTCCTTCGGCGTCGCGTTCAGCGGCTGCACCCTGCCTGGCGCGGACCACCCGCTGTTTTCCGTCCCCGAGGGCCGGATGGCCGTGGGCATGGGCATCCACGGCGAACCAGGCATCAACGAAACAGACATTCCGACGGCGGACGAGCTCGCCGAACTGCTGGTTGCCAAGCTCCTCACCGAAATCCCCGAAGGCATCTCCACCGGAGGAGATGCAGCCGGCGCCCGCGTGGTCCCCATTCTCAACGGCCTGGGCAGCATCAAGTACGAAGAGCTCTTCGTCGTCTACCGCCGCGTCGCCCAGCTCCTGGCCGAAGCCGGCCTGGAAGCCGTGGACCCGCAGGTCGGCGAACTCGTGACCAGCTTCGACATGGCCGGCACCTCCCTGACCCTGTTCTGGCTCGACGACGAACTCGAGACCCTCTGGAACGCACCCGCCGACGCCCCGGCCTTCCGCCGCGGCGCCGTCACCGCGGCGGCGCTGGACGCCAGTGCCGGATGCACAGACAACAGCGAGCTGGCCGACGTCGAACTTTCCATCCCGGACGCCACCGCGGAGTCCCGCGCCGGCGCCGTCCGGATCCTCGCCGCGCTCGGCGCCGCGAAGGACGTGGTGGACGCCAACGCCGACGAGCTCGGCCGCATCGATGCGATCGCCGGCGACGGCGACCACGGCATCGGCATGGAACGCGGCGTCCGCGCCGCCGTCGACGCCGCACGTGACGCTGTCGCTCGCGGCGCCGGGGCCGCCACCACACTGCACTTCGCCGCAGACGCCTGGGCCGACAAGGCCGGCGGGACCTCCGGCGCGCTCTGGGGCATGGCCCTCCGCGCGGTCGGCGACGCCATCGGTGACAGCAAGCGCCCGACGCCGGCGCTGTCGCCGCCGGAGTGGCCGGCGCGGCGGCCGCGATCATGGACTTCGGCAAGGCCAAGCCCGGCGACAAGACCCTGGTGGACGTCCTGGTCCCGTTCCGCGACGCCCTCGCCGCCGGCGTGGACGCGGGGCAGTCCCTCACCGACGCCTGGGGCGCCGCCGCCACCGTGGCGCAGCAGGCAGCCGAGGACACCGCCCAGCTGCTGCCCCTCATGGGCCGCGCCCGGCCACACGCCGAGAAGAGCCTGGGCACCCCCGACGCCGGTGCCGTGTCAATGGCGCTGATCGTCCGAGCAATCCACCACACCCTCACGGAAACAACCATCAAGGAGAACGCATGAGCGCCAAACTGCGCCTGGTCATCGGAGCCGACGACGCCGGCTTCGAATACAAGGAAGCCCTGAAAGCTGACCTGGAGGCCTCCGACCTGGTCGAATCCGTGACCGACGTCGGAGTCGACGCCACCAGCCACACCCCGTACCCGTCCGTGGCCATCGCCGCAGCCGAGCTGATCGCCGCCGGCATGGCCGACCGCGCCCTGCTGGTCTGCGGCACGGGACTCGGCGTGGCCATCGCCGCGAACAAGGTTCCCGGCGTCCGCGCCGTCACCGCGCACGACTCCTTCTCGGTGGAACGGTCCGTGCTGAGCAACAACGCCCAGGTCCTCACCTTCGGCCAGCGCGTCGTCGGCCTCGAACTGGCCCGCCGGCTCGCCCGCGAATGGCTCACCTACACCTTTGACGAAAGCTCCGCCTCGGCCGAGAAGGTCACCCTGATTAAGGACTACGAGGGTGTCACTTCCTGCTAAGACCGCAACAAAACCGAGGGCAATCATCGGCGTCAGCCTGAAGATGTACTTCGGCTACGGACGCACGCTTGAGTACTGCCGCGAGGTGGCGACGATCGCGTTGGCGCACCCTGCGGTGCAGAGCGGCGACATAGAGCTGTTCGTCCTGCCCATCGTTCCGGTCCTGCCCGAAGCGGCCCGCATCCTCGGGACTGCCGGGGCGGCTGCCGGCGCCCAGGACATTTTCTGGGAGGACGAGGGCGCCTTTACGGGCGAGGTCGGCGGCAAGACGGTGGCCGAGCTCGGCGGCAGGTACGCGGAGGTCGGCCACGCCGAGCGCCGCCGGATCTTCGGCGAGGATGACAGGGTCATCGGGCTCAAGACGGCCGCCGCCTACCGCAACGGCCTCACCCCTGTCCTCTGCGTCGGCGAGCTGCAGCGGGGCTCGGTGGAAGAGGCCATCAGCCGGTGCACCGCCGAGATCGATGCCGCGCTGAACCGGGCTCAGTCGCTCGGGCCCGCCGGCCGGACCATCGTGGCCTATGAGCCGCAGTGGGCCATCGGCGCCCCGGAACCGGCGTCGCCGTCGTTCATCAGCGCCGTCATTGCCGGGCTGGACGCGCACCTGCGCGCCCTACCCGGACAGGCGGACAGCCGGGTTATCTACGGCGGCAGCGCCGGCCCCGGCCTGATCAGCCAGCTGGACTCCGCCGTCGCAGGCCTGTTCCTGGGCAGGTTCGCGCACGACCCGGCGGCGCTACGGGACATCCTGGACGAGGCAGCCGAACGGCTCGGCCTGCTTTCCCCCGCGGGAGGAAGGGCATGAGTTCCACTATCGGACTCAGCAGCTACGCGTTCTTCTGGCAGCTCTCTGAATGGGTCTCCGAACCCCTCACCATCCATCAGGCACTGGAGAAGACCGCGGCGCTGGGCGTGAATCTGTTCCAGATCTGCGACTACGCGCCGCTGGAGGCCATGTCGGATGCGGAGCTGGCTTCAGTGCGGGCCACGGCGGACTCGCTGGGCATCGCGCTCGAGCTGGGCACCAAGGGCATCCGGCCGGACCACCTGCGGAAGTTCCTGCACATCGCCGGCATCCTGGGCGCGCCGCTGCTGCGGACCATGTTCAACGTTCCCGGGCACACACCCACTGCCGAGGAAGCGGTGGCCACCTTCAAGGAAGTGCTGCCGGAGTTCGAGGCGGCCGGGGTGAAGATCGCCGTCGAAACGTACGAACAGGTCCCCACTTCCCGGATCCTGGAGGTCATCCGCGGCGTGGACAGCCCCTACCTGGGGATCTGCAGCGATCCCGCCAACACCGTGGCGGCGCTGGAGCTGCCCCGCGAGGTGATTGACGCCGTCGCGCCCTATGTCCTGAACATGCACATCAAAGACTTTGCGTTCAGCCGCAAGGAGGGGTGGGTCGGATTCACATACTCCGGCGCACCGCTCGGCGAAGGCCTTCTCGACTATGACTACATGGCCGGAAAGATTCAGCCCAAAGAAAGAAACATCAACCAGATCGTCGAACACTGGCTGCCGTGGCAGGACTCCGAGGCGGACACCATCCGCCTCGAAAACCAGTGGACCCAGCAAAGCCTCGATTTCCTAAGGAGCAAATGAAATGTCCGCAGAAAACTTGACCGTCGCCGTCATCGGAGCCGGAGGCAAAATGGGGCTGCGTGTTTCAGCCAACCTCCAGAAGAGCGCCGCCCACACCGTCTTCTACAGCGAGAACTCCCCCGCCGGGCAGGAACGCGTCCGCGCCGAAGGACGCGAGATCAGCAGCACCGAGGACGCCATCAAGGACGCCGACGTCGTGATCCTCGCCGTTCCGGACACCGTCCTGGGCGTCGTGTCCCAGGGTGTGGTGCCGCAGATGAAGTCCGGCGCCATCCTGCTCACCCTGGACCCGGCCGCCGCGTACGCCGGCCTGCTGGCCAAGCGCGACGACGTCGTCCAGGCCGTGGCCCACCCGTGCCACCCGTCCGTGTTCCTGGAGCGCACCACCAAGGAAGAGTGGGCCGACACTTTCGGCGGCCAGGGCGCCCCGCAGAACGTCGTGGCCGCGATCGACGAGGACACCCCGGCAGCAACCCGCGATTCCGCCGAGACCGTCATCCGCACCATCTACGCCCCCGTGATCGACGTCCACTGGGTCACCGTCAAGCAGCTCGCCATCCTCGAGCCCACTCTCGTTGAGACGGTGGCCTGCATGATTGGCACCCTGCTCAACGAAGCCCTGCACGAGACGGTCAACACCTGCGGCGTTCCGGAGGAGGCCGCCAAGGCCATGCTGTTCGGCCACGTGCAGATCGCCCTGACCAACGCCCTGCGCGGCTCCAACCCGTTCTCCGAGGCCTGCGAAATCGCCATCCAGTACGGCAAGGACACCATCATCAAGGACGACTGGAAGAAGATCTTCGACGACTCCGAGCTGGACGGCGTCATCGCCAAGATGCTCAAGCTCGACGCCGTCAAGCGCTAAGTAGCGTCCGTCCCGGCGCCGCGCCCCGCTGACAAAATCGTGAGCGGGCGCGGCGCGGCTTCGCAACGTAGCCCCCAGCGTGCTGCACCACAGCGGTGAGGGAACACCGCTGTGTACAGTGTGCAGGTGAAGATTGCCCTGGCCCCTGACGGTGCCGAGCTGGCGTGGGCCGAAGCCGGCGAGGGGGAGCCCCTGCTCCTGATTGCCGGCCAGGCAACAGGCATGGCCGGGTGGGGACCCGCCGCCCAGGCCCTGGCGCATCATTTCCGTGTCCTCCGCTATGACCACCGAGGGATTGGCGACAGCGGCAAAGGCAGCGCGGACCGCTACACAACGAGGTTGCTCGCAGCCGATGCGGCCGCCATACTCCAAGCCGCTGGCGTCGACGCCGCACACGTGTATGGCCACTCAATGGGCGGACGGATCGCCCAATGGCTCGCGATCGACAACCCCCAAAGGGTGCGAACACTGTCCCTTGCGGCAACGAGCGGAGGGAAGAGAGCCCGGGGAGAAGGCAATGCCGCCGCCACGAATGCACTGTTGAGCGGAGACCTGGACCGGATGGTGCCACTGTTTTTTGATCCGCAATGGGCAGGGGAGCACCCTGACGATGTGCGCACCTTTTTCGACTCCAAGGCATCGGCCTGGGCCAAATCCCGTCATTTCCGGGCCAGCCGCGGCCACGATGCGTGGCGCCATTTGGGGTCCATCCAAGCCCCGACGCTCATCCTGCACGGCACGGACGATGCACTGACCCCCTTGCCGAACGCCGTCCTGCTGCACCAACACATTCGCCGTTCCACCCTGGTGAAGGTCCCCGGAGCACGCCACGGCCTGCATCTCGACCATCCAGAAACCATCGGATGGATCCGCCAGTTCATCACGGCCAGGGCACGGTCCATGCAACCGGTGGGCGCCCCGAACGCCTGAGGCCGGGCCG
>NZ_JAGGPM010000018.1:0-88403 GCF_018613835.1 Arthrobacter sp. ISL-5 | reverse complement strand
CCGCCCGGACCTGCCTAAACCCGGCTACTAGGCCCGATTACTGAGGCCCCGTTGCTAGGCGCGGTGCGGGGATCCCAGTTCCACGGGCTCTTCGTCGCTGAGGTAGGCGGCTTCGGAGTGGGCGGCGATGTCGATGCCGCGGAGTTCATCTGCCTCGTGGATTCGCAGGCCCATGGTGACGTTGAGGACCTTGGCGATGACCCAGGTGACGGCGAAGGAGTACGCGAGCACTGCGAGGGTTGCGAGCGTTTGGACGCCGAGCAGTTCGAAGCCTCCGCCGTAGAACAGCCCGTTGACCTTGTTCGGTGCTGCGTCCGTGGCGAAGAACCCGATGAGCAGCGTTCCGATGATTCCGCCCACCAGGTGCACTCCCACGACGTCGAGTGAATCGTCGAAGCCCAGGCGGAATTTCAGTTCGATGGCGAGGGAGCAGACGGCGCCGGCGATGATGCCGATGGCGAGGGCGCCCAGCGGGCTGACGGCGCCGCAGGCCGGGGTGATGGCCACGAGGGCGGAGATGAGCCCGGACGCGGCGCCCATGCTGCTGGCGCTGCCGAGCCGGATGCGTTCCACCAGGGTCCAGGCCAGCAGGCCGGCGCACGCGGCGACGGCAGTGTTGAGGAACACCACGGAGGCCGAGTGGCCCGCGGTGAGTGCTGAGCCCGCGTTGAATCCGAACCAGCCGGCCCACAGCAGCCCGGCGCCGACCAGCACGAGCGGGCGGCTGTGGGGCTTGGTGTGCTCGCTCTTGGGCCAGCCGGCGCTGCGTCCGAGGACCAGGGCGAGGGCGAGTGCTGCGATTCCGGCGTTCATGTGGACGGCGGTTCCGCCGGCGAAGTCGATGGCTTTGAGGCTGTTGACGATCCAGCCGCCGGTCACCGAGCCGTCGGCCGAACTAAAGGCGAATACCCAGTGGGCGACGGGAAAGTAGACCAGCGTTGCCCAGAGGGCTGCGAAGGTCATCCAGGCGCCGAACTTCATCCGGCCCGCGGCGGCTCCGGCGATGATCGCCGTCGTGATTCCGGCGAAAAACAGCTGAAAGGCGGCGAACAGGGCGGCCGGGATGGGCGCCTCCGGATCCTCGGCAAGCAATTGCTCCATGCCGAAGTATTCGGTGACGTTGCCAATGAGGCCGGCACCGCCGACGGAGTTTCCGAAGACCATCGAATACCCGAACACGGCCCACAGCACTGCGACGATGCTCATTCCGCCGAAGCACATCATCATCATGTTCAGGATCCGGCGGGAGCCGACCATTCCGCCGTAGAACAGCGCAAGGCCGGGGATCATGATGCATAGCAGGGAGCCTGCGGCGAGGATCCAGGCGACATCTCCAGAGTTCATTAGGACGTCCATTTCGATTGGGGAGATTGAGGCATCGGGGCCCGCGAAGGATGGCGGGCCGGATGCGGCAGGGTCCGGAGTGTCGGACACTCTGATGAAACCATGATTCATCCCAGTAGAGACCTTCGGGTTTCCGGTGTGTTAAATCCGGGTTGCGTCTGGCGGCTTACGGTTCACGCAACCCCTGAAACATTGATTTAACCTCGGGCGCCACCCGCTGTAACATCACTTTGACTACTGTGGTTCAACAGCGTTTCCCAACAGGTAACACCAATGTGGACAGGACAGTTCCGATGACAAGTGTCGCAACCCCTGAAGTACCAACTGCAGTACGCACCGAAACCCCAGTGCCGGCGGAGGCCGGCCGCATTTCACTGGCCGACATCGCCAGGGCCCACGACGTCCGGTTCCTGCTGGCCACCTTCGTGGACATGACCGGCAAGCCGTGCGCCAAGCTGGTCCCGGTCGAAGCCGCGGACGAGCTCGAGGCCGGCGCGATGGGATTTGCCGGATACGCCGCAGGGCTGATCGGCCAGAAGCCCCAGGACTCGGACCTCATCGCAGTTCCGGATCTGGCGTCCTTCACGCCCGTGCCCTTCATCAAGGACGGCCTGGCGATCATCCACTGCGACCCGCATGTTGACGGGAAGCCCTGGCCCTACGCCCCGCGCGTCATCCTCAAAAACACCTTGGCCCGCCTGGCCGGCCAGGGCATGCAGGCAAAGGTCGGCGCCGAAGTCGAATACTTCCTCGTCAACAAGAACTCCGACGGCTCCCTGAGCACCGCCGACGCCCGCGATGACTCGCCCCGTCCCTGCTATGACGCCCGCGGCGTCACCCGCATGTACGAGCACCTGACCTCCATCTCGGAGGCGATGAACGGCCTGGGATGGGGCAACTACGCCAACGACCACGAGGACGCCGCAGGACAGTTCGAGCAGAACTTCAACTACGCTGACGCCCTCACCACGGCCGACCGCGTGGTCAGCCTGCGCTACATCCTGAACATCCTGGCCGAACAGCGCGGCATGACCGCCACGTTCATGCCCAAGCCCTTCACCGACCGGACCGGCACGGGCCTGCACTTCCACCTGTCCCTGTGGTCAGGTGCGGATGCGCTGTTCCCCGGGGACGACGGCGGCAGGGGACTTGGGCTCTCAGAGCTCGCCTACTCCTTCATCGGGGGCATCCTGAACCATGCGCCGGCCCTCCAGGCGTTCCTCGCCCCGACGGTCAACTCGTACAAGCGTTCCGGGGCCACCACTAGCTCCTCCGGAGCCACCTGGTCGCCGCGGAAGGCCTCGTTCGGGGGCAACGACCGCACCCACATGATCCGGGTCCCGGACGAGAAGCGGATCGAGCTCCGCTCCGGCGACGGCTCGGCCAACCCGTACCTGGCCATCGCCACGGCCATCGAAGCCGGGCTGGACGGCGTCATGAACGGCACCGACCCGGGCGCACCGTCCGGGCCGGGCGAGGCACGCCGGGACGCCCACCTCCTTCCCGCGACGCTGCTGCACGCCGTCGAGGCCCTGCGCCGGGATCCCGTCATCCTCGCCAGCCTGAGCGGCGACGAGGCGATCGGCATGTACTACGCCGATGCCAAGGAAGAAGAGTTCCTGACCTGGCACAACCAGGTCAGCGACTGGGAAATCCGCACCTACCTGACCTCGATCTGATAACTCCCACCTAGTAAAGGACACACAAATGTGCGGAATTGCCGCGCTGCAGCTGCGCAACCCCTCGCTGCACCCCGAGATGGGCAGCCTCCTGTCCTCCATGATGTGCCAGATTGTGGACCGCGGACCGGACTCCGCCGGCCTGGCCGTCTACGACACCCCCGGGCTCGTCTCCAAGGGCACCTCCACCGTCAGCCTCCTGGGCAAGGACCAGGGCCTGCCGGTCGATGACATCGCCGCGTCACTGGAAAGCCTGCTCTCGTCGTCCGCCGCGCCGGCCGTCAGGGTGGTGGGCGACACCACCCTGGTGAGCGCCGCCGTCGGCACCGATCTGCTGGTCAAGGCAGTCAGCGAAACCCTCCCGGACTCCACCATCATTGGCCGCGGCGAGCACGTGGCCGTCATGAAGAGCGTGGGCCACCCGATGGACATCGCCGCCGAGCACGGGCTGGAGGCCATGTCCGGACGCCAGGGCCTGTCCCACACCCGCATGGCCACCGAGTCCGCCGTCACCGCCGGAGGGTCCCACCCCTTCTCCGTCGCGGACGACCTGTGCCTGGTGCACAACGGCTCCTTCTCCAACCACGCCACCATCCGGCGGGAGCTCAAGCGCGAAGGCGTGGTGTTCGACTCCGACAACGACACCGAGGTCGGCGCCCGCTACATCGCCTCACGCCTGCAGCAGGGCGATGACCTGGAAACGGCACTCACCAACCTCGGCAAGGTCTTCGACGGCTTCTACACCCTGGTGGTCACCACCGCCGACAGCATGGCCGTGGTCCGCGACCCCATCGCCTGCAAGCCCGCCATCATCGCCGAAACCGACGACTACGTGGCCATGGCCTCCGAATACCGCGCCCTGGCGGCCCTGCCCGGCATCGAAACAGCCCGCATCTTTGAACCGGAACCCGGAAAGGTCTACACATGGTCACTCTGACAGCCCCCGAAACCCACGCCCCGGCCGCAGCCGCGCAGGAAGGCGCGACGGAAAACGCCGCCGTTGACCTGGCCGACAGCCCCGTCCGGAACCTCAACCAGGCCCTGCACGACGCTACTGACGGCCAGTCCTGGACCGTCACCAACCCCGGCGGCAAGCACAGCCTTGCCGTCGGCATCGATGCGCACGTCAGCGTCAGCATCAACGGCCACGCCGGCTACTACGCCGCCGGGATGCACCAGAAAGGCGAGGTGACCATCACCGGCAATGCCGGCGTCGGACTCGCGGAGAACATCATGTCCGGAAAAGTCCACGTGCATGGCGACGCCTCCCAGTCGGCCGCGGCCACCGGCCACGGCGGACTCGTGGTCATCGACGGCAATGCCGGGGCCCGGTGCGGGATCTCCATGAAAGGCGTGGACATCGTCGTCGGTGGCAACATCGGGCACATGTCAGCGTTTATGGCGCAGGCCGGCCGGCTGGTGGTCTGCGGCGACGCCGGCGACGCGCTGGGCGACTCCATCTACGAAGCCCGGATCTATGTCAAGGGCAACGTCGCGTCCCTCGGTGCGGACTGCATCGAGAAGCAGATGGAATCCGAGCACCTCGACGAGCTCGGGGCACTGCTCGCCGCCGCCGGCCGCGCCGAGAACCCGGCGGACTTCAAACGCTACGGATCGGCACGGAACCTCTACCACTTCAGCGTCCACAACTCGACGTCGTACTAAGGACACCCCATGACCATCACCTCACTGCCCCAGGACACAGTTCTCCCAGCACAGCACACCGAAGAGCTCGGACTGCGCGAATCAGCCACCTTCGACCGCGCCACCATCGCCGACATCCAGCGGGCAGCCGCCACCGGCGTCTACGACATCCGCGGCTGGGGCGCCAAGCGCAAGGTCCCGCACTTCGATGACCTGCTGTTCCTCGGCGCCTCGATGTCCCGCTACCCAATGGAGGGCTACCGCGAAAAGTGCGATACCGACGTCGTCCTCGGCGACCGGCACGCGAGCCGGCCGCTGCACCTGCAGACCCCGGTGACCATCGCCGGGATGAGCTTCGGCGCGCTTTCCGCCAACGCCAAGGAAGCGCTGGGGCGCGGCGCCAGCGAGGTGGGCACCTCCACCACAACGGGCGACGGCGGCATGACGCCTGAGGAGCGCGGCCAGTCCAAGCACCTGGTCTACCAGTACCTGCCGTCCCGCTACGGCATGAACCCGGACGACCTGCGCAAGGCCGACGCCATCGAGATCGTACTGGGCCAAGGCGCCAAGCCCGGCGGCGGGGGCATGCTGCTGGGACAGAAAATCACCGAACGCGTCGCCGGCATGCGCACCCTGCCCGTCGGCATCGACCAGCGCTCCGCCAGCCGCCACCCCGACTGGACCGGCCCGGACGACCTGGCAATCAAGATCGGCGAACTCCGCGAGATCACCGACTGGAAGACGCCCATCTACGTCAAGATCGGAGCCTCTCGCCCGTACTACGACACCGCCCTGGCCGTGAAGGCCGGAGCCGATGTCGTCGTCGTCGACGGAATGCAGGGCGGCACTGCCGCCACGCAGCAGGTCTTCATCGAAAACGTGGGCATCCCCACCCTGGCCGCGATCCCGCAGGCCGTCCAGGCCCTGCAGGACCTGGGCCTGCACCGCAAGGTCCAGCTCATTGTCTCCGGCGGCATCCGCACCGGCGCCGACGTCGCCAAAGCCATGGCCCTCGGGGCCGATGCCGTCGCCATCGGCACCGCGGCGCTGATCGCGCTGGGCGACAACGATCCCCGCTACGCCGCCGAATACGCCGCCCTCGGCTCGGCGGCGGGCTACTATGACGACTTCCAGGACGGCCGCGACCCCGCCGGCATCACCACCCAGGACCCCGAACTCTCCTCCCGGCTGGATCCCATCGCGGGCGGACGGCGGCTGGCCAACTACCTCCGTGTCCTGACCATGGAGGCCCAGACCATCGCCCGGGCCTGCGGAAAATCACACCTGCACAACCTCGAACCCGAGGACCTCGTGGCACTGACGATCGAGGCATCCGCCATGGCCCGCGTTCCCCTGGCCGGCACGTCCTGGATCCCCGGAGCCACGTAATGGCGGAATCCTCCGAATTCGTTGTGGTCGGCGCCGGGCTGGCCGGCGCCGCCACCGCGTGGCAGCTGGCCTTGCAGGGGCATGACGTGACCGTGCTGGAGCGCACGGTCCCGGCCAGCCATGACGGCAGCTCCCACGGGTCCGCCCGGATCTTCCGCTACGCCTACCCGGACGAGTTCTACACCCGCGCGGTCATCGAATCCAAGTCCCTGTGGGACGAACTGGACTGGGCCAGCGGCTTGGAACTGATCACCCCTTTCGGCGCGGTGGACTACGGTCCCGAACGGCAGCCGGAGCACCTCGCCGGCGTCCTCGCCGGGGCGGGCGTCGAGCATGAACTCCTCAGCGCCGCTGAGGCGAAAGGGCGCTGGCCCCACATCGCGTTCGACACGCCCGTGCTGTGGCACCCGGGCGCCGGAGTGATCGACGCCGAGAGCTCGGTCAACGCGATGATCGACCAGGCGGTGAAGCACGGCGCCAGGGTGCTGACCGGCTGGAACGTCACCGGGGTGGAAAAAGCGGGCGCGGGCTACCGCCTGGTTTCTGAGCGCGGAGAGACGCTCGACGCCGGCAGGGTCATCATCAGCGCCGGCGGCTGGCTCCCGCAACTGCTGGACAGGCTGTCACTCCCGGCAGGGTTCCTGGACGCACTGCCCGAGTTCACGGTCCGGCAGGAGCAGGCGTACCACTTCCGCTACCTCGGCGCAGCAGCCCCGTGGCCCACGTTCATCCACAAAAGCGCGGACATCCAGACCTACGGCCTCCCTGGAGGCCGGGATGCCGGCTTCGCCGGCCAGAAAGTGGCCGAATACAACGGCGGCAAATTCATCCCCTCCGCTGCCGAACAAACCGGCCTGGTGGACCCGGCCAACCGGCGCCGTGTGGTGGATTACGTGCGGAAATATCTGCCCGGGCTCCACCCGGAGCCGTATGCCGAGACCACCTGCCTGTTCACCAATACCGCGAACGAGGATTTCGTCATCGACCGGGCGGACGGCCTCACGGTCCTGTCGCCCTGTTCAGGACACGGCGCAAAATTCGCACCATTGATCGGTCAATGGGCGGCCGCCCTCGCGACCGGGACCGGTGACGTCCCGGCCCGGTTCCGCCAAGCAACCGCGCGAATCAACGCCAACTGACCGGGCAGCGCCGGCTGATCCGGCAAACCAGAAGACACCCCTAAAGAAACGGAGCCAGCCCGTGACCTCCTCGGCGACCAAACCGGCAACCGACACCGTAACCGGCCTCATGCGGGACATCTCCCGCGTCGGAACAGACACGCACCGCGGCGGATACTCCCGCCCGGTCTTCTCGGACGCCGAAACCGAGCTGCGAAGCTGGTTCATCGAGCAGGCGGGCAGGCGGGGACTCGACGTCGGCACGGACGAGAACGGCATCATCTGGGCCTGGTGGGACACCGCCACCGGAACGCGCAGGGACGCCGTCGTGACCGGCAGCCACCTTGACTCCGTTCCCGGCGGCGGCGAGTACGACGGCCCGTTGGGCGTCGCCTCCGCACTCGTTGCCGTGGACATCCTCAAGAGCCGCGGCGTCCGTCCCGTCCGCCCGCTGGCCATAGCTGTCTTTCCGGAGGAGGAAGGCTCCCGCTTCGGCGTCGCGTGCCTGGGATCGCGGCTCCTCACTGGCGCGCTGGACCCGGACAAGGCCCGCAATCTCAAGGACATCGACGGCAACACCTACGCCGAGGTGGCCGCAGCAAACGGCCAGGACCCCCGGTTCATCGGCGCCGACTACAAGACCCTGCGGCAATTGGGCCTGTTCGTTGAACTGCACGTTGAACAGGGGAGGGGCCTGATCGACTTGGGCCAGCCGGTGGCCATCGGCTCTTCCATCCTGGGCCACGGCCGGTGGAAGCTGTCCGTGAGCGGGCAGGGAAACCACGCCGGCACCACCCTCATGAAGGACCGGAAGGATCCGATGATCGCCGCCGCCAAGATCATGGTCGGCATCCGGGACACCGCCGCGAAATACCGGGACGCGCGCGCCACCGTGGGCAGGCTCCAGCCGGTCCCCGGAGGCACCAACGTCATCGCCTCCCGGGTGGACATGTGGATCGATGTCAGGCACCCGCGCGACGAAGTCACCGCAGCCCTCGTCGAATCCATCCACCTCAACGCCCAGGTCATGGCCGCCGAGGAGAACTGCACCGTGACCTTCGGCGTGGAATCGCTCAGCCCCACGGTCCACTTCGACACGGGCCTGCGGGACGAGCTGCAGGCGCTGCTTCCCGGCGCTCCCGTCATGGACACCGGGGCGGGCCACGACGCCGGAGTGCTCGCGGCCCACATCCCCACGGCCATGCTGTTCGTCAGGAACCCCACCGGAATCTCGCATTCCCCGGAGGAGCTGGTGGAGGATGACGACGGCGAGACAGGGGCATTGGCTCTGGCGGATGCCTTGGCCGGACTGCTCGGCCAGGCCAGGCACATAGGCTAGAACCGGCGGCCCCGACTTATGATGGCTGAATGACCAGCCCCGCTCCCGGCGAGACCAACCTGCCCCCGGAAAACGACCTGACGGCAGGCGCTGACGGCAAAGAGGCGCCCGGCAAGCTTGAACGGATCATTGCCGCGCAGGTCCGCCACTACAGGACGGCGAACGGCCTTTCCGCTGCCGAGCTCGCCGCCAGGACCGGGATGTCCAAGGCGATGATCTCCAAGATCGAGTCAGCCAGCACGTCCTGCTCCCTGACCTCACTGCAGCGGCTTGCCGAGGGGCTGAACATCCCGGTCACGGCGCTGTTCAGGGGCGCAGACACCGACAGGGACGCAACGTTCACCAAGAACGGCGAAGGCAGCCTGACCGTGCGCAGCGGAACACAGCACGGACACGAATACCGGGTCTTGGGAACCCTCAAGGGCCGCACGGACGCCCTCGAGCCCACCCTGGTCACGCTGACCGACGCATCCGATGTCTTCCCGCTGTTCCAGCACCCCGGTACGGAATTCATCTACATGCTCTCGGGGAAGATGGTGTACGGGCACGGGGCGTACGAGTACACGATGGAGGCCGGAGACTCGCTGCTTCTCGACGGCGAAGGGCCGCACGGTCCGCTGGAGTTGCTGGACCTGCCCATCCGGTTCCTTGCCATAGCCGCGAAGTAGCCGGCGCAGTCATCAGCCGGTGCGGTCGTTAGCCGCGGCCGGCTTAGAGTCCTGAACCTCAGGCCACTGCACTCAGGCGGCCGTCGCAAACGGTCCTCGAAACGCGGCTCATTCGCTGGACGGCCAGGTCGTCGCGTCGCACGTCGCCTATTTGCTCTCGGCGCCCGGGTCTGGATCAGAGGCCCGAGGCCGTGTCGGAGTCGGAGGGTTTGGTTCCGAGCGGGACTCCGTTCGTGTCGGTTGCGATGCCGGGTTGGCCGTTCGCGGTGCCCTGGTAGGTGGGGGTGCCGGCGGGGACGCCGGTGGCCGGGGTGCCGCTCTTGAGGGCTCCGAGGGTGATCGTGAGGGTCTTGCCGTCCGCGCTGAGCGAGACGGAGGACGGTGGGCGGGTGCCGGTGCCCTTGAAGGTGAGGCGTCCGCCGGTGCTGGTGGTGTAGTGGGCGCCGAGGTTGACGGTGCCGAAGTTGTTGGTCGTGCAACCCGTCGAGAGGGTCAGGGTGTCGTTGGGGGCGGAGATGTTGCGGCTGATGAGCACGCTGACGCTGTTGCTCTTCTGGGTCCACGGCCCTGTGGGGCTGGTCCAGGTGTTGCAGAACGAGCTCGGGCTCATGGGCTCGTTGAACACGACCACGACTTTGTCGTTGGTGTCGGCTGTGCCGGCGGTTCCGCCGTTCTGGAGCGTGACGGAGACGACCCTCGGGCCGATGCGGCTGGTCGCGGTCGTCACTGTGCTGACGTTGCCATAGGTGTCGGTGGCTTGGGCCGAGAACGTGACCGGTCCCGAGTTGAGGGTGCTTAGGTTCATCGTCGCGGACCAGTTACCGGAGCCGTTCGCGGTTGCCGTGGCCGATACGCTGTGGTTCGCGGAATCGGTGGCCGTGAGGGCCAGGGTTGCCCCTGGATCAGAGGTCCCGGTGAGTGGGACGGCGCTGATGGTGTCGCCAGTGATCTGGGACGGCACGCTCGTGAACTGCGGTGCTGTTGCGGTTGTCTTCTTCGTTCCGCTCTGAGTTGCGGAGGAGCCGGGGTTGCCGGCGGTGTCCGTCGCGGTGGCCGTGTATGTGAGCTGGCCGTCGCTCAGGCTCGTCAGGTTCGCCGTCGTGGACCAGTTCCCGCTGCCGTCTGCGGTCGCGGTCGCGGTGACGGTGTGCACGGCTCCGGCGTCCGTGACCTTGAGCGATACGGTCGCGCCGGCCTCGGCGGTGCCGGAGATGGGCACGGCCGTGACGTTCGCAAGGTTGACCACGGATGGTGCGTTCAACGTGGGCGCAGCTGGGCGGGTGCCGGGCTGACGGTGATGGTCGAGTTGGTCGAGCTCGAGCCGGTGCCGTTGGTGGCGGTCCGGTCGCGGTGTAGGTTCCGGCGGCGGTGTAGGTGTGGGCCGGGTTCTGCGCGGTGGACGTGCCACCGTCGCCGAAGTCCCAGGACCACGACGTCGGCGACCCGGTCGAGGTGTCGGTGAAGGACACGTTCAGCGGCGCGGTCCCCGAGGTGGGCGTGGCCGTGAAGGAGGCAACCGGCGCCGGGGGCGGTGCCGGGCTGACGGTGATGGTCGAGTTGGTCGAGCTCGAGCCGCCGGCGTTGCTGGCGGTCAGGGTCGCGGTGTAGGTTCCGGCGGCGGTGTAGGTGTGGGCCGGGTTCTGCGCGGTGGACGTGCCGCCGTCGCCGAAGTCCCAGGACCACGACGTCGGCGAGCCGGTGGAGGTGTCGGTGAAGGACACGTTCAGCGGCGCGGTCCCGGAAGTGGGCGTGGCCGTGAAGGAGGCAACCGGCGCCGGGGGCGGTGCCGGGCTGACCGTGATGGTCGAGCTGGTCGAACTTGAGCCGGTGCCGTTGGTGGCGGTCAGGGTCGCGGTGTAGGTTCCGGCGGCGGTGTAGGTGTGGGCCGGGTTCTGCGCGGTGGACGTGCCGCCGTCGCCGAAGGCCCAGGACCACGACGTCGGCGAGCCGGTGGAGGTGTCGGTGAAGGACACGTTCAGCGGCGCGGTCCCGGAAGTGGGGGTGGCCGTGAAGGAGGCAACCGGCGCCGTGGAAGCCGTGGTGAAGATCCACCTCTTGTCCGACGCCAACGCGTTACCGGCCACATCCTTCACCCCACCGGAGCCGCCCATGATCGTCGCCGTGTACGTCGTACCCGCCGGCAGATCCGCACCCGGGTCCAACGTCGCAACCTTGTCCGTGCTGTTGTACGTCACAGCGGCCGGCACCGTCGTCGTCCCCGCCTGCAACGTGAACGTGTCCGAGGTGACCGTCGACGCATCCATCGCCTCCGAGAACCACCCCGTCACATTCGCCGTCCCCGCCACACCAGTCGCGCCAGGAGCCGGAGACGTACCCGTCACCGTCGGAGCCGTCGTATCATCATCACCACCACCGCCGGTGGGGTCGTAAAAGTGCCAGTACCGGCTTGTGTCGTCCACATCGGCGAGCACCAGCAGACCGCTGTTGGCCGTGCCCCGCGCCGCACTGTTGAGGTTCTGCTTCGTCGACGTCACGTGCGGGTTCGGGCACCCGCGAAAGGACAAACTCCGGCCGTAGCTGGCGTCCAGCGAAAATATCTTCCGGCACGGCTGGCCCGCGCAGGGGCCGGTTCAAATTTGAACGGGCCCCTGATTTCCGTAACCACACTTCGTCCATGCCGCACGGGCGCCGATTCCTAAGCGCTTGACTGCTGAGCGGCAGGGTGGCCAGTGACCCGCTCGTTACCGCTCGGACGCCAACGGGGCCAGCGCATTTATCCAGCTATTCCGCTCTTGACCGGCGATACTCGCCGATATATCGTTAACTATCGCCGAAGGATCGGCGGTCAGGAGAGAACTCACTGAAGTGGAAGGACGATGCCGGTATGAAAGGCATTCACGACAATAAATTTGCAGAAGGTGGACCGATAAGGGGACGCTTCGGGCGCGGCAGGAGCCGTCGCGGACCGCACGGACACGGTGGGTTCGGGCCCGGCCGCGGGTTCGGACCGGGCTTTGGACCGGGTTTTGGACCAGGCTTTGGTCCCGGTGGTCCGCGTCGAGCCAACAGGGGCGATGTTCGTTCGGCAATTCTGTCCCTTCTCGCCGAATCACCATCCAACGGGTACGGGCTGATCAAGACCATTGCGGAGAAAACTTCCGGAGCCTGGCGCCCCAGCCCGGGCTCCGTTTACCCGACACTCCAGCAGCTGGTTGATGAAGATCTCGTCGCCCCCGTAGGTGAAGGCCGGCGTACCGAGTTCACGCTCACGGATGCCGGGAGGGAGTATGTGTCCGAGCATGCCGAAGAGCTGAACAACGCGTGGAACACCGATCCGCAGGGATCCGGTCCCGCGTTTCATCAGAGCGTGGCCAAGCTGATGGGAGTCATTCATCAATTCCGCTTCGCGGCAACCGAGGAACAACGCAAAGCCGCGATGGAAAAAATCGATGAAACCCGCCGCGCCCTGTACCACATCCTCGCCGACTAACCCTGTCATTCCGGTGCCGCGATGGCCGGCCGGCTGCTGGACGGAAGGACCGGCATCAGGCGTCCGCTGATCGTTCCTGCCTGTTCGCTGCGGCACGGGTGCTCGGCAAGAGGAATCCCGCCGCGACGAGCCAGAGGAGTCCGCCGAATCGTCCGATGGGCAACAGGACTTGGAACGGCTCGAAGACCATGGAGAAGAAACTCAGCTCGGACAATGCGGCGATCACGACTCCGGCCCAGGCCAGCCAGCGTGGCACGAAGCGCAGGATGAGGGCGGGGACCGCGATTCCAGCGACGAGAAGCCCCATGCCGACCACGAAGGCGACGCCGCCGGTAATGAAGGCGAGGAACGACAGCGCGTGGGTGAGTGTCTGGTCGGCGGTGATTTCCGGGCGGCTCAGAACCCACACCACCAGGGCGGAGAGCATGAGGAAGGCCGAGGCGGTGATGCCGCCGAAGAATCCGATGGCGGGCCCGGGGACCCGGACGCCAAGTCGGAGCTGCCGGGCGTAGACGGTGGCCGCGAAGATGCCCAGGGGTATGGCTGAACCGAACTGGAACAAGCTGGCGAGCCGCACCGCGCCGGCGTTCACGTGGAAGTATGCCGCGATCTGCCCGACCGGGGAGAATGGCGAGACGAAGGTCTGGCCGCCGGTGAGGATCGCGCTGCTCAGCAGGCCGCCGATGGTGAGTCCCAGGCTTATGGCCGCCAGGATACCCGGATTGGGGCCCCCGGATCGCGACGATGGGGAGGCGGGGCGCGGGGACAGCTCGTTCATGATGCTTCCTTTCCGATAACTACGTCATGGCAAGAATGATTCACCTTGTGAATGATTCTGTCAATGGCCTAATATTGGGGAATGGACTCACCGGATGCGCCACCGTCGAAGAGAACCGCTTTTCTGCTGTCGCAACTCGGGGCACTGGCATCGGCACGCTTTGCCGAGCGCACGCGTGACATGGGGCTGACCCCGAGCGACGCGGGAGTGCTCCGTTTGGTGGGCCGAACTCCCGGGCTGAGCCAGCGGTCTCTTGCCGACCGGTTGGGGGCGGTGCCGAGCCGTGTTGTTCCACTCATCGACTCGCTGGAGGCGCGCGGTCTGGTCGCGCGCGTGCGCAGCAAATCCGACCGGCGGAACTATGAGCTTCGGCTAACCGCCGAAGGCCGGAAGATGCTGGTAGCACTGCGCGGTATCGCGGAACAGCATGAAGCCGAGCTCCTGGCCCCGCTCACCAGCGAACAGTCCGCGCAGCTGGGGAATCTGCTGGCCCGGCTGGCCGGCGCCCACGCCCTTGACCCGGACCTTCATCGGGACATGGGTCGCGAGTGAGGCCACCCCGCGAAGGGACAAACGCCGGCCGCAGCCGGCATCGGGCAAAAAATATCTTCCGGCATGACTGGCCCGCGCAGGGGCCAGTTCAAAATTGACTTGAATCGGCCCCTGATTTCCGTCCCCACGGTTCAGGCATCCCGCGCGGTGCCTCCCGTCCCGGGCATCCCGCGGAACCCCGGCCCGGTACGCATGATGCGGCGGTGCCCGCCCTCCCGGCGCTGGCGGCCCAGGAGCGTGGCGCATTTATGCAAACGAATGGATTTGGGCCGTATTAAGCGCTTTGTTGCGGCTGCGCTCGGTGTTTCTTCTCACCGCGGGGGACCCTTGCGGCCGTCCTTGGCGCGTCAATAGCGTGGATCGGGAACCTTCGAACGAGCCAAGGACTGATATGCCCGCGCCAGCCGCAACGGATCCCGACACCCACCCCACCACCAATAGCCGGCCGCCGCTCCTAACGCTCCTGAGGTCCGGGCTTCGCTGGGATCTGCCAGCGTCCCTCGTGGTCTTCCTTGTGGCCGTTCCGCTGTCGCTCGGCATCGCCGCGGCGTCCGGCGCACCGGTGATGGCAGGCCTCATCGCGGCGGCGGTCGGCGGCATCGTGGCCGGCAGCATCGGCGGCTCGCCGCTCCAGGTCAGCGGCCCCGCCGCCGGCCTGACAGTCATCGTCGCCGGCCTGATCGAGCAGTTCGGCTGGCCCGCAACCTGTGCCATCACCGTGGCCGCCGGCGTCCTGCAGGCACTCCTCGGCCTGGCCCGGGTGGGGCGCGTGGCACTGGCCATCGCGCCCGTCGTCGTCCATGCCATGCTGGCCGGAATCGGCATCATCATTGTCTTGCAGCAACTGCACGTGATGCTCGGCGCCGAGGCGGGCGAGGCAGCATGGCAGAACGTCACGTCGCTTCCGGCCAGCATCGCCGCCCTGGACCCGCAGGCAGCATTTCTCGGTGTCGTGGTGATTTTCCTGCTGCTCGCGTGGAAGCACATGCCGGCGCCCGTCCGCCGCGTCCCGGGCCCGCTGGTGGCAGTCATCGCCGGAACGGCGCTTTCGCTGCCGTTCAATGCCGACGTCGACCGGATCACCTTCGACGGCTCCCTCCTGGACGCGCTGTCCATTCCGCACGTCCCGCAAGGGGAGTGGGGCGCCGTCGTCGTGGGCGTCATTACCATCGCCCTGGTGGCCAGCGTCGAGTCGCTGCTCTCCGCCGTCGCCGTGGACAAGATGCACCACGGCGAACGAACAAACTTCAACCGTGAACTCCTCGGCCAGGGAGCAGCCAACATGACGTCCGGCATGCTCGGCGGGCTGCCCATCACAGGGGTGATCGTGCGCAGCGCGACGAACCTCGAGGCAGGGGCGCGGACGCGCAAGTCCGCCATCCTCCACGGCATCTGGGTCCTGGTGTTCTCGCTGCTTCTTGCCGGACTTATCCAGCTGGTACCGGAGGCCGTGCTGGCGGGCCTGCTCATCATTATCGGCATGCGGCTGGTGAAGGTGGCCGACTTCAAGACGGCCCGGTTGACGGGCGACATGACGGTCTACGCCCTGACGCTTTTCACGGTGGTGTTCGTTAATCTCCTGGCGGGAGTGCTGACGGGCCTTGGCCTGGCCGTGGTGCTGGTCCTGTGGCGCGTGGTCCGCGCCAGGATCCACGCAGAGCCGCTGGACAGACCCGACGGGCAGCGCTGGCGCGTCGTCATTGACGGATCCTGCAGCTTCCTCTCCCTCCCCCGTCTCAGCAAGGTGCTGGCCTCGGTGCCGCCGGCCTCGCGCGTGACCGTGGAACTGGACGTCGATTTTCTTGACCACCCGGTCCACGACACGCTGGACGCCTGGCGCCTGCGGCACGTGGGCAACGGCGGCAGCGTCGAGATTGAGGAAAGCGGCACCGCCAGGCTCCACGATGCGAAGGCGGGCCCTCCCGTGCGTGGCCACTCGCGTTCCGCGCTCCGCGGCGGGTTTGCCCCGTGGCGCAGCTGGCAGCGTGATGGCGCGGCCGGGGCTGTGAGCGTCGCGGGGGAGGGTGTGCCGGCTCCGGTGCGGTCGGTGCTCAACGGTGTGGACAGCTACCATCGCCGCCATGCGCACCTGCTGCGGCCCCACGTCCAGGAGCTGACGTCATTCCAGGACCCCGACACGCTGTTCATCACCTGCGCCGATTCCCGGCTCGTGCCGAACCTGATCACCAGCAGCGGTCCGGGGGACCTGTATACGGTCCGGAACGTGGGCAACGTGGTGGGAAGCGAATGCCTTGACCCGTCGGTTGAAGCAGCCCTGGACTTCGCGCTCAACGAGCTTTCCATCAAGTCGGTGGTCATCTGCGGGCACTCGGGCTGCGGCGCCATGACGGCCCTGCTGGCTGAGGCGGGCCGTGCTGATGCGGCGGGCCCTGCTGATGCGGCGGGCCTTGCCGATGCGGCTGGCCTTGCCGATGAGCCGGAGCGCAGCCCAGTCGAAGCGTGGCTGGAGCACGGCCGGCCGAGCCTGGACGCAGTCCGCGCAAGCCACCCGGTGCAGGCGGCTGCGGCAAATGCCGGGTATGGCGCCGTTGACCAGCTGGCGATGGTCAACGTGGCCGTCCAGCTGGAGCGGCTGCAGCGGCACGCCGGCCTGAAAAAGGCTCTGAAGGCCGACCAAGTGCATGTCACCGGACTCTTCTATGACATCGCCACGGCCCGGGTTCTGCAGATCACCCCCTCCGGGATCAGCCACCTGGACCCGCTGCCGCGCAGCGCCGACGAGTCTGTGCTGCCCAAGCCAGCGGCGTCCACCGCTGCCAGCTAGGAGGTGGCCTCCCTCAGGTAGTCGGCTGCGTACTCCGGAAAATTCCGGGTAGTGCCGGCCTGAAAAGACGGGTAGCTGCCTCGCGTGACTCCAATGTGCGGCGGGCCGTTGAATGGTTCCTGGCAAGGCAATAATCCAGAGCTGGGGGCAGCAACATGACACTTTCAAGAAATCCGGCCGCGTCCAGGCAGGGGTTCACGGCGGCAGGTCCTGAACGGTCCGGGGGCATGCCATGAACCCGGGGCTGGCGTCGGCCGTGCAATTCGCAGGATCGCTGCCGGGTTCCATCCTGTTGACCCTGGGGCAGACCCTCGTGGTCGTGTGCGCCTGCTTCGACATGGTCCGGGCGCTCTCCGTTCCCCGTTCACACCGCCGCTACCTGGCCAACACCGTGTTCCGGACCCTGGCACCGCCGGCGATCCTGTTCATGGCATTCAGTGTGCTGATCGACGCGGCGCGGGCAGCATGGCCGGACGTCACCGCCGGCATGTTCGTGCTGGTGGTCGTGACGTACCGGTGGCGCACCGACAGTGATGAGGACAGCTGGTGGAAGGGCAAGGGCAAAGCACTGGGCCGGTGGTTCCGGACGCGGGCCGCGCTGCCGCCCGTGACGGCGCCGGCCGCGGCCTAGCCGCAGGTCAACAGGCGGGTCATCCCACGGGGGTCATCCCGACGCGGGCCGGGTCCCGCGGGTCATATGGACGGCCTGTCAGTCGTTGAAGAGCCCCGCCAGGTCTTCGGCCGTCAGCGAGCCGCCGGAGAGTGCATCGCCCTCCATGACGTCCGCGAAGAGCTGGGACTTCTTGGCCTTCAGGGCCATGACCTTTTCTTCGATGGTGTCCTTGGCAACCAGCCGGTAAACCATGACGTTCCTGGCCTGGCCGATCCTGTGCGTGCGGTCCACGGCCTGCGCCTCGGACGCCGGATTCCACCACGGATCGAGCAGGAACACGTAGTCCGCCTGGGTCAGGTTCAGGCCGAAGCCGCCGGCCTTGAGGCTGATCAGGAACACCGGCGCCGCCCCGTTCTTGAACTCGTTCACCACGTCGGTGCGGTTCCGGGTGCTGCCGTCCAGGTAGCAGAACTCGATGTTCTCCTCCACGAGGCGCTCGCGGACCTTGCCCAGGAAGCCCGTGAACTGGCTGAAGATCAGCGCACGGTGGCCCTCGGCCACCAGGTCTTCGAGCTGCTCGAACAGCACGTCGAGCTTGCTGGACCTGACCCCGCTCAGCGACTCATCCACCAGCGAGGCGTCCAGGCTCAGCTGCCGGAGCAGGGTCAGCGACTGGAAGATCGTGAAGCGGTTCTTGTTGACGTCCTCGATCAGGCCCAGGATCTTCTGGCGCTCGCGCTGCAGGTGGGTCTGGTAGACCTTCTGGTGCCTCGGGTTGAGGACCACTTCCAGGATCTGCTCCTGTTTGGGCGGCAGGTCGTGGATGACCTGCTCCTTGGTGCGGCGCATCATGAGCGGGCGGACCCGACGGCGGAGCTTGTCCAGCTGCCCCTTGTCACCGTTCTTCTCCACCGGCCTTTGGTAATACTCGGCGAACCGCTTGGGGCTCGCGAACAGCCCCGGCGCCACAATCGAGGTCAGTGCCCAGAATTCCATGAGGTTGTTTTCCAGCGGCGTTCCGGTGATGGCCAGCTTGAAGGCGGCCGGCAGCTTCCGGGCGCACTGGTAAGCCTTGGACTGGTGGTTCTTCACGAACTGGGCCTCGTCCAGGACCAGTCCGGCCCAGCGCCGCGAGGCGTAGGCGTCGTAGTCGATCCGGAACAACGCGTAGGACGTGATGACAATGTCCGCGCCGGCCATCGCCTCGGCGGGGTCGGACCCGGTCTTCGCGAACGTCTCGCCGATGGCACGGACCGTCAGGCCGGGCGCGAAGCGGGCGGCTTCCGCCTCCCAGTTGCCCACGACGCTCGTGGGGGCCACCACCAGGAAGGGGGTGCCGCCGTCGGGCGCCTTTTTGCCGTCAGACGAAATCCCATCAACAGCCGGTGCCCCCTCAACCTGGGCGTGCTCCTTTGCGGCACACATCAGCGCCAGCGCCTGCACGGTCTTGCCCAGGCCCATGTCGTCCGCGAGCACGCCGCCGAGCCCGTGGCGGTACAGGAAGCTCAGCCAGTTGTAGCCCTCCAGCTGGTACGGCCGCAGTTCCGCGTTCAAGGTGGCGGGCAGCGGCAGGCCGTTCACGCCGCCCTCCAGCAGCCCGCCCACGGCCTCGCGCCACGCCGCGGCCTGCTCATCGACGATTCCGAGCTGCGCCAGCTCGTCCCACAGGCCCGCCTGGAAGCGGCTGATCTGCAGCGGCGCATCCTTGTTGTCCTGCAGCTCGCGTGCCTCGTCGATCAGGGCCCGCAGCTGGTGCAGTTCAGGAAGGTCCAGCGAGAAATACGCGCCGCTGGGCAGCAGCATGCGGGTCTGGCCCGCGGCCAGGGCGGAGAACAGCGCCGCGAAGGACACCGGCTGGCCTTCGAGGGTGATCACGATGCCGAGGTCGAACCAGTCCCGCTGGTCGGTCGCCTTCGTCGAAATCGCCACGACGGGCGCCTCTTCGGCCTCGCGGTAGTCCGCAATGTCGCCGGAGGTGTCCACCTCGACGCCGGGGGTGTCCCGGAGGAGGGGGAGGACCTCCTCGGTGAACGCGAGGGTGTCGAGCCCGCTGAGTTCGGACGTGGCCGCGAGGCGCGGCGTGCCCCAGCCGCCGGTGGCCGATTCGCCGAGCTTGGGCACCACGTCCCACGGCTGGCCGACCGCTTCCAGGATCCGGGCCTCGGCGGAATCGTCGCGGTAGCCGTGATCGCCCGGATGGCGCCACAGCGGCTGCGCGGTGACGAGGTTTCCGGACGTGTAGTGCCATTCCCAGTGCAGCCGGACGCGGTGGTCCGCTCCGTAGTTGGCCAGCAGCGACAGCGTGGGCACGGCCAGGGTGGGCAGCTCCACCGATTCGTCCGCAGCCGTGACCCGGGCCGTCTGCTTGAGCTTGGGGTAGAAGCCGGTGAGGAAGCGGCCCTCGTCCCGCGCCGGGATGTGCAGCGTGCTGCCCGCTGTCACGAACGTCAGGAGCTCCTCGCTGAGCCCGCTTTCCAGCGGCGCGAGCGTGATCACGGTGTCGGCGGCGACGCCCGGCAGCGCATCCCCGCCGGAGGTGAGGAAGATGCCGTGCGCCGGGCGTCCGATGGTACCCACCGAGGCCGGATCCACTTCGGCCCCTTCAACGGTGATGGTGGGCGCGAGCTCCAGCCCGCCGCCGTCGGGCGTTGTGCTGCCGAAGCGGCTCAGGCTAAGGCCGACGGCGGCAGGGGCCTCCGCGACCCGGACCGGCTCCTGGCCCCGGCTGTGGACCAAAGCGACGCCGATTTTCCTTGCCTCGTCCAGCAGGTTCCACAGGTTCTTGCCGGCGAACGTGTTCATCCCCAGCCAGAGCGCGGTCGACGAATGCACCCTGTTCGCGGCGGCGGTGTGCGCGGCGAGGAAGGCCTGCATCCACTCCACATGGGCTTCGTTGCACTCGCGGCGGAAGTTCAGGTAGCTCAGCGTGTTCCAGGAGACGTCGCCGCGGATCCACTTGCCCTTGGCGCCCATGATCACGGGCCGGGCCTTGAGCTGGCGGACACTGCGCAGGGGATCCCTGCGGCCGGTATAGGAAAAGTGCGGCGCCGGCTCCTCCACTTCGAACTGCAGTGCCAGGGGGATGCCGCCCGTCGACGGAGTGATGCCCGGCTGCGAAATCAGCGGGCTCAGCGCCTGCTCCCAGTCCGCGAGGTCGGGCTGCAGCGGCTCGCGGGACAGCCGTGACACCTCGGACGGGGACAGCAGCTTCACCCGGATGGCAGGGTTGTCCTCGGCGGCGAACAGCAGCGCCGCCACGTGCTTGCAGTCCTTGCGGACCGGGCAGCTGCACACGCCCACCGTGCAGCTCCAGCCGCCCGCCTTCCGGACCAGCTTGGCGGTGGTCGAATAGGGCACATCAGAGCCGCCGCGCACCTTGCCCAGCATCAGGCCGGTGGCGGCGTCGAAGGAAATCCCGGAGACGCGGCTGCCCATGGCATAAGCGAGCCCGGCCGCGAGGGAGCGGTCGTTGATCGCGGGGGTCTGGATTGCCAGTGCCGCACTCTCGTCCGGTTGGGATGGCATGGTGCGCGCTACTTTCGGCAGGTCAAAAATCTGCAGGTTATCTGATCCATCTTAGTCAGCCGGCAGGGGCCCTGAAACTTCGTCTGACGTTCACCTGCCCCTCAACCTGCGGGCGCGGGGCGGCGCGTACGTTGAAAGGGTCCTGTGCACCACCGGCTTTCAGCAGTAAGGATTTCCCATGACTTCCAGCGAATACCCAGTCGTTTTAACCGTCGAAGGCGCCAACGCCGGCAACGAGGAGGTTGTTGACGCCAACGTGACCGTGGTGAACACCATGTACCAGGAGCTGCTCAACTCCGAGGAAATCGCCCCCAACGCCCTGCGCAGCTACTTCGTCGACTTCTACCTCGCCCAGTCGCTGGGCGGCGGATTCGCGCAGTACGTCTTCACCGCACCGGAGCGCGAGGAGCTGGACGCTTACATCCGCGAAGGCTTCGAAGGGATGGGCGCCGCCGCCCACCTGGAGCTCTTCGACCGCACCGTGGAGGCCTTCGATTCCCTTTCGGAGGAGGAAGAGGAGATTTACCTGGGCGGCGAGTCCGACGGCGACGCCGACGCGGAGCTCCCGGAGGCAGTGCAGGCCATGGAAGACCTCGACGCCGAATTCGAGTCGCTGCTCGAAACCGAGGACCTCATCGCCCTCAACGCGGCCTGGCTCCGCGCGCAGGAGGGCCTGCTGATCCTGAACGAGGACGAACTCACCGCCCACATCGCCAAGCGCGTCGCGCAGATCCCGGACCTCGAAGAACGGCGCGCCGAAGCCGAAGAAGAGGCCTTGGAAAACGCCCCGGAATTCGAGGTCATCATCCGCGAACTCTGCGACATCTCCGGCTATGCGCTGCAGAAAATCACCATGGGCGACCCCAACTACGAGCACAACGGGGAGACGGTCCTGGCATGGCACTTCAGCACCGACCACGGCGACTTCGTCATGATCGAGGACGACGACGAGGCGTTCATGCTGAACCCCGAGACCAAGGAAATCGTGGCCGCCGTGGAGTTCGAGGAGCTCGACGAGGACCTGGTTGACGCATAGCCGCAAGGCCTTCGCCTGAGTTGTCGAAACCCGGCTCCGGGGCTGGCTGGCCCGGTTTTCACGCGTGCTGCTCGTACCTCGCTTTGACGCACGCTTTCGAAAACCGCGGCCAGCCGGCCCCTCGAGGGCAGGTCACCCTCTGCTGGTTGAGCCTGCCGTAACCCCCACAGCCCCATGCCCCCAAGGTGACGTTTGACACATGCAAAACGTTTTGTGTATCGTAATTCACACCAACCCAAAACGTTTTGCAAAGGAAGTCGATGACGACGCGAGTAGGGATACGCGAGGTGGCCAGAGCCGCCGGGGTCTCAGTGACCACTGTCTCGCACGCCCTGAACGACGCCACCAGCTTCCGGGTCAAAGCGGAAACCCGGCAGCATGTACGGGAAGTAGCCAGGAACCTTGGCTACGCCCCCAACCGGTTGGCCAGCGGACTGCGCAACCAGCGCTCCCAGATCCTGGGCCTGGTCAGTGACGAAATCACCACAACCCCCTTCGCCGGGGCCATGATCCGCGGTGCGCAGGACGCGGCCTACGAGCGCGGCTACGTGGTGATGGTGGTCAACTCCGGTCTGGACACCGAGCTCGAACACCGCGAAATCAGCATGCTTCAGCAGCACCAGGTGGACGGCGTGGTGTACGCCAGGCTGTACCACCAGGGTGTGCAGCTCCCGCAGGAACTGGCCGGGATGCCCACCGTGCTCCTGGACGCCGTCACCGATGACGCGGCCATCTCCTCCGTCGTCCCGGACGAGGTAAATGCGGCTGAAACCGCGGTCGAAGCCCTCATCCGGGTCGGCCACACGCGGATCGGCATGATCAACAACGTGGACGACATCCCCGCGACCCACGGCCGCTTTGACGGCTTCCGGAACGCGCTCCGGCGCCACGGAATCGAACGTGATCCAAGGCACCTGGTCATCGGCGTGGCCGACACGGCCGGCGGCAGGGAAACCGCGCTGGACCTTCTCAGCCAGCCGGACCGTCCCACCGCCCTGTTCTGCTTCAGCGACAGGGTGGCCATGGGCGCCTACCAGGCGGCGACGGCGCTGGGACTCCGCATCCCGGAGGACATCTCCATCGTGGGCGTCGACAACCTTGAGCTCATCGCGGACGCCCTGTGGCCGGGGCTGACCACCGTGGCCCTCCCGCACTACGAGATGGGACGCTGGGCGGTCCACCGCATCCTCGATGACATAGAAAATCCGGGAAGACCCGCAGAGCAGGCGCGGCTCGCCTGCCCCCTCATTGAACGGGGATCAGTAGGGCCGCCCCCGCCTAGCTGAGCAGCACCAACCACCCCACCGCTACACCACCCGGTGTCCGCACAAAAAAGGGACGCAGCCGTTGCACCGGCCGCGCCCCTTCCGGACCCCGGGCCAATCATCCACGCGCAAAATCAGCAGAAAGACTGGACCATCATGAACAAGCGATTCACACGGATCCTGGCCACCAGCATAGCCGCGGCGGCACTCGCGGGCAGCCTCGGCGCCTGCGGCAAGGGCAGCGCATCCGCCACCTCCGAGGGCACAAGCGAGATCACCATGTGGACCCACAACGCGGGCAACCCGGAGGAACTCGCGGCCATTAAGTCCGTTGTGGACTCCTACAACAAGAGCGGCGCCGCGAAGGCCCAGATCAAGCTGCAGGCGTTCCCGCAGGACTCCTACAACGACTCGGTGGTCTCCGCTGCGGCGGCCGGCAAGCTTCCCTGCATCGTCGATATCGACGGACCGAACGTGCCTAACTGGGCCTGGGCCAACTACCTCACCCCGCTGAAGCTCTCGGCCGACCTTTCCAAGAACCTGCCCAGCACCGTGGCCAAGTGGGAGGGCGAGACCTACGCCGTGGGTTACTACGACGTCGCCCTCGCCATGCTCGCCCGGGCCTCGGACCTCAAGGCGGCCGGCGTGCGCGTGGCCACCATCGAGAAGCCGTGGACCAGGGAGGAGTTCCAGGATGCCCTGACCAAGCTCAAGGCGCTGGGCAAGTGGCAGTACCCCCTGGACATGGGCACAGCCGGCTCGGGGGAGTGGCTGCCCTACGGTTACTCGCCGTTCCTGCAGTCCTTCGGCGCGGACCTGATCAACCGTGACGGCTTCCAGTCGGCGGACGGAACCCTCAACGGCGACAAGGCCGTCGCATGGGCCGAGTGGTTCCGCGGCCTGGCGGACCAGGGCTTCATGGCCAAGAAGAGCGGCAAGGACTCCACCCAGGACTTCCTGAACAACAAGAGCGGCCTCCTGTACACCGGCTCGTGGGCGGCCGACAAGGCCAGGGCGGCGCTCGGCAAGGACCTCGTGGTCATGCCGTCCGTGGACCTCGGCAACGGCCCCAAGATCGGCGGCGCCTCCTGGCAGTGGGGCGTGACCAGCGGCTGCAAGAACGCCGACGCCGCCATGGACTACCTTTCCTACTCCCTGAAGCCGGAAAACCTGGCAACCGTGGCCAAGGCCACCGGCACCATCCCGGCCACCGACGACGCCGCGGCGCTGCTCCCGGCGTTCGCTGAGGGCGGTGCCAACCGGATCTTCATGGAGTTCTCGCGCAACTACGCGGTGATGCGTCCGGAAACGCCCGCCTACCCGTTCATCGCCACCGAATACGGCAAGGCGGTCCAGGACATCCTGGCCGGTGCCGACCCCAAGACCGTGCTGGACAAGGCGGTCAAGGCGATTGACGCCAACATCAAGTCCAACGGCGGCTACAAGAGCTAGCCAGCTGCCCAGCGGTCCGACGACGGCGGCGGCAACTGCCGCCGTCGTTGTGCCCCGGCACTGACTGTCAACGGAGACTCCCATGACAACCACCCAGCTTCCCTCCCAGCGCCGTCCCGGCGCCACCGCACCCGGGGCCACCGCACCCGGCGCCCCGACACCCTCCGCCGCCCCGCGCCACCGGCGCCCGGGCTACCTGCGCGAACAGCTCAGCGGCTGGGGCATGATCGCGCCGGCCGCCGTCCTGCTCCTCGCCTTCGTGTTCCTCCCCGCCATCCTCGGCTTCGGCCTGGCGTTCACCAACGCCCGCCTGATCTCCCCGCGGCCCGTGGAGTTCGTCGGCACGGACAACTTCGCCCGGCTCTTCGCTGATCCCACCTTCTGGCGGGCACTACTGAACGTCACGTATTTCGCCGTGGTGGTTGTCCCTGTGCAGTCGGCCCTGGCACTGGCCATGGCGCTGCTGATCAACAAGAAATTCCGCGGGGTGAACTTCTTCCGCACCGTGTACTTCCTTCCTGTGGTCACGTCCATGGTGGTGGTCTCCCTGCTGTGGCTGTTCATGTACCGCAAGGACGGCCTGATCAACGAGCTGCTGTCCACCTTCAGCTTCGGTCTCATCCAGGGTGCCGACTGGCTCAACGACCCCGCCACGGCCATGCCGGCCATCATCGCGCTGTCCATCTGGCAGGCCGCCGGGTTCCACATGATCATCTGGCTCGCCGGGCTGCAGAGCATCTCGGGTGAACTGTACGAGGCAGCCCAGCTGGACGGCGCCAGCCGCTGGCACCAGTTCCGCTACGTGACCTGGCCGGGCCTCAAGCCCACCCGGAGCCTGGTCCTGGTGACCATCACCATCCAGGCGCTCGGACTCTTCGACCAGGTCAGCGTGATGACGCAGGGCGGACCGCTCGATTCCACCACCACCATCATCTACGAGGCGGTCCGCTCCGGCTTCAAGCAGCAGGAAACCTCGTACGCCTCGGCCATATCGCTTGTCTTCTTTGTCCTCGTGCTGCTCATCTCAGCGGTGCAGCGCTACCTGACCCGAGAGAAGGACTGACGTGAAAAACGCACTCCGCCTCAGCTCGTTCGGCGCCATGGCCGTGCGCATCCTGTTCGCCGCCGTCGCCGCGTTCCCCATCGTCTTCATGCTGGTGTCCTCGCTCAAGCCGGACCAGCAGATTTTCGGTGACATGTCGTCCGTGGCGGCGTTCCTGCCGATCGGAAACATCTCGCTGGACAACTACACCGCGGTGTTCGACCGCGTCCCGGCAGCCCGCTTCCTGATCAACTCCATCGGTGTCTCCGCCGTCACGGTGGTGCTCGGCATCTTCATCAACAGCCTGTGCGCCTTCGGTCTGTCACGGATGGAGGTGCGCGGCAAGCGCGTGGTGTTCACGGCCATCCTCGCCACGCTGATCGTGCCGTTCCAGACGCTGGCCCTCCCGCTGGTCTGGTGGGTGAACCAGCTGCCGTACTTCGAGCTCAACGGATTCAGCCTGGAGATTTCGAAGGGCTGGCTGGACACCTACCAGGTCCAGATCATCCCGTTCATTGCCAACGCGTTCTCCATTTACCTGTATCACCAGTACTTCGAGTCCATCCCGAAGGAACTGGACGAGGCCGCCAGGATCGACGGCGCAGGCTGGTTCAAGATCTACCGCCAGGTGGTCATGCCGCTCGCCGGCCCTGCCACCGCCACCGTGGCCATCCTGACGTTCCTGCCCGCCTGGAATTCCTACCTCTGGCCGCTCATGGTGGTCCAGTCCGAGGAGCTGCGCCCGGTGATGATCGGCATCCAGTACTTCTTCCAGCTCAACGTCTCCTGGGGCGAAGTGATGGCCTACGCGTCCCTGATCACGGTGCCCGTGGTCATCCTGTTCATCGCGTTCCAGCGCTCCTTCATCAACAGCATCGCCTCCAGCGGTGTCAAAGGCTGATTCCGGCCTGCTCCTAGTGCGAAAGCTGACAATGACTTCCCTGAATACAACCGCCGAGCTCGACTGCCGGTACCGGCCCAAATGGCACTATGCCGCGGAACGCAACTGGCTGAACGACCCCAACGGACTCGTGTACGCCAACGGCGTCTACCACCTCTTCTACCAGCACAACCCGCACGGCGATCTCTGGGGCAACATGTCTTGGGGCCATGCCACCTCGGCGGACCTGGTGCACTGGGACGAGCAGCCTGTCGCCCTAGCCTGCGACGAGCAGGAGGCGATTTTCTCCGGTTCTGCCGTCGTGGACGCCCACAACACCAGCGGGTTCGGTGTAGGAGGAGTGCCGCCGCTCGTGGCGATCTACACCAGCGCCTATTCGCCCGCCTCCCCGCTCGCCGGCCGGCAGGCGCAGTCCCTGGCCTACAGTACGGACGACGGCGCCACCTGGACGAAGTACGCGGGCAACCCGGTGCTGGACCGGGCGTCCGCGGACTTCCGGGACCCCAAGGTTTTTTGGTACGACGGCGCGGCCGGAGGCTACTGGGTGATGGTCGCCGTCGAGGCACTCGAGCATGAAGTGGTCCTCTACAAGTCCTCGGACCTGAAGTCCTGGGAGTACCTGAGCACCTTCGGCCCGGCGAACGCCACGGGCGGCGTCTGGGAGTGCCCCGACCTGTTCGAACTGCCCGTGGACGGCGACGCCGGAAAGACCAAGTGGGTGCTGGTGGTCAACCTGAGCCCCGGCGGAATCGCCGGCGGATCCGGCGGCCAGTATTTCCTCGGAACGTTCGACGGCGTGGCGTTCCGTTCCGAAACCACTGTCACCGAAGGTCGGCAGGCCGACGGCAGCCGCATGGCCGAGTACGGCTGGCTGGACTGGGGCCGGGACTACTACGCGGCCGTGTCCTTCAGCAACGTCCCCGGCGGCCGCCGGCTCATGATCGGCTGGATGAACAACTGGCAGTACGCCGCCGCCACGCCGTCGGACGGCTGGCGCAGTGCGATGTCCCTGGTCCGGGAGGTTCGGCTGGAAACCCGCGGCGGGCGTCCGGTGCTGGTGCAGGAGGCCGTGGATCCGCTGGAGGCCGCCGGCACGGAGCTGTTCGCCCTGGGCGGGCAGGAACTGGCCGGCGGCGTCACCTGGCTCCCGGCCGGCGCCTCCGGGGACGTGCTGCGGATCGACGCCGAATTCCGGCCCGGCGCCGCCGGCAAGGTGGGCCTCGTGCTCCGGGCCGGCGGGTCTGCCGGCGGATCTGAGCGCACCGTGCTGGCGTACGATTCCGTGTCGGGGGAGCTCAGCCTGGACCGGACGGCCTCAGGCAATGTCGGCTTCCACGAAACCTTCCCGTCGGTTGAGCGGGTGGCGGTCCCCCTCGTTGATGGCCGGCTTCGGCTCCGGGTGTTCCTGGACCGCTGCTCAGTGGAGGTCTTCGCCCAGGACGGCCTGGCCACCATCACGGACCAGGTGTTCCCCGGCGACTCAAGCACCGCCGTCGGCCTGCTGGCAGAGGGCGACGGAGGCACCCTGGTGAGCCTCACCGTGACAGGCTGAGCTCAGCGGTCGCTTCGTCGGCCGCCGTTTTCGACGGTTCCCTGCCAGCTCGACGCTGCGCACCATCGAGTGTGCACGGAACCGTCGAAACGGACGCAAGGTCCGGTCGACCGGCGGTGGCGGCGCTGGTTAGCTGTTTTGCTCCAAGGCCGTCTCCAGGAGGTCCAGGAGCTCCTGGTCCACCTGTTCGACGGCGGTGAGGCGCACCTTGCGGTCAAAGAAGTCCCCGGCCCGGACCTTGACCTCCTCGAGGCGTCCCCCACTAGGCGCCTCGATCCTAAGTGTCACGTCCACCGACGTCTTGTTCGCCCGGGTCACCTGGGCGAACTTTCGCCGGCTGCTGTGAAGTGACACATAGCCTTTGCGCATCTGGATTTGCACGCCCTGGTGGGCTGCGGCCCATGCCAGGAGGGTGTTGGCGATGGGCCGCAGGTGCGGGTGGTCGTCGTACTGGCCATCGATGAGTTCGTCGGCGTCGCGCAGCATGAACTCCGGATAGCCGAACATCTCCCAGGACACGGCATATTGGGCGTAGCCGGTGATGCCGTGCTCGTCACGCATCCAGGCGCGGAGCTCGGCGTCGTTCTTCAGCCCCTGGGCATGCCCCTTCGCCGCCCACCAGCTGACATCATGCCCGGACTTCCGCAGCAGGAGCGCCTGATTGCTGTCCACCATGGTCTGCCACGTCTTTGCGGCGGACTTCAGGTCGTGTGTTTGTGCCATGCTCCGATGGTAGTGCCGGCGCCTGCGGGCAGGCGCCGGCGGCCAGGATTGCTGGGTTGCTACTTGATCATCTTGCCGTCGGGGGCCACGAGGTACCAGACGTTGCCCACGCCCTGGCCGGTGACGTCACCCGGGTCCTTGTCCTTCTCCCACAGGTATACCGGCATGCCCTCGACGGTCACCTGCTTCTTGCCGTCGGCCGTGGTGATGGTTCCGACTTTGCCGGTCACGCCCTCAACCTTCGGGGTGTCGTTGGTGGTGATCACCGGTGGCCAGGCCACGAGGCATGGGCCGATGCAGTTGCTCTTTCCGGAGTCCTTTACGTCCTTGGTGTAGTAGTAGACACTCATGCCCTTCCCGTCAACCACAATGTTGCCAGCGCTGGACGATGCGGTCTTAAGGTCCACCGTGGCGGCATCGGTGGCGGTTGCCGACTCGCTGGCAGTGGTTGCGGGCGATGCGGTGGTGGTCTCCGGGGCGGCCGTGGTGGGGGAAGTGCCGGTCCCGCCGCCACAGCCGGTCAGCGAGGCCGCAAGGGCCAGAACTGCGAGGCCAACGCTCAGTTGCTTGTTCATGTGCTGCTCCTTGGCTCAGGCCGGCAGACTGGGAACCGGCGCTATTTGGAATGACGCACAGGGGTGAAGAATGGTTCAAAGGATCTGCGACTGGCGGGAATGAACTTTTCAGCGGCCGCCGACGTCGTATTTGCCAGGAATGCCGGTGCACGCGGACCGGCTTCATCGTGTGTCGCTGCAGGGAGGTCGCGCATGCCACTGGATGAGGACGTGGTTGCCGCGATCTACCGTGAGCACGGAACGGCCCTGCGCCGGTTCGTGCTCAGCGCCTCCCGTGACCCGCACCTGGCTGATGACATTGTGCAGGAAACAGTTCTGCGGGTCTGGCAGCAGGCGCCCAAGATCACGGGCAGCATGCGCAGCTACCTGTTCCGGACGGCCCGGAACGTCATGATCGACAACTACCGGAAATCGCAGCGCCGGCCGCAGGAAGCGGATGACCGCGACCTGGCCGATCCGGTGGAGGTCACCGGTCGGGTCGACGAGCTGCTGAACAGGGTCCTGATGGAGGAGGCACTGCTCCGGCTGAGTGCGGAACACCGCGATGTGCTGGTGGCGCTGCATTACCGGCGTTTCACGGTGAACGAGGCCGCGGTCCAGCTGAACATTCCAAGCGGCACAGTCAAATCCAGGGCCTTCTACGCGGTGAAGGCCCTGCGGACAATTCTTGATGAGATGGGTGTGGAACGGTGAACGGCAAGGAACTCCACGAGCTGCTGGGGGCATACCTGCTGGGGGGACTCGATGACGCAGATAAGGCGCGCTTCGAGGACCACCTCCAGCAGTGCGGCATGTGCCGCAGTGATCTAGAGGACCTGAAAAGCCTTCCCGGCCTGCTGGCTGCGGTGCCGGTGCCCGACGCCGTGGCGCTCGCCGTCCCGGCGTACCGGGGACCCGGCTCGGCCCCCGGTACAGGAGAGCAGGCGGCCAGCGTTCCGCAACCCGTCTTCGACGAACTGGCCGCCCGCCGTCGGAATTCCCGACGGCGGTTGGCGGCCCTGGTCGGAGTGATCGCCGCCGCCTGCCTGGCCCTCGGGTTCGCGGCCGCGCCGCTTCTGGACCCGGCGAGGAAGCCCGATGCGAGCTATTCGGTGCAGTCGGACACCGGCATCCAGGTCACCGTGGGCATGGTCAAAAAGACGTGGGGCACCGAACTGGCTGTGGACGGACGGAGCCTGCCCCAGGACGGAAAGCTGTCGCTCTGGGTGAAGGATCGCGCCGGCGCCGAGGACCGCGCCTGCGCCTGGATGGCGACCCCCAGCGGACGGGTCAGGGTCACCAGCGCCACGCCGGTTCAGTACACGAGCATCGCCAGTGTTGAGCTGCGGAACGACCGGCAGCAGACGATAGCCGTGGTGGCAGTGCCGGGTGGCTGAGGGCGCCGGTGGCCGAGGGGGGTCGGCGCCGGATGGCGGGCGACGCGCGGGCCGGACTACATCCGGGCGAGCTTCGCCCGCACCACCATGTACACCCCGTAGCAGATGAGTCCCACGCCGACGGCGCCCAGGACATAGATCCCGAACGGCTGTTCACGCAGTGCCTTGAGCCCGCCGTCGAGTCCCGTCGACTGCTCCGGATGCGCCGTGACGGAGGCGATGACCACCAGCAGGCCCGTCACGAAGAGGGCAACGCCCTTCGCCGCATACCCGACGATGCCCAGCCCGGTCACGGCTTTCCGTGCGTTGGGTGAGGCAGGCATGCTGATGTGCTTTTCGAACGTCTTCCGGAACCCGCGGACCGCGTAGAAGATCCCGGTGATGGCCACGCCCGCTCCGATCAGCACCAGAAGCAGGACGCCGCCTGGCGCTTTCAGGAGCGTGACGGTCATGTCGCTGGTGGATTCCCTGTTGTCCTGGCCGGCTCCGCGGGCGAACGCTGCGAGCGTGAAAGCGAGTGCGGCATAAATGACGGCCTGCGCTGCGGCCTTGAGCTTCTTGGCCAGCTTGTCCTTCGACGGCAGATGCTCGAAGTCGAAAATTGCATCGCTGGCCTGCCACAGGGCCAGGGCCACGCACGCCGCGAAGCTGCCCCACAGAAGCACGGGCCCCGCAGGCTGGCTGGCCAGCTCCCCGACGGCGCCGCTGACATCCGCACGGCCGCCCTTTCCGGTGGCCAGCCCTAGGGCGATGGTCCCGACCAGAAAATGCAGCACGCCGCTCACGGCGAATCCCGCCCTGGCCAGTAACTCGAGCGCGCGCGAATTGGTGGCGTCTTCGGCCTTGCCCGCTGCGCTTCTCAGTTCTCGTTTGATGATCGTTCCTTCGCGCCGGCACGCTCGTGCATCTCCCGCGGCTACCCGCCACACGCTTATCGTGCCACGGGTCAGGGCTCCGGAACAGACGTCAGGGCCGGCAACTCCGGCAGGTCATTGACCGGGCTGTCGGCCCGGCTACAGCCGGCGGTAGCAGAGGTCGAAGATCAATCGTCCGGCCTCGTGCGCCTTGTTCTCGAAGCTGGTGCGGATGCGGCCCTCGAACCGCGGCGCCCAGCCGCCGGTTTCGTCAATGCCCTCGTTGGGGCCGGTGTGCTCCGTGCTCACCGGGGCCCGGCCTTCCTTCACGGGGGCACCGCCCACGAGCGACTCGACGCCGCTCTGCCAGACGTGGGTGAGGGGGCTCTCCGGACCGCTGCGCTCGCCGTTGTGCAGGTTCTCAAAGGCCGCGGAGCCGGCCAGGACGTCGCGCACGTGCACGGCATAGTTGGACCAGTCCGTGGCGATCCGCCAAAGCCCGCCCGGCTTGATCGCCCTGGCGGCGAGTTCGGCGAACTCGGGCTGGATGAGCCGGCGCTTGTGGTGCCGGGACTTGTGCCAGGGGTCCGGGAAGAAGATCCAGAGCTCGCTGACGGATGCGGGCGGGAGCATGGTGGCCAGGACCTCCGGGGCGTTGGCCTCCACGACCCGGACGTTGGTGAGTCCGCGGCTGTTGATCTTGATCATGGTGTTGGCCAGGCCCGGCGTGTAGACCTCGACGGCGAGGAAGTCCTTGTCCGGGTTCTCCTCCGCGGCGTGGCAGATGGCGTCGCCCAGGCCCGAGCCGACCTCGACGATCAGCGGCGCCTTGCGGTCGAACTCGGCCTCGGCGTCGAACGTGTAGTCCGGGTGCACGGACGTGTTCGCAACGTGCCGCGGAACGTCCACGGCCCAGCGGTCCGAGTGCGCTTCCCATGCCGCCTGGCGGCGTCCCTGGAGCCGGGTTCCGCGGCGCACGAAGCTGACCGGCCGCCCGCCGTACGTGCCGAAGGAGGCCTGGCTGCCGGGGGTCACGGGCCGGGGCTGGCTCGGGATTTCAGGCGCATTGTCTTCAGGCGCCTTGGGGAATTCTGGAGTTTCACTCATCACCTCCAGAATACCGGCGTTGGCGGGGTCCAATTCCGGTGGTTCCCTGCCTAAACCGGCCAGCGTAAAGTGTTGCTATCCCAGAGGCTGGCCGCTCACCGGCTGCACGCTCATGGCTGTTCGTCCCGGAGACCAGCCAGCCGGGCGGCCTACCCGTTCCATATCATCACGCCTTCAGGAAACGCCATGGAATCATCGACTCCCGAGCCAGGGACAAAGACCAATGCCGGGGCCATCGCGATCCTTGGGGCCGGTCCGTCCGGGCTGGTGCTCGCGATTGCGCTCGCCCGCCGCGGACTCAGTTCAACAGTTTTCGAACGTGACGTCCATCCTGACGCGGCCCCGCGCTTCAACCCGGACCGTTCCTACACGATCGACATCTCCGGGCACGGGCTGAAGGCACTCCAGCACATCGATGCCTGCCCCGAGTTCGACGACAGAATGATCAGGTTCAAGGGCCTCAAGATCCCGGGTAGGGGAACGGAAGAATGGACCCTCCCCGGATGGACCGGATCGCGGGGCGACATCCTCCGCGCCCTCATGTCCGTCCTCGAAAAGTACCGCGACCTGGTGGCCACGGAGTTCGAAACCCGCGTGGAAACTGCGGACACGCGCTCCGGATCACTTACTGTCGCACCGAAATCCGGGCCCCTGATGACCAGAAAGTTTGATCTCATCGTCGGCGCGGACGGGGCCGGCTCCACAATCCGCGCGGCCCTCCAGGACCAGATCCCCGGATTCACCGTCACGGCCAAATCCTTCCCCAACTACTGCACCATGCTCGAACTCGACAAGGTCGGAAATCGGCTGGACGAGAATTACCTGCACGGGCTCTCGACGCGCCCCTTCTGCGTTGCCGGAGCCATCAAGGGCGACGAAGGATCCTTGTCCGCGAGGTGGTTCTGCGCCATAGGGACGAAGGAACACATCGAATTCCCCTCCGCTGACGAGGCCCGGCGCTTCCTGCAGGAGCGCTGCCCGCGCGTTCTGGAATTCGCCGGCGACGGACAGGTCGAGGCCTTCGCGAAGCGAACCTGCTATCACATTGGACGGAGCCTGAACTGCTCCCAGTTCCACGGCGGCAAAGCCGTGCTGATCGGTGACGCGGCGGCCCCCTACCCGCCGATCGGGCAGGGAGTCAACGGCGCCATGGAGTCGGCCATGACGCTCGAACAGTGCATCAGCGCCGCCGGGAACATGCCGGACCAGTTGCCCGTCGCGGCGGCAAGATACACCGCCGTGTGGAAACCCGAAGCGGATGCGGTGTCGTGGATCAGTGAACGGAGCCTGTTTGAAAACCGCTTCCACACGGTGCGTGCCTTGGCGACATCGATGCTGGGTCTGAGCATCTTCGCCCAAGCCAAGAGCGCGGACGTCCCCTACTCGGAGGTCAGGCGCAAGGCGGAACGGCTCTGGCCGCTCTGGGCACGGTGACGCGTCGCGCAGGGGATGGCCGACGTCCGGCTGCCCGGGGGCGGCACGGCGTCCTGCCAGAATAGGCACCGTGACGCATACTGAAAAGCCGCGGTCGAGCAGCACGCCCCCCGCCGCCGCCCCGTCCGTCTCCGCCCTCGTGGATGCCGAGATTGACGACGTTCCCGCGGCCGAGCCCACCCGCGTCGGCAGCCGGCGGGCGCTGGTGTACCTGGGCCTGTGCCTGGTGCTGATCGGGCTGAACCTGCGGACGGTGTTCTCCAGTTTTTCGGCCGTGCTTCCGGAGGTGACGGCCGACGTCGGCCTGCCGGGCTGGGCGGTGGTGGTGCTCACCACCGTGCCGGTGACGCTGCTCGGGGTGTTCGCGCCGCTGGGTCCGGTACTGGCGCGCCGGTTCGGCGCCGAGCGCGTGCTGTTCGGTGCGATGGCGGTCCTGACCGCGGGTCTGCTCCTCCGTCCCACGGACCTCCCCGGCGCCGGACACCTGCCGGCGCTGCTCGCCGGAACGGCGGCCTGCGGCGCGGCCATCGCGCTCTGCAACGTGCTGCTGCCCGGGCTCGTGAAACGCGACTTTCCGCACCGGCTCGGCCTGATGGGCGGCCTGTACACGACGGCCATCTGCGCATCCGCAGCCCTGGGCGCCGGATTCACCTATCCGGTCTTCAACGCGACCGGGCAATGGGCCTCGGCGCTGTGGTTCTGGGCGGTGCCGGCCGCCGTCGTGCTGTTGCTTTTCCTTCCGGTTGCCGTGCGGCAGCGGCACGGGCAGCACAAGGCGGTGCGGGACGGCGTGAACGTGTGGCGCTCGGCGGTTGCCTGGCAGGTCACGATTTTCATGGTGCTGCAGGCCATGATGTCCTTCAGCGTTTTTGCCTGGCTGGCGCCGATTCTGCGCGAACGCGGCGTGGACGGCGGCACGGCGGGGCTGATCGTGTCGGCGTCGATCGTGCTGCAGATGCTCGGCTCCCTCTTCGCCCCGGCGCTCGCCGCGAGGTGCCGGGACCAGCGGGTGATCAACACGGTGGTGGCGCTCATGACCGGGGGCGGTTTTGCGCTGAGCATCTTCGGCCCGCTGGAGCTGATCTGGCTGTGGACCGGGCTGCTGGGTCTGGGGCAGGGCAGCCTCACGGCCGTGGCCCTGACCATGATCATGCTCCGCACCCGCGACGGCCACACCGCTGCCCACCTCTCCGGCATGATGCAGGGCGTGGGCTACGGCCTCGGCTCCACCGGAACGCTCATGGTGGGCCAGCTCCACCAGGCCACGGGATCGTTTGCGGCCGCCGGCGTGCTGTTCCTCGTGGTGGGCGCGCTCGCGGCGGTGTTCGGGTACCGGGCGGGGCGGAACCGGTACATCGGCGGCTAAGTCCCAACTGACTCGCAGTTGTTGTCGTTATGAGGGCTCAAAACGACAACAACTGCTAGCCAGTTGGGAATGGGGAAGGGCTAGTGCGTCAGGTCCTTGCCTTTGGTCTCGGGGATGGTGAAGACGAACGCCGCACTCACGGCCAGCAGCGCCACCGCGTACACGTTGAACAGGTTGGGCAGCTGGAGCGTCGTGCCGAGCCACTGCTGCAGGTAGGGAGCGGTCCCGCCGAAGAGCGCCACGCAGATGGAGTACGGCACGCCCACGCCCACGGTCCGGATGCTCGTGGGGAACAGCTCCGCGTAGACGGCGGGCACAATGGCGGCGCTCGCGGCGATGAAGATGAGCATCACGGACATGCTTACCGCCAGCTGCCAGGCGGAGTCCTTCAGCAGCCAGGTCATGGGGAAGTGCATGATGGCGGCCCCGATCGCTCCTGCCCACAGCACCTTCTTGCGGCCGATCCGGTCCGACAGCTTGCCCCAGAACGGCAGGGCGGCAATGAACACGATGTTGCCGATGACGCCGGCCCAGAGTGCTTCTCCGCGGTCGATCTTCAGCGCGGTGGTGGCATAGCTGGGGGCCACCACACCCCAGATGTAGTAGATCACCGTGAGGCCCACGGTCAGGCCGATCACCTGCAGGGCCTGCTTGCGGTAGCGGACAATCTGGGGCCAGATGGGCGCGCGCTTCTCCGTGGTGGACTCGCCCTCGAAGGCGTCCGTCTCGTGCAGCCGGGACCGCATGATCAGCGCGTACAGGCCCATCGCGGCGCCGATCAGGAACGGGATCCGCCAGCCCCAGGCATTCATGACCTCGGTGCTCAGCGCCATGTTCAGGACGGCCCCCAACAGCGTTCCGAACAGGATGCCCACGGTGCCGGAAGTGTAGATCAGCGTGGCCCAGAATCCGCGGCGCTCCCGTGGCGCCATCTCGGAAAGATAGGTCTGCGACGACGGCAGCTCACCGCCGTGGGCCAGGCCCTGGACCAGCCGGGCCACCAGGAGCGTGAGCGATGCCCACGCGCCGACGGCGGCGAACGTCGGCGCGACGCCGATCATCAGGCTGCCCAGCGAGGCGAGCCCGACGGCGAGCGTCATGGAGGTCTTGCGGCCCACCCTGTCGCCGATCCAGCCGAACAGGAACCCGCCGAACGGGCGGGCCACGAAGCCGACGGCGAAAATCGCCAGGGTGGACAGCACGGCCGAAGCCGGATCTGACTTGCTGAAGAGCTGGCTGGCGATGAACGGTGTGAAGGTCGCGTAAATGGCCCAGTCGTACCATTCGACGGCGTTGCCGATGCCGGTGCCGACGATGGTCTTCCGGGTGGACACCCGGTCCGCGCGCTGCGGGTTGATGATGGCGGTCATGGATTTCTCCCTGTGGTGGGGTGGGCTAGGAAGCGACCGTGGAGGCCGGTGCGGGGGAAGGGGACTGGGCGGCCAGTGCCGCGAGGCGGGAGATGGCGAGTTCCGCATAGAGGGCGGCCCCGTCAGCCAGCACGCCGTCGTCGAACGTTGCGTACGGTGAGTGGTTGAACGGCGAGGTGGCGTGGTCCGTGCCGGGAGGCACGGCGCTCAGCCCGATGAAGGTGCCGGGCACCTCGGCGAGAACGCGGGAGAAATCCTCGGAGCCGCCCAGCGGGGTGGCCCACCGCGACAGCCTCGATTCGCCGAACAGTCCGGCGATGACGTTTTCCGCGGTGTGCGTCTCGTCCTCGTCCGTGATGGTGAGAGGATATTCCTGCTGGTAGTCCACGTCGACGTCGAGGCCGTGCGCCGCCGCGATGCCCTTGAGCAGCCGGGGCACGGAGTCCATCATCCGCTGCCGGGACTCGTCGGAGAAGGTCCGGATGGTGGCCTCGATGCGGGCAGTCTCCGGGATGACGTTGCGCTTGGTGCCGGCGCGGAGCACGCCCACGGACAGGACCACAGGATCGAAAATGTTGAACTGGCGGGTGACCATGACCTGCAGGGCGGTCACCATTTCCGCGGCCGCGGTGACCGGGTCCTTGGCCGAGTGCGGGGTGGAGCCGTGGCCACCGGCGCCCAGCACCGTGACAACAAGGCCGTCCGAGGCGCTGAGCATGACGCCCGGCTTGGTGCAGAACGTGCCGTGCGGCTCGAGGGAGGAAAACACGTGCATGCCGTAGGCGGCGTCCACGCGCCGGCCGGGGGCATCGAGCACGCCTTCGCGGATCATGTAGCTTGCGCCGTCGAAGCCCTCCTCGCCCGGCTGGAACATCAGCACCACATCGCCGGCCAGCCGGTGCCGGCGTTCCGCGAGGAGCGTGGCCGCGCCGGCGAGCATGGACGTGTGGAGGTCGTGGCCGCAGGCGTGCATGGCGCCGTCGATCGTGGAGCTGTAGCCCACGCCCGTCTTCTCCTGGACGGGCAGCCCGTCCATGTCGGCGCGGAGGAGCACCGCCGGGGCGCTGGCGCTCGCGGCGGAGTTCGCGCCGCCCTCGGATCCGCCCTTCGCCCTGCCCTTCGCGCCGCCGCGCAGGACGGCAGTGACCGACGTCGTGTCCTTGCCCAACGTGATTTCGTACGGCAGCCCGTCCAGGGCCTGCAGTACCTTTTCCTGGGTTCGCGGCAGGTCGAGGCCGATCTCGGGCCACCGGTGCAGGTCGTGGCGGAGCCGGGCAAGGTCTCCCTGCATCTCCCGGGCGTCTGCGGCAATCGGCACGTGTACTCCTCGTCTGTGGTTCGGCGTTGTGGGTCTATTCTGAAGTGGCCTACTTCACAGTCCGGTAAAGTGCTGGAAAAATGCACTGCAGTAGGCAAATCCGCAGGATTCACGCAACGGAGATGATCTTGGAACTCAGTGAGGAAGATCTGGCGCTCATCCATGCCCTGCAAATCGCACCGCGGGTGAGCTGGGCCGACGCCGCCGAGATCCTTGGCGTCCATGCCACCACGCTCGCGGCCCGGTGGGAGCGGCTGCGGGCGGGCGGAGCGTCCTGGATCACGGCGCACCTGATCGGCGACCCGAAGCAGATGTGCCTCGCGTTCGTGGCCGTGGACTGCGAGATGAACCGCAGGGACGACGTCACGGCCCGGCTCGCCGCGATGCCGGAGATCGTCACGGTTGAAGAGGCCGCGAGCCACCGGGACCTCATGCTGACCGTCATTACCGGATCGCTGGAGGAGTTCAGCACCAACGTGGTCTCGCGGCTGAAGGACATTGACGGGCTCCTCAAGTACCAGACTTCACTGTGCACACGGCTGCACGCCGGCGGTGATTCCTGGCGGCTGAACGTGCTCAGCCGTGCGCAGCAGGCATCCTTCAGGGCATTGGCGAGACTCGGGGCGGCGGACCCCGAACGTCCCGACGCCGCGCAGGCGCCGCTGCCCGCGACCCATCTGGCCCTCCTGCCCTTCCTTGCCAAGGACGGGCGTGCGACGGCGGCCGACATCGCACGCGCGCTCGGCCGCAACCCGGCAACGGTCCAGCGGCAGCTGAACCGGGTGCTGGCCAGCGGGATCCTGTCCCTGCGGTGCGAGATTGCGCAAAGATACTCGTCCTTTCCCGTGACCTGCCAGTGGTTCGTCAACGTCCCGGCCGGTCAGCACGAAGCCGCGGCGGCCGCCCTCCGGACCATCCGGAACGTGCGGCTCAGCGCCTCGACCACGGGGCCCACGAATTTCGTGATCATCATGTGGCTCCAGTCCCTGGCCGACGTCATGGATGCCGAACTTGCCCTGCAGCAGAAGGTCCCCGGCATTGAACTGGTCGAAAGCGTCGTCATGCTGACCACCGTCAAGCGCGTGGGCTGGATGCTGAACCCGGACTCGACGGCGAGTGGCGCCGTCGTCGTTCCCGCCGGGTCCGCCCAACTAGGTAACAGCTGACGCGCTTCTCAGCGCTGGGAATCGCGTCAGCTGCTACCCAGTTGGGGGCGGGACGCGGGCCTACGCGCCGGGGGCGGGTTCCCAGCGGACGGGGCCGGAACCGCCGGCCCCGAGTTCATCGGACGGATTCTGCAGCCGGCAGGCCTTCAGGCTTAGGCAGCCGCAGCCGATGCATCCGTCCAGGTCCTCGCGCAGGTGGTGCAGGGCCTCGATGCGGGCGTCCAGTTCCGAGCGCCACAGCCGGGAGAGCCTGGACCAGTCGCGCTTCGTGGGCGTGCGGCCCTCCGGCAGCGAATCCAGCGCCGTGCGGATGTCCTTGAGCGGAATTCCCACGCGCTGCGAGACGCGGATGAACGCCACCCGGCGCAGCATGTCCCGGCCGTAGCGGCGCTGGTTGCCCAAGGTCCGTTCCGACGTGATGAGCCCGTTGCGTTCGTAGAAATGAAGGGCCGACGGCGCCACGCCGCTCCGCTGCGACAGCTCGCCAATGCTCAGCGCGTGCGTCCCGGCAGTTTGGTGTGGCATGCTGTCCCCCTAGCTCCAGAACGGCGCCGGCCGGCACCGTCGCCCGCCCATGACCGCCCGCCTAGACCCCCATGACCGCCCGCCCCTCTTGGAGGCGCAGCTTGACCTCAACCTTAGTTGAGGTTTTACGGTTGCGTCCATGACTACCGATCAGGCCGCCGTGCACGAATCCGCCCCGCCGCTCCCCGCCCCGCCAGCCGCCGGGATCCTCCAGCGCCCCTATCTCCTGGTGACCGTTGGCGCGTGCGCCCTGGTGTTCCTGGCAGCCTTCGAATCCCTCGCCGTGACCACCATCATGCCGATCGTGAGCCGCGAGCTCGACGGCGCCGGACTCTATGCGCTCGCCTTCGCGGGTCCGCTGGCCACCGGCGTGATCGGCATGGTGGGCGCCGGGAACTGGTCCGACCGCCGCGGCCCCGTGGCGCCGCTGTACGTCTCCGTTGCCGTCTTTGCGCTGGGCCTGCTGATTGCGGGCACGGCCGGAAGCATGCCCGCCCTGGTGGCGGGCCGCCTGGTCCAGGGCCTGGGCGGCGGCGCGATGACCGTGGCCCTGTACGTGGTGGTGGCCCGCGCCTACCCGGCCGTCCTGCACGCCAAAATCTTCGCCGCGTTCTCCGCCGCCTGGGTCATCCCGTCCCTCGTGGGTCCCTTCGCCGCCGGGCTCGTGGCGCAGCTGGCCAGCTGGCACTGGGTGTTCCTCGGCGTCGTGGTGCTCGTGGTGCCGGCGCTGGCCATGCTGGTCCCGGCGCTGCGGAGGGTCCGGTCCGGCCCCGAGGACCAGCCGGCGCCGTGGGCCCTCGGGCGGCTGGCCTGGGCTGCGCTCGCCGCGCTGGCCGTGCTGGGCCTGAACCTGTCCTCCGGGGTGCCGGTGGCCGGCCCGCTCGTGGCGGGGGCCGCCGTCGTGGTTGCATTGCTGGCGGTCAGGCCGCTGGTGCCGCGAGGCACCCTGACCGCCCGCCGCGGGCTGCCCAGCGTGATCCTCACCCGCGGACTCGCGTCCGCCGCGTTCTTCGGCGCTGAGGTCCACCTTCCCTACCTGCTCGTGGAGCGCTACGCCTTCTCGCCCACGTTCGCCGGCCTCACCCTGACCGGCGGCGCGCTCGCCTGGGCCGCGGCCTCCGGGATCCAGGGGCGCCTGGGCGGGCGGCTGGGCAGCCCCGTCGCGGTGCGGATCGGCTCGCTGCTGGTGCTGGCCGCGATCGTCCTCGCCCTGGTGACCACCGCCTTCGGCTGGCCCGCCGCCGTCGCGATTTTCGGCTGGATTCTTGCCGGCGGCGGCATGGGACTGATGTACCCGCGGCTGAGCGTCATGACACTCGCGCTCTCCACACCGGACACGGAAGGCTTCAACAGCTCGGCGATGTCCATTTCCGATTCCCTCGGCGGGGCCCTCGCGCTCGCGGCCACCGGCATCGTGTTCACCGCGCTGACGACGACGGCGGCTTCCTTCGCCGGGGTCTTCGCACTGACGGCGGTGATCGCCGCAGCCGCGGTCGCCATCGCGCCGCGGGTTGCCGACTAGTACGGAGTTCTTCTTAGAGGCGCGGCAGAACCTTGTAGTAGAGGTGGGTGACGGCATCGCCCTGGATCACCCGGGTCTGCTCGAGTTTCACCGGCGCGGCGGCGAGATGGTCGAAAAAACGGATGCCCTCGCCGAGCAGCCACGGGGCCAGATTGACCCGGATCTCCTCCACGAGGCCCGCGTCGATAGCCTGCCGGATGACGTCGGGTCCGGCCAGGCCCACATCCTTGTCGCCGGCAAGTGCCGTTGCGGCCTTGACCGCATCCGCGAACCCAGTGGTGACGAACGTGTAGGGGACCCCGTCGCGGGGCCAGCCGTCCGGAACGGAGTGGCTGAGCACCACGATGGGGCAGTCGATGGGGTGCTGCCCGTCCCAGCCGTGGGTGATGTCGAAGATCCGCCGGCCCACCAGCAGAGCGCCCGCCGTGGACATGGTGCGGCGCAGGTGCTCGGCGCTCGCCTCCGTGACGTGCCAGGTCATGTCCGACCGCGCGGTGGGAATGTCCACCGGCCCGTTGCTGTACCAGTCGAAGAGGCCGTTCACGGAGTCGTCCGGGAGGGCAATGAAGCCGTCCAGGGACATCGTCATTTCAGCAACCAATCTGGCCATGGGTCCACGCTCCTCGCGTTGGCATTTAGGGGATGTCCGCTGCCTTCAGCCGGGTGGCGCGGAGGACGGCGTCGGCCAGGATGGCCATCTGCCCGTCGGGGCCGGTGGCTTCCCGTTCCCGGCTTTCCGCCACCTCCACGCTCCACTCCGGCGGGGCGATGCCGAGTTCGGCCACGAGCTGCTCGGCTGTGAAGTACCTCGCGGACCCCGCGTGGCTGCCGGCGTCGTGGCTGCCGGCGGCATGGCTCGCCCACGGCGGCAGCCCGTCCGGGTGGTGCCCCACCACGAGCAGCGTCCCGCCCGGCCGGACGGCGTCGGCCGCAATCCGGTGTGACCGCTGCCAGGGCATCTCCGTGGAGTGCAGGAACTGCGCGGAGACGAGGTCAAACCGCTCCTCGGGCGCCCACGTTTCCAGGTCCCGCTGCAGCCAGGTGACGCGGTGGCCGAACCCGGTTTCCGCCGTATGGGCGGCAGCCCGTTCAAGCGCGACGGCGGACACATCCACGGCGGTTACCGTCCAGCCATGCTCGGCGAGCCACAGGGCGTCCGCGCCTTCGCCGCAGCCGAGATCGAGTGCAGTTCCGGGGGCGAGGCCGCCGGCTTCCGCCACGAGCTGCGGGTTGGGCCGGCCGCTCCAGACGCGCGGGCGGCTGCGGTACATGTCGTCCCAAAGCCGCGCGGCGCCGTCGCCGCCGTTCCCACCATGGTGACCGGCGCCGTCGTGCCCTGCTTCGGCGTGACTGGTTTCGCCGTTGTTGGCGCGCGAGTGCTGGTGGTCGGCCATGGCTACTGGTCCTTCTTGATCCTGCGCCAGCCGCCGGCGCGGTTGTTGGTAATGATGGACCTGAACATGTCGGTCAGGGCCGGGGCGTTAATCGACTCGCCTTCGTAGAAGGCCACGGTGCGCCCCGTCTTGTTCTCATGCCCGCCGGTGATGAGGTGCTCCGGATCCGGCGTCAGCCCGCCGTCGTACAGGAAGACGTTCACGTGGTCCTTGGCGGCGAGGAGCGCGCAGACGTTGCCCTCCAGGACGAAGTAGGGCTGGCGCGTGCGCTTGATGGTTTCCACTACCCCGGGATCGGCGGCGTGGACCAGCTCGCGGACCTCCCGGCACACCGCCTGCTGCCACTCGGGCAGGGCATCGATGTAGGCATCCACGCGCGGATCTGCGGTGTAGTCCATGGGGATACCCTGCCACAGAATCCCCTGCCCAACTAGGTATCCCCAGCCCAAGGGATCAGGGGAGCCGCAGGACGATGTTCCGGTTACCGTCCGCGAACACCGGATACCTGCGCAGCGGGCCGGCCCCGGTGGTGGAGCAGCCAGTGTCCAGCTCGAAGGCGTGCTGGTGCAGCGGACACATCACCACCGCCTGGTCGATGGTGCCGTCGGCGATCGGACCGCCCTTGTGCGGACAGACGGCGGAGACGGCGCGGAGCGAACCGTCCCGGAGCCGGAACACCGCGATCTGCTCGCCCGCCACGCCAAATGCCCGGCCCTCGCCCACGGGAACCTGGTCCAGCGGGCCGAGGACGTGCAGGATGGCGCCCTGCCCGGTGTTCGAAAGGCCGGTGCCCTGCCCGGCGTCGGGGCTGGCGCTCATCGGACCGGCACCTGGGGGAGGACCTCGAGGGGGAGCGAGGTGCGGAACTGGCCGGGGGTGAAGGGGTCGTCGCGTTCGGTCCACGGATCAACGTAGGCGTCCACCGACTCCTGCATGGCGGCGTCCAGTTGCGCGCCAAGGCCTTCGGCGTCGTCCACAATCACCGCCCGGAGGTGCTCGATCCCCACCCGCGGCACGAACGCGTACGTCCGTTCCAGCCAGTTGGCGCGCTCGCGGTAGTACTGCATGAAGCGGCCGGCCAGCAGCTTCACGGTCTCGGGGCTGTCCACCGTGGCCAGCAGGTCGCCCTTCCGGATGTGGGCCCCGGCCGCCCCGCCCACATAGATCTCCCAGCGGCCGCCGTCCACCGCCACCACGCCAACGTCCTTGACGAGCGACTCGGCGCAGTTCCGCGGGCAGCCGGACACGGCCAGCTTCAGCTTCGCCGGCGATTCGATGCCCTGGAAGCGCGACTCGATCTCGATCCCCAGCCGGGTGGAATCGCCCGTGCCGAAGCGGCAGTACTCCTGCCCCACGCACGTCTTCACCGTGCGGAAGCTCTTGCCGTAGGCGTAGCCGGATGGCATGTCGAGGTCGGCCCAGACCTTCGGCAGGTCCTCCTTAGGGACACCCAGCAGGTCGATCCGCTGCCCGCCGGTCAGCTTCACCATGGGAATCTTGTACTTGTCCGCGACGTCGGCGATCCGGCGGAGCTGCTCCGGCGACGTCACGCCGCCCTTCATCTGCGGCACCACGGAGAACGTGCCGTCGCGCTGGATGTTGGCGTGGACGCGGTCGTTGACGAACCGCGCGTCGCGTTCGTCGATGTACTCGCCGGCCCACATCATCTTCAGCAGCGAGGCCAGGCCCATCTTCGACTTCGCGTCCTCGGCGCCGCCCGGGGCCAGGGCAGCGAACACCGCGGACACGGACCGCAGCCCCTGCTCGCGGATGGCCTTCATCAGCGCGGCCTTTTCCAGCGGCACGCCCGGAACGTAGTACGCCGCCGCGGGGTCCTCCTCCACGGCGCCGTCGGCGGCCCACTCCACCACTTGCCGGACCAGCAGCTTGCACGAGCCGCAGCCCTTGCCCGCCCGCGTGGCATCCATGACTCCGGCCAGTGTGGTGCAGCCGCCGGCCACCGTATCCACCAGCGTCTGCTTGCTGACGCCGTTGCAGTTGCAGACCTGGGCGTCGCCGGCCAGTTCGGCCACTCCCGCTTCCTCGCCCGGTCCGCCAATGTCGAACAGCAGCGAGACGCGCTCGTCGGGAAGCGGCAGGCCCCGGTCGAACGCCTGCGTCAGGTAGGCCACCTTGCGGCTGTCCCCGAGGAGCGTTGCGCCCACGATCTTGCTGTCCCGGATCACGATGGACTTGAAGACGCCGCGGCTCGGCTCCGAAAACACCACGTGTTCATCGGTGTCCCGTTCCGGGGCTTGCAGCCCCATGGATGCGACGTCGACGCCGGCCACCTTGAGTTTGGTGGCGGTCCGGGAACCCAGGTAGGCCGCTTTCGGGTTGGCGCCGGTCACGTGGTCGGCCAGCACGGCGGCCTGCTCCCACAGCGGAGCCACCAGGCCGTACACCTCGCCGCGGTGCTGGATGCACTCGCCCACCGCGTAGATCTCATCCTCGTCGGGCACCCGCATCTGGTCGTCCACCACGATGGCCCGCTCCACGGGCAGGCCGCTCGTGACTGCGACGTCCACGTTGGGCCGGATTCCGGCGGCCACCACCACCATGTCGCACTCGATGTCCGGCTTGTCCCGCAGCCTGACGCCCCGCACTCTGTCCGCGCCCAGGACGGCCGTGGTCCGGCTGCCCGTGTGGACCCCGATGCCGAGGGCTTCCACACTGCGGCGGAGGACGGCTCCGCCGTCGGGCCCCATCTGCGCGTTCATGAGGTGCCCGCCGGAGTGGACCACCTCGACGTCGATGCCGTGGCTTTGCAGCCCCCGCGCGGCTTCCAGCCCCAGCAGCCCGCCGCCGATCACCACGGCGCGGTGATGGTGGTCCTGCTGGGCGTAGGACACCATGCCGGTGGTGTCGTCGATGGTGCGGAAGGCGAAAATCCCGGGCAGCAGCCGTCCGCCCGGCGTGTACATGCCGTCCATCGGCGGCAGGTGCGAGCGGCTGCCGGTGGCGATGATCAGGACGTCGTAGGGGGTGGCCCGGCCGTCGCCGGAAAACACCAGCTTGGCGAAGCGGTCGATCTTGTCCACCCGGACGCCGGCGTGCAGCGTGATGTCGTTGTCCCGGTACCAGGCCAGTGAGTTCAGGAAGATGTTGCCGGTGTCCTCCTCGCCGGAGAGGACATGGCTGAGCATGATCCGGTTGTAGTTCCCGTACGGCTCGTCACCGAACATGGTGATCCGGTACTGTACCGCCCCGCCGCGGGCCAGGATCTCCTCGACGGCGCGCGCCCCCGCCATGCCGTTGCCGATCACCACCAGCCGACGGCGGGAATCAACGGTTTTGGTCCGGGCGGACCGGCTGGCCAGCGTGGTCATCAGTGCTCCACCATCCCCAGATCGACCACCACAGCGCCGGTGACACCCGTGTCCGCAAGCAGCCGGAGCTCGATCAGCGATCCTCCCTCGATGTCCTCCACCACCCGGAGCGGTACGTGGACGTCGCCCTTGGCCCCGATGGGGAAGTACCGCATGGGCACGCCGTCCCGCATCAGCACTACGGTGATCAGCTCGGGGGAGGAGTTGCCGCCCCGGAAATACAGCGTCTGGTTGATCACGCCGTCGGGAACGTAGTGCGAGAGCTGGCTGTGGATGGGCACCGGCTTTTCCAGGCCGGCTCCGTCGAACGGGAAGATGCCCTGGAGGAAGAGGTTCTTCAAGGTCACGGTCAGATCCTTTCGGCGGAGGGACGCTGCACCGGTTGTCAGCCCGGCATGTGTCCATCCTTCGCCGCGCTTGTTACAGAGCCCGGCGGGCCATGTAATTTCCGTTTAACACCTTCCTCACCGCTGAAACAAAACAGGCGCGGACGTGGGAGCGGACCGTAGGAGCGGGCAGAAGAAAACCGCGCGGCGGAACACCGGTGTGTTCCGCCGCGCGGTTTGTGTTTCTGGTTTGTGGTTCTGGGTACAGCTAGGCCTTGGCCGCGGGCGACGCGGCGCCGGCGGTGGAGTCCGCGGTCCATTCCGCGATCCGGGCCTGCTGCAGGGGTGTCTGGCGGTTGAAGTACCAGGCGGCGCCCAGCAGCAGGAACCACAGCGGGGCAACCACCAGGGCGAGCCGGGTGTCCTCAGCCTGGGCCAGGGCCACCAGCATGAACACGAAGAACGCCAGGACCACGTACGGCATGAAGGAGCCGCCCGGCATCTTGAAGGATGACGACGCGTGGAGTTCGGGCCTGCGCCGGCGGAACACGATGTAGCTGACCAGGATCATGGACCAGACGAACATCGTGAGGACGGACGCCACTGAGGTGACCACGGTGAAGGCGCCGATCACGGAGTCTCCCGCGTACAGCAGGACCAGCCCGGCCAGCAGGAAGATGCAGGAGAACAGGAGGGCGTTCTGCGGGACCTTGCGGACGCTCAGCTTGCCGAAGGATTTCGGGGCGTTGCCGTCCTGGGCGAGGCCGTAGACCATGCGCGAGGTCGAGTAGATGCCCGAGTTGGCGCTGGACGCGGCGGACGTCAGGACCACCAGGTTGATGACCACGGCGGCGATGCCCAGGCCGGCCAGGGTGAACATGCCGATGAACGGGCTGCTGGCGGGGTCGATGCTGCGCCACGGGTTGACGGCCATGATGACCACGAGTGCGCCGACGTAGAACAGCAGGACGCGGATGGGGATGGAGTTGATGGCCCGGGGGAGGTTCTTTTCCGGGTCCTTGGTTTCCGCTGCGGCAGTGCCAACCAGCTCGATGCCGGCGAAGGCGAATATGGCGATCTGGAAGCCGAGGATGAAGCCGAACATGCCGTGCGGGAACATCCCGCCGTCGTTCCAGATGTTGGCGAGGCTGGCCACCGCGCCGCTGGGCGAGGTGAAATGGGTGGCGATCATGACCACGCCGGTGGCGATCAGGGCGAGAATGGCCACCACCTTGATGATCGCGAACCAGAACTCCGCTTCGCCGAAGGCCTTGACCGTGGGGAGGTTCAGCAGGATCAGGACCACCGGTGTAATCAGCGCGGGAATCCACAGGGGTGTGCCGGGGGCGAGCTTGTCCACGTACCCGGCGATCGCCACAATGTCGGCCACGCCCGTCACTACCCAGAAGAACCAGTAGGACCAGCCCGTAAAGAACCCGGCCCAGGGACCGAGGAGGTCGCCCGCGAAATCGCTGAAGGACTTGTAGTTGAGGTTGGATAGCAGGATCTCGCCCATGGCGCGCATGACGAAGAACAGCATGAAGCCGATGATCATGTAGACGAAGATCACGGAGGGCCCGGCGAGGGAGATGGTCTTGCCGGAGCCCATGAACAGTCCGGTGCCGATGGCGCCGCCGATGGCCAGGAGCTGGATGTGGCGGTTGCCCAAGGCGCGGGCGAGGTGCTCTTCCTTGCCCTGTCCGGGTGCAGCAGTTTCTGTGGGCGATTGAAGGGGAACGGTGGTGGTGCGTTCAGACATCGAGTCTTCTTCCTTGTCACAGGTGCCGGCGATTGCAATTAGGTGCACTGCCGGCCGCGTTGATCCGCCGACGATGTGACGGAACTAACAATTTGGGGGTGGGTTAAGACTAGGACCAGGCGGGCAGCCCCAAGGTGGGCGGTCCGGGGGTGCCGGCCGGCTGCTCCGGCCGCCCGGTCGCCCGCCAAGGTCCTAGGACCCCGCCGGGGGAAGAGGCATTCTCCCTGCGTAGCCGGGGTGTGAGGCCTTGGGCCCAGGCGGGGCGGTGGCCATCTGCCGGGCTGTGCAGCCCTGCTCGAGCGCTCGACATATGTTCAGCGTGGCAGCCTCAAATGTCGCCCGATGTTCGATGTAATATTCGTCACAGCGCCAGGCGCAGTCCCGCCCGGCGGACGGCCGGGCGGACGGCCGGAAGCCCGGGCCGACAGTGGCGGGGGCCGGCTAATGCTAGACTGGTGAAACTTGATGTGCAGTGATGCCCACTTTGTTCCGGTCCATCAACCGGAACCCCGCAACGGATCCGTCCTTGCAGGGGGTGGGCTTTTTTCATGTGAGAGGCACATCCTGCGTCGATGAACGCTATTTGGTCCCAGCCGCATTACGCCGGCCGGTTGATCACCTGACTTTTCCTCGGCGACCCCCTGAGCCAACCGGCATCGGGGGCCGATATCCGCATGGATACCGCCCGAAAGACCCTGATAAAACACATGACTACTTTCGCTGCCCTCGGCACGCCCAAGGCACTCGCCGACACCCTGACCGCGCAGGGAATCATTGAACCGTTCCCCATCCAGGTCAAGACCCTCCCGGACACCCTGGCCGGACGCGACGTCCTGGGCCGCGGCCGCACCGGCTCCGGCAAGACCATCGCCTTCGCCATCCCGCTGGTGGCCCGCCTCGCCGAGCGCGAAGCCAAGCACTTCCGCAAGCCCGGCCGTCCCATGGGCCTGGTCCTTGCACCCACCCGTGAACTGGCCACGCAGATCAACGCCACCATCGAACCGATGGCCAAGGCCATGGGCCTGAACACCACCGTGATCTACGGCGGCATCTCCCAGGCGCGCCAGGAAAAGGCCCTGCGCGCCGGCGTCGACATCGTCATCGCCTGCCCCGGCCGCCTGGAGGACCTCATCCGCCAGCGCATCCTGTCCCTCGAAGCCGTTGAGGTCACCGTCCTGGACGAGGCAGACCACATGGCCGACCTCGGCTTCCTGCCCGTGGTCAAGAAGCTCATGGACATGACCCCGAGCCAAGGCCAGCGCCTGCTGTTCTCCGCCACGCTGGACAACGGCGTGGACAAGATCGTCCAGCGCTACCTGTCCAACCCGCTCACGCACTCCGTTGACGATCCGCAGGCCGCCGTCACCACGATGGAACACCACGTCCTCGTGGTCAACGACCAGACCGTCAAGAAGCAGCTGATCGTCGAGCTCGCCTCGGGTGCCGGTCGCCGCGTGCTCTTCATGCGCACCAAGCACCACGCCCGCAAGCTGGCCAAGACCCTCACCGACGCCGGGATTCCCGCCGTCGACCTCCACGGCAACCTGTCGCAGAACGCCCGTGACCGCAACCTGGCCGAGTTCTCCTCCGGCGAGGTCCGCGTCCTGGTGGCCACCGACGTCGCCGCCCGCGGCGTCCACGTGGACGACGTCGAACTGGTCATCCACGTCGACCCGCCCACGGAGCACAAGGCGTACCTGCACCGCTCCGGCCGTACGGCACGTGCCGGTTCGGACGGAACCGTGGTCACGCTGACCCTGCCCGAGCAGCAGTCGGACGTCAAGAAGCTGATGAAGGCTGCCGGCGTCGAGGTCAACTTCGAGCGCGTCACCGCCAACTCGCCGCTGGTCGCGGAACTCGTCGGCGAAATGGCCGACAAGATCGATCCGCGCACCCGCGCCGCACTGCTCGCCGCCAAGGCTGCGCAGCACGGCGGCGGCACCTCCACCGGTGCCAACGCAGAGCGCAAGCGCGCACGCCGCCAGGCTGCACCCACAACGGGTGGCCGGGGTGGCCGGGGCGGACGCGGGCGGGTTTCGGCTGAGGCTCCCCGCACCGACCTGCCCCGTGCAGAGCGCCGTGCAGCGGCGTACGAAGGCCAGGCCGCAGCGCGCAACGCCGCAGACCGCGTCATCGAGCAAAACGAAGACCGGGCCCAGGCAGCAGCAGCTGCACGCCGCAACGCACGTGGCCGCGGCACGGCGTCCACGCACCGCAACGACGTTCCGGCCGCCGGTGGCCGTACCTCGGCCGGCCGCGGTTCGGACGGACGTTCCGAATCCCGCATCACCCGCAGCGATGCTCCCCGCGGCGGCACCGGCCGTCCGACGACGGGCGGCCAGCGCAGCGGACGTCCGGCAACGGGCCAGCGCGCAGCCGCTGCCGGCTCCGGTGCCCGCACCGGAGCCAACACCGGCGGCCAGCGCGCTGCCGGCGGCACCACGGGCGGCAACAAGGCTGTCTGGTCCTCCAACACCGGCGGCACCTCGGGCGGCTCCTACGCCGGCGGCGGCAACGGACGCTCCGGCGAAGGCCGTCCGGCACGCAGCGGCCCCCGCCGCGCCTCGGCTCCGGCGTCGAACGAACGCCGCGGCCGCTAGGGTCTCCTAACCGACATCGAGTGCTCCGTAACCGCCGTTTAGAAGGTTCATAACGGCAGTTGCGGAGCACTCGATCGGTGGTTAACCAGGCTCACCAGCCGCGGGCCCGCCACTCGTCCAGGTGCGGACGCTCCGCGCCCAGGGTGGTGGGCTTGCCGTGGCCCGGATGCACCACGCTGTCGTCCGGATACACGTCGAACAGCCGCTCGGTCACGTCGGTGATCAGCTGGGCGAACCGCGCAGGATCCTTCTGCGTATTGCCCACCCCACCCGGGAACAGCGAGTCGCCGGAGAAGATGTGGGCAGGACCTTCCGGATCCTGGTACACCAGCGCAATGGATCCCGGCGTGTGTCCGCGGAGGTGCACTGCCGTCACGTCGAAGCCGTCGAAGTTGCCGACGTCCCCGTGGTCCAGCAGCACGTCCACGGGCACCGGAAGCTCCGGCGCGTCATCGGTTCCCGCGGCGGTCCGGGCCCCGGTTGCCTCCACCAGGCCGGGCAGTGCCCTGACGTGGTCCCAATGCTGGTGCGTGGTGGCCACCAAGGCCAGCTTCGGCGCCGCTGAGGTGTCTGCCGAGGCGTCCGCGAGCAGCGACTGAATCGCGGGAAGTTCGTCCGCGGCGTCTATCAGCAGCTGCGCGCCGGACTCCTTGGCGGTGAGCAGATACACGTTGTTGTCCATCTCGCTGACTGAAATGCGGCGGATGGTGATGTCCCGGAGTGAGTGAATGAGCGTGTCCATGCGGTTCAGTCTACGAAGCTGAGCCAGCACAGCACGTCGAGCCAAGACAGCGCACTGAGCACAATGCCGCCGCGCCTACCGCGGATTCCAGTATCGGAATGCGGAGGCGAGGCGGTTTTGTGCGCTCAGCAGCCAGCGCGGCGCGCTAGTCCCCGGGAAAACGCGCCTACTCGCGTCCCTGCGACACCCACCGCAGATCTGCGGACCGGGAGCCGACGACGGCGTCCGCGGCGCCGTCGAGCACGTCCAGTTGGGCGGCACTCAACTCGAGCGACAGGGCGCCCAGGTTTTCATCGATGCGGTGCGCTTTGCGGGTGCCGGGAATCGGGACCACCGGCAGGCCGAGCCGTCTGCCGTGGGCCAGCAGCCAGGCCAGGGCAACCTGGGCCGGAGTCGCCTCCAGCCCGGCCGCCACGGAACGCACGGCGTTCACCACGCCTTCGTTGGCGTCCAGCGCTCCCTCGGCGAAGCGCGGGATGTTGCGCCGGAAATCGTTGTCGCCCAGCCGGGACGCGTCGACCGTTCCGGTCAGGAAGCCCCGGCCGAGCGGCGAGTACGGCACGAAGCCCACGCCCAGTTCCGCGGCGGCCGGAACCACGTTCCGTTCCACGTCACGGCTCCAGATGGACCATTCGCTCTGGACCGCGGCAATGGGGTGGACGGCCGCGGCGTCGCGCAGTTCATCGGCCGTCACCTCGGACAGCCCCAGATGCCGGACCTTGCCCGCCTGAACCAGTTCGGCCATGGCCCCGACCGTCTCCGAGATGGGAACCCGGACGTCGCGGCGGTGCATGTAGTAGAGGTCGATGACGTCCGTGCCGAGGCGTCGGAGGCTGCGGTCGGCGGCCTCCTTGACGTACGCTGCGTCCCCGCGGATGTCGGTGTAGCCCGTGGACGGCGTGCCCACGAGGGAAAATTTCGTGGCCAGCTGGACGTCGCCGCGGCGGTCCTTGAGCAGCTTCGCGATCAGCTCCTCGTTGCTGCCGCCGCCGTAGATGTCGGCCGTGTCGATGAAGGTGATGCCCGCGTCCACCGCATGCCGCAGCGTCCGGAGCGCCTCCGCCGGGTCAACCTCGCCATACACGGGGGTGAGCGCCATGCCGCCGAACCCGAGCGGACTCACGCGGAGGCCGTCACCCAGGTGAACCGATGCTGCCGGGTTGTTCGTCATCTCAATCTCCATCTCCAAGGAACTGCCGTCCCAGCCAAGAACCAAGGAGGGCGGGCAGGTATTCCGACAACTCCTTCCGGGACCGGCCGCCGAATCTCCCCGGTTTTCACGTCCGGCGGCTCGGATGCCCCGGCGTTTCTCTGCGACCCGCCGACACAGCCGTTCAAAGGTGGGGAGACTCAGCGCCGGTGCTTGAGCGGCCGGCCGGCAGCATTTTGAGTCCCGCGGCGCAGCCCACAATCCCGGCGATGAAAAGCACCTTGAGCAGGCTGAAGGGCTCGACGCCGGTGGCCATGGCCCAGCCGACGGTCAGGGCCGCGCCGATCCCCACCCAGACGGCGTAGGCGGTGCCGAGGGGGATGGTCTTCACCGCCATGCCCAGGCCCTGCAGGCTGAGCGCGGCGGTCACGGCGAAAACAAGGGTGGGCAGCGGCCGGGTCAGGCCGTCGGACTGGCCCAGTGCGGTGGCCCAGACAGCCTCCAGGACGGCCGAGGCCAGCAGGATGACCCAGGCCGTGGCAGGCTTCGCAAGCATTACGCCACCGCCTTCAGGCCAACCACGCACGCGGCGATCCCGGCGAGCAGCGCGATGCGCGCCGCCGTCGGCCGTTCAACCTTGGCGGCTATCGCATAGACGGACGTCAGCACCACGCCCACGCCAACCCACACCGCGTACGCGGTTCCGGTGGGAATGGACTGCATCGCGACGGCAAGGCCGGCGGTACTGGCCACGACCGACGCGAGGAAGAGGGCCATGGGTGCGATCCGGCGCCGCCCCGAAGACCGCGACGCGCGGCGCAGTGCTGCGGCCCATACGGCCTCGAGTGCGCCCGAGAGAATGAGGATTAACCAGGACATGACAGATCCTTTGGCCAGTCTTGTCGCGTGCCGGGTACTGAACCGTCGTCCGGAGGTCCGCCGATCGGGACCTTGGTGGTTAGCCTAGCAACGCCCGACGGCGGCGGCCACAGTTGGTGGCAAAGGTCACCGGCGCGCGGTGCCGGCCGCCGCTGTCAGAGGATCCCGCCGGCGGCCTCCGGGCCGGACGAATCTCGGCCGCCGTCGCCGACGGTTTCCCGGGCTATGAAGTTCTCGATGTCGAAGAGGTTGTCCGCGCGTTCGGCGATGTTCAGCAGCGTGGTCATCGCGGCTACTTCCTCCACCTGCTCCTTCAGGAACCACAGCATGAACTGTTCACCCAGGGCATCGTCCTCGGCGCGGGCGGCTCGGAACAGGCCTTCGATGCTGCGCGTGACTTCCTTTTCCTGCTGCAGCGCGAGCGCGAGCGGCTCCGTGACGGACGCGAAGTCGTTGCGGACTGCGGGGACCCCGGGAACCTCTACGGGAACGTCGCGGTCAAGCATGTACTGGACCATCATCATGGCGTGGTTACGTTCCTCCACCGACTGCCGGTAAAAGTACTTGGCCAGCTGGGGGAGGTCCTGGTTGGCGAACCAGACGGCCACGGCCACGTACTGCTGCGAGGCCGCGAATTCGTTGCCGATCTGGAGGGACAGGAGATCGTTGAACTTTGATTCGGTCATGGCACCGAGTCTAGGTTCGGGGACGCCGGGGCGACCAGTGTGGAAAGGCTCAGATAAGGAAGCGCAGGCTACCCTGCCGCCGCATCGATGGACACGACGGCCAGGAACCCGCGGCCCAGGATTTCGGGCGTCTGCGTGTCTGAACCGACCACGGCGTCATAGCGGTTGAGTGCTTCCGGTTCGCTTGGCGCCGGGGCGGGTTCGGCTGCGGTGACGGTGGCCTGGCCCTGGAGCAGAATGCCGAGCTGCCCATCGAATACGGGATGCGCCCGCTTCTTCGAGAGCTCCACGATCGACGTGTAACCCTTGAACGCTCCGGTGCGGGTGATGACGTTCAGGTCGCGGATGTCGCCGGTGGGCAGGGCACTTGAGGTCGCAGCTTCGCCCGAGAACCGGAAGGGCCGGTACTTCTCGAGCGGGTGCTCGCCGCCGTCGACTGTCAGCAGCAGGAGCTCGCCGTCTATTACCGTCAGCACGCGCTCCATGCCCGGGAAGGCCGAGAAGTCTCCGGCTTTGGTGACGTCGGCGATGCTGACGCGCCAGTCCCACACGCCGTCCTGGGCCGAGGCGGCCCGGGGATGGCTGGCCAGCTCCCGGGTGACCCCGCCCCCGTTCCGCCACGGTTGGGGTCTGAGGTCTGCGAAACGGATGATCTCCATCCGCCCAGCCTAGCCCGGCCCGGGCCCGGTTTGCGGCAGCGGCCTGTTCCGCCCGCCTGTTCCGCCCGCCGGGTCCGTTGCCGTTGCCCGCCCCTTCCGCTCCGCGTAAAGTCGGCGCAGTATTGCTACCGTCATTTGGGGACAGATCAACTACAAGGAGCCGGTTAATGTTCGTCAAAGTGTGCGGGCTGAGTACCCCTGAATCTATCCGCGAGGCTGTGGATGCTGGAGCGGACGCTGTGGGTTTCGTCCTGACGGCCAGTCCCCGGGCGGTTTCTCCGGCGCAGGTCACCAAGCTGCTCAAAGAGGTTCCGGACGGCGTTGGCGCCGTCGGTGTTTTCCGCCACGAGCCCACGGCGGATGCCGTGGCCATTGCCCGCGCCGCGGGCCTGGGCTGGATCCAGCTGCACGGCGACCGCACTCCCGAGGACGTCAAGACAGCGCACGACGCCGGCATGAAGGTAATCCGGGCCGTCACCATGAATGACGCGCCGGAGGCTTTCGCCAGCTGGGACGAGGAGATGTTGCTGATCGACGCCGCCGTTCCCGGCTCGGGCGAGGCCTGGGACTACGGCTCCGTGCGCGCCAAGGGCCTCGAGGGGCGGCAGTGGCTCCTTGCCGGCGGCCTGGATCCGGCAAATGTCGCAGAAGCAGCCCGGGCCGCCGGGGCCTGGGGCGTGGACGTCTCCTCCGGCGTCGAAATTTCCAAGGGAGTCAAGGATTTGGCGAAGATCCGCGCGTTCGTTACCGCGGCGAAGTCGTAGGAAACTGACTCTTGACCGCCGTCCCCGGAGGTGGGATATTTAACTTGTTCGTTAATTAATGTATCAGTTAAATACTCTGATTCAGGAGCCTGACATGAGCACGCAGCAGGAACCCCAGTCCTTCACCCTGTCCATGGAGCGCGAGTTCGATGCTCCCCGCGAGCTGGTCTTCAAGGCCTTCATGGACCCGCAAATGCTGTCCGCCTGGTTCGGGCCGGAAGGCGTGGACACGCCGCTGGACCGCATCGAGGTGGAGCCGCGGGTCGGCGGAGTGTGGCGCATGGTGATGGTCTATGAGGAAGACGGCGTCGCGAAGGAATCGCCCATCGATTCGGTCATCCGGGAGTACGATCCGCCGCGGCTCCTGGTGGCGTCGCAGCTGGACTCGGACCTTGCCGAGGGGCAGACGCACGTCATGGCCATGCGGCTGGAGTTTGAGGACATCGGCGGGCGCACGCTGCTACGACTGACCCAGACGGGCTTCAACAGCCAGGAGTACGTCGAGATGACGCGCGAAGGCTGGGCGAGTTCCTTCACCCTCCTGGACGCGGAACTGGACGCGGAATTGGAGAAGGCACCGCAGAAGAGTGAAGCGGGACAATGAATTCATGAAGACCCTACTCAACATTATCTGGCTGGTGTTCGGCGGACTCTGGCTGGCGATCGGCTACTTCGTCGCCGGCGTCATCTGCTGCCTCCTCATTGTCACCATTCCGTGGGGCATCGCGTCGTTCAGGATCGCCTCCTACACGCTGTGGCCGTTCGGGCGCATGGTGGTGGACAAGCCGGGAGGCAACAGCATCTTCGCGCTGTTGGGAAACGTGGTCTGGCTCCTCGTGGCCGGCATCTGGATTGCGATCGGCCACGTGGTGACGGCGTTCGCGATGGCCGTCACCATCATCGGGATCCCGCTGGCCATCGCCAACCTGAAGCTCATTCCGGTCTCGCTGATGCCACTGGGCAAACAGATCGTCCCCACCAGCACACCGTTCGTCACCAGCTACCGCTGACAAGCCGGCAATGAATGGCAAACGACCAGCTCAGCATGATCTTCGCTGCCTTGGCGGACCCCACGCGGCGGGCCATCCTGGCGCGCCTGGCCGACGGGGAAGCCACGGTCAACGAACTCGCGGAGCCGTTTGAGATCAGCCTCCCGGCCGTCTCCCGACACCTGAAGGTACTGGAGGCCGCCGGGCTGATCTCGCGCAGCCGCTCCGCGCAATGGCGCTCCAGCCGCCTCGAAGCCGCGCCGCTCGGCGCTGCCACGCAGTGGATGGAGACGTACCGCCGCTTCTGGGACACCAGCTTCGACAAGCTCGATGCCCACCTGAAGAGAATCCAGACCACGGAAAGCGAGGAAGAGCAAAATGTCTGAGCAAGTTATCCCGACGCAAACCACGCCGCCGGACGAGCTGATGCTGGTCATCACCCGCCACTTCGAGGCGCCCATCCGGACGGTGTGGTCCGCCCTGACGGATCCGGACCAGGCACCTGCATGGTGGGGGCCGCACGGGTTCCGCGTCCCGCGGGAGACCATCGAGACCGACTTCGAAGTGGGCGGACGCTACCGGGCCTGCATGGTCCAGGAGGAGACCGGCCAGCGGCTTTGGTGGAGCGGCATCCACACGCGCATCGAGCCGCCGACCAATTTCGAATTCACCTACGCCTGGGACAACGAGGACGGCACGCGAGGCTATGAGACCGAGGTGGCCATTGAACTGGAGGAGGAGGCCGGCGGCACCCGGATGACCTTCACCCAGGGCCCCTTCGAATCCGTGGAAAGCCGGGACGGCCACGGCGGCGGCTGGGGCGAGGCCTTTGACCGGCTGGAAGGGCACGTGCGGTCCGCCGGATAGCAGCCGGCGAGCCCTCCGGCCGTCCCGTCAGGGGCCGCGATCACCGGCCTGCTGACTCGAGTTCACCCCGAAGGTTCCGCCGCGCGGCATCCAGCCATAGCTCGCGGGCGCGGCGGCTGTGGAACAGCGGGTCCAGTTCCAGCAGCCCGCGGACGACGGCGGCCCGGCCGGCCGCGAAGTCCGCGTCGCCAATGTGCGCGTAGTCTTCGCGGACGGCGGCCACGTACCTGGCGTAGTGCTCCGGTTCGCCGCCGAGAACGGACAGGTCCGCGTCGCAGAGGAGGGCGCCGTCGTCGTCCCCCGCCGGAGGCCGGTGGTCGGACGTCAGCCGGACCAGCCGTGCCACCTCCGCGACGTCGCCTGCGGGCAGGCCGGCATCGGTGAGCCTGAACTCGGCGAGGCGGGCCGATTCCTCCTCGTCCAGTCCGGCAGCGCCGCGGTAGACGGCGTCGTGGAACCAGGCCGCGAGGACCACGGTGCGCCGGGGTCCTGCGGGTTCGGTGAGCAGGTCCAGCGCCTCAAGCACCGCCAGCAGGTGCGTGCAGCCGTGGTACCGCCGGTGGGCTTCGCTCCAGCGGTCAAGGAGGTCCAGGAACAGGGCATCGTGGCCGGGCATCACCGTGTTCCAGCGGTTCAGCAGGGGAGTTTTCAGCGATTTGTTGCGCGCTCGGGCGGGGATCCTGAGTCCGCTGGCGATGAGCTTCCGGACCAGGACCCGGCCCTCCACGGGAATGGCGCCCGCCGCCACGAGTGAGTCGTAGCGGCGCTCGGGCACATCGTAGTGGTCGCCGTCGAACGCCCGTTCAGGGATCTCGGCCGCGGCGGCGAAGGCGTGCAGTTCCGCCAGGGAGGCGTCCGATATCAGGTGTGAAAAGTGGGTTCCGTGCGCAGGCCACAGGGGCGGATCCAGGTAAACGGCCATGGAGGAAGTCTAGTCCCCGGGGCACTGGGTCCCGGCAGGCGGCTTGCCCGCCGCCTGCCGTTCTGGAATTCGCGCGGGACGGGCTCTACGACGCCCTGACCACGATGTCGTCGATGTATTCGTCTCCCATCTGGCGGGTGTGCTCCGCCCCCAGCTGCACTTTGCTCAAGCTCGTGACGCCAAGGTTTACGGCGCTGCTGGAGTACTCGGCTGCGCCGTCGAACCATACCTTGATCGTGGATTGGCTGCCATTGGCGGTCACGGTCATTTGGGCCCGGTGCCAGGTGTTCAACGGGATGCTGGAGGACTTCAGCTTGGTGTACGTGAAAGTCCCGTTAGGGGCGGTGACGCGCAGCCAGAGCTGCCCGTTGCTGTTGTAGCGGTAGATATCCGCGATCCGGGTGCTGCCCGAGAAGAACCGAAGGTACGGGACATCGTTTCCGGCCACCCCTGCAGTGGTGATGTTGAACCAGCCGTCGGCGCTTGCTGTCTTGGTGCCCGAGTTCAGTGGCGCTGACATCTTGGCAACAGATCCGGAATCCGCGGTCACATGGAGTTTGACTGAGCACAGCCCGGTGTGGTACTTGGAGCTGGAGATGTTGGCCGTTCCAGTTCCCGAGGTGCTTTTGACGAACGGAGCGATCGAACCTTCGAAGCTCGTGGCGGCCACGACGTATGTCCCGGGCAGCGAGCTGGTTGGTGGGGCTGTGTTGGGGCGGCACGTGACGGCGTTGGCGGCCTGTGACGAGGCGAAAATCAGGCCACCGGACAACATCACGCCGACGGCGCCTACTGTGCCCAATTTTTTCAACTTGCTCATTTGTTAGTCCTCACTATCTTGTTCGTGTCATTGGTACCGGCCGCCGGGCCGGATTGGCCCAGCGGCCGGTTAGGCCGTGCCAGGAGCGAAACGCCATCACAGCAGCTGGATTAGCTTGGCCAAGAGCGAGACGCAGATTAGGGAAAGGAGGGCCGCAGCGGTGTAAACCGCGGCTTTCGGCAGCGGGGCGCCCGGCCGAACTATGCGCAAGGCATCACATGTAACCAATGCCACGACGGTGGCAAACCCTGTCAGGAAAATGATCATCGCGCACCTGCCAGGGATCCGCGGGACCGCCGGGCGCCGAGCGCCAGAAGTCCCAGGGTGACCAGCGACAGCAGGAACACCGCCGCCGGCGGGGACCACATCCGCGAAAAGACCATCGCCGTGGCGACGATTGTGGAGAGCCCGAGGCTGGAAGCCACGGCGATGGACACGGCCAGCGGCAGGGTGCCGCGTGCTTCGGGACTGTCCGGCGGACCGAACCGGAGAAGCCTGACCAGGGCTGTGCCGGGTCCTGCCAGCATCAGCAGGCCGATCACCACCAGCCTCAGTCCCTCGGGCCCGAAGAATGAGAGGGGCATCGCGGCGATGGCGATGCCGCCCACCGCGTACGTCACGTACTTTCGATCAAATGCCATTGCCTGCTCCTTTGATGTGGAAGACTACGCCGCCGGGCTCATCGAACACTTTCGTCCAGCCGGGGCTGGCGCCGCACGTCGCAATGAAGCGGTCAAGATCCCCGGGGGGCGTCGTCTCGAGAAGTTCCGCGGCCACTTTTTGGCTTGTTGTGATGATCAGGTAGGCGCCTGTCCGCTGCGCTATTCTGTTCGGTGCATCGCACGTCAGCGGGGCGGCGTCGGGCCGTGGTTGGGCCGCCAGCAGCTCCCGGTAGTCGTACTCGGCGTATTTCTGGAACTGCCACGGGGTGTTGCCTACCGCTTCGATGAGGATTGATCCTGCCGGGGCGGTCGCGTAGAGCCGGTTGACCAGGGAGACGTCTTCCCGCGTGAATTTCTCCATGCTGTCATTGCCGTAGCGGGTCACCACGGTGGCAGTGGCCAGAACCGATCCCATCACCAGCAGGGCAATGCTTCGTTTCCAGCCAGGGGCGCCCTGCCTGTCCGGTATCAGGATCAGCACGGCCAGGCAGGCGGCGAACGGCAGGCTGAAAAGGTACAGGCGAAGGAGCAACTCGCCGCCGTAGGGCTGGCCGGGAACCAGGGCCAGCGGTGCCAGCGCTCCCACCGCCGCGGTAAGCCAGGCCGTCCGCCGCCGGTGGGCCATGACGGCCCCCACTGCGGCCAGGACCCAGACGAACGCCACTTCGGCCAGCCGCGTGTAGACCACCTGCACGTGGTCTTCGCTCCCGCTAACGCGCTGTGTTACGGCGCCGAGAGTGTTTGCCTGGATATCGCCGAACGACCCGAACAGCTGGCCCAAGTGACCCTCGAAGTAGGCAGAGGCCACGAACACCAGCCAGCCGATCGGCAGGACCGCGGCGAGGATGGGCAGGTAGCGCAGGCGCAGCCGGCCGGTCAGGACGAAGAGGGCCAGGATGGGGACCACCGCGAAGGGTGTGAGCTGGTGGGAAGCCGTCATGGCCACGAGGATCCCCGCGCAGACCACCAGCAGGACGGCCGCGTCAGCCGGAGGAGGGCTCGTGATGCCCTGGTGCTGCACAGTGGGGTCAAGTTTGGCCACGGTGTGCGCCAGCGACCTTGTGAACGGCTTGCTGCCGGTGGGCCAGGCCCATCCGCTGAACACGCTCAGGAGGCAGGCGAGCAGGGTGACGAGGAGCATGAAGGCGTACGCCTGGGGGGACAGGTAGTCCTGTCCGACCCAGCTGGTGAGGTAGAAAATCCAGACGCCGGCCCACGCCTGCCGTGGCTGGGAGGTCAGCCTTGTTGCCAGCGCCAGCAGCGGGGCCAGCAGGAGCAGGTTAATTCCCAGGGGCGCCCACGTCGCGATGCCCATCAGGTCCCTTACTCCGGTGGCGCCGGACAGCAGCCCCAGGAGATCGAAGAAGCCGGGCCAGTTGAAGTACGCGTCAAGATTCGTATCCAGCTGGCCGGACCTGGCGATGTAGTCAGCAATGCCGAGGTGCCGGTAGCTCGCCTCGAGGCGGGGCAGGCCGTGAACGATGGGATCCGCGGCATGCAGGATGACCACCAGGACCAGGACCTGGCCGGCCAGCAGCGCGGGTGTGTGCCGGCGCAGATTCAGTGTGGCCACGAAGCCGGCCAGGCTGAGTGCGAGGGCAACGAAGTAGACGGCCGGAAGTGCCTCGACGAGCCCCGTCCCGCCGATCCGATCGGGATCCACGCTCAGCAGGCTCCAGATTCCCAGCGCCAGGGCCACGGCGGCGAGTCCGGCCAGGGCGGCAAGTTGCCAGGGACGCGACGATTCATGACGGACGACGGCGGGAGGTACAGTGCCGCCGTGTTTGGCGCCCCCTTGCTTGACCTCGGCATGCTTGGTCTCGCCGTGCTTGCCGTCATGACGCCCATCGCCGTGCTTGGCGCCGCCGTGCTTCGTGTCGGTGTGGCGGTGGGGTGCGGGTGACAGAGGTGCCGTCGGTGCCGACGGCGTGGGTTCGGGTGTCATGGTTTCTCGATTCCAGTCGACTGGTTGAGTGCCGCTGGCGGGACCTCGACGGGGTCAGCGGCTGGCAGGGCTAAGCTCAGCTTTCTGAGGCGGAAGATGGCGATCAGCGCGGCCGCCGCCTGGGCAGCGGACCACAGCGCAGAGACTCCGGCAAGGCCGTACTCCTGGGCGGTGAACGCCGCGGGCGCCACCACCAGGACTGCAGCGAGAATAGCCACGCCCGTGGCTTCGACAAGGCGCCCGAGCGCGCGGCACAGGCCGAAGTAGACCTGGGTCACGCAACTCAGCAGCAGCGCCGGCACGAGGACGGGCAGCAAAATCCAGGCCGCCCCGTATTGCGGGCCAACGAGGCGCAGAAGGAAAGGTCCGGCCAGGAGCAGGATGGCCCCGGCCGCGAGCGTGAGCGCCAGGCTGGCCCTGAGTGCCGAGGACACCAGGCCCGGTTTTGGCCGGTCACCGGCCAGCGCGGTCTGCAGCGAAAATCCGGCGGACTGCGGGACAAAGAAGACGGCGGATGCCATCATCCACACGATGTACCAGGAGGCAGTTGAAGCCGGGCCGAGCGTGGAGGCAACGATCAGGGGAAGCAGATAGCCGGGGGCGCGGTCCGCGAGCATCAGGGCGTGGTTTGGAAGTCCCGGTTTCAGCAGGGCGACGGCGGGACCGGTCCTGAGCCCGCGCCTCCAGTCTGGCGAGACGCCGGCACGGTGGAGCTGGCGCAGTCCCAGGAGTACGCTGGCCAGGGCGCCGGCGCCCACGGCACCCACCACCACGGTCAGCTCGCGGAGCCCGGCAGTCAGCGCCCCGCCCAGGACGGCGAGCTGTACCACGCTTTGCACGAGGCTCCGGGCCAGGGCGCGGTCGGCGCGCTCCTGTGCGACTCCCACATGGTCCAGCTGGTAGGCGGCGGCAGCAAAAAGGGCTGTCGCTGTGAAGATGGCCGTCACAAGGGGATCGTTCCAGGCATGGCCGACGCCCGACCCCGACGCGTACGTCACGCCCGCAACAGCGCCGGCCACGACGACGGTGGAAACGCCCACGGTCAGCAGGCTGCTGGCAATCAGGCGGCGTCCGCCGTCGGACTGTATGGGGAGGAGGGTGAGCGTCGCCTGTCCAACACCGAGCATTCCGAACTGCACGGTCAACAGGGCAGCGGCCACCACAGCGGAGCCCATGCCGATTTGCTCCGGCGGCAGCATGAGCGCCGCGAGTGCCCAGAAAAGGAAGCCGGTCACCATGGGGGCTACCCTGGCGGCCGTCAGCCAGGCTGTGTTGCCGCCCACCGACAGCGCGGAGCCCCGTGGGCGCAGGATCTCGCCGAACATAGCCCCGTAGTTGTAGAGGAGGAAACCGGCCCAGTACGGGAGGAAGCGCGGCGCCTGCAGCAGGGACAAGCCCACGCCCCGGAACGTGGCCAGCAGGGGCAAAGCGAGCGTCCAGCCGGCGCGCGCAGGGTGCTTGCGCATGGTCCGGGCCATGCCGGCGCCGTCCTGGAGCCACTGGTCGCGGGCTGCATCGAACGTGTCGGCGAACCTGTGCCGCACTGCGGTGGTGCTGGAGACGCCCAGCCGGTAGCCGGCCTCCTCGAGCCGTATCCTCAGTTCGATGTCCTCACCCGAGCGGAAGGTGTCGTCGAAGGCGACGGACAGCAGCACCTTTCTGCGCATGAGGGTGGCGCAGACCCCGAACCACGAGCGGACGCGGCTGTGGTTGTGGTGCCAGGCCAGGGCCTCGCCCCAGTAACCGGGACCATCACTCTCACTGACAAGCCCGAACTGCAGTCCGTCGTAGCCGCAGACCTTGAATTCGTCCAGGAGGCCGCCCAAAGCGCCGGGCGGAATGACGACGTCGGCATCGATGAGCGCCACGAGATCGCAGCTGGCGCTCTTGACGCCGAGCATCCGGGCAGCGGGCAGTCCGCGGCCTTCATCGGAGATGACGCGGGCCCCGAGTGAGCGTGCAATCTCGGCCGTGGCGTCCGTAGAGCAGCCGTCCACGACGATGATTTCCCGGGGCCTCTCGCGGCGGATGGACTTGAGGCATTCGCCCAGCCAGCCCGCAGCGTTGCGGGCGGGAACCACCACGGACACCTCAAGATCGCTCACGTGGCCCCGCATGTCATTCCTCCAGCTTGGAACTGATCAGGTTCGCAACGTAGTCGGACGTCCGGTCCGCGGACCACGAGGCGGGGATCCGCAAAAGGGAACACGGGACCTCTTCCAGGGCCCTTCGCACGACGGCGGCCTTCTGGCTGAAGAATTCCTCGAGGGGGACCAGCCCGGTGGCGCCCAAGGCCTCGATGAGCCTCCGCGAGACCATGGGCAGTTCCGAATGAAAGTTCCCCACGATACGGGAGGTCATCCAGTCGGGGCTGCGCACCTCGTGCCGGGCGTCGGAGCCGTCGTACCGTTCCAGAAACATTGCCAGCCGTGTGAGAGCTCCTGATGAAATGCGGTCCGCACCGAAAACCTCTTCCGGATGGACCATCCGATGTTCCGGGGACCAGCGGCGCGTGAACGCCGCGGTCTTGGGATACCTGACGATCACGGGGTGGACGGCCGTTGCCAGCTTTGCCACTGAATTCGTGAGCCAGCCGGGCGCCAAGGGCTTCCGTGCGCCGCTGAAGACGTCCGGGTAGATGGTGCGGTGGTGGGGCTTGAGGAACATCGGTTTCGCATAGCCCATGAGCCTGCCGTCTGCATCCAGAAAGGCCCAGTCATCCGCCATGAATCGAACGCCGGGAATCGCGACGAGCTTGGCGACGGTGCTGGTCTTGCCCACTCCGCCCCAGGCGGGGAGAAGGACCCCGGAACCGCGGTAGTCCACCACCGCGGCGTGGACCATGGCGGCGTTTTCCCTGATGCAGAGCCGGTCAAGCAGCGGTATGACGGCCGTCAGCAGTTCACCGCTGCCCTGGATGGCGTAGCCGTCCCGGGTTTCGATGACCTGCACACGGTCGGCGGGAAGGTAGAGCGAATCGGCGGTGAAGCGGTAGGCGTCCTCGGCGTGCGACTGGTCCGCCACCGGCGTCGTTTCTCCGCTGACATGCAGCCGCAGCGGTGCGCGCGATCCGCCCAGGAACGGGGCGAGCATGTCCCGCAACTGCGATTCGCCGGGCGTGCCCGGGGCTACGTCGATGCCCACGAGACCGTGGACGTCGAAGGTGGTACCGGTTGCAGGGGCTGAGTCCCTCATGACGCCTTTTTCAGACTGGCTCATGATCGACGTAACCCGGCTGTTCCGGTGGTATGGGCGCGGATGTGTATCAGGAACGTGTGCATCAATTGATTTCCCTCCAGCTGGTGTGCGGTGCGTGTGGTCCGGCTGCCGGGCCTGCCGGCGCCGTCGGAAGGCTGCGTCCCCGGATGTACCCGCAGGTTGTCACGGCGAGCACTGCGATGACGGTGGCCGCCCGGCGGAAGCCTGCGGGGTCCTTCCCGCGGAGCTGGTCCCGGATTCCCCGGGCCACCGCGTGGGGCAGCACCCGGCGGACATACCGGCGTTCGGGTCCGAGCGCCCTCTTATGCCCCACAATCTTGCTGACCTGGGCCTTTGAAATGCCTTCCGACCACGCGCGGCGCAACATGTAGTTCAACGTGCCCCGCTGGACAGGGACGAAGTGCCGCACCAGGGCAGCAGGTTCGTACACCACGCGGCCGCCGGGGGAACCGATGACCGCCCTGATGCAGATCTCCGTCTCCTCGCACCCGAGCGGCAGGGAATTCTGCCGGCCCAGTGAGGTGTTGAAACCGCCCACGACGTCCAGGACCTCGGAGCGGAACGACATGTTGGCGCCGATGACGTTGCGAACCTCTGCCGCGACCTTGGGCAGGCCGCGGTACGAGCAGCCCACAATCCAGTCGAGCTCTTCCGCGAAGTGCGCGGGACGCTGGGTTTCCCACATCGGAACAACGCGTCCGCCGACGGCCAGCACATCGTGGTCGTCGTACAGTGCGGTCAGCCGTTTCAGCCAGTCCGGTTCCGCCTCGGCGTCGTCGTCGAGGAAGGCGACGATGCCGGCGGTGGCGGCGGCCGCTCCGGTGTTGCGGGCACCGGACAGGCCCTTGGGGCCGGTATTTTCCAGGATCACAACGTCCGAAACCGTGAAGATGAGCCTCTTATAGAGGTCCATGTTGTAGTCGACCACCACGATCGTTTGCTGGGGCGGCACTGTTTGGGTGCGGACGGATTCGACGGCGGCCATCAGCATGTCCCAGCGGTCTTCCGTGTAGGAGCAGATCACCACGGAAACGGCCGGCAGTCCTTCGGAGTGATACATCTCATTCACCCGCCATGAGGCCCAGGACCGTTTGGGGGTCCGTTGGAACATGGGGGAGGGAGGTGCTGGGGTACTTGTACTTCACGCGCCTCAGGGCCTCTGCCCGGGCGCCGGCTGTGGGTGCGTCCCACCCGATGCATTCGCGGGCGAGGGTCCGCAGTACCCGCCACCCGTCGCGGAAGGTGTGGAGGTTCGAGTTGCCGGAGATCCGGGTGAGTTCGTTGCTCGGAACCTCGGCAATCCGAAGCCCCGCCCGGGAAGCCCGGACAATCAGCTCGGTCTCGATTTCGAAGCCTTCCGATTCTAGCTCCAGGATCTCGAGGCATTCGCGGCGCATGGCAATGTAGCCGTAGCACAGGTCGGAGTAGTTGCTGTGGAGCACAATGTTGGCCAGCCCGGTCAAAGCCCTGTTGCCGGTGCTGCGCAGCAGGGTAATGTCGTCCGAGCCTCCGCCCGTGACGTAGCGCGAACCTTTGACGAAGTCGAACTCGTGCTGGAGCGGCGAAACAAACCAGCCGATCTCCTGGGGATCCATGCTCCCGTCAGCGTCCAGCATGACGATGATGTCGCCGGAAGCAGCGGCGAACCCGGCCCGGATAGCCACACCCTTGCCTGCTTGCGGCTCCGAAACGACCACGACGTCGAGGCGGAGGGCACGGGCGACGTCGACCGTGCTGTCCAGGGAACGTCCGTCAACGATCACTACTTCGTCCACGTACGAGGGCATTCGACGAAGGACCCAAGGGAGGTTCATGGCCTCGTTCAGGGTGGGGATCACCACGCTAACGGAGGCCACGGGGAGGGGCACCGACTCCGGTGCGCGCAGATTGGAAACAAGTATAGGGATGGTCACTAGCCTCACCACTCATGGAGTTGTTTGCTTTTGCCCCCACAGCAGCCCTCCCGGCTATTCACCGGGAAGTAGACCAAAGCGCTCGCTGCTGCGGCAAGGGCAACTTGCTTGCACTCCCCCTGGTACATGTTCGTTTCGGCAACTTGTAAAAAGCTTGGGGTTCATTGAAGCAACCCCAGTTTTGGGGGTCGGCAGAACCTTGGAGACGGATAGTCCCTAATGTCACACTTTCCCCATGGCTATCTCTGATCACGGGATCCGGCCCGTGAGTCGTCTCCGCCGCCCGGGCATCCGCCGCCCGGGCCTCCGGCTCACGGCTGTGCTCGCCGCGCTGGTGATGCTGACGGCCTGCGGGCCCGTGGCCCAGGAAGCGCAGAGGCTGCCGCTCGGAGAGCTGCCGCCGTTGGACCTGCCGGCCACAACGGTCCCCTCCGCTAGCCCGCCGGCCACCACGGCGCCTCCCGTCAACCCGCTCCGCGCGACCGCGGCCCCGGCGAAACCGCAAGCCAGCACGGCGCCTCCTGCCGCCCCGAAGGCCCGCGCGGTGCCTCCGATCAACCCGCTGACGGCTAAGCTGCCTGTGGGCGACCTGCCAGGATGGAAACAGGTCTTTCGGGAGGATTTCACCAGCGGAGACGTTCCCATCGGCGCTTTTCCCGGCCCGGCCTACGAGGCTGACTGGAGCGCGGGGTACAAGGACGGGGTGCCGGACACGGCCGGTCAACAGGGGAAGAACTCCCGCTACTACCCGTCCAAAGTGCTCAGCGTCAAGAACGGCATGCTGGACTGGTTCCTCCACACGGAGAAGGGCATCTCCATGGGTGCCGCGCCCACGCCCAAGATTCCGAACGACAGCTCGAATCCATACCGCGCAAACAGCCTGCTCTATGGCAGGGTCTCGGTCAGGTTCAAGGCCGATTCCCTTCCGGGTTTCAAGACGGCCTGGCTTCTGTGGCCGGACAGCGGCGTGTGGCCGAGGGACGGGGAGATCGACTTCCCCGAAGGTGATCTCGCCACATCCTTCTATGGAGCAGTGCACCGCCGCAGTAACAGTCCGTCTGACTCTGACCTGATCAGGTCGCACGCCATGTTCACCACGTGGCACGTCGCCACGATGGAGTGGAGCCCGGGGAAGGTCGAATTCTTCCTGGACGGCGTCTCCCTCGGAGCGGGAACTACCAGGGTGCCGAACACGCCCATGCACTACATCCTGCAGACCGAGTCCTGCCTGCCGCGCTGCCCGGCGCCGGCCACGGCCGGGCACGTCTACCTCGACTGGATCGCCGTCTGGACGAAGCGCTGAACTGCCCGGCCGGGTATTGCACTACCGGCTGAGTTGAACTACCCGCTTTGAACCACCCGCCGAAGCACTACTTCCGTTCGATGGTGAAGCTGTCGGTGAACGTGTATCCCTCTGCCGGGACAAACCTGGCCGAAAGCCGGGCGGCGGTGGCCTTCACGTCCAGCGTGCCGAGGGCGGGGTCACGGTTCCTGCCGGACCAGCTGGCGAAGTATCTGGCTTCGGAATCGTCATCCCGCACGTCATAGAGCCCCACTCCGCCTGTTCCCACGGTCGCAAAAACGGTCCCCTCGCCCTGGGCCATGCTTGCGTCGGAATCGGTGATGCAGCCACTGGAGAAGGCATCAGGCACCAGGGCGGGACACCCAAGGCCGCCGCCGATCTGGTGGCTCCGCTGGTACACGTGGTCATGACCTGTCAGCACCAGGTCCGCCTTCTTCTCCATCAGCATGTTGGTGAAGCCCTGTCCGGCCTGGCAGCCGTACTTGCCCACGCTGAGGCAGGGCGTGTGCATTCCCACGACCGTCCAGGGAATGTTCCGCGACTTCGCACCGTCGAGTGCGTCCGCGGTCCATTTCCAGCGCTCGCTGTTTCGCGAGTAGTCCAGGGTGTTGCCGTCGTGGAACTTGATGCCCGGAGACACCATGATGAACCGGACCAGGGGCTCCTGCTCCGGGTAATCCACGTACCACTGCGTTCCGTACTCGCCCTGGAGGCCGGGAAGTTTATTGGGCAGGCACTTGACGATGTTGGCGATGTCGCCGTCGTGGCCGTCGCTTTCGTGGTTCCCGGTAACCACCTGATAGGGGAAGTCGGTGCCCAGCTTGCCTGTGACCATGTCGCAAAATTCCTGCTCGATCCCGGCTTGGTAGGAGTAGTCCCCGAGCGCCAGGTTCAGCTGCGGCCGGAGGCCGGCGATCGTGTCCAGGACTTTCCTTGCCCCGGTGCTGACTCCCACGTCGCCCTGGGCGGTGAAATGGGCGGTGGGCACGGCCGGTTCGGAGGAAGCGGACGTTGCTGAGGGACTGGAAGTGCCCGGCGAGCCGGACGATCCGGGCGGGCTCGACGGCGGCGGCTGCGGCAGTCCGGGTTGGCAGCCGGTGAGCAGCAGGGTCAGGGCCAGAAGCGCTGCCGGAACCACGCCGGACCACATCCGCTTTCTTGACGGTCCAGTCATGATCCCTCGCATCACAGAACGGAACCTGCTGCCGTGGATCCGGCACCAGGCATCAGACATCGCGCCAGGGCGGAGCAACTGCCAGGCCCTCAGACTAATGCCAGTTCCGAGGACCTGACCATAGCCGGAAACCCCGGAATCCGCCGCCCGGCCGGGCAGGGTGGGGTCGGGCCGGGGCGGCCCGGCCCAGCCAAGCCAAAAGTGCATTTGCGGATAAAATACTTCTTCCCCTCCGCAAATGTGGAATAAAGTAGTCGAATGACAATGATTCGCGTTTCCGAGGCAGCCCGGTTCCTTGGCGTCAGCGACGACACCGTCCGCCGGTGGACCGAGGGCGGCAGCCTGACCCCGCTCAGGGACTCTGCAGGGCGCTTGGCCGTGGACGGTCTGGAGCTCGCCCGGCTGGCCAAGAAGCAGGCGAGCCTTCCGGAGGATCCCGCGAGGGCGGGCAGTTCGGCGCGCAACCGCTTCGTGGGCCTGGTCACGGGCATCACGGCGGACAAGGTCATGGCCCAGGTGGAGCTGCAGTGCGGGCCGTTCCGGGTGGTGTCCCTCATGAGCAGCGAGGCCGTACGGGAGCTGGGGCTGGAACTCGGCTCCGTGGCCACCGCCGTGGTCAAAGCCACCACGGTCATCATCGAGACTCCCCAGGGGAAGGGCATCATATGAGACCGGTCCGCAAAAATTCCGCCGGATTGTCCGCAGTGATGCTGCTGACCGCCGGATTGCTTGCCGCCGCCCTGTCGGCCTGCGCCCCGGGCGCACCCGGCGGTACCGGGGGCGCGCCCGGAACAGGGAACGCCGCCGCGTCCGGCACCAGCGGAGGCTCCAGGCTCTCCGGAAAGCTCACCGTCTTCGCTGCCGCATCCCTGAAGTCAGCCTTCACCAGGCTCGCCGACGAGTTCGAGCGCAGGAACCCCGGTACGGAGGTGGTGCTCAGCTTCGCCGGCTCCTCGGATCTGGTCACCCAGATCAGCCAGGGCGCCCCCGCTGACGTCTTTGCGTCCGCGGACAGCAAGAACATGGCCAAGCTGCAGGAGGCATCGCTCGTGGGCGATCCGATCAACTTCGCCACCAACACCCTTGAGATCGCCGTGCCGCCAGGCAATCCGGCCTCGATCAGCACCTTCGCCGACCTTGCCAGGCCGGGCGTCAAGGCGGTGGTCTGCGCGAGCCAGGTGCCGTGCGGCGCCGCCGCGGACAGGATCGAAAAGGCAACGGGCACCGCACTGAAGCCCGTGAGCGAGGAATCGTCGGTCACTGACGTCTTGGGCAAGGTGGCCTCGGGCGAGGCCGACGCCGGACTGGTCTATGTCACTGACGTGAAGAACGCCGGGGACAAGGTCGAGGGCATCCCGTTTCCGGAAGCGAGCCAGGCCGTGAACACGTACCCCGTCGCCGCCGTGGGCACCACCAGGAACAGGGAGCTGGCGGCCGCGTTCATCTCCCTTGTCACGGGCAGCGACGGGCAGAAAACCCTGGCCGACGCCGGTTTCGGAGCCCCGTAGGGCCGCGGCCCGGACCGGGATCAGACACGTGCACAGCAGCAGGAACGACCGGCGGCGGACCGGCGGAATGCGTCGACGACGCACCGACTACACCGGGATCCCCGCATGGATCTATGCCGCGGCCGCCGTCGGAGGGCTCCTGGTCCTCCTGCCGGTCGCAGCCATGGCCGCCAGGGTCAACTGGCCGCAGTTCCTCCCGCTCATTACCTCGGAACCGTCACTCACGGCACTGGGGCTGAGCCTCAGGACATCGGCCGCCAGCACAGCGCTGTGCATCATCCTCGGTGTGCCGCTTGCCCTCGTCTTGGCCCGCGCAACCTTCCCAGGCCAGCGGCTGCTCCGGTCCTTCGTGCTGCTGCCCCTCGTCCTGCCTCCGGTGGTGGGCGGCATCGCGCTCCTCTACACCTTCGGGCGGCAGGGACTGCTGGGCAGGAACCTGGAACTCCTCGGCATCCAGGTGGCATTCTCCACCGCGGCGGTGGTCCTCGCCCAGACGTTCGTGGCGCTGCCCTTCCTGGTGGTGAGCCTGGAGGGGGCCCTGCGGACGGCCGGCGGAAGGTACGAGGCCGTGGCAGCCACGCTCGGCGCCCGGCCCGGCACCGTGCTTCGACGGGTGACCGTGCCCCTCGTACTGCCCGGCCTGGCCTCCGGCGCCGTGCTCTCCTTCGCGCGGGGACTCGGGGAATTCGGCGCCACACTGACCTTCGCGGGCAGCCTGCAGGGAGTCACGCGGACCCTCCCGCTCGAGATCTACCTCCAGCGCGAAACTGACGCCGATGCCGCCGTCGCCCTTTCCCTGGTCCTGGTGGCCGTTGCTGTCACGGTGGTGGCGCTGTCCTACCGCGGCCCGCGCAGAACAGGAACCGCAGCGCGTACGACGGCGGCACACGCCTCCGGCGGGAGCGTCCAGTGACGTTTCGGCTGGACGCCGCGGTGGGGTCCCGCGGTTTCGATGTGTCGCTGACCGTCGGCCCGGCGGAGACGGTGGCCATCATGGGACCCAACGGGGCCGGAAAGTCCACGCTGCTGGCCGTCATCGCCGGGCTGCTGCACCCCGACTCGGGCAGGGCGGAGGTGGACGGCCGGGTCCTCTTCGACCTTGCTGGCGGCCGGTCCGCATGGACGGCGCCGCATCAGCGCGGCACGGCATTACTGGCCCAGGAGCCGCTCCTTTTCCCCCACCTGACCGTGCTCGAAAACGTTGCCTTCGGTCCTCGGAGCAAGGGGGCGCCGCGGCAGGAGGCGCGTGAAACGGCCCGCCGCTGGCTCGGCGCCGTCGACGCGGGCGAGCTGGCCACTCGCCGGCCGGCGGAACTTTCCGGTGGCCAGGCGCAGCGGGTTGCGGTGGCCAGGGCGCTCGCCGCCGACCCCCAACTGCTTTTGCTCGATGAACCGATGGCCGCCTTGGATATCCACGCGGCTCCGCTGCTGCGCCGCCTCCTCAAGCAGGTCCTTGCGGAACGGCGCGCGATCATCATCACCCATGACGTCCTGGACGCGCTCATGCTGGCAGACCGGGTGATAGTCCTCGAAGACGGCAAGGTCACCGAGGCCGGCCCGACCCGCGATGTCCTGCAGCGGCCCCGCAGCCGCTTCGTGGCGGGGCTGGCCGGACTCAACCTGGTGGCCGGCACACTCACGGAGCACGGCGTCCGGACGGCCGCCGGGCAGGAATTCGCTGGCCAGCACGACTCCGCCATGGAAGCGGGACCCTTCATCGCCGGCCAGGCAGGCGTGGCCGTGTTCCCGCCGTCGGCCGTGTCCGTCTTCCTGAGTGAAGCACAAGGCAGCCCGCGGAACTCCTTCCCCGTGGCCGTCACGGACCTGGAGCCGCACGGCGACCAGATCCGGGTCCGCGCAGGGGATCTTTCGGCCGACATCACGCCGGCAGCGTCCGCCGATCTGGGCCTGGCGCCCGGCATGACGGTGTTTTTCGTCATCAAGGCGGGGGCGGTGTCCGTCTACCAGGCGTGACGGTTTTGTGACAGCTTTAGTCACTTAATATGACATCTGTCGTAACTGCCCGTAGTGTCTCAGTTGAACCGCTTATTCGGAAGGGCATGTCGGGAGTGAGAGCGTGATCCCCGCCTCCGCCTCCCAAATGCGAAGGAGTCACCGCATTGAAAATCGCCAAACTACTGGCTGCTGCCGCGGCGGCGGTGCTGCTGGCCCCCGCGGGCGCCGCCACCGCGGCCCCCGCAGAAGACGGTTCGGTCCACAAGAACATCTCCGGCGGCAGCGCCACTCCCGTCTCCGCGGCACCCTTTGCAGCGCAGGTTTCTTTCGATGCCACCGGCACCAGGGTGGGCTGCACCGGCAGCCAGATCTCGGCCAGTTGGGTCATCACTGCCAAACACTGCAACTCGGCGACCCTGAGGTCCGTCCGCCTCGGCACCACCTACCTGCAAAGCGGAGGAGCGGTCAGGCAGGTGGCCGCTCGCTACGCCTCGCCCATGGGGGACGTCATGCTGCTGAAGCTGTCCGCGCCGTACTACGGGACCTATGTGGGCCTGTCCAGTTCCTTCCCCGCGACCGGAGCGGCCGCCAGGGTCTACGGCTGGGGCTACCAGTCTGAAGGCTCCGGCGCCATGTCCTACTTCCTGAAGACCGCCGACGTCACCGTCGCAGGGCAGGGCTCTGACACGTCCGGCGGCCCGACCGTCAGCACGCGATCTGAGACCGGCCACACCCTCAACGGTGATTCGGGCGGCCCGCTGATCGTCGACGGCAAGCTCGCGGGCGTGCTGTCCACGTCCAGCATCCTGCCTTTGCAGAACCCCTCTGACTACACCGGCTACAGCAACGATCACGCGTCCGTTGCGCGGAACCTCGGCTGGATCACCAGCGTGTCCGGGGTCGCGGGCTCCTAGCGCTCCCGGAACGGCCGGCTCGCGGAGGCAACCGGTCGGCGCCAGGAAACAGGCAACCGGCGGGCGGCGCCTTGGGGGAGTCGCCCGTCGGTTTTACATTTCCGGCGGCCTTACATGCCTGGGATGTCGAGTGCCTCGTAGACCTGGATGCTGGCGCCGGGCATCATCAGGTGGGGGTGGCCCTCGAGCAGTGCCAGGGCGCCGTCCATGTCTTCTGCCTGGAGGATGCCGTACCCGCCGACATGGGTGTTGGTGTCAGAGGTTCCGGCGGTGGTGACTTCCTTGCCTGGGCCGAGCGGATTTCCCATGTCCACGATGCCGTCGCCGGCCCTGGCTGCCCACTCCATCCAGGCCTTCATGCCCTCCTGGGCGGCTTCGGGGGAGCTCTCTGCCATCTGCGACTGTGCGGACTGCGGTGCGGCGTAAAGAACTACGAACTTCGTCATTGCGGGTCCTCCTCGCGATCGTGCCGTTGGAACCATCGGTCCCGGTCACAGCTCCGATCCTAGGGGGATTCGGGTGCTGGGGATACAGTTCAGAGGCAGTGGTTCGCCGGAAATTCACTTGCTCTTGAAGGCTGTTTTCGCTGTCGGCAAACTCGGGCGGTGAGCGCCTCCGGCCAAAGTTGAGCGTTATAGACTCAACTTAGATAATGCACTTCCCGGAAGGAGCTCGCTTTGGACGTCAAATTCACCACCAAGAGCCAGGAGGCTCTTTCGGCCGCAGCCATGAACGCCTCCACGGCCGGAAATCCCCAAGTGGAGCCGGCCCACCTGCTCAAGGCGCTGATGGATCAGCGGGAGGGAGTCGCCGTCGCGCTTCTCCGTGCCACCGGCGCGGATCCGGATGCCGTCAGCGTGCAGGCCAGCACCGCCATCAAGGCACTCCCGGCCACCTCGGGGAGCTCTGTTCAGCAGGCCCAGCTGTCCCGCACCGCCCTCCAGGCCATCCAGAACGCCCAGAACGAGGCGGACAAGCTCGGCGATTCCTTTGTCTCCACGGAGCACCTGCTGCTTGGCCTCTCAGCGGGCAGCGGCGGTGCGGGGAAGTTGCTGCGCGACGCCGGCGCCTCCCATGAAGCGCTGCTCGCCGCGCTGCCCGGTGTCCGCGGCGACCGCAAGGTGACCAGCGCGGATCCGGAAAACACCTTCCAGGCGCTGGAGAAGTTCGGCACCGACCTGACGTCCATGGCCCGTGCCGGCAAGCTCGACCCCGTGATCGGCCGGGATACAGAGATCCGGCGGATCATCCAGGTGCTGAGCCGCCGCACCAAGAACAACCCGGTGATCATCGGCGAGCCCGGCGTGGGCAAGACGGCCGTCGTCGAGGGCCTTGCACAGCGCATCGTGGCCGGGGACGTGCCCTCAAGCCTGCGCGGTAAGACCCTCATCGCGCTGGACCTGGCCTCCATGGTGGCGGGCGCAAAATACCGCGGCGAATTCGAGGAACGGCTCAAGGCTGTGCTGGAGGAAATCAAGAACTCGGACGGCCAGATCGTCACGTTCATCGACGAGATCCATACCGTAGTGGGGGCGGGCGCCACGGGGGAGAGCTCCATGGATGCGGGCAACATGCTCAAGCCCATGCTGGCCCGCGGCGAGCTGCGCCTGATCGGCGCCACCACGCTGGATGAGTACCGCGAGAACATCGAGAAGGACCCCGCCCTGGAGCGCCGCTTCCAGCAGGTCTACGTCGGCGAGCCCAGCGTGGACGACACCATCGGCATCCTTCGCGGGCTCAAGGAGCGCTACGAGGCCCACCACAAGGTGGCCATCGCCGATTCCGCCCTGGTTGCGGCCGCGTCGCTCTCCAACCGCTACATCTCCGGACGCCAGCTGCCGGACAAGGCGATCGACCTCGTGGACGAGGCCGCCTCCCGGCTGCGCATGGAGATCGACTCGGCGCCGGAGGAAATCGACCAGCTGCGCCGGGCCGTGGACCGCCTCACCATGGAGGAACTGGCCCTGGACGGCGAGACGGACGCCGCCTCGGTGGAACGCCTGGCTGCGCTGCGTGCGGACATGGCCGACAAGAAGGAGGCCCTCGCCGGGCTCAATGCCCGCTGGGAGGCCGAGAAGGCCGGCCTCAACCATGTGGGCGACCTGAAGGCACGGCTGGACGAGCTGCGCTCCGCGGCGGACAAGTACCAGCGCGAAGGCGACCTCGAAGCGGCATCGCGGATCCTGTACGGCGAGCTGCCGGCGCTGGAGCGCGAGCTCAATGCCGCAGCGGAGGAGGAATCGGCCCGCGTGGCCAGCGGAGCCGCAAAGCCCGAGCTCATGGTGGCCGAGGAAGTCACGGCGGATGACATAGCCGAGGTCATCTCGGCCTGGACGGGCATTCCCGCCGGGCGGATGCTGCAGGGTGAAAGCCAGAAGCTGCTGCACATGGAGGAGGAACTCGGCAAGCGGCTGATCGGCCAGTCCAAGGCCGTGGCCGCCGTGTCCGACGCCGTGCGCCGTGCCCGTGCCGGCATCAGCGACCCCAACCGGCCCACCGGATCGTTCCTGTTCCTGGGACCCACGGGTGTTGGCAAGACGGAGCTCGCCAAGGCCCTGGCTGACTTCCTTTTCGACGACGAACGCGCCATGGTCAGGCTCGACATGTCCGAGTACGGCGAGAAGCACTCCGTGGCGCGCCTGGTGGGGGCGCCTCCGGGCTATGTGGGCTACGAGGAAGGCGGCCAGCTGACCGAGGCCGTCCGCCGCAGGCCGTACTCGGTGGTGCTGCTGGACGAGGTGGAGAAGGCCCACCCTGAAGTCTTCGACATCCTCCTGCAGGTGCTCGACGACGGCCGCCTCACCGACGGCCAGGGCCGCACGGTGGACTTCCGCAATGCGATCCTGGTGCTCACGTCCAACCTGGGCAGCCAGTTCCTGGTGGACCCCACCCTGGACCCGCAGGCCAAGCGGAACGCGGTGATGGCCACCGTGCACGCGTCCTTCAAGCCGGAGTTCCTGAACCGGCTGGACGAGGTGGTGCTGTTCGATCCCCTGACCGTGGACGAGCTCGCCAAGATCGTTGAGCTCCAGGTGGCCGAGCTGTCCCGCAGGCTGCACGAGCGGCGGCTCTCTCTCGAGGTGACCGACGGCGCCCGTGCCTGGCTGGCCATGTCCGGCTTTGATTCCGCCTACGGCGCCCGGCCGCTGCGCCGCCTTGTGCAGCGCGAAATCGGGGACCGGCTGGCCAAGGCCATCCTGACCGGCGAAATCGCGGACGGCGACACCGTGCTCGTGGACACCGCGGCCGACGTCGACGAACTCACCGTCGAGGGGCTCGAGGCCCTCGTGGGGCCCGACGGCGGCGCCCCCGCCGGCAGCGGGCTCTCGGTCCGCCGGAAGGGCTAGCGAAAGGACCGGCCTGGACCGGCTGTGTCGGATCAGCTGCACCGGCACAGCCGCACCGGCACGGCTAGGGGAGCAGGCTGGCCTTGATGATGTTGCCGGCCGCCGCGGTGACGTAGCAGTCCACGCGGCGGTCGCCCTGGCCCCAGCTTGTGTTGCTGGGGTAGGCAAGCCGGTAGTTCAGGTCGTAGGCGTTGGATTTGCCCGTCAGCGCTGCCGACTGGCAGGCCTCCCGCGCCCTGGCTTTCATGGCGTCGGCGCCGGGGTAGCTGTCCGCGGCCGCGTAGTAGTGGACGGCCACCAATTGGGAGGAATGATTAGTGGTGCACGCCACCACCGTGGATTCGATCGCCTCCGGATCGAAGTCCTTGAAACAGTCACCCACGCGGAAATCCAGCGGGCTCACTCCCGTCAGCGGCAGGCTGGGCCGGGCGGACGCGGAGGGTGCGGCGGGGGAAGCAGTTTCCTCGGGCGCCCCGGGGTGGTTCGCGGACTGCTGCGTGGCCGTAGCCAACAGTGAGGTCAGCAGCCAGATGAGCAGGCCTCCCACGGCCAGCAGCGCGGTCACGAACCCGGCCTTGACCATGACCTGCCTGGCATCCGCAGTCGGGCGGCGCCATGCGGTCCGGGACGTGATGCGCGGCGGCGCGGCGGGGTGGGGAGGAACTGTGGGGTGGGGAGGAATGGCCGGGTGCGGCGGCGCGGCCGGATGGGGAGGGGCGGCCGGGAGAGGAGGCACGGTCCGGGACTGCGCAGCCGTCTGCGGGTCCTCACCGTGGGTCGGATGGTCTTCAGTCACTGGGGGCGGCACCCCTTCCGGGCGTTCTCGGCATAGCGGTCAATTCTGCGTTGAGCAGAAAAGTTGAGCAGGAAATATGGGCGGTTGGTATCGGGCGGCGAGTCCCGGCGGCCATTCCCCGCGGGGATTTCCGTCGGGTCACCGGCCCGCCTATTTTCAATCGTTCAGGAGACTCTACCGAACAAAAAATCCATGCGACCCCTTGAATGCCGCGGTTGTGGCCGCGACACCGGCCCGGCGGGCGCCCCACTGGCGAGCAGTTGCCGCCGAAAGCATGTAATCTAGGGATACGACAAATTGACCAAACATTCCGGGGCCTCACCGATAGCCAAGGTGACCACCTCCGGTCCAAGTACAAAAGGGGGTCACGCCATGGGGCGCGGCCGTCAAAAGGCAAAAGCTACCAAGCAGGCTCGGGACATCAAGTACTACTCCCCGAACACTGACTATTCGGCCCTTCAGCGTGAGCTCACGGGTCCGGGAAGTCGTGCAACGAGCCATTTCGCGAATGAACCGGTCGAACCGGACTATTCAGCCTACGTGGATAAGTACGCGGACGATTTGGACGAAGACGACGACGAGGTTGACACCCGTCGGATCGGTTAGTCGTTCCAGCCTGAATGTGCCGTAAGGCACTCAGCTGTATGCCGCGGTCGTACGTATGTGCGTCGTTCTCTTCAGGCACCCGTTTTTCTTGTTCCCTGATTTCCGGAGGGCTTGCCTTCCGAGCCCAGGGTCCAGCACAGCTATTACGCCCGCCGGGCATGCCACTCAGTGGCATGCCCGGCGGGTTTTTTAGTGCCCAAAAGAGCTGTTGACGGAATGCGTTAGTGGACGCTAACGTAATGACCGTGCTTGATCCCCTCGAAGTCGCCGCGGAACCCAACCGCCGCCGCCTGCTGCAGCTGCTGGCGGGCGGCGAGAAGACCGTAACGGAGCTTGCACTCGAGTTCACCGTCAGCAGATCCGCCGTCTCACAGCACCTGCTGCTGCTGGAGCAGGCCGGACTCGTGGTGGCCCGCAAGGAAGGCCGGAACAGGTTCTACCGACTGGACGCCGCGGGCATGAACGAACTCCGCCGGCTCTTTGATCAGTTCTGGACCAGCGAGCTGGACCAGCTCGTGGCCGACGCCGGCAGGCATGCCGCTCTTCCCCTCCACAACCCCAAGGAAAAATCATGACTTTCGACAAGACTGTCCTTCTCCCGCTGGATATCGACCAGGCGTTTGCCCTGATCACCGAGCCGGAACGCCTCCGCCGCTGGCAGACCGTTGCGGCCCGCGTCGACCTGAAGGTCGGCGGTGAGTACCGCTGGACCGTCACGCCGGGGAACCACGCCACCGGCACGTTCAGCGAGATTGAACCGGGCAAGCGAGTGGTGTTCACCTGGGGCTGGGAACAAAGCGACGCGATGGCGCCGTCGGACTCCGTCGTGTCCATCACGCTGGAGCCGGCCAGCGGCGGCACCTCGGTACGCCTGGTCCACGAAGGCCTCAGCGAGCAGCAGGAAGTGGCCCATGCCGAAGGCTGGAACCACTACCTGGGCCGCCTGGTGGCCGAGGCAACCAGCGGAGACGCAGGCGCGGACGAGTGGGCGGCTGCTCCGGACCCCCTCAACGAGCTCGTCGCTGCCGATGCCACCCTGGCGGTGCTGGAGCGTGTGCTGCGCTCGCTCACTCCGGCGGACCTCGACGCCCAGACCCCCTGCGCCGACTACAACGTGGGCCAGCTGCTGGACCACCTGGCCGGTTCGATCAGCGGGATCGGGCAGGCGCTGGGTGCGCCCGTCACTGATGACGCCGCGAAGGCCCCGGAAGCCCGCATCGCCGACCTCGCGCAGCCGGTTCTGGAAGCCTTCTACCGGCGAGGACTGGAAGGAACCGTCGACATGGGCTTTGCCGAGCTGCCCGCCACGATGGTTGCCGCCATCCTCAACCTGGAATTCCTGGTTCACGCCTGGGACTTCAGCAAGGCGCTCGGGGCAGACCTGAGCGTTTCAGATGCCCTGACCGACTACGTCGAGGTGCTCGCCCAGCAGACCATCAGCGACCAGGTCCGCGCCGGCGGCAGTTTCGCCCCCGCCCAGCAGGTGGCGGAGTCGGCAACCAGCCTGGAGCGGCTGGTGGCCTTCACCGGACGGCCTGTGCACGTCTAGCCTGTTAGGGATGTCTGTCCAACGGAAGGAATGAGCGGCATGGTTCAGCGCAACGGGTACAACCACGGGGAGGTGTGCTGGACCGACGTCCAGACCCCCGATGTGGCGGCCGCGAAGTCCTTCTATGCCGCGGTGTTCGGCTGGCGCTACGAGGACCTCCCTACGCCGGACGGGCGCAGCTACTCGAAGGCCTTCCTGGACGACGACGTGGTGGCGGTCATCGCGCCGCAGCCTCCGGACCAGGAGGCCGCCTCCGCGCCTGCGCAGTGGAACGTCTACCTCGCCGCTGACGACGCCCGCGCCATCGCCGAAGAGACCCCGCTCGCGGGCGGCACGGTGCAGTTCGGGCCAGAGGAGGTCGGCGACACCGGAACCATGGTTTTCGTGGAGCCTCCCGGCGGCGGCGCGACCGGCGTCTGGCTGGCCGGAACCCACCCGGGCAGCGGACGGTACGGCGAGCCCGGTGCGTTTTCATGGGCCGAGCTCGTGACGCCCCAGCCGGCGGCCGCCGTCGGATTTTTCCAGCGGCTGTTCGGCCATGACGTGACCGAATACCCGCAGGACGACGGCGGCACGTACACCACGCTGATGGTGGACGGCGCAGAAGTGGCCGGGGTCGCCCCGGCGCCGTCGCTGGATGAGGACATGGAGCCGGAGGAGGACGCCGGGCCGGAGGAGGAGACGCAGTCTGGCGACGAGCTGGGCTGGCAGGTCTATTTTGGCGTGTCCAGCGTGTCCGAGGCCGTGCTCGCTGCCGTGGCAGCCGGGGCTGAGGTGCTGGTTGAGCCCGAGTTCGCCGAGGATGGCGGTTCCATTGCCACGCTGAAGGACCCCCAGGGCGGCGTGTTCAGCGTCCTCGAGGTCTAAAAACGCATCGAGTGCTCCGTACCTGCCCTTATGAACCTTCTAAAGGGCCGGTGGGGAGCACTCGATGACGTATTTAAGCGTAGGTATTGACCATCTGCACGGCCCCGCCGTCCACGCCCTTGGCGCCCTGGACGTAGTCCGGCCCGGTCTTGAGCACCGAGTCGGAGGCGGCGCTGACGGCGCCCATGATCCAGGACGGCAGGCCGCGTTCGTTCAAGCGCGCCACAGCGGCGTCCGCCGCGTCCGCGGAAACGATGGCCACCATGCCCACGCCGAGGTTGAGCGTGCGCTCGAGGTCGGCCAGCGGGACGCGGCCGAGTTCCGAGACCAGCTTGAAGATGGCCGGCAGTTCCCAGGTGGAGCGGTCAACCGTGGCCACGAGGCCCTGGGGCAGGACGCGGGCCAGGTTTGCGGCGAGTCCGCCGCCGGTGACGTGGCTGAAGCCGTGGACGGCCCGGCCTGCGGTCACGGGGAAGGCGCGGGCGAGGTCGAGGCAGTCGGCGGCGTAGACGCGGGTGGGTTCCAGCAGTTCCTCGCCCAGTGTGCGGCCCAGTTCGGAGACCTGGCGGTCCAAGGCCCAGCCGGCGTGGTTGATGACGCGGCGGACCAGTGAGTAGCCGTTGGAGTGCAGGCCGGAGGAAGCCATGCCGATCACCACATCGCCGGCGCGGACGCGGTCCGGTCCCAGCAGGGCGTCGGCTTCAACAACGCCGGTGGCTGCGCCGGCGACGTCGTATTCGTGCTCGCCCAGCAGGCCCGGGTGCTCGGCGGTTTCGCCGCCCACCAGGGCGGTGCCGGCCACGGAGCACGCGGCCGCGATGCCACGGACGATGTCCGCGATGCGCTCGGGAACCACCTTGCCGCAGGCGATGTAGTCGGTCATGTACAGCGGCTCGGCGCCCACCACCACGATGTCGTCCACCACCATGCCCACGAGGTCGAAGCCGATGGTGTCATGGATGTCCATGGCCTGGGCGATGGCCACCTTGGTGCCCACGCCGTCCGTGGAGGTGGCCAGCAGGGGCCGCTTGTAGGTCAGCAGCCTCGAGACGTCGTACAGGCCGGCGAACCCGCCGACGCCGCCAATCACCGAAGCGTTGTGGGTCGCCTTGACGGCGCCCTTCATGAGCTCGACGGCGCGGTCTCCCGCTTCGACGTCGACACCCGCGGACGCGTAGGTGATGCCGGCGTTGTTCTGGGCGGCATTCATGTCAGCAGTGGAGGAGGCGGAAGTCATACGGACTCTTTCTTATCAGCGCCGACGATGGCAGCGTCGTGGTGGACGTCGGAAACGCGGTCGGCGTCGGTGAGCAGGTTCTCGAACTCGGAATCCGGCCCGGGATCGCAGCCCGTGGCGCCCGGCTTCTCCGCCGGATCCTCGGTGACGGGGATGCTCTCCGGGTTTCCGGGTGACACGAGTGCAGGTTCCGCGGGGGCTGCGGCGGCGCGGGCTGCAGCGGGGGCAGCGGCACGGACGGTATCAGCGGCAGGGGAGACCGGCAGGCCGCCGAGGTCCGTACGTTCCAGCAGGTTCTTGCCGAGCTTGTCCGAGCCGGGGAGCTCAATGGGGTACTTGCCCGTGAAGCAGGCGGTGCAGAGGCGTTCGCGGGGCTGCCTGGTGGCGTCGATCATTCCGTCTTCGGAGATATAGGCCAGCGAATCGGCGCCGATGGCCTGGGTGATTTCTTCGATGGTGGCGCCGTTGGCGATGAGTTCGGCCCGGGACGCGAAGTCGATGCCGTAGAAGCAGGGCCACTTGACCGGCGGGGAGGAAATCTTGATGTGGACGCTCGCGGCGCCCGCTTCGCGGAGCATCCGCACGATGGCGCGCTGGGTGTTGCCGCGGACGATCGAGTCGTCCACCACCACAACACGCTTGCCCCGGATTACGGATTCCAGGGCGTTGAGCTTGAGCCGGATGCCGAGCTGGCGCAGCGTCTGCGAGGGCTGGATGAAGGTGCGGCCCACGTAGGAGTTCTTGACGAAGCCGTGGGCGAACGGGATGCCGGATTCCTCGGCGTAGCCCACCGCGGCTGGAGTGCCGGACTCAGGGACGGGGATGACGATGTCCGCTTCCTGGGTGTTTTCGCGGGCCAGCTGGCGGCCCATCTCCACGCGGGATTCGTACACGGACCGCCCGGCGATCGCGGCGTCGGGGCGCGCGAGGTACACGTACTCGAAAACGCAACCGGCCGGCGTCGACTCCGCGAAGCGCTGGGACCGCACGCCCTGCTCGTCGATGGCGATGAATTCGCCGGGCTCGATCTCCCGGATGAAGCTGGCGCCCACGGTGGCCAAGGCGGACTGCTCGGAGGCGACCACCCAGCCGCGCTCCAGCCGGCCGAGGACCAGCGGGCGGATGCCGAAGGTGTCGCGGGCCGCGTACAGGGTGCCTTCGTCCATGAAGACGAAACAGAAGCCGCCGCGGATCTTGGGCAGCAGCTCGATGGCGGTCTGTTCGAGGGTCTTCCCCTCTTCGCCTTCGAGCAGCGCCGTCACGAGGGCGGTGTCGGAGGTGTTGCCCTGCTTCATCTCGCCGCTGAGCTGGCCGCCGTTGCGCTCGTTGATCATGGCGTTGAGTTCGGCTGTGTTGGTCAGGTTGCCGTTGTGCGCCAGGGCCACGGTGCCTGTGGCGGTGGCGCCGAGCGTGGGCTGGGCGTTGGCCCAATGGCTGGCTCCGGTGGTGGAATAGCGGCAGTGGCCCACAGCCAGGTGCCCGGTCAGGGTGTTCAGCGTGGTCTCGTCGAAGACCTGCGACACGAGGCCCATGTCCTTGTAGACGTTGATCCGCTTGCCGTCGCTGGTGGCAATACCAGCCGACTCCTGACCGCGGTGCTGCAGTGCATACAGCCCGTAATAGGTGAGTTTTGCTACTTCTTCACCTGGTGCCCAGACCCCGAAGACGCCGCAAGCGTCCTGAGGGCCTTTTTCGCCAGGGAGAAGATCATGAGAAAGTTTTCCATCGCCGCGTGCCACTGGTCGATTATCTCACGTCATCGGGTAAGGAACTTCCGGCGGCCCGTTTATGACCGGAGGCCGGGTTCGCCGTTGTCGTCCCGCGTGCGGTCCCTGGAAGTGTCCCGTTCCGCGTCAGGCAGGGCCTGGTCCGCCTCGGGAGCGGCCTCGACGACGGCGTGCCGCGCCCGCTTGACGCTCAGCCGGTCCAGGACCAGCGCCGCAATTGCGCCGAGGATCACACCGCCGGCGCCGCACAGCACCATGAAGAAGCCGAAGACCGCGCCGCGGTCGTAGCTGGGGTCGCCGGGAAGCGCGTAGGCAATGACCGCCGCCGCGGCAATGCCCACAATCCCGCCCAGGATCAGGAACGGAACATACTTGGGTGCGCGCCGCACGGTGATTTCGCGCCGTTCAGGCATGGGGTGGTCGTCAGAAGCCATGCCATCTAGCCTACTGTCATCCGGCGGTGCGGCCGCCGCCGCTGCCCCGGGCGGCCTTGTTCAGGCCCGCCCGGCGTCCACGAGCCGCTGCCGCTGCTCGCCGAGGAGCTTGCCGCCGGACATCCGCATGACGTCGCCTGCCTTGAGGTACGGGAACCGTCCGGACAGCGCCACGCCTTCCGGGGTGCCTGTGGTGATGAGGTCGCCGGGTTCGAGCACCATGTACTGCGAGAGGCGCCGGACCAGTTCGGCGGGACCGAACACCATGTCCGCCGTCGAACTGTCCTGCCGGGTTTCGTCGTTGACCCACGACGCCAGCCGGATATTGCCCGCATCAACGTCCGTGGCGGGCACGAGCCACGGGCCCACCGGGTTGAACGTGGGGCAGGACTTCCCGAGCGACCACTGCGGCCCGGAGTGTTCCAGCTGGTACTCGCGCTCGGAGACGTCGTTGGAAAGCACAAAACCCGCGATGCACGCGGCGGCATCGGCATCGGACCCCAGATAGCTGGCCCGCCGGCCGATCACCACGCCGAGCTCCACCTCCCAGTCCACCCGCTGTGCACCGGGCGGGATCACGACGTCGTCGTCAGGTCCCACGACGGTGTTGGGGTGCTTGAAGAAAATGATGGGCCGCTCCGGCACCGGGAGGCCGGATTCCGCGGCGTGCGCAGCGTAGTTCAGTCCGACGCCGATCACGGCACCCGGCCGCGCTATCGGGGCGCCGATGCGCCTGCCCTCGATGGTCACCTGCGGAAGGCCTGACAGGTCCAGTTCGCCGAGTTGGCCGGCCCATGCCTGCAGGAAGTCGCCGTCGATGTCCCGGGTGACCGGCCGGAGGTCATACGCCCGGCCCCCGTCGTCCAGGACCACGGGGATCTCGGCGCCTGCCGGGCCAATACGCATTAGCCTCATGGTTGCTCCTTTCAGCTTCCGCGGTAGGTGGAGTAGGCGAAGGGGCTCAGCAGCAGCGGCACATGGTAGTGCTCGGCGCCAGTCACTTCGAAGACCAGGTCCACCTCCGGGAAAAACGTGGACGTGCCCTGCTGTGCGTAGTAGGTGCCGGTGGCGAAGTTCAGCCGGTATTTGCCGGGCGCCAGCCGCTCGGGGCCGAGGTCCTTCGCGCGGCCGTCGGCATCGGTGGTGCCGCTCGCCAGCTGGGTCCAGTTGCCGCCGTCGTTCGCGTAAAGCACGACGGCGACCCCCGCCGCCGGGAGGCCGGCGCCGGTGTCCAGGACGTGGGTGGTGACGTGGGAAACGGTCATTCGCTGATCACTCCTTCGAGGCGCAGCAGGGCGATTTCACGCAGCTGCTGGGCAACAATGGCGTCTTCCTGCGCCGGGGTGTTGGCCAGGCGCTCGTTCAGCGCGGCCAGGATTTCGGGGGCGGTGCGGCCGGCGGCGCGGATCAGGAAGACCCGGCCGAACTTTTCCTCGTAAGCGCGGTTTCCGCGGGCCAGCGCTTCGGCTACAGCGGTGTCCGCCGGGTCGACGCCGGACTGTTCCGAGCGGGACATGGACGCTTCGGCGGTTTGGGCGGCGGGGCGTTCGCCGATGCGCGGGTGGTGCGCCAGCGCAGCTTCGATCTCTTCGGCCGTGAACGGTGCCGCGGCCTCGCGGGCTCCGTCCAGGAGTTCCCCGACAGAGGCGAACGGCCGTGCGTCGGCGATCTGGTCCACCCAGCGCTGGACGTCGATGCACGGCCGGAGTACGGCCCTGGCAGCGGCTCGGTCAGCGTCATTGAATTCGGCAAGCTTCACTTGGTGATTCCTCAGGCAGGTGCTGGCATCCACGGTGACGGCTATGCGGAGAGCCGGGCCTTCTCCCGGCGAAACCAACGTGCGAACCGCACCTTAGTTCCGCATCATGGAACTGTTATTTCAGCATACGTAATAGTGAAGCGGACGGAGCGCTCCGGTGTCAAGGATCAGCGACGGATCGCCGCAGCTCTGGCGGTCAGGCCGGGGTTGAGTCCCGGGACAGGATCCAGACATTGGTCCCGTCCTGCCGAGTGAATGTCACGGTGGTGACCAGGGCACGGATGAGGGCCAGGCCGCGTCCTGACTCGGCGTCGTTGCCGGGCATCCTGGGCTCCATCCCGCCGCCTTCCGGCCGCGCGGCGCCAAAAGCGCTGACACGGGCTTCCAAGCTGGACTGCCGGATGCTGATGTCCACCCCAAGTTCAACCGGCGCCGCCGACTCCGGCACCGCATGCTGCACAACATTGGCCGCGGCCTCGATGACGGCGGTGGTGAACGTCATGCGGTCCATGTCAGGAACGAACGACGCGTCCTCCCACAGGGCGTCCAGCTGGTTGTGGACGGATTCGATGGCCTCAGGCGTGGCCCGGTCCCGGAAGCTCCGGCGGGCCAGGGCATCAGTCATTTTCGAATGCCTCAGCGGCCGAGGCATAGGAGGTCAGGACACGGTCCATGCTTGTCAGTTCCAGCACCATCTTCACCTGCGGCTGGACGGCCGCGATCCGGAGGTCGCCACCTGCCTGCCGCGCGGCCTTGAGGCAGCCGATGAGGGCGCCGAGGCCGGAGGAATCCATGAAGGCGGTGTCCTCAAGGTTCACCACGATGCGGCTGGACCCCGATGCGACCACGTCCGCCACGAATTCCCGGAGTTTGGGCGCGGACACCATGTTCAGCCGCCCGGCCGCCCTGATCTCCGCATACGAGTCCTTGACCTCATAGCTAAGTTCCATCGATCTTCCTTTCCTCGATCAAGCCCTCGGCGGGGACGGCGTCCCCCTCCTGCTGTGAAGTCTCCGGCTCGAATCCCTTGTACTGCACCGCGCGGACCAGGATCCTCATGACCGCGATGTCGAACACCACCCAGGCCACGTTGACCAGCGTACCGACGGGTTCGGACAGTCCGGCGGCAAGGCGCGCCATGCCCACTGCGGCCGCGATCACCAGCAGCACCGCAACCACAATCTGCGGGCGGATCAGGCTCCAGCTCGGACCGCCGGTCTGGCGGTCTTTCGGGGTGACCGCAAACCCGAGGGGACGTCCGAACCAGGCGTTGCGGGCCGCCGTCGTGCAGGCCTTGATCCAGGTGGGAAACAGCGCGAGGCTGTACTGCTGCCCCCGCCACGTGGGGATCCCCCGGCCGGCGACGGCGAACAGCAGCTGATTGACGATCATGAACGGGATGAACCGGACGAAGAAGTCGGCGTTGAGGCTGCTCACCGGCAGGATGCCGAGCAAAAGGTAGACGATGGGCGCGGCGAAGTAGACCACCGCGGCAAATCCGCTCAGGTAGGTCCACATGGTGGCGAAGTACATGAGCCGCTGGCCCCATTTGAGGCCGCGCTGCACCAGCGGGTTCTCGCGGAGCAACACCTGCATGGTGCCCTGCGCCCAGCGCAGCCGTTGCGTCAGCATGGTGGCGATGTCCTCCGGAGCCAGGCCGTAGGCGAGCACTTCGTGGTGGTAGACGCTTTGCCAGCCCATGGCGTGCATGCGCATGGCGGTGGCCATGTCCTCGGTCACCGAGATCGTGGCCAGCGGCATGACCGGCTGGGCTTCGCCGGTGCGCTCCACGGATAGGGCGTCCAGCACGGCCTGCACCGACTCCATGGCCCCGAGCGGGGACCAGTCCCGGGCGGACATGCGCTGCACGGCGTCGTCGGCCCCCACCGGGACGCCGGATTCGCCCACTTTCGCGAGTTCCATGGCGGCGATTTCTTCAAGGTCTGCCTGCAGCGCGGACACGTCCGCCTGGACCAGCGTCTGGACGGCCCGGTCCACCCTGCGGCGCACCCGGTAAGTGATCTCGCTGAGCGAGTCGCCGTCCGCGACGAAAGCATTGAGCCGCGGGACGGGGACTTCGAAGCTCAGCGGGTCAGCTAGATTGGCATCGGGTGCCGTTGCATCGAGTCCGA
>NZ_JAGGPM010000017.1:654-254705 GCF_018613835.1 Arthrobacter sp. ISL-5 | reverse complement strand
ATCGGTGGATCAAGGCTTAGCGCTACTTTCCCGCGCATTGGTCCCTGACACCCGCCTCGGGCCCCTCGGCCGGCACCTACCGCTCCACCACTACGGGGTGGGGAGAATCCCGGACTTCGACACATATGAGGACAGACACTGTCCAGTCGTGCACAAAGGACGACAACAGGCTTGCCCTCCAGCTTCGGTCACAGGCGCGCTCACAGGAGACCGTTGGTCATACCAGACGCACGCCGTGCGGGCGCGAACGTAAAGGCGCTCCAGCGCATGCTTGGCCATGCCTCCGCGGCGATGACGCTCGACCGGTATGCCGACCTCTTTGAGGACGACCTTGACTCAGTCGCTGCAGCCCTCGACCAAGCCAGGGCAGAACAGCTCCAGCAGTAACGCAGCGGTAACGGAATACCTGCGAGCAGGTGTTTTCACGTGTGAGCAAATGATGGCAGATTCCGCGGAATCACAAGGAATTTGAGGGCGTTCCCCGTCATGACGCGGGCGTCCATATGGGTTCAAATCCCACCGTCACCGCCAAATAGCGAGGTCCCGCTTCCCTTATAACAAAGGGAAGCGGGACCTTTCTGCTTTGTCTAAAGAGCCTTGCGTGGCAACATTCTGACAACATCCGACCGTGAGACTGCGTTATCTGGAGCCTCGGCGGAGGTCATGCGGCGTCACCCTTGGATTGCCCGAGCGCTTGACCTTCTAGTGGTGAGAGATCTTCCCCGGACGATGGCGGCAGAAAGACCCAGGAGGGCTACCAGGGATCCAAACATGATGGCAACGCCTGAGAAGTATTCAGTGACAGTCATTTCGGTGCACCTTCCATCTAGTGGTGCACCGAAGCTACCCCTCCAAGCTCGGCATTAGCGGAGGATCGCCGCAGAGTTTGATCAAGTTTAGGAAACGGCCCGAAAGACCGGTTAAGTGTCCTAACTAGGTGCGGTGGCCCGCTCTGCCCCCATGCATCGGAGCGGGCCACCTACCGTAACCGTAGATCCTGTGAGGGGTCGCTGGCCGTTACGGCAACGGTAGATGAATGATACGACCGGCAGGTGAACGGCTTGCAACTTGCCAGCACGCTTATCAAGTTGAGTGACTAACCTACCCGCCGGTAGCGTCAGACACGGCAACCTCCGCATGTCCCCCATGTGCGGAGGTTGCTTCGTTAAGAACCCCGCCGGACACAATCTAGCGGGGTTCTCTACGACCCAGGATTAGATGTAGCTAGGCTCCTCTGTCAGCCAAGACATCCCGCGCTAACTGCAAAAGCTGAGGACGGGGCAGCGGCCAATCAGGTCCGATATCCCGCCGGATCCTAGCCTCAAGCTCGCCAGCCACCTCTGTTTCGGTCAGCGCCGCGTTCTCCTCACGGAGGTCATGCATTGCCTTCGCGCTCGCCATCGTGAACTTACCGACGAACGTCGCCCGCTCATCATCGTCTGGTATCAGGTCTTTCAAGCTCATGGTGTCCCCCAGTCTCGTTGAAGTCCGACGTGGTCAGCTTACGGCCCCGGCACCCCCACCGAAGCCCCATCCGCGGAACAAACGTTCTGGTATCACCGGTTTTAGTTATGAATATTGTCTTCGATATAGCGGGCGACCCATTCTTGAAGCTGTGCGGCGTTCCAGCTGGGTGTGGTGACAAGGAGCACTTCGCGGTCTTCACGGATAGCGCCGATGATCCCGTCCTCCTTCGCCAGGTTTTTGACCATACGGTCCACCATGCGGGAGTGCTCGTGGGCGATGTCTTCTCGCAAAGAGACCTCGAGCTCACGGCCGCGGAGCGCGTCCTCACCGAGGTCCTCGACCTCGACAAGCGGTTCGTCCTGGCCGACCATATCGTCATTGGCACCGTTCAGTCGCTTGATGGCCGCCGCGGCCGTGCGAGCCAGCTTGTCATCAGCGGACGGCACCCGCCCGCTGACCTGCCCTCGGGCAGCCCCCGGAACGATCTCAGCCATTGCGGCTTCCTCACCATCACTGGCGAGCACCGGATGGTTCTGCCAGATGTAGGACTTGATGCGGTGGTATCCGACCCGCCACCGCGCGCCGGGGGCACCGCGCTCCACGACCCGGCACAGGTAAGAGGTCACACCATCCACGACCGCAACAGACTCTGGCGACAACGTCGGCTCTGTGCCAATGCCGTAGCGAACCCACGAAGGGCTGGTCGAGGCATCCGACTCCGCGGTTTCCGTCGTCCGCTCGGTCAGTACCGATTTCACCCAGCGCCAGAGGGGTACGAGGCTCTCCACTGTCCCGTCCAGGGTTGACGGTTTCGTCAGAGTGGTTGGCCAGAGATCGGGTTAGATTCTCCAGCGCGCGCGGTCGCTCTTCCAAGAAATCCTGTAGCGCCGCGGCGGCCTCTTGCTTATTCATCCTCGCGTAGGTCTTCATGGCAAATGAGTAACACAGTTGAGTACGAGCCTCGTCCTTCTGGACGGGGCTCGTACTCGTTTTCCACTAATTGATCGGTGCGGGCGGCCGTTCGCCGCTGAGCACGGCGAGGGCGTTGTCTGCGGCGAGCATCGCCATCGCGGTTCGCGTCTCCACTGTGGCGGAGCCCAGATGCGGCAGTAGCACCACGTTCTCGAGCTCGAGCAACTCGGGGTGCACACGGGGCTCGTGCTCATAGACGTCGAGCCCAGCGCCCGCGATCCGTCCGTCGCGAAGCGCAGACGCGAGCGCCGCTTCGTCGACGATCGGTCCGCGCGCGGTGTTGACGAGGTACGCCGAGCTCTTCATCGCCGCGAGCTGTTCGGCGCCGATCAGATGGTGCGTGGCAGGCCCGTAGGGGCAGTGCAGCGAGACGACGTCGGAGACGGCCAGCAACTCGTTGAGATCGACCCGCCGGGCGCCTAGCTCGGCGGCGATCTCGGGATCGATGTCACTGCGCGACTGGTAGACGATGTCCATGCCGAAGGCCTTGGCCCGGCGCGCGGTCGCCTGGCCGATGCCGCCCATGCCGACGACGCCGAGGGTCTTGCCCTGCAGGCTGCTGCCGAGCAGGAAGAACATACCCCACTTCCAGGCCTGGCCGGAGCGGATGAGCCGTTCCCCCTCGCCGAGCCGGCGGGTCGACATGAGGATGAGGCCCATTGCGATGTCGGCTGTGGCGTCCGTGAGCACGCCGGGGGTGTTGGCGGCGACGATGCTTCGTTCGGTGCAGGCGGGCACGTCGATGTTGTCATAGCCCACGGCGACGTTCGCGACCACTTTGAGCTGCGGGCCGGCGGCGTCGAGCAGCTCGGCGTCGATGCGTTCGGTGAGCAGGCTCACCACGGCATCGGCCCCGGCTACTCGGCGCAGGAGCTCCTCGCGGCCAATCGACTCCGGACCCGGCCAGGCATCGACTTCGTGCTCGGCGCGCAGCTTCTCGATTGCGGCTTCGGGTACACGTCCCGTGACGACGACCCGGCTCATGCCGTCTCGATCCACTTGCGCAGGCGGCCGAGGCCGTCGCGGATATCGGCGACGTCGATGCCCGAGTAGGCGAGCCGGATGTACTGCCGCTCTTCGCCGGGCTGGCGGCGGCCGAAGTGTTCACGTGTGCAGAAGGAGACGCCGGTTTCGTACAGGGCTGCGGAGGCGAAATCGCCAACTGCCGAGTAACCCATGCGCTCCATGACCTCGGTGACGTCGGGGAAAAGGTAGAACGTCGACTGCGGCACGGCGACGTGCATGCCGGAGATGTCGTTCACGAGTTCGCATGCGGCATCCCGGCGCCCGCGCAGGATGTCGAGCATCTGCTGTACGGGTTCCTGGGTGCCACGGAGCGCTTCGATGCCGGCCCATTGCACGTAGTGCGTCGTGCACGACTCATCATTGGTGTTGAGTGTGCTGAGAATTTTGGCGATCTCGATCGGGGCGACGGCACAGCCCAGGCGGGATCCGGTCATGGCGAACTTCTTGCTGAATGTGTAGAGGATCACGGTGCGCTCCGCCATACCGGGAAGCGACGCGATCGAGCTCGAGACACCCTCATAGCGCGTCTCGAAGTAGGCCTCATCGGAGAGCACCCAGAGGTCGTGCTCCTGCGCAAGCTGCGCGATTGCCTCACGCTCGGCCGCCGTCGACTCGGCCGAGATGGGGTTCTGCAGGTCGTTGTAGATGATTGCGACCGTGTTCGGGGTGATCGATGCGCGCACCTGGTCGAGGTCGATCGCGAAGCCCTCGCTCGTGGGCAGGTAGCGGTAAGGCACGGCCGTGCCACCGAGGTACTCGATCTGCGATTCGTAGATCGGGAAGCCAGGGTTGGGGTAGAGCACTTCCTGGCCGGGGTTCATGACCGCCTGCAGGAACTTCGTGATGACGGGCTTGCCGCCGGTCATCACGACCACGTTTTCGGGGGAGAACTTGATACCGCGGCGCGAGCCGAGGTCATCGGCGAGGGCTTCACGCAGCTGCGGGATGCCGGGGCCGGGGCAGTAGCCCGTGTAGCCGTCACCGATCGCCCGGTTCATCGCCTCGACGATATGTGGGGCCGTCGGGATGTTGATGTCGCCGAGATGGAAGGGGTACACGAGGTTCCCCTTCGCTTTCCAGGCGGCCGCGGCTTGGGCGACGCTGAAGGCGGTTTCGGTGCCCAGACGTTCAAGCCGGTGCGCGAGTTGCTGCATGCTGTTCCACTCCTCATCGAGTTGACGATCGATCCTCCGGCGGATTCAGATCTAGTATAGGCTAATATATCAAACCGCGAAATAAGATATACGGATGAATCTCACAGGGAACAGCGCCCTCGAAGCGACGACCGCCAAAAAGCGAGGCCCCGGTTCCCTTTGTTGAAAGGGAACCGGGGCCTTCTGCTTTGCTGGTCTGTTTTGCACTCTGCGCTACATTGCGGCGGGGTGCTGGTCTCCCTTATGTCCGCGCAGATTTTCCTGGACCTTGCCGAACAGATCCTTGATGGTGGATTCGGTGTTGGTCAACATGTCCGGCTGGACGTAGATATTGTGGGTCGGCGACACCGTGTATGTGGTCTGGAGTCCGCCGCTGCTGTCCACTCCTTCCAAAGCGATGGTCACTCCGGAGTCCTTCCGCGCGATGGCGCCGATCCGTCCGAACACCAGTGTGGCCTCATCGGGCTGGAAGCTGACCGTCAGTCCGACGTGCGTCCGGTTAAGGTCTGTGGCCGCAACAGCCTTCTCGTTGCCAGTGCCTGCGTAATTCATGACTACTCCTTGCGTGAGAGAGAGCGACTTACGTCAGAAGTCTATGGCCGCCTCTTAACGCCGTACAGGGAGGCATTGAGCAGTCCGGCGGCAGGCGCTTGAATGGACTCCACATCCCCACCGGCAGGAGGCCGTCATGAATACCAAAGGCAGCAGAAGCACGGACTACACCTTCCTCACCACCTGGCGCGTGGCCGGAACCACGGAAGACGTCGCAGAACTCCTGAGCGACCCCGCCGGCCTCCCCCGCTGGTGGCCGTCGGTCTACCTGGCCGCGGAACTCCTCCACCCTGGCCAGGAGAACGGCGTGGGCCGGATGGCCCGGCTCCACACCAAGGGCTGGCTTCCCTACACCCTCCGCTGGACGCTGACGGTCACGGAACCAATCACCAACAGGGGCTTCGCGATCCGGGCCACCGGCGACCTGGACGGCACCGGCCGGTGGACCTTCGAGCAGGACGGCCCGGAGTCCGTGATCACCTATGACTGGCGGGTTACCGTCACCAAACCGCTGCTGAGGCGCCTCAGCTGGCTCCTCAAGCCCGGGTTCTCCGCCAACCACCGGTGGGCGATGGCCCGGGGGCAGGAAAGCCTGGCGCTCGAACTGCGCCGCGGGCGGACCGGAACCGACGCGCACACAGTGCCCGCACCGCCGCCGCCCACGTTCCCGCGTTTGGCGGGGCGTGGGCGGCGGACGGTCTAGCTACTCTGTGGGGTGTTGATCAGGCGTTGGCGAGCTCCGGTTCCCGGGGCGGCGCCTCATTCCTCTCCTTCCGGGATTTGCCGAACCGCAGGTAGAGCGACGGAACCACGAAGAGGTTAAGCAGGGTGGACGTCACCAGCCCGCCGAGGATCACGAGCGCCATCGGGTGCTCGATCTCGTGGCCCGGGATGTTGCCCAGGACCACCAGCGGAACGAGGGCCAGCCCGGTGGCGAGCGTGGTCATCAGGATCGGTGAAAGCCGCTCCCCCGCACCGCGCAGCACCAGCTCCGGACCAAAGCGCATGCCCTCATACTTCTCCAGGTGCTGGCAGTGGTTGATGAGCAGGATGCCGTTCCTTGCCGCGATGCCCATGACTGTCAGGAAGCCCACAATGGAGCCCAGAGACAGCACGCCACCGCCAAGGAAAGCGGCAAACACCCCGCCCACCAGGGCAATCGGCAGCGTGAGGATCACCAGCGTCGCCAAACGCCAGCTGCCGAAGGCTACCTGCAGCAGCAGGTAGATGACGGCCAGTGCCCCGATGGCGAGGGTTAGCAGCGTGTTGGTTGCCGCTTGGCGTTCCTGGAACTCACCCAGGATTCTCGTATGGAAGCCCGAGGGCAACTCCACTTTCTTGAGCCCTTCCTCCATGGCCGCAACAACGTGGCCCAGCTGGCCTTCCTTCACATTGGACTCGATATCGATCCGCCTCGAGTGTGCATCGCGCTGGATGACATTCGGGGTCGGCTTGAGCTGGATACTTGCCACATCGGACAGCAGGATTTTCTGCCCGCTGGGGGTATCGATCGGGAGGTTCCTGATGCTGGTGATGTCGGAACGGACCTCTGGCGGACTCCAGACCTGGACGTCATATGCCTTGCCGCCCCGGTAAACGTCACCGACTTCCTCGCCGGCCACGAGTGTAGCCGCAGCCCGCCGGACGTCGCCCGGCTTCAGCCCGTAGCTCTGGGCCTTTTCCAGATCAACCTCGATACTGATCTGCGGAATGTCCTTCTGCAGGGCTGTATGGGGGGAAACGGTTCCTTCAGTCTGCTCAAAGATCGCCTGGATCTCCGCGGCCTTTGAACGCAGGAGCCCCAAGTCGTCCCCATAAAGCCGGACGACGACGGCGTCGCTGGCGCCCGTGAGAACCTCACGGATCCTCTCCTTCAGGTAGGTTTGAACGTCGCGCACGATCCCGGGATACCCATCCACGACTTCATGGATTGACTTCAGTGTCTGGTCATAATCCACCGCGGGGTCGATGCTGATCCAGTTCTCACCGAAATACACACCCACGACCTCGTCGGCGTTGAATGCCTGCCCGATGTGCGAGCCGCAGTTCCGGACCCCCGGGATGGTCAGCAGTTCCGTACAGGCCTTCTGGCTGACGCGGTACTCCTCCGTGACCGAAGTGCCCGGCTGGGTCAGCCAGTGCATCAGGAAGTCGCGCTCCTTGAAGTCAGGCAGCAGCGACTGCCCCAGCAGCGGTGCCGTGATGGCACCGATGGCCGCCATGGCGCCGAAGGTGGCGTAACCTGCCACCGGACGCCGGATGCCCTTGCTGAGGATGCGGTGGTACCCGCGCTTGAGCACCCGGACCAAGGGTGGCTCCTGCTCCTTTAACGGGACCTTGCGCATGAAGATCAGCGCAAGGGCAGGGGTCACTGTCAAGGCCACGGCCATTGATGCCAGCACCGCCAGGGTGTAGGAGATGGCCAAGGGCCTGAAGAAAGCGCCCGTGAGTCCCTGGAGGAAGAAGATCGGCACCGCGGCCGCGATGATGATCAGCGTGGCATAGATGATGGGTCCGCGGACCTCCAGGGAGGCCTCCAGGACCACCGAGGCGGTGGAGCGGGTTCCGCCGGACGCCCGGTGCTGTCTCAGTCTTCGGATGATGTTCTCGATGTCGATGATGGCATCATCCACCACCACCCCCACGGCGATCACCAGCCCGGCCAGGACCATGGTGTTCACAGAAGCACCGGTCAGGTAGAGAACGGAGGCCGCCGTTACGAGCGAGAGCGGGATGGCGATCAGGCTGATGAGCGCGGTCCGCCACTGGAAGAGGAACGCTCCCAGCACCATTACCACGAGGATGCAGCCAAGCAGGAGCGCGCGGCTGAGGTTATTGAGGGATTCCTCGATGAAGGTCGCCGGACGGAAAATCTCGGTATCGATATTGATACCGCTGAGTCCCGGCTCCATCTGCCGCAGCGCTTCCTCCACGCCCTTCGTGACTTCCAGGGTGTTGCCCCAGGGAAGTTTCTCAACGATGAGCATCAGCCCCTCGCCCTGGTTGATCACGGCATCGCCAATGAGCGCCTGATGGTCTTCCACTACATTGGCCACGTCACCCAGGCGCAGCGGCTTCCCGTTCCGCTCCTCAATGGGCACTTGCGCGAGGTCCTTGGGAGTGGTGATGGGCAGTACGTGCCGGATGCCGAGCCGCTGGTTCGGCGTCCCGATGTAGCCGCCGGTGCCGATGACGGCGCCCGGCGAATACTGGAGCAGGCCGGCATCCAGGGCATCGGCCGTGACTTCCATGACCTGGTTCAGGGTGACGTCATTGGCCTTCAACTTCTCTGGGATGGCCTGGACCTGAAGCATCTGCAGCCGTTCGCCCCAGATGGCGATGTTGGCCACGCCGGGCACCCGCAGGAGGTGGGCGCGGATTTTCCAGTAGGTGATCATTGACATTTCCATCAGCGAACGCTCATCCGACGTCAGGCCGATTTTCATGACCCGGCTGGTGGATGACAGCGGCTGCAGCATCACCGGCGGCGCCGCCCACGTAGGCAACGACGGAGTGACGTTGGCGATGCGCTCCGAGACGAGCTGGCGGGCCTTGAGAAGGTCCGCCCCCGGGGCAAAAAGCAGCACGATCGAGGACAGCTGCTCCACGGATTTGGAGCGAATTTCGTCCAGTCCTTCGACGCCGTTGAGGGCGTCTTCGAGCGGAACGGTCACCAACTCTTCCACTTCGGACGCAGTCAGGCCAATGCAGATGGTCTGGATTTCGACCTTCGGTGGCGCGAACTCCGGGAAGACATCCACCGAGGCCGTGCTGAGCTGGACGCCGCCGAACGCCATAATTGCCACTGCTATGGCCACCACCAAGGCGCGGAATTTCAGGCTGAACCCGACAATCCGGCGCATGTCAATGCCCCTTCGTACCGAATTCGGCGCCAAACAGTTCCGCTGCGCCCACGGTGACAACATCGGTTCCTGCCGGCGGACCGGACCGGAGCTGGACCCTGTTGTCAGTGATCCGCTCCACCGTCACAGCGGCCCGGATGTAGGTCCGCGGCTCGGGATTCGTGTAAACCCAGGTCTTACCGTTCGCATCGTAAACCAATGCGCCGTATGGCATTTCCAGGGCGCCCCCCGTGCCCTTGGTGACCTTCGCTGTGGTCACCTCCAGCCGTTCCACTGCCTTGTCTGTCAGCGTCAGCCTGTTCAGATCCGGGCCCGCCTTTTCCATGGTGGCCGCGGCCTGCCCGGCGGGAGCAGCGGCAGGTTTTACTACCGCACATCCGGAGAGGCCCATTGACGCTGCGAAGACCAGCACGAGAATAGGACGCCAGCCCCCAAAACCACTATTGCTTTTCATGACAATTCCGACCTCTCTGGCAGAACCGGTCCGTTGTTAATCACCAATGAGCTCCCCCAGTCCGTGTTAGCAGCCGGACCAAAACGGAGGAACAGGACCGGCAGGACATACAGGGTGAGCAGGGCCGACGTGATCAGGCCGCCCCACACGATCAGCGCCAGCGGCAGCAGCATGCCGGAGCCGACAGACCCGCCAAGCAGGACAAGCGGCACAAGTGCCAGCCCTGTAATGACTGCGGACAGAATGGTCGGCTGGAGCCGTTCGGAAGCCGCGTGCTCCATGTGAACCGCCGGAGGCGCTGCCGGATCCTTGCTCTGCAGGGACTGGTAGGTCCCCATCAGCAGGACGACGTCCCGGATCGCAAAGGCCAGGACCGCAGCGAGCGCCACCAGCACGTACACCGAGCCGATTCCGCCTGCGAGTTCCGCGGCAACCACACCGCCGGCAAGGGCGACTGGCAGGAGCACGAAGGACAGCCCCGCGAGCCGCCAGCTGCCAAGGACCGTGAGGAGCAGGACCAGGACACCCGCCGCTGCTGCTGCTGCAAGCCACCAGAACAATGCGCCAGCGGCCTGCTGTTCACCGTACTGCGGAGGAATCTCTGCGTGGTATTCCAGCGGGAACTGAAGCGACCGGATCGCTGCCTGGACCTCTGCCTTGACGGCACCAAGATCCCGTCCCTGAATGCTGGCTACAACGTCGATGCGCCTCGAGGTGTCGTCGTGTTGGATCACCGTCTGGTTCGGCCGGAGTGTCACCTTGGCAACGTCGCCGAGCCGGACATATCCGCCCTCGGGCTTGTCCACCACCATGTCGGTAACGCTGTTGAGGCTGTTGCGCGTGGCCTGCGTTCCCTTGACGATGACCTGGAAGACTTTCTGCTGCTCGAACAGGTAACCGACTTCAATGCCTTGAAGGACGGTGGCTGCGGCACGCCGGACGTCGCCCGGCTTGATGCCTGCCTTTTGAGCCGCTGCCAGATCCACTTCGATCTCGGCAACAGGCTGCTCAATCGTGACGTCCACCCGCGGATCGACCACGCCGTTCGTCCGGGACAGGATCCCGCGGATTTCCTCGGCCTTCTCGCGGAGGATATCCAAGTCAACACCGTAGACACGTACCGTGAACTGCTGGTCATCGGATTGCGTGGCAGCGGCAAGCTGCTGTTCCGGATAGGTGGTGACAGTGGGCGTCAGGCCCGGGTAGCCCTCGACGATTTCCCTGACTTCGGAGCGGACCCTGGTGTAATTCGCATCTTCATCCATGGTCACCCAGATTTCGCTGGAGCTGACGTCGGATGACGTGTCCGACGTGATGGCACGCCCTACGTGACCGCCGACCGCCGAGACGCCGCGAATGGATCGCAGCTCGTCCGTGGCTTTGGTCATGACCCTGTTCATGACGTCCGTGCCTGTACCGGCGACGGACTCCCACTGAACGAGGATCGTCCGGTCAGGCACTGAAGCGACCACCGGCAGGTCCCTGGTCAGCCCGGGAACAATCGCAATGGCCGCAATGGCCATTACCGCCGCCGCCAGCGCAAACACGGTGGCGAGGGTTCCGGTGAAGGACTTAACGGATCGGCGGTAGCCGAGCTTGAATTTCCGGACAAAGGATGGCGTGCGCCGCTCCCGCTGGTGTCCACCCAACAGCACGCTGGCCAGCGCCGGCGTAACTGTCAGTGCAACGAGCATCGCAACAGCCGTAGCCAGCAGGTAGGACAGCACCAGCGGTTTGAGGAACGCCCCCTGGGCGCCGGGAACAAACAGCGACGGTGCAACTGCCAGTAGAGCGGCCAGGCCGGCGAAGAGAACGGGAACCCGGGAGCGCTTCAGCGCGTGCGCGAGCAGGCCCTCCCGTGTTGCCTTGTCGTCCGTCCTTTCCTGTCGGAAGCTGTAGAGATCGGTGATGACGTCTCCGATGACAACCACCAGGGCAAGCACAAGCCCGGCGAAGGCCATCGTATTAAGCACGGCACCTTGGAACTGCAGCACCAATGCGGCAGCTACGGCGGCAACCGAAACGGCAACGAAAGCCAGGAGGGCGTACCGCCAGGACCTGAAGATCAGTCCGACGGCGGCTGTGACCACCAGCAGGCTCACGAGCAGCGCCACACCGAGTTTGCCGACAGCCGACTCCACGAAGGATGCCGGGCGGAAGACGGTCGAGTCCACTGTGATGCCGGAAAGGCCCGGGCGGAGACCGTCCAGGACGTCTTCGACGCTCTTGGTGACTTCGGCGACGCTGGTGTCGGGGAATTTCTCGATGACGAGGAGCAGGCCGGGCGACTTGCCCGTGACCGCTTCACCGATCAGCGGCTGGTGATCCTCGCTCAGGGTGGTGACATCGGAGAGCTTCAGCGCCTTGTTCTGGGCTCCCTCGACGCTGACCTTGCCAAGATCTTCCGGAGTCCGGATGGGAAGGACGTGCTGGATACCGATGCGCTGATTTGCAGACTCCAGGAATCCGCCGGTGCCCGGCGTTGATGCCTCAAGGAAGCTCAGCGGTGAAACCCACACGGCGTTGCCGGCAGTCTCAATCACCTGGTTAAGCGTGACGTTGTTCGCCCGGAGCTTCTGCGGATCGACCTGGACCTGAATCTGCTGTTCGCGCTGCCCGAAAATGGACACATTGGCCACGCCGGGAACGCCCATCAGGGCCGGTTTGATGTTCCAGCGGGCGAGAACCGACATGTCGATCTGCGACACGTCCTCAGACGTGAGCTGGACCATCATGACGCGGCTCGTCGACGACAGCGGCTGCATCAGTACCGGCGGCTGCGAGACATTCGGCAGGGCGAAGGCCTGCGTAAGCCTTTCCGCCACCAACTGCCTCGCGCGGAGAATATCGGTGCCCGGTTCAAAGACCATCTCAATGGATGACAGGCCCGGAACTGACTTAGAACGGATCTCATCAAGCCAGGCAACACCGTTGAGCAGGTCCGCCTCCATGGGCGACGTAATGAGCTGTTCGACCTCAACGGCCGACAGCCCAAGTGCTTCGGTTTGAATCTCCACGTGTGGCGGGGAGAATTCGGGAAGATTGTCCACTGGCATGGTCGGCAGGCTCGTCATTCCGAACCCTAAGATGCCGGCCGCAGCGGCTAACACGATCAAACGAAATTTAAGACTCCAGCGGACAAGCCAACCGGTCATATCCTCAGCCCCCATCGTTATTGGCTCCGGCGGCGTTGCCGGGTGTGCCAATTACTGATGCGCCTATTCAGGAAACGCCCGCAGCGGCGTTGCCGCGGACGAATGCCGAGCTGCCTCCCTCAACCCTGCGTGCCCCCGTATCGGGGGCACTGCCGGCGGAGGCGGTATGGATTGCCTCGCCGGACTGTGAGCTATTAGCACCTGTTCGAATTAGATTCATTCAAGTGATGGACAAGCGAGACCAAGTTCATTCTGACACAGCGAAATCGGCTTATCAACGCAAATTTGGCCCGCAATTCCGCCGATTCTGCGGCAGCGCAAGGTTTATCGTTGCATCACTGGCGCGAAATTTCCGCCGGAGCCGAACACCGGTCTCCGGCTGCCCGGATGTCACAATCCGGGCACCAAATTCGCCCGGCCCCCGCGCCTTCGTTGACTCCGGCAGGAACGGCCGCAAAGGTAAAGCCATGAGGCTTCAGCGAATCACCAATGGACTGACATGCACGACGGCGGCTGCCGCACTCGCGCTCTTGCTGACCGCCTGCGGGCCCAGCCAGCCGGCCGGCCAAGGGAGCGCGGAGCCTGGCTCCCCCAGCACCAGCCAGGCTGCCCCCGAAACTTCCGCCCCGTCGTCGTCCTCCTCTTCTGCGGCACCATCTGGTCCTTCAGCGTCCCTGTCCTCTGGGGCGCCCCAGGCCAGTTCCGCCGGCGCCCAATTGTGCAAGGCCTCGACACTGAAAGCCACGACGGATGCCACCGGCGGCGGCGCGGCCGGCAGCGTCTACATGGAACTGATTCTGACCAACACCGGAAAGGCCTCCTGTCATCTCAAGGGCTTCGCCGGCGTCTCGCTGACCAGCGGCCCCAATGGCCAGCCGATCGGGGCGCCGGCCCAGCGCGACACGACGGTTCCCGTCGGCGACGTGCTGCTGGCCCCGGGCCAGTCCGGAACTGCCGTGCTCCGCTACACGCAGGCGGGCAACTACCCCGACTGCACCAAGACGCCCGCGGCCGGGTTCCGGGTCTACCCTCCCGAGGACACAGCGTCGCTGTTCGTGGCGCGGCCATCAGACGCCTGCAGCAACGCCTCCATTAAGCTTCTGAGCATCGGGGCGTTCCAGGCCCGCTAGGTCATTCGGGCCGCCGTCTGCCAGTTCCGTCTCAGAGCCTGTTCGGGTCCCGCATCCGTAAGTACACTTGCGCATACTCAGGGTCCTTGGTGGCAGCACCGGGCCCCCGCGGGATTGCCTCGCGGACTGGGCACGGGCCGAAGGCGGGTTGATAACGTGACGTCACTCTGGTTGGACCGCACCGATACTTTCAGCGGCGACGAATTCAGTCAGGGAGAGGCCTACGACACCGTCGTCGTCGGCGCCGGCCTGACCGGGCTGGTGACGGCTCTGCTGCTGGCACGGTCAGGGCAGAACGTCCTGGTCCTCGAGGCAAGAACCCCCGGAGCCGTGGCCACGGGCAACACCACCGCCAAAGTCACCGTCCTGCAGGGAACCGTCCTGTCCGGCCTGCGGCGACAGTATTCCGCCAAGATCGTGGACGCCTACGTGGCGGCCAACCGCGAAGGTCAGGCCTGGCTGCTGCGGTACATGGAAACCCGCAGGGTGCCGTTCCAGGAACGCGACGCATACACCTACGCCACCACGCCAAAGGGGACAGAGACGCTTCGCGAGGAACTCGCCGTGGCCCTGGCCGCCGGCGTCGAGGTGGATTATGTCCGCGACGCCGGCCTGCCTTTCCCGGTGCGCGGCTCCCTGCGCCTGGGCGGACAGGCACAGATCAATCCCATGGACGTTGTCCTCGCCCTGGCTGAGGACGTGCGCTCGCACGGCGGCAAAATCGTCTCCGGCGTCCGCGTCCAGAACGTCGGCGGAACGGACCCGGCCACAGTTGAGACCGACCACGGACGCGTGCATGCCAACGAAGTGGTGCTGGCCACGGGCACGCCCATCCTGAACCGCGGCCTGTACTTCGCCAAGCTCAAGCCCAACCGATCGTACGCCGCTGCCCTGGAGTTGTCCGGAGACGCCGTACCGCCGGACGGCATGTACCTGTCCGTGGAGCAGCCTGTCCGGTCACTGCGGGATTATCCTGCCGACGGGCGGCGCCTGCTGCTGGTGGGCGGCAACGGACATCCCGTGGGAAGGGCGCGATCGGAGCAGGCGCACCTGGACGAGTTGCTGGCCTGGGCGGCCTCACATTTTCCGGTGGCGAGGGTGACCAACACCTGGTCCGCGCAGGACTACCAGGCCACCAACCTCATGCCGTTCTTCGGAAAATTCCCCCGCGGACGGGGCCGCATCTACTTCGCCACGGGGTACAACAAGTGGGGCATGACCAATGCGGTGGCCGCGTCCCTTGGCATCGCCGCGGACATCCTCGGGGGCCAGTTGCCCTGGGCCAACACCATTCACCGCCGCGTGACGTCCCCTCCGGGTGCGGCATCCGCCGTGGCGCTCAACGCGGACGTTGCCGCAACGCTTGCGAAGGACTGGGCGCAGGCCGGCCTCAAGAAACTGCCACCGGAATCCGGAACCCCGCCTGCGGAAGGGACGGGCGCCGTGGCCCTGCGCGGCCGCAAACCCGTTGCAGCGTCAACCGTGGAGGGAACCACCTGTACGCTGTCCGCCGTCTGCACCCACCTCGGCGGGATACTCCACTGGAACGACAACGAAAAATCCTGGGACTGCCCCCTGCACGGTTCCCGGTTCAGCCACGAGGGGAAGGTCCTCGAAGGACCGGCCACGCACGATCTTCCCCAGGCTGAATGAGCCGGCGGGGCTGAGGCGGGGCTGACGCGGGGGCTGCGCGGGCTGAAGGGGGCTGCGCAGGGCGGATGCGGGCTGAAGCCGCAGGCAATACTGTCGGTGCCTTGGGGCATGATGGAGGCATGCAGTCGCAGGAGCCCGCCGGCACGTCCGGCGGCACATCTAGGGTGGACTCGATGGGCCAGTTCAGCCGGCCCACCCGGGAATGGTTCCTGGGTGCGTTCTCCGAGCCCACGCCCGCCCAGCAGGGCGCATGGGCGGCCATTTCCTCCGGTTTGCACGCCCTCGTGGTGGCTCCCACAGGATCCGGAAAGACGCTGGCGGCGTTCCTCTGGGCGCTGGACCGGCTGCTGGTTTCCGGCGCAGCAATGCCCGCGGAGCTGCCGGGGCTGGAAGACCCTTCCGCCGGAGTCGCGGGCGGCTCCCGGGCAGGCAAACAGCCCCGGGTCAGGAAGCCCAAACGGAAAACCCGCGTGCTGTACATTTCGCCGCTCAAGGCGCTTGGCGTCGACGTCGAACGCAACCTCCGCTCGCCCCTCATCGGCATCACGCAGACGGCCAAGCGGCTGGACCTGCCCGCGCCGCTGATCACCGTTGGCGTCAGGTCTGGCGATACACCTGCCTCGGACCGCCGCGCCCTGCTCAGCCACCCGCCGGACATCCTCATCACCACCCCGGAGTCCCTCTTCCTCATGCTGACGTCCAGGGCCCGGGAAACGCTGAGCGAGGTGGACACCGTCATCGTCGATGAGGTCCACGCCGTGGCCGGCACCAAACGGGGGGCCCACCTCGCGGTCTCCTTGGAGCGCCTCGATGCGCTGCTGCCCAAGCCTGCCCAGCGGATCGGTCTGTCCGCCACGGTGGAGCCAAGGGAGCTCGTGGCGCAGTTCCTGGCCGGTTCGGCTCCGGTCCAGATCGTGGCGCCTCCCTCGCGCAAGAACTGGGACCTCACCGTGTCTGTTCCCGTGGAGGACATGTCCGATCTCCAGGGCGCCGCCGGCGCTTTCGACTCCGGTCCCGCTTCAGGGCTGCAGCCGCAGGCCTCGATCTGGCCGCATGTGGAGGAAAAGATCGTTGACCTGGTGCTGGCCAACCAGTCCACCATCGTCTTCGCCAACTCGCGCCGGCTGGCGGAACGGCTGACAGCGCGGCTCAACGAGATCCACGCCGAACGGCAGCTCATGCCAGTCGGCGGCGGCTGGGAGGATCCGTCGCCCGCGGCGGGGATCCTGCCGGCGTCCACGGCCACGCCCGCGCACATGATGGCGCAGGCCGGCAGCACGGCAGGCGCCGATCCCCTCCTGGCAAGGGCCCACCACGGCTCGGTGTCCAAGGACCAGCGGGCCCTGATCGAGGACGACCTCAAATCCGGGCGGCTGCGCTGCGTCGTGGCCACGTCCTCCCTGGAGCTTGGCATCGACATGGGGGCGGTGGACCTTGTGGTGCAGGTGGAATCGCCGCCCTCCGTGGCCAGCGGGCTGCAGCGGGTGGGCCGCGCCGGCCACCAGGTGGGCGAAATCTCGCAGGGGTATCTCTTCCCCAAGCACCGCGCCGACCTGGTCCACACCGCCATCACTGTAGAGCGGATGCTGGACGGCAAGATCGAGCGCCTCAGCGTTCCGGCCAACCCGCTCGACATCCTGGCACAGCAGACCGTCGCCGCTACCGCCCTGGGCAGCATCGACGTGGAGGAGTGGTTTTCCACGGTGCGGCGGTCCGCACCCTTCGCCACCCTGCCCCGTTCCGCCTTCGAGGCCACCCTGGACCTGCTCGCCGGGCGCTACCCCTCGGACGAATTCGCCGAACTCCGTCCGCGCATCGTCTGGGACCGCAATGCCGGCACCATCGAAGGCAGGCCAGGCGCGCAGCGCCTCGCCGTCACGTCCGGGGGGACCATCCCGGACCGCGGCCTGTTCGGTGTCTACATCATTGGCACCGAGGCGGAAGGGTCGGCCTCCCCCGCCGGAACTCCGGGCGAGGGCAAGGCCCCCGGTACCGCGTCGCCGGCAAAAGGCGGCCGGCGCGTCGGTGAACTCGATGAGGAGATGGTCTACGAATCCCGCGTGGGCGACATCTTCGCCCTCGGGGCCACGAGCTGGAAAATCGAGGACATCACGCACGACCGCGTGCTCGTCTCGCCGGCCTTCGGCCAGCCCGGAAAGCTCCCGTTCTGGAAGGGCGACTCGCTGGGACGGCCGGTTGACCTGGGCCGCGCCCTCGGCGCGTTCGTCCGCGAACTGTCAGCGTCCGACGTCGGCCCTGCCACCGAACGCTGCAAGGCCAGCGGCCTGGACGACTTCGCCGCCAACAACCTGCTGCAGTACCTCAACGAACAGAAGCTGGCCACGGAGGTGGTCCCCAGCGACACCACCCTGGTGGTGGAACGCTTCCACGACGAACTCGGCGACTGGCGGGTCATTCTCCACAGCCCGTTCGGCATGCCCGTCCACGCGCCGTGGGCCCTTGCCGTGGGCCAGCGCCTGCACCAGCGCTACGGCCTGGACGGCTCCGCGATGGCGGCCGACGACGGGATCGTGCTGCGCGTCCCCATGATGGAGGACGAACCGCCCGGCGCCGAGCTGTTCCTGTTCGACCCCGAGGAACTGGAGCAGATCGTCACGGCCGAGGTGGGCGGCAGCGCCCTGTTCGCCTCCCGCTTCCGCGAGTGCGCGGCCCGTGCCCTGCTGCTGCCGCGGCAGACCCCGGGTAAGCGGCAGCCGCTGTGGCAGCAGCGCCAGCGGTCGGCCCAGTTGCTGGATGTCGCGCGGAAGTACCCGTCCTTCCCCATCGTGCTGGAAACCGTTCGGGAGTGCCTCCAGGACGTGTACGATCTGCCGGCGCTGAAGGAAATTGCGGCATCCGTGGAACGCCGGGAACTGCGGATCGTACAGACAACCACCCAGCAGCCGTCGCCGTTCGCCAAGTCGCTGCTCTTTGGGTACGTGGCGCAGTTCCTGTACGAGGGCGACTCCCCGCTGGCCGAGCGCCGTGCCGCCGCCCTGGCCCTGGACTCCACCCTGCTCAACGAGCTCCTGGGCCGCGTGGAGCTGCGCGAACTCCTGGACACCAGGGTCATCGAAGCCACCGAGCGCGAGCTGCAGCGGCTTGCTCCCGACCGTAAAGTCCGCGGCGTCGAAGGCGTCGCCGATCTGCTGCGGCTCCTCGGTCCGCTGGCCCCCGATGAAGTGGCCGCCAGGCTCGCCCCTCCGCTGGTTGAGCCCGCCGAAACCGAGCCCGCCGAATCCGCCGCACCGCTGGCTGAGCCCGCCGAATCCGAGCCCGACGCGACCCTCGTCGCGGCCGCCGTCGCGCACCTCGCCGCGCTGCAGCGGGCCAACCGGGCCATCAAGGTGGCCATCGGCGGCGTCGAACGGTTCGCGGCGGTGGAAGATTCCGCAAGGCTGCGCGATGCCATCGGGGTCCCGCTTCCCATGGGCGTGCCCCTGGCCTTCATCGAGCCGGTGGCGGATCCCCTGGGTGACCTCGTCTCGCGCTACGCGCGTACCCACGGCCCCTTCACGGCCACGGAAGCCGCGGCCAGGCTGGGACTTGGCGTCGCCGTCGTCGGCACGGCCCTGAAGCGGCTCGCCGCGGACGGCCGCGTGGTGGAGGGCGAGTTCCGGCCCCACACCGAGCCCGCGGCGGGCCAGGCTGGCACCGGCGACACCGGCCCGGGCCGTGGCGCCGCCGCCTCAGGCAGCGAGTGGTGCGACGCCGAGGTCCTGCGCAAACTGCGGCGCCGTTCCCTGGCCGCGCTTCGGGCCGAAGTGGAACCCGTGGACGCCACTGCCTATGGGCGGTTCCTGCCCGCCTGGCAGAACGTCCGCACACCGGGTGCCGGGCGCGGGCTGCCGGCGCTGCGCGGCCTGGACGGGATAGTGACGGCCATCGATCAGCTGTCCGGCGTGCCGGTTCCGGCGTCCGCGTGGGAACCTCTGGTGCTGGCCAGCCGGGTATCGAACTACCAGCCGGCCATGCTGGACGAGCTCATGGCAGCCGGCGAGGTTCTCTGGTCCGGGGCCGGCTCCCTGCCCGGCAACGATGGCTGGATCAGCCTGCATCTGGCGGACTCGGCCGAACTGACGCTGAACCCGGCGATCGACTTCGAGCCCGGAGACGCGCAGCAGAGGCTGCTGGACTATCTCCAGACCAACGGCGGCGGCTATTTCTTCCGTCAGCTGACGGATGTGGCCGGCGGTATGGACTCGGTCCTCAGTGACCAGGAGGTCGTGTCCGTGCTGTGGGACCTCGCCTGGGCCGGCCGCGTAACCGGAGACACGTTCGCTCCCGTCCGGGCCCTGATCGCCGGCGGGCACACCGCCCACCGGCAGGTTGCCCGGGCACCGCGCGCCCGCTCCCCGCGGCTGAGCCGGCTGGGGCGCTCGCACGGGACCGGGTTGCTCGGCTCCCCGGGGCTCACCGGCGGGCGGTACGGATCGGTGACCGGCTCGGCGCCCACGCCGCCGTTGGCGGCCGGGCGCTGGTCAGCGCTCCCGGCGCCCGAGCTCGACCCCACCATCCACGCCCGCGCCACTGCCGAGCTGCTCCTCGACCGCTACGGCGTGGTCACGCGCGGCTCGGTCATGGCCGAGAACATCCTGGGCGGATTCGGACTCATGTACAAGGTGCTGGCCCGGCTGGAGGAGGCAGGACGCTGCCGGCGCGGCTACTTCATCGAGCACCTCGGGGCGGCCCAGTTCGCCGTGCCTGCCACGGTGGACCGCCTGCGCTCGTATTCGGAGGACACGCAACTGGCCAAACCGGAACCTGTGGCGCTGGCCCTCGCCGCCACCGATCCCGCCAACCCGTACGGCGCCGCTCTGGCGTGGCCCGCCCTCAGCGTCGAGGCCGGCAGCGGCCACCGGCCGGGGCGCAAGGCGGGGGCGCTTGTGGTGATGGTCGACGGCGCGCTGGTGCTTTACGTGGAACGCGGCGGTAAGACCCTGCTCGTTTTCACCGAGGAGGAAGCCGTTCTCGCCGCCGCAGGTGCCGCCCTCGTGGACGTCGTGAAGCGCGGCGCCGTGGACAAACTCGTTATGGAAAAGGTCAACGGCCACGGCATCCTGGACACTCCGGTGGCAGCAGCCCTGACCCACGCCGGGGCCTACTCCACTCCGAAGGGACTGAGAATCCGTGCCTGAGGGCGACTCTGTCTGGCGTGCAGCGAACCAGCTGCACGCTGCCCTTGCCGGGCAAATACTCCTGGCCTCCGACTTCCGTGTACCCCGCTTCGCCACGCTGAACCTCCGGGACTGGACCGTCCAGGAAGTCGTGCCGCGCGGAAAGCACCTCCTCATGCGCCTGGTGGGCCCTGCCGGCGACCGGCTCACCATCCATTCGCACCTCAAGATGGAAGGCAGCTGGCAGGTCTACCCGCCGGGCGGCCGGTGGCGGAAGCCGGGCTTCACCGCACGGTGCGTCCTCCGCACGGCGGCGGCAGACGCAGTCGGGTTCTCACTTGGCGTGCTCGAGGTCATCGAGACCGCAGAGGAGGACAAGGCCGTGGGGCATCTCGGGCCGGACCTGCTGGGGCCGGACTGGGATCCTGCCGAGGCCGAGCTCCGGGTGGCATCCGCGCCGGACGTTCCCGTCGGGGTGGCCCTGCTGGACCAGCGCAACCTTGCAGGCATCGGCAATGTCTACCGCTGCGAGGTGTGTTTCCTGGCCGGGATACACCCGGCATCTCCCGTCGCGGCCGTGACGGATCTGCCGGCCATGTTTGCCGACGCCAAGCAGCTTCTCGAGGCCAACCTCGGACCGGGCCGGCGGACCACCCTGCTCAACTCGCGCGGCCTTCCCGTGGGCCGCGCCGCCGGCCGGCCAGGTTACTGGGTCTACGGGCGCGAGCACCAGCCTTGCCTGCGCTGCCGGACACCCATCCGCCGCGGCGTGCTCGGCAAGGCCCAGCCGGCAGGATCGGCCGGTTCGCCGGACCTGGTCACCGAGGAGCGCGACATCTATTTCTGCCCCAAATGCCAACCGCTCATCGGCGCCGGCCAGGCCTGACGCGAACCGCATCTCCGGCCCTGACACGCGCCGCACCTCCGGCCGCCACGCCATTGGCGCCCCGGAGACAAGGAGCCGCCCCTCAGGCAGTGGCCACCGGTTCCCCGGCCTCTTCGGCTGTCTCTTCGGCGGCCTCTTTCGCGCTGGCCCGTGCGGGGGCCGGTGCGGGGGTGGCCGCCGGAACCATGAAGCGCGGCAGCAGGAGCTGGACCAAAGGCCCGATGGCCAGCGCATAGACCACGGTGCCCACGCCCACCGAACCGCCCAGCAGCCAGCCCGCGGCGAGGACCACCACCTCGATCAGCGTCCGGGACACGCGGACCGACCATCCGGTGCGCCGGGCCAGGCCGGTCATGAGTCCGTCGCGGGCACCCGGGCCGAAGCGTGCGCCGATGTAGCATGCGGAGGCAATCGCGTTGAGCGCCACCGCGCCTCCCAGAAGGGCGATCTGCCCGCCGAGGTGGGAGAAGGACGGGATCAGGGCCAGGCCGACGTCGGCGAACACCCCCACCAGCACGGCGTTGCAGAGCGTGCCGAATCCCGGCCACTGACGCAGCGGAATCCACAGCAGCAGCACGAGGAAGCTGACGATGATCACCACGATGCCGATGCTCAGCCCGGTTCGTCCCGCCACGCCCTGGTGGAACACGTCCCACGGGTCCAGGCCGAGTCCGGCACGGATAAACATGGCCAAGGAAATGCCGTACATGGCGAGGCCGGTGAAGAGTTGTACGAGTCTGCGAGTCATCATTGAACCATCCTGAAGGACAACTGGCCTTGTTTTCCATGGCCAGTTTGAGATACTGGCCTGATGACCGGCTCCCTGACCCCCACCGCCCTCGCCCGGCTGCTCGGCCAGTGGCACCTCGGCGCCGCGCCCGCCTACCGCGAGCTGGCCGACGTCGTCCGCCTTCTTGTCCTGGACGGCCGCATCCCGCTGGGAACCGCGCTCCCCAGCGAGCGGACCCTGTCCGCCACTCTCGCCGTCAGCCGCACCACGGTGACGGCGGCCTATGCCGCCCTGCGCGACCAGGGATTTCTGAGCAGCGGCCAGGGCACGCGCGGCCGCACCTGCCTGCCCCGGACAGCGGGGCGGTCATCGGGGACGGACCGGGAAGGCGGTGCGGGGCTGTCCGGGGCGCCGGGACTCGCGGTGCCGGACGGCGTCATCGACCTCGCCTATGCTTCCCTCCCGGCCAGCGGCGAAGTCGTGCACCGGGCCTTTGCCGCCGCCCTGACGGAGCTTCCTGCCCTGTTGCCCGGATTCGGTTATGACGCCCTCGGCGTTCCGGCCCTCCGCGAGGCCGTTGCCGCGAGGTACACCGCCGTCGGCGTCCCCACGTCGGCGGCGCAGATCCTGGTGACGTCGGGCGCCCAGCATGCGCTGAACATCGTGCTGCGCGCCCTCGTCGCCCGGCAGGACCGGGTACTGGTGGAGCACCCGACGTACCCGAACGCGCTTGATGCCATCCGGGCCGCAGGCGGAAGGATGGTGCCGGTGGCCCTGCCGCCTGCGCCCGAGGCCGGCTGGGACATCGCCGCCACGGAGGCGGCCCTGCTGCAGCAGCGGCCCAAAATGGCCTACATGGTGCCCGACTTCCACAACCCCACCGGCCGCCTGATGCCCGATTCCCAGCGCCGCCGGCTGGTCCGGGCCGCCGCCGCTTCGGGCACCATCCTGGTGGCGGATGAAACCCTCCGCGAGCTGAACCTCGACGGCGGCACCGCGGCGCCGCTGGCCTCCTTCAGTCCGGCCGTGGTGTCCATCGGATCGCTGAGCAAATCCCACTGGGCCGGCATGCGCACGGGGTGGATCCGCGCGTCCGAAGGCATGATCCAGCGCTTCGCCGCCGTCCGCACCACCATGGACCTTGGCGGGCCCGTGGTGGAGCAGCTCGCGGCCGCGCACCTGGTGCGCAACCTGACGGAGCCGCTGCCCGGCCGGCTGGCCGCGCTCCGGGAGAGCCGCTCGGCGCTGCTGGAACTGCTGCACGGCCATTTGCCGCAGTGGCAGCCCGAACGGCCCGACGGCGGACTGGCAGTCTGGTGCCGGCTCCCCGCTCCCAGCAGCACGGCACTGACCGTCATCGCTCCCGAGCTTGGCATCCGCCTCGCGGCGGGCCCGCGCTTCGGAGTGGGCGGCGTCTTCGAAAACCACCTCCGCATCCCCTTCACGCTGCCGCCGGACCAGCTGGAAACGGCTGTCTTGGCGTTGCGCTCGGCCCAGGACAGGCTGGACGCCGCCCCGCAGCTGCGCCGGACGCTGCGGGACTCCCCCGCCGTCGCCATCGCCTGACGCCGGGATTGCCTGGCGCGCCGTGTCCTGCTTCGTCTTGAGGAGCTACGCGTAGACCTTTGCGAGGAACCCGCTCCAGGCCGCAGCCGTGGCCGCGGAATCGCCGTCGGCGCCAAAGTCGTGCACGGTCATGCCCACCGGGGCGCCGAAGGAGTTGCGGCCAAAGAACCGGTACAGTGCATCCCCGGTCCGCAGGCCCAGGAAGTGCTCATTGGAGAAGTCCACCTCCCCCGAAAGCCGACCCACGCCGTCGAGCTCCACGTCGACGGCGTCGCCCGCCGACGCGCCTTCGACGCCGAGCGCCTTCTTCAGCCGCACGAAGCCGTCCGGCAACTGGGACGACGGCGGGGCCTGCACGTCCGTGAACACCACCGGCTTGCCGTCGAAGTGCTTGAGGTACTGGCCCAGGGTGTGAAGGTAGAACTCGGTGTGCTTGCTGGCGCCGTCGTACTGCTCGTCCCAGTTGTCCACGAAGATGCCGCTGTGGACGTAGTGGAGTTTGGCGCGCCCGCCTTCGAGCGGTTCCAGCACGTGCTCCAGCTGGTTGAACCAGCCGTCCGGCCCGTCCATGCGGGTCACCAAGTGGTGCGGATACTCATCCACCGTCTTCACGGCCGGCCACTGGTCCGTGGGGAACATCCACGCCGGGGTGTCCTTGGTGACGGCTTCCCAGACGCGCTCGGGGGTGCCGGGCAGTTCGGTGTCGAAGACGATCTCGAATTCGCGGTTGTCAGTCATTGTCGTGCTCCTTCGCTGGTATTGGCTTGGTTGATGGCGTCCTGGTTGGTTTGAGCGTCGGGTGAAGGGCGACGACGATACGGTGCCTGCGGCCGCGCGCGCCGCCGGAGCCGCCGCCTGCCGGAGCGTTCACCGCTTCAGCGCCGCCCGCGGCAGCACCGCCGTCGTGATACTTGTCCACGAGCCGCGTGACGGCGACGCCCAGTTCCTCGGCGAAAGCGGCGCGGTCCGCGGCGGAGCGGAAGGTGATCTCGCCGTCGATCGCGAACGTGGCGAGTTTCTGCCTGGCCGCGGCCGCGCCGGTGATGAGCCTGCCCACCTCCTGGACCATCCGCCCCGCCAGCGCCAGCAGCCAGAAGGCTGAGAACCGGTCCGAAAAGCGGTGCGGATCCGGCGCCACGGAGGCAAGAGCCACGGGTGAGATCAGGTACGAGGCGGCCGTGGCCTGCACCACGCGCTCGGTGACGTTTCCCTTGCGGCGCTCCTCCACGAGCTCCACCAGCCCGTGCCGTTCCAGGGCCTTGAGGTGGTAGTTCACCTTCTGCCGCGGCAGGCCCACCCTGCCGGCGAGCTGCGTGGCTGACCAGGGCTCGGCCAGCTCATGGAGGATCCGGGTGCGGATGGGATCCAGGGAAGCCTCCGCGGCCGCGGGGTCCTCGATCACTTCGATGTCCAACATGCCTCCAGCCTGCCTACCGACAACTTTATTTGTCAAGAACTTTTTTGTCGTCGGTAGCCCGTTTAGACGGTTCCCTGCTGGCTCGACGTCGGGCAACGTCTAGCACGCAGGGAACCGTCGAAACGGCGGAGGGACGCGCCCCGGTAGAATGGACCGGTGATGCAATCCCCCCTCCCCGTGCGCGACGGCGTGAATGCCACCCGCCTGCGTCTGCCGGACGAGGGGCCCTGGACCACCGCGATGGACTACATGATGCACCGCTGGGGGCACATCGACCCGCAGGGCATCGAGGACCGGTTCGACGCCGGCGAGATCGTGGGCGAGGGCGGCATCCCCCTGGACCGGCGCACCAGGCTCGAGGACCACACCTTCATCTGGTACTACCGCACCCTCCCGCCGGAGACCCGCCTGCCCGTGGAGCTGAACATCCTGCATCAGGACGATCACATCCTCGTGGTGGACAAGCCCCACTTCCTGCCCACCACGCCCGGCGGAACGTACATCCAGGAATCGGCGCTGGTGCGGCTCCGGAACCAGCTCAACCTCCCCGATCTCATCCCGATGCACCGGCTGGACCGCATGACCGCCGGCATCCTCCTCCTCTCCACCAACCCCGAGACGCGCGGCAGGTACCAGGTGCTGTTCGAGAAGCGCCAGGTGCAGAAGGAATATGAGTGCGTTGCCGCCGCCCAACCGGCTGCCGGGCACGCCGCCGTCGACTTCCCCGTGGTGGTCCGGAACCGGATGACCAAGTCCCGCAGCTACCTGCTCGCCGAGGTGATCGACGGTGAGCCCAATGCGGAGACCCGCATCGACCTGATCAGGACGTTCGACGGCGGTTCGCCCGCCGTCGGTTCGCCCGCCGTCGGTTCGCCCGCCGTCGGTTCGCGCGGGTCCGGTTCCCGCGGGCTGTACCGGCTCGAGCCGCATTCCGGGAAGACGCACCAGCTGCGGGTGCACATGGCCTCGCTTGGCCTGGGTATCCTGCACGACGCGTTTTACCCGGACCTGCTGGACAAGGCCCCGGACGACTACACCAAGCCGCTCCAGCTGCTGGCCCGCGGCATCCGATTTGTCGACCCCATCACCAGGAAGCCCGTGGAGTACCGCAGCCGGCTTGAGCTGAGCGAAGTCCGCTGACTCCGGAAGTACCGCCCAGGTCGGACTAGCTCCGGCCGCCGCCCGTCTCACCGGGATCAGCGGCGGAGCGACCGCCGGCATCGTTGCCAAGGACGCCGCGGAAAATGTCGGCCATCTCGTCGCTGAACAGGACGAACTCCACAAGCCCAATCACGGACTCCCTCGAGCTGCCCGCATACCCGCGGACGGCGTCGAGCGCCACCTGCGCAACCTGGCGGGCATCCCAGCCATAGACGCCGGCACCCACCGCGGGGAAGGCGACCGACCGCGCCCCGAGGCCCTCGGCGATCCGCAGGCTCTCGGTGAAGCAGGATGCCAGCAGCGCGGGGTTCGTCTGGCCGACGTGCCGGTTGGGCCCGACGGTGTGGATCACCCAGGTGGCCGGCAGCCGGAAACCCGGAGTGGCCACGGCCGCCCCGACCACAAGCCCGTTCTGCAGTTCGCCGGAGCGCAGCAGCCGGCAGGCCTCCAGCAGCTCCGGCCCTGCCGCCCGGTGAATGGCGCCGTCCACGCCGCCTCCGCCCATGAGCGAGGAATTTGCCGCGTTGACGATTGCATCCACATGCCGCGCGGTGATGTCGCCCTGAACAATCTCGATCCTCATGCTGCCAGTGTGGCACCGCAGCCCGTCCCCGCGAAGGGCTGCGCAGCGTGCCGGCGCCAAGTGCGGTACGTTGTGCGAATGGACTTCGGCAACGCGGACACCTGGGGGGCCGCGATCTACTTCTGGATCATTCCGGCGGTTCTCGGGGATGCCATATTTCCGCCCATCCCCTCGGAAATGGTCCTGATCACCGGCGGGGCGCTGTCCGCGGAGGGCCGGGCCAACCTGTTTCTGATCGGCAGCCTGTCCGCCGCGGCCTCGTGGCTCGGCGACGTTATAGTGTTCCAGCTGTTCAAGCGCCGCCTCAGCCATGTCCTGGACCACTGGGCGTGGGGCCGAAAAGTCCACCGCGGCATCCACGAAGCCATCGCCAAGGCGGGCCGCTCCTCCACCTACGGCACCATCATCGGGGCCCGGTTCATTCCCGGCGGCCGGCTAGCCACCTCGGCGGCGGCCGGCATCGCCGATGTGTCAACCCCCGGCTTCAGTCTTTGTGCGGGACTGGGCGGGGTGCTCTGGGCTACCTGGCTGGTGGGCCTGGGCTACTTCACCGGCTCCGCGACCCGACTGCCGTTTTGGGCGAGCTCGCTGATCGGCCTGGGCGTGGGCCTGGTGATCGGGGCCTTGGTGGGCGTGATCGCCACGCGGCGGCGCGGAAATCGGTCGCCCGTGGACGAGCCGGACGGCCCCGCCGAACCGCTCCGCTGAGCCGGACACGGACGATAGAAAGAGCCGGGCGGAATCCGTCAGCGGAAGCCCTCAGACAGGCGCCCAGCGGCCGCGGTTGCGGCGGAGCACCGAAAGTGAGCCGGTCACCGCAACGCGTTCGACGGCGTCGCGCATCATCGCTGCCGACTCCCGGGCCTGGCTGTTCTCACCGCTGTATTCCGTGGCTTCCACGAGGAAGCGCAGGTTCAGCTGCGGCACGCCGCCCGCGAGTTCCAGCTGATTCGATTCCACGTGATGGCGCGTGCCCAGGGCCTCCACCGCGGCCGCCATCACGGCCTCGGGAGGGTTGCCCGGCTTCAGCCCGGTGATCTTGAGTCTGGTCTGGAACGACGGCATCCTCCAACCTTAACGTGTCCGCGCGAACGGGCAGATAACGCCCTCGGATCGTGCTTCTGAGGGCGTTATCTGCCCGTTCGCGCGATGGCCCTCATCCAGATGAACACCGGGACCGGACACGCCGGTTGAGCCCGTCGAAACCCGCGATTGAGCGATTGAGCCCGCTGGCTGAGCCCGTCGAAAACCAAGGTCTCGACAGGCTCGATAAGGGGCGCGCGGCAAACCCCACACGCTCTCTCACTTCCTGCCGCTTAACATCCAACCCTCTCTCAGCTTTCGCAACCAAAACCCAAACCCTCTCTCAGTGGGTGAGAGAGCGTCGGGGGGGAAAGTCCGCAGGAGGTGAGAGAGCGTCAGGGAAAACCCACGGGAGGTGAGAGAGCGTCGCGGAAAAACCCGCGAGAAATGAGAGAGCGATGGGGAAAAACCCGCGAGAAATGAGAGAGCGTCGGTGGTTGAACGCCGGAGGCTACCCGGTGTTGCGCAGGCCGGCCGCCACACCGTTGACGGTGATGAGCATGGCCCGCTGGAGGCGTTCGTCGATCTCGGCGCCGGATATGGTGCCGTCCTGAGCGCCCTCACGCACGCGGCGCAGGAGCTCCACCTGGAGGTAGCTGATCGGGTCGAGGTACTGGTCGCGGATTTCCAGTGAACGCTTCAGCGTGGGCTGGGCGTCCAGGAGCACGTTCTCGCCGGTGAGGTTCTGGATTTCGGAGACGGTGAGCGCATATTCCTCCCGGATGGCCCGGAAGAGGTGGTGCAGCTCCTCCGGAACCAGGGTGTCCACGTAGTAGCCGGCGATGTCCAGGTCGGTCTTCGCCAGGGTCATCTCCACATTGGACAGCACCGAGCGGAAGAAGTGCCAGCCGTGCATCATCTCCACCAGCTGGGCCGAATTGCCGGCCTCGCGGGCAGCCTTCAGCCCGGAGCCCACGCCGAACCAGCCGGGCACGATCTGCCGGGACTGGGTCCAGCCGAACACCCACGGGATGGCCCGCAGGCCGCCGAGGCCCGCTCCGGAATCGGGGCGCTTGGACGGGCGCGAACCGATGTTCAGCGAACCCAGCTGCTCCACCGGGGTTGAGGCCAGGAAGTACGCGGGCAGGTCGGGGTCGTCGATCAGGCTGCGGTAGCGGGCAAAGGCGGCATCGGAGATGGTCTCCATGACATGCCCGAACCGCTCACGCTGGTCATCGGACGTGCGCGGGGTGCGGTGCAGCGCGGAGCCCTGCATGACGGCGGCCAGCGACAGCTCCAGGTTCTCGCGCGCCAGTTCCGGCAGCGAGTACTTGTCCGAGATGACCTCGCCCTGCTCGGTGAACTTGATTTCGCCTTCGAGCACGCCGTTCGGCTGCGCCATGATGGCGTCGTAGGTGGGTCCGCCGCCGCGGCCCACCGAGCCGCCGCGGCCGTGGAACAGGCGGACCCGGACCCCGTGCTTGGCCGCGATGTCGCGGAGTTTGCGCTGGGTCTTGTGGATCTCCCACTGGCTGGTCATCACGCCGGACTCCTTGTTGGAGTCCGAGTAGCCGAGCATGACTTCCTGGACGTCGCCGCGCAGCCGGACCAGCTCGCGGTAGGAAGGATCGGACAGCAGCTGGTCCACGATCTCCGCGGAGGCACGCAGCTCCTCCACGGTTTCCAGCAGCGGCGCGAAGCCGATCTTGGCGTACGGGGCGTCGCCGAAGAGGCTTACGAGGCCGGCTTCGCGGGCCAGGACGGCGGCGGCCAGGACGTCGTCCGCGCCGCGGGTCATGGAGATGATGTACGTTTCGATGACGTCGGGGCCATAGGTGCGCAGGGCCCGGCGGATTTCACGGAAGACGTCGTACGTGCCGTCAGCAACGCCGTCGAGCTTGATCGGGTGGCCGGAGAGCGGCCGGCGGGACGCCAGTTCCGCGCTCAGTACCTCGAGGCGCTCGTCGCGGGTCAGTTCCGCGTACCGGATGCCGGGTCCGCCCAGGCGGTCCATGAGCTGCCCGACGGCGTCATGGTGGTGGTCGGCGTGCTCGCGGATGTCCAGCGTGGCCAGGTGCAGGCCGAAGGACGCGATGGCCCGCCGGACGCGGGCCAGGGCACCGTCCGCGGCGAGGGATGCCGAGTGGTTGCGCAGCGAGAGTTCCAGCAGCTCCAGCTCGGAGATGAGTTCCTCGGTGGACGTGTAGTCGCGGCCGGGCTGGTGTGCCGACCCTGCAGCCACACGCTTGCCGGTGTTGATGAGCTTGGCCTTGATGCAGGTCAGCTTGAGCCGGTACGGTTCCTGGGCGTTCAGCTCCAGGATGCGCCGGTCCAGGCCGGGCAGCTTCGCGAGGTCGGCGTCGATCGAATCGAGCAGCGTCTCGTCGGCGCCTGCGAGGGCAGTGGAGTTGGACAGGATGGAGATGAGTTCGTCGATCATGGCGATGCTGATGCGGACCGCGTGCTGGTTCTGCAGCTGCAGGATCTCGTGCGTGACCGCGGCCGTGACATTCGGGTTGCCGTCACGGTCCCCGCCGATCCACGAGCCGAACTTGATGGGGGCGTTCTGGGCCGGCAGGGTGACGCCGTGCTCGCCGAGGAGTTCGGACAGGTCCGTGAGCATCTCCGGCAGGGCGTCGGTGAGGATGCTGCTCAGGTAGTAGATGGCGTTGCGGGCCTCATCCACCGGCGTGGGCCGGACCTGGCGGAGCTCGTCCGTCTGCCACATCTGGTCGATGATCTCGGACAGCTGGCGGTCCTGGCGGCGGCGGGCCGACGTGCCTTCCTCGGTGGGTTCGGCCAGCACGTCGGAGAGCTTGCGGATCTTGTCCAGCACGGAGCGGCGCGAGGCCTCGGTGGGGTGTGCGGTGAAGATCGGGCGCACGTCGAGCTCATTGACCACTTCCTGCAGCACGGCCGGGCCGGCCTGGCCGGCGATGTCCGACACCGCCTTGGCCAGCCAGCCGTCCTTCTCCTGCCGGGTGCGCAGGCCGCGGACCCGGTGGACCTGTTCGGCGGCGTTGGCCAGGTGGAAGTAGAAGGCAAAGGCCCGGACCAGGTCGGTCGCCTGCTCAAGCGGCAGGGAGGCGAGCAGCTCGCGGACCTGGGCAACGACGTCGTGCGCGCTCCAGGGCCCGGTGGCGTCCGCTCCGCCCCGGGCGGCCTCCTTCGACTCCTTGGTGAGCAGGCGCACCTGCTCCACAAGATCGAGGAGTTCGGGGCCGTGCTGGCGCACCAGCGATTCGCCCAGCAGGGTGGAAACGCGGCGGACGTCCGCGCGGAGTTCTGCGGCGAGATCTGTTTCTGAATTCATTGCAGTGTCAGCCATGGAAACTATCTTTCGAGGGTTCGGACTTGGCTCGTACACTGCGCTGGATACTGTGAGCCGGGTTACTTGTTCCTATGGGATGTTACCCGCAGCCGGCGGGAGGCCGGGAATATGTCTCAGATGCTGTCCTGCCCTTGAACTCCTCGGGCCGGGCGCGGTATGTGTCCGCGGGCCGCCTCATCCTGCGCGGGTATTTGCCCATTTCCAAGGCTACGCCGGCCGTCCCGTGCCCGGCAGTCCTAAGTACGGGGCAGCTGCGGAATGAAGTCCCGCCGCACCGGGTTGACCCCTAAGCTGGCCAGATTGACACCCACCTTGGAGGAAACCATGAGCACCGCACCAGACGCCCAGCTGGAACGCTGGCGCCGCTTCCGCAGCAGCCGAAACACCGCCCTCGCCGCGGACTACGGCTGGCTGACGCTCACGTCGTTCCAGTGGCTGGAAAGCCAGCCGTCCGCCGTCGATCTCGCTCCCGGTTTGTGGTCAACGGACGGCACGACGGCGGCGCTCACCGCCGCGGCGTCGGACGGCCTAACGCTGGTGGAAACGGGAGAGCCCGTGGACGGCACCGTCACGGCGCGGCTCGCCGACGAGGAGTCCCTGATGTGGGTGCAGTTCGGCGGCGAGGACGGCAAACAGGTAGTGGTGGAACTGGCGATGCGGGCCGACAAATATGCCATCCGCACCCGGGATTCGAAGTCGCCGGTGTTCACCGAGTTCGACGGCGTGCCCACCTTTGATTACCGCCCGGACCTGGTGGTTGAGGCACGGTTTGAGGCGTTTCCCGAGCCCGAGGACGTTCCGATTGCAACCGCGAACCCTCTGGTGGACGGCGTGCACCGGTCCGTCGGTGAGCTGGTGTTCCGGCTGCCCGGTAAAGACCACGAGTACCGGCTTCACGCCGAGGAAGAGAAGCTCGGAGCCCTGACCGTCACGTTCCACGACGAAACCAACGGCGATGGCACGGACGAATGGCGGAAGGTGTCCACGGCCCGACCCAGGCCCGACGGAACCGTGATCCTCGACTTCAACCGCGCCATCAACTACCCCAGTGCCTTCACGCCCTACGGCACGTGCCCCATGCCGGTGAAGAACAACAGCCTGGACGCCCGGATCGAAGCCGGCGAAAAGCAGCCCGCCCTGACCGACTGAGCGCGAACTGGCACTTAAGCCCCGCCCCTAAGCGCGAACTGGCAGCTAATGCCCGCAAACCTGGGTTTTGCGGGCATTAGCTGCCAGTTCGCGCTGGTGTGCTTTGGCCTCAGACGATCGCGGACACCCCCGTGACGGCGCGGCCCACGATGAGCGTGTTGATCTCATGGGAGCCCTCGTACGTGTAGATGGCCTCGGCGTCGGCGAAGATCTTGGCCATCCGGTAGTCGGTGACGATCCCGTTGCCGCCCAGCAGGGACCGGCCCATGGCCACGGTTTCGCGCATCCTGGCCGAAGTGTAGGACTTGGCCAGGGCAACCTGCGCCATGTCCGCCGCGCCACGGTCCTGCAGCTGCGCGATCCGCACCATCATGCCCATGCTTGCCACGGCGTTGCCCAGCATGGTGACCAGCTGCTGCTGGATGAGCTGGAACTTCGCGAGCGGACGGCCGAACTGCTGGCGCTCGACGGCGTACTGCCGGGCGACGTCGAACGCCGCCAACTGCTGCCCCACCGCCTGCCACGCCACCATGATCCGTGACCCGCGGAGCAGGGCGTTGGTGTCCTCGAAGCCCTCGATCCCGGCAAACCGGTCGGCCTCGAGAACGCGGACGTCCTCGAACACGATGTCCGCGTTCTGCACCGTGCGCAGCGCAATCTTGTTCTCGATCCGGCTCCGGCTCACGCCCGGCAGACCGGCATCCACGATGAAGCCGCGGATGGCGCCGTCGGCCTCGTCCCTCGCCCACACCAGCATGTAGTCGCAGAACGTCCCGTTCCCGATCCAGCGTTTGGCGCCGTTGAGCACCCAGCAGTCGCCGCCGTCGTCCGAGGCCCCGGTCAGGCTCGAGATCCGTCGCGCCCGGGTTTCCATGCCGCCGGCGACGTCCGAGCCGTGCCCGGGCTCGGTCAGGGCGAAGGCGCCGGTGGTCCGCAGGTTCGATGCGTCAGCGAGCAGGCGGTTCCGCTGCTCCTCCGAGCCGAACTCGTAGAGCGATTCCACGAAGAGATCGTGATGGACCAGGAAGAATGTGGCGATCGAGGTGTCCACGCGCGTCATTTCCGCGATCACCAGTCCGGCAAACAGATGGCTGTAGCCGCGCTGGGCCGGCGTGCTCAGCTCCAAGGCAGCGAGCTTCGGCAGGAGGTGCGCGGGGAACTCGGCGCGGTTCCACCACTCCCCCGCGAACGGTGCGATCTCCGCGGCCAGGAATTCCCGCAGCTCCTGGAGTTTCCGCTGTTCGGGGACGCTGAGCATCGACTCGTAGTCGAAGAAGTCGGCATCGGGCAGGGCCTCAACCCCGGTGGCCTGCGTCATTTCGGGCCCATCCGGATTGCCCCGTCAAGGCGGATGGTTTCACCGTTGAGCATGGCGTTGTCCACGATGTGCGCGGCGAGGTTGGCGTACTCGGCCGGCCGGCCCAGGCGGGACGGATGCGGCACCTGCTTCCCCAGCGACTCCTGCGCTTCCTGTGGCAGGCCGGCCATCATGGGCGTCTCGAAGATGCCCGGCGCGATGGTCACCACGCGGATCAGCGAGCGGGCCAGCTCGCGGGCCAGCGGCAGCGTCATGGCCGCCACCGCACCCTTCGAGGCGGCATAGGCCGGCTGGCCGATCTGGCCGTCGAACGCGGCGACGGAGGCCGTGTTGATGATGACGCCCCGCTCCTCCCCTCCCAGTTCCGTCACGGCGGGTTCCGTTGCTGCCATCGCCGCGGCGGCCAGCCGGATGACGTTGAAGGTACCGACCAGGTTGATCTGGATGACGCGGTTGAAGGTTTCCAGCGGCAGGACGCCGTCGCGCCCCAGGACTTTCCCGGGCGTGGCCACCCCGGCGCAGTTCACCACGATCCGCAGCGGACCCAATTCTGCTGCGGCGTCGACGGCGGCCTGCACCTGTTGCTCGTCAGTCACGTCGGTGGGAACAAAGACCGCCGTGTTGCCGGCGGCCGTGCCGGCGGGCCCGGCGCTGTCCTGCAGGCCGCCGGCCAGCCCAGCGCTGTCCTGCCCGCCGTTGCCTTTGCCCCGGGCGCTGCCGGCGTTCAGTTCGTCGGCCAAGGCGGCGCCGGCCGAGGACCCCAGATCCGCGAGGACGACCGATGCGCCGGCGTCGAACAGCCTCCGGGCCGTGGCAGCGCCCAGGCCGGACGCCCCGCCCGTGATCAGCGCGACGGAACCCTTGATGTCCATACATCCTCCTTGATGTGGAACCGGCCACCGGCCGCGAACATTAGTTAGTGAATGTTAACTGAAAGCGCACCCGGGCGCACCCTCGCACCTGCGGTGGCGGCCATTCGTTAGGCTGGCACCATGACGCAGCCCGATGCGGAGGCCACCCGCGGAGCCACGGCACATCCGGACCAGCCGCGCCCTGAAGCCGAACCCGGAGACGCCGCGCCCGCGGACTGGGCCATGCGCGCCAACGCGGCCGCCCGCTCGGTCACCGGGCTGTTCGGCCAGCGGCTGTTCTTCCTGCCCGGCACCCACATCGCCGCCATTATCCGGCCCTCCGGCCGCCTGAAAAACCTCGCCCGCCCGTGGCACTACTGGTGGCAGGCGCACTACCTGGACTGCCTCGTGGACACCGGCCGCCGCGAACTCGGGACCGCGGGGCAGCCGCCGGCGAAGTTCGACGGCGAACGCCGCCCCAGCGCGGGCCGGCTCGCTTCGCGGCTGGTCACCGGCATCCGGCTGCGCAACTTCCTGAAGTACGTCAACAGCTACTACGACGACATGGCCTGGCTGGCGCTGGCCACGCTTCGGCTGGAGCAATTGGCGGAGGAGAGCCGCAGGCCCAGCCGGCGGCGCCATGGCCGCATCCGCAAGAGCCTGACGCTGCAGTTCGATTCGGCCTCCACGGACGACCTCGGCGGCGGCACATTCTGGAGCACGAAGAGGGACTTCAAGAACATCCCCGCCACGGCACCGGTGGCGCTGTACTACGCACGCACGGGCAACCTGGCCAGGGCACAGGCCCTGCTGGACTGGCTCGACGCCAAGCTTTTCGATCCCGGCCGGGGTCTCTACCTGGACGGCCTCCGGATCAACGCGGCGGGCGAGGCGGTCCTGGTGGACGCCATCTACACCTACAACCAGGGCCCGGTCCTCGGTGCCCTCCTGGAACTCGGCGGCACCGCCAACCTGGCGCGGGCGGCGGAAGTGGTGGACGCCGTGGCGCGGCAGCTCACCACCCCCGGAGCCGGAGCAACGGCCACCGGCACAACGGGCGCCGGCCACGCAGGCGCCGGCACCTCCGGCCCCGCCGTCCTCCGCTCAGACGGAACGGGCGACGGCGGCCTGTTCACCGGGATTCTGACGCGGTACCTGGCGCTCGCCGCCCGCGACGGACGCCTGCCGGCAGCGACCCGCGCAACCGCCGCGCAACTGGTCACGGACACCGCCGAGGCGTTCTGGGCCGGCCGGAGAAGCATCTCCCCCGACGAGGCCCTGGCGAAACACGGCCGGCCGGACAGCCTGGTCTTCTCGTTCGAGCCGGCACTGCCCGCGAGTTCCACGTACCCGCCGGGCACCGCCGTCGAACTTTCCACCCAACTCCAGGCGTGGATGACCCTCGAATCGGCCGCGGCGATCGCCGCCGGCCCGCGATAGCCCCCGCCGGAAGCCGCCGGCGCCCGCCGGAACCCCGCCGCCACCCACACGCACCCGGCCCAATTACGGCACGCAACAGTTACGTAATTGATGTGATCCTCATCACTTAAGCGCCCCGCGGCTTGGATGCTTAGGTTTGGCTAACCTACAGTTTTCGAAGTGAGCTGCACCTAACTTCCCCAGCTCACCAGGGCCCCGGTCCACCAGACTTTTGCAGAAAGAAGCCCCGATGAAGATCCGCAACAACGCGCTGGCCGGCATCGCACTCGCAGCCACCGCAGCCCTTGGCCTGTCGGCCTGCGGCGGCTCCCCCGCACCCGCCGGTTCTGCCTCCCCGGAAGCCACCAACGGCGAGATCACGGTCTACAACGCCCAGCACGAAAGCCTCACCCAGGAATGGGTAGACGCGTTCACCAAGGAAACCGGCATCAAGGTCACCATGCGCCAGGGCGACGACACCGAGATGTCCAACCAGATCGTCCAGGAAGGCCAGGCCTCCCCCGCGGATGTCTTCCTCACGGAGAACTCACCCGCAATGGCGCAGGTGGAGAACGCCGGACTGTTCGCTGACGTGGACAAGGACACCGTCGCCCAGGTTCCCGAGGCGTTCCGTCCGAGCACCAACAAGTGGACCGGCATCGCCGCCCGCTCCACCGTTCTTGTCTACGACAAGGCCAAGCTCACCGAGGACAAGCTGCCCAAGTCCCTGCTGGACCTGGCCAAGCCTGAGTGGAAGGGCAAGTGGGCGGCCTCACCGTCCGGTGCTGACTTCCAGGCGATCGTTGCCGCCCTGGTCGAGCTCAAGGGCGAGGCTGCGGCCGACGCGTGGCTCAAGGCCATGAAGGACAACGCCAAGGTCTACAAGGGCAACAGCACCGCCATGAAGGCCGTCAACGCCGGCGAGGTCGACTCGGCCCTGATTTACCATTACTACTACTTCGGCGACCAGGCCAAGACCGGCGAGAACTCCAAGAACGTCAGCCAGTACTACTTCAAGAACCAGGACCCGGGCGCCTTCCTCTCGGTCTCCGGCGGCGGCGTGCTGAAGTCCTCCAAGAACGCTGACAAAGCCCAGGCCTTCCTGAAGTTCATCACCGGCAAGAAGGGCCAGGAAGTCCTGCAGAAGGGCACCTCCTTCGAGTACGCCATCGCCTCCGAGGTCCCGGCCAACGAGAAGCTGGTCCCCATCAAGGATCTTCAGGCCCCAACCGTGGACCCGGCCAAGCTGAACTCCCAGAAGGTCACCGAACTGATGACCAAGGCAGGACTGCTGTAATTCTGTGATCACCGATTTATCGGCGCCGGAGACTTCCGGAAGCACGACGACGGCGGGCCGGGGCAAGCGCCCCCGCCCGCCTTTCGGCGTATCCGCCGTCGCCGTCCTGGCAGTGCTGATCGCACTGTTTTCCCTTGTCCCGCTGGGATACGTCGCCTTCATGACGGCCGCAACCGGCTGGGACACGGCGGCAGCGCTGATCTTCCGGCCGCGCGTCGGCGAACTGCTGCTGAACACCGTGCTGCTGATCGTGATCACTGTGCCGCTGTGCCTGGTCCTGGGCGTGGGCGGCGCCTGGCTCGTGGAGCGGACCACGCTTCGCGGCCACAAGATCTGGGCGGTGCTCCTCGCGGCTCCGCTGGCCATTCCTGCCTTCGTGAACAGCTACGCGTGGGTGTCCGCCGTACCGTCGCTCGAGGGCCTGTTTTCCGGCGTGCTGATCGCCACGCTGTCCTACTTCCCGCTCGTCTACATCCCGGCAGCGGCGACCCTCAGCCGGCTCGATCCCGCTGTGGAACAGTCCGCGGCATCGCTGGGGTTCGGCGCGTGGCGGGCCTTCTTCCGCGTGGTTCTGCCGCAGCTGCGGATCGCCATGACCGGCGGCGCCCTGCTGGTGTCCCTGCACCTGCTCGCCGAGTACGGCGCGTTCGCCATGATCCGCTTCGACACCTTCACCACAGCGATCATGGTGCAGTACCGATCAACGTTCAACGGCACTGCCGGAAACATGCTGGCCAGTGTGCTCGTATTCTTCTGCCTCATCCTGCTGGTCCTTGAGGTCCGGAGCCGGGGCAACGCGCGGTACGCACGGGTGGGCTCGGGCGCGCAGGCCAAGGCGCTCAGGCTTCCGCTGCATCTCTACCAGCTCCCTGGCCAGCTGTTCCTGCTTGCGCTCACCGCATTGGCGTTCGGGCTGCCGCTGGTCTTTGTGCTGCGCTGGATCATCGCCGGCGGCGCGGACATCTGGACCGCCGACGAATTCATCCCCGCCCTGCTGCAGACCCTCGGCTACGGCCTGGCCGGCGCCGTGGTCACCACCGTCGTCGCGTTCCCCATGGCGTATCTCGCCGTGCGGCACGCCAGCTGGTTCAGCAAGGCGCTGGAGCTGTCCAACTACGTCACGAGCTCCATGCCCGGAATAGTGGTGGGCCTTGCCTTCGTCACCGTCAGCATCCGGCTGGTCCCCGGCGTGTACCAGACCTCGGGGGTCCTGATCGCGGCCTACGTGCTCCTGTTCCTGCCGCGGGCACTGGTGAACATCCGTGCCGGGCTGGCCCAGGCACCGAAGGAGCTGGACGAGGCGGCGCAGGCCCTGGGCAGTCCGCCGCTGCTGGCCTTCCTCCGCGTCACGCTGCGGCTGACGGCCCCGGCCGCGGCGGGCGGCGCGGCGCTCGTCTTCCTGGCCATCGCCAACGAGCTCACCGCAACGCTGCTCCTCTCCCCCAACGGCACTAAGACGCTGGCCACGGAATTCTGGAGCAAGAGCAGCGAAATCGACTACGCCGGCGCCGCGCCCTATGCCCTGCTGATGATCGTGATCTCGGCACCCATGACCTATTTGCTCTTCCAGCAGTCCAAGAAAGTAGCGGGACAGTGACCGAACAATCCCCGTCCAGGCTCCCGGAACCACGGGTCTCAGCCTCCGTGGCGCCCAGCACCAACAGCCACCTGGAGATCGACTCGGTCACCAAGGACTTCGGTTCCCAGGCCGTCCTCAAGGGCGTCAACCTGTCAGTGGCCAAGGGCGGCACCACCGCCATCGTGGGTCCCTCCGGTTCCGGCAAGACCACGCTGCTCCGCCTGATCGCCGGCTTCGAACACCCCGGCACCGGCACCATCCTGCTGAATGGCAACCCGGTGGCGGGCAACGGCGTGTGGAAACCTGCGCACAAGCGCCACATCGGCTACGTGGCCCAGGACGGCGCCCTGTTCCCGCACCTGACCGTGGGCCAGAACATCGCCTTCGGGCTCAGCGCCGCAAAGCTCGACGGCGGCCGCCGCGCGGTTTCGGCCCGCGTCAACGAACTGCTCGAAATGGTCTCCCTGGACACCGCCATGGCCAAGCGGCGGCCGCACCAGCTGTCCGGCGGCCAGCAGCAGCGGGTCGCCCTGGCCCGCGCCCTGGCCCGCGAGCCCGAACTCATGCTCCTCGACGAGCCGTTTTCCGCCCTGGATGCCGGCCTTCGAGTGGCCACGCGCCGGGCCGTGGCGAAGGTGCTCAACGAGGCTGGCGTGACCACCATCCTGGTGACCCACGACCAAGCGGAAGCGCTGTCCTTCGCCGACCAGGTGGCCGTCATGCGCGGCGGCAAGCTGGCGCAGATCGGTAACCCGTTCGTCGTCTACACCCGCCCGGCGGACCGTGCCACCGCCGAATTCCTCGGTGACGCCGTGATCCTTGACGCCTGGATGGAGGGCTCCCTGGCCACGTGCTCACTCGGCGGCATCCCCGTCCGGCGCCCGCCGGCCCAGGGCCGGGTCCAGCTGATGCTCCGTCCGGAGCAGATCCGCATTGCCGAGGACGGGCCCATCCGCGGAGTGGTGGTGGACACCGACTACTTCGGCCCCGAGACCACCGTGCGCCTGAAGCTGGCCGTGCCGCCGAAGCTCGCCGGAGCGATGAAGGACCACCGCTATCCCGGCGGCGGCGAAGTGATCACCATCCGGCACTGGAACGCGTCCATCGCCCAGCCCGGCACCGAACTGTGCCTGCGCGTGGTGGGCGAAGCGGTGGCGTTCCCCATCGACGCCGACTGAGCCGCTCCCGCTGCCGAGCCCGTTTCAGCTGATTGAGCCTGTCGAAATCCCGGCCTCCGAGGGGCCCGCGTAGGCTTGGGCGCATGAGTGTTCAGCCGGGTCTTCACCGTCAGTACTGTTCAGTTGCCGCTCCCACCCAGCTGTGGCTGGACGCCGACGGCCGGCTCTCCGGAGGCCCCACATTCACGGGACTCCTGCACGGCGACACCCGCATGCTCTGCCGGGCGTCTGTCACCGTCAACGGCATGGAACCGGAACAGGTCTCCGTGGACCCGGCCCCTGGCGGCGTCCTGCGGGTCCGGGGACTCACCAGGGGGGTCGCCGGGCACACGGCGGATCCCGCCGTCGAACTCCTGCAGACCTGGACCGTCACACCCGGCGTGGTCCGGCACGCGCTGCGGATCAGCACGTCCCTCGAGGAACTCGACGTCGAACTCGCCATTGACCTCGCGGCCGACTTCACAGACATGGCCGGCATCCGGCTGAGCCGCTTCCGCGACCCGCAGGACCCCGTAAAAGATGACGCCGTGCTGCGCTGGCACGACGACGGCCGGAACCTTACGGTCTCGGCCCCCGGCAGCACGGGGCCGGGCCAGCAGCTGCTGTGGCGCGGCACCGCGGGCCGCGGCCGGCCCTACGAAGCCGAATGGCAGGCTGTGCTGGATGACCACGGCGGTGCCGTGGTGGCCGCCGCGCCTTCCTCGCTCACGTTTCCGGCCCACGCAGTGCCCTCCGGGCCGCTGCAGACGCTCCTCGAGAATTCGCTGGATGAGCTGGACGGCCTGCGCCTGGCCACGCGCCAGCTGCCCGACGCCCCCTTCATCGCGGCCGGCGCGCCTTGGTACTTCACCCTGTTCGGCAGGAGCTCGCTGTGGACCGCGCGCATGCTGCTGTCCCTCGACGCAGGGCTGGCGGCGGGCACGCTCCGCGTCCTGGCGGAATTCCAGGGCAGCAAGTCCGATCCGGAGGCCGCCGAGGAGCCCGGCAAGATCCTGCACGAGCTCCGCGCCAAGGAGCTAGTACTGGAAAGCGAAGGGCTCCGCCTCCCTCCCCAGTACTTCGGGGCGGTGGATTCCACGCTTCTTTGGCTGTGCCTGCTGGCCGAACTGTGGCACACGGGCAAAGCCGACGACGCCGTCCGTACCCTGCTGCCGAATGCGCGCCGTGCCGCGGCCTGGCTGCTCGCGTCCGCCAATCCCGACGGAACGGCGGGAAGCTCCGGGTTCCTGACGTACCAGGACCCCACCGGCCACGGTTTGAGCAACCAGGGCTGGAAGGATTCGGCGGACGCCATGCAGTTCCGCGACGGACGGCTGGCCGACGGACCCATCGCTTTGGCGGAAGTCCAGGCGTACGCCTACCAGGCGGCCCTGGCCACGGCGGAGCTCTTCGACGCCACCGACGCCGATGCCGGGGCTTCCACCGCCGGTGAGCTCCGGGACTTCGCCGCCGACCTGCAGCAGCGGTTCCGCGAGCGCTTCTGGGTGGAGGACGCCGTCGGAAGGTTTCCGGCCATGGCGCTGGACGGCGGCGGCGTGCCGCTGGATATCCCGGGCTCCAACATGGGCCACCTCCTCGGCACGGGCATCCTGTCCCCGGAGGAGACGCACCTCGTCGCCGCGCGGCTGCTCAGCCCGGAGCTGTTCACCGGTTACGGCATCCACACGATGTCCAACCGGGCGGCCGGATTCTGGCCGTACAGCTACCACTGCGGTTCAGTGTGGAGTCATGACACCGCCATCGCCATCCGGGGGCTCCTTGCCGACGGCTTCACGGCCGAAGCCCGCACGCTCGCGGACGGGCTGCTGACGGCATCGGAGTCCTTCGGGCACCGCCTGCCGGAGCTGTTCGCCGGCGCCCCCGCGTCCCAGTCCGCCGGCCACGCCGTGCCCTACCCGGCGTCGTGCCATCCGCAGGCGTGGTCCTCGGCCTCGGCCGTGGTGGTGGCCCAGGCCCTCGGCGCCCTGGCCTGACCGGTCGCCCTGGCCTGACCGGTCGCCGTGGCCTGACCGGTCGCCGTGTCAGGACCTACCGGGCGGTGGCCAGCAGCGTGTACTTGAAGGATTTCAGGGTGACGTTGCCGCCGGTGGTGGCGGCGTTGACCGTGTGCTGCCCCTCCCGGGGGAACACCAGGGAGGTCAGGGTCTGCTCCCCGCCGTTGACGAACACCTCAACCGAGGAGTAGTCCACGAAGACGGTCAGCTCCACGCTCCCCAGGCCGGGCGCGTTTGAGCCGCGGGCCGGGCTCTGCGCGGTTCGCCGGTCGGTGAAGACCGGGCCGAGTGCCTCCGCACCTGGCACCACCGCCGCCCGGGACAGCGAGGCCGTTCCCTCCGCGAAGTTGTACCCGATGGTGGCGAAGTCCGCCGAGCCGCTGCCGAGCTTCAGGAGAGCCTCCGCACCGTCGTCGGCCTGCGTCCTTTCCAGTGTGACGTCCAGCCGGTAGGCACCGCTGCCGGGGGCGGGAAGGTCCCCCGCGCCCCCGGGAGTGACGGGCCTGCTGTCCGCTGTCTTGGAGTCGCCTTCCAGGGCCGACATGGCGCCGGTGGGCGTCGAGACCAGGGAGGGCCTGCCATGGACGGTCTTGAGGCGGATGTCCCGCACGATCGAGTCGGCGCCGCCCTGCCAGTCGGTGGTCGGCAACTGGCGGGCGTAGGTCCAGTTGTTCATCCAGCCGATGGCGTGCCGGGACGCCGTCCTTTCGTTGTCCGGAAGCCGGGGATCATCCCAGGTGACGGCCGCGTAGAAGTCTGATCCGGCGTCGAGCCACTGATGCTTCTCGTCAGCCGGGGTGAAGGTGGTCCCGTCCCAGGTTCCCGTCCAGTAGGCCACGCCCGTGGTCCGCCCCTCCCCGGAGCCGTTGGCGCTCGCGGCCAGGACCCAGGTGCGCTTGGCCGGGTCGCCGTCGAGGTCCAGCTGGAAGAGATCCGGGCATTCGAGGATTCCCAGGCCCTTGCGCTCGAAGCCGGAGACATAGCGCCAGTCCTTCAGGTCGCGCGAGGTGTAGAGGCCGATTTTCTCGCCTTCGGCCAAGGCCATGACCCACTGGCCCCTGGCCTCGTCTCGGATGATTTTCGGGTCGCGCCAGTGCTCCTTGCCCGGGTTATCCATCACGGGATTCCGGTCGTAGGCCTTGAACGTGTAGCCCTTGTCCGTGGAGTAGAACAGGGACTGGCGCTGGATGCCCTTGTCCTGCTGCGTCATCACAGCCACCACGGCGCCGTTGCCGAATCCTGCCGTGTTGTCGTGGTCCACTACGGCGCTGCCCGTTTCGATGTCGCCCAGGCCGTTCTTGAACTTCTCAATGGCCACTCCCTCGTCCTTCCAGTGCACCAGATCGGTGCTGGTGACGTGGTACCACTCGGTGCCGTTGCCCTCCGGGTGGTCGGCGTTGTACAGGTAGTAGTAGTGCCATACCCCGTCGAGCATGAACGGCCGCTGCGGATCGTTCATCCATTCCTTCGCGGGCGTCAGGTGGTAGCCGGGGCGGAACTGGGAGGCTCCCTCGGGCCTGGTGAACGACTGCTGGTCGGGCGCGGGCGACGACTGGGCCGGTGCCGGCCCGGTCCTCCCCTGCTCCTGCTGGCCGGAGCCGCCGGCCAGGCCAACGGCCGCAGCCACAGCCAGCACCGCCGTGAGGGCCGCCGCCACCGCAATCCAGGTGGCACGCGGGCCGAGCTTGCGTAGGGAAAACCTCTGCATGTCCGCCGATCGTGTTGGGAGTGGCATCAATTTTAGCGCGGCGGAGCTGTCCCTTGCTGTTCTCCGGTTCAGGCCTTTTCTGCTTCAGGCTCCTGTCAGGCCTGCAGGGCGTTTCTTCTGGGGATACGGCGTTTCGCCCCGTGCCAGCATCTCCACGAATCCCGCAATTTTCCGTTCCCGGGTGGACGCCTGTTTCACCGAGTTGGTGCGGTAGATCAGGGCGTAGCGGTTGACGGATGTCAGGACGTCGAACATGGCCTGGGCCTCCGGGACCGCGGCAATCGCGGCGGCAAGATCGGCCGGGACCTCCGCCGACGCCTGCCCCGAATACGCGGCTTCCCAGCGGCCGTCCGCCTTGGCGGCGTCGACGGCGGTCCGGCCTGCCGCCGTCATCCTACCGGCGGCTTCGAGCTTCTCGATGCGGTCCACGTTCCGTGCGGACCAGACACTCTTGGGCCCGCGGCGGGTCATCCGCTGGAAGGAACTGTCGTCGTCGCGCCGTTTGCCCTGTCCGTCGATCCAGCCGAAGCACAGCGCTTCCTGCAGGGCGGCCTCGTAGTCCAGCTCTGTGATGCTGCCGCCCTTCTTGTGCAGGACCAGCCACACGCCCGGACTGGTGTCGTGGTTGTGTTCAAGCCACGTGCGCCATTCAGCAGCATCCTTGACCAGGAGTTCCTCGAGTTCAACAGCCATCCGCCTATTCTGCCCCCGGTGCCGGACGAATCAAGTCATGGCATCATGGCCATGACGGCGCTTTCCGAATCCGAGGAGAACCCATGCTGCGTGCCCGCCCCGTTCATTTCACCTCCCGGATGGAACCGTGGGAGCGGCTCCTCACAGACCTGGGCATGGTCAAGACCCTGGACGACGACTCTTGGAAGGAGTTCGACGCCTGGTCCGGCCGGCTGGCGCTCCAGCACACCCCGTCCGGCACCGCGGACGACGGCGTCACTTCCTTCGGCGTCGAAGTGGGCGATCCCGAGGAGTTCGCCCGGCGCACCAACCTGGCCGGGGCGGAAACGGGAACCACTCCGGCCGAGCTCGTGCCGCCGGATATCGGCGATTCCTGCAGGATCACGGGCGCGGACGGCTTCAGCTTCATGGCGGACAAGGCAGCCCACGACGTCCAGTGCGCCGGCGCGGATCCGGGGCTGAAGGTGGTGGCGGTCTGGTTCACCGAGGACGCGGCTGCGGCGGCCAACACGTTGCGGAGCATCGGCGCCCGGTTCCGCCCCGTCCCCGACGCCGACGAAACGGCCGACTTCACCGCCAAGAACGGCGGGGTGCTCATGGTGCGCCCCGGTTCCGGGCCGGCGCGGTCCGGCTTCGGTTTCGAGTACGACGGCGATCTGGACGCCTTGCGGGACCGGCTCACCGCCGCTGGGCACCAGGTCAGCATGACGGAAGAGGCCTTCGGGCGGACGCTGCACGTGGCCAACCCGGATGCGGCCGGAGGTGCCGCACCGGGTTCCCACGTGCCGTCCACGCTGTGGGTGTCGGCCAGGCGTCCGGTGTAGCTCCGCGGTTCGATGCGTGTTCGTTCGATGCGTGAGATCCCGGCACTCCACAGGCACTTTGGCATCCGCTAAGAGCTGAGATCTCACGCATCGAACGCCGGACGCGTGGGGATGGGGTAGAACTTAACCATGAACGTGCGCACCCCCGACCCCAATCCCGGCTGGCTGTCCGACGAAGACCTGTTCGAGGCCCGCGGAAGGCTTCCCATGGTCTATGTGGAGGCTGTGCCGGTCCGGCTCGATCCCCTCGGGTTTGTGAATGAGGTGGGCACCCTCCTCCAAGCGGACGAGGACGGCACCATGGTCCGTTCCCTGGTCTCCGGGCGCGTGCTCTACCGCGAAACCATCCGCGCCGCCCTGCTTCGCCACATGGAGAAGGATCTTGGGCCGCTGGCCTTTCCGCAGCTGCCCATCAGCCCCGTGCCGTTCACCGTGGCCGAATACTTTCCTGCGCCGTCGCACACCGGCTTCACCGACGACCGCCAGCACGCCGTCTCGCTGGCCTACATCATCCCCGTTACCGGCGAATGCGAGCCGCGCCAAGACGCCCTGGAACTGACGTGGATGACCCCGCAGGAAGTGCTCAGCGAAGGCGTCCAGCTGGAATTCAGCGGTGGCCGCGGGGCTCTGGTTCGGCAGGCCCTGGCCTACGCCGGCGTAGGCAGCTGACGGCCGGGCGTCCGCGCCTCCCCGACTTCGCAGTCACTCCTTTGTAGACTGTTGGGCGGACCGCAAGAGAACTTAAGGACTCCCGATGAACCACCCACCAGCTGCCCAGAACTTCCGCGAACAGCAGGCTGGATCTCTGCAGACGGGCGACCACCTTCTCCTGCCGGACGGCGAGCGGTCCGCGGAAATTCACTCCGTGGAAGTCGAAAACGACGATTTCGGCACTCCCGCGATCGTCCTTGCAACCCTCACCGGGGGCGGCATGCTCCGCATCGCAGCCGGATCCTCGGTCCGGATCGCCGGGCCGCAGCCTGCCTCCGATCAACCCGGCCCGGACGGCTCCCCGCTCACCGCCCCAAAGACCGTCGCCCCGAAGGACAAGGCCCTGGAGAACAGTGCCGGCAAGGACGGCTCCCCCAACGCGTCCGACGCCGGCACTCCGCTTCAGGTGCTTGAGAACCCCGGCGGCGGGGCGGCTGTGCCCGCGGCGCCGGCCGCCGTCGTCGTACCTCCCCTGCCTGCCACGACCCCCGCGGTGATCGGGCCCAGCGCCGACGATCTCGCCCTGATCCCGGAGCCCGCCGGGACCCCCGAATCCGTGGTGGAGGCCGTCGCGGAAGCGCATCCGGATTCCGTGGGCGTGCTGCTTCTGGCCGATAAGCTGGTGAAGGGCATCAACACGAAGTCCGGCAGCTGCCTCAAGGATCTCAGCGACCTCGCGCACGAACTTTTCATCATGCTTAAGGACCCCGATGCCGCGCTGACCGTGGCGGACCTCCTGAACGTGCTGCCCTTCGACGGCAACCCGGGCCGCTGGGCGTCAGTGGAGGCGTCGCTGGCGCTGTCCACCTACATCTGCCGCCAGACGGGGCAGAAGGACCGCGCGGCCGTCTACGAGAAGCTGCTCCGGGCCCGGGAAAACCAGGAAACGGACGCCTTCAAGGCCCGGATGCAGGCCAGGGTGCGCCAGCGGTCGCTGAATGAGCCCAACCTGTACGACAAAGAGATTTTTCGGTCCATGGACAATTCCAACCATGAGGCCGAGCGCGAATGGCGTCGCCTGCGGCTCGAGTCGCTGCTGTTCCTGCGCGCCCACGGCGGGTCGCAGACCATCAATGCCGGGGAGCTGGAACGGCGGATCGCCAATGAACTGGAATCCGTCCGGGCATAGCTTTCCAAGGATCAGGCGCGTGCCCGTGGTGACCCCGTCAGGCGTCCAGGAGATTGCCGTTTTCCTCTAGCCCGGGCTGTGCCGAAGTTGTAGATTCAGGCCATGACAAACAATCTGAGCGTTGTGATCAACTCGGACGCCCCGCAGGTTTGGACAATGCTGCGTGAACCCTCCAAGGTCGCACAGTGGCATGGCTGGGAGGCCGACGACCTCGCGGCGGAAATCAATGAGATCTACTTCAACACCACCGTGGTCGAGGGCGCAGACCACACCACGCTGACGGTCGACGGCGGCGACATCTTCACGCTCAAGCCGGTTCCCACCGGGACGGAGGTCAGCGTCACCCGCGCCGCGATGGACCACAACTCCGAATGGGCCGCCTGGGACGAGGACATCACCCAGGGCTGGCTCACGTTCCTCCACCAGTTGCGGTTCGCGCTGGAGCGGCACCCGCACGGCAAGCGCCGGACCTGCTTCTTTTCGGTGCCGGGCAGCGGAGGCTCGGCGATCGAGAAGCTGGGCCTGAAGGACGTCCCCGCCCGGGGCGAGGATTATTCGCTGACCCTGGCCACCGGCGAGGAAATCTCCGGCAAGGTCTGGTACAAATCGAACCACCAGGTGGGGCTCACCGTGCACAGCTACGCGGAGCACGGCGAGGGCCTGCTGATCGTGGCGGACCAGCCGGTCATCCCGGATGTCAGGCCCGACGGCGGTTCGATGGTGATCCTGTCGACGTACGATCTGGGGGCACACAGCCTGGAAACCATCCGCACCCTATGGGACGATTGGCGCTCTGAGAACTACCCCACATCGGAACCCATCCACTGAGGTTTCACGCAGGGAAGCTGGCACACTTGAACCGTGCCAGCCAATCCTGTACCAGAGCCGCCAGCCCGCCAGTCGGAGTTCTCTTTCCGCGTGGGCAAGCGGCTCACTGAGTCCTGCCGCCCGTCCCCCGAACAGGTGTCAGCCAACGGTGGCGAGTTCCTCGGCAGGACCGGCACCATCACCACGCCGCACGGCGAGATCCAGACGCCGGCCTTCATCGCCGTCGGAACCAAAGCGACCGTGAAGTCGGTGCTGCCTGAGTCCATGGCGGAGCTCGGGGCGCAGGCGCTGCTGGCCAACGCCTACCACCTGTACCTCCAGCCGGGTCCGGAGGTCCTGGACGAGGCCGGCGGGCTGGGCGCCTTCATGAACTGGCCCGGCCCCACCTTCACGGACTCCGGCGGATTCCAGGTGATGAGCCTCGGCTCGGGCTTCAAGAAGGTCATCGACATGAAGTCCGTGGACCAGTCCGGGCCCGATGATGCCGTGGCCGCGGGCAAGGAGCGCCTGGCCCACGTGGACGACGACGGCGTGTGGTTCAAGAGCCACCTCAACGGGGACCGGCACCGCTTCTCCCCCGAGATCTCCATGCAGGTCCAGCACCAGATCGGCGCGGACATCATGTTCGCCTTCGACGAGCTCACCACGCTGCAGAACTCCCGCGGCTACCAGGAGGAGTCGCTGGAGCGCACCAGGCTGTGGGCCCTCCGTTGCCTCGATGAGCACTTCCGGCTCACCTCGGAGCGCGCGGGCAAGCCGTACCAGGCCCTGTTCGGCGTGATCCAGGGTGCGCAGTACGAGGACCTGCGGCGGAAGGCCTGCCGCGACCTCGGCGCGATGGCCTTTGACGGGTACGGGATCGGCGGGGCCCTGGAGAAGGAGAACCTCGGCACGATTGTGCGGTGGTGCAACGAGGAACTCCCGGAGAACAAGCCCCGGCACCTGCTGGGCATTTCCGAACCGGACGACATCTTCACCGCCATCGAAAACGGCGCCGACACCTTCGACTGCGTCTCCCCCACCCGCGTGGCCCGGAACTCGGCGTTCTACACGCCCACCGGCCGGTACAACCTGTCCGGCGCGAAGTACAAGCGCGACTTCGGCCCGCTCCAGGAAGGCTGCGACTGCTACGCCTGCCTGAACTATTCACGCGCCTACATCCACCACCTGTTCAAGGCCAAGGAGATGCTCTCCGCCACGCTCATCTCCATCCACAACGAGCGCTTCGTGGTGAAGATGGTGGACGACGCCCGGCTGGCCATCGAATCCGGGGACTTCTTCGAGTTCAAGGCGGAGACCCTGGCGCGGTACTACACGTAGGGTCTGATGCGCCTCTGGTCGCCGCGCCCTGCCCGCCCCTCTCGGCCGGCCGGCCCCCGCCGGCCGGCCCGCCGTTTCGACGGTTCCCTGCGCGCTCGACGTATCGCCGCGTCGACCACAGCAGGGTACCGTCGAACCGGGTTTCCACATAGCCAACTTGAGGTCTGGAACCCAGACGTGGCGAGGCCGACGCTGGAACCATGACCCAGCCGAAACCTCAGCTTCCCGCCGGCAAGATGTGGCGCACGCAGGAATTGCTCAGCGCCGGCGTTCAGCCACGGGCCATCACCCATTTGGTGCAGAGCGGCGACTTGGTGCGTCCCAGGCGCGGCTGCTACGTCCGCGGGAGCTGGTGGAACGAACTGAAGCCGGGCACGCGCAGCCGTTACCTGATCCACGCCCACTCACACGGGACGCTCACGACGTCGGCCGGCAGCTTTGTCTACAGTCACACCTCGAGCGCCCGCTTGCGCCGGCTTCGCCTGTGGAACGTTGATGACCGGATCCACCTGACCCAGGCGACTTGCCCCTCCGGTATATCCCATGGAGCCGGCGTCGTTGCCCATACCCGCGCCCTGGGGCGGGGCGAGGTTGGCTTTGTGGATGGTCTCCCCTGCACGTCACTCGAGCGGACAGTGGTGGACTGCTGCCTGATGTTCAACCTGCGGCAGTCCGTGATCCTGGTCGATCATGCCTGCCGGCTTGGCGCGGATCTTGAGGTTCTGCGGACCTGCTGCGCCGAACTGGCCGGGCGCAACGGGGTCGCGGCGCTGCGCGGCGCCGTCGAACTGGCGGATCCGCGCTCCGAGTCGCCCGGGGAATCCCTGACCAGGGAACTGCTGCACAGGCTCAAGATCGAGCCGCCCGAGCCCCAGTACGTGGTGCACACTCCGCTCGGCGAGCACCGCCTGGACTTCGCCTGGCCCAAGAAGAAAGTGGCGCTCGAATTCGATGGAAAGGCCAAGTATTTCGACTATCAGCCCACCGGCGAAGTCCTGTTTGCCGAACGCCGCCGCGAAAAGGCACTCATGGAACAGGGCTGGATCTTCGTGCGGATCGAGTGGAAGGACCTGTTCAACGAGGCGGAATTCAAGTACCGGGTGCTCCGGGCGCTCGGCAGAGGGCCGGCCGCCTGACTCCCCACCGTCCCAGTGCTCCCGCCGTTTCGACGGTTCCCTGCCGGGCTCGACGTCTCGCAGCGTCGAGCGGGGGCAGCAACCGTCGAAACGGCGGCAGGTCGGGCGGGAACGTACGACGGCGGGTGGCCGGCTACGCTGCCTGGGTCACTGCCCCGTAGCTCGGCTCGCGCCTCTTGACCCAGCCGATCACCAGCGCCGTCACGGGCACAAAGAGGAACTCCACCAGGGTCTTGTAGAGGAAGCCCGCCACGACGTAGTTCACGAACATGCCGAAGTCCGTGATGCCGATGACGGACGCGGCAATGCTGCAGAAGATCAGCGTGTCCACGAACTCGCCGGCCACCGAGGAGCTCATGATGCGCGCCCAGAGGGACTTCTCGCCGGTACGCGCCTTCATCCTGACCAGGATCCAGGAATTGATGGTCTGGCCGGCCAGGAACGCCAGCAGGGAGGCCAGCACGATCTGCGGAACCGGGCCGAGCGCACCCTCGAGGGCTGCCTGCTTGGAGGCGCCGAACTCATCGTCGAAGCCAGGCAGCGCGATGATGATCCAATAGCAAATGGAGGCAAACACCGAGAGCGCGAACGTGGTGATGATGGCCTTGCGCGCCACCTTGAAGCCGTACACCTCGCTGATGACGTCACCCAGGATGTAGGCCAGCGGGAACAGGAAGAAGCCGCCGTCCGTGACGATCGGGCCCAGCACCACGCCCTTGGAGGCGCCGATGTTGGAGAGGATCAGCACCACGGCCATGACGGCGAGCATGATGCCGAAGTAGGGCGAGCCGATTGAGGCAAACCTGGGCGCAGCTGCGGCCGGAAAAGTCTTGGCGGAAGTCATGGATGTTCCATTCATAGTGGTTCGCTCGGTTGCCCGCGTCCTGCCAGAGGAACACGCGGTCAGCCGGCTGTATTAGCACTGGACGGTCCGCTGCGGACTGGCCGCCGGAACCGCCCTCCATTCTCTCACCCGGGGCGCCGTCCCGGACCCGAAGTCCGGAAGCCGGCCACCAGCCGTCGCCCTCGCCCATTTCGATGGTTCCCTGCCGCACTCGACGCTTCGTAGCGTCGTGTGCGCAGGGAACCGTCGAAACGGCGCGCGGACCTAGCCGCGAGTGGCGTCGATGAGGTCCTTGTCGTCGTCCCTGCGGCCAGCGTCCGTGCCGCCGTCCGCGGCAACAGCTGGCGACCAGGCATCGCCCTGCTCGCGGTCCAGGTGCGTCACCTTCTTGTTCTTCAGCGCGAAGACATAGACCAGCAGGGAGATGGCGATGGCCACCGTGACGTAGGTGAAGAACAGGTCCACGCGCTCGGCCTTCTGGAACGCGGCACCCAGGAGCGGAACCGTGCCGCCGAAGAGTGAGTTGGCGATCGCGTAGCCCAGTCCGACGCCCAGCGCGCGGATGGAGGCCGGGAACAGCTCGGCCTTCACGAGGGCGTTGATGGACGTGTAGCCGCCCACGATCAGCAGGCCGCCCATCATGAGCAGGAACGCGGTGAACGGATCCTTGGTGCCGGCCAGGGTAGACAACAGCGGCCAGGTGAACAGGACGCCGGTGATGCCGAACCAGAGGAGCAGCGGCTTGCGGCCGACCTTGTCCGAGATGATCCCGTAGACGGGCTGCAGGAGCATGAAGATGAGCAGCGCCCAGAAGTTGATCACCGAGGTGTCGGTCTTGGCGATACCCGAAGTATCGTTCATGAACTTCAGGATGAAGTTGGTGTACGTGTAGAACGCCACAGTGCCGCCGAGGGTCACACCGATGCAGATCAGCAGCGGCTTCCAGTGCTGGGTGAACAGCAGCTTCATGGTACCGGGCCGGGCCTCGCCGGCCACGACGGGGGCCTTGGCGGCCTCGACCTGCTCCGCGGACACGGTTTCTTCCATGGAGCGCCGCAGCCACAGGACCACGAGTGCGGCCACGCCGCCGATCGCGAACGGAATGCGCCAGCCCCACTCGGTCAGATCACCCTTGGGCATGGCGTTCTGCAGGATCACGAGGACCAGCAGGGCCAGCATCTGGCCGCCGATCAGGGTGACGTACTGGAAGCTCGAAAAGAAGCCGCGGCGCTTGGAGGTGGCGGCCTCGGACATGTACGTGGCGCTGGTGCCGTATTCGCCGCCGACCGAGAAGCCCTGGATCAGGCGCACGAGGATCAGCAGGAGCAACGCCCAGACGCCGATCTGCTGCGTGGTCGGAAGGATGGCGATGGCGAAGGATCCGGCGGACATGAGCGTCACGCTCAGCGTGAGCGCGGCCCTCCGTCCCTTGCGGTCGGCATAGCGGCCGAAGAACCAGGCGCCGATCGGGCGCATCAGGAACGACGTCGAGAAGACGGCCATCGCCTCAAGGCCGGCCTGCAGCTCGTCCTTGGAATTGAAGAAGTGGGACTGGAAGTAGGCTGCGAAGACTGTGTAGACGTAGAGGTCGTACCACTCCACGAGGTTGCCTGCGGAGCCCTTGAGGATGTTGCTCACGGCCCTGCGGGTCTGGGCTGCCTCATTCTGGGTCACGGCTTGCTGGGTGCTCATCGATGAACCTTCCTTGACGGCGCCGCCACCGGCGACCGTTCCGGGCGTACTTTCGTGCTGTCCATGGCAACTTTGCTCATGGCTCCTCCTCGACGTTGACAGTCCCCCTGGAACAGCAGAGGACCCGATCCAAACTATTCGTGATTCAGGGCACAACCAACGGGGACGGGGATTTCCTAACACTTCCTTAGGTTTTCCCGCCCTGCTCATCCCGGTGCTGGCCTCAGCGCAAGCATCAGCGCAAGGCAAAAAATCGGGAGAAGGGGTAATCTCCAAAGCGGGCAGCCGGATGCGGAGGCCCGACCAGCGACAAAGGGACCAGGCCATGGAAGTGCTCATCGTCGAGGACGACGACGCCATGGCAGCCGCTCTTGACGCAGCGGTCGTCTCCGCAGGCCATAGGGCAACCAAGGTGTCCCGGGGAGCTGACGCCCTCTTGGTCCATAGGAAGTTCGAGATAATCCTTCTGGACTTGGGGCTTCCGGATATTGACGGCCTCGAGGTGCTGCGGAAGCTTCGCCAGGTCACGCCGTGTCCCATTCTGATCCTCACCGCCCGCGATGATGAGCGGAGTGTGGTGCTGGGGCTGCGGTCCGGCGCCGATGACTACCTCGTGAAGCCGGTAAAACTCGTTGAATTGCTTGCCCGCATCGAAGCTGTCACCCGGCGCGCCGGCCGTCCCGGCGGGAAGATGCAACAAAGCATTGTGCTGGGAGACCTCGAGGTCGACGTCGACCGGCGCGTAGCGGCACTCGGTTCACGCGTACTGCCCTTGACGGCCACCGAATTCGATCTGCTCGCGCTGTTGGCCCGCCACGCCGGTTCCGTAGTCACCCGGGAACAAATCCTGGACGCGTTGTGGGGTGATGCGTTTCTCGCATCCTCACGATCCCTGGACGTGCACCTGACGGGGCTGAGAGCCAAACTGCAACTGCCCGGATTCATCATCAACGTCCGCGGCGTCGGTTATCGGATCGAGGCAGATCCTACGTGAAACTGCGTGTCCTGGGCGTCCTCAGCCTGCTGTCCGTACTCATGGTCATCATCGTCTCCAACGCCATCCTGATGTCCGCCAGCCGTGAGCTCACCCAAGAGCTCCAGATCAGCCGGGTGGCAGCGCTCAACCGGTTCGCACAGGTGGCATACGACGCCGCACTGGACGGCGACTCCACCCAGCTACAGAGAGAGATGGACAGGTACTCCGCGCTTTACGAAGAGGGAGTTCTGATCCGGCTCCAGCAGGGCACCTTGCGCTCCGGCGGCCTGACCGAGGACCGGGCAGATGTCCGGGACGCAGTGGCGAGGGCGAACCTGAACCTCAGCGACACCACGCTCACCCCGCTGCAACCCTTCGGAACCGGTTCTGAAGTGATCTCCCGGTCCTTTGGAAGCGCCAGCCAGGTCCTTGGCGAGGCCGTCCTCGAAGTCAACGTGGAGGCGGCCCGGCAGAAACTGCGGGAGCGGTGGCTCGTCGTCGGCCTTGCGGCGTCCGCGCTCGGGACGGTGCTCCTCCTAGGTGCGGCGCGGGTGACCAGATGGGTGCTGCGTCCCGTCCATCGCCTGAATTCGGCGGTGACCGAACTCGAAACAACGGGCCGGACGAGTCATCTTCCCGAGGACGGCCCGCCGGAACTGAGGCAATTGAGCCGTTCCTTCACGACGATGGCGCGAACCGTCAGTGAAAGTATCGATTCCCAACGTCAGCTGATAGCGGACACGTCCCATCAGTTGCGCAATCCCGTGGGCGCGCTGCGGTTGAGGATCGATTTACTGCAGCTGGAACTGCAGACGGCCCGGGAACAGGCTGCGGCAGCAGGAGTACTGACAGAACTTGAACGCGTGGAGGAGATCCTGGACGGGGTACTAAAACTGGCGGCGGCTGAGCATAGGGCCTTCGAGGATTCTGCACGCAGCGCACTTGGCCCCGCTTCCGGCGGGAACAAGGCCCTCATCGATCCCTACCCGGTTCTGCAGGAAGAAGTCGAACGGGCAGGGCCCGCCGCCCAGCGCGCCGGAGCCTCAATCCTGCTCGAGGGACCACCCGCTCCGCCAGTGCAATTGGCCTGTAACGCCGCCGAACTCGCCCAGATGGTGGGGGAACTTCTCAACAACGCGATCAAGTACGCCCCGGGCGCCCACATTTCCGTGGCCGTCCGCGAGCACTCAGGAGCGGTGACAATCGAAGTGTCCGACGACGGTCCGGGACTTTCGGCGGAGGAAAGGGCTGCGGCCACGACCAGGTTCTGGCGGTCACCGCGGAACCGGGAGATTCGCGGCAACGGCCTGGGCATGACCATCGTCGACAAGCTTGCGGGAGCCAATGGAGGTCGCCTGCTGCTGGCGGAACAGTCACCCCACGGCCTGATTGCATGCCTCGAGTTTCCCTCCACGGTGACCCCACCCGGTCAGGAGCATCCGCATGGCTGACTTCACCGCCGCCCAAGGACTTCCGCCGCGGAGGACCGCCCTTAAAGCCGGCCTGGCCGCGGGCCTGGCCGGCGTACTCCTGCCATCTCTTAGTGCATGCACATCGGAGAACCGTCTGAGCACGGTCACCGTGGCAGGGGGTGAGCAGGGAGGCTTCTACCTTGAGTTTTCAACGCTGCTTGCAGAGTCCCTTCAGCGTCATGGGGTAGCTGACAATGCCGTGGCGCTGACCACCGGGGGCAGCCTGGACAATCTGGAGCACCTTCTGACCGGCAAGGCCACCTTCGCCGTCGCGCTGGCAGACGCAGCGGCGCAGCAGCGGGCAGCCAAAGGCACATCAAATGTCGAAATTGCCGCCCTCGGAAAGGTATATGAAAACTACGTCCACTGCGTCGTCCGGAAGAACAGCGGCATCCGGGACTTCACCGAACTTGCCGGGAGGACCGTCGCCGTCGGCCAGCCCGGCTCGGGGACTTCGCTGATTACTCCCCGCCTCATCGACGCTGCCGGGCTGAACTCCTCCCCTGCCGGTGCCGGTGCCCGGGAGAAGACGGTCACCGTCATGAACCTCGGGCTGAACGATGGGCTTGACGCGCTCCAGGGCGGATCAGTGGACGCCTTGTTCTGGTCCGGAGGAGTGCCTACAGCCGCTATCGCTGCCACCAACAAAGAAGCCGGGCTCCGATTTCTCGACCTCTCTGCATTGATCCCGGCGATGCGGACACGTTACGGCGTCTTCTACGATCGAGTGCTGATCCCCGAGGGCGGCTACGAAGGCATTCCGGCTGTGTGGACGGTCGGCGTGGCCAACCTGCTCCTGTGCCGAAACGATCTGGATGACGGCACCGTGAAGAGGACCGTCGAACTCCTGGTGGACCATGCCCAGGAGCTCATCCCGCGGTCCAGTCTCGGGGTGCAGTTCCTGAGCGCGGAATCGCTCATCAACACGGCGGGACTGCCACTGCATCCCGCAGCTGCGGCTGCGTACAGGACGCTGCACGGCTAGCCTTCGGAGGCGTCGACGGCGGCCGCCTACCCTCAGCTGGGATCCGCCACCGTCCCCATGAACAGCGGCAGGCCTGTCTCGACGTGGATGATCTGATAGTGGAACGGCCGGTCGAACTCGATGGTCCGGTCAGGCTTCGGGGGTGCGCTGGTGACCCTGCCGTTGATCTGGGTTACCGCAGCCGCCACCGTGCCCTTCTCTGCGACGGTGATGTTGGCTGCCTGCGCGGCCTGCGTGATCATCAGGCCCTCCTGGATGGCGTCGAAGTCTGTAGTGGTGCTGAGGGTCTTCTGCAGTCCCATTGCACCCAGGACCTTGCGGAGGTCGAAGCTGCACTTGTGGTCCCACCGCGGCAGCTGGATCTGGACCGTTTCCTGCCGAGCGGAATCCATGGTTCCGGCGATCTCAGCCAGAGTTTCCGCACTCAGCACCGTGCCTGTGCCCTCGCCTGTGCCCTCGCTGGCCACGGGGTCGGGCAGGACCAGCCGCATCACGAAACCTTCGGCATAGGGAAGGTCCACGCCCCGCCATCCCTGGCCTTCCGCGTACTTCATGGGCAGCAGGTTATGCATGGCAGGAGCGGTGATCGCCTTGCCCTCGGCCGTGGTGAACGGCAGGTCAGAGGTGTTGCTGGGATCGAACGGAACACTCCATGCAGCGGCGAAGTACAACGCGTTGAGGAGGCTGAAGGTGTTTCGGCGGTCGTATTCCGCGGGAGCTTCCTTGATCCGGCCGCCGGTGTTCTTATCCACCCATGCGTCGATGGCAGGTTTGGTGGCCGCCTCGTCGCTGAAGTCCACCGGGTACACACCCGTGCCGTACTGCCGGGCCAGCGTGTCAAGGTAGGCCGCACCGGTGGTGACTCCCTTGTCCACAAACAGGCCGTTCGCCGGGTGCATGACCGGCTTCCGCGGAGGGTTCCCTTCATCAACGGAGCCGGGGTCGCCGTCGAACTTTTCCAGGGACGCCAGCAGCGCGTTCGTGGCTTCATCGCGGTGTGTGGCGGGAAGCCCGAGGGCGTGGTCCATCTCGGCAGCCGCCTCCCCCGACGCACCGGCACGCAGCATGGCGAGGGCAATCAGCAGGCTGCCCGGCGAGGAGACAGTGTTACCGTTGGCGCCGTCGCCGCCGTCGGCCAGCAGCGCCTCCCCGAGTGTCAGGGCGGAGTCCCGGAGGGACCGCAGCTCCGCGTCGTAGCCGGCGAGCTGCACCGAAACCCGTTCGACGCCGTCGGCCTTCAGGAGTCCGGGCTGCGGCGCAGAGCACGCTGTCAGCGCCACCACCGCAGATACCGCCACCAATTTAGCCACTCGAATCCTGTTCATTGCCGCCCCTCAGACAAACCGCGGAAAACCGCCTATCCACAGTCAACCAGCAGGGTCTGACAGTATCGATGCCTGTCCGGTCACGGTTTGTTGTCGTTTCGGTCTCGCGCTCCGACGCTCTCTCACTATTCGCAACGTTTTCGCTAACGCTCGCTCACTTCCTGCACGTTCCGGGTCAACGCTCTCTCTGGCGTTGCGCCGCCGGCGTATCCTCGAGACACACCGGAAGCGGAGCAAATCTGCTGCCAGCGGGACCCGGTTCCGGAGGAGCGATCGATGGCGCAGCAGTTCACGACCGTAGACGAGTACATCGCGTCGCAGCCCGACGAGGTGCAGCCGATCCTTCAGGCGATCCGCGCCCATGCCCATACGGCGGTGCCCGGCGCCGGTGAGATGATCAGCTACGGCATCCCCACCATCACACTAAACGGGCGCTACGTGGTGTATTTCGCCGCCTGGAAACACCACGTCTCCGTCTACCCGGTTCCCCACGGAGATGAAGCGTTCGAACGGGAGATCGCACCGTACCTGGCCGCCAAGGGCACGCTGAAGTTTCCCTTGGGGAAGCCCGTTCCCTACGAACTCATCGGCAAGGTGGCGGCAAGGCTGGCGGCCGAGAGGCACGGCGTAAAGTAAAACGCCCCGGCCCGATCAGCGCCACCAAACCGGGCGGCAGCGCCGTCGTCGTCTGTTCCTGAAACTAGCGCCGGGGGATGTTGCGCAAGTTGCTCCGGGCCATGCTGACGGCCTCGCCGGCGCCGCGGTTCAGGACCACCTTGGACATCGCCGTGGCGAAGCCCAGGACCTGCGCCCCCTTGATCTTCGGCGGAATCGAGAGCGCTTTGGGATCCGTGATGAGTTCCACCAGCGACGGTCCCGGATGGGCGAACGCCTCGCGGTAGGCCTCCTCGATACGGGCCGGATCCGTGACGCGGACCGAATGGAACCCAAGAGCCTGGGCCACGGCCGCATAGTTGGCGTCCGGCACGTCGACGCCGAAGTCAGGCAGCCCGTCCACCAGCATCTCAAGCTTGACCATGCCCAGGGTGGAGTTGTTGAACACCACCACGTTCACCGGCAGGCGGTAGGCGGCGACCGTGATGAGCTCGCCGAGCAGCATTGACAGTCCGCCGTCGCCCGAGACCGAAACCACCTGGCGCCCGGGATAGGCCAGCTGCGCGCCGATTGCGTGCGGGAGAGCATTGGCCATGGAGCCGTGCAGGAACGATCCGATCAGCCGGCGGGTGCCCAGCGGGTTGATGTACCGCGCAGTCCAGACGTTGCACATCCCGGTGTCCGCGGTGAAGATGGCGTCCTCGGCGGCCACCTGGTCCAGCAGCGAGGCGGCGTACTCCGGGTGGATGGGCTGCTTCTTTTCCACTTTGCGGGTGTAGGCGCCCACGGCCTTGTTCATGAGCCGGTCGTGCTTCTTGAGCATCTGGTCGAGGAAGCGGCGGCTCTTTTTCGGCGTGAGCAGGGGCATCAGTGCGGCAAGTGTGGGCAGCACGTCGCCATGGACGGCGATGTCGACGTCGGTCCGCCTCCCCAGCTTGTGGGCGGCGCGGTCCACCTGGGCCGTGCGCGTGCCTGGAAGGAACTGGTCATACGGAAAATCGGTGCCGAGCAGGATCAGCAGGTCCGCGTCCTCGATACCCTCAGCGGCAGCACCGTAGCCCAGCAGGCCCGTCATGCCGATGTCGTACGGGTTGTCGTACTGCATGAAGTCTTTGCCGCGGAGCGAGTGGCCGATCGGTGCCCGGACCAGCTCGGCCAGGGCAATCACCTCATCGTGGGCGCCCTGCACGCCGGCACCTGCGAAGATGGCCACTTTCTCCGCCGAGTTGATCGCATCGGCGAACGCCTGGACGCTCTCCGGCGCCGGCACCATTGCTGCGGGAACGAACGCCGCGGGAAGCGGCGTGTCAGCTGTTGCGTCAAGCCCGGCGATGTCGCCCGGAAGGGTGACGACGGCGACGCCCCCTAATGCGACGGCGTGCTGGATCGCGCTGTGCATCACACGAGGCGCTTGTTCTGCCGTGCTGACCAGTTCCGAGTACACCGAGCATTCGTTGAAGATCCGGTCTGGGTGGGTTTCCTGGAAGAATCCGCTGCCGATCTGTTTGCTGGGAATGTGCGAGGCAATGGCCAGAACAGGTGCCCCGGACCGGTTGGCGTCGTAGAGCCCGTTGATCAGGTGCAGGTTCCCGGGGCCGCACGAGCCGGCGCACACAGCGAGCCGGCCGGTCAGCTGGGCTTCAGCCGCGGCGGCGAAGGCGGCCGCCTCTTCATGCCTTACATGAATCCAGTCGATTCCGCCCTGCTGGGAGCCGCCGGTCTGGCGGACGGCATCGACGATCGGGTTGAGGCTGTCCCCCACGATCCCGTAAATTCGCTGCACGCCGGCAGCCTGCAGTTGTTCGATGAGCTGGGTTGCAAGTTCCTTGGCCATGGGTGCACGCTCCCGCGATCGGATTGATGTGCTGACAGGGCCAATATAGTCCGCCCCGCCTTGGGGCGGTTCCCAGGTTTTTAACGGACGACGGCGGCGCACGGCCGCGGGGGCCGGCGCCCGGACGCCCCATGAAGTGAGAGAGCGTCGCGGAAAAACCCGCAGGAACTGAGAGAGCGTCGCGGAAAAACCCGCAGGAACTGAGAGAGCGTCGCGGAAAAACCCGCAGGAACTGAGAGAGCGTCGCGGGTTCTGGCATCTCCGGGGGCGGCGCTCCCTAGCTCCCCGAGTGCGCCTGCAGGAACGTGTACACCTCGGTCTCGTCCACGCCGGGGAAGGCGCCCGGGGGCATGGCCGCGAGCAGGTGCGAGTGCGCCCGCGCGGACGGCCAGGCGTTGCCCGCCCATTCCGACGTCAGCGAGGCCGGAGGCCGCCTGCAGCAGTTCTCATCCGGGCACGTGGACTTGGACCGCTCGGTGGTGTCGCGGCCGCGGAACCATTTCACCTGCGCGTACGGCACGCCCACGGACAAGGAAAACTCGCCGTTGGCGGAGCGCTCGGTCCGGGCCGTGCACCAGTACGTCCCCGCCGGGGTGTCCGTGTACTGGTTGTACGCACTGAACTTGTCCGCCACGTCGAACACCATGCGGCTGGTCCAGTATTTGCACGACGGCTGACCCTCGATGGCGCCGGTGTGGTCCTGCGGAAACGTCACGCCGTCGTTCTCGTAGGCCTTGTATATGATGCCGCTCTTATGGGTCTTCTGGAAGTGGGTGCGGATGTCCAGGTGCTGGGTGGCCAGGTTGGTGAACCGGTGGGCGGCCGTTTCATAGGACACGGCGAAGGCGTCCCGGACGTCCTCCACGGCGATTTCCTTGGCTTGCTTGGCCTTCTGAAGGAAATCCACGGTGGCCTGCTCCGGGAGCATCAGCGCTGCCGCGAAATAGTTGGTAGCGACGCGCTGCATCAGGAAATCCCCGTAGTTGTTGGGGGTCTGGTGGCCCAGGACGTAGTGGCCCAGCGCCTGCAGGAGTACCGAACGGGGGTCGTGGTCCGAGCGCTGGTTCTGCGTCAGGTAAATTCGGTGGTTCTTGAGATCCGTCACGGAACGGGTGGAATGCGGCAGGTCACCCACGTGGTGAAGGCTGAACCCGAGATGCGCCGCGATGTCCGCGATGACGTGGTGGGACAGCGGACCGCTGGTGTGTCCCACCGAGGCCAGGACCTTCTGCGCCTCGGCCTCGTACTCCGGGAAGTAGTTGTTCCGCTCGCGCATCATGGCCCGCAGTTCAGCGTTGGCGCGGCGGGCTTCTTCGGGCGTCGCCACCTGCTCATTGAGTTTGCGCTCCAGCTCGTGCTGCAGGCCCACCATGGACTCCAAAACATCCATCGGGAGCCGCGAACTGATGCGGATTTTCGGCAGGTTCAGGGACTCGTAGATGGGACTGCGCTGGTACCGTTCCAGCTCGATCTCCAGCGCCGCACGGCGGTTTGGTGGCTCGGCCCCGAGCAACTGGTCAATGGTGACATTCAGCCCGGCCGCCAGCTGCTGCAGGAGCCCCAGTTTGGGCTCCCGCTTCCCGTTCTCGATCAGGCTCAGCTGGCTTGGTGCGGTCCCGACGGCGGCACTCAGGTCATCGAGTGTCATGCCAGCCGCTTTGCGCAGGTGGCGGACGCGGCGTCCCAGGCTGATGACATCCAGTTCCGGGGTGGCAGGGGACGACGGCAGGGTGGCGGCTTTGCGGTTCCAGCTTGTAGGCGACATTTATTGAGCATACGCGAAGAAACGCATTTCTTTCCATGGTTTTCATCTAGTAACCCTCTTGAAAGTGCAGAAAAGTAGAACACACGGAAAGAAACACCGCACCGGGATCCGCCGGCCGGATCTGCAAGGAAGCAGGGACGGCCGGCCCGGACAACCCGGAGCACAAACAAGGAGACAAAGATGACTGCAGCATTTGAGCCCACCCAGCAGACGCCCGAACAGCAGGCCGCCGCACTGGAGCTCGAGTGGGCCGCCAACCCGCGCTGGGAAGGTGTGACCCGTGATTACAAAGCTTCGGACGTCGTCCGCCTCCGCGGCCGCGTCTCCGAAGAACACACGCTGGCCCGCCGCGGCTCCGAAAAGCTGTGGAAGCAGCTGACCGAGGAGCACAAGGAAGGCAAGTACACCAACGCCCTGGGCGCCCTCACCGGCAACCAGGCCGTGCAGCAGGTCAAGGCCGGTCTCCGCGCCATCTACCTCTCCGGCTGGCAGGTGGCTGCCGACGCCAACAACTCCGGCCACACATACCCGGACCAGTCGCTCTACCCGGCCAACTCGGTTCCCACGGTGGTCCGCCGCATCAACAACGCCCTGCTCCGCGCAGACCAGATCGAATTCTCCGAGGGCATCCAGACGGTCGAGGACTGGCTGGTGCCGATCGTTGCCGACGCCGAGGCAGGCTTCGGCGGCCCGCTCAACGCCTACGAGCTGATGAAGTCCATGATCCAGGCTGGCGCGTCGGGCGTTCACTGGGAGGACCAGCTCGCCTCGGAGAAGAAGTGCGGCCACCTCGGCGGCAAGGTCCTGATCCCCACCCAGCAGCACGTCCGGACCCTGAACGCCGCCCGCCTGGCCGCCGACGTTGCCGGCACCCCGTCGGTGGTCATCGCCCGCACTGACGCCGAGGCGGCAACCCTGATCACCTCCGACGTCGACGAGCGCGACCAGGAATTCATCCTCCGCGAAGGCGGACAGCCGGTCCGCACCGCGGAAGGCTTCTACAAGGTCCGCAACGGCATCGAACCCTGCATCGCCCGCGCCAAGGCCTACGCCCCGTACTCCGACCTCATCTGGATGGAAACGGGCACCCCGGACCTCGAACTGGCCCGCAAATTCGCCGAGTCCGTCAAGGCCGAGTTCCCGGACCAGATGCTCTCCTACAACTGCTCGCCGTCGTTCAACTGGCGCAAGCACCTGGACGACGCCACCATCGCCAAGTTCCAGCGTGAACTCGGCGCCATGGGCTTCACGTTCCAGTTCATCACCCTGGCCGGCTTCCACGCCCTGAACTACTCGATGTTCGACCTCGCCCACGGCTACGCCCGTGAAGGCATGAGCGCCTACGTCGAGCTGCAGGAGAAGGAATTCGCCTCCGAGTCCCGCGGCTACACCGCGACCAAGCACCAGCGCGAAGTCGGCACCGGCTACTTCGACGACATCGCCACTGCGCTCAACCCGAACGCATCCACCCTGGCCCTGGTGGGATCCACCGAAGAAGGCCAGTTCCACTAACACTTCCCCAACTAGATAGCAGTAGGTGTCGTTTTGGAGGCTCAAAACGACACCTACTGCGACTCAGTTGGGAACCTTTCAAGGAGAATTCCCATGAACAGCTTCACCGACAACTTCACTATCAACGGGATAACGTTGACCGCCCAGCCCATTTGCCGGCAGGGCGAGGTACTGACGCCGGATGCGCTGGCGTTTGTGGCCAAGCTGCACAACGCGACGGCCGGGCGGCGCGAGGAGCTGCTGCGGGCGCGCAGGGCACGGCGGGAGCAGATCGCCGCCGGCCAGGACCCGCGATTCCTCCGCGAGACCGAGTCCGTCCGCAACGACCCCAACTGGCGCGTCGCTCCGCCGGCGCCGGGGCTGGAGGACCGCCGGGTGGAAATCACCGGACCCGTGGACAAGAAGATGACCATCAACGCGCTGAACTCCGGCGCCAAGGTGTGGCTCGCGGACATGGAAGACTCCTCCACGCCGTCCTGGCGCAACGTCATCCAGGGCCAGCTCAACCTCACGGACGCGCTGGAACGCCGGATCGACTTCACGTCCCCGGAGGGCAAGGACTACAAGCTGCGCCCGGCCGAGGACCTGCCCACCATCGTGGTCCGCCCCCGCGGCTGGCACCTGCCCGAGAAGCACATGCTCATCAACGGCACGCCCGTGGCCGGCGGCATCGTGGACTTCGGCCTGTACTTCTTCCACAACGCCCGCCGCCTGCTGGCCCAGGGCAAGGGACCGTACTTCTACCTGCCGAAGATCGAAAACCACCTCGAGGCCCGGCTCTGGAACGACATCTTCATCCTGGCCCAGGACCTGCTCGGCATTCCGCAGGGCACCATCCGCGCCACGGTATTGATCGAAACCATCACGGCATCCTTCGAAATGGAGGAGATCCTGTACGAACTGCGGGACCACGCCTCCGGACTGAACGCCGGCCGCTGGGACTACATCTTCTCGCTGATCAAGAACTTCCGCACCCGCGGCCCCCGGTTCGTGCTGCCGGACCGCGGCCAGGTGACCATGACGGCCCCGTTCATGCGCGCCTACACCGAGCAGCTGGTGCGCGCCTGCCACAAGCGCGGCGCCATGGCGATCGGCGGAATGGCCGCAGCCGTTCCCAACCGCAAGGACGAGGCCGCCAACGCCAACGCCTTCGAAAAGGTCCGCGCTGACAAGACCCGCGAGGCCGCCGACGGCTTCGACGGCTCCTGGGTGGCCCACCCGGACCTGGTTCCCGTCTGCCGCGAGGTGTTCGATGCCGTGCTCGGCGACCGGCCCAACCAGCTGGACCGCCTGCGCGAGGACGTCACCCCCGACGACCGTGCGCTGATCAACGTGGCCGCGACCCAGGGCACCATCACCGAGCAGGGCATCCGGAACAACATCGAAGTGGGCATCAGGTACATCGAGTCCTGGCTGCGCGGCAACGGCGCCGTGGCCATCCACAACCTCATGGAAGACGCCGCCACCGCGGAGATCTCCCGCTCGCAGCTGTGGCAGTGGATCTACGCCCGCGCCATCACGGACCACGGCGAGATCATCAGCCGCGAATGGGTCGAGGACATGTTGGACGAGGAGTTCGCCGGGCTGGAACGCTTCGACGGCGACCGCTTCGCCGACGCCCGCGACATTTTCGAGGAAGTCACGCTGAGCGACAAGTTCCCCAGCTTCCTCACCGTTCCGGCCTACGCCCGCTACCTGCACGAAGCCCGCGAGGGCGCGGACGCCACGGCCGAGGCCATCGAGGACGAGCTCGTCGCCGCCTAAATTTCCGTCAGCCGGGCTGCCGCGCCTTCGCAACAGCAACCCCGAAATCCGGGGAGGCAGCCCGGCAACGGAACCCACCTCTTCATAGCGCGAACTGGCAGCTAATTACCGCAAACCCAAGGTTTGAGGGCATTAGCTGCCGGTTCGCGCTGTTGTGCGGGGGCTTAAGTGTTCGTTCGCGCTTGGCGTTTGAAAGACGTACGACGGCGGCGCTTGCCTTAGCGCTGCTTCGGCACCGTCCGCACGGACAGCGTGGTTCCGAGGATGAACAGGAGCACGGAGCCCAGGATAATCAGCAGCGGGACGTCCCAGGAACCGGATGCACCCTGCACGTACCCCAGCAGCGTGGGCGCCACGGCGCCGAAGCAGTACCCCGTCCCCTGGACTATGGCCGACATCCGCCCCGCCGAGGCCTGGTCGCGCGCCAGCTTGATGATGGCGATGAAGATCAGGGTGATGCCGCCGCCCTGGGCGATGCCGCCGAAGGAGGACCACAGCCACCACAGCTGGGGAGCGAACAGCAGGCCCAGCGGCACGGTCAGCCACATGGCTCCCAGGGCGAGCGCCACCGCCGTCGTACTGGCGAACCTGGCCACCAGCGGAACGCCCATGCCGCCCGCAATGGCGAGGATCTGGAAGAGGGACGATCCCGCTCCGGCGGCGGCGGGAGCCATCCCCAGTTCGTCCGCCAGCAGGGTGGGAAGCCAGGCAGTGACTCCGTAATAGGAGACGGCCTGCCCGGCGAAGCCAGCGGTCAGCCCCACGGTGATCCAGCGCGAGGCGGGGCGGCCTGCGGCCGGAGGGCCGCCCGAGCCGTCGTCCGGTGCCGGGATGAAGGCACCGCGGCCCGCCGCGATCACCCAGAAGCCGATGGCAGCGACGGCGAAGGCAGCGCTGGCCGCGAGGGCGGGACGCCAGCCGGCAACCTCGGCCAGGGGTGCGGTGACCACGGACGTGACGAACGAGCCGATATTCAGGGCAGCCGTATACATGCCCATCGCGGTGCCCTGGCGGCGCGGGGAAAAGTCCCGGCGGATGATCAGCGGCACGGCGATGTTTCCGATGGTGATGGCCAGGCCCAGGATGACCGTGCCGATCATCACCAGCGCGCCGCCCCCGGCGGACCGGACCACGACGCCGGCAAGGACGCCCAGGAGGGTCAGAGTGATGGCCACTTCCGCTCCCAGCCGGCGGCCGGCGAGTGAGGCGAGGGGCGCGGCCAGGGAGAAGCACAGCACCGGAATTCCCGTCAGCAGGCCCAGCTCCACCGGCGAAAACCCCAGGTCCTGCTGCATGGCCCCCGCCACGGGAGCTACCGCCACGAACGGACCCCGCATGTTCAGGGCGATCAGGCCGATGCAGGCGAGCAGAATCCAGCTGCCAGGGACCCTGGAGTCCGGGCGGCCCTTCATACGGCGGCCGGGGCGGCGGGCGGTTGCACGGTTACGTGGCTCATCACTTCATTGCTATCACGCCGCGGCCAAATCGATGGAAAAAGTCGGCGGGCAGGAGCGCATCGCTGCACTCCTGCCCGCCGGAAACGCTATTCAGTTACGCAGCATTCAGTTACGCGGCACGCTCAGGCCAGGTACCAGTCCCGCTGGGCGTTGGCCACGCCGGGCGCCTCCCGGAACTGCTTGGGCTGTGCCACCCAGCCGACGCCGTTGGCGATAACCTGTTGGATCTGGGGCTGGTGGTAGACGGGATACTCCTGGTCGCCCGGGCTGAAGTAGAAGATCCGGCCCTTGCCGCGGGAGAACGTGACACCCGAGCGGAAAACTTCGCCGCCTTCAAAGGAGCTGATGAAGATGAGGTCGTCAGGTTCGGGGATGTCGAAGAGCTCCCCATACATCTCCTGCTTGGGGATCACGATGGGGCTTTCCACGCCGGCGGCGATCGGGTGCGAGGGCTTGACCGTCCACACCAGTTCGCGTTCGCCGTCGTTGCGCCACTTGAGCGAGCAGGTGGTGCCCAGGAGCTTGGTGAAAATCTTGGCGAAGTGCCCTGAGTGAAGGACGATCAGCCCCATGCCGCCCAGCACGTGCCGCTCCACACGCTCGACCACTTCGTCGCTGACCTCGGCGTGGGCCACGTGCCCCCACCACAGCAGGACATCCGTCGCGGCCAGGGTTTCCTCCGACAGCCCGTGCTCGGGGTCCGCCAGCGTGGCCGTGGTGATGCCGGAATCCGGGTAGAAGCCCTTCAGCCCGTCGGCGATGGCTCCGTGAATGCCCTTGGGGTACATCTCCCCCATGGTCTCCGGCTGGTTGCGGGCCTCATGGACGCCTTCGTTCCACACCAGGATGTTGAGTTTGTCAGTCATGTCAGAGCCTCACTTCGCGCTGTTCTACGGCGGACTTGTAGCAGGCATCGAGCACCAGTGCGCGGCTCAGTGCCACGGAGCCGTCGTGGGCGCCCCACACAGTCTCACCCCCGCGGACGGCGTCAACAAAGTCTTCCACGACGGCCTGGTGCGCGCGGCCGGGTTCGGCCACCACTTCGTAGTCCGCGTTTTCGCCGTCCTTCTCCTTGAAGATGCGGAGGTCCGCAACGGGGGCGTTGGAAGCGCCGACGGCGCGCAGTTCGGCGCCGCCGTCGGTTCCGTAAACGGTGAAGTCCATCAGGTCGTCTTCTTCCCTGTACGCCGCCCAGCCGGCCTCGAGGATCAGCGTGCCGCCGCCCTCCAGGCGGATGAACGCCGACGCGAAATCTTCAACTTCGAACTTGTGGGTCGATTTCATGGCGGTGTACCGGGCGTTGCCGCCGAGGCCGCGGGGGCCCAGCTCGGAGTGGGTGGAGGCCGAGACGGAAAGGACCTTCGGTTCGCCGAGGAGGTGCAGCGAGTAGTCCAGGACGTGCACGCCGATGTCCGCCAGCGGTCCGCCGCCTGCCAGTTCGGGGTTCGTGAACCAGCTTCCCAGCATGGGGATGCCCTGGCGGCGGAGCCAGGATGCCTTGGCGTAGTACGGACGGCCGAGTTCGCCGTCGTCGATGATGCCTTTAAGTTTCTGGATGTCGCCCCGGCGGCGGTGGTTGAAGGCAACGTCCAGGACGCGGCCTGCCTTGCGCGCGGCCTCGACCATCTTCCGGCCCTCTTCGCCGTTGCGGGCCAGCGGCTTTTCGCTCAGGACGTGCAGACCGCGCTCGAGCGCCGCGACGGCGATCGGCGCGTGCAGGAACGTGGGCACCGCGACGCTGACGGCATCGAGTCCTTCCAACTCGATCAGGTCCTCCCAGCGGGCAAACGTGTGGGGGATGCCGTATTCGGCCTTGAGGCTGCTCAGGAGGTCCGCCTCCATGGCGGCAACGGCGACGAGTTCCACGCCCTCAATATCCTTGTAGGCCTTGATGTGCTGTTGACCGGCCCATCCGATGCCTACAACCCCGATCTTCAGGGGTGCGGGCTGTGCCTGCTGCTTGCTCACTGGAAATTCCTTTGCTTTTTTGGGTTGTTGAGCTTTGGTTGATGAGGGCCGCGTCAGCCCTTGACGGCACCCGCGGTCATCCCGGCGACGATCCGTTTCTGGCAGACAAGCACCAGGATCACCAGCGGAATGGTAATCAGGACCGACGCCGCGCTGATGGCGCCGATCGGCTGATCGTATTCGCTGGTGCCGTTGAAGAAAGCGATCGCCACCGGCACCGGCCGGGACTCCGGGGACGTCGTCAGCGTGACGGCCAGCAGGAATTCATTCCACACTGAAATGAACACCAGGATGGCCGTTGTGGCAAGCCCCGGAACGGCCAGGGGGAGGATTACCTTCCGGAAGGCCAGGAACGGCGACGCTCCGTCGATGTATGCCGACTCTTCCAACTCCTTGGGGATTTCCCGGAAGAAGGAGGTCAGCGTGTAGATCGCCAGGGGTAGGGCGAAGGTGAGTTTGGGGATGATGAGCCCGATCAGGGTGTCGTAGAGGCCGATTTCCCGCCAGATGGAGAACATCGGCGCCGCAATGGCGATGGCCGGGAACGTGGTGACCGAGAGGATCAGCGTCAGGAGCAGAGCCTTCCGCTTCATCTTCAGCCGGGCCAGGGCATAGGCGGCGAAGGAGGCGAAGACAAGCGCGACGGCGGTGGTCACCACGGCGATGATGACCGAGTTCCGGAGGGCCAGGAAAAAGTCCGGGTTGCGGAACACCACAAAGTAGTTGTCCAGTGTGGGCTGGCTGGGGAACAGTTCCCCGGCGCCCAGGCTCTCCCCCGCCTTGAGGGAAGTGTTGATGAGCCAGTAGAAGGGCACCAGCGAGAAGGCCATCACGGCCAGGACGAACATCCAGGTCAGCGGGTGGAGCCTGGACTCCCCGCGGCGGAGCGGCTTCCTGGTGGGCCGCGGGCGGGGGCCCGCCTTGGCCGCGGCGCGGCGTTCTTCGAGGACCGTACTCATTGCTTCTCCTGGGCGGCTGCGCGGATGTTCCCGCCGGCGAACCGGATGTAGATGACGGATACTGCCATGACGGTCAGGAACGTGAGGATGGACAGCGCGGACCCTTCCCCGACCAGCCGGTTTTCCCGCAACTCGGTGTAAGCCAGCATGGACATCGATTCCGTTCCGTTGGCGCCGCGCGTGAGGACGAACGGCAGGTCGAAGACCCTGAGGGCATCCATGGTGCGGAAGATGGCGGCCAGCACGATCGCCGGTTTCAGCAGCGGCAGCGTGATGTTGATGAATGTGGTCCACTTGGTGGACCCGTCCAGCTCGGCTGCCTCGTAGACCTCGTCAGGGATCACCTGGAGGCCGGCGAGCACCAGCAGTGCGACGAACGGGGCGGTCTTCCACACATCCGCCAGCACGATCACTGCCATGGCGTAGCCGGACTCGCCGAGCCAGACGATGTCGCCGCCCGGCAGGCCCAGTCCCCTGAGCACCGTGGTGACGAGGCCCAGGGTCGGCTCGAACATCGTCTGCCACGTGATGGCGCTAACCACGGTCAGGATCGCGTAGGGCAGCAGCACGAGGGTCCGCAGCAGCCCGCGTCCCCGGAACGTCATGTTCAGCAGCAGCGCCATGGCCGTTCCGAGGACGAGTTCCAACGACACGGAAGCCGCGGCGAACGTGAACGTCTGCCCGAAGGCCGACCACCAGGCGCCGCTGCTGAGCGCGTCCAGGTAGTTGTCCAGTCCGACGAACCGTGACAGCCCCGCCTGCCGCACGCTGTATTGGTGAAGCGACAGCCAGACGGCGTAGCCGATGGGAACGGCGGCCACCAGGAACATCAGGATCAACGAGGGTGCCACCATCCGGACCGCCAGCCGGCGTTCCGCACGGTCGTACCCGAAAGTCCTCGGCCGTTCGGCCAGCTTCTGTGCCGATGTCATGGCTAGAAGCTGTCCTGTGCGGTCTTGATGTCCTCGGCCATCTTCTTCGTGGCCTCATCGGCAGATGCCGATCCGGACAGGACCGAATGCACGTTCTTGTAGATCGCCTGGGAGATCTGCGGGTAGACCGGGGACTGCGGGCGGGGCTTGGCGCCCTTCACGGAGGCCAGCAGTTCCTTTGCGAACGGCATGGCCTTCAGGACCTCGGGGTCGGAGTAGGCTGCCTCGTTGACGGGAGCCTGTGAGTTGTCCATGGCCACGTGCTTCTGCCACTCGGGAGTGGTGGCGAAGTTGATGTACGCCAGTGCGGCTCCGCTGTTCTGGGAGAAGGCGGAGATCGCAAAGTTCCATCCGCCCAGCACACCGCTTGCAGCGGACTTGCCGTCGAAGGACGGCAGCGGCGACACGTCGAACTTGCCTGCCAGCTTGGTCTTGTTCAGCAGCCGGTAGACGTGTGGCCAGTTGCGCTCGTACCCGAAGTTGCCGGATTCGTATGCCAGCCGTGTCTCGTCTTCCTTGTAGGTCATGACCGCGCGGTCGGCCGAGCCGTTCTTGATGCCGTCCGCCATGAACCGGAGAACTTCGCGGGTCTCCGGGGAATCGATCTTCACCTCGCCCTTGTCGTTCACTGCCTCGCCGCCTGCGCTGTAGAGGAGTTCCAGGAAGTTGACGGTCAGGCCCTCATACTGCTGTGCCTGGTACACAAGTCCGTTGCCCGGGGCCTTCGCGGCCTCGGCGTAGAGCTCCTGCCACGTGGCCGGCTTGGCCACCTTGCCCTTGGCGGAGTAGATGAGGCCGGCGTTGGTGTAAAACGGGGTGGCCCAGTACTTGCCGTCGTACAAGGCGGTCTGCGCGGTCGACGGGATCAGGCGATCCTTGATTTTCTCCATCACCGGGGTCTGGTCCAGCAGCCAGTTCTGCGCGGCAAACTCAGGAGCCCAGGTGACGTCCATCATGAAGATGTCGCATTCCGTGGACTTGCCTTCCAGGCGCTGCACAGTCTGGGTGCGCTGCTGGTCCGTGCTCGAACCGATCTCCACGTACTTGGCGTTCATGGTCGGGTTCGCCTTGTGGAAGGCGGCGGTGGTGTTCTTGTGGATCCCGCTGGCGTCCTTGCCGCCGCAGATGGTGATGTCGCCCTTGGCGCCCTCCGCACTTTTGGGGTCGACGGCGGCAGCCGTGGAATTCGGGGTGGCCGCCGGGCTGCCGCCGCAGCCGGCGAGCAGAACTCCCATGGCCACGGTAGCCACAACACTCTTGGCCAGACGACGTCGTCCGGCTGGCATGGATGCCTTCACGAGTTTCCTTTCGATTTGCCTACCCTGGTCCGCCAGCAGCCTTCGCTGGTGGCCGGGACGGCCGCGTTGATATGACGTGGTGACGAAGTTTTCAGTGCCAAGCTTTTGACTTTTGCTTTACAAAAGCCTGCAATTCCTCGGTTGTAAGTAAAGCTTTCATGCGTCTCAGGGCGTGTCAATGAGCTAAGCGCATTGATTTTCGGCTTTTATCAACTGTCTTCTGACACTGAACATGCACTTGGGCGCCGCTTTGGATGGAAGGTGGCAAAAGCACCGGGGACTTTCTCGCGGGCGTGCGGGCAAGCGGGAGCGCAGAAGTTTCGGCGGTGCGCCGCGGCAGGTGGCGCCCCGGCCGCGGGCGTGCCGGCAGCGGGAGCTACGGGCGGGCTGCGGCCGCCACGGCGGATTCGACGACGGCCGGCGACAGCACGTGCTCGATGACCATGCGGCTGGCGCCGAGGATGGCGGCGTCCGTCTTGGCGCGCGACTGCTCGATCCGCAGCCGGGCCGTCGCAAGCGGCAGGGACCGCCCGTAGACAGCCTCCCGGATCCCGGCCAGCAGCTGGTCGCCGGCCCGGGACAGGCTTCCGCCCACCACAATCACGGACGGGTTAAGCATGTTGACGCAGATGGCGAGGACTTCGCCGACGTCGCGGCCGGCCTGCCGCAGGGCGTGGATGGCATGCACGTTCCCCTGGGCAGCCAGGTCCACAACATCAGCCCCCGAGCTGGCGTCGATCCCCAGGCTTTGCAGTTTCCGGGCCAGTGCAGGGCCGGAGGCAAGTGCTTCCAGGCATCCCGTGTTCCCGCACCGGCACAGCACGCCTTCGCCGCCCGGCACCCGGACGTGGCCGAGGTCGCCGGACGTGCCGTCCGCGCCGCGCTGAAGTTCGCCGCTGCTGATGATGCCCGCTCCCACGCCGGTGGCCAGCTTGATGAAGAGGACGTCGGCATACTCGCCCCAATGGGCGTGCCGTTCCCCCAGCGCCATGATGTTGACGTCGTTGTCCACTAGGACTTCAGCATCGATCTCCTTACGGATGTAACCCACGACGTCGAACCCGTCCCAGCCTGGCATGATCGGAGGCTTCACGGGCCTGCCGCTGCCGTGTTCCACGGGCCCGGGGAGGCCAATGCCGATACCGGCGATGTCAGCCTCGGTACGTCCTATCTGCGCCAGGAGTTCCCGGCCGCTGTGGAGTACCCAGTCCAGCACCGTCTCAGGCCCCCGCGCCACGTCCAGCGGTTCGGAGTGCCGGGCTAGGACGCTGCCGTTGAGATCAGTCAGGGCGATCGCAGCATGGCTGGCGCCGACGTCGGCGGCCAGGACCAGCCGGACCTTGGCGTTGAAGGCAAATTTCGACGGCGGCCTGCCGCCGGAGGAGGCGGCCTCGCCGGCAGGACCCACCAGCCCAAGGGCGGTCAGGGCATCGATCCGCGCGGCAACAGTGGTCCGTGCCAGGCCCGTCTGCTCGGCCAGTTCGGCCCGCGTCCGGGGCCTGCCGTCGCGGAGCAGCTGAAAAAGATCACCGGCGCGGGCCAGGAAGCCCGCGTCGACGGGCCGTTCCTGCCGCTCGAAAGTCGTCTCCATGGTTAAGGAATAGCACACGATCCGCGGAACCCAGGGGCTTAGCGCATGCCTTTTCATAACTTTTGATTGACTATCGACAAAAGTCGCCGTAGGTTCGATTGAAACAGCAGCCGTCCCTGAGGAACCAACATGTCCACTCCAGAATCCGCGCGGCGGCAGGGCGATGACGCGCCTGCGGACGCAGCGTCCGTCCGTCCGCTGGGCGTAGCGATGATCGGTTACGCGTTCATGGGCAAGGCCCACTCCAACGCGTGGCGGAACGTCGCCAGCTTCTTCGACGTCCCGGCCTTCGAACAGAAGGTCCTGGTGGGCCGTGACGCGGACAAGGTCTCTGCCGCCGCGGCGAAGTACGGCTGGGCCGAGTCCGCCACCGACTGGCGGGCGGTAATCGCGCGCGACGATATCGACGTCGTGGACATCTGCGCCCCTGGCTGGATGCACGCCGAGATCGCCATCGCCGCTTTGGAAGCGGGCAAGCACGTCCTCGTGGAAAAGCCGCTGGCCAACACCCTGGCCGAGGCCGAGGCCATGACCTCCGCCGCCCGTGACGCCCGGGAACGCGGGGTGCAGTCGATGATCGGGTTCAACTACCGCCGGGTCCCGGCCCTCGCGCTGGCCAAAGAGCTGATCGCGGAAGGCCGGCTCGGAACCGTCCGCCACGTCCGCGCCGCCTACCTGCAGGACTGGCTTGCGGACGACCACGCCCCGATGACCTGGCGGCTGCGAAAGGAAACGGCCGGCTCCGGCGCCCTGGGCGACATCGCCTCCCACGCCATCGACCAGGTCCTGTTCCTCCTCGGCGACGCCGTCACCGAAGTGTCCGGGCGCCTGCGCACCTTCGTCACGAGCCGCCCGGGAGCGGACGGCCCGGAGGACGTGACGGTCGACGACGCCGCCTGGGCCACGCTGTCCCTCGCCTCCGGGGCGGTCGCCTCGGTCGAGGTGTCGCGGGTGGCCACCGGGCAAAAGAATTCGCTCAGGCTCGAGGTCTACGGCGACAAAGGCTCCCTGCTCTTCGACCTCGAGGCCCTGAACGAGCTCGGCTTCCTGGACGCCACCCTTCCGGTGCGGGAGCAGGGCTTCCGCCGCATCCTGGTCAACGAACCCGAGCACCCCTACCTGGACGCTTGGTGGCCCCAGGGCCATATCATCGGCTGGGAGCACACCTTCACCCACGAGATCCGGGACTTCCTGACCGCCATCGGCAACGGAACCGCGCCGTCGCCGTCGTTCGATGACGGCCTGGCGGTCCAGCGCATCCTCGCGGCCGTGGAGGAAAGTTCCGCAGCGAAAAGCTCCACCATCCAGCTGACCAATCCCCTGACCGATTCCCCCGCCGAAGGAGCCTGACATGGCACGCCCTTACACCCTGTTCACCGGCCAGTGGGCAGACCTGCCCTTCGAGGAAGTCGCCAAACTCGCCTCGGGCTGGGGCTATGACGGCCTCGAAATCGCCGTGTCCGGGGACCACCTGGACGCCTGGCGCTGGGACGAACCCGGCTATGTCGAGTCCAAGCTCGCGGTCCTGGAGAAGTACAACCTGAAGGTCTGGGCCATCTCCAACCACCTCAAGGGCCAGGCCGTCTGCGACGACCCGATCGACTTCCGCCACGAAGCGATCGTCGGTTCCAAGGTCTGGGGCGACGGCGACCCCGAAGGCGTCCGCACCCGCGCCGCCGAGGAAATGAAGCACACCGCCCGGCTCGCCAAGGCCCTCGGCGTGGACACGGTCGTTGGGTTCACCGGCTCCTCCATCTGGCAGTACGTCGCGATGTTCCCGCCCGTCCCGGCCAAAGTCATCGACGCCGGCTACCAGGACTTCGCCGACCGCTGGAACCCCATCCTGGACGTCTTCGACGAATGCGGGGTCCGGTTCGCCCACGAAGTCCACCCGTCGGAGATCGCCTACGACTACTGGACCACCGTCCGCACCCTCGAAGCGATCGGCCACCGTCCGGCGTTCGGCCTGAACTGGGACCCGTCCCACTTCATGTGGCAGGGCATCGACCCGGTCTCCTTCATCTGGGACTTCAAGGACCGGATCTACCACGTGGACTGCAAGGACACCAAGCTCCGCCCCACCGGCCGGAACACCGTCATGGGCTCGCACCTGCCGTGGGGCGACCCCCGCCGCGGCTGGGACTTCGTCTCGGCCGGACGCGGCGACGTCCCTTGGGAGTCCTCCTTCCGCGCCCTCACCGCCATCGGTTACACGGGTCCCATCAGCATCGAGTGGGAAGACGCGGGCATGGACCGCCTCCACGGCGCCCCGGAGGCACTCGCCGCGCTGAAGAAGTTCGACTTCCCTGCCTCGCAGACCAGCTTCGACGCCGCCTTCAGCAGCAAGGACTGATACGGGAAGTGCCTGCTCCGACTCGAATAGAACTGCCTGCGGAGAGGAGACCCATGGCCAAGAAGCCCACGGTCTATGACGTGGCCGAGCGGGCCGGGGTTTCCATCGCCACCGTGTCCTTCACCTTCACGCAGCCGCATCGCGTCCGCGAATCCACCAAGGAAGCCGTATTGGACGCTGCCCGGGCGCTGGGCTACCTGCCCAGCGCCAGCGCCCGCGGCCTGGCCCGGGGCAAGACCGGGGCGATCGGGCTGTTTTCGTTCGACTACTTTGGGCGTTCCAGCACCGAGGCCGCGCGCAATGCAGCCGTGCGGACCGCCAGGGGTCCCGGTCAAGCCAGCCATGACCGCGACTCCCTGTTCTCGGACGACGCCAACAAGGACTTCCGCCTGTTTCCGCTGTACCACGACGAGGTGCAGAGAGGCGTGGAGATGGAGTGCAGGCGGCGCGGTTACGTGCTCATGATGGGCGAAGGCCACGGCGCCAGCACGGAAGCGGACATCGCCGAGATCGCAGGCCGCGTTGACGGACTGGCCGTCTTCCCGAACACCCTCCCGGGCGACGTGCTGCGCCGTATTTCCAAGCGGATTCCGGTGGTTGAACTGTCCAACCCCGCTGAGGACAACGGGCTTCACCGGGTGTCGGTGGAAAATGGCGCCGGCATGACTCTGCTGACCGAACACCTGCTCCAGGACCACGGCCTGCGCCACATCATTTTCGTCGGACCTGAGGGGTCACCGGACAGGGAGCGCCGGTTCCGTGGTTATGCGGAGGTGATGAGCCGCGCCGGGCTGGACATCCGCACGCTTCCCCGGTCCGGCCCCACGGACCCAGCCTCCGACGTCGACCGGACCATCCACAGACTGCGGGCCGCGGAGCAGCTTCCGCAGGCCTTCGTCTGCGCCGTTGACGCCGAGGCGCTGCTCTACATGGACGCCCTGGCCCGGGCCGGAATCAATGTCCCCGGGCAGGTCGCGGTGACCGGCTTCGATGGCCTGGTGGCGGGGCTTGTCAGCCGTCCTACCCTCACTACCATCCGGCAGCCCCTGGTGGAACTGGGCAGCACCGCAGCCTCAATCCTCATTGACGAAGTCTCCAAGCCCAGTCCCGTGCCGATCGTGAAGGAACTCCCTGTGAAGCTCGTGGTGCGGGAAAGCTGCGGCTGCGGGTCCTGATCCGGGGCACCGCGATCCCCGGGTGGCCATACCCGCCGGTTAGGCTTTCTATATCCACCCCTCACCGGAGGCATCCATGACGCACACCATCCGCAAGGCAACAGCGGACGACGCCGGGCGGCTGGCCGAGCTGGCTGCAGTCACCTTTCCGCTGGCATGCCCGCCGGGATCGTCACGGGAGGACATCGCTGCCCACCTCGCCAGCACTCTCCGCGAGCGCCACTTCCGTGGGTACCTCGCCGATCCCGCCGTGACGGTCCTTGTCATTGACGCGGACGGAGACCTCCGCGGCTACAGCCTGCTGGTGGACCGGCCGGCCTCCGATCCGGACGTGGCCTCCGCGCTCAGCGCCCTGCCGTCGGTGGAGCTCAGCAAATGCTATGTCCACCCGGACCACCACGGGCTCGGCGCCGCGGCCGAACTCATGCTCGCCAGCCTCGAGTCCGCCGCAGGTACGGGGGCTGCCGGAATGTGGGTTGGCGTCAACAGCGAGAACGCCCAGGCGATCCGGTTCTACGAAAAGTCCGGTTTCCGGAAGGTGGGAACCAAGTCGTTTCAGCTTGGCAGCACCGTGGAACACGACTTCGTGATGGAGCGCGGGCTGGGATAGCTAACCGCCAAGGTCCTTGTAAAGCGGCAGGCGGGGGTCATTCCGGAGCTTCAGTGCCGGCGGCAAGCCCTCCACGCTTCCCTCCCTGCCCCGGGCGCGGATGGTGATCCTGGAACGGCCCAAAAGAACGTTATCTGCACGGAAATCGCCCATCCGGTCCGGAAGGATCGGTGCCAGGTGGACCTCGCCCCGGGTGAAGTCGGGGTCAAAGCGCAAAAGGATGCGGGCCAGCTGAACGGGAGCAGCGGCCGCCCACGCCTGTGGAGAGCACGCCGTCGGGTACGGCACCGGCTCCGGGAAGTCGCTCCGGTCAAACCCGCAGAACAACTCCGGCAGTTGTCCGGCAAAGTGGGCCGCCGCCGCGAAGAGCCCGCTCGCGATCCGGCTGGCCTCGTCCACGAAGCCGTACCGCATGAGCCCGGTGGCGACGAGCGCGCTGTCGTGCGGCCAGACCGAGCCGTTGTGGTAGCTGACGGGGTTGTACGCGCCCATGTCCGAGGCCAGTGTCCTGATTCCCCAGCCCGTGAACATCTCCGGTGCCATGAGGCGCTCCGCGACCATCGGAGCCTTATCCTCGTCGACGAGTCCAACCCAGAGACAGTGGCCCATGTTTGATGCGCACGAGTCGACCTGCTGCTTGTCCTTGTCCAAAGCGATGGCGTAATACCCCTTGTCCGGCATCCAGAACCGCTCGTTGAAGGAGGCCCTTAGACGTGCAGCGCGCCCGGCCCAGTGGCGCTCCAAGGAATGGTCACCCGTCCAGCGGGCCAGCAACGACCGTGCCACGTAGGCGGCGTACACGTACCCCTGGACCTCGCACAGCGCGATCGGTGGCTCAGCCATCCTGCCGTCGGCAAAATTTATCCCGTCCCACGAGTCCTTCCATCCCTGGTTTAGCAATCCGTGGGGGTTGGGCCTCTGGTACTCCACAAAGCCGTCCCCGTCGCGGTCCCCGAAGTGCTCGATCCATTCCAGGGCGCGATCCGCATGCGGCAGCAGCGACTCGATAATGTCCTCGCCCAGGCCCCAACGGCTTAGCTCACCCAGCAGGCTCACGAACAGCGGGGTCGCGTCGGCAGTGCCGTAATACGCGGTACCGCCCAATGCAAGGCCGGCGTTGATGCCAAACCTCACCTCATGGGGTATCCGGCCTGGTTCTTCTTCCGAATCCGGGTCCACCTTTGTCCCTTGGAGCCCGGCCAGGGTTTGCAGCGTCCCGGCCGCCAGGTTCGGATCAACCAACAGCGCCATGTAGGCGGACAGCAGGGAATCCCGGCCGAAGAGCGCCATGAACCAGGGGGCGCCGGCGGCAACTGCAGCCCGGTCAGGGTGAGCGTCATCGAATATCCGGAGGGAACCCAGATCGTTCTGGCTGCGGTTCAGTACATTTTGAACGTTCCGATCCATGACGGTCACCCGCGGTACATGCTCCTCCCATGCCAGATGCCTCTGAACGCCCATCCGGTGGTGCGGAGGCGATGCCTCGGAAAAGGGCTCATCCGGCCCCACTCCATTGATCAGCGGAACCACGATGACGGCGGTGGTCCATTGTCCCCTGGGCGGAATCTCCACCCGGAAAGCCAGTGCATCCTCGCGTACCAGCGCCCCTGCTGCGCGGATGGCCGCAGCCCGGCGCTGGCCGTTGCGCTCGACTTCGATATGGAGCTCCGCGCCTTGGACCGACCTGCGGGCAACTGCATCGGTTGCGGCCCTGCCGCCCTTGACATCGAAGAGGTCGGCCATATCGGCCTCGACGCTAAGCTCGATGTCACAGTCGGCCGGCTCAGACGAGTAGTTGATGATGGTGATGTCATCCCTAAGCCCGGGTCCAATATGCCGCTCGTGCCGGACCACCAGGGGGCTGTCGAATCTACCGTCCGACCAGCGCGCCCTGCCGACAAAAGTGGCCTGGAACGACGTAGGCGTCTGAGCCCCCAGCGGTTCGCGGAGGGACCCGTTGACCCGGAGCATCCAGCGGGAAATAATCCGTGTGTCCTGGTAGAAGACGCCTTGTGATCCGCCAGGAATGATGTCGCCGTTGTGTGATGAGATGCAGAACGAGGATCCTTCGACCACGGTGACCGCGCCGGCTTCGGATGGACCCGCTTCAGTGTCGGCATTCCAGGCATTCATGGGCTGATCCCTTCCCTTGCGCAGGCGCCGCGGCTGGGGTCAGGCACCCGGCGACAGCGAATCCTGTATCTGATTCTCATGCACCGTGGCCGGATCGGGAACCCCGAAAGGCAACTTCTGCTCAAGCAGCCGGGTGAACAGATCCAGGTGGTCCGCAACCATCCGATCCGAGCTGAACCGTTCCTCGACGGAGGCGCGGCAGGCTGACCTGCTGAGCTCGGCGGCCCGGGGCAGCAGCGCCGGCAGCTCTTCCAGGGGGGCCAGGTAGCCGGTGGATCCGTGGTCCACCACCTCCGGTGCGGCGCCGACGGGGGTGCCTATTACCGGGGTCCCCGTGGCCAAGGCTTCAATCATCACCAGCCCGAAAGGCTCAGACCACTGGATGGGGTTCAGGAAGGCGCAGGCTTCGCCCATCAGCGCGTACTTTTCGGCGTTCCCCAGCTCGCCCATAAATTCCTCGTTGGGCCCCAGAAGCGGCTCAACAACCTCCCGGAAGTAGCGCAGCTCGTCGGGTTCGCGGATTTTTGCCGCAAGGCGCAGCGGGATTCCGGCCTTCCGGGCGATGGCGATCGCTTCGGCGGGACCCTTGTCCGGGGACATTCGTCCCACAAAGCACGCGTAGCCTCCCTGCCCGTTGCCCGTGGGGACGGCTGCCAGATTCATCCCGTGATGGATGACGCGGGCGACCGGAACGTCCGGCGCATGGCTGACCTGGTCGCGGGAAATGGCAATGATGCTGGCGGTCTTGCCGATGGCCCGGTAAATGTCCACCGCTGACGGCGTCAGCTGGCAATGGATCGTCGTCACCACCGGAACAGCGGACGGGCGATGGGCGTACAGCGGACCGGCCATCGTGTGGTCGTGGATCACGTCCACACCCCGCATCCCCCGGTACGCCCGTATCACGTGGCTGAGCTCCGAAAGGGTGGACCCCAGCTCAGCAGGTTCCGAAACCCTCATCCCCGAAACACGAGGGACCGGGCATTCGCTGTCAGAGGGAACAGCCAGCAAAACCTCATGCCCCGCAGCCGCAAAACCACGGGCAAGGCTGTCCACCACCCTCTCGGTGCCGCCGTAAGCGGGCGGAGGAACGGGAATCCAGGGTCCCGCAATAAGTCCTATCCGCATTCCCTGGCCTCCCAGGTGACAGAGCAGACGGCCCCGCACAATGGCTGTGGCGCCGTCCCCGGCGCATCGGGGCAGAATAATCGATGGCGTTCGGATGAAGAGCATCCGACGGCTGACTTCATAACCTACGTCAAACGATATTGTCCGCAGGGACGCCGGGCAAGGCTGGTAAATGGAGCTGCGCGCTGTGGCCAAGCCAACAGTGCTCGGTAGGAATGCCATCGCGTGGGATCGGGTTGTTGCAGGCATGAAGATTGAAATCTGGTCAGACGTCGCGTGCCCGTGGTGCTACATCGGCAAGCGCCGGTTCGAGGCCGCCCTGGCGGAATTCCCGCACCGGGACGAGGTAGAGGTGCACTGGCGCAGCTACCAGCTGGATCCCTCCCTGCCGGAGCACTACGACGGCACTGAGCTGGACTACCTCAGCACGCGCAAGGGCATGGCCCCGGAACAGGTCGCGCAGATGTTTGAGCACGTGGCAGCCCAGGCCAAAGGCGAGGGGCTCAACTACCGGTTCGACGCCGTCGTCGTCGCCAACAGCTTCACGGCCCACCGGCTCATCCACCTCGCCGCCGCGCACGGCAAGCAGGACGCCGCCAAGGAACGGCTGCTCAGCGACCACTTCGAGCACGGCAAGGACATCGGCAGCCGGAACTACCTCACGTCCCTCGGCGGAGAGCTGGGCCTTGGCGCCGCCGACGTCGCAGAACTGTTCAGCACGGACAAATACGCCGACGACGTCCGGCACGATTTTGCCGAGGCACGCGCTTTGGGCATCACCGGCGTGCCGTTCTTCGTGATCGACCGCAAGTTCGGACTCTCCGGGGCCCAGCCGGCAGCGACGTTCAGCATGGCACTCGAACAGGCCTGGCAGGACGCGCATCCGCTGGTCATGGTCGGCACCGACGGCTCAGCCACGGGAGACGCAGAGGGAGACGCCTGCGGACCGGACGGCTGCACCGTCTAAGTCAGCGCGGCGCGGCTCGGCGCGGCATGAACAGGTGCTAGGTGGTCCCGTAGAAGGGGTCGTTCAAGTCGTCGCGGTCGCGCGCCGCGTCCCTGCCGAGCCGGTCAAGGACGTCCAGATGGGTGTCGAGTCCCACCGGCTGCTCACCCGGCCGGCCGAGGAGGTAGCCCTGCCGGCGATGACGGGCTGCTGCGGTGCAGCGGTAAGGCCGGGCCGCAAGAGCCAGGCGAGCGTATGGGGTTCTTCGATGCCTTCGGCCACGACCCAGCCTCCGGACTCTTGGATGAACGTAATGGCGGCCGCGACGGTGGCCATCGAGGACGGGTCCGCATCGAGACGGGCAATGACCTCCCGGTCGATTTTCAGGATGTCGAACCGGACGAGCCTGAGGGCATGCAGGCCAGCGTTGCTCTTGCCCATGTCGTCCAGGGCCAGCCGGAAGCCCTTGTCGTGGGCTTGCCTGAGCGTGCGGACCGGGTCCGCGTGGTTCAGCGCGGCTTGCTCGGTAACCTCCAGCACGACGTCCCCCGGTTCCAGGCCGGCCACGGCCAATTCGGCAATGAGGTTGTCGAGGTCGAAGCCGGGCAGCGCGTCCGGATGCACGTTCAGGAACAACAACCCTTCCCACTGCCGGCTGCACACCTCTGCCAGCACAGCAGACCGTGCGCGGGCGTCCAGGGCCGCGGCGACTCCGAGGCGTTCGGCCAGCTCGAATGCCTCCTGGGGCCCGTTGATCCGGGAACCCTCCGGAAGGCGCATCAGTGCCTCGTGGGCAAGCACCACTCCACGGCGCAGGTCCCAGATCGGCTGGAAAGCTACGCTGAGCGGTTCACTGCCTGAAGCAAAGGCTGTCAGCTCGATGATTTTCTCGGCGCTGACCGTGTGGTCTTCCGCCATGGATTTGAAGGACACGCTCTGTCGCCGCCCAAGCCGCTTGGCTTCGTAGAGGGCCGCGTCGCTGCGCTCCCAAAGTTCCTTGAGAGCAAGCGGCTCACCTGCGTCGCTGGAGGCGATGCCTGCGCTGAACGTCACTCCGGGGAAGCGTTTGGCGAGGGCCGCACGGACCTGTTCGAGCGCTTCGGCTGCCTGTCCTTCGTCGCTGCCGGGCAGGATGACGGCGAACTCGTCGCCTCCCAGGCGGAACGGCGTATCGGAGTCGGCGAGTTCCTCCAGTGCGTCGGCAAGGGCCACCAGGACGCGGTCGCCGTGACTGTGCCCCAGCCGGTCGTTGAGCTGTTTGAATCCATCAAGGTCAAGCAGCGCCAGCGTCACCACCGGGTACCTCGCGTCCGTCAGCGCAGCCTCAAGTGACGGCTGGAACGGGCGGCGACCCGAAAGCCCGGTCAGCGGGTCCGCGTCGGCCTGCCGCTGCGCCTGCAAATGGCGGCGTTGCAGGGACCGTCCCCCGAATACATAGGACAAGGGGGTCGCGACCAATACCGCGGCCAGCAGTCCGAGGAGTTTGTTGGACCCAAGGTCCCCGGCCATTCCGGTGATCATGTCGGCGCGCTGGTCAATCTCCAGCACCAGGGTTCCTTCCGGCGCGGACACCGGCACCAGGAATTCGTACCTGGTCACGCCGGTGCCGCCGATTTCCGTTTCGGTTTCGACGGTTGTTTCACCCGTCGAGAGCACCTCGGAAAAACGTGATGCGTCAGCATTGTCCGACTCGCCCCCGCCGGCCTCAGTGTCACCACTGGCGATCAGCGTCCCGGCCGCGTCGAACAAGCCCACGTAGACCGTGCCCGCGCTGCGCTGCAGATGGTGGATCTCGGCAGCAACCGCTTCCTCACGCTTGGCCGGGTCCGAATCCGCGGCCAGGGTTTCCTCGAGTTCTGTGGCCACCTCCTCGTAGGTCTGCCGGTAGTCTTCCAGCCCACGGTCGAGGATCTGCTGCCGGGCCACGCCGTACTCAATCAGTCCTGCAACGAGCAACGCGGCCGACACCGCGATCGCCCAGCGGACCATGAAGGCCAGGCCCGGCGCACTGAAACCGCGTCTGCCGTGGCGTGGCCGCCTACGGTTGGACCCGCTTTCTTGTTCGCTATCCGCCCAAATGTGATGCCCATGATGTTCCACAACGCCCCCAGTCGCAATGAATAGGCACACTCTACCTGCGCCACCTTCATCCGACAGCGAGAGGTCAGATGGTTTGCTGACAGATCGCGGTAAGGTGTGCGTATGCCAAGGATTTCGGCCCCCAGCAATGCTGCGCAGCGCGCCGAGACCCAGCGCCGCATCCTGACGGCGTTCGGCGAACTCCTTTTCACGCACGGGCTGCCCGGACTCACCATGACGGACGTGGCGCGGCACGCAGGCATCGGCCGCACTGCCGTGTACAACTACTACGCCGACATCGAAGAGCTGCTGATCGCCTACGCCCTGGTCGAGACCGAGCGGTTCCTGTCCGAACTGCGTGAATCGCTGAACCGCCTGGACAACCCGGTGGACCGGCTCGCCCTGTATGTGCGGGCGCAGGTCGAGGACCTCAGCCGCCGGCACCTGCCGCCCGGGCCTGCCATGGGCGCCGTCCTCTCGCCCGCGTCCTTCGCCAAGCTTGCCGACCATGTGGGCGGCCTCAGCGACCTGCTCCAGGACATTCTGCGCGACGGCATGCAGGAGGGCTACTTCCCGGTGGCGGATGCCCGGCAGCAGGCGCAGCTGATCCACGGAACACTGTCATCCAGCGCCGCCCGCGGCAGCGACGAGCCGGAGGACCTGGAAGAGCGTATTACACGGACTGTCCGCTTCATCCAGCTGGGAGCCGGCGCCAGGTTTGACGACGGCGGCCGCCCGGTGCGTCTTAGCCCTCCGCCCGCCGCGGCGGGCTAAGCCGGGCAGTGGAACAGGGCGTCCGGCGCCCTGGGCGGCTGGTGCCGTTCAGGTCATGCTCGAGCCAGGCGGTTACGGAACGGGCCGGGGCTTAGGGCTTGGCGCCCCGTGTGGGACTGGCTGTGGGACTGGCTGTGGGAATGACCGGCCACGGGGAGTCATCGGCAATGCGCCGGCTTTCCCGCGGGCAGCTGAGCTGGCCCGGTGTCTGGTCGACGAGCGCGGGCTTGATCAGGCCGCGGTAGTCGCCGGCCAGGATCACGTCCACGCTGGCATCCGAGCGGCCGTCCTGGAAGTAGTCGGAACCCGGCACGTTGCGCTGGACGCTGAAGGCCGCAGCCTGTCCGGCCGCTCCGGAAACGACAGCTGCCACGCCGCGGTAGCCGGTCTCGGTGTTTCCCACGGCGCCAACAACAAATTTCCGGGCACGGAACTCGTTGGCCGCGGACTTGGCCAGGCCCGCCCGACTCGTCGAATTGTAGACGTTGACCTTGACCTTGGCGTTGGGCGTGTAGTCGAACGTGGTGCCAGGGCAGAGAGCCGCCCTCTCCTGGGTCTGTATCGCCGTCGGGAACTTGATCTGGCCGCTCATGACGCCCACGGCGCCCAAGATGCCGGCGACAGTCAGGGCAAGGAGCAGGACGAGCACTACGCCGTGCAGGATGCGTCGCCGCAGCCGGCCCGGGTCGTCCAGCGTGTCGTCCGGTTCCTCGAACGTGGCCCGGAGCTCGGGGCCGGTGACGACGCGGTGCCCGTGCAGGACCGTGGCATCCTTGGGTTTTCTAGCCATCGATCACCAGCACGCGGGCGTGGATGGCGGTGCGCTGGTGAAGGGCCGTGCGGACCGCCCGGTGCAGGCCGTCCTCCAGGTAGAGCGTGCCTTTGTACTGCACAACATGCGGAAAGAGGTCGCCAAAGAAGGTTGAATCCTCGGCCAGGAGGGCTTCAAGGTCGAGGGTCCGCTTGGTGGTCACGAGTTCATCCAGGCGCACAGGCCGCGGCGGAAGGGCGGCCCAGTCCTTGGGCGTGCTGAAACCATGGTCGGGGTAAGGGCGTCCCTCGCCCACAGCTTTGAATATCACCTTGTAAGCCTAAGCACCTTGCCCGTTCAGGGGAATGTGGAACCGGCCCGGTCCGGAGGTTGTAGCCAAACAGTAACCATGTGTCACATCTGGCCGACTTGCGCCCGCCTCAGCCGGCCAGCCGGCGCCGGCTGTCAGAATGGAGGCATGACTGCACCCCCTGCGAATGCTGCCGCCGCCGGCTTTGGCGCCCACACGCCGTCGGCCCCTGCCCTTGCCCTGCTCCTGGACGTCGACGGCCCGGTCGCCAGCCCTGTCACGAGGGACGTGAAGCCGGAAATCATCTCCGATCTCGTGGCCCTGGCCACCGCAGGTATCCCCGTCATCTTCAACACCGGGCGCTCGGACGCATTCATCCGCGAGCAGGTCATGGAGCCGATGATCGCTGCAGGCATGCCGGCCGGGACCCTGATCCACGCCATCTGCGAAAAAGGCGCTGTGTGGTTCAGCTACACCGCTTCCGGCCCCGGCCCGGTTCACGTGGACCACGAGCTTGCCGTCCCCGCAGCGTTCGGGGACGACGTCCGGCGGATGGTGGCCGAAGACTACGCCTCGCACATGTTCTTTGACGAAACCAAGCGCGCCATGGTGTCCGTGGAGCAGCACATCGAGGTGCCCAACAGCGAGTACCTCGCCGAGCAGCGGCTGTTCGATGCAGAGGCGATGGAGCTGATGGAGCGCCACGGGCTGGGCGTGGTCAGGCTGGAACACCACGCGCCGAATTCCGATGACGAGATCGACTACCGCGTGGACCCGACCATCATCTCCACGGACATCGAGTCCATCCGCCTCGGCAAGGACCTCGGCGCGAGCCGGGCGGTGGAGTTGCTTGCGGCCCAGGGCATCACGCCGCAGGCCTGGCGGACAGTGGGCGATTCCCGGACGGACTACGCCATGGCAGACTGGCTTCACCACAACGACCACCAGGTCAAGCACGTGGACGTCCGTCCCGCAGACGGCGTGCCGGTCAAGCCCTACGACATCCTCACGGCCGCTGATCTGGGCCTGGACGCAACGGTCATTCACGACGACGCCGGAGGGGCCTTCCTCCGCAGCTGGCGGGAAGCGCTGGCTGGCTGAGCCCGCTGCCGCCGCTGCAGGAGCGCCGGAATTTTTCCTGCAGTTTTTTCGGCAGGACTATCATGCAAGTAAGACCCCACCCCCGAACAGCACGGAGAAACACCATTACAGACGTAACGGTTCAGGATGACATTTACTACGGAGGCCAGGCATCCGAGGACGTACCCGCGCATGCGGAAGTAACGTCGCCGGCTGCTGTTGCGCGCCTCAAGCACCGCCCCGACATCGTCCGCCGCTCGGGCCGGTATGCGCTGATCAACGAGAACCGGACGCCGTACCAGGCGATGGTGGAGGATCTGCTGTTCCTGCGCAACGTGCTGGCCGCGGCCGGGCTGGACTACCTGCTGGTCCGGGGCAACAACGACCGCCCGGTGATCGCGCTGGACTGGAAGAACCGCAAGAAGCTGCGCGCCGCCCTCGTGGACGCCTGCCAGAGCGAACCGTTCTACTCGATGACCGTGGACGCCAAGAAGAAGACGGCCGTGCTGGTGGCCGACGGTGAACTCTCAACCAACCGGCAGGCACGGATCTTCCGGCTGTACCGTCCCCGCGTGGAGCCCGCCGGCGGCTTCGAATTCGGTGCGTCGGCCGGCGTGCAGGTGGAACTGTGGAGCTTCCAGGGCAACGAAGTGATCCTGCCGATCGAGAATTCGCTCACCCGCCGCACCATGATGGCCCACGACGCCGTCCGCGGAACCGTTGAGCGCTACGGCCACACCTGGCCCACCATCGAAAACATGTTCGCGGACCACGCGAGCGACATCAGCTTCGACATCGACCTGGTCTTCTCGTGGGTGGACGGTAGTTCCCCCGAATACATCGCAGCCCGGCGGGCGCGGATGGCCGGAGCCGTCGTGGGGGAAGGCGACGACCACGAGGCGCGCTACCGCCAGATCAACGAACTCAAGTATGCGCTCCGGTCCGTGTACATGTTCGCCCCCTGGATCCGCCGCATCTTCATCGCCACGGACTCCCCCGCGCCGGAATGGCTGGCGGACCATCCGTCGGTGACGATTGTCCGGAGCGAGGAGTTCTTCGCGGACCCCTCCGTGCTGCCGACGCACAACTCCCAGGCCGTCGAGTGCCAGCTGCACCATATCGACGGCCTGTCCGAGCACTTCCTGTACTCCAATGACGACATGTTCTTCGGGCGCCCGGTCGGACCGGACATGTTCTTCACGCCGGGCGGGATCACCAAGTTCATCGAGGCCGAGACACGCATCGGCCTGGGTGACAACGACGCAGAGCGCAGCGGATTCGAAAACGCAGCGCGGGTGAACCGCAAACTGCTGTGGAACCGCTTTGGCCGGATCACCACCCGGCACCTTGAGCACACGGCTGCGCCGCTGCGGCGCAGTGTGGTGGCCAAGATGGAGCGGGAGTTCCCCGCGGAGTTCGCCAAGACGGCGGCGAGCACGTTCCGTGCCGCGGACAACATCTCCGTGACCAATTCCTTCTACCACTACTACGCCCTGCTCACCGGACGCGCAGTCACCCAGACAGCGGCGAGGGTCAGGTACGTGGACACCACGGCCCGCGCCGGCCTGAACTACCTCCCGAAGCTGCTGGCCAAGCGCAACATGGACTTCTTCTGCCTCAATGACGGCAGCTTCCCGGAGGTTCCGGCACAGGAGCGGGCGGAACTCGTCACCGACTTCCTGGAAAAGTACTATCCCATCAAGGCGCCCTGGGAGAAGTAGCCGGGGAGCGCAGGCCGTTGCCCCCGGCTACCTCGCGGTCAGGACGGTTCGCTATTTGGCGGTCAGGACCGGGCGCTTGACCTGATCGGGGATGCGGACCCCGGCGGCGGCCAGCCGACGTTCCGTCTCCTCCGGGCTGACGTACTCCCCTACTGTCGGTGCGGCTCCGAGCGGAACGACCGAATGCACGATCGTGTGCTCATAGACGTGCACGAGGTTGAAGGCTTGTCCGGCGTCGCGGCCGCGTGTGCCTCCCACCGGGACGTTCAGATCCTGGGTGTAACACGTGGCCGAGGCCACCGACACCGGGATGCCGGCGAACGTTCCGGTGGTCGAATAGTGCAGGTGACCGGCGAGGATAGTGCGGACATCAGAGTTGCGGACCACCGCGGCCAGGGCAGCCTGGTCACGGAGCTCCACGAGCACGGACAGGTCCAGGACCGAGGGCACCGGAGGATGATGCAGCGCCAGGATGGTGCCGTCCGGGGCAGGGGTCTCCAGCTGGGCTGCAAGCCAGTCAAGCTGATCGTCGCTGAGCTCACCGTGGTGGAACCCCGGCACGGAGGTGTCCATGGTGATGACCCGCAGGCCGTTGACGTAGTAGCTGTGGTCCACAGGATCGTCGTTGCCCGGCTGGTCCAATAAGCCGGCCCGGAAGTTGGCACGGTTGTCATGGTTGCCCATGGCCCAGATGACCATCGCACCAAGGTCCCTGCACGCCGGTTCAACGATCGCGCGGAGCTTGGCGTAGGCCTCGGGGTCGCCTTTGTCTGCCAGGTCACCGGTGAAGATCACGGCTTCCGGGCGCGCGCCGGAGGCTTGTACCTCGTCGAAAAGCTGGATCAGGCGGGCTTCGCTGTCAACGGCTCCATAAAGGGGGTCCGGACCGCCCAGCAGGTGGGGGTCACTCAGGTGGAGTAGAAAATGACGCGGCCGGGGGTGCTCGGCCTCGATGAGCTCCATTGCTGCCTTCGCGGTAGTTAGGAAGCGGGGCGCCTCCTGTGTCCCTCTCAGTACGCTCCATCCAACCAGATAAAAAGCGAACTTTGGGGAAACTGGAGTTGGCATGTTGAAAAATTACGGCTGCGCCGCCGCTTTCGGGCTACCTTCCTCGCTTTCGTTTAATGACGGCGGTCATCACGCGATGACCTCCTCGATGGCTTGCCTTAGCTCCGGCGACGCCGGATCCACGGCGGAGGCGAACCGCCCCACAACTTCACCGACACGGTTGACGAGGAACTTCTCGAAGTTCCACTTGACCGTGCCCGGCAGAATGCTCTTCTTGAACTTGGTCAGCTCGCTGTACAGGGGGTGCTGCTCTTTGCCGCGGACATTGGCCTTGGCAGTCAGGGGGAAGGTTACGCCGAAGTTTTTCTCGCAAAAGTCGGAGATCTCCGCGTCGTCGCCGGGTTCCTGCCCGCCGAACTGGTTGCAGGGGACGCCCAGGATCTCGAGTCCGCGGCCGCGGTAGGCCGCGTAGAGCTCTTCAAGACCGGCGTACTGCCGCGTGAACCCGCACTCGGAGGCTACATTCACCACCAGCACTGCGTTCCCTTTGAATCGTCCGAAAGCGGTAGCGGTTCCGTCGTTGAGTGTCAGCGGAATCGTGTGGAGGGAAGTCACATGGTGCTCTCTGGCCGGGTGCATAGGTGTCATTAATGACAACGGTAATAGCTGCCGCTGCATTCCTTCGACCTCCTAACCCGGCTGGCGAACAGCCGGACGGCGGGCTACCGCCCGCCGCACCTTACGGCGCGGCGGCGGGTTCCACCGTTACTACACCTTCAGACACGGCCTCTGTGGCGGCAGCCACGGGGGCCTCAGTTGAAACGACTGTCGACGACACCACGGGTGCCGGATCAGCTGTGGGGACCGGCTCAGCCTGGACGGGAGCCACGGCCTCCGTGGGCGGCGGCGTCGGAACCGGATCGGTCACCGGCGCGGACTCGGTTGGTGTCGGCTCCGCTGTCACGACCGGTTCCGTGGGAGGGACCGGGTCAACGGGCACCGGCTCGGTGGTCACGGGCGGCGGCTCCACCGGCGCCGGTTCAACCGGAGGCGGAGTCGGATCGACCGGCGTCGGCGTAGGTGTGGGGGTGGGCGTCGGGGTGGGCGTCGGCGCCGGCTTGGTTGTCGCGGGGGCTGTCGGCTTGGGCGTTGCGGTGGTGGTCGGCGTCGAGGCCGCCTGTGTCGACGACGAGCTGGACACCAGTGTGGTCCCGGCTGCGGAGCTGGTCCGCGGGTTGGCGGCCAGAGCGGCAGCAATGGGCGACAGGCCGTCGTCGGTGTTCCCCGTCAGATAGGGGACGGCCCAGCCCGAGGTGACAGCGGCGCCGGGGTCGAAGCTGGTCAGGACCGCCGGAGTCAGCCCGTCGATCTGCCGGATGGGCAGCAGGGTCCAGTTCGACGGGTCCTGGTGTTGGCCATCCTTAACTACTTCGAAATGCAGGTGGCACCCGGTTGAGGATCCGGTGCTGCCCACTTCTGCGATGACCTCGCCAACCCGCACCTCATCGCCCTTTTCGACTGCTATGCCCTGCAGGTGGTTGTAGGTGGTGATCAGCCCGTTCCCGTGGTCGATCTCCACCCGGTTACCTCCGCCCCAGGGGTGCCATCCGGCTGCCCGGACCACTCCGGAGTCGGCGGCGTAGACGCGGGTTCCGCAGGCCGCGGCATAGTCCTGGCCCCAGTGGAATTCACCATCTTCGCCCGTAATCGGGTTGTGCCGCAGCCCGAACCCGGAAACCGGGTTGAGCACTTCAAGCGGCGCCATGAGGAAGCCTTCGCCGGGGCGCTGTAATTCAGTGGAAGCCACGCCGGGCGTTCGCGGCTTGGTCCGGTTCCCGACCGTCGACGTGTCCACGACCGTCCGGCCGTAGCGGATCCTAGCCAGGGCGTCAGCGGCCGCCTCGCCCAGCACATGCCCTTGGTGCGTGCTGTCCGGATCAAGGAGCGCCGGACCCACAACTCCGGAGGGAGCTGCCAGCGGGACGGCGTCCCCGGCAGGTTGCTGCAATGAAGTGGCCGGTCCTTGGAACCCAAAGGCGAAGACGGAGAACCCGACAACCACAGCCGCGGAGAGACTCCGCAAAGCAATCCGGCCAGGTCCAACTGCCCTCGATGCGCGTCCGTTTCCCCCATGAGTTGCCACTGAAATCTCCTGAATTAGGACCCGCCAACTTCCTTTCTCGACGAGCGTGTCCTCCATTGTGGCCACAGGCCAAGCCGGCGGGAAACCCCTAAAACTGGGGGGATAATGCGGTGCTTTTCATAGGCTTAAGCCGCCAGCATCCGTGGGCAACAATATAAACATGCGGAATTTCCCTAGGGAATGGCGGGCGGAAGTTAGGCGGACGCTCACCGGAAGTCCGGACGTGCCGCCCGACTGGTCACTGGCGTTTGCCCAGGGCGATGACCCGGGCTACTACCTGCCCGGTTCTGCAGTCTGGGCCGTCCATGGGGGCATGCCGACATTAATCGCAGGCATTCGGTCCCTGCTTATGCAGACGCTCCACCCCGGCGTCCTTGCGGGTGTCCACGACCACTCGAACTTCCGCGAGGACCCCGTGGGCCGGCTCGTCAGCACCACCCGCTGGATTCACGCCGTCACCTACGGTTCCCAGGCCGACGCCCTTGCCGCGAGCAGGCGCGTGCAGCGGCTCCACGAGTCGGTGCACGGAAAGTACATTGATGGACAGGGCGGGGTCCGGGACTACTCGGCGAACGATCCCGAGTTGCTCGGGTGGGTGCACCTCACCTTCACCGACTCGTTCCTCTGCGCTCACAAGGTGTGGGGCGGGCGCATCCCGGGCGGTCCCGATGCGTACGTCCGGGAATGGGCACAGGCAGGCCGGCTGATGGGAGTGGACTCGCCTCCGCTGAGCGAGTCCGACCTGAAGCCGCAACTGGACGCCTGGTTCGCATCAGGCGAGCTTCGTGCCGACGAGCGCGTTGCGGAAACCGTGGCCTTCATCCGCAATCCGCCCCTGCATCCGTTCCTGAAGCCCGGCTACCGCGTTCTGTTCGAGGCCGCGGTGCTCAGCCTGGAGCCCCGATACCGCGCCATGCTCGGCCTGCGGAGAGCCCGGCTTGGTCCCTTCCCGTTCCCGGTGACCATCGCCGCCCAGGTGACTCTCGCCGTCGTGCGCCTTGCGCTGGACCGGACAGGGCCGAGTGAGCACGCGGCCCGGGCGCGGCTCCGCCGGCTGGGCGTTGCCTAGAAACAGAAAAACCCGGTTCCGACAATGTCAGAACCGGGTTTCCCGATGGCGGAGAATGGGGGATTTGAACCCCCGAGGGCGTTAACCCAACACGCGTTCCAGGCGTGCGCCATAGGCCGCTAGGCGAATTCTCCAGTAGCTTCTGAATCAAAAGCAGATACTAGAATACCTGAACTTTTCAGCATCGCCCAATTGGGCCATTCGGGGGCTTCAGACGGCCCACGAACAGGCGGCACCGCGCCCGCCCTGGTGCCCTCAACGACCGGTGACGTGCGGGTGCCCGGCTGGCAGGATGGTGCCATGTCCCAGCTCCACGCGCTCGTTGCCTACGTCCCGGAATCCCACGCCGAAGAAGTGCTCGCCGCCATCGGGGATGCCGGGGCCGGCTGGCTGGGCAACTATTCGCACTGTGCGTTTACGTCTCCGGGCACGGGGCGCTTCACGCCCCTCCCAGGAGCCGAGCCCTTCATCGGCGCCAGGGGCGTGGCGGAGCAGGTGGCGGAAGTCCGGATCGAGTGCGTCGTGGAGGAGGAAAGGCTCGACGGCGTCATCCGGGCACTGCGGGCGGCGCACCCTTATGAGGAGCCTGCCTTCATGAGCTGGCCCGTGAACGGGCACCGGTGAGGGGCCCGGCACCGGGCCCCTCACCGGTGCCCGGGCGGCCGCTTCGGAGCCGATTCGGGGCACGCCAAAACTTCGGGTAAACTGTCTGACGGCCCCTCATGTGGCGTCATCCTGTTGAACTCCCCCAGGACCGGAAGGTAGCAAGGGTAGACGGGCTCTGGCGGGTGCATGAGGGGTCTTTTATGTCAGTCCCGATTGGTAGGGTTTTCTCTGTGACTGTTACTACTGCCCTTTACCGTAGATACCGCCCCGATTCGTTCGCGGACGTTATCGGGCAGGAACATGTCACGGAGCCGCTCATGACGGCCCTGCGGAAAAACCGGGTGAACCACGCCTACCTGTTCTCGGGCCCGCGCGGCTGCGGCAAGACCACGTCTGCCCGGATTCTGGCCCGCTGCCTCAACTGCGCCAAGGGCCCCACGGACACCCCCTGCGGCGTGTGCCCCAGCTGCGTGGAACTGGCCCGCGGCGGCTCGGGGTCCCTCGATGTGATCGAGATCGACGCCGCCAGCCACGGCGGTGTGGATGACGCCCGGGACCTCCGCGAGCGCGCCACGTATGCTCCGGTGCGGGACCGCTACAAGATCTTCATCATCGACGAAGCCCACATGGTCACCTCGGCCGGCTTCAACGCCCTGCTGAAGATCGTCGAAGAACCCCCGGAACACATCAAGTTCATCTTTGCCACCACGGAACCGGACAAGGTCATTGGAACCATCCGGTCCCGCACCCACCACTATCCTTTCCGGCTGGTGCCGCCAGAGCCGCTCATGGCCTATCTGGAGCTTCTCTGCAAGCAGGAAAACGTGCCTGTGGCGCCCGGCGTGCTGTCGCTGGTCATCCGCGCCGGAGCCGGGTCCGTCCGCGATTCCCTCTCCGTCCTTGACCAGCTGATGGCCGGCGCAGGCCCCGATGGCCTGGACTACGAGCTCGCCGTCGCGCTCCTGGGCTATACGCATGCTTCGCTCCTGGACGACGTCGTCGAGGCGATCGCAGCCTCGGACGCCGCCACCGTCTTCCGGGCAGTGGACCGCGTCATCCAGACGGGACACGATCCCCGCCGCTTCGTGGAAGACCTCCTGGAGCGGTTCCGGGATCTGATCATCGTCCAGGCAATGCCGGAGAGCGCCCAGTCCATCCTTCGCGGCATGCCCGCGGACCAGATTGCCCGGATGCAGAACCAGGCGCACAACCTCGGTGCGGCCGAGCTGTCCCGCGCAGCCGACGTCACCAATACCGCGCTCACGGAAATGACCGGCGCCACGTCACCGCGGCTGCACCTCGAACTGCTCTGCGCCCGCATCCTGCTGCCCAGCTCCGAACAGACCGAACGCGGGATCGCGGCCCGGATTGACCGCGTGGAGCGCCGGCTGAACTACGCCGGGAACGACGTCGGCGCTCCCGCCGCCGTTTCCGCAGCCCCCGCAGGGACTGCTTCTGCCGCGCCCGCTGCTGCAGCTCCCGTTCGGCCGGCCGCGGCCGCTGCTGCCCCGGCTCCTTCTGCAGCGGCCGCTTCTGCACCAGCCGTTCCGGCCGCCCAGCCTCCCGCAGCCCAACAGCCGGCAGCCGCTCCCGTCACTGCTCCTGCCGAGCGGGAGCCCCTCGCTGCACCCCGGATCAGCACCAATGACTGGCCGGTTGATGAGTCACCTGCGGGCGTCCGCCGGGCGGCTTCGGAACCGCCGGCCGGAGCCGGGCGGGAAGTTGCTGCGCAAGGCAGGCCCGCCGAGCCCGTGCAGACGCCCCGGGCCGCTCCCGGAGAGCAGGCCGCACCGGCTTTCCAGTCAGCGCCTGTCCAGCCGGCGCCTGTCGCGCCGCCCGTCAGCGACTCACGGCCCGCCCCTGGCACGCCGGCTGCCCGGGGTCCGGAGTCACGGCCGGAACCGGCCGCGGCGCAGTCTGCTCCGCCGCAGCGTGCGGCATCCGCACCGGCCGGCGCAGGTGCCGACGTCGAGGTTCTTCGCCGAGCCTGGCCGGAGATCCTGCAGACCCTCACCAAGATCAAGCGCAGCACTTGGGCCCTCGTGGAGCCGAACGCCCAGGTCGGCCAGTTCGACGGCCAGGTGCTCACCCTCGTCTTCACCACGTCCGGGCTGGCCGGGGCCTTCGGCCGCGCGGATCATTCCGAAAACCTGCGGCAGGCCATCCATAAGACGATCGGCATCGACTGCCAGATCACTGCGGTGGCGGCCGGATCCAGCAGCGCAGCGAGCTCTGAGCCAAACCCAAAAGCTCCTACTAGCCGGGACGTCCCGGCTACCACAACGGATGCGGACTGGGGGCTTGCCCCTGCCGCACCCGATTCAACGCCCGCTTCCGCGCCGGCTGCACAGAGTCGCGCCGCTTCCGTTGCGGCCCCCTCTGCCGCGGGGCGTTCGGACGCAGTTCCCGCGGACGGAGTTCCCTCGGACGGGGTTCCTTCGGACGGGGTTCCCTCCGGTGCGGGGCCGGCGCCTGCAGCGCGGCCGGCCGCTTCTGCCCCGGCCGTTTCCACGCCGGCCGTGTCATCGTCGGCCATGTCCACGCCGGCTGTGTCCTCGTCAGCTGAGTCCGCCCCGTCGGCGGATCCTGCGGCTGTATCGCGCCCGGCCGACGTGGCCGGAGCTGAAGCGGCCGCGCCCCTTGCGGCTGGGACCCGCGGTGACGGCGGCGGCCAGCCGTCGCCCGCGGACGGGCAGACCTCGCCGGGGCAGGCGTTTGACGCCGCGCAGGCCGGCGCTTATTCCTACCCGGACGACGATTGGGGGCCGCCCCTCGACGAGGACGCGCCGCCCCTGGATGAAGAACCTCCCATGGACTGGGAACCTTCGCCCCAGGCTCCGGCACGCCCTGCCACGTCTTCGCCCAACCTGCCCCGTGCAGCTCCGGCTGCCGTCGCCCCGGCCTCCGCCGCCCCCGGTGACCGCACCCCTGCACAGGACACATCCGATGATCCGTGGTCGCGTGCCGTGGAGCAGGCTCCCGGCGTGTGGCTCCTCGGTTCCGAGACCAATGTCGGCAGATCCCAGGGCGAGCCCGGTGACGCGCCGGAAACGATCCCCACGGAGCCGGCCGCCCCGCGCTACGAGCCGGCAGCGGCGCAGATTCCCCGGTCCGAACGCCCAGGAGCGAACGTCCCGGCGAGTGCACCTGTTCCTGCGAGTGCACCAGTTCCGGCGACCGGCTCGGCTCAGCCGCTGGGCAACGGCGGCACTCCCCCGCCGGCCGGAACGCCTGAGTCGGGAGTGCCGGAGTTCGCCCCCGCCTACGCGATGGCATCCGCCCAGGCATCGGGCAGCCATGATTACGGCGTCTCTGTACCCGGCATGCAGGCACACGGCACTCAGGCGCCCGGCATTCAGGTGCCCGCTGCGCGAGCTGTCAGTGCACAAACACAGATGCGTGTTCCGGTCTTCGCGCCGAGCGCCGCTCCGGTTACGCAGCCCGGCCCGGCGGCCGCTCCGGCCCACTCGGCAGGAGCCACTGCAGCAGCTCCTCCAGTGCCCGGCAACGGAAAGTTGAGCCTTTACCAGAGGCTGTCCAACAGCCCCGAGGCCGAGGCAGGACGGGCCAAGGCGCCTGCCCGGCAGGCCGAGCCCGCGGCGCCTTACGTGCAGGACATTCCCAGTGCGGACGACGAAACCATCGAGGAATCGGGCGTCTTTGGCCGCGCCGCCGTCGAGCGTATTCTGGGCGGAAAGCTCATTGAGGAACGGTCGCTGGACGGAAGCCCGCTGGTGCCCCGCTACTAGGCCCAACCGATCACCGCCTGACAGCCTGGCGTCCCTGCCCGGCCCCGCCGCGCCGGCCACGCCGGCCGGAGGTCTTCCAACCAAGTAATCGAGGACATTGTGTACGAGGGTGCAGTTCAAGAGCTGATCGATGAGCTCGGACGCCTCCCCGGCGTGGGGCCGAAGTCGGCCCAGCGGCTGGCCTTCCACATCCTGGAGGCCGACCCCCAGGACATGAAGCGCCTGGTGGAGGCCATCACCACGGTGAAGGAGCGCGTCAAGTTCTGCACGGCCTGCGGCAACGTGACAGAGCAGGAATTGTGCAACATCTGCCGGGACCCGCGCCGGGACCCGTCGGTCATCTGTGTTGTCGAGGAATCCAAGGATGTGCTGGCCGTGGAGCGCACCCGGTCATTCCGTGGCAGGTACCACGTGCTGGGCGGTGCGATCAATCCGATTGCGGGCATCGGCCCGGACCAGCTGCGGATCCGCGAGCTCCTCACCCGGCTCAATGACGGCGCCATCCAGGAAATCATCATTGCCACCGACCCGAACCTGGAGGGGGAAGCGACGGCAACCTACCTGGCGCGGATGCTCAAGTCGATCGGCATCACGGTCACCCGGCTCGCCTCCGGCCTGCCCGTTGGCGGCGACCTCGAATACGCCGATGAGGTCACCTTGGGCCGGGCCTTCGAAGGCCGCCGCAACGCCCTGAGCTGACCGCACAGGGTCACAATTCAACGCGAGGCGGACGGCGGCGATAAACTGTTGGCATTAGTTACGCCGTCGCGCCGCAAGGCCGCCTGGCCTCCAAAACTCCGATTGATCCAGTGAGGGTGCACGCATGAGTATGCCCAGTACCGATGTGAAGACCGAACCTCAGCCGCAGGAGCTGGCCGTTGGTGACACCGTCACCACGCAGCTCATTGTGCAGAAGTTCGGCGGCTCCTCGGTGGCCGACGCTGAGGGCATCAAGCGGGTTGCGAAGCGCGTGGTCGATGCGCAGAAGGCCGGCAACGAAGTTGTTGTGGTCGTCTCCGCGATGGGCGACACGACCGACGAGCTCCTGGACCTTGCCGCGCAGGTCACCGACTCCGCCCCGGCGCGGGAGATGGACATGCTCCTCTCCGCAGGCGAACGCATCTCCATGGCGCTGCTGGCGATGGCAATCAACAAGTTCGGCGCCTCCGCGCAGTCCTTCACCGGTTCCCAGGCCGGCATGATCACCGACGGCATCCATGGCAAGGCCCGGATCATCGACGTCGATCCGCACCGCATCCGGACAGCCCTGGACAAGGGACACATCGCCATCGTGGCCGGCTTCCAGGGCATGAGCCGCACCACGAACGAGATCACCACCTTGGGCCGCGGAGGTTCGGACACGACGGCGGTGGCCCTCGCCGCCGCCCTCGAAGCCGACGTCTGCGAGATCTACACCGACGTGGACGGCATCTACACGGCCGATCCCCGCGTCGTGCCGTCCGCGCAGAAGATCGACCGGATCTCCAGCGAGGAAATGCTGGAACTGGCCGCCTCCGGCGCCAAGATCCTTCACCTGCGGTGCGTTGAATACGCCCGGCGGTTCGGCGTGCCGCTGCACGTCCGTTCCTCATTCAGCCAGCACGAAGGCACCTGGGTCCTGCCCGGCGCCGATGACAAGATCACGACTCAAGAGGGAGTTGCCTTGGAGCAGCCAATCATCTCCGGTGTTGCACACGACCGCTCGGAAGCGAAGGTCACCGTTGTGGGTGTACCGGACATTCCCGGCAAGGCTGCGGCGATTTTCCAGGTGATCGCTGACGCGCACTCGAATATCGACATGATCGTCCAGAACGTCTCCACGCACGGCACCGGGCGGACGGACATCTCGTTCACCCTTCCCATCGTCGAGGGCGCGGATGCCCTGGCGGCCCTCCGCGCGGCCGAGCAGGAAATCGGCTTCGAGAGCATCGAGTACAACGAGCACATCGGAAAGCTGTCCCTGATCGGTGCCGGCATGCGTTCGCACCCGGGCGTCTCGGCCACGTTCTTCAAGGCACTGTCCGCAGCCGGCATCAACATCAACATGATCTCCACGTCGGAGATCCGCATCTCGGTTGTGACGCACGCAGACCTCCTGGATGACGCGGTCCGCGCCATCCACAAGGCCTTCGATCTGGACAGCGAAGCAGAAGCCACCGTCTACGGCGGCACCGGCCGCTAAGCACCGGCTGCGCCTACCCGCTCGGCCAGTCCCGTCGGCGCGACCTACTTGAGGTCGCTCTTGCGGACTGCATAGTGGTGACCCTCGGAGTCAGTCTCGACTTCAAACTGGGCCAGATCGTCCTCTGAAGCGTGCTCATAATCGTCATGCAGGTGAACCACCGGTGCGGTCTGATCGCCCTGGGTGGCTGGGCCGAATATGAACCGGAGCCTGTCGGTCATGTCCATAAAGCCAGCAAGCACATGTGCCACAAGTCCCACCCCCTTCCCTGATCGAAGGCGGAGAGCAACTGCTCTTCCATACTGCCAGTGCCCCTATTTTACGCCGGGACCACGAAAATGGCCCCCGGCCGGGCGTGAGGGTCGGGGGCAGGCGAAGGGCGTTTTACGAAGGGCGTTGGGATCTAGCGCAGGGACTTGTCGTCGGGGTTGCGCGGCACCACGTAGGTGCTGCCGTCGGGGCGCTTGACTGTTTCCCACTGCCGGGTCTCGGCCTCGCGCTGGGCGAGCAACCTGCGGTTCTCCTCGGTCATGTCATGCCCCAGGGAACTCCGGTTTGCCGGGCCGAAGATGGCCCTAAGCTTGCCGGTTGCGCGCATGAACCTCTGTGTTGCGTTCTCTTTTGCCACGGTATCCACTCCATTTCCAGGGCCACTGCCGGAATCAACGATACACTAATCATTAGTGCACTAACTATCGAAGGGATGCTCATGACCGGCCGACCGGAAGCCCATGCCACGTCCTCAGCCACCGGGCCAGCCGCTGGCCCCGAAGTACTCGAGGACGACCTCCTGCTGGAACGCCAGCTGTGCTTCGCCCTGACCGTCGCCTCCCGCAGCGTTGTTGGCGCGTACAAGCCGGTGCTGGACAAGCTGGGGCTGACGCATCCCCAATATCTCGTCATGCTGTGCCTGTGGGAATCAAGCCCTCGCTCGGTCCGCGACATCAGCGACGCCCTGGCCCAGGAGCCCGCCACCATTTCACCTCTGCTCCGCCGCCTGGAAACGGCCGGACTCATCACCAGGCGCCGCGTTGAAGGAAACGAACGCGCCCTGGCTGTCGAGTTGACCCCAGCCGGAGCCGCCCTGCGCCGGCGGGCAACGGAGGTTCCCGGCACCATGATGGCCAAACTGGGACTGACCCGGGAACAGGTGGAAAGCCTGCACCGCGCCATGATGGACCTCATAGCCGCCACCGGTTCCGCCCGGAACTAGCGCATCACCAGCGCTCCGCGCGCGCCAAGCGGCGAACGCTCCACACGTACGACGCCGGCACTCACCACGTGAGGTGAGTGCCGGCGTCGCATGTTGTTGCCGGAGCACCTGGCCGCCCCGTCCGGGCGGCCGCCAGGCGCTATGGCGCTACGGGCCGCACCGCCACCGGAGAGCGGACGCTGTTCTTGGACGAGGTCCATGTCAGCGAGCCCATGGAATAGGTGTCCAGCGGAGCTCCGGCGGTGGTGAAGGTGACTGTGAAGGTCGCGCGTTCACCCTTAGCCAGGGTCACCTCGGCAGGGCTTACCGTCGCGGTGATGCCGGGAAGCGTGACGGCCGCCCGGTAGGTTCCCGCTGTCAGTGCAGTGACGGTGCGGGTGACGGTCTGGCTGCCGGCCAAGGCACCGAGCGCCACCGACGGCACGTTGACATCCTTGGCGGCGATCGGCGCCACACCCAATGCGAATCCCTGCCCCTGGAGGAAGCCCATCCAGTCGGCAATTCCAGCGTCGTAGACGAGCCCCGGCGAGGAGAATTTGGCCGGATCCACATGCCCGGCGCCCTGGGCGAAGACGTCATGCACGGCGGCACCGTCAGCGTTGACCAGGTCATAGGCGGTGGTCATGATGGCGGACTTTACCGCCGCCGGTGACCACTGCGGGTTCTTTCCGAGCAACAGGGCACCGGAGCCGGCAATGTGCGGCGCCGCCATGGATGTGCCGGACAGGAACCCGAACTCCTCGCCCTTGAAACCGATCGGCGAAACGGCAGCGAGCACCGCCACGCCGGGAGCCGTGACGTCCGGCTTCAGCAGGTCGCCGTCGGATGCAAGGGTTGGCCCGCGGGAGGAGAAGTCCGCGATCTGCGGCACCGGCGGCAGTTTCGCGCCCGTGGTGTCAGTGGCTTTGAGGCTTGCGGTCAGCCCTGGATTGGCCGTGACCACATCCTTCACCTTGGGGTCGTCGACGTGGACAGTGGGAACAGCATGCAGGTCCGCGTCCATGGACCCTGGGACCAGGTTGACCAGCACCATGCCCACGCCGCCTGCCCGTTTGACCTCGTCACTCTTGGCGACCCGCGGCACCACACCCCGGTCGCAGACCACGATCTTTCCGGCCGCCTTGGCCGGGTCGAGTGTGTCCGGAGCGCAGAGCGCCGCGTTCGCGTCCACGGCAGCGGCCGCCTTCACGGTAACCGCAAGGACGATGGGCTTGGAGCCCACCTCGGTGCTCATCACGCTGGCTCCGGCGAATTTCGCGCCGTTGGACAGCTCAGCGGTTCCGCGGAGGGAGTTGTCGAACGTGGAGGCCGCAACACTGGTCAGCCAGGGACCCGCATGGTTCACAGTGCCCGCACCCGGCCCGGCATTGCCTGCCGACGTCGCCACAAACACCCCTGCCGCTGCAGCATTGAGGAAGGCCAGGGATACGGCGTCGACCGTTGAATTATTGTTGCCGGAGATGGAGTAGTTCAGTACGTCGACGCCGTCCAGGACGGCATCCTGGATGGCGTTGAGGATGTCGGATTCCAGGCACCCCGTTGCCTCAGGGACCGTGCCTTCCCAGCAGACCTTGTATACGGCGAGCTTCGCCGCCGGCGCAACGCCCGAGCTCTTTCCGAAGTCCCGTCCGCCCGCCACCTGGGTGACGTCGCTGTTACCGGCAGCAGTGCTGCCCGTGTGCGAGCCGTGGCCGTTGACATCCAGGGGGGAAAACTTTTCCAGCGGCGACCGGAACTCAGGGGGAACCGCGGCCTTGTAGGCCTGGTCGTAGAAGCGGGCCCCGAGCACTTTGCTGTTGCACTCAGTGCCGTCGAAGCCGTCACCGCTCACGCAGTTACCCACGAACGTTCCGCCGTTGGCCTTCTGCATGCCGATGACGTTGCCTTGCAGACGGAACGGCTCGCCCACGTCGGGAGTGCCGGAGAGCGGCGAGACCTCGTCACCGGCGAAGAACGGGTTGTCCGGCGAGTAGCCGGTGTCCAGCATTCCCACAACCACGCCCTTGCCGGCATCGCTTTCGCCGCCGAAGTGCTTTTCCCAAACGCCGTCGCCGCCGGGAAGGCCGAGGAAATCGCTGGTGGAGTAGTCGGGCTTGCGCAGGCTGTCAGGGACCACGGCCAGCACGTTGTTGTCGCTGGCCAGCCCCTTGACCTGTGCCGCCGAGAGTGCGGCGCTGAAGGCGTTGACGGCCAGGGTGTAGCTCCTGTTGATCGTCACGCCCTTCGCAGCGGCCGCCTGCCGCTGCTTGGCCTTGAGGTGCGCGTCGTACTTACGCGAGTTGGGGCCGGAGGGGTTCAGTTTCTTGCCCTTCGGGACCGCCGTGCCGGGAATGCCGGGCACACCGCCCGAATATGTGGCCAGCGGCTTGTCCTTGAGCATCACAATGTAGCGGCCGTCATCAAAGGATGAGTCGCCGGAGCGGACGGTCGCCGGTGCGCCCGCCTGTGCGGATGACGGCCCTGGCGCTGCCGCCGTCGGTGCGGCGAGGCCCTGGCTGATGACCATTGCGAGACCGGCTGCCAGTACTGCGGGTAGCCGTCTGCAGAATCCGGGGCGGGAAGTTTCTGGATGGGGGGTCATGGGGAGATGCCTTCCTTTGTTCTTGGACCTGTAGACCTTCGGTCCCACGAACTGGACGCTCTGCCCCCCATGGGCGTCATCACTCTTTGGTTGTTGCCGCGCACCCGTTGATGTCAGAAAGATACCGCGGACGCCGCAAAGAATCGATACCCTTCCGTTAGCAATCGCCGGATACCGTTACCGGCCCGTTCCGGCGGCCGGAAGCCGCCGACGGTAGAATAGGAAAAACTTGAGGAGACCCGGCATGCGCAAGCTACTGATTTCTGTGCTGCTCGCCCTCGGAGCGGTGGGCGGCCTTGCCGCCTGCACCCCTGACACCGGAACCGGCCAGCCTTCGGCGACGCCCACCAGCGAATCCCCCGGCACCGGAACGGAGTCACCGGGGGCCACGCCCGGGCCGGGAACGTCTTCCCCTGCCAGCCCGGCTCCGGGCACCACACCGCCCGACGCCGAGACCACCGTTCCCGCCCCGGCGCCGCCGGCCGCTTCGCCGCTGCCGTCGGGCCCCGGTGCCGGTGACGCCGAGCTTTCCATCACGGTGAAGGCCTCCAAAGACGGAACGGCAGTCAACTACACGCTGGTGTGCAAGGGCGGGGCTCCCGTGGCCGAAAGCCAGCACCCCAAGGCCGCTGCGGCCTGCACGGCCCTGAAGAACAATGCCGCCATCCTGAACCGCGTTGCGCCAAGCAAGGACGTCTCCTGCACGCAGCAATACGGCGGCCCGCAGGTTGCGACCGTCACGGGAGTGGTCGACGGCACGCCGGTCGAGACAACGTTCGCCCTGCGCGACGGCTGCGAAATCGGCGCCTGGAACGCCGCCCAGGACGTCCTGGGTTCCTCCAGTGGGTCTGTCTAGGACTGTGGGTCTGTCTAATACCGTGGAGCATGCCAGGACATTGCCGGGCCGGGCGCTGACCACGCCGCCCGCCCGCCCGCACGTGCTTCCTCCAGCCGACTGGAGGGCGCGCGAAGCCGCCCATGCCGAGCGGGTGCGCCGTTACGCCGATCCCTACCTTGCGCGCCGATCAGCCGGCCGCAAGCATCCGGTGGAGGATTTCCTCTTCACCTACTACACGCAAAAGCCCGGCCAGCTCATGCGCTGGCATCCAGGGGACGGCACTGTGCTCTCCGGCGCGGAGGCAGCCGGGCGCAGGGACTGGAAGTACTACCGCGCGCTCGGCGCCGACGAACTTGCCGCCGCCGGCCTGCCGGCCGGCAGCGCTGCCGTGACCCTGGACCGGGCCTCGTTCCTGGCCGAGCGCCGGGACGCGCTGCTCTTCGCCCAGGTCATCCTGGCAGGCACGGCCGCCCGCCCCGCCCAGTTCGGGTGCTTCGGCCTGCATGAGTGGGCCATGGTCTACCGCCAGGAAAAGTTCGAACTCCGCCACGAGTACCTGACACTGCGGCTGGGCGCCACCGGCACAGACAAGGTGGTCGAGGACAACAGGATCCGCTGCTCGCATTTTGACGCGTTCCGGTTCTACACCCCGGACGCCGTGCCGCTGAACGAACTCTCGCCAAGCAGGGAGAACCAGCGGACCATGGAGCAGCCCGGCTGCCTGCACGCGAACATGGATCTGTATAAATGGGCTTACAAGCTCTCGCCCGCCCTGCCCAGCGAACTCGTGATGGACTGCTTCGAGTTGTCATGGCGGGTACGGGCCATGGACATGCAGGCCTCCCCGTACGACCTCACGGACTGGGGCTACCCGCCGATTCCGATAGAGACGGCGGAGGGCAAGGCAGCATACGTGGAGCACCAGCGGGCTTTCTCAGCCGAGGCCCAGGTGTTGCGGACCCGGCTGTTGGCGGAGCTGGCGCCCCTGTTCGAGGCACTCGGCCCGGAGGAACGGCAGTGAGCAGCACGGAACCGGCTCCCGACTTCGACCTGACCGTCACCCTGACCGAGGCACCCGGAAGTCCTGCCCACGTCTTTACGCTGGTCTGCCGTTCCGGCCGACTCACCGAATCAACGCTGCCGGACCCGGCAGGGGCGGTTGCCGCCGTCGAACGCTTCGGCGAGCGGATCTTTTTCCCCACGCCTGGACCGCCCAAACTCTGCACGCAGCAGTACGGCGGTCCGCAGGTGGCAGTCGTGACGGGCCACTACGGCGGACGCACGGTGCAGTCGCGGTTCTCCCTGACGGACGGCTGCGAGATTGCGCGCTGGCGCGCACTGTCCCCTCTCTTGGGCGGAACTGCCGGATCTGCGGGTGCCATCTGAACTTGCCGCCGCTGAGAGGCCGGCCGTGCGGGAGTAGCCGTCTCAGGACTGCCGCTTAACAGCAATGGCCGGCGGTGCCAACCGCCGGCCATTGCTGTCAGGAAACCCTGGGGAACCCGGATCCGGGACCTTCCTAGATGGAGTTATCCGGTGTCCGCGTCAGGTCGTCATTGACGACCTTCCCGGTTTCCTGCTTTTTCTTCGGATCATCCGAAGCCGGCGGGACCCCTGCAATGCCTGCCGGTGTCACCACTACGCTGACGAACGTCGGTGCACTGGCACCGTCGAACGTAACCCGGCCAATGTAGGAACCTGGGGCGAGGTTTTTCCAAGCGAGGGCGAGCTGGCCGGTCTTGCCGTTGGCAAGCCGCACGGGGTCAGGGGTAACGGTTGCGTTGCCCTCGTTTGCGCCAAGGACCGCCGCATCCACGGAAGCCTTGGTGCCCTGGCCGTTGGGGCTGTCGTAGAGATTCACGAACATCCGGTACGTGCCCGCGGCCGGGTTAGGGATGGAAACCGATTCGCTGGCCGCGGCCGTGGCAACAACGATCGCCTGGCCGCTGGGCGTGATGACCACCATGTCGAAATCAGCGCGTTCATCCGCGGAGAACACGGATAGCTTGGCCAGCGGAACGTTGGCGGGGACCTCTACGGTCTTGACGAAATTCGAGGCGTCGGCCGCGTACTTGAACGGCCCGGGAACCAGTTCAATGGCGGAGGAGTCCGCCTTGGACAGGCCGTCCAGCGTCACGTTCGTGGGCGAGCTGGAACCCGAGACGATGCTGATGTTCCCGGCCCCGTTGCCTCCCGCTGACGTGAACGCGACGTTCTTGGGCGCCACGACCGACTGCGGACGGACGGCGATCGGCGAAGCCACGTTCTTGTTGGCGCCTTGCCAGCTGAGCGAACCCGTGGCGAACTGCCCCAGCTTTGCGCTCTGGTTTTCGAAGGACACCTTGAACGTGCGCTTCTCTCCGGCCGCGCCGAACTGCAGGATGGACGGGGTCACCGTGACCTTCACTCCCGGCACGCTGGCCTTGGCGCGGTAAACGCCCGGCGTCAGCGCGGTCACCGTGCGGGTGACCTCGATCTTGCCGGCAAGATTGCCCAGCGAGAAGGAGGGGACGTTCATGTCGCGGGGCCTGGTGACACCGAGGCCGGGCATGCCCAGATCGACGCCGGTGCCCTGGACGAACCGGAGGTAGTCATCGCCGTCGGCGTCATAGACCAGTCCCGGATCCAGTACCCGGGCCGGATCCACCTGCCCGGCACCCGTGGCCAGCACATCGGTGTTCTTCGTGCCGTCGGCGAGCTTGACGTCGCCCGCGGTGGTCATCATGGCCGACTTCACCGCGGCCGGAGACCACACCGGGTTCTTGCCCAGGATGAGGGCGCCGAAACCTGCCACGTGGGGTGAGGCCATGGACGTGCCGGACATGAACCCGAACTTGTCACCGCCTGCGCCAATCGGCGAAACACCGGCCAGTACAGCAACGCCGGGCGCTGCGACGTCGGGCTTCAGCACGTCCGAGTCTGTGGCGATCAGTGGTCCGCGCGACGAGAAACCGGCGATCTGGGGCTGGGCCTCTGCGGGCAGTCCCGTGGTGTCCTTGTTGACGAGGGAGACGGTGATGGCCGGGTTTGCCGCCACCTTGGCCTTGATCGTCTCGGTGGCCGGCGGGTTCACGTGGACGGTGGGGACGGAGTGCTTGTCCGCGTCGAGCGACGATGCGGTCAGGTTCACCAGGATCATCCCGACGCCGCCGCCGCGCGCCACCTCGGCGCTCTTGGCCACGCGGTCATAGGTGCCGCGGTCACAGACCACGACTTTCCCGGCGATTTTCGCCGGATCCAGTGAGCCCGGGCCGCACAGCCGCGGGGTGGGATCCTGCCCGGAAGCTGCGTCGGCGGCAATGACGACGCCGGCCCCGGCAACCTCGCGGTTCATGATGCTGGCACCCCGGAACTTGCTGCCGTCGGAGAACTCCACCGTGCCCTGCAGTTCTTGCGAGAAGCTGCTGGCTGCGACGGTGGTGACCCACGGTTCCCCGTGGTTTACGGTGCTGGCTTCGGGGCCCGAGTTGCCGGCCGAAGCCGCCACGAAGATCCCGGCGGAGGCGGCGGACAGGAACGCCAGGGACACCGGATCCGTCGTGGTGGACGTGGTTCCGGAGATGGAGTAGTTCAGGACGTCGACGCCGTCCAGCACGGCCTGGTTGATGGCATCGATGGACGCGGAGGTGTAGCAGCCGCCTGTGCCGGGGTCGTTGTCTTCCCAGCAGATCTTGTAGATGGAGAGTTTGGCTGCCGGGGCAACGCCGCTCGTGAGGCCGAAGCTGCGGCCATCCACGAACGTTTCCACGTTGGCGTTGCCGGCGGCGGTGCTGGTGGTGTGGGTTCCGTGGCTGCCGACGTCAACAGGGGAAATGAGCTCTTCCGGTGCGCGGTCCTTCTTGGCCACTGTTGCCTCAAAGCCGTCGGAGAAGTAGCGCGCGCCGAGGACCTTGGAGTTGCAGGCGCTGCCGTCAAATCCTTCGCCGGCCTGGCATTCACCCTCGAAGGTGCTGCCGTCGGACTTCAGCATGGCGATTTTGCCGTCGCCGGTGCGGTACGGGACGCCGACCTGCGGTTCGCCGGTGAGGGACTTCACGTCGCTGCCCGCGAAGAACTCGCTGGAGGGCGTGTATCCGGAGTCGATGACGCCCACCACGACACCCTTGCCCGCGCCGTCCTGGCCGCCGAACTGGGTGTTCCACGTGCCATTGGCCCCGCTGAGCTTCAGGAAGTCGGTGGTGGAGTAGTCCGGTGCCCGCTGGGTGTCCGGTGCGACCGCGAGGACGCCGGGGTTCTTGGCGAGGCTCACGGCCTGGTCCGCGGTGAGCGTTGCGCTAAAGCCGTTGAGCGCCGCGGTGTAGCGGTGCCGGATCTGCACGTTTTGCTGCCGGGCCACCTCGGTCTGCTTCGCCTCGAGGTGGGCCTGGTAGCGCTGCACCTCGGCGCGGTCCGCGTCGAGTTTCCGGCCCGAGCGCGGCTTGGTGGCCTGCAGCCCCGGTGTGCCGCCGTCATATGTGGCCGCGGGCTTTTCGGTCAGGACCACAATGTAGCGGCCTGCTTGGTAGTCGTTCGGATCGATGTTCTTTTGCTGGGCTGCCGGCGCCGTGCCCTGGATCGGGGCGGCGGTGGCCGGCAAGGCTGCGAAGGATGAAAGGAGCAAAGGCAAACCGACACACAGTGCCGCTGCTTTCCGGGCCCCCCGGCTTCGGAAGAAGCTTTTTCCTGCTGATTTCACGAGTGATTTGAACCTTTCATAAGGAACGGCCCCGGCCGCGTCGCCGGGCGCATTGGTGTCGTGTCACGTTGGTTGACAGGTCTTGTCAGGCCATGCGAACGGCAGCCGATCCCACAGTACCTACCGGGAGGTAGTTATGACATAGGACACAAAGACAAAATTTTTCTGTCACTCGGAAAGGGCTGCGTTAAAAGCCGCGGCGGGCGCCCGCGAGGGGCACCCGCCGTTGCGGCATGCGGTGTTGGCGCTGCTGGACCGGCTACTGCCGGGGCGTGCGGACTACGTCACTGATCCACTGGCGCGTCTTCTCGTCCACCGGGCCTGCGACGTGGTTCTGCCTGGCAGCTCGGTCGGCCTTGATCTTATGGAGGACCATCTTGCCCAGTCCCGCGAATACGGCGGCAGCAACCAACGGCAACAATACGGATTTCGGTTTCTCACCCATTCCGCAATCCTACTGACGGCGGGGACGGCGGGCCAGAGCCGCCGTCGTCCTTCGTGCGCTCCGGCGCCGGCGGTCCCGAATACGGCGTGCAGCGCCGGGGCCGGTAGAATGGGCTAGCAAGCTCGCGGAGCGCTCGTCCATGTTGTGCCATTTGTACCGCCCAGGCCACAGAGGAATGGCGTGAGACGGCATCACTCCGCTGCGCCCTTACCCAATGCTCACGCACAGGAGTTACCGGATGCCCCGGATCGTTGTCGACGTCATGCCCAAGCCCGAGATTCTGGACCCGCAGGGGAAGGCCATCGTGGGTGCACTCCCCCGCTTGGGCTTCACCAGCTTTAGCTCTGTCCGCCAGGGCAAGCGTTTCGAACTGACCGTCGACGGCGAGGTGACCGACGCAATCCTGGCCCAGGCCCGGGAAGCCGCGGAGACCCTGCTGTCCAACCCCGTGATCGAGGACGTCGTCAACGTCGAGGTCGTCGAGGCCTGACATGACTGAACTTCCCCTGATCGGCGAGGCAGTCGCCGTCGCCGCCGAGCCGCGGCTGGCCGGCGCCCGCATCGGCGTCGTCACCTTCCCAGGAACACTTGATGACCGCGACGCCGCCCGCGCGGTCCGCCTCGCCGGCGGCACCCCCGTGCCGCTCTGGCACGCGGACAACGCACTGGGTGACGTGGACGCCGTCGTCATTCCCGGCGGGTTTTCCTACGGCGACTACCTCCGTGCCGGCGCCATCGCGCGCTTTGCTCCGCTGATGTCCAAGATCATCGACGCCGCTAACTCCGACGCCAGGCTGCCCGTGCTGGGCATCTGCAACGGCTTCCAGATCCTCACCGAGTCTCACCTGCTGCCCGGTTCCATGATCAAGAACGACCACCTGAAGTTCATGTGCCGCGACCAGGTGCTGCGGGTTGAAAACAACAGCACCGACTGGACCCTCGATTACGAGGCAGGCCAGGAGATCACGGTGCCCCTGAAGAACCAGGACGGCCAGTACATCGCCGACGAGAAAACCCTGGACGCCCTCGAGGCCGAAGGCCGCGTGGTGTTCCGCTACGTGGGCTTCAACCCGAACGGTTCCCGCCGCGACATCGCCGGCATCTCCAACGCCGCCGGCAACGTGGTGGGCCTCATGCCCCACCCCGAGCACGCGGTGGAGGTCGGCTACGGCCCCGAGTCCCTGGACGGAATCGGCGGATCGGACACCGACGGCCTCGCTTTCTTCACCTCTGTCCTGAACAAGATCGTGGGAGCAAACAAATGACGGAGACACCCTCAGTGGCAGCGCCCGTGGAGACCGCACGGAAGTTCAACATCGACACCGTCGAGAACGCGGCCAAGACGCCGGACACCGAACTGCCCTGGGCCGAGCTGGGCCTAAAGCAGAACGAGTTCGATGAGGTCGTCAAGGTCCTGGGCCGCCGCCCGACAGGCGCAGAGCTCGCCATGTACTCCGTGATGTGGAGCGAGCACTGCTCGTACAAGTCCTCCAAAAATCACCTGCGCCAGTTCGGCGACAAAGTGACGGAGGAGATGAAGAAGGACATGCTGGTGGGCATCGGCGAAAACGCCGGCGTCACCAACCTGGGCGACGGCTGGGCCGTGACGTTCAAGATCGAGTCCCACAACTCGCCGTCGTTCGTGGAGCCCTACCAGGGTGCCGCAACCGGCATCGGCGGCATCGTCCGCGACATCATCTCCATGGGCGCCCGCCCGGTGGCCGTGATGGATCCGCTGCGGTTCGGCGCCATCGACCACCCTGACACGGCCCGCGTCATGCACGGCGCCGTTGCTGGCATCGGCGGCTACGGCAACTCCCTGGGCCTGCCGAACATCGGCGGCGAAATGGTCTTCGACTCGGTGTACCAGGGCAACCCTCTGGTCAACGCGCTGGCCGTCGGCGTCATGCGCCACGAGGACATCCGCCTGGCCAACGCCTCCGGCAAGGGCAACAAGGTGGTGCTGTTCGGTGCCCGCACCGGCGGCGACGGAATCGGCGGCGCCTCGGTGCTGGCCTCCGAGTCCTTCGACGACACCAAGCCGTCCAAGCGCCCCGCCGTCCAGGTGGGCGACCCCTTCGCCGAGAAGGTCCTGATCGAATGCTGCCTGGAGCTCTTCAAGGGTTCCCTGGTTGAGGGTATCCAGGACCTGGGCGCCGCAGGCATTTCCTGCGCCACGTCCGAGCTCGCCTCCAACGGCGACGGCGGCATGGAGGTTGAACTGACCTCCGTCCTGCTGCGCGACCCCACGCTGACCCCGGGCGAAATCCTGATGTCCGAGTCGCAGGAACGCATGATGGCCGTGGTCACGCCCGAGAACATCGCCGCCTTTGAAGCGGTCATGGACAAGTGGGCCGTGGAGTACTCCTGGCTCGGCGAGGTGACTGACACCGGCCGCCTGATCATCACGTGGGAAGGCGAGGTCATTGTCGACGTCGACCCGCGCACCGTGGCCCACGACGGCCCGGTCTACGACCGCCCGTATGCCCGCCCGGAATGGCAGGACTCAGTCCAGGCCGATACCTTCACCGGTTCCGTGCAGGACGCCGGCCGCCCCTCCGCCCCGGCGGAACTGGCCGCCGCCGTCACCGAGCTGGTTGCCTCGCCCAACATGTGCGACAAGTCCTGGATCACCAACCAGTACGACCGCTACGTCGGCGGCAACACCGCCATGGCGTTCCCGGACGATGCCGGAGTGGTCCGCGTGGACCAGGAAACCGGCCTCGGCGTGGCCCTGGCCACCGACGCCAACGGCCGCTACACCTACCTCGACCCGTACCACGGCGCACAGCTGGCACTGGCCGAGGCCTACCGCAACGTCGCCACCTCCGGCGCCGTGCCGATGGCCGTCAGCGACTGCCTGAACTTCGGTTCCCCCGAGGATCCGGATGTCATGTGGCAGCTCGCCGAGTCCATCCGCGGCCTGTCCGACGCCTGCATGGAGCTCGGCATCCCGGTCACCGGCGGCAACGTCTCGCTGTACAACCAGACCGGCACCACCCCCATCCACCCTTCCCCCGTGGTGGCGGTGCTGGGCAAGCTGGACGACGTCGCCCGCCGCACGCCGTCGGGCTGGCGCGAGGACGGCCAGGCCATCTACCTGCTGGGCACCACCGCAGCAGAACTGGACGGTTCGGAATGGTCCAACATGCGCGGACACCTCGGCGGTTTGCCGCCCAAGGTTGACCTCGGCGCAGAACGCGCGCTGGGTGAAATCCTGATCAACGCGTCCCGCGACGGCATGGTCGACTCCGCACATGACCTCTCCGAAGGCGGCCTCGCGGCAGCCCTCGTGGAGTCCTCGCTGCGCTACGGTGTCGGTGCCCGGATCGCGCTCCAGGATGTCCTGGACCGCGACGGCGTTGACCTGTTCACGGCGCTGTTCTCCGAGTCCCAGGGCCGCGCCATCGTGGGCGTCCCGCGCTCCGAGGAGGTCCGCTTCACGGACATGTGCACCGCCCGCGGCTTTGCCCACACCCGCATCGGCGTGGTGGACGCAGCCAGCGGCCAACTGGAAATCAACGGCGTGGACACGCTCTCGCTTGATTCGCTCCGCGAAGCCCACGAGGCCACGCTGCCGAAGTACTTCGGCTAGTCCCCATCCATCGACTGCTCCGTAACTGCCCTTTTGATCGCTCAGAAGGGCAGTTACGGAGCATTCGTTCGTTAACGGCCAGGCCGCCAGCCGGCCCGGACCAAGGCCGTCCGGACTTTGGCCACAGCCGCCTTGGCGTCGTTGACCATGTGGCGCTTGGAGATGCGGACCTCCGTCCAGCCCAAGGATTCGTATCTCTCGGAGCGGGCGATGTCCCGGACAATCTGCCCTTCGTCGCCATGGTGCTCACCCTCGTATTCGATGCCGATCCTGTATTTTCGGTACGAGAGGTCCGGCTGATGGTGCCTGGTTCCGTCGTCGTCGATGATGGGAACGTTCAGTTCCGGCTCTGGCAGCCCCGCCCTTTTCATGGCCAGCCGCAGCAGGGACTCCTGCGGGGAGTCGGAGCCTACGCGGATGAGCTTGATGGCTTCCTTGGCTTTGCGGATGCCGCGCTTTCCCTTATGGCGGTCGATCATCCGCTGGAGGTCGTCCAGACTACACAGCGGCATATCTCTGCCCTCCAGCTCGGCACGCGGAACACGGACGCAGCTGTCACCGGCGACCACGAGTTCGTCGACGCTTAGCATTTCGGCCAGGTCCAGCCATGTGCGCTCCGGAGTGGTGATGGGTATCCCGTCCAGCACGGTGACTTCGTCCTCGTAGAGCTTCATGCGGTGGACGATCACGTGGGGGCGGTTGAGATGGGCGGCGCCCTCCGGTCGGATCACGTGGTACATCTGCTGTGCCTCCTTCTGCCGGCGACGCGGCAGCGATGAGAGCTCCGCGGCGGTGAGGTGGGATGCGGCGCATCCGTCATTGACCTCGATGAATGGCCGCACTCTGACGCTTAAGGGGAGCTCCGACGTCGGGCCCTTCGATCGGATACCTCTTCCCAAAGCCGTCAGCGACCCGTGGCGCAACCGCTTCGCGGTGACGCCGGCGCGGCCTGCCTCGGCGACGGTGAACGGGCGTCCTTCTAACTCCTCCGGGAGCCGGCGTGCGGTTTTCATGGATTCATCAGATCAGAACCCCATGCGCGGTGCAGAAGTTATCCACACCCTCCATCGACTGCTCCGTAGCGGCCCTTATGGACGCTCAAAAGGGCCGTTACGGAGCAATCGATGGTCTGGTTTAGTCCTCGCTGTGGAGTTCGCGCTGCCTCGCGCTGAGCAGCTCGATCTCCGGCCGGGCGGCCACGAAGCGCTCGACGGCGGTGAGGACCGCCACGAGGTGCGCCCGGTCGGCGGCGACGAGGCCGGCCCCCACCTGCGTGCGCCGGTACTGCTCGTGGTCCCCTACCTCTGCAACGGAGACATCGAAGCGGCGCTTGACCTCCGCCAGCAGCGGCCTGACGAAGGCGCGCTTCTCCTTCAGGCTCTGGACGTCCCCGAGGAGGATGTCGAACTCAATCCATCCGATCCACATGGCTTAATCGTATCGACGCGGTCAGATGGTGAGTTCGCCCATCCGGTCCCAGCCCTCGCCGTCGAGCTGGCGGCTGATGATCCGGGGTGTCTCCGCGAGTGCCTGCGGCATGTCGGCCATGGCCCGCTTGAAGTGGGCACTGTTGACGTGGTCCCCGGCGGCGTCGTCCTTGAACGCTTCCACGAGCACAAACTCATGGGGATCGTCCACGCTGCGGGACCAGTCGAACCACAGGTTGCCGGGCTCCCGCCGGGTGGCCTCGGTGAAGTCAGCCACGAGGTCGAGCCACTTCTCAGACCAGTCGGGCTTGACCTTAAACTTAACGACAATGAAAATCACGGGAGATCGCCTTCCAATCGTGGCCCTGCTGGGGTTCAGCTCGTGCACTTCAAAGGATCAATTCTTTCACCGGCCGTCGCGGCCCGCGTGCTCAGCCGCCAGACTCAGCCCCCGGCCAGGGCATGCTCGCATTCGTCGATCGCCTCACGGGCGTGCTGCTGCTGGGCCGGGGTCCCCACCCGCTCCGCCCACTGTTCGGCCAGCTGGAATTCCACCAGGGCTTCGGTGAGCCGGCCCGCGCCGTGGAGTGTCCAGCCGAGGTTGTTGTGCAGCGCCACCATCCAGCGCCTGGCGAAGGCGTCGTGGGCGGTGGATGCGTACTCCAGCGCGCTCCGGGTCCAGGTTTCCGCATGGGCGGAGTCCGCGATGGCCAGCATGTGCAGTGCGTCCACGGCGAGGAACTCCTCGCCGAGATGGTCACCGAGCTCGGCTGCCTGCTCGAACAGCGGCACCGCCATCGCGGCATGGCCGCTCGAATTCAGGACCCGTCCGCGCTCCAGCAGGATTCGGACGCCGATGGTTGGCTCGTCCTCCCCGTCGATTGAATCGAGCAGTGCGTCCGCCTCTTCAAAGAGGCCCTGCAGTCCGATCGCCCGCCCCAGCTGGGTGGCGAGCTCGGCCCTTTCGTCGGCGTCGTACTTCTGGTCGGCCATCGCGTCCCGGAAACGCTGCTCGGACAGCTCCGGATCCTCGAAATTCCATAAACGGTCAAGGGTCTTTTGGTCCAGCATGTACCTTCTCCTGATCAGCTTTCACCTGCGGCGAGTTGGCGTGCACCTTCAATGTATCGGGAAGTGATCAGGCTCTGCGCCCGCCTGGCCAGTGCGCCGCCGGCCCTGTAGAACCAATTGGAGTGCCTGCTGAAGGCGGTGATCTTGAGAAACACGCTGCCCTGGGCATCGATCTCCACCTCGAACGCCTCCTCGCCCCGCTCGGGGTGACCCGGCAGCGTGCCGTACGCGAAGCCGGCACGCTGCGGCGCGCCGCCCGGCAGGGGCGGGTGGACCCACACCACCTCGCAGGGCGCGTTGATGCGGAAGGGACCGACGCCGAATCCGCTCACCACGCGCGCGCCGGGGACCACGACGTCGGACTCGGTGCGGACCCGCAGCCCGGACCGCCGCTGCAGCTCCCACGTCAGCAGGCCCTGCGCCACCCGGCGGTAGACGGCGAGGCCCTCGCCGAGGTAGGTCTGCGATACGAGGCAGGGGAATCCCTCCGGGGGCTGGCCATGCTCGGTGGAGCCGATGCCTGGATAGTTGAGCTCGCCGCGCGCCAGGCGCTTTCCAGTCAACGCTGCCGTCCCGTGCGGGCGGCATCGACGGGAGCGGAGCCGGAGCCGGAGGCGGACCCGGAGCCGGAGGCGGAGGCGGAAGAGCCGTCGTCGGACGTCGTGTCGTGGGCGCCGGCCAGACGCGCCCAGCCAAGTTGCTCCTGCTGCTTCCGGCTCAGCGATGCCACGACGAGGTCGTAGGAATCCTCCACCATGTCGCGGATCATGTCGTCCGGCAACGACCCGTCCAGCCGAACGCCGTTCCAGTGCGTCTTGTTCATGTGCCAGGCGCCGGTAATTTCGGGGTGCGCCGCACGCAGCTGTTCCGCCAACGCCGGTTCGCATTTGAGGCTCACGGACCAATCCGCCGGATCCATCGTCGAAGCAGCGAACATCTTTGCTCCGTGCCGCGCGCCGCCGGCCACAGCCGCCCGGACCTTGAAGACGGATGTCTCGGGGCCGAAGGGAAAGTCCTCGAAGGCACCCGGAAAGCTGAGGCAGATCTCCCTGAGTTCGGCTGTATCCATGCAGCGAGCCTATAAAGCCTTCCACGCCGGTGCTAGTCTGCGACTATGCCACAGGATCAGGAGACGATACCTGTTCTGGACTTGGCCGCCGCGCGTCAGGCCGACGGGTCGTTTAGTCCGGACTTCATCGAGCAGCTCCGCGATGCCTCGCACCGGGTTGGCTTCTTCCAGCTCGTCGGCTACGGGGCCGCGCCCGGCCAGGCGGAGGATCTCCTGGCAACCATCAAGCGCTTCTTCGATCTGCCCCTCGAGGAACGGATGAAGCTGGACAACCGGCTCTCCCCGCATTTCCGTGGGTACACCCGAATGGGCACGGAGGTCACGCAGGGAAGGGCGGACGCGCGGGAGCAGATCGACTACTCTCCCGACCGTGAACCGGTACTGGATTATCCCCTCGAGCAGCCGTACTGGCTCCTCCAAGGCCACAACATGTGGCCGGATGACTCGTTGCCGGAGCTGGAGCAGGCTGCGATGGCCTGGGCAGAGCTCATGTCCAGGGTGGGAGGCGAACTTCTGCGAGCGATCGCAGTTTCGCTCCAACTGCCGGAGGACTACTTTGACGAACCCTTCCGGGACTCACCCGCCTGGATGGGCAAGCTTGTCCACTACGTCGGCGGAGTGGTGGAAGCTGCCGGCGACCAGGGCGTGGGCTCGCATGCGGACTACGGTTTTGTCACCCTCCTCCTTCAGGACGCGGTAGGCGGCCTGGAGGTGCTCCCGCCGGGAGCCAGCGGGTGGACGCCCGTGGAACCCATTCCCGGAGCGCTGGTGGTGAACCTTGGCGAGATGCTGGAAGTGGCAACCGAGGGCTATCTCGCCGCCACCATCCACCGGGTGCAGGCGCCGCCGCCCGGTGTGGACCGTTACTCCGTGCCGTTCTTCTGGTCACCGCGGCTGGATGCGGTGATCGAGCCGGTCCCGCTCCCGGAGGAGCTGGAGGCGCAGGCCCGGGGCATCTCGGATGACCCGTCCAACCCGATGCTCGCCTCCTTTGGCCTCAACATGCTCAAGGGCCGGATGCGCGCCCATCCGGATGTGACGGAACGTCACTACCCGCAGCTCATGAAGCCCTGAACACAGCCCGAACGGCCGGCTCAGAGGCCGAAGTGCCAGCCTTCGCGGGCCGGGCACGAGTCCACCACCACGTCCAGGCCCGCGGCCTTCGCGCGCTCCACCGCAGCGTCGTCGAAGACTCCCAGCTGCAGCCAAATTGCTTTGGCGCCCACCGCGATGGCCTGATCAATCACCGGGCCCACCTTGTGGGAATTCACAAAGCACTCCACGACGTCGATGGGGTGCTTCTCCGCCGGGATTTCGCCCAGGGAGCGGTACCCCTTCTCCCCGTGGACGTCGTCTCCGGGAAGGTTCACCGGGATGATCTCCATGCCCATGCGGTCCCGGACGTACAGGGCGACGTCGTACGCGGAGCGCCACTCGTTGGTGCTGAGGCCGACGATCGCCCACGTCCCCTTGGTTCGCATGAGGCGTTCAACGACTGCTCGATCGTTAACGTGGGCCATACATCAAGCGTACTCCTGCGGCGTTTCGGCGCAGTTGCCGAAGAAATGACTGAAAACGTGCCGGGGCGTTCCGCCGTGAACGAATATTACGCAGGAAAATGGACGAATTTTGTGGAACCGTGCGCCTCGGTTTTAGTGGGTAGTGACCATCCCGAGCGGCTGAGAGACCTGGATCGATGAAGCCGCAGCAACCCCGGTGACGTGAGACGACCATTCCCACGGAACTGTTTCTTCTCTTGAGGAGGAACACGAGGGTGCTACTGCCAGGACCGATGGAGTACCTGCAATGACACCTGAGATTTCTTTTGCCCTGCCCTCGCCTGCCCGGATTTCCACTGCGGAGAACCAGGCAGCCGAACACCCACAAACCACTTCGACCGCGACGGCGATCGAAGCAGGGCTGCGTGACGCGCCCGGCTCCCCTCGCGGCTCTTCGGGATGGTCCTCGACCGAGCCCACGGACGGCGCAGTGCACGGCGCCGCCACTGGCGGGCCGGCGCGTCACAGCAGCACCACCCCCAGTACGGCGCCCTTGAAAGGCACGCCGGTAAAGGACACTGTCGCCTTCTGGGAAACACAGGCACTCCGGCTCACTTGGGAGACCACGCCCAAGAGCGCCGGAACGAACGGCGGCAAGCCCTGGCACACCGCCCACCGGCGGGTGCCCGCCGACCTGGAAGCAGGCACCGGCCCCGACATCACCTGGTTCGAGGGCGGCAAGCTCAACGTCGCCTACAACTGCGTGGACCGCCATGTTGCGGCCGGCCGGGGCGACAAGGTCGCGCTGCACTTCGAGGGCGAGCCGGGCGACCGCCGCGACGTCACGTACGCCGAACTGCAGCGGGAAGTGTCCAGGGCCGCGAATGCCCTCCTGGACCTGGGCATCACCAAGGGCGACCGCGTGGTCATCTACCTCCCGGTCATCCCCGAAACCGTCATCATCACGCTCGCGGTGGCCCGCATCGGCGCCGTCCATTCCCTCGTGTTCGGCGGATTCTCCGCCGAGGCGCTGAAGTTCCGCGTGGAGGACACCCGGGCCAAGCTCCTGGTCACCACGGACGGCCAGTTCCGCCGAGGCGAGGCCGTGCCGGTCAAGGACAACGCCGATGCAGCAGTTGCCGGGGACAACGCCATCGAGCACGTCCTGGTGGTCAACCGCACCACCCCCGCGGACCAGCTGGCCGACGTCCCCATGACCGAAGGCCGCGACGTGTGGTGGCACGACGCCGTCGGGCGGGCCTCCGACGTGCACGAGCCGGAGGCCTTCGACGCCGAGACGCCCCTGTTCATCATGTACACCTCCGGGACCACGGGTAAGCCCAAGGGCCTCGTTCACACGTCGGGCGGCTACCTGACACAGGCGTCTTGGAGCTTCGAGCACCTGTTCAGCAACCCGGACCCCGAACTCCGGGACCAGGATGTGCACTGGTGCACCGCGGACCTGGCCTGGGTCACCGCCCACACCTACGAGATCTACGGCCCGCTCTCCAATGGCGTCACGCAGGTGATCTTCGAAGGCACGCCCAATACCCCGCACCCGGGCCGGCACTTCGAGATCATCGAGCGCTACGGCGTCACCCAGTACTACACGGCGCCCACGCTGGTCCGCTCACTCATGGGCTGGTTCCCCGACGGCGTACCCGATACCTACGACCTCTCCTCCATCAGGATGCTCGGCACCGTGGGCGAAGCAGTCAACCCCGAAGCCTGGCGCTGGCTGCGCCGGAACGTCGGCGCCGGCACGTCACCCGTGGTGGACACCTGGTGGCAGTCCGAAACCGGCGCCACCATCCTGTCCCCCGCTCCGACGGACACCGAGTTCAAGCCCGGCTGCGCGGCCCGTCCGCTGCCCGGGGTGAGTACCCGGATCGTTGACGACGCCGGCAACGCAGTTCCGCCGGGCGTCCAGGGATTCATTGTGGTGGACACCCCCGGGCCCGCCATCGCCCGCACCGTCTGGGGCAACCCCCAGCGGTACTTCGATTCGTATTGGCGCAAGTACGCGGAGCAGGGCTGGTTCCTGGCCGGCGATGGCGCCAAATACGACGCCGACGGCGACATCTGGATCCTGGGGCGGGTGGACGACACCCTCAATGTGTCCGGGCATCTGCTGTCCACCATCGAAATCGAATCGGCCCTCGTCTCGCACCCGGACGTGGTGGAAGCCGGCGTCTGTCCGGTGGCGGACCCGAAGACCGGCCATGCCGTCGTCGCCTTCGTGGTGCTGAAGGGCGGGGTTTCCGGGGAACTGGCCGCCGAACTGATTATTGAGGAACTGCGCAACCACGTCGCGAAGGAGATCGGTCCGATCGCCAAGCCGCGCGACGTCGTCGTGGTTCCCGACGTGCCCAAGACGCGCAGCGGCAAGATCATGCGCCGGCTGCTCACCCAGCTTTTCGAGGGAACCGCCCTCGGCGACACCACGTCACTTCAGAACGAACCGGCGATCGCCGAAATCCAGGACGCACTGCGTGACTACGCTGCAGCGGTCCCGGCATCTCCCCTCAACGGACAGAAGTAAAGGAACAATCATGAACGACATCAGCAACGTTGCCCGTCTTTCCGAGCCCCTCAAGTTCGCTTACTGGGTGCCGAACGTTTCCGGCGGCCTGGTGGTCTCAACGATCGAACAGCGCACCGGCTGGGACTTCGACTACAACAAGAAGCTGGCCCGGATCGCGGAAAACTCAGGCTTCGAATACGCCCTGACCCAGACCCGCTACGCCGCCTCCTACGGCGCGGACAAGCAGCACGAGGCCACGTCGTTCAGCCTGGCGCTGCTGGCGGCCACGGAGCGGCTCAAGGTCATCTCCGCCGTCCACCCCGGCATGTGGCACCCCGGCGTGCTGGCCAAATACATCATCACCGCGGACCACATCTCCAACGGCCGCGCCGCCGTGAACATCGTCTCCGGCTGGCTCAAGAACGAGTTCACCAACTTTGGCCTCGAATGGCTCGAGCATGACGAACGCTATGTCCGCACCGAGGAGTTCATCAAGGTCCTGCGTGGCCTCTGGACCGAGCAGGAGTACAGCCAGTCCGGCAAGTACTACAACATCACCGACTTCACCCTGAACCCGGCCCCGGTGGACGTTCCCGGCCGCGCGCACCCGGAGATCTTCTTCGGCGGCAACTCCACCGCGGCCCAGGCCACCGCCGGCCGCGTGGCGGACTGGTACTTCTCCAACGGCAAGGACCTGGACGGGTTCAAGGAGAACATCGCAGGCGTGGTCGCCTCCGCAGGAGAAAGCGGGCGGGAGACTCAGCGCGGCGCCGAAGGCCGGCTCGCGGCCCCCCGCTTCGGCCTCAACGGCTTCGTGATCGCCCGCGACTCCGAGAAGGAAGCCCGCGACACCCTCCGCGAAATCGTGGAGAAGGCGCACAAGCCCGCAGTCCAGGGTTTCCGCGACGCCGTCCAGGAAGCCGGCGCCTCCACCAAGGACGGCAAGGGCATGTGGGCCGACTCCACCTTCGAGGACCTGGTCCAGTACAACGACGGCTTCAAGACCCAGCTGATCGGCACGCCGGAACGGATCGCTGAGCGGATCGTGGAGTACAAGAAGATCGGCGTGAACCTGTTCCTCACCGGCTACCTGCACTTCCAGGAGGAAGTGGCAGCGTTCGGCCAGGACATCCTGCCGATCGTCCGCGAACTCGAGGCGGACCTCGCCCGCAGGAACGGCACGGAGCTGGACCTGTCCGGGACGCCCGTGGCTTCGGCCAGCACCGCCGGGGCAGGCTCAACCGCCGGGCTGGTGAACGCGTAATGGCTGACCGCAAGTTCGGTTTCCGCACCCGCGCCCTGCATGCCGGCGGCACCCCCGACGCCGAGCACGGCGCCCGCGCCGTGCCCATCTACCAGACCACGTCCTTCGTGTTCAAGGACACCCAGGACGCCGCCAACCTCTTCGCGCTGCAGAAGTACGGCAACATCTACTCGCGCATCGGCAACCCGACCGTGGCGGCGTTTGAGGAGCGCATAGCGTCCCTCGAGGGCGGCATCGGCGCGGTCGCGACGTCGTCGGGCATGGCCGCGGAGTTCATCACCTTCGCCGCGCTCACCCAGGCCGGTGACCACATCGTGGCGGCCTCCCAGCTGTACGGCGGAACGGTCACCCAGCTGGATGTCACCCTGCGCCGGTTCGGCGTTGACACCACGTTCGTTCCCGGCACCGACCCCGCGGATTACGCGGCTGCCGTACAGGAGAACACCAAGGCGATCTTCGTCGAGGTGGTGGCCAACCCGTCGTCGGAGGTCCAGGACCTGGCGGCCCTGGCGAAGGTAGCGAACGACGCCGGTATCCCCCTCGTCGTGGACGCCACCTTGAGCACGCCGTACCTCGTGCGGCCGATCGAGCACGGCGCGGACATCGTGATCCACTCCGCCACCAAGTTCCTCGGCGGCCACGGCACCACCCTGGGCGGCGTGATCGTGGAGAGCGGCCGATTCAACTGGGGCAACGGCAAGTTCCCCACTATGACCGAGCCCGTGGCCTCCTACGGCAACGTCTCCTGGTGGGGGAACTTCGGCGAGTACGGCTTCCTGACCAAGCTGCGCTGCGAGCAGCTGCGGGACATCGGTCCGGCGCTCTCACCGCAGTCCGCTTTCCAGCTGCTGCAGGGCGTGGAGACGCTTCCGCAGCGCCTTGACGAGCACCTGAAGAACGCCCAGGCCGTGGCGGAATGGCTCGAGGCCGACGAACGCGTTGCCTACGTGAACTTCTCCGGTCTGCCGTCCCACCCGCACTTTGAGCGGGCGCAGAAGTATCTGCCCTTGGGCCCCGGTTCGGTGTTCTCCTTCGGCGTGAAGGGCGGCCGCGCAGCCGGGCAGAAGTTCATCGAGGCACTCCAGCTGGCCTCGCACCTGGCCAACGTGGGCGACTCGCGCACCCTGGTCATCCACCCCGGTTCGACCACGCACCAGCAGCTCAGCCCGGAACAGCTCGAGTCCGCCGGCGTCCCGGAAGACCTGGTCCGCATCTCCGTGGGCCTGGAAGACATTGACGACATCCTCTGGGACTTGGACCAGGCCCTGGACGCGGCGGCGGAAGTGGCGACGGACAACTTGTCGGCCGACACTTGCACGATTGGAGCACGGGCATGAGCACCACAGACCGCGCCTGGGAGGGCCCGACAGCGCCGGAACGCCTGAACCTGCTCCGGCAGGCTAAATCCATCGCGATCGTGGGGGCCTCGGACAAGCCGTCCCGGGCCAGCTACTTCGTGGCCACGTACCTGCAGTCGTCCACCCGGTACAAGGTGTACTTCGTGAACCCGGTGGTGAAGGAAATCCTAGGGCAGCCGACGTACGCCTCCCTCGCTGACCTGCCGGAGAGCCCTGACATCGTGGACGTCTTCCGAAAGCACGATGACCTGCCGGGAGTCCTGGATGAGGCCGTTGCCGCCGGGGCACAGACCCTCTGGCTGCAGCTGGGCTCGTGGCATGAGGGCGTGGCCCTTGGAGCGGAGGCGGCGGGTCTGAACGTGGTGATGGACCGTTGCGTCAAGATCGAACATGCGCGCTTCCACGGCGGCCTGCACCTGGCGGGCTTCGACACCGGCGTCATTTCCTCGAGGCGGCAAGTGCTGGCTTAGGCGGACTGCTTACGCGGGCCTCGGCGGGTGGTGTGCCTCAACGGCAGCTGAAGCCGCCGGTGGCAAGAAAAAGGGCCGGGCTGGAACCTGATGGGGGACACATTCCAGCCCGGCCTTTCACTTACGTAATCGACGGGGCCGCCCCGGAGGTTACGCCATTTTCAAAAAAAATTTGAAAACTTTTTTCTGCCCTGTTTCCCGGGCCTGGAAGTAGGGCCCAGGGGTCGGGCTCAGGGCTTCCCTGGAACAGTCCCCGGAAGGGTGGGAAGCAACGGAAGCAGGCTGGCAAACGGCCTTGGGCCGGCGCCGGGCGGGGCCGGCACGGGGGTTGCCGGCACGGTCGTCGGCCGCAGCGGCACCGCCGGAGCTTTGGCCTGGCTCCCTCCGTGCTCAGCCGCGGCGTTGCCCGGAGCCGGTGTGGCGGACGCCGGCGCTTGCGGCCGGGCAGCCTTTGACGCCGTCACTGACCTTGACGGAGTTGCCGAGGGAAACGGCGCCACCGCCGCCGGGGACGGGACCGACACGCCAGGGGCCGCGGGCGGAGCAGCATCGGCGTTCGGCGCAGGGGTCTGGCTGGTCGGCTCGAAGATCTTCACCACGGCATGGCTGACGCTCAGGCGGAAGTCCTCGGAGGCAGCCACGGCGCCCGCGCCGAGGCCCATGGCACCGACCACAGCCGCGCCAAGAACGACGCCCATCCGGCGCTTCCGGCTGCGGCGGCGCAGGTCCAGCCTGGTGACGCCGGGCGTCAGCAGGGCTTGGAGGTCCGCGCGCGGTTCAGGTGGTCCGTCCAGAGCGAACGCGCGCAAATCTTCCAGCGACCTGCGAAGGTCCGTGTCCTCTTCGAACCCGGAATCCTGGAGGATCGCCTGGATATCCCCCTCTTCCCGGCCTATTGGCGAGACACTCATGATGGTGTGTAGTCCTTTTCCTTGACGAGTTCGCGCAGGGCAATGAGCCCGCGCCGCTGGAGCTGCTTGATCGCGCCCGGAGTCTTGTTCATGATGCCTGCCACTTGTTCGACGGAGAGGTCCGCGACGATCCGCAGTATCAGGACTTCACGCTGCTCGTCGTTGAGCATGGCAAGAGTGGACGAGATGCCGCCCAGCGAGCCGAGGACCTCGTCCTCGGCGGAGTTTGAATACCGTTCGTCAGCAAGGGGGTCGTATTCGGTCAGCTGGGGTGTTCTAGCGTGTCGGCGCCGGTAGTCGACGAGCCGGGCGTGGGCCACCGAGAAAATGAAGGTCCGGAGGCCCGAGTGACCGCCTTTGACGCCACTGAGTTTGGGCAGGACATCAACGAAGACGTCCTGCGTGAGGGCTTCGGCGTCATCAACGCCACGGGCCCGGAAATAGCCAAGCACTGCGGGGGAAATAGTGCTGTAGACGGCGCTAAAACCGGAAGGATCGCCGGCTAAGGCGGCTGACAATTCGTCGTCGGTCAGCTGAACTGCCAAGGAGCTGTCCTTCCCTTACGGCTGGTGTGCGGCGGTAGTAAGCCTAGCCGCCGCACACCGTATGGCCCTATTCGGGAAAGTCCGTGCCTACTTGCCGAGCTCCGGCAGGTCTGCGGACGGAACGGCCGGCACAGCCGGGGCTGCCACGTTGTCTGCAGCGCCGGGAACAGCCGGAACGGCAGGGGTTGCCGGCACATTAGGCGTGGCCGGTACAGCCGGAACAGCCGGGGTCGCCGGGACAGCAGGCGTAGCCGGAACGCCGGCGCCACCCGGAACTGCCGGGACGGCGGGAGTGGCCGGAACGGCGGCGGTCGCGTCAACCTTGGCGGCGGCGGAGCCCTTGCGGGCCGCAACCTTGGCTTCACCGGAAACCTTGGCGCCCTTGACTGCAGGAGCCTTGACCGACGGGGTCTTGACCGAGGGGGAAGCCGGAACTGCGGGGACAGCCGGGAGCTCGGGAGCAGCGGGGACGGCGGGCGTAGCGGGGGTCACCTCTGCGTGCTGCGAGCCGGAGACCTGGGCCGCGTTGGCCAGTCCGATGCCGGAGAACCCTCCGACAGCGATGATGGCGGCTCCGACAGCAATCCTGGTGGTCTTGCTAACACTCTTCATAAGAAAAAAACATCCTTTGGTTGGTTGAAGGCCGGGCTGGAGGCTGATGGGGGACAACCCCCGGCCTGGCGCTTACACAGAGGTAATCGAAGCGCGGGGGCCGCAGGTTACGCGCCGGCCGGAATTCCCTTGGGACGGGATGTGCAACGACGGAGGGCCCGCCTCGGTCAGGAGGCTCCCGGCGGGTCAGAAGAGGCGGAGCTGCCCGCCGGGAATGCCGTCAACGCCGGCCTCAGGCAGCATCTGGATGAGGGCGTGCACACTAAGCACATCACCCAGGTCCATGAGCAGCTCATCGATGCACGTCTGACCGTCCAGCACCGGAACCACCGCTAGGCGTTCGCTGTCATCGGTGCTGAGATTTCCCACCTGAGTGAGCTTAGGGCAGACCGCCCGCGGCCGAAGACCGACACTCCGCCTGCTGCCGGCAACGACGGCGGCGGGCCACCTCTGAGAGGTGACCCGCCGCCGTCGGAACTGCTGAGGATATGGCCGGGAACGTCAGTCGTTGATCAGATCGTTGACAACGATGGTCTGGTCCCGGTCGGGGCCCACGCCGATCGCGGAGAAACGCGTGCCGGAGAGCTTCTCGAGGGCCAGGACGTAGTTCCGGGCGTTCTCGGGCAGATCGGCCAGCGTGCGTGCTCCGGTGATGTCCTCGGTCCAGCCCTCGAAGTACTCGAAGATCGGCTTAGCGTGGTGGAACTCGGTCTGGGTCATGGGCATTTCGTCGTGCCGGACGCCGTCGACGTCGTACGCGACGCACACCGGGATCTGCTCGATGCCGGTGAGGACGTCCAGCTTGGTGACGAAGTAGTCCGTGAAGCCGTTGACGCGGGAAGCGTGGCGGGCCAGGACGGCGTCGTACCAGCCGCAGCGGCGCGGACGGCCGGTGTTGACCCCGAACTCGCCGCCGGTCTTCTGCAGGTACATGCCCATCTCATCGAAGAGCTCGGTGGGGAACGGGCCGGCGCCGACACGCGTGGTGTACGCCTTGATGATGCCGATCGAGCGCGAGATGCGTGTGGGGCCGATGCCGGAGCCCACGGAGGCGCCGCCGGCGGTCGGGTTGGAGGACGTGACGAACGGGTACGTGCCGTGGTCCACGTCCAGGAACGTGGCCTGGCCGCCCTCCATGAGCACCACCTTGCCTTCGTCCAGGGCCGTGTTCAGCACCAGGGTGCTGTCGATGACCAGGGGGCGCAGGCGCTCCGCGAAGGAGAGGAAGTATTCAACGATCTCGTCCACCACGACGCTGCGCCGGTTGTACACCTTGACCAGGAGTTCGTTCTTCTGGCGCAGCGAGCCTTCAACCTTTTGGCGCAGGATGGATTCGTCAAAGACGTCCTGCACGCGGATGCCGAGGCGGGCCACCTTGTCCATGTAAGCCGGGCCGATGCCGCGGCCGGTGGTGCCGATGGCGCGGCTGCCGAGGAAACGTTCGGTGACCTTGTCCAGCACCTGGTGGTAGGGCGCAACGAGGTGCGCGTTTGCGGAGACGCGCAGCTTGGACGTGTCCGCACCGCGGGCCTCCAGGCCGTCAATCTCCTGGAACAGTGCCTCCAGGTTCACCACGCAGCCGTTGCCGATGATGGGAACCGCGTTGGGGCTGAGGATGCCGGCAGGAAGGAGCTTCAGCTCATACTTCTCACCGCCCACGACGACGGTGTGCCCGGCGTTGTTGCCGCCGTTCGGCTTCACGACGTAGTCGACGCGGCCTCCGAGCAGGTCAGTGGCCTTACCTTTTCCTTCGTCGCCCCATTGGGCTCCGACGATAACGATTGCTGGCATGGGATCCTCCCCCATTCGTTCGGGCCGACTTCCGTTTCAGTCACCGGGGGTTTCACCGCAGTGTCTGGCCTGAAGGCAGCGCCGTTCATGAGAATGCCCCGAATGTCAGCGACCGCACCCTCGGCGTTGGCCGATGGACAAAGACGCAAGAGTTCCGGGGCTCTTACCACCCAAGTTTAGCCGATGGCCACCGGATTTCTTGCTTTGGCCATCCCCCGCGGTGCCTGTTCTGCCGGGAGGCGAGCGGTGCAGTGAGCGGTACATTTTGCGGGGCTTGCTAAACTGATAAGGATCGACCAGGAATCGATCCACACCACATTTTCAAACCGACCCGGACCTGGCGCGCCCGTTTCCGGTACGGCAGCGTGACCGATCCCCGCAGGAGACACAGCACTTACATGACAGCCCTGGCTACTGAATCTTTCCGTGAACAACTCCTGAGCCGCCGTTACGAACCCAATGTCGCCGCTGTTAATGAATTGTGCGACTCACTGCAGAGCACCAAGCCGGGCACCCAGGTGCCGTATGTCGACCCCATGCACGACGTCGACGAATGCCGCATCATCAGCCTCTACTCCAACATCGGCACTGCCTCGCCGTCGGGCTTCATCACTCCGGGCGACGACGACGCCGCCACCCGCATGCTCGGCGTGCAGTGGAAGCTCGGGCTCCGGCCGGAGTACATCATGCCCTGGAACGTGCACCCGTGGCACACCCCCGGCGAACCGAACGGCAAGTTCACGCCTGACCAGATCTCCGCCGGACTCAAGCCGCTGCTGAAGTTCCTGGCCCTGGTGCCGCGCGCCTCGGTCATCGTGGCCCACGGCACCGAGGCCAACCGGCTGGCCGGCCTGCTGCTCAAGACCGAGGTCCCGCTGCTGTGGCGCCGCGGCCTGAAGACTTACAAGGTCCGCTCGCTCAGCGGCCGCGCCTTCGCCGGCACCCCGGCGCGGCAGCAGCAGTACCTCGACGAAATGCACGTTGTGTACCTGGACGCCATGGCCCGCACGGGCCTGGCGAAGGCCGCCAGCTAGTCCCCACCTGCCCCCTAACCTCGCAAGCTCGGTCAGGGAACCCGGCAGTCGTGGGCCCACCACAAATAACGACGTCGGCCCCTCACCTTTTTGGTGAGGGGCCGACGTCGTTATGTGGTGCGGTTACTTGGCTTCGATGGCCGCTTTGGCGGAGGGATCGGAGTCATTGAGGAACTTCTCAATCCGCTCCGGTTCCTCGGCCTCATTGATGGCCGCCGAGGCACGTCCCAGTGAGTAGAGCGCACGTAGGAAACCGCGGTTAGGCTCGTGCTCCCACGGGATGGGCCCGACGCCCCGCCAGCCGTTGCGGCGGAGCGAGTCCAGGCCGCGGTGGTAGCCCACGCGGGCGTAGGCGTAGGAGTCGATGGTGCGTCCGTCCGCCCAGGCTTCCTCGGCCAGCACAGCCCACAGCAGTGAGGATGTGGGGTGCTTCTCCACCAGGTCCAGGGCTTCCTGGCCCGCGTCCAGCTGCGCGTAGACCTCGGTCTCGGCAGGCAGGAGCGTCGGCTCGGGACCCATCAGGTTCCTGCGGAACTCGTCGGACATGCTTAGAAGGTCTTTCCGGCGGAGCCGAGCTGCTTGGTGGCTTCAACAACGCGGGCGGCCAGGCCGGCCTCGGCGGAAGCGCCCCAGACGCGGGGGTCGTAGGTCTTCTTGTTGCCCACTTCGCCGTCGACCTTCAGCACGCCGTCATAGTTCTTGAACATGTGATCGGCCACGGGACGCGTGTAGGCGTACTGGGTGTCGGTGTCGATGTTCATCTTGATGGTGCCGTAGGACACCGCGTCGGCGATCTCCTGGTCCGAGGAGCCCGAGCCGCCGTGGAACACGAGGTCGAACGGGTTCTCCTTGCCGATCTTCGCGCCCACCTGGGCCTGGATGTCCTTCAGGATCTCCGGGCGCAGCTTCACACCGCCCGGCTTGTACACACCGTGCACGTTGCCGAAGGTCAGCGCGGTGATGTAGCGGCCGTTCTCGCCGGCGCCCAGCGCGTCGATGGTCGCCAGCGCGTCCTCCACCGTGGTGTAGAGCTTCTCGTTGATCTCGTGCTCCACGCCGTCTTCCTCGCCACCGACCGTGCCGATCTCGACCTCGAGGATGATCTTCGCCGCGGCGGTGCGCGCCAGCAGCTCACGGGCGATGCGCAGGTTCTCCTGCAGCGTCTCGGCGGAACCGTCCCACATGTGGGAGTTGAAGAGCGGGTTGCGGCCGGCCTTGACCTCGGCCTCGGACGCCGCCAGCAGCGGCAGGACAAAGCCGTCCAGCTTGTCCTTGGGGCAGTGGTCCGTGTGCAGCGCGATGTTCACGCCGTAGTTCTTGGCCACCTCGCGGGCGAACGCGGCGAAGCCCAGCGAACCGGCAACCATGTCCTTCGTGGAGGCGCCGGACCAGTACGCGGCACCGCCGGTGGAAACCTGGACGATGCCGTCGGACTCGGCCTCGGCGAAACCGCGCAGCGCGGCATTCAGGGTCTGGGAAGACGTGACGTTGACCGCCGGGAATGCGAAGCCGCCCGCCTTTGCGCGGTCGATCATCTCGGAGTAGATCTCTGGGGTTGCAATGGGCATGCTGACTCCTAAAGTGAATTTCGTCTGCGGGTTGTGTGGACCCTGGAGTGAACCTCGTCGGCTACGAACCATCCTAGCCAGTTCTGCGCCGTGGCAGTGTTTCGGGTCACGCGGCCGGGTAACACTTTGTTCCGGTCCGGTTGTTCCGGCCCGGCGGACGGATATCCGCTACACGTGCTGGCCGAAGACGTGGCGGCGCACCCACGCGTGCATGGCAATCGCCGCTGCAGAGCCTGCGTTGATGGAACGCGTGGAACCGAACTGTTCGATCGACAACGTGGCCTCCGCAGCTTCATGCACCTCCGGGGTCAGGCCCGGGCCTTCCTGGCCGAAGACAAGAACGCATTTCCGTGGCAGTTCATACGTTTCCAGCGGCACCGAGTCCGGGAAGATGTCGATTCCGATGATCGCCAGCCCCTCCCCCTGCGCCCACGCGACGAAATCGTCCACGGTGGGGTGGTAGCGGACGTGCTGGTAGCGGTCGGTGACCATTGCCCCGCGGCGGTTCCACCGGCGTCGTCCGATGATGTGCACCTCTTTGGCGAGGAACGCATTGGCGGTTCGCACCACGGTGCCGATGTTGAGGTCGTGCTGCCAGTTTTCGATGGCGATGTGGAATTCGTGGCGTTTGGAATCGAGGTCCGTCACGATCGCGTCGTGCTTCCAGTAGCGGTATTTGTCCACCACGTTGCGCCGGTCGCCGTCCGACAGGAGGTCCGGGTCCCAATGCTCGCCCTGCGGCCACTCGCCTTCCCAGGGCCCGACGCCGACCTCCGGCTTTGGCTCGGGCGTTTCCTCCGCGGCTCGTTGGGGTTCTGCTGGGGTCCCGGGCGTTTGAGTCACCCCTCAACACTAGACTGGGCTCCGGAAGCAACCATCACCGGCGGAGGTAAATCGTGGCAGAAGCGGATCAGGTAAAGGGAAACGCTGCGGTGTATCGCAGCGGCCAGGAAATCGAGTGCTGGCTGACCGATATGGACGGTGTCCTGGTGCACGAAAACCAGCCCGTCCCGGGGGCGGCGGAACTGATCCAGCGCTGGGTGGACACGTCCAAGCGGTTCCTGGTGCTGACCAACAACTCCATCTTTACGCCGCGTGACCTCGCAGCCCGGCTGCGCGCCTCCGGACTGGAGATCCCGGAAGAGAACATCTGGACCTCGGCCCTGGCCACTGCGCAGTTCCTGAAGGACCAGGTGCAGGGCTCCGATTCCGGCAACCGCGCGTACACCATCGGCGAAGCAGGACTCACGACGGCGCTGCACGAGGCCGGCTTCATCCTCACCGACCAGAATCCCGACTTTGTGGTGCTGGGTGAGACGCGCACCTATTCCTTCGAGGCGATCACCATGGCGATCCGGCTGATCCTCGCGGGGGCGCGTTTCATTGCCACCAACCCCGACGCCACCGGCCCCTCCAAGGAGGGCCCCATGCCCGCCACCGGCGCCATCGCCGCCCTGATCTCCAAGGCGACCGGCCGCGAACCGTACATCGTGGGCAAGCCGAATCCCATGATGTTCCGCTCCGCCATGAACCAGATCGATGCCCACTCCGAAACCACCGCCATGATCGGCGACCGCATGGACACGGACATCATCGCGGGCATGGAAGCGGGGCTGCACACCGTGCTGGTGCTCACCGGCATCACGCAGCGGGAGGACATCGCGGCGTACCCGTTCCGCCCCAACCAGGTGCTGAACTCGGTGGCGGACCTCAAGAGCCAGATCTGACGCGGTCCGGCTAGAACGGCGTCATTTTCCGTCCGCCGGACGGCATCGGGAAGATCTCGTCCTGCAGTGCCGCGAGGATGGGCCGGTAGACGAACGGGTTCCAGCCCGGGCTGGCGTGGGCGGGCAGCGCTCCCTCGGTCTGACGGTCGGAAGACACCATGTTGCCGGCGAACGTCCGGGCCCAGGATTGGTGGGCGGTCTGGTAATTGACGGTCTGGTCCCGGGGGTTTCCGATGTAGGCCATCCGGGCATCGCCGATCCGGCCCGCGAACCGGGTGGCGTCGAAGTGGTAGATGTAGGCGGATTCGGACTGGATCAGCACGCTGGACGGGGCAATCGGGGAAAGCTGCTCCAGCGTCTGGTCCACGATCTGCCGCCAGGTCCGCTCGTCCTTGTGCACCACACGCTCGCCGAGCTCGTAGCCCCCGCGCAGCACGGACGGGATCCGGAACCCGCTTTCGTACAGGAACACCACACCGTCGAACCAGCTCTGGTCAAGGACGTCGAACTTGCTGTAGGGGCTGGAGTCGAGCACGATCAGCGCCACCTCGGCGCCGTGGAGTTCGAGCAGCCGGGCCGCCACCTGCGTCGCGACCATGCCGCCGAAGCTGTGCCCGTAGAAGTAGAGCTTGGTGAGGTTGTTGGCCCGGACGTGCTCGATCACGGCGATGACCAGCTGGTCGATGTCCAGGCCGAGGTTGGAGTAGCCCACGGCCGCCAGCTGACCGCGTTGCCGCAGCGTTCCGCGCAGGGAGTTGAGGATCCACTGCGCTTCTTCCCAGCTGGTCTTGTAGCCCGGGAACAGGATCCAGCTGGCGTTCGGGAAGTAGGTCTGCGCAAAGTCGTCCTCCACGACCAGGATCTTCTGGACCTGGCGCTCCTCCTGGACCCGCTGGGTCAGCAGCATGTCCGCGGCCAGCACGGACGAAGCCCCTGCCCCGGCGAGGAATGTCCGCCTTGAGAAGCGCTTCAGCTCCGCGGCATGCCGGAGCAGCCGGGCTGCATCTGCCCCCGGCCGTTCCCCCTGACCCGTCTGACCTGCGGCTCCTTCGTATGGCACTGAACTACCCTAGGCACACTTCAAACCCTAGGCACAGTTCAGATCACTGGACCGCAGGTTTGAGGCCGGCCCGGCCGGTCAGCTGCTTGGGGCGCGATCCTCTGCGGACTCGGCCAGTTCCCGGCGGGCGATCTCCTCGCCGATTGCGTCGTACCGTGCCAGCAGTTCTTGTCCGGAATGCCCGGCCGGATCGTCCAGCAGCCCGAAGACCGAGTCGCTCGCGGCCAGCAGCTCGTCAGAGGAATAGTCGGACAGCGGGCGGATCCCGGCGGCCTCCAGCGCCTGCGACAGCTCTGACGGGTTCGTCAGCGCCGTGAAGTCGGGGCGGGATTCCGCCACGGCGTGGTCGCGGGTGGACAGGACCTCAAGCAACACGCCTGGCGCGGCCGCAGGTGAAACCTGCCGTGTGCCGGCGTCGAGGACATTGAGGTCGATGCGAAGGCCGGCCAAGGCGGATGACTCCACGAAAGCGGCGCGGGAAAGATCCACGGTGATGTGCGAGGAGATGCCCATCCGGCGGACGCGCTGGATTTCGTGCATCAGTTCCGGGCGGGACGCCCGGGTGAGGCTCCCCCGGACATCGATCCGAGCGGTGCCGGCGTCGTCGTCGATCTTAATGAGGGGATTTAGCTGGTTGTCCATAGGTACTCCAAAAGGGGTGTCTATGGCCGACGGCTCAACCTCGGACAGCCTATCCCGGGCGGGCCGGCCGCACAAGCAGCGGGCACCCGGGCTAGCCCGCCTGAACCTTCCCGGGCTCCTCGAAGTGGGTGCGGGCCTCCGCACCGCCCACCGAATTCACCAGCGACGCCGCGATGTCGCGGAGTTTCACGTTGCTATGGCTGGAGGCATCGGTGAGGATCCGGACGGCCGCCTCCTGGCTGCACCGGTTCTGCGCCATGACGATGCCGACGGCGATGTCGATGACGGTCCGCGATTCCAGCGTGGCACGGAGATTCGTTGCGCTGTCTGTGTGCAGCGAAAACCTGACCGCCAGGCGCAGGGCCTGGGAGATCTCCCGGGTGTACCCGCGGGCGCGGGCCGCGGAAATCTCATTGAACTTGTACGGCACGTCAGAGTAGAGGTTGAGCGCGGCCTTCGCGTCCCCCTGCAGGTCAAACGGAAGCGACAGCACCGACCGCAGCCCGTGCGAAGCTACCGCGTTAGCGTAATCAGGGCCCCAGCGGTCTTCTTCGAAGAGATCCGGAACGTGGACTTCCCGTTCCTCCTCCGCGGCGGTCAGGCACGGCCCCCGGGACAGCGAATACTGGATTTCGTCGACTTCGCGGGCGGAGTCGCTGCTCCAGCCGATCGTCGCCGCCTTGCGGTCCCGCAGCAGCGTGATTCCGCAGAGGGCGTCGTCACCGTCGCCCGCCACCTGGTGCGCCGAGTACCGCGCAAGCTCATTGAGGAAGTCTTCAAAGTCGGCGCTCTCCAGAATGAGGTTCTGGATTTGCTCAACACTGCTCAGGGCTTGATCCGACGGGCGCATGGCGGGTACTCCAAGTGAAGGGGCTGTTCCGGGGTACGGAAAGACTAGGCCACCCGGGGTGTGCCGTCCACTAGGGCAGGCTGTCAGCTCAGGCCGAGTTCGTCCTTGCCGAAGGCGAACAGGTAGGGCACGCCTGTTTCGGCTTCGATCTTTTCCTTGGCTCCGGTGTCGCGGTCGACGATCACGGCAACGGCAACCACGTTGCCGCCGGCCTTCCTGACGCCCTCGACGGCGGTCAGCGCCGAGCCGCCGGTGGTGGACGTATCTTCCAGGACCAGCACCTTGCGCCCTTCTACGGATGGCCCTTCGACCTGCCGGCCCATGCCGTAGGACTTCTGGGCCTTCCGGACCACGAACGCGTCCACGGTTCGGCCGGCGTCGGTGGCTGCGTGCATGACCGCCGTGCCCACCGGGTCAGCCCCCATCGTGAGGCCGCCTGCGCACTCAAAGTCGACACCGGCGTCGTCAATCAGTGACAGCATGACCTGGCCCACCAGCTTGGAAGCCTCATGGTGAAGGGTGATGCGGCGCAGGTCGATGTAGTAGTCGGCCTCGGCTCCGCTGGACAGGATGACCTTGCCGCGGACCACGGCGAGCTCCTTGATGAGTTCCAGCAGGCGGGCACGGGCAGCAGTGTCGGAGACAGAGTCCGGAGTGGCAGTCATGGGTTCAAGTTTAGTGCGTGGCGGATTTGTGACGGACACGCTATGCCACTGCCCGCGGTTCCTGCCGCCGGGCAAACCCGGGAGCGTGCTCGGGCCGGGGCCCGAAGGCGATGAGGCGCGGCATGACCTTCCGGACCGCCGGAACCCGCCGGGCGATAAACGGCAGCAGCGCCGGCGGCCCGGCCCTCCTGCCCGTGAACAACGGAACGAACACCACCCGGTGCATGATCCGCTGGACAGTCTGAATGACCACCGTGGGCATCTGCCGGCGACGCTGCACGGCTTCGAGCTCTTTGCGGGTCACCTGGCCCCGGAGGAGGGCTGGGGCAAGCCGCGCCGCTGCGGCAACAGCGTCCTGGATGGCGAGGTTGATGCCCACGCCCCCGGCCGGCGACATCGCATGGGCCGCGTCCCCGATGCAGAGCAGCCCGTCCACGTACCAGCGCCGCAGCCGGTCGAGCCGCACGTCGAGCCAGTGGAGGTCATCCACTGACCGAATGGCGTCCAGGCGGTCCGCCAGGTCGGGTCTCAGGGCGCCGACACGTTCCCGGAACCGTTCCACGCCCTCGCTGCGGATGCGGGCGTCCGAGCCCTTTGGCCCGAGGTAGCCCATTTGGTAGTAGTCGTCGCGGAACAGCGCGATCATGGCCTCGTGGCCCTTGAACGAGGGAACAATCCCGGCCACTTCACCCTGCTCCGAGGCATACCGCGGAAGCTTGAACCACCAGGTGTCGAACGGTACGGGGAATTCCTTGGGCTTAAGGCCGGCGGCCTGGCGCAGCACGGAATGCCGGCCGTCCGTGGCCACCACCAGGTCCGCCCGGATCGCGCCCTCGGTTCCGGTCTTGGTCCGGTAGCGGACGCCGGTGACCCGGCCGCCGTCGAACATCAGCGACGTCGCGGTGTGTTCCATCCGCAGCGTGAACGTCGGCTCCTCCGCGGCGGCACGGGCCAGGAAATTCAGGAAGTCCCACTGGGGCATCATGGCGATGTAGTTGTACGGCGGCCGCAGGGATGCGAAATCACCAAGTGTCACCAGTCCGACGCCCGGGACGGGGAACGCGACGTTGCGCAGGCGGCTCTGCGGAAGCTCGCGGAATGCGCCGCCCAGGCCGAGCTCGTCGATGAGGCGGATGGTTGACGCGTGCACGGTGTCGCCGCGGAAGTCCCGGAGGAAGTCGCCGTGCTTTTCGAGGACCGTGACCTCCACGCCGGCCCGCGCCAGCAGGAGACTCAGCATCATGCCCGCCGGTCCGCCGCCGACCACCACGCAACCCGTTCTCTCCATGAGGCAACGCTACGCCTGTCCGTGCGGCGGGGCACTGGCAGATTGCACCGCGCTGCGGAAACGGACGGGCGCTACGGGGATTCCCGTAGCGCCCGTCCGAATTCGAGTCGCCGGGCCGGAACCGTAGCGAATTCGTGGATGGTGCGGCCTATGCCGCCCGCGGCTTGCCGGCGCTCCGGCCAGCCGAAACGGAACGAAGGCGGGCCAGGCCCTCCAGCGCGTCGCTCACCACGTCAGCAACCGGTGCGGCGATATCGACGACGACGCCAGGTTCGTCGGCGCCGAGCGGCTCCAGCGTGGCGAGCTGGGATTCCAGCAGGGCCGCCGGCATGAAGTGGCCGCTTCGGCCCTCCAGCCGGGAGCCCAGGACCTCTTTGCTGCCGTGCAGGTGCAGGAAAACCGTGTCCGGCGCCTGGGCCCGGATGGCGTCCCGGTAACTGCGGCGCAGGGCCGAGCAGGCGAGAACCAGCCCGTCCGGACCGGCGGAGGCCAGTTCGCCGCCCACGATGCCCAGCCAGGGCCAGCGGTCCTCGTCGGTCAGCGGCGTACCGGCGGCCATCTTGGTGACGTTTTCCACGGGGTGCAGGGAATCCCCGTCGAGGAACCTCAGGCCCAGTCCGTGGGCTACGAGGTCACCGATGGTGGTCTTGCCGCAGCCGGAAACGCCCATGACAACCACCTGGGGCCGGGCGGATCCTTCGGTGCCGCCAAGTGCTGCCGGTGCTGCCGGCGCTGCGGGTGCGTCGTGGCCCGTCACCTGTTGTGGTTCACCAGTCATGGACGGTGCCGTCGACGAGGCGGTTATAGGGCAGGTAGGCCTGCTGGTAGGGGTAGGCCGCGGCGGCTTCCTCGTTGAATTCGACGCCGATGCCCGGCTTATCCCCCGGGTGCAGGTACCCGTCGGTGAACGTCATGGACTGCTCGAACACCTCGTTGGTCTTGTCGGAGTGCTGCATGTATTCTTGGATGCCGTAGTTATGGATCGCCAGGCCCACGTGCAGCTGCGCGGCGAACCCCACCGGGGAGATATCCGTGGGGCCGTGGAAGCCGGACTTGATCTGGTACTGCGCGGCGAAATCCATCACCTTCTTCAGCGGCGAGATCCCGCCGAAGTGCGTCGAGGCGGCCCGGACGTAATCGATCAGCTGTTCCTTGATGATCGTCTGATAGTCATACACGGTGTTGAAGATTTCACCGATGGCCAGCGGGGTGGTGGTGTGCTGGCGGACCAGGCGCAGCGCCTCCTGGTTTTCGGCCGGGGTGCAGTCCTCCAGCCAGAACAGGTCATACGGCTCCAGCGCCTTGCCCAGCTTCGCCGCCTGGATCGGGGTCATCCGGTGGTGCCCGTCGTGCAGCAGCGGCAGCTCCGGGCCGAACTCGTTCCGCACCGCCTCGAACACCGTGGGCAGGTGCCGCAGATAGGCCCGGGTGTCCCAGTCCTCCTCCACCGGGAACGCCCCGCGCCCGGCCGGCTCGTAGTCATACCGCTCCCCCGAGGCCTGCGCCTGCGCGGCCACCCCGTACACCGCCTTGATCCCCGGCACCGCCGTCTGGATGCGGACCGACTTGTAGCCGAGCTCCAGGTGCTCCCGGACCGAATCAAACAACGACGGAATATCCGCACCCGAGGCGTGCCCGTACGCCCGCAAACCGTTCCGCGACGCACCCCCAAGCAACTGATACACCGGCATCCCGGCCAACTTGCCCTTGATATCCCACAACGCCATGTCCACCGCCGCGATCGCGGCCATCGTCACCGGACCCCGCCGCCAATACGAAGACCGGTACAGGAACTGCCAGGTATCCTCGATCCGGTGCGGATCCTTCCCGATCAGCAGCTGCGCAACATGCTCCTTCAAATACGCCGCCACCGCCAACTCACGCCCGTTCAACGTTGCATCCCCGATCCCGGTCACCCCGTCCTCGGTGGTGATCCGCAACGTCACGAAATTACGAGAGGGGCTCGTCACGAACACTTCCGCGGCAATGATTTTCACAACAGGTCCTTTCGGAGGGACTGGTTCAGGGGTTCAGTGGGTTGGGCGCCGTGTGCGGCTTTGAGGCCTGAAAAGCTAGGCAGGGACAGCCGGCTCCGTGAGCGTTCCGCAGAGGCTTTCAATGAGCGAGACCACGGCAGCGTCCTCCCCCAGTCCGGGGCCAAGCAGCCCCAGGAGCGTGGCGATCCGCCGGGTGCCCGGGAGAGTGCTCGCCGCCTGCACGTCTGCAGCCAGCGGGTCGGCAAGTTTGTCGCCCGCGCCCGGAAAGTCCAGCCGTGTGTAGTCCATCCAGGCCGCGATCATGCGCGCAGCCGCCGCGCCGGTGCGCCCCGCGGCCCGTTCCGCACGCAGCACGGGCACGGCCCGCAGCCGCAGTTTGGTGCTCCCGTCCATGGCGATCTGGGCCAGGTTGTGCGCTATGCGGGCATTGCCGAAACGTGCCAGCAGCGCGGCCCGGTAGTCCCCGATCCTCAAGTCGGCGCCCGTCAAATGGGCCGCCGCCTCATCCCAAAACGCCTCCACGGCCTCCCGGCAGCCCGGATCGGCCAGCGCCTGCGCAACCGTCGTGTGGCCGCGCAATTGACCGGCATAGGCCAAGAGCGAGTGGGCTCCGTTGAGAAGCCAGAGCTTTCGGTTTTCGAACGGCTCAATGTCATCCACGAAGGTGGCTCCGGCATCCTCCCAGCGTGGCCTGCCCGCAGGGAAAGCCCCGCTGAGCACCCAGTCACGGAAGGGCTCGGTGACCACGGGCGACTCGTCGCGGTAGCCGCAGGCGGACGCGACGGCGACAAGGTCGGCGTCGGTGGTCCGGGGCGTGATCCGGTCCACGGACGTACTCACGAAGCTGATGTTGGCCCGGATCCAGGCCGCCAGTTCGGCGTCGAAAGCCTCCGCCATTCCCAGCACCGCCTGCCGGGCGACCTTCCCGTTGTGGGCAAGATTGTCGCAACAAACCACCGCGAGCGGCCCGGCACCGGATCCGCGGCGGGCTGCCAGGGCGAGTACCAGCCGGCCGAGCGGCGTTGCCGGAAAACGCCCCGTCGCCGATCCCGCCGCGAGTAGCCTGAGGTCCGCCGCGATCGCCGGCGCGGTGGAATCCAGATGGCCGTCCGACCCGAGCCCGTAGGCAGCTTCAGTGACGGTCAGCGTCACGACGGCGGTCCGTCGCGCGGCGATCAGCTCAGCCAGCCGGCCGACGTCGCCGCCGTCCGCAGCCTCGACAATGCTGGTGATCACCTCGAAGCTGTCTCCGCCGTCGGCGCGTTCCACCAGCGTGTACAGGCCGTCCTGCTCCGACAATCCCGCCGCGGCGTCCGGGCGCCTGCCGGTGAATGACGCGATGCCCCACTCGGAGGAGTCGCCCGCGTGCTGGGTGTACCAGGCCTGATGAGAGCGGTGGAAGGCGCCCAGCCCGAGGTGCACGATGCGGATCGGGGCCGCCTCCGCGGGCTTGACGGAGCGGGTGAGCCGCGGGAGTTCCGGACGCCGCGTGTCCTTGGACGAACCGGCATACATTTGGGCACTCATAGTTTGAAGACCCGCCGCGGCGAACCGTCAACGACGTCGACGATCAGTTCATGCGCGCGAGCTTCGCTGATGCGGTGCTCGGCGACGAGGCGCGCAAGGAAGGACGCTTCGATCCGGCGGGAGGCGTCATGCCTGGCCGGGATGGAGCAGAACGCCCGCGTGTCGTCGATGAATCCGGAGGACCGGTAGAAGCCAGCGGTTTCGGTGACCGCCGAGCGGAACCGGAGCATGGCGTCGGGGGCGTCCAGGAACCACCACGGTGCGCCGAGGTAGACCGCCGGGTAGAAGCCTGCCAGGGGCGCGAGCTCCCGGGAAAACACAGTCTCATCAAGAGTGAACAGCACCAGATGGAAGTCCTTCGCGGTGCCGAAGTCCTGCAGCAGGGGGCGGATCGCCTCCGTGTAGTTGGTGGCGACGGGTATGTCGTGGCCGGTATCGGCGCCGAAGGCCTTGAAGGTGGGCTCGTGGTGGTTGCGGAAGGATCCGGGGTGGATGGTCATGACGAGCCCGTCCTCCACCGACATCCGCGCCATCTGGTACATCATGTGGGCTTCGAACGCGTCGCGGTCCGCCGGCGTGGCCTGGCCGGCGCGGGCGAGATCGAACAGCCGTGCCGCCCCGGCCGCATCAAGTTTGAGTGTTGCCGGGGTCCTGACGCCATGGTCCGCGGACACGGCACCGTGCTCCACGAAGTGGCGGCGCCGGTTTTCGAGGGCCGTGATGTAGCCGGCATAGCCGTCCGTTCCGTCACCGGCTTCAGCAATCAGGCGCTCGACGTTGCCGGCCCAGGCAGGATGGGCAATGTCGAGGTAGGCGTCGGGGCGGAACGTGGGCAGGACGCGGCCGTGGAACGTGGGATCCGCAGTGATCGCCGTGTGGCTTGCCAGCGAGTCAAGGGGATCATCGGTGGTTGCGAGCACTTCGATATTGAAGTCCTTAAACAGTTCCCGCGGCCGGAAGCCGGGCTCGGCAAGCCGTGCAGCGATGGCGTCATAGCTGGCGTCGGCGGCTTCGGCACTCAGCTCGGCATCCACACCGAAAACACTCACGAGCTGGGTCCGCAGCCAGTATCCGGAGGCTGTTCCTTCAAACAGCGGCCAAGCCCTGCAGAACGCCCGCCAGACGTCGCGCGGCCCCGTATTGCCGCCCGCACGCAGTTGCTCGAACGGCACGCCGGACGCATGAATCAGCCGGGTGACGTAGTGGTCGGGACTCACGAGGAGCGCTGCAGGATCCGGGAAGGGGGTGTTCTGCTCGATGACGGCGGCGTCAACGTGCCCGTGCGGGGAGAGGATGGGGAGGTCCTGGACCCGGCCCAGCAGCGAGCGCGCGATGCTGCGCGTTCCCGGGTCGGCGGGCAGGAGCCTGTCTGGGTTGACGGCGATCGACTGTGACATGGATCAATAATCGGCGTTCCGGCAACTTTTTGTCAACCGGTTGCCAAAACTTGCCATCGCATTGCCAGAGTCAGTGCCGTTGCGGGGACGATAGTTCCCAACTAGGTAGCAGTAGGTGTCGTTATGGGGCTCCATAACGACACCTACTGCTACCTAGTTGGGCAGGGTGTGGGCTCAGCCGGTGCTGGAGGCCAGCAGGCGCCCGCTTGAGCCCCGCGCCACGAGGGTGGTCCGCAGCTCCAGCGGCCGGGCCGACGGCGCGGGTTTGCCGGTTGCGGCTGCCGTGTCCGGCAGCGCTGCCAGCAGCAGTTCCAGTGCGGCGGCACCGCATTCGCGCAGGGGCGAGGCGATGGTGGAGAGCTGCGGCGTGGTGAAGTCCGAGCCGAAGATGTTGTCGAATCCGATAATGCTGAATTCGTCCGGAACCTTGACCGACGCCGCCTGGAGCTCCCGCATCAGGCCGATGGCCAGCAGGTCGTTGTAGCAGAGGGCCGAGGTTGCCCCGGAGCCGATCACCTCGCGGGCGGCGCGGCGTCCGCCGTCGAGCGTGGGCGAAGCCGCCGGCAGCAGCACGGAGACCAGATGGGACCACTCGCAGGCCGCCCGGAAGCTCTCCCAGCGCCGCGCGGCCATCCACGACTGCTTCGGTCCGCCAACGAAGGCCAGCTTGCGGTGGCCGTTCGCGGCGAGGTGCCGGACGGCCTCGCCGATGCCGGGATCGACGTCGGGCACGACTGATCCGATGCCTTCGACGCTGCGGTTGATGACCACCACCGGCTTGCCTTCGGCGAGTTCGCGGATCCGGGAATCGGGCATGCGCGGGCTGGCCAGGATGACCCCATCGGTCGCGGGGAGCATCCGCCGGGCGACTGTCAGTTCGGTGTCCGCGGATTCGGCCGACTCCGCCAGGACCATGGTGAAGCCGCTCAGGGAGGCCGCGGCCTCCGCTCCGCGGATGATGTCGAAGTAGATGGGGTTGGTGATGTCCGAGACGATGAGGCCGAACGTGTTGGTCCGGCCGGTTGGAAGCGCCCTGGCGAAGGGATTCACGCTGTAGTTCAACTCCGCTGCGGCATCCTCGACAAGCTTCTGGGTCTTGGCGCTGACGCGGCCCGGCTTGCCGAGGGCCCGGGAAACCGTTGACGGATTGACGCCGGCCAGTTTGGCGATGTCATAGATGGTGGCCTTGCTGCCGGCCGTTTTGGAAGTCTTCGCCATGGTGAGGAGGCCCGTTCCGTGCTGCGGTGCTGTCTGACGTGCCGATCCTACGCCAAGGCAGCCGGTTGCCGGATTCAGCCGGGCGCGACGCGGGATTTCCCGGGCGCATACCCGCTGCCACCGGCAACCGGCTGACGCACTGCACAGTTCCGTTGAGCCGGCCTCTAGGCGGCAGCTCCCGTGCCGACCGGAATTCCGGCCAGCTCGGCGGCCCGGCGCAGGTAGTGCAGGTTGCCGGCGGTGCGGCCGGCCAGCGGGACTTCGGTGGAGAAATCCTCGACGGTGGCCCAGCCGTCGTAACCTGCATCTGCCAGGGCCCGGAAGTAGCCCAGGACGCTGCCCTGCCCCTCGGCCAGCGGGGCCCACTCGCTCTGCCACACGGCACCGCCTGCCTCGTCGCGGCCGGAGCTGCGGACCCAGCGGGCATTTTTCACGTGAACGTGGGCAAGGTAGGGGCCCAGGAGCTGCAGTGCCGGGAGCGGAGACTCCCAGCCCTCAATGAGCAGGTTCCCAAGGTCGTGGATGACGCCCACGTGCTGTGGGTCCAGCCCGTCAAGAAGCCGGCGTGCGGACGACGCCGAGGCCGTGACAGTCCCGTGGTGGAGCTCCACGAGAGCCTTCACCCCATGGTGTGCCGCCCGCGACGCGACCCATTCATAGTGTTCCCGGGTCTCGGCGAACAGCTCAGGGTACGGCCGTCCGCTGGCTTCCTGTCCGCCCTTGGTCGAATTCCCCAGCGGCAGGACGTTGACCCGGACCTGCCGCGCACCCAAGGCGGCCGTGGCCGCAAGCATGCGTTCGACGTCGTCGTGGTTGTCGCAGGGGGCGTAGCCTCCCAGCCCCGAGAATTCCAGGCCGGCGTCCGCGGTGATCCGGGCGATCTCCGGAAGGAGATCTTCCAGCCCCGTCATGGGCCAGGTGGCGCGGTTGCCTGCCCAGAAGCCAGGCTCGGCGGCTTCCGGCTGGTCCGTGACCCGCCATTCGATGCCGTCCCAGCCCTGGGCGGACAACTGTGCGGCGGCCTCCGCGGGAGACCACTCCGGGGTGGAGGCAGTGAACACCGAGAACTTCATGCCGGAACCTCCTCGAGGTGGCCGCTGCCGGTCCGCACCTCGGTGTCGTTGTACTTTCCGTCCAGGACGTCGGCTATCCGCACGGGCTGCCCGAGCGTTGACGAGAGGTAAAGGGCCCGCACCGTCGCCAGCGCCGTGACGGCGTCCCGGATGGTGACGCCAGCGGGGCGACCCTGCCTGATTGCCTCCACGATGTCGCGGTACTGCCTGACGTGGCCGGCCGGGTACACGGTCGGGTCCAGGGCCTCCACCCGCTCCTCGGGGTATTTGGCAAGTTCGTCGGCCGCCTGGTTGCCGCCGCCGAGCAGGCCCATGCTGCTTTCCGCATTGTCCGCGGCGTCCGCGGCGTGGAAGTACTCGAGGTGGTCGTTGTCGACCACGGCGGACCCCTTAGTGCCCATCACCTGCAGCCGCACCGTCAGGCCCGGATAGGCGGCCGTAGTGGCGTGCAGCACGGCGAGCGCGCCCGATTCAAAGGTCACTGTTGCCACCGCGGTGTCCTCGACTTCAAGGCCGTCGTGCGCCAGAAGTGCGGTCTTGGCGCTGATCTCAACGGGGCGGCCGAGGAACCACAGGAGCAGGTCAACGGTGTGGACGCCCTGGTTCATGACGGCACCGCCGCCGTCCATGGCCCAGGTACCGCGCCAGGCACCGGAGTCGTAATAGCCCTGGCTCCGCCACCAGCTGACAGAGGCGATGGCGGAGGTCAGCCGTCCGAACCGGCCGGCCCGCCGGGCCTTGTCGACGGCCCTGCTTGCGGGATCGAAGCGGTGCTGGCTGATCACGCTCGCCACGAGGCCCTTGGCTTCCGCTTCCGCGGCCGCGGCCAGGATCTCGTTCGCACGGTCCAGGCTGACGTCCAGCGGTTTCTCTATCACCACGTGCTTGCCGGCCTCGAGGACTTCCAGTGCCTGCTCGATGTGGAGCCCGCTCGGCGTGGCGATGATCACCAGATCCACCGCCGAACCGGCTAGGGCACCGGCGAGCGTGCGGAACGTCGCAGGCCGCGGCGTCCCGTCTTCCTCGACCCAGGCCGCCAGGGCCTCAGACGCCTCGGCGACTTCATCGATGAGGGCTGTGACCAGCAGTTCCGGCAACTCCCGCACGGCTGCAGCGTGCGTCCGGCCGATGACGCCGCAGCCGGCGATCGCCACGCGAAGCTGCGTTGGGGAAACTTGGGTATTCGTGCTCATGTCGTCCTTGCTCACTTGGCTCCAACTCCTGCTTCGTTCAGCACCTTGGCAAACGCCCGGGCAGCGATGCCGAAGGCAGTCGGTCCGGAGAATCCGCCCAGGCCGTGGGCTCCGGCGAGGTGCGGTTCAAGGCTCGCGTAGCCGGTGTAGCCGTCCGCCTTAAGCGCCTCGACCGTGCGCAGCAGGTCGCCGTCGCCCTCCCCCGCGGGCACCACGGAGGAATCCTCGAAGCGCGCGTCCTTCACCTGAAGATACTCAAGGTGCGGGCGTAGCTTGGCGTATGCCTCGTCGAAAGGCTTCACGCCGACCTGGACAAAGTTGGCTGCGTCCCAGGCCACCTTAAGTGCCGGCGACCCGACCGTTTCGATGATGTCCAGGACGCGTTCCGGGATATCGCCGAAGATGTCCTTCTCGTTCTCGTGCAGCAGGATCACGCCGCTCTCTTCGGCGACGGCGGCCAGGGCGCGCATGCGCTCCATGACGTCGTCCCGGATGCTTTCAACGGCCACGTCCCCGCCGTAGTAGAAAGAAAAGATGCGGATGTAGCGGGCATCCAGGACCCTGGCCGCGTTGGCCGCGCGCCGGAGCCGCTCCACCTCGTGCGCCACGGGCAATGACACGTCAACCTTGCCGATCGGGGACGCGATCGCCGAGACCGACATGCCCGCAGCGTCGAGCAACGCTTTGAGGCGGTCCAGTTGATCGCCGTCGAGATCCACGATGTTGGTGCCCCACGCGCTGCGGACTTCAATGTGGTTGGCCCCCAGGGCCTGCAGCACCGCGATCTGAATCACGGGGTCGTCGTCGATCTCGTCTCCGAAGCCTGAAAGCGTCCACTCAACAGTTTTCGATCCGGTCATGCTATTTGACTCCTCCGGCGGTGAGTCCGCCTACTAGGTATCGCTGGAAAATGAGGTAAAGGATGACCACCGGGGCCGCGCACACGAGCGAGGCCGCCATCATCTGGCCATACAACGGGATCGCGCCGCCTTCCTGCGAGGCACCGAAGACCTGGAGCGCGACGGCGGCTGTCTGGCTTTCCGGCCGGGTCATCACCGAGGCGAACAGGACGTCGTTCCACCCCAGGAGGAAGGCGAAGATTCCGGACACCACGATCCCGGGCCAGCTGAGCGGAAGGATGATCCGAACGAGCACCCCGACGTTGCTGGCCCCGTCGATCCGGGCCGCTTCCTCCAGCTCCCGCGGAAGGCCGCGCAGGTAGGTGACCATGACCCACGTGGAGAACGGCATCGCAAAGGTCAGGTAGGTGATGAACAGGCCCCACTGCGTCCCGATCACCTGAACGCCCAGGTAACTTGCCGATGACGAGAACAGGACGAACACCGGCAGCACCATGAGGGTTCCCGGTACGGACTGCAGAGCCAGCAGCCCGCGCAATGCGGTCAGCCGTCCGCGGAACTGGTAGCGGACCAGCACGTAGGCCGTGGCGATCGAGAGGGCGGCCGAGACAACGGCTGTCATTCCCGCCACGACGACGCTGTTCGCCAGGCCCGTGGCGAGGCCGACGCTGGACCAGATCTTGCCGTAGTTCTCCAGCGAGAAGGTGGACGGCAGGAATTCGCCGTTGGCGACGCCGATGTCCGAGTTCACGGAGGCCAGGAAGATGTAGGCCACCGGAATCAGGACGAGGGCGCAGAGGAACACCAGGATGCCCGCCAGCAGGGGGCCGGGCAGCAGCCTGGTCACCTCGTGCTGGCGCTTGGAACCGGGACGGAATGACTGGGCCGCGCTGGTCCTTTCGGCTGTGGCGGTAGCTGTCACTTCTTGCCTCCGGGGGTCTCGGCGTCGTCGAGTTTCACGGCGCGCAGGTAGATGAACAACGGGATCGCAATCAGCACCAGCGACACGAACGCCATTGCCGCGCTGAGCCCGAAGCGGAAACTTTGGAAACTCGTAACGTACGTCAGGATCGGGAGGACCTCGACGTCGGCCGGTGCGGGAACGCCGAACAGGACGAACGGCAGCGTGAAGTTGTTGATGTGGTGCAGCATGCCGATCAGGAACGCCAGCGCCAGCGGTCCTTTCAGGTACGGGAAGACGACGTAGCGGAGCTTGTTCCACCACAGTGCGCCGTCCAGGGCCGAGGCCTCGTGGACCTCATGGTCCACGGACTGCAGACCGGAGAGGGCCAGCAGGTAGATGAACGGCCACGAGGCCCAGATCTGGACAAGGACCAGCGTCCAGAATGTCTGCGGGCCGTTGAGCCACAGCCCGGCGTCGATTCCGACCGAGCCCAGGGCCGAATCGATGACCCCGTCCGGCTGGAACATGGTCCGCCAGACCGTAGCCACCACGAAGGACGGCAGCACGTACGGCACCAGGAAGATAGAGCGGACCACCGCCCGGCCCCTGAAGGCGTTCTGCGTTGCGACGGCGGCGGCAATGCCCAACGGCAGGGTGACCACCATGGCGATCAGGGAGTAGCTCACGCTGAGCCAGACCGAATGAAGCAGCGGTGAGGCGGTCAGCGCCTCCACGAAGTTCTCCACCCCGATGAACGGTGCACTGACCCACTTGCGCAGCGTGTATTGGTCCAGGCTCAACGCGGACATGAAAATGCCGAGCAGCAGCGGCACCACAATGATGACGAGCATCAGCAGGCCGCCGGGAATCAGCATCCACAGCGGGCGGTTCCGCTCGCTGAGCCCCTTGCGCCGGGCCGGCTTGCGCTGCGGCCTGGCCGGGCCGTCGTGCCCCGGTGTTGCGCCGGCGCCGTGCCCCGAGGGCAGGTCAGCCCCGGCCGTTTGCGGTAACGCTGCAGGCGGCCGCGGCGCGGTCCTCAGGTCCTTGAAGGAATCGGTGGTCATTGGAATTCCTGCCTAGGACTTCGCGGCCCGGTCGAGGGATGCTTGCCCTTTGGTCTGTGCGTCCTCGATGCGGTTCAGGAGTCCGGATTCGTCAACGGAACCGTTCGAGAGGTCCGGAACCGACTGGACGGTGACGTTGAGCAGGGCCAGCTGAATGTCGCCCCACGCCCCCGTGAACGGAGTGGCCTTCGATTTGCCCGCGGCATCCACCACCGGCTTCAGCTTGGGATCGGTCAGGGACTTCAGGGCCTCGGCATTTGCGGGCAGGTCACCGAAGATCTTCTGGTAGTTCAGCTGCTCTTCCTTGGAGGTGATGAGCTTGATGTAAGCGAAGGCGAGGTCCTTCTGCTTTGAGTAGTCCGCCACCACCACGTTGTCGCCGGAAAGGATGCTGGCGGCCTTATCGCCGTCGCCCTTCGGGGCAGCCTCTCCGGGAGCCGTCGTCGGCATGGTGGCGTAGGCGTACTTCCCTGCCACGGCCGACTTTTCAAGGGTCGGGACGGAGCTTGACGTGGTCATCATGAGGTAACCGGACTTGCCGGCGGCAAAGGCGGCCACGGCGTTGCTGTTGCTCCAACCGACGGCGCTGGGATCCACAACCTTGTCCTTCGTGAGCCAGCCGAAGTACGTTTCGTACGCCTTCTTCACGGACGGGTCGTCAAGCTTCAGGGTCTTGCCGTCCACCAGCGGATTGCCGGCCTGGACTGACATGGCCCAGATGAACTTCCAGGGATCGAAGTTGTCCTTGTACCCGGTGGCCAGGCCATAGGTCCCGGTTGCCGGGTTGGTGAGCTTCTTCGCCTGCTGGGCCAGTTCGTCCCACGTGGTGGCGGGCTTCTCGATTCCGGCGGCTGCCAGCAGTTCTTTGTTGTAGGCCATGACGAACGGACGGCTGACGAACGGAATGCCCGCCTGGTGCTCCGCGTCGGGGCCGGAAATGCCGAGGGCGGCGGGGTTGAACCTGTCCTTGCCGCCCACCTTCTTCCAGTCGTCGTCAGACAGGGTCACGAAAGCCTGGGTGGCATAGGCGGTGGGCGTAAACGTAGTGCCGAGGCTGTAGACGTCAGGCCCCTGCCCCGATACGACGGAGGTTTGAATGCGGGTCAGTTCGTCATTGGCCGAGGCGAACGTCTCGAATTCAATGTCAGCGCCTGTCTGCGCCTTGAACTTAGCCCCGATATCGCTGAACCATTCCTTCTGCTGGGCCGAGTAGTGGGCGTTGACGCCCACCAGCACACTCAGCTTCTTGCCCTTGCCGTCAACGGCTCCCCCCGAGTCGCTTCCGCCGCCTCCGCAGGCAGTCAATGCCACGGCTGCCGCTGTCATAACGGCCGCCAACCTGGCTGACGATGCAAACTTCATTGTTTCCTCCTCGGATACCCCGCAGGCTACGGTCGTGTGCTGCGTCACATGGGCTTCGGCGTCGAGTCTATGGCGGTGAAAACTGGTCGGCAAGCGATTGCCAAAAATTGCCAACGATGCTCCAATGGTCTGACACGCAGGACCGCCGCGAGCTGCAGAGGGTCTGCACCCCCAAATCAGGAAGGCTGGGCCAATGGCAGGTGTGGAACTCCCGTCCCCGGACAGGACACCGACTATCCGTGATGTGGCTGAGTTGGCGGGAGTTGCCACGTCCACGGTCTCCAGGGCGCTGTCCAATCCGGACAGGGTCAACCGGGTGACGCGCGAGCGGATCCAGCAGGTCGCGGCCCAGCTGAACTACGTGCCGAGTTCGCAGGCGCGGGGCCTGAGTTCCGGCCGGACGCAGGCCATTGCCGTTCTGGTCCCGGACGTCACCAACCCGTTCTATTTCGACATCATCCGGGGCACCCAGCACCAGCTGAAGGCAGCGGGGTACACGCAGCTGCTCGTGGACACGGAGGAATCGGCAGAGATGGAGGAAGAAGCCCTGCACAAAATGCGGCGCTCAGCCGACGGCTTCATCCTGGCGGCCTCCCGCCTCACGGATGCCCAGCTGGCGGAGTCCGCGGCCGCGCACCCCATGGTGACCATCAACCGGGCCTCCGCGAATGCCCCCACGGTGGTCATTGACACGCCGTCGGCCATTGTTCAGTCGCTTGAGCACCTGGCCTCGCTGGGGCATTCGAAGATTTGCTTCGTGGGCGGACCGGCGAGCTCGTGGTCGAATGCCAAGCGCTGGAAGGCCTTCGAGGACGAAACCCGGGAACGCGGCATGACCACCTTCCGGGTGGGTCCGTTTGCCCCGAAGACCACCTCCGGGGCCGCGGCCGCCGACGCCGCTGCCCACACGGGCGCCACGGCATGCATAGTCTTCAACGACCTCCTGGCCATCGGCATGCTTCAGCGGTTGCGGGAGCGGGGCGTTCGCGTGCCGGAGGACATGAGCATCGTCGGGTGCGATGACATCTTCGGTGCCGACTTCTGCAACCCTCCGCTCACCACCATCGCCTCCCCCATCGAGCAGGCCGGACGTGTGGCCGTCTCCATGCTGCTGGCCCAACTCAATCCGCTGCAGGGCGGCCCCAGCAGGCGCCTTGCCGTCATGCCCACCCACCTCACCATCCGCGGCTCCACCGGGCCGGCGCGCGTTCCCTAGCTGATGCGCGACGCATTCCGCCCGGCGCGGCAACGCAGTTGAGTGTTCCCGACCACGCTGACTAGGCTGGGTCACATGCGCGAACTCCAGGCCAAGATCATTGAAGAAATGGGCGTCCAGCCCCGGATCGATCCCGCAGAGGAGGTGCGCAAACGCGTCACTTTCCTGAAGGAGTACCTCAAGGCCACCGGCACCAAGGGCTTCGTCCTGGGCATTTCCGGAGGCCTGGACTCGTCGCTCGCCGGGCGACTTGCCCAGCTCGCCGTCGAAGAGCTTCAAGCCGAGGGCACGGATGCCAGCTTTGTGGCACTCCGTCTCCCCTACGGCGTGCAGCACGACGAGGACGACGCCCAGGCCGCCCTGGATTTCATCCGGGCCACAAGGGAATGGACGTTCAACATCTCGGCGGCTGTGGACGGCTTCGAAGACGAGTTCGCCAAGACCGTCGGCGCTGAGATCTCAGACTTCCACAAGGGCAACACCAAGGCACGGACCCGCATGATTGCGCAGTACGCCCTGGCCGGCGAGCACAACTACCTTGTGATCGGCACGGACCACGGCGCCGAATCCGTGACCGGCTTCTTCACCAAGTACGGCGACGGCGGCGCGGACGTCCTCCCGCTCTTCGGCCTGAACAAGCGCCAGAACCGTGCACTGCTCGCCGAACTCGGTGCCCCCGCCCGCGTCTGGGAGAAGATCCCCACGGCCGATCTCCTCGATGCCAGGCCGGGCCGCACGGACGAGGACGAACTCGGCGTGAGCTACGACCAGATCGACGACTACCTCGAAGGCCGCGGAATCCCCGAAAGCGCAGCAGCCCTCATCGAGGAAAAGTACCTCCGCACCCGGCACAAACGCACCGTTCCCGTCACCATTTTCGATACCTGGTGGAAGCACGAGGGTCCGGAGGAGCCCAGGGCAGGACTCTAGTCCTGCTTTGAACCACGACGCCGGGGGCTGCTTGACCGGCAAGCCGCCGGCCGCCGTCGAACGCTTCGCCTCAAAGGCAGCCTCGCGTGCTGCTGCCAGCCTATGGCAGCAGCACGATCTTGCCGCGGCCGTGGCCGGCCCGGCTGATCTCCAGCGCCTCGGCCGCCTCGATCAGCGGCATCCGGTGGGCGATGGTGAAGGTGAGCTGGCCTTCCGCGGCGAGCGTTGCGGCTTCCTCGATGCGGCCCTCCAGTTGCCGGACAGCCGCCAGCCCGGCCTCGGACGAACGCTTCCCTGGGACGGTGGTCACCGCCCGGTTGCTGCCCTGAAGAAGTTCCGCTGTCGCGGCCACTGAATCGTCGCTGCCCACGGCGTCCAGCACGGCCGTGACGCTTCCGGCCTCAGCCAGCAGCCGCACCCTGTCGGCCAGCCCGGGGCCATAGGTTACGGGTTCGGCCCCCAGCTCCCTGAGGTATTCCTGATTCGCCTCGGATGCCGTGCCGATCACCCGCGCACCGAAAGCCTGGGCGATCTGCACCGCGGCCGAACCCACACCTCCCGCGGCCGCATGGATAAGGACGGTGTCATCGGCGCCGACTGCCAGCTGCTTTAGGGCCGAGTACGCCGTCCCGCCGGCCACCGGAATGCACGCTGCCTGCTCGAAATCGACTCCGGCCGGCAAGGGTGTCAGCTGATCGGCGGGCACCACCGCCTCCGTCCGGTAGCCGCCGATGAAGCCGTTCCAAATGACTTCGTCACCCACGGCGAATCCTTCGAAGGCGGGCCCCACCGCGGCGACCACACCAGCCGCCTCGCTGCCGGGCACGGCCGGGAGGTCAAGGGGAGCCCATTGTTTCAGGTGGCCCGCCACGAGTTTCCAGTCCATGGGATTGACGCTCACAGCACGGAACTCCACCAGGACCTGGCCCTCGCCGGGCTCTGGCAGCTCCTCGATGCCCACCTTGAGGACCTGCGGGCTGCCATATTCCTCAAAGTAGATCCTTGTGCTCATGGCGCCGGCTCCTTCGATGGTGTCCAGGCTCTGTTGCAGGGCCCGACTGCAAGCCTAGGCACGGCGATGCGGGCTTCACAACAGTTTGGGCGGGTCGCTCAGGGATCGCTTACGGCGGCCTTCGCGGCGGCATGGATGTCCGCAAGTGTCAGCGCCGGCGGCGAACTGCCGTCGATGTCCAGGACGCCGAACTCCTTCGCAACCGCGGCGGCCACGAGCACCTGGCCGGTCCGCGCCATCAGGTTCGGATCGTGGAACAGCGCGTTGATCACGCGGCCGATGAACTCGGGGCTTTCGCTGGTCGAGAGATCGAACGCGCCGCTTTTCGCCGCTGCCAGGACCGACTCGGTTCGAACCAGACCGGGGTAGATCGAGATGACCGGAATAGCGAACGGTTTCAGCTCGACGGCCATGTCGGACGTCATCTTGTCCGTTGCCGCTTTTGCGATGCCGTAGATCGTGTTGCCGAGGTGGCGCTGCGCCGACCAGAAGCTGATGTTGACGATCAGGCCGCGGTGCCGCGGCGTCATCATGCGCGCCGCGTGCGCCGAACACACAAACGCGGCGCGCACGCCGGCGTCCATCATGCCGGTCCAGCGGTGCGGCGGTTGTTCCCAAAACGGCGCGGGCCACGTGAACACGCCGCCTTCGACCATCGTCTCGTAGCCGCCCCAGGCGCAATTGACGAGGAGATCGAGCTCGCCGGACTCGGACCGGATCGCTTCAAACACGCGCGCCGTCTCGTCGTCTTTGAGATGGTCGCAGCGCAGGCGCCGTATCTCCCGCGGCAGGTCCGCCTGGTCGATTGAGCGGCCCGTGCCGTATACGCGAAACCCCGCTGTCAGCAGGGCAAGCGCGATGCCCCGGCCGACGCCCCGGCTCGCGCCGGTCACGAGGGCAACGTTTCCCGCCGGCGCTTCGTTGCGTTCGCGATCGTTGGTCATGCTAAGCGGCCCCGCTTACCTTCCGTTCCGCGACCCATGATACGCCGGAGCTGGCTACCGCCTGTCCCGGCCCGGGGCGCTGAGCTGGACCGTGAGCCGGTGGGCCTCCTCCAGCAGGAGCCGGCCAAGGAGCTCCTGCCGGTCTCCGCGGAAACGGGGTTCGATGCCGGTCAGGGACAGCGCCCACGCGGGTCGGCCTGCCTGGTCAAAGACCGCCGCTCCCATCCCCCAGCTTCCTTCGAGCACCAGCCCGGGGTTCACCGAATATCCGGTGCGGCGCGTCTGGCGGAGGTTGGCCCTGACCACGCTTTCAGTGTGCCCTGTGGCGAAGTCCCCGGCGTGCGCGGCCCAGTCCGAGAGGATCTGTTCCTGCTCGTCGTCGGGCAGGAAGGCCAGGATCGCGGTGCCTGCCGACGCCACGCCCAGCGGAAACCGGACGCCCTCATGCAGCACAAACGAACGGACAGGGAAGCTGCCCTCCTCCCGCAACAGGCACACGGTCTCGGCGCCCCGGCGGATGGAGAAGAAGGCGCTTTCGCCGGTTTCCTCGGCGAGCCGGCGAAGGCTGGGCCGGGCGATGTCCTCCAGCGGGAAGCGTGCGGAGGCCACCGCTCCCAGGAGCAGGACCTCGGGTCCCAGGACCCAGTTTCCGCTGCGCGGGTCATGGTCGAGGAGTCCCTCCGAGGCCAGTGACGCCAGGAGCCGGTGGACGGTGGGCCGGGTAAGGCCGGATTCCCGCACGAGCTCGACGAGCGAGCTGCCCTCCGGCCGGCGTCCCACGATGCGCAGGAGCCCGGCAATGCGGCTGACCACCTGGGCACCCTGGACTGGGGTTTGGTTCATATTTCTCCTCATGTATCCATATTGTGGATACCCCACAGCCTACCGTCCACACTGTAATAGGCGGTAAACCAAGCCAAACATTGCCGTTGACAGAGCACCTGGGCGGACCGTACGCTCCATGATCAGATGTTTCGTCCACAAAGTGGACAGCCGCCCGTACACAGCTCAACGAGGAGATGCGATGTCCAAACTGAAATCCGGCGCTGCCCAGGCGCTGAACGACGTCCTGCGGGACGGCATGACGGTCGCCGTCGGCGGCTTTGGCCTCAGCGGCATCCCGGCGGACCTGATCGAGGCCGTCCGGGACTCCGGTGTCCGCGGCCTCACGGTGGTCTCCAACAACATGGGCGTCGACGGCAAGGGCCTCGGTGTCCTGATCGAGGCAGGCCAGGTGCGGAAGGTGATCGCGTCCTACGTGGGCGAGAACAAGCTGTTTGCCGAGCAGTACCTGGCTGGGCTCCTCGATGTGGAGTTCACGCCGCAGGGCACGCTGGCCGAGCGGCTGCGCGCCGGCGGCGCCGGCATCCCGGCGTTCTACACCAAGACCGGCGTGGGCACGCTCGTCGCTGAAGGCAAGCCGCTCGCGGAGTTCGACGGCGAAACGTACGTCCGGGAGCGGGCCATCCGGGCCGACGTCGCACTGGTCCACGCGCACACTGCCGACACCGACGGCAACCTGATCTACCGCTACACCGCGCGGAACTTCAACCCGGTGGTGGCCACTGCAGGTGCCGTCACCATCGCCGAGGCCGAGGTGATCGTGGAGCCCGGCGCCCTGGACCCCAACCACGTCGTGACGCCCGGCGTCTACGTCCAGCGCCTGGTGCAGGCCAGCGGCCGGGTCAAGGACATCGAGCAGCGCACGGTCCGCCCGCGGGTTGAGCTCGCCTCCGCAGCAGCTCCCGCCTGACCCCGCCAACCCTCCAAGCGCGAACGAACACTATAGCCCCTGCTCCAAGCGCGAACGAACACTTAAGCCCCCTAAAACCCAAGGAGAACCCCATGGCCTGGACCAGGGATGAAATGGCTGCCATCGCGGCCGAAGAACTCAACGACGGCGACTACGTCAACCTGGGCATCGGCATTCCGACGCTCGTGGCCAACAACCTGCCCGACGGCGTCCGCGTGGTCCTGCAGAGCGAAAACGGGCTGCTCGGCATGGGCCCGTTCCCGTACGAGGGCCAGGAGGACGCGGACCTCATCAACGCCGGAAAGCAGACCGTCACGGTCCTGCCCGGCGGCAGCATCTTCGACTCCGCCACATCCTTCGGCATGATCCGTGGCGGCCACGTCAAGGTGGCCATCCTGGGCGCCATGCAGGTCTCCGGCGACGGCGACCTCGCCAACTGGACCATTCCCGGCAAGATGGTCAAGGGCATGGGCGGTGCCATGGACCTCGTGGCCGGCACGCCCCGAGTGGTGGTCCTGACCGAGCACAACGCCAAGGACGGCACCGCCAAGATCGTCAAGGAATGCACCCTCCCGCTCACCGGGCTCCGGGTGGTGGACCGCATCATCAGCGACCTCGCGGTCTTTGACCTCGAAAAGCGCGACGGCGGCCGGCAGCTCACGCTGACCCGTCTCGCCCCGGGCGTCACTGTGGAGGAGATCCGGGAGAAGACCGAGGCCGGGTTCGACGTCCAGCTTGAAAACGAGGGAGTGGCAGCATGGGCCTGAAGGAACAGTTCGGCAAGGATGTCCTGCTCACCGGCTGGGGCCACAGCCGCTTCGGCAGACTGACGGACGAGACCCTGGAGTCCCTGATCGTCCAGGTGGCCACCGAGGCGATCGGCAACGCCGGCATTGAGCCCGGCCAGATTGACGAGGTCTACCTCGGCCAGTTCAACTCCGGCATGATGCCGCTGGCCTTCCCGTCCTCGCTCGCGCTGCAGGTGTCCGAGCAGCTCGCCAACGTGCCGTCCACCCGCGTGGAGAACGCCTGTGCTTCCGGCTCGGCCGCTTTCCAGCAGGGCACCAAATCGCTGCTGGCAGGCAGCGCGAAAACCGTGCTCGTCATCGGCGCCGAGAAGATGACCCACGCCGGGGCCGATGTTGTGGGCGCGGCCCTGCTGGGCGCGGACTACGACATGGCCGGCAAGGCCTCCACCACGGGCTTCACCGGCCTGTTCGCCGAAGTGGCCAAGCACTACGAGAAGCGCTACGGGGCCGGCGTCGGAAATCTGGGCGACATCCTGGGCACCATCGCGGCCAAGAACCACCGCAACGGCGTGGACAACCCCTACGCCCAGCTCCGCAAGGACCTCGGCGAGGACTTCTGCCGCACAGTCTCGGACAAGAACCCGCTGGTGGCCGATCCGCTGCGCCGCACCGACTGCTCCCCCGTCTCCGACGGCGCCGCCGCCGTCGTGCTGTCTGTCTCACCGACCGGTGGAGTCACTGCGCCGGTGCGCCTCGCCGGCTTCGGCCACGCGAACGATTTCTTCCCCGCCGAGCGCCGCGACCCCACCGCTTTCAATGCGACGCGTGCGTCGTGGCAGCGCGCGCTGGCGATGGCCGGCGTCGGGCTTGAAGACCTGGACTTCGCCGAGGTGCACGACTGTTTCACCATCGCCGAACTGCTCATGTATGAAGCCATGGGCTTGACCGAACCGGGCCAGGGATCCCGCGCCCTGGCGGAAGGCTGGGTCTACAAGGACGGCAAGCTGCCCGTCAACGTCTCCGGCGGCCTCAAGGCAAAAGGCCACCCGGTCGGCGCCACCGGAGTGTCCCAGCACGTCATCGCCGCGATGCAGCTCACCGGCACCGCGGGCGACATGCAGCTCGCCAACCCCCGCCGCGCTGCGGTGCAGAACATGGGCGGTGTAGGCATCGCCAACTACGTGAGCGTGCTGGAAGCGGTCTAGGGAGCCGGCGGCTGCCGAACCAGCCCAGTTTTGATGCGCCTGCCCCGCCGGGCAGACGCATCAGCGCGGGCGGCACGACCAAAACCGGGCCAGTTCAGCACACACTGGCGGCCTGTCAGCCGTGGGCCCGGATCAGCCGGGCTATTTCGGCAAAGCCCAGCCGTTCCGCGCTCACCAAGGCTGTCCGGCCCTGCGGATCCAGGATGCTGGGGTTTGCGCCGGCGGCGAGCAGCTGCCGGACCACTTCCTGCTGGTTCGGCCCGCCGTTGTTCAGCAGAATGGCTTCCTGCATGGCGGTCCAGCCGAGATTGTTGACGTGGTTGACGGGCACACCGGCGGCGATGAGGATCCGGACGGTCTCCACGTGGCCGTGCTCGGAGGCAGGAATCAGCGCCGTCCCGCCGAAGCGGTTGGTGCTGGAAACGTCCGCGCCGTTGGCCAGGGTCAGCCGCAGGACGTCGTTGAAGCCTTCAGCCCCCGCGTACAGGAAGGCCGAATCCTGGATGGCGTCCTTCGCGTTCACGTTCCCGCCGTCCTGGATCAGTTTCCGAACGAGGGCGACGTTGTTGGCTTTGGCCGCGAGGATCAGCTGCTGGTCCAGCTTCCTCTGGGCCTCCGGAGACAACGCCGGCCGGGACTGTCCGGGACTGGACTGTGTAGGGCTGGTGGCGGCTGGACGGGTAGTGGCCGGCGGCGCAGCAGCGGCGCTGTTGGCGGACGCGCTCCCCGACGCCGGTCCGCCGGCTGACGGGGAACCGGCGTCGCACCCCGCCAGCAGCGCCGCCAAGGACGCCAGCCCCAGCAGCCGAAGCGCGGCGGCCGAACGCCAGCCGCCGGATCTGAGCCTCGCCCCGGACCTGTGCCTTGCCATGGACCAGAGCCTACTTCGTGGTTCCGGCAATCGCCTCGGCGCCGGCAACTGCGCAGGCCTCGTCAAGCTTGCCGTCGGGAGCGCCGCCCACACCGATCCCTGCCACGGAGGCGCCATTCACCTTGAGCGGGACGCCGCCGGGCAGGTAAAGGGTGCCCGGCAGGTCGGCGATGCTGGGTCCGCTGCCGGTGATGCGCTTGGCCAGCTCACTCGTGGGCGCGCCAAACACGGCGGCGGTGTAGGCCTTCTGCTTGGCGGACTCGATGGTGTGCTCGGCCGCGTTGTCGCCGCGCAGAATGGCCTGCACCGTGCCGAACCGGTCCACGAGGGCAACGGTCACGAACGGCAGCTTGTCCGCCTGGCACTTGGCCAGCGCGGCACCGACGGCCTTCGCTGAGGCGCCCACGCTGATCCTGTTCTGGGCCACGACGTTTTCGGGCACGGGCTGGACGTCCGCCGCCGGCACCGCTGCCGGCACGGCCGCGGGAGCTGCAGATGCCGGAGCCATACTGGCATTGGCAACCGCGGTTACGCCGGCGGTCAGCACGACCGCCCCTGCTGCTGCAGCGGCAAGAATCTTCTGGGACTTCTTCACGGTGGTTCTCCTTAAACTGGGCCTGAACTCAAACGGCCTGAACGGCTACTTTTCCATCGTGCCGCCCGGCCGAATTGGGCACATCGGGCCTTCAGGTGGGCCGCCGTCGTACTTCGGGCTGGCGGGATCAGCCAAAAGGCTGAGAGACCAGCAACGGCGCGGGCAATAGCATGGTGGGTAGCACTTCAACCACCCGAACCGGATCCCCCAATGCCTTCCTCAGCCCCAGCCGCATCCCCAGAAGTACTGCCCGCAGCACAGGGCAGCGGCCGGCTGGGCCGGATTGACGCCGCCGTCCACCTTGGATTCGCGGTGCTGATGGTGGCGTCCGTGGTGCGCTACGTGATGCGGCACAGCCCGCAGGACAACCTCCTGGTCCTGGGCCTGGCGGCCGCGGCCTGTGCCCTCTACGCCGTCATCGCCGTGTTGGCCCAGCGCCGGCGCCCCTGGGCGGTCTGGATGTTTGCCCTCGTGGCGGCCTGGGCACTGCTGGTGATTTCCGCCCCCAGCTTCGCCTGGTGCTCGTTCGCGCTGTTCTTCCTCTGCCGCACGGCGTTCACGGGCGCTGTGGCCTATGTTGCGGCCGGCGCGACGGCGGCCGCCACCGCCGTCGGGCTGTTCCGGCTGAGCGACGGCACCGATCTCGCCATGTTGCTGGGTCCGCTCGCCGTCGGGGTCATGCTGACGCTGATCTACGACCGCATAGAACACGACGCCGCCGAACAGCGCCGCCTGCACGCCGAGGTGTCGCTCGCCCAGGGGCAGCTGGCGGCCAGCGAACGCCGTGCAGGCACCATCGCTGAACGCGAGCGCGTCTCCCGCGAAATCCACGACACCGTAACCCAGGGCCTGGCCAGCAGCCTCCTCCTCCTCGAAGCGGCCAACCGCGCCTGGCCCGGCCCCACATCCCGGCAGGACCTTCGCCAGGCCAGCGAACTGCTCCGGCACAACCTGTCCGATACCCGCAGCCTGGTCCATGAACTGGCTTCCCCGGGGCTCGATGCCTCTCCGCTGCCGGACGCCCTGCTGCAGGCGGCGTCCCAGTACGTGCCGGATGCCAGGCTGCTGGTCACCGGCGAACCGCGGCCTGTCCCCGCCGAGGTCCGCCATGCACTGCTCAGGGTGGTGCAGAGCGCCGCGGCCAACATCAAACTCCATGCCTCCGCGGCGAACGCCACTGTCACGCTGGGTTTCCTGCCGGACGCCGTCACCCTGGACATTTACGACGACGGCGCCGGCTTCGATCCGGCGGCGACAGCACCGCCGTCGGACGCCGGAGGGTACGGGCTGCGGGCCATGCGGCAACGCGTGGAGCAGCTCGGCGGAGCCTTCTCCGTGGAAAGCACGCCGGGCGAAGGAACGATCGTGGCCGCCCAGCTGCCGGTCAGGGGAGAAGAATGAGCGCCATCACCGTCCTCCTGGTGGACGATCACCTCGTGGTCCGCAGCGGGCTCAAGGCCCTGCTCGGCACCCGGCCGGACATCGAGGTGGTGGCCGAGGCGTCCTCCGGCGAGGAAGCGCTGGCGGCTGTGGCGGATCACTCCCCCGCCGTCGTGGTGATGCCTGGCCATGGGTCCCGGCATGGACGGGATTGAGGCCATCCGGAAGCTCCGCGAGCGCAACCGCAGCCAAGCCGTTCTCGTGTTCACCACCTACGATTCCGACGCAGACATTGTCCGAGCCGTGGACGCGGGCGCCATGTGTTACCTGCTCAAGGACGCCGCGCCGGAGGAGATCTTCGCCGCCGTCCGCGGCGCCGTGCAGGGCAGGAGCGTGATGAGCGCGCCCGTGGCCTCCAGGCTGTTCCAGCAGCTGCGCAATCCGGACGAGGTGCTGACCCCGCGGGAGGCCGAGCTGTGGAGCCTGCTCACCGAGGGACTCAGTAACCGGGAACTCGGCCAGCGGCTGTTCATCTCCGAGGCGACGGTCAAGACCCACCTCGCTCACATCTACGCCAAGCTCGGCGTCGAGACCCGTGCAGCTGCCATCGCCACCGCGATCCGCCGCGAGGGGATGCGCTAGGAGAACTGCCGTGCTCAACCTGCGCGCCGTCGTGACCTTGTTCGGCCGACCAGCGTGGGCAACACGCCGCGGTGGGTGCGTGTCGCGGCTCGTCCGGCGCGAAACAGGGTCAGGACGGCTGCCGCCCGGGGCTAGACTCACTTGCACGCCCGAACCCGTCCCGGGCCCTTGCGTTGCCTGAGCACCGGGTCTACCGTGATCCGCACCAGCATCCACCGCCGTCGAGGAGCCGTCATGGCCGGGTTTGTGCAGATCATCGAATTCCAGACCTCCCGGATCGAGGAGATCGAACAGCTGGGCCGGCCGTCAAGAACCGAGGGAACCACCGCCCCGACGTTCCGCCGCATCATCGCGACAGCGGACCGCGACCGGCCCGGAACGTACCTCACCATCGTGGAATTCGACTCCTACGAGTCGGCGATGGAGAACTCCAACCGGCCGGAAACGTCGGACTTCGCCGCCAAGATGGCTGCCCTGTGTGACGGGCCCCCGGTATTCCGCAATCTCGACGTGCAGTGGGAGGACACCGGCCAGGGGTCGGACACCACCGCGTAGCCCGGAAAGCAGACGAGCGAAACCCTGACCAGAAACGAGGCACAGGACATGGGCCCTCCGGAGAGCGCCACGCCTGACCGGCTCGTGCTGGACCTCGGCAGGCTGGGCTCCGGGTCCCTGTTGCTCGTGGGTGGCAAAGCCCTGAATCTCGGCAGGCTCGCCAATGCCGGTTTCCCCGTGCCGGCCGGGTTCTGCCTGACCACGGCCGCCTACATGATGGCGGTTCCGCCCGAGCTGGAGGCGCTGGCCGCCCGCCTCGACGCCCTGGCGGCCGGGGCACCCATCGGCGAGGCGCCGGCCACAGGCAGTCCATCCGGCAATGAGACTGCCCAGCGTGAGGGTGCACAGCAGACTTCACCGCGGGAGAACGCCGAGCGCGAGAGCACCCAGCGCGAGATTGCGAAGCGTGCACGGGAGCTCGTGGGAACGGCACCGGTCCCGCCTGAGGTGGAGGCTGCCGTCCGCGGCGCCTACGCCGCCATGGGCAACGCACCCGTTTCCGCCGACGGCACACGCTCGTCTGACGGGCCGCCCGAGGACGGCACGTCGCCCGCTGCTGTCAGCCCGCCCGCCGGCAACCCACCCGCCGTGGCGGTGCGGTCCTCCGCCACTGCCGAGGACCTCCCCTTCGCGAGCTTCGCCGGGCAACAGGATTCCTTCCTCGATGTCGTCGGAGCCGACGCCGTGATTCAGGCACTCCGGCGCTGCTGGGCCTCGCTCTGGACGGACCGGGCAGTTGCGTACCGCTCGGCCAACGGGATCCGCCATAGCGACGTCGCCCTCGCCGTCGTCGTCCAGCATGTTGTGGACGCTGCCGCCGCCGGCGTGCTGTTCAGCGCAAACCCGGTCGCCGGAACGCGCGGCGAGACGGTCATCGATGCGAGCGCCGGCCCCGGGCAGGCAGTCGTTTCCGGAGCGGTCACTCCGGACCATTTCGTGGTGGAGACGGCCACGGGAAAGATCCGGCAGTCCAGCCCCGGACGCGGCGGCTCCGGAAAAGGCGACGGCGGAAAAGGCGACGGCGGAGGCAGCCCGGTCCTTTCCGGCGCGCAGCTCCGCGAACTCGCATCGTTGGGAGTGGCCGCCCAGGAGCATTTCGGGGAACCGCAGGACGTGGAATGGGTCATCGACGCCGACGGCAAAATCTGGCTGACCCAGTCCCGGCCAATCACCACCCTGTACCCCCTGCCTGATCCATCGTCCGCCAAGCCTTTCGGGCTGGAATCGGTCCCGGCTGCTGAAACCCGCGTGTATCTGTGCGGCACCCTGCTGCAGGGGCTGACGCGTCCCCTCACGCCGATGGGGCTCTCAGTCATGGGAAGTGTGGGGAGCCGCAGGTCGCCCTGGGCCTATGTCAACCCCGGGCTGCGCATGTACGTGGACCTGACACCTTTGATCCGCACCGCGTCCGGCCGCCGGATGCTGCTGAAGTGGCTGCCCTTGGCGGACGGGAGATCGGCTTCTGTTCTGCCGGCCCTCCTCGACGACCCGAGGTTCGGCGTCACTAAAGGCCAGCCCCGGCCGTCCAAACTTAGGGCATCGGAAGGGCGTGGCAGGGACGGCACGGCAGGCCTCGCCACGATGGTTTGGCTGGTCCCCGCCCTGATCCGGGCCGTCGTCCGGCCCAAGGCCGAGCTACGCCGGGCATTGCGCTTCGGTAAGCGGCTTGAGGCTGACCTGGCCCTGGCCGAACCCGCCACAGTGTTCAGGCGGCTGGACCACGCCCAGAACGTCCCGGCCCGCACAGTTGACGGCCTGATCCGGACCACGCTGCCGGCACCAGCCGCCGGTTACGCAATGCTGGGACTAGCCCGCTGGCTTCTCCGCGGAGTTGCCGAGCCCCGGGAGCTGGAGGCCGTCCTGCGCGGACTCCCCCACAACGTGACCACCGAAATGGACCTTGAACTGTGGCGCCTGGCTGTTTCCGTCCGCGACGACGCCGCCTCGCGGGAGGCATTCCTGGGCAGGCGTCCCGGCGAACTGGCTGTCAGCTATGCCGCCGGTGCGCTACCGCCGGTGGCCCAGGCCGGTCTGCGCCGCTTCCTGGAACGGTACGGCCACCGGGCCGTGGCGGAAATCGACCTCGGCATGCCGCGGTGGTCCGAGAAGCCGGACCACATTCTGGGAATGATCTCCAACTACCTCAGGGTGGAGGATCCCGAGTTGGCCCCGGACCGGCAGTTCGAGCGGGCTGCCGACCATGCAGAGGCCAGAATCCGCAGCCTCGTGGCACGGGCCGGGGCAGTGAGCCGGTTGCGGGGCCGCATGGTGGCTGTGTGCCTGCACCGGACGCGGCAGCTGGCCGGCCTGCGCGAACTGCCCAAGTTCTACGTTGTGACCGTCTTTGGCGAAGTCCACAGGCAGCTCGTGGCCATTGGCGCCGAGCTGGCCAGGGCCGGCACCATTGGGGCGGCGGACGACGTCTTTTTCCTGACGTTCGACGAGGTCCGGGTGGGCCTTCGTGGCGGCGAGCTGAAGGGAATGATTGCCGAGCGCCGTCGGATCTATGACGCGGAACTTCGGCGGAGGCGCGTACCGCGGCTCCTGCTCTCCGACGGCACAGACGTCGAGGCCGCAGTCGCCAGCGCGGCTGCACCCTCCGGCGCCCTCGTTGGAACACCTGCGTCGGCCGGCACCGCCGCGGGCCGGGTCAGGGTGATCCTGGACCCCGTGGGCGCGCATCTGGAACCAGGGGAAATCCTGGTGGCGCCGTCCACCGATCCCGGCTGGACCCCGCTTTTCCTGACCGCCGGTGCCCTGGTGATGGAGATGGGCGGGGTCATCTCGCACGGTGCAGTGGTAGCCCGTGAATACGGCATCCCTGCCGTCGTCGGCGTGCCGGACGCCACCACCAGGCTGCGCACCGGCCAGACTGTCGTCGTGGACGGAGCCGCCGGGACCATCACCGCGGTTGAGACCGCAACCGACGGCGGGACCGTTAGCGACGCTGGGACCGTGACGCAGTCCGGTCCTTAGAGGAGTGTTTGGGAGCCGGCCGGGCTCCGGTGGATTCAGTCTTTCCGGGGCCCGGAAATCTTCAAATCGGCCCGGCCGAAGTCCGCAAAACGACGGCCGCCTGACCTTTCTGGACAAAAATCTGCCGTTACAGGAGGGGCAGTTGATGACCGTAGCTATTGCACGCCCAGCGTGCGCACCCTAGGTTTGAGACAGCGGAAAACATCTCCGCATCTGCCTGCCGTCGGAGCAGGACCAGAAAAGGGTTACAAAGGAAGTAGTAGTAATGGCAACAGGCACAGTTAAATGGTTCAACGCCGAAAAGGGTTTTGGCTTCATCGCTCCGGATGACGGATCAGCAGATGTTTTCGCCCACTATTCGGCAATTGCCAGCAGCGGCTACCGCTCCCTGGACGAAAACCAGAAAGTCGAATTCGATGTGACCCAGGGCCCCAAGGGCCCGCAGGCAGAGAACATTCGCCCGCTGTAACGGCTTAAAAACTCCCCTGTCCGTGCCCTGAGCACGAACAGGGGAGTTTTTTGCCCTCCGCGGCCTTGGCTGTCCGGCTGTTCCGGCGCATTTCTGCACCTTTTTCCGCGGCTCCAAGGCCGGTGCCGCCCGTCATCCCGGGCTTGATTCCGGGCTTGCCGGACCGGCCGGCGCGGCAAAGTGGTGCATAACTGCTGCCGGCGGCCAGCGAGTGTGACAGCCCGCGCCCAAGCTACCTCGGTATAGTGCCCGCTATGGATGACAAAGGGATTCTGCACCGCTATTTGAAGACGCGCCGGGCCCAACTCCTCGCCAAGCTCGACGGCCTTGACGAATACGACGTCCGCCGTCCCATGACTCCCACCGGCACCAACCTCCTGGGCCTCGTGAAGCACGTCGCCAGCGTGGAGCTCGGCTACTTCGGCGAGGTCTTCGGACGCCCGAGCGAGCAGGACATGCCATGGCTCGATGACGGCGCCGAACCGGATGCGGATATGTGGGCGACGCCGGCCGAGACCCGGGCGGACATCATCGCCCTGCACCGTTTCTCGGCGGAGCACAGCGATGCCACCATCGAGGCCCTTGCGCTCGACGCGCCCGGCGTGGTGCCGTGGTGGCCCGAGGAGCGCAAGCACGTAACCCTGCAGCAGATCCTGGTGCACATGTGCTCCGAGACGGCCCAGCACCTGGGGCACGCCGACATCCTCCGCGAACTTATCGACGGCGCCGCAGGGCAGGGCCCCAACGACCCCAACCTCCCGATGCGGAGCGACACGGAGAAGGCCGCGCACTTCGCCCGGCTTGAAGCCGCCGCCCGTGAAGCCGCGGCCCGCTGAGCCGAAACCAGCGCATTTCTGCACCGTTTTGCCGCCGGGACCCCGCGGCCAGCCCAGGCCAGCCCGCGGAAGTTCAGCCCTCAGGCACAGGTCCCTTCAGGAAAGTGGTGCAAATTTGCCCGCCGCAGCCCCGCCGCAGCCAGCCGCGCCGAAAAGCGTGCAGCCCGGTCCTACACGAAGGCCGATTTCCCCGTCACGGCCCGGGCCACGATCAGCGAGTTGATCTCGTAGCTGCCCTCGTAGGTGTAAAGGATCTCGGCGTCGCCGAACAGTTTGCCCATCTCGAAGTCGCTGCTGATGCCATTGCCGCCCAGCAGGGAACGTCCCATGGCCACCGACGCGCGCGCGAGCCTGGTGGTGGTGGCCTTGGCCATGGCCGCCTGCGCCATTTCCAGCCTGCCGTCCTCCTGGATCCGGGCAAGCTGAACCATCAGTGCCAGCGACGCGGACGCATTGCCCAGGATCTCGGCGAGCTGCTGCTGGATGAGCTGGAAACGGGCCAGTTCCCTGCCGAATTGCCTGCGCTGCAGTGAATAGGAACGGGCGACGTCGAACGCGGCCAGCTGGATCCCGGCACCTTGCCAGCCCACCCAGGCACGCGAATCCCGCAGCAGCTCGTTGGCCTTGGAGAAATCGGTGGCGCCGGGGAGCAGGTTTGCCTCCGGGATCCGGACGTCATCGAGCACGATGTCCGCGTTCTGCATGATCCGCAGCCCGATCTTGTTGGCGATCTTCGTGGCGGCATAACCCGGGCGGTCCGTTTCCACGATGAAGCCCTTGATCTGCTGGTCGGCCACGTCCCGGGCCCACACCAGGGCGAAGTCCGCAATGGTGCCGGCGCCGATCCACCGCTTGGCCCCGTTGATCACCCATTCGCCGTTCTCGAGCCGGGCGGTGCTGGCCAGGCCGCCGGCGATGTCCGAACCGTGATCCGGCTCAGTGAGCGCAAAGGCCCCCAGCTGGGTGAAAGCGGTCAGGCCGGGCAACCAGCGCCGCTTTTGTTCCTCGGAGCCAAGCTCGTTGATCATGCCCACAATGAGCTCGTTGTGGATGCCCACCAGGGCCGAGAGGGATACGTCGGCCCGGGCCACTTCCACGTACATGAGGCCCTTGAACAGCTTGGATGTGCCGTCCGTCTGCAGCCCGCCGAGCCCGCGCTTTCCCATCTCCGCGAGGAGCCCGAACGGGAACTCCTCGCGGTTCCAGTAGTCGATGGACTGGGCGCGTACCCGGGACTGCAGGAACTCCCTGATGTCGAGGTAGCGCTGCCGTTCGCCGGCCGGCAGCAGGTCCGCGATGTACATGAGGTCCGCGTCAGGAAAAGGCGGCGCAGGGTTCTCCTGCTCCGGGCCTGCACCTGAGGCGTCGGCACCAACCGCCTTCGTTCCTGTTGGTTGTCCGCTGTCACGACTTTGTGGCTGCACGGGCATAGGTCCCTTCGCTCTTCCAAACCCTTGGATGTCCTAGTATATTGCACAGTGATGTGGATCACTAGGATGTGGATTCAAAAGGCGAAAGGTGCCCCATGACAGTCACCGACGACTTCCGTGCAGCACGCGACCAACTGCTCGCCCTGCGCCATGACTACGGCCAGGCGAGGAGCACCTTCGAGTGGCCGCGGCCGGCGGAGTTCAACTTCGCACTCGACTGGTTCGACGCCATTGCTGCCGATCCGGCCACAGGGAGCAATCCGGCGCTGGTGATCGTCGAGCAGGACGGCTCGGCGACGCGCCGCAGCTTTGCCCAGTTGTCGGCGCGCTCAAACCAGGTGGCCAACTGGCTCCGCGGCCAGGGAGTCAAACGCGGGGACCGCATGATCATCATGCTGGGCAACCAGGTGGAGCTGTGGGAGCTCATGCTGGCAGGCATCAAGCTCGGCATCGTGCTCATCCCCACCACCACGCTCATGGGCCCTACCGACCTGCAGGACCGCGTGGAGCGCGGCGAAGCGGGCTGGGCCGCCGTCGGAAGTTCCAACATCGGCAAGTTTGCCGAGGTTCCCGGAGATTACAAGCTCATTGAAATCGGCGACGGCGGAGCTTCCGCTGCGGAAGCGGCGCCCGGTGCCGCCCGGTACACGGAGTCAGCGGCAGCCCCGGAGGACTTCACGCCGGATGCTCCGACCAAGGCCGACGAAACGCTGCTGCTGTATTTCACCTCGGGCACCACGTCCAAGGCCAAGCTCGTGGAGCACACTCACACGTCCTATCCGGTGGGGCACCTGTCCACGATGTACTGGATCGGCCTGGAGCCCGGCGATGTGCACCTCAACGTGGCATCCCCGGGCTGGGCCAAGCACGCCTGGTCCAACGTGTTCACCCCGTGGATCGCGGAGGCCTGCGTGTTCGTCTACAACTACGAGCGCTTCGATGCCCGCGCCCTGATGGAACAGATGGACCGTGAGAAGGTCACCAGCTTCTGCGCGCCGCCGACCGTCTGGCGGATGCTCATCCAGGCTGATCTCGGCCTCCTGAAGAACCCGCCCACCAAGGTTGTGTCCGCCGGCGAGCCGCTCAACGCCGAGGTGATCGGGCAGGTCCAGCGCGCCTGGGGCCAGACCATCCGCGACGGCTTCGGCCAGACGGAGACCACCGTGCAGGTGGCCAACACGCCCGGCCAGCCGGCGAAGATCGGCGCCATGGGCCAGCCGCTCCCGGGGTACGACGTGGTGCTGGTGGACCCTGCCACCGGGGAGGAATCCGACGACGGCGAACTCTGCCTGCGCCTGGACCCGCGGCCCGTGGGCCTGATGAAGTCCTACTACGGCGATCCGGACAAGACGGCCGACGCCTTCCGCGGCGGCTACTATCACACGGGCGACATGGCCAGTCGGGACGAGCGCGGGATCATCACGTATGTGGGCCGCGGCGACGACGTCTTCAAGTCCTCCGACTACCGGCTGTCCCCGTTCGAGCTGGAGAGCGTACTGATTGAGCATCCGGCCGTGGCGGAGGCCGCCGTGGTCCCGTCCCCTGACCCGCTCAAGCTGTCCGTGCCCAAGGCGTTCGTGGTCCTCGCGGCCGGCCATGAGCCCGGCCCCGAGCTGGCCGAGGAGATCCTGCGCTACTGCCGCGACCACCTGGCGCCGTTCAAGCGCATCCGCCGGATCGAATTCACCGAACTGCCGAAGACCATTTCCGGGAAGATCCGGCGCGTTGAGCTGCGGCACAGCGAGGAGGTCCGGCACGGCGCCGATGGGACGTCCGGGACTCCGGCGTCCGGTGCTGCGACTCACGCTGGCCTCGGCAGGGAATATTCGGAAGCGGATTTCCCGGGCCTGAAAAGCCAGGGCTGAGCCATGAACGCGCCGCTGCCCCGCGACCCCATTGCCGATGCACAACGCAACTGGGAGCGCCACGGCTGGGGGGACGTCGCCGCGCCGATGGCCGCCATCACGGCCATCATGCGCACGCAGCAGATCCTCCTGGCCCGGATCGAGGGAGCGCTGAAGCCCTTCGGCCTGACCTTTGCCCGTTACGAGCTGCTGGCGCTGCTGAGTTTCGCCCGGAGCGGCGCGCTGCCCATGAACAAGGCGAGCGCCCTCCTCCAGGTCCATCCCACCTCGGTGACCAACGCCGTCGACCGCCTTGAAAAGGCAGGGCTGGTGGTCCGGTCGCAGCACCCCACCGACGGGCGCACCACGCTGATCGAGCTCACCGCGGAGGGGCGCACCCTTGCGAAGAGCGCGACGGCGGTGCTCAACACCGAAGTTTTCAGCCAGTCCGGCTTCGCGGACCGTGACGTTGACCAGCTCATCCGCATCCTGGGCGACTTCCGCCGGGGAGCCGGGGACTTTTCCGAATGACCACAACGAGTAACGACGCCGCCCGCTTCCCCGTGCGGGAAGCGGGCGGAGTCGTTCGGCGCGGAGCGCCCCTGCCGCGAGCGGCGCCCGGCCTCAGCTGATCTTGCGACGGTAGATGGCGATCGCGAAGGCGTAGGCGACGACGAGAATGCCGAGGAGCCAGGCGAGGGCGATCCAGACGTCACTGCCGACGGGTTGCTGGGCGAACAGGGCCCGGATGGTGTTCACGATGGACGTCACGGGCTGGTTCTCGGCGAACCATGCGACCGGGCCGGGCATCGAGTCGGTGGGCGCGAACGCCGAGCTGATGAACGGCAGGAAGATGAGTGGGTAGCTGAACGCGCTCGCGCCGTCGACAGTCTTCGCCGAGAGGCCGGCGATCACGGCGACCCAGGTCAGCGCGAGAGTGAACAGGATCAGGATGCCGGCGACGGCGAGCCAGGCGGCCACGGATGCTCCTGTGCGGAACCCCATGATCAGCGCGACGCCGATGACTATCCCGACCGAGACCAGGTTCGCGGCCAGGGAGGTGAGCACGTGCGCCCAGAGTACGCTCGACCTCGCGATCGGCATGGACTGGAAGCGTTCGAAGATGCCGCCCTGCAGGTCGAGGAACAGCCGGTACGCAGTGTAGGCAATGCCGGAGGCGATGGTGATGAGCAGGATGCCGGGGAGCATGTAGTTGATGTATGACTCGTCGGATCCGGTGTTGATCGCGCCGCCGAACACGTATACGAAGAGCAGCATCAGCGCGATCGGGGTGACCGCGGTGGTGATGATCGTGTCGGGGCTGCGGAGGATGTGGCGCAGCGAGCGGCTGGTCAGGATGCCGGTGTCGCCGAGGACGTGGGTGGTCATCGGGGTTCCTTTCGTGCCGGGACCGTGCCGTAGCTGCGGTCGTCGTCGGCGGTGTCTGTCTCGTCGGTGTCGCCGACGAGGGCGAGGAAGACATCCTCGAGGGAGGGCTGCTTCTCGACGTATTCGACCTTGGCGGGCGGGAGGAGTCGCTTGAGTTCGGCGAGGGTCCCGTTCTGGATGATCGTGCCCTTGTGCAGGATTGCGATGCGGTCGGCGAGCTGTTCGGCCTCGTCGAGGTACTGCGTCGTGAGCAGCACCGTCGTGCCCTGACCGGCGAGCTTCTTGACGGTCTGCCACACCTCGATGCGCGCCTGGGGGTCGAGGCCCGTCGTCGGTTCGTCGAGAAAGATGATCGGCGGGTTTCCGATCAGGCTCATCGCGATGTCGAGTCGGCGTCGCATGCCGCCCGAGTACGTCGACGCCTTCCGGTTCCCTGCTTCGGTGAGCGAGAAGCGGGCGAGTAGGTCGTCGGCGATCGCACGGGGGTTCTTCAGGTGACGCAACTTGGCGACCAGCACGAGGTTCTCCCGGCCGGTGAGCACTTCATCGACCGCGGCGAACTGGCCGGTCAGGCTGATCGATTCGCGCACGTCGCCGGGCTTCGCGGCGACGTCGAAGCCGTGGACCGTGGCGGTGCCCGCGTCGGCCTTCAGCAGCGTCGACAGGATCCGCACCAGCGTGGTCTTGCCCGCACCGTTCGAGCCGAGCAGCGCGAAGATGCTCCCCGTCCTCACGTCGAAGTCGACGCCCCGCAGCACGTGCAGGTCCTTGAACGACTTCTCGATGCCCTGCACCCGGATCGCGGGTTCGAGGGCCTGGTTGGTGGTCATGTCCGGTTCTCCGTTCTCGGCGCGTTCACGCATCGTCGCCGGCGGCCTGATCGATGGCGTCGGTCAGGCGCTTGCGCTCCTTGTTGATCCACTGGCCGTCCGAGTAGTTCTCGATGAACGTGTCTGCGAACTCCACCGGCTCGTCCCCGACGATGTCGCGGATCGGGGTGCCGTCGGCAGCGGCCCGCTCGATCAGGTCCGCGAGGTCCTCGAGCATCTGCATGAGCACATCGCCCTTGACGATCGACCCGGCGTACATGAAGTAGCGCTCGAGTCCGTCAATCGCGGTTCGGTAGCTCGCGGGGAGCTGTTCCTTGCGGGCCTTGTACTGGCGCCAGCGCTTCTTGTCGTCGAACGAGCCCGTGATCTGCTCGATCCATCTTGCGGCCATGGTTACTCTCCTTCTTCCTGCGGGTGTTCGATGTGGTGGTGGAGCTGTCCGATCCGTTCTACGAGGAAGGTCCAGGTCCTCCAGAATTCTTCGAGGTACTCGCCGCCCAGTGCGTTCAGCGTGTAGACCTTGCGCGGCGGCCCCTTCTCGGACGGGACCTTCGCCACGTCCACGAGGCCGCGCTGCTCGATCCTGACCAGCAGCGCATAGACGGTGCCCTCGACGATGTCGGAGAAGCCCTGCTCGCGCAGCCGCGCCGTGATCTCGTAGCCGTATGCCGGCTGCACGGCCAGGATCGCGAGGACGATGCCCTCGAGCGTGCCCTTGAGCATCTCGGTCATCTGCTTGCCCATGGAACCCTCCCTCAACTACTTAGTGATGCTGACTACCACTAGATAGTATCACTGAATAGCGACCGCGCGAGGGGCGGATGCAGCAAAATCCGATTGCGGGTTCCGCCGCGGGAACGAACGAGTGCCGTGCGCGATGAGGCGCACGGCACGTGAGGTCGGACGACCAGAAACCGCTACATTGGACCGGGCACAGCTAGCGGCCGGGAACGGAATCCGTTCCTGATTGGATTTCAGACGGGCGGCGCAGCTCTTCGATGAATGTGTCGAGCAGTGCGTGCTGGTTCGGATCGTTGGCCAGCTGCACGAGGTCTGCGGCCGTGCTCGCCACTTTGATGTTGGTGTGCTGGCTGTAGGTGGCCAGCAGGTGGAATGCAGCGTCGGAGCCGATGCGCAGGGCTCCCATCAGGATTCCCTTGGCCTGCTCTATGATGCTCCGCGTGCCTACGGCTCCTTCGACGGCTTCCCGGGACGCCCGCTCCGTCTCCCAGTGCAGGGTACTTGTGAGGTCAACGATGAACCCGTCTACGGCCCGTAGGGTTCCGTCCTCCACCAGCGCCTCCCCCGCCGTCAGGACGCGGTGTTCGCGCAGGCGGGCGTCGATGAGGCGGTGGTAGCTGCAGAAGTATCCTCCCGAGGCACAGGCCGCGGCGAAAATGTCCTGGCAGCGATCCCGGTCGTCCGGGTGTTTGTGGGAAAAGAGCAGTTCAAGCGTCGGGACGATCTCTCCGCGGCTGTATCCGTGAAGGGCGTAGAGGTCGTCCGACCAGTCCAGCCGCCCGGTGGCCGCATCGTAGCGGAACGTGCCCGCAACACAGTCCTCCGCAGCGAGGGCACTCGAGTAGGTTCGGACGGTCTTCGGGATGTTCATCGGGGCATCTTCTGCGCCATCTGCCGGCTCATCAACGAGCACCGGCGGGATATCGGACGAAGGAGGCCGCGAGCGAAAGGGCAGGGACGGACTCCTTGCAGGTAGGCCGCAGCTCGGGCCGCGCGGGCAGGCCCCGCCGGGCCGTTCCTGGCAGCGCAACCGTTCCTCCCAGCGCCACTGCGGGCTGATGTGCCGCACGGCGGTCTGGGGGCGCTTCTGCCAGCTCCCGCACATGGCCCATGCCGGCGTATTCGCGTACGGCGGCGATGCCTTCCACCGCGGCTGCCTTGCTGGGAAATGACCGGGAAACCGCCATCACGGTCCCGTCCGGTGCAGTGAGCTGAAATCTGAAAGAAGCGTCTGTGTCGATGAATAGTTCGAACATGCCAGCCATAAAGTCCTCCTGGATCCAGGGATCACCCAGCCTCCGTCGACGCCGTCGTCACCGGAGGCAGCTGAAAATTTTCCGCACCGTCACCCCGCAGATATCTGGGGTTCGAATTGATGAATTTATGAAATTGTGAACTAGCCGAGGGTCTCTTGGCAAGGCTTGTCCGTGCCGAAGGCCGGGCCCCGGGCGCCCGACACAGATAATTGGCGAGCAAACTTGGGACGAAGCCGAGGACAGACCGTTCTGTCTCTATACTTGGAGCTAGGTGCGAATTTTCGGCGCCGGAATCAGGAACGCAGCGGAGGAAATCCCATGACGGATGACATGCCCGAAGGCGTGATCCAGACAGAGGTGAAGGCCGAGCTGTTCAAATCCATGGGTCACCCCGCACGGATCCTCATTCTGGAGATGCTGGTCGACGGACCCGTGGCGGTCAGCCGCCTGCGGGACGGGACGGGCCTTGAGGCCTCGAACCTTTCCCAGCACCTGGGCATCCTCCGGCGCCAGCGCCTGATCGTCCCGTCGCGTAAGGACGGCCGCCTGTTCTACGAGCTCTCGTGCTCGGATGTGAGTGAAGTTCTCGACGCAGCGCGGGGACTGCTTGGCTCCGTCCTCCAGCCCAGCAGTTTTCCCCAGGCCAGCGGCATCCAGGCTGGCAGCGTGCCGTCAGTCGCCGGACTGGTGGCCGCCGGTGCCCGCAGCCGTCATACGGCGGCACTCTAGCCGCTGCGGACCAGCGCATCAGGCTGTGCCCCGCGTCAGGGGGTCAGCCCGTCAGGCCGGATTTGCGGCGGCGGCCGTGGCGGGCGCGCCGAAAAGCCACGCCGCGACGTCGCTCCTCAGGACCAGATGAGGACTTCCGGTCCCGCTGACGCTTCCTGCCGGCACGTAGTAGCCGCGCCCGGACCCCGGCCCGCCTGCAGCGCGATCAAGCGCCTCAACGATCCTGCGGGTGAGGTGGCCGTGGGGCCCCGCGGCGTGGATTTCCTCAAGTTCATCCGGGGTGAGTCGTCCCAGTACAGCAGCAATATTGGCCACGATCGCTTCCCTTCCCGCACAGTTGCCGGTTCGCACAGATGCTTGAAGTGCAAGGCTAGAGCACCGCGATTAACGGCGGGTGAAATCCCGACGGCGAACAGCGTACGGAATCTGGCGGGCGGATCACCTGTCCTCAGTACACGAAGATGTCGAACCATTCCCGGTTGTGGGCGTGGAGCAGCACAAGGAACAGCACGAAGTCGAAGAGCAGGTGGACCGCCACAATGTAGGAGAGGGACTTCGTGATCGTGAAGATGCGCGCCTGAAGCAGCGCGAACGGGAAGATGAACAGCGGCGCCCAGGCCCGGAATCCCAGCTCCCACAGGAAAGATGTAAACAGGACTGCCTGCAGGAGGTTGGCCTGCCAGTCGGGCAGGTGACGGCGCAGTAGCGCGAAGCATGCGCAAATAAAGAACAGCTCGTCCCAGATGCCCAGTGCGTTGGTCCCCACGAAGAGCCGCGCGATGCCGTCGGGATCGTGCACCGCCGGCCAGTTGGCATAGACGCCTGTCCGGATCATATATACGGGCAGGAGGGCATAGCCGAGCACCAACACAACGGGCAGGTACCACTTCTCTCCGCGCGTCCACTTGTTCCCGGTCATGACCGGAAAGACCACGGCGTGCTCCTTGGTAACCCAGCGCGACACCGCATAGGGAATGCCCACGGCCAGGATCATGGCGGAACCCATGACGAGCATGTGTTCCGTGCTGACGTCGGTGGTAATGGGAACTGCGCTGATCACTGAGATTCCGACGGCGATGAGGACGAGATCGCGGAACAGCGCCCGGTCAACGAGCGCGGCGACCACCAGCGAAGCCGCCAGCAGAGCGTAACCGGGGACAAGTTGGTGCAACGCAAACAGGATGAAGCCGGACAGCGACATCATCGCCGCGGGAATCAAGCGCAGGGAAGTCCCCTTGACGGTGCGCTGCACGGCAAGGGGGGTGTTCACCGGTGCCTGAACTCCGGCTGGCGCTTCTCCGAGAATGCCGCCATGCCTTCCTTCTGGTCCTCGGTGGCGAAGAGCGAATGGAACAGCCGGCGCTCGAACAGCACGCCCTGCGCCAGCCCCGTCTCGAAGGACGCGTTGACGGCTTCCTTGGCCAGCATGGCCGCCGGCTTGGACTTGGACGCGATCACCGCGGCGGCTTTCAGCGCCTCCTCCACGGCATCGCCGGCGGGCACCACCCTGGCCACCAGCCCGGACCGCTCCGCCTCATCCGCATCGATGAACCGGCCAGTGAGAATCATGTCCATGGCCTTGGCCTTGCCCACAGCGCGGGTGAGCCGCTGGGAGCCGCCCATCCCCGGCAGCACCCCCAGGTTGATTTCCGGCTGGCCGAACTTGGCGTTGTCACCGGCGATGATGAAGTCGCACATCATGGCCAGTTCGCAGCCCCCGCCCAGGGCGAAGCCGGACACGGCGGCGATCAGCGGTATGCGCAGCCTGGTGAGGTCCTCCCACCCGCGGAACCAGTCGGCGTCGTACATCTCCATGTAGCCCTGGGAGGCCATTTCCTTGATGTCGGCCCCGGCGGCGAACGCCTTGCCCGACCCCGTGATCACCACGGCGCCCACGCCGGGGTCCGTGTCCATCGCAGACACGGCGGTTACGAGCTCATCCAGGGTCGCCTTGTTCAGCGCGTTCAGTGCCTCGGGCCTGTTCAGAGTTACAAGGCCAACGCGCCCGCGGCGCTCCACCAGAATATTGCCGTACTTCTGCGTCATGCATGCCCCTTAGGTGCTTGGTGATGAAAACATCAGACTACTGTCCGGATTTGTCCCGAATGTCGGTGATGATGCCGGAAAAGTCGCGGCCGGCGCCGCCCTCAGCGGAGAAAGCATCGTAGATTTCAGAGGCGAGCGGTCCCATCCGGGCAGCCACGCCCGTGCTTTGGACGGCATTCAGTGCCAGTTTCAGGTCCTTTGCCATCAGGGCACCGGCGAATCCGGGCTGATAGTCCCGGTTGGCCGGACTGGTGGGCACAGGTCCCGGGACCGGGCAGTACGTGGTGAGCGCCCAGCACTGGCCCGAAGCCGCGGAGGCGACGTCGAACAGGGCCTGATGCGTCAGCCCCAGCTTCTCGCCCAGGACGAATGCCTCGCTCACCGCGATCATGGACACGCCCAGGATGAGGTTGTTGCAGATCTTCGCCGCTTGGCCCGCGCCGTGCTCTCCGCACAGGACCGCCCGCTTGCCCATCACGTCCAGCATGGGCCGGACCGCCTCAAAGTCCTCCGGCAGCGCGCCCACCATGAACGTCAGCGTGCCGGCTTCGGCGCCGACAACGCCACCGGAGACCGGCGCGTCCACGGAGCGGTGCCCGGCGTCCAGGGCCAGCCTGGCCGCTTCCCTGGCCTCGTCCACGTTGATGGTGGAGCAGTCCAGGAACATGGTGTCCGCCCCGGCGGTGGCGAGCAGCCCGGGCTGCCCCTCGGTGCCGAGGTACGCGTCCAGCACATGCTGCCCGCTCGGGAACATCGTGAGCACAACGTCAGCCCCGGCGACGGCTTCGGCGGCGCTGGCGGCGACAGGTACGCCGTGCTCCCGCGCGGCCTCCACCGCCGCGGGCACGACGTCGAATCCGGTGACCGGATAGCCCGCTTTGACCAGGTTGACGGCCATGGGCCCGCCCATGTGACCCATCCCGAGGAAGGCGATATGTTCCTTCCTGGCCGCTTCCATCCTGGCCGCCGAATCGTCCGCCGTTCCCGCTACATCCGGTGTTGCATCGTCAGGCATGACCCGTCTCCTTCTCCAAAAGAACCAGCTCCCTGTCCCCCAACGGCGCAAAGTACCTCTCGACGTCGTCAGCGCGCACTTCCGCGAGGGTGCCCGGCCGCCAGTTCGGGTTGCGGTCCTTGTCCACCACCTGCGCGCGTATTCCCTCACGGAAGTTCGGGCCGGCCAGGCAGCGCAGTCCCACACGGTACTCCTGGGCGAGCGCTTCGTCGAGGCTCAGCCCCCTGACCCGGCGCAGCGATGCCAGTGTCACCTTGACTGCCGTGGGCGACTTCGCCTCAATGGTGTCCGCAGCCTCCGCGGCCTCCCCGCCCGCGGCACGTAGCCGCCGGACGATTTCCTCGGCGTCATCCGTGGCATAACAGGCGTCAATCCAGTGCCGCTGTGCCTCCAGTCCGGAGGCGGGGGCCTCATCGGAAAAACGCCCGACGGCGGCTTCCGCGGTTTCGTTTTCCAGCGCCGCTGCGAGGTCGGCGAGCCTTCCGGACGGAACGAAGTGGTCCGCGAGGCCCAGGAACAGCGCATCGGCGCCGCTCAGGTGTGCCCCTGTCAGGGCCGCGTGGGCGCCGGACTCCCCCGGCGAGCGCGAGAGCAGCAGCGTGCCGCCGACGTCGGGCACGAAGCCTATGGTGGTCTCGGGCATGCCCGTCCGGGTCCGCTCGGTGACGATGCGCACGGAGCCGTGGGCCGAGATGCCCACGCCGCCGCCCAGCACCAGCCCGTCCATGAACGCCACGTAGGGCTTCGGGTAGCGCGCGATGAGCGAATTCAGCCGGTATTCCGCCTCCCAGAAGCCGGCCGTTTCGTCCCCTCCCGCCAGCATGTCCCGGTAAATGGCCACGATGTCGCCGCCGGCGCACAATCCGCGCTCACCGGAACCCTGCACCAGAACGGCGGCCACGCCGTCGTCGTCCGACCAGGCGGTCAGCTGATCCAGCATCGCCGACACCATCCCCGCGGTGAGCGCGTTGACCGCCTTGGGCCGGTTCAACGTCACCACACCGAGGTGGCCGCGCCGTTCGAACAGCACTTCTTCGGGCGTGGCTTCCTCGGGAACTGCGTCCCCAGGAACTGCGTCTGCGGGGCTGGCGTCAGGGGATGATCCGGTCATCAGCTTCCTTCCGGCATGATGAAACTGGCGCCCTGACGGATGCCCGAAGGCCAGCGGGTGGTCACTGTCTTGGTCTTGGTGTAGAAGCGGAAAGCATCGGCGCCGTGCTGGTTGAGGTCCCCGAAGCCGGAGGATTTCCAGCCGCCGAAAGTGTAGTAGGCGATGGGCACCGGAATGGGAACGTTGACTCCCACCATGCCCACCTGCACGCGGCTGGCGAAGTCGCGGGCGGCATCGCCGTCGCGCGTGAAGATGGCCACGCCGTTGCCGAACTCGTGCTCGCTGCAAAGCCGCAGGGCTTCGTCGTAGTCGGCCGCGCGGAGGACGCTCAGCACGGGGCCGAAGATCTCCTCCTTGTAGATCTTCATGTCCTTGGTGACGTTGTCGAAGAGCGTGGGGCCCACCCAGAAGCCGCCCTCATACCCTTCCACGGTGAGGCCGCGGCCGTCAGTCACCAGGGTGGCGCCGTCGTCGACGCCGGACTGGATATACCCCTCGATCCGCTCCTTCGCGGCGGCCGCCACGACGGGCCCGAAGTCGGAATCCTTGTCCAGGCTGTGGCCTACCTTCAGTCCCTTGATCCTTTCCTGGAGCCGTGAGACGAGCCTGTCCGCAGTGTCCTCCCCCACGGGAACAGCCACCGAGATGGCCATACAGCGTTCGCCTGCGGAACCGTACCCCGCGCCGATCAGGGCGTCCGCGGCCATGTCGAGGTCCGCGTCCGGCATGATCACCATGTGGTTTTTGGCGCCGCCGAAGCACTGCGCCCGCTTGCCGTGGGCGGCGGCCGTGGCATAGATGTACTGGGCAATCGGCGTGGACCCCACGAAGCCGATCGCCTTGACGCGGCGGTCCTCAAGGAGCGCGTCCACTGCTTCCTTGTCCCCGTTGACCACGTTGAACACGCCGTCCGGCACGCCCGCCTCGGTGAAGAGCTCGGCCAGGCGAAGGGGCACGGAGGGATCCCGCTCGGAGGGCTTAAGGATGAAGGCGTTGCCCGCAGCCAGCGCGGGACCGGACTTCCAGAGCGGGATCATGGCGGGGAAGTTGAACGGCGTAATGCCCGCCACCACGCCCAGCGGCTGGCGCATGGAATGAACGTCAATGCCCGAACCAGCGTCGTCCGAAAACTCACCCTTGAGCAGATGCGGCGCTCCGGCGGCGAACTCCACCACCTCGATGCCGCGTTGGATGTCCCCCTTGGCATCCGGAACGGTCTTGCCGTGCTCAGAGGAGAGGAGCCTGGCCAGCTCGTCCAAGTGCTCGTTCACGAGGTCCACAAACTTAAGCAGGATCCGGCCGCGGCGCTGCGGGTTCATGGCGCCCCACTCCAGCTGGGCCTTTTCCGCGCTGGAGATGATGTTCCGGACCTCCTCCGCGCTGGCCAGCGGAAGCTTGGCCTGGACCTCGCCCGTGCAGGGGTCATAGACGTCGCTGAATCTCCCGGAGGTTCCCTCGACCCTCCGGCCGTCAACGTAGTGGGACAGTTCGCGCACCATGGTGGAATGCTCCTTTGCATGTGACCTGGGTCATCTTGGAGCTGAATATACTCGGACTTCCTACTAAATTCCAGAGTCCAGGAATGCGGGACGGGCACCCCGGCACCCAACCGCCACCATCCGTCCAGGGCCTAAGTTCGGTAAGTTAGGAACTGTGAAGATTGCTACCTGGAATGTGAACTCGCTCCGTGCCCGCGCCGACCGTGTGGAGGCTTGGCTGCAGCGCACTGACTGCGATGTCCTGGCCATCCAGGAAACGAAGTGCAAGGACGACAACTTTCCGTGGGAGCTGTTCGAACGGATGGGCTACGAGGTGGCGCACTACGGCGTCAACCAGTGGAACGGCGTGGCGATTGCCTCCCGGGTGGGCCTCGAGGACGTCGAGCGCGCCTTCGTGGACCAGCCGGTGTTCGGCAAGGCGGGCAAGGACCCCATCCAGGAAGCCCGCGCCATGGCGGCCACCTGCGGCGGAGTCCGGATCTGGAGCCTGTACGTCCCCAACGGCCGCGCCCTCGACGACGAGCACATGCCGTACAAGCTCGAGTGGCTGGACGCCCTCAAGAACCATGCCGCCGGCTGGGTCTCCGAGAGCCCCGAGGCCCAGATCGCCCTGATGGGCGACTGGAACATCGCGCCCACGGACGACGACGTCTGGGACATCGACATGTTCCTCGCCCAGGGCCTCACCCACGTCAGCGAGCCCGAGCGCGCCGCGTTCCGCGCCTTCGAAGCCGTCGGCTACTCCGACGTCGTGCGCCCCCACACCCCGGGTCCGGGCGTCTACACCTACTGGGACTACACGCAGCTGCGCTTCCCGAAGAAGGAAGGCATGCGGATCGACTTCATCCTGGCCTCCCCTGCCCTTGCGGCCCGTGTCACCGGCGCCTCAATCGACCGCGAGGAACGCAAGGGCAAGGGCGCCTCTGACCACGCGCCGGTAATCGTGGAACTGGCCGACTGATGGGGACTCAACGCCGATGACAGGCAGGCACTCATGACGGGAAACCTTTACCGGGGGCAGGCCGGGCTGCCGTTCTCGTCCACGCTCCGGGTCTACGAACCGCTGGAGGCTTTCCCGGAAGACCAGCGAGCCGGCCTCAAAGCCGCAGGCAAGCGGGCAGTTTCGCGCGCCGCGGTCGAAAACGCCGAGCTGCTGGCCTCGCTGGGCCGGATCACGCGGCCCGGCGGAGATCCGTTCCCCACGGGACGGACAGATCTGGTGCGTGTCACCCGGGCGCCGGGTTTTCCGGTCGGGGACGACGCCACGAAGGACCCTGCCGGCGGGGAAACGTCCGACGGCGCCGCCCTGCTGTACTGCCCCAGCCAGCTTGTGCTGCGGGCCGGGCTGGCTGCCAACGCGCTCATGGAAGGAATCCACGGCCCTCTGGCCGAATTGCTGATACCCGAGGAGCAGCGGGACCGGCACCAGGAACGGATCGACCAGGTCAACGCCCGCGATGGCATTACCCGGGTGCACACCCGGGCTTCCACCTGGGGAATCCCCTTCAGCTGGTTCTCGCTGTTCCTGGAGTCTGACCCGCAGGACGTGGTGGAGGCCGGCGGCAGGATCCTCACCGTCCGGGTGTGGGCGCCCATAGCCGAGGCGCTGGACAGGGTGCGCTACGCGGTGGCCAACCTGGCCCTGGCGGCGCCCGACCTGGACATGCTGGATGACCTGACCCAGCTCACCGAATGGCTGGAGCTGTTCCATGCGGATTCCATGGTGGAACTGGACTATGGGGCCGTGGCGGACAAGGTCTACCCGGACGACTCCCCCATGGACGTGCGCCTGGGGATCGAGTGCCTCGCCGAGGGCGACATGACCGGCGCGGCCGCCGCCTACCGCAGGCTCGCCTCGCGCTGGATCCCCATCCGCCAGCTGGCGCGCGCTTCCTGACCCGGTTTCCTGACCCGGTTTCCTTGCGGACGCCGGCCGCTGGAGGTCCCCCACCGGCGGACCGGCGGCCGGTTCCCCGGCCCGCTATGCGCGCGGCGGCGCCGTCGTGCGTCTGACGATGAGTTTGTGGGGCGCGACGGCGGAATGCACGGAGCCGGCGATCCCCACCAATTCGTCCAGTAGCATTTTCGTGGCCAGTTCGGCCTGTTCGTCCGGCCGCTGGCCCACGGTGGTAAGGCCCAAGGCGTCGGAGAAATCGTGGTCGTCGATCCCGATCACGGACAGGTCCTCGGGAATCCGGACACCCACGCGGTTCGCTTCGAAGATGACCCCCATGGCCATTTCGTCGGAGGCACAGAAGATGGCGGTCGGCTTGGATCCCGGCTGGCCCCACAGCCGCCGGAACGCCTCCTGGCCGCTGCGGAGGGTGAAGTCGCCCCACTCGTCCCACTCCGGACGGACCTCTAGTCCCGCCGCAGTCATCACGTCCTGGAAGGCCAGGATGCGGACGCGCGGGACATCGAAGTTAAGGTCCGTTTCGTCGTCCCCGTGGAGCAGGGCAATATCGCGGTGGCCGAGGTCGATCAGGTGCTTGACGGCAGTGGAGGCGGCAGCGTAGTCGTCGATGCCGATGTAGGCGCATTCCTCCACATGCCCGCCCACCACCACCAGCGGGATCTCGATCTTCTGCAGGTGTTCCAGTTCCTCGTGCGTGAGCGCCATACACAGGACCAGCAGGGCGTCTATCTGCTTGTAGACCATGGTCTTGCTGAAGAGCCGCTCGCGGTGGCTGCCGTGGCCCCCCAGGTTGAACAGGGACAGGTTGTACTGGCGCGCGTGGAGTTCGCGGTCGGCGCCCTCGATGGCTTTCGAGAAGAACCAGCGGCTCACAAAGGGCGCCAGCACACCGATGGTCTTGGTGCGGCCGGTGGCCAGGCCCGACGCCGACGACGACGCCACGTACCCCAGGGCACTGGCCACTTCGAGAATTTTTTCCCGAGTGGCCGGGGAAACCCTGGGCAGGCCGCGCACGGCGCGGGACACGGTTGCCGTGGACACTCCGGCTGCCGCGGCCACGTCCTCGATGCTTACTCCGGAGTGGCCGCCGCGCTGTGCCCGGTCAGTTGTGCGCGCCACGGTATCCCCTCAAAGCCCCTATGCAGATTTCCGCCATGATGTTCTCCCAGCGGCAACAAACCATTTTAGTCTGGCCGCGCTCAGCTGCGGCGCGTAGCCGTGCGTGCGGGAAGGCGCCTGCGCAGCCTGATCATCCCGTACAGCGCCAAGAGCGTGGCCAGCAGGCCCAGCGCCCACCCGAGTGCCGGCTGGGCGGTGAGCTCCATCCAGACCGTAACGACGAGCAGCACCACTGCCCAGAAGCCGAGGAATCCGATGATGATGTCGAAGTCCTCGCCGGAGCGGACCCGCTTATGCCCGATCCCGGCTGCCGGCTTCTTGCCCTGCGGTGCTGCTCCGTCCGTCATTTGACTGCGCCTGCCGTCAGCCCGGCCACGATCTTGCGCTGGAACACCAGCACCACGATGACCAGCGGAATAGTGACGATGGTACCGGCCGCCATGATGGCCGTGTACGGGATCTGCTGCGGCTGCGCCCCGGCGAAGTTGGCGATAGCCACCGTTACCGGCTGGGTTGCATCACTTGACAACTGGCTGGCAATCAGGAATTCGTTCCAAGAGGAAATGAACGCCAGGATGGCCGTGGTGAAGATGGCCGGCGCCGCCAGCGGCATGATCACCTTCCTGAACGCCTGTCCCTGCGTGCACCCGTCAACCCGGGCCGATTCCTCAAGTTCCCACGGCATTTCGCGGAAGAAGGAGGTCATGGTGTAGACGGTCAGCGGCAGTACGAACGAGATATTCGGGATGATCAGGGCCTGGTACGTGCCCATCCAGCCGATATTGGTGAACAGCTGGAACAGCGGGGTGATGAGCGCGACGCCCGGAAACATCGAGGCGCCCAAGATGAAGCCCAGCACCAGGAACTTGAACTTGAAGTTCAGCCGGGCCAGCGCATACGCGGCAAAAACGCCGATCAGCAGCGAGACGGCAGTGACCACCACGCCGATGAACACGCTGTTCAGCAGGGCCTGACCGAACCTGTTGCCAAATGACGTGTCGAACGCCGTGATGAAGTTATCCAGGGTGACATGGGTGGGGAAAAACGAGGTGTCGTACGTGAAGCCGACCTCGCGGAAGGCCACTACGACCATCCAGTACGCCGGCGCCAGGCACCAAATCAGGATCACTAACGCACTGATGTACGTGCGGGCCTGCGCCCATTTTTCCCGGTTCTGCGCCGCCTTGCGGCCTCGGTCCTGCTGCGCACGCAGTTCGGTTGTCGCGGCGGTCATTTCTTCCCCTTAGCGCTGGCGCCGCTTTGCTCCACGACGTTCGCGCCGAGGAAACGCACAAAGATGAAAGCGACAAGAAAGATGATGAAGAAGGTGATGGTGGACAGCGCGGCCGCCGCGTTGAACCCCTGGCGGACCTGATTGATCACCAGAATGGACAGCGTGGTGGTGTTGTTCGCGCCGCCCGTCAGGATGTACGGAAGGTCGAACATGCGCAGCGCATCCAAAGTACGGAACAGGATGGCCACCATCAGCGCTGGCTTTACCAGCGGCAGCGTGATCATCCGGAACCGTTGCCAGGCGGAGGCGCCGTCGACCTTAGCTGCCTCGTAGACCTCGGCGGGGATGATCTGCAGGCCCGCGAGGATCAGCAGTGCCATGAACGGCGTGGTCTTCCAGGTGTCGGCGATGATGACCGCCCACCTGGCAGGCCACTCGCTGCCAGTCCATAGGATGGACGCGTTGAAGATCTTGTTGGCAATGCCCTGGAAGTCGAAGATGAACAGCCACAGCTGCGCCGTCACCGCCGTGGGGATGGCCCACGGCACCAGAACCGCTGCGCGCACCAAGCTGCGGCCCTTGAAGGTCCGCGCCATGATCATGGCCATCCAAAACCCCATCACGGTTTCAAGCGTGACGGTGATGACGGTGAAGATAAACGTCGTAGCGGTGGCGGACCAGAACTGGCCGCCGAGGGTGCCGGGCGGGCAGGCGACCGTGCCGCCGGCGGGGGCGGCGCACTGCTGCGCGATCCAGTTCACATAGTTCTGCAGGCCTGCAGAGCCGCCTGCGGTAAACAGGCCGGTGGCAGGATCCAGGCCGGCATCCTTCTGGAAGGACATCACGATGGCACTGATGATCGGATAAACGATCACCACGGCAAGCGCAATGATGGTGGGGGCAAGAAGCCAAGAGGCCCACCTGCCTTGGCTGAGGATCTTGTTATCCTCGCCCACGCCCTTGGGCGCATGGTGTACGGGGGTACCGCCCGACGCCGGTGCCTTGACCGGCGTCGGGCCTAATTCGGTTGCCATGGCTGGGCCTACGATCCTGCACCGGCGGATTCGATGGACTTCTGCATGTCAGACAATGCCTGATCCACGGACTTCTCGCCTTTCAGTGCCGAGTAGGAGTTTGTCTGGATGGCCTGCGTTACGGCCGGGTAGAACGGAGTGACCGGGCGGGGCACAGCGTTCGAGATGGAGGTCTTCAGGACCGGCAGGTACGGAAGCTTCTTCACCAGTGCGGCGTCGTCATAGAGCTTGGACAGCACCGGTGCAAGCGATCCCTGGATGGCGTAGAACTTCTGATTTTCCTCCGAAGCGATGTATTTGATGAAATCCACCGCCGTGGCCTTGTACTTCGAGTACACACTGATGCCCGCACTGTGGCCGCCGAGGCTCGACGCACCGGGGCCATCCTTGCCCGGAAGCGGGGCCACGGCGAACTTGTCTTTCACCTTCGACGAACCTTCACTTGACATGAGGCTGTGCGCATAAGGCCAGTTGCGCAGGAAGAGCAGGTTGCCGGTCTGGAAGGCTCGGCGGCTTTCCTCTTCCTGGTAGGTGATGGCTTCCTTCGGGATGTTTCCGTCCGAGAAGGCCTTAACGAGGTTCTCCAAGCCCGCCTTGGCCTCGGGAGTGTTCAAGCTGGGCTTGCCGTCCTTGTCCAGCACTGAGCCGCCGGCCGAGTTGATCGCTTCCGAGGCGTTGACAGTGAGGCCCTCGTACTGCTTGTACTGGCCCGAGAAGCAGCCGATCTTGTTCTCCTTGGCAATGGAGCACATCTGCATCATTTCGTCCCATGTCTTGGGCGGGGTGGGCACAAGGTCCTTGCGGTAGTAGAGCATGCCACCGTCAGATTCCTTAGGTGTTGCGTAAAGCGTTCCCTTGTACGTTGCAGCGTCAACAGTCGGCTTGAGCATGGCGGACGTATCGATCGCCACTTTATCCTTGAGTGGCTGCAGCCAGCCCTTGGCCGCGAACTCTGCCGTCCAGACGACGTCGACACTCACTACGTCGTAGTTGGGATCCTTGGCCTGGAAGTGCTGAACCAGGTCGTCGTGCTGCTGGTCAGCCTTGTCCGTCTGCTCCTTGAAGGTAACCTTCTCGTTGGGGTGCGCCGCGTTCCATTTTGCGATCATGGGGCGGACCACGCTGTTGTTGTCCTTGCCCTGCACGTACGTGATGGGCCCGCGCCCGTCAAGCCCCGCTTCGGCGTCGCCGCCGCCTGCCGTGGTGCCGCCTCCGCCGCCGCCACCACAGGCGGAGAGCGTCAGGGCGAGAATGCCGGCAGTTGCTACCGGGAGTAAGAACTTCGGGGTTTTCATTGGCTGGAGACTCCTCGCTGAGTGACAAGAAAAAAACATGGTGCGGTTGATGTGGTGACAGTCACACTAGTAACGTTGCGATGAGAAATGCAAGCGTTTACACCTAATTGTTACCGGAGAGGCAACTATGACCCACCGCCCTATTGCAACGCCCGGTTCGGACATCGCGGCGTGGTGGGCCAGCGCCGTCGTCTATCAGATCTACCCCCGCTCTTTCGCTGACGCCAACGGGGACGGAATGGGCGATCTCCTCGGTGTGACGGCGCGGTTGCCGTACCTTCAGCGGCTCGGTGTGGACGCGATCTGGTTGTCCCCGTTCTACAAATCTCCCCAGGCAGATGCCGGCTATGACGTTGCCGACTACCGCCAGGTGGACCCCATGTTTGGCCGGCTGGCTGACTTCGACGGCATGTTGCGGAAAGCTCACAGCTTGGGCCTCAAGGTAATCGTGGACCTGGTGCCGAACCACACTTCTGATGAACACGTCTGGTTCCAGCAGGCTCTGGCGGCGGCGCCCGGCTCGGCCGAGCGGGAACGCTACATGTTCAGGCCCGGGAAGGACCAGGTGGCGGCTTCCGGCGACGGAAACCTGGCGCCGAACAACTGGAAATCAATCTTCGGCGGCCCGGCGTGGACGCGGACCACAAATCCGGACGGATCTTCCGGCGACTGGTACCTGCACCTTTTCGACACCAAGCAGCCCGATCTGAACTGGGAGAACCCGGAAGTCCAGGAGGAGATGCGCTCCGTGCTGCGGTTCTGGCTGGACCGCGGAGTGGACGGCTTCCGCGTGGACGTGGCGCATGGCATGGTCAAGGAGGCCGGGCTCCCGGACTGGGACGGTGTGGCCGCCATGGTGGAGGGTTCGGCCGACGCCGGGCACCTGCCGGATGCACCGGGGGCCCACACTGAGGCGGTGGAACCGCACACGGCCCACCATTCCTATGACGGCGACGTTCACTCCGGAAACGAAGGCGGGCACCAGCCAGTATCACCGCTGCACCCGCCGTCGCCCTTCTTTGACCAGGACGGCGTGCATGAGATCTACCGCGACTGGAACCGCGTGCTGGCCGAGTACGACGGTGACCGGATGCTAGTGGCCGAGGCCTGGGTGGAACCAGCGGAACGCCTTGCACGGTACATCCGCAAGGACGAGATGCAGCAGGCCTTCAACTTCGATTTCCTCCTGGCCGGCTGGGACGCCCAGCGCATGGCCGTTGCCATCGAAGATTCCCTGGAGGCGGCCGCTTCGGTGGAGGCACCGTCAACATGGGTCCTGAGCAACCACGACACCGTGCGCCACACCAGCCGGTTCGGCCTGGCGGACCCCACCACCTTCCCGAAGGGCATTGCGGCGGAGGACGAGCAGCCGGGTGCCGGGCTGGGCCTGGCCCGCGCCCGCGCCGCCACCTTGGTGTCCTTTGCGCTTCCGGGTTCGGCCTACGTGTACCAGGGCGAGGAGCTGGGCCTGCCCGAGCACACCACACTGCCGGCTGGGGCCCGCCAGGACCCGACATTTTTCCGCACCAACGGCATTGAGCGCGGACGCGACGGGTGCCGCGTGCCGCTGCCGTGGAAGTCCGGCGAGCCCGGCTACGGCTTCGCCGACGCCCACACCGGCGGCCTTTCGTCCGACGGCGTTTCGTCCGACGGCGGGTCGGGTCACCTAGCGCCTGCAGCCCCATGGCTGCCGCAACCCGAGTCGTTCGGGGAACTGGCCGCGGACCGGCAGGACGGCGTCGAGGGTTCAACACTGGAGCTGTACCGCTCGGCGCTGTCGCTGCGCAAGAGCCACGGCCTGGGTTCCGGTTCGTTCTGCTGGGCCGACATGCACGATCCCGAACTGGGCGTCCTGGCCTTCCAGAACCGTGACGTCCTGGTGATCGCCAACATGGGGACTGCGCCGACTCCGGTGCCTGACGGTTACCGGGTGGAGCTTTCGAGTGCCGCAGGTGCCGGCGCCGCCGAGCCGGCCTTCGCCGAACCGGCCATTGTCGGGGCGGCCACCGGAACGACCGGGTCACGCGCGACCGCGTCGGAGTCCGGAGCCCTGGCTGGTGGAACCGTCGCGGAAGGAGCCCCGACGGAGGGCGCGGGCGGTGCCCTGCGTAGGGTCTTGGCGGATACCGCCGTGATTGCGCCCAACACAGCCGCGTACCTCGTGGCCGGATAGCCCGGCGTTCCGCACCAGCCGGGGAGACCGGCACCAGGCCTGCCGCGCTGCTATCTGACTGAGGCGCGGGGACTGAAACCTGAATAGCCGGCCGGGAGCTAACCCGCGCTGTGGCCTTAACTAACGGAGCGCTGCGTCCCGAAAAGAACGCAGAGCTCCGTGGCGCATCGGTCAGAGCCGTGGGGCGCGGCGGGCCCGGTTGTGGCTAGTTGCCGCCCTTGAAGAGGCCGGCGATCTTAGCTCCGAGGCCCTTGACGTTCTCGGTAACGCCTCCCGCGATTTCCTTGGCGTTCCCGGCCACGTCACTGGCAAGTTCCTTGGCGTTGTCCGCAACATCTCCGGAGAGGAATTCTTTGACATTTTCCGTGGCCTGGCCGGCGAATTCCTTGGCGTGGCCGGCCGCCTCGCCGGCGAAATCCTTCACATTTTCGGCTGCCTCACCGGCGAATTCCTTGGCGTGGCCAACCGCGTTTTCGAGTCCGTCCTTGGCAGCCTGGTTTCCTGTTACTTCATCGCTCACAGTGTTCTCCTTGTCGACGGGCTTGGCCGGGGCGATGGCCCCGGTCAGGGCAGTGGCGTCCGCGGAGCAGCCGCCGGCCCTCGTGTTTCAACCTAGGGCCTTGATGTTCCCGGGGCCAAAACCGTCCGGCCATGACGCGTCATGAGGCAAGGAACGCTAGATCAGCGGACGCGCTCCGCACGGCTGAAGCGGGAGCGGGCACCCGCGGCGATGTGCACCAGCGCCGGCGTCCGCTGGCCCACCACGGCTTCCAGTGCGGCCACCAGTGCCGAGGTCTCCGCGGCGAGAACCTGCGGCGGCACTCCCGGCCTTGGGTGCAGGCGGATCCTCAGGGCAGGCTGGCCGCGGACCTCGTATGTGGCAACTGTGGCTCCCGCGATGTCGGGACGTTCAGCCAGCGCGTTCTTCAACGCCTGTTCGGCCACTCCGCCTCCGATCCGTATGTCGCCGGGAACACCGCCGGGATCCTCGGCGGCCAGCAGGAGGTCTGCGCGGCCCTTTCCTTGCTGGGCGACCCAGGCCACCATCAGACCGATAAGGACAACCAGGACCAGTGCCAGGACGATCCAAAGCCAGCTTTCCGTCCGTCCCGGGAACCGCGTGCCCTCAAACATGCGGTTGGCGTCGTCCCACACGCTCCGGGACCAGGATTGCCACCACGTCCCGACTGCGGGAACAGTGGCCAGCAGCATAAGCAGGACGCCCACCGCCAGCAGCTTGAATCCCAGGATCCCGATGAGGATCCGGTTGAGCATCCTTGGCGTGCTGTTCAAGCGCCGATCACCCCCGACGTCGCAAGATTGATGCGTACCTGGGGCATGGGAGCCGGTGCCATGGAACGCAGTTCGTCCTCGACCGCCTCACGGATTGCGTTCTCGCTGACCGGCACCCCGGACGTGGGGCGGACGTTCACTATTGCCTGCCGCTGGGACACCACCACCATGACCTGCTCCTGGGTGACGTTCGCCGCCAGTCGGGCGCGGCGGGCAAGGGCCGAGGCGATGACTTCGTCATCAACCACCACGGCGATGTGCCGGTCCTCAAGCAAGTGCCGGGCCCGGCGGCCCGGCAGGATGGCGCTGAGGAAGAAGAACAGGCCCGCCGCCGCGGTCACGGCCCCGATGGCACCCAAGAGGAGGGGCGGAATTCCGGCCGGGAGCGACGCAATCCGTTCCGCCGCCGTTTGGGGATCGATAAGCCAGGGCGGCTGGCCGATGGCGCGCACGGCGGACTCGAGGAGGGCGTAAAGGCAGAGGAGAACCACCAGGGCAGCGGCGAGCCCTGCCGCTGCCGCACGGGACGAATGCGTCTCCCGGTGCAGGACCCTCTTCATGTCGAACGAGGCGGCATGCGCCGGACCGGGCGCGCCCTCACCTGGTTCTTCGCCTGCTTCGTCCTGCTGTTCAATGACGGAACTCAACGAACCCGGCCCCTCTCCGTGACGTGCGCCCCGCTGATGCGGATGTCCACCCTGCTCAACCGGGCACCGCTGAGTTCGGTGACCTTGGTAAGGATGTCGGATTTGGCGGAGACGGCCCTCTCCCAGATGGATCCGCCGAACACAGCGACACGTTCCGGATCACGGAGAACGGCGGTCAAGCCGGGGATTTTGATAGGCGTGACGAGGGACAAAGCCAGCAGGCCGTCGTCGTCCGACCACTCTGCGCGCACGTCATGGGCCGGGACGCCCAGGGATTCGGCGGCGGCGGCCTTGGCCAGGCTGGTGAGGGCCTGGGTGCTGATCCGGTTGTGCCCGCTGTACAGCAGGCTCGGTGTGGCTGCTTCGGCTGCCTGGCTCATGATGAGGAGCGCCGGCCGCTCAGGGCGTCGATGACGCTGCGAAGGTCCAGTTTCCCTTCTGCGGCGCGGCCCAAGAGGGCACCTATGCCCATGAATAACAGAGACACCAGGAAACCCCACCAGCCGAACTGGAATGACATGAACGCCATGAACGCACCTATTGCGATGCCAACCACCGTCAGGCTCACAGGACCGCCTCCCTTTCATTCACAGCCGGCGCCCCCGCGGGTTTCGGCGGCGGCGCTATGTAGACGTCGTTGATTTCGACGTTCACTTCGATGACCTGCAGGCCAACGAGTTTTTCGACCGCCGCATAGACGGCCGCGCGGACCTGGTTGGCCAGGGAATGCAACGGCGTGCCATAGGCCGCCACCAGCGTGATGTCGACGGCAACCTGGGTCTCGCCGACCTCGGCGTGAACACCAGCGGCATGGTCCGAGCTGCCCACGGCGTCGCGGATGGCGCCCAGCGCCCGTGAGGAGCCCGTTCCCAAGGAATACACTCCGGGCACGGCGCGGGCGGCAATTCCCGCGACCTTGGCCACTGCCGTCTCCGAGATGATGGTGCGGCCGCTGGCCGCGGGCTGGCTCACGGCCGCCTCCGCGCGGACTCCGGCGGACGGTTGTGGGTTCTGGTATTCCATCAGGCGCTCCCCTTCTGTTGAACACAACCCTATCCCTTAGGTCCGACAACGTCAGGGGCGCAGCGCACCGGATTCGCCCGCAGTTCCGGAAGCCCCTGCCGGTCCTCTACGAGCAGTTGGCGGCCAGCCACGTGGTCACGGGTGCCATGGCCTGCTGGAACTGGCCGCTGGAATAGACCGTCTGGTCTTTCAGCCCCGCCACGGCGACTTCGTTCAGCTTGGCGAAGTCCGCCTTCAGCGCGTCCGGAACGCGCTCCGCCGTTGCACTGAGCTCCGCCTTCTTCTGCTCAAGTTCCGCAGTCTTCCCCTGGGCAGCCGACATTGGCAGCAGCGAGGCTCCGGTGGCCTGCTCGGAGATGGCCGCGCACGCCTCCGCGGCTGAGGCGTAGCCTCCGAACGGGCCGGACGAGGGGCTGGCTGTAGCAGCAGCGGAAGGGCTGCCGTCTGAAGTTGCGCTGCCGGTGGAGGCCGACGACGGCGCGCTGCCGGCTGTCGGGGCGGAGCAGGCGGTGAGTGCCGCAACAGCGAAGAGGGCGGCGGCGGTCAGCGGGCGTGCAAGGTTTTTCAAAAGTTCACATTTCCTGGATCGGTTGCGCCGCCAGCGGCGGCCTGTCTGGGCAGGCGCGGGCGCCGGCCATGTCCCCCGGCGTGCGAGTCTAGCCCGGGCCGTAGCCCGCTTTCCAAGTTGACATTGCGCGGGGTCCTTGCAGTCTTTCCCTATATATAGGGAGCCCTCCCCTATATATAGGGAGCGATGACAATGTTCAGGGAGCGAAGAGGCGGGAAGGGCGCCGGTTAACGCAGAAGGCGCCCGGACGGGTTCCGGGCGCCTTCGCGGTTACTGCTGTACTACTGGCTTACTTGTAGAGTCCGTTGCCGCCAACGTTGACGTTGGTGGGCAGGTAGCCGAACGGGCCGAGGCCGTTCTGGCCGTAGCTGCGGTCAACCTTGGACACGCCGTCACGGAAGTTGATCTTCACGGTGGGCGACAGGGAGCCGCCGCGGACGCCGTTGACGTTGTCGATGAAGGACTGGACCAGTCCGCCCGGCTGCACGTAGTGCGAGTAGGCCTGGAACTGGCGGCCGTTCTGGTTGGGAGTCGGGGCTTCCGGGGATTCGGACGGGAGGTTCAGGTCCGTCGGGGATCCGAGGGACAGGCCGCTGTTGTTCATCGGCTGGTAGTCCGAGCGCACGCCGTCACCCACGAAACCGTAGACGCCGTCGGGGCCGCGCATGCCTGCCGCGTAGGTGAACTGGTGGCTGATGGTGAACAGGTAGTACTTGTTCTTGCCGCCCTCATTCTGGATGAAGATCTGCGGACGCTCGGTCTGGTCGTTGACGCAGTTAGCGGACAGCAGCGGAGGCAGGAACTTCCACTTGGTCAGGTCCTTGTTCTCGGCCACTGCCAGGCCCACGTTTGCAGTCTGGTAGTAGGCACCCGTGCTGTTGACCTCGTCGAGCTTCTCGGCGTTGGCGTCGCCCTTGGCATAGCCCAGGTCGGCGTCCTCGCAGCGGTAGTCGCCGCGCTTGCCGCCGGTGTTGCCTTCGAAGACCATGAACGTCTTGCCGGGGTGGGCCGGGTCGGCAAACGTGTAGGGATCGCGGAACGCGAAGCCGGGGTTCTGCTGCTTGTTCTGGTACATCTTGCCGTCCGGTTCGAGCAGCTTGGTGTGCTTGAAGCCGTCGAAGGTGACGCCGTTCTTGTCAGCGTGGATGTTACCCAGCGCCTTGGCGATGGCTGCGTCGGGGGCGATTCCGCCGCCGCCGGCGTTGCGCTCCTTGACGTCGTAGAACGTGGTGGCCGTGTAGAACACGTTCACCTGGTCGCCCTTCATGAGCCGGGTAGAACCGGACCACTCGGTGTTGCCGATGGAAGAACCGTCCACGAACACGTGTCCGCCGTAGTTCCACTTGTCCTTGGCCGGATCTGCGTTGGTCTTGCGGAAGAAGTAACCGATGCGGGCGTTCCAGTGACGCTGGTCGAAGCCGTAGCCGGCGTGGCGGTCGGCGACGAGCGAGAAGATCACGTCGTAACCCTTGTAGCTGATCTGGTTGGCGTTCTCATCGGTCAGGGACCAGGTGTCCCAGACCCACACGTCGTCGTTCATGGCGGGGAAATCCTCAGGGATCTCCGGCATGGTGACGTCAGGGCTCATGGAGTTCTTGCCCGGCGCGACGGTGGAGTCGCTCTGCGCCATGATCTGCTTGGCATCCGCACGGGTCCACTTGGAGGTGAAGTCGGCCGCCGGATCGTAAGCCTTCTGCGTGTGCTTGGTCGGCAGGGGGAAGCCCGGAGTGGGGGCGGGCATCTGCGTGTTCGACGGCGGATCCGACGGCTCGTTTGCCTGCGCCGACGGCACGGCCAGGAAGGTGGTGGCTGCGACAGCGGCCGCCAGAGCTGCGGCGGCGGGACGCCACCGCAGCATCCGGGGTGTCTTGGGGTGCTTGTGCATGTTTTGCTCTTCTCGCGGAGTTACATTTCGTGGAAGACGGGCATATGCCCTTGTCCCCGCGCACTCCGGAGGCCCCGATGACACGGCCGGCGTCATCGAGGACGCCGTTGTGTCGAGGGGGAAACGGGGCTTGGGTAGGGCCCCGGTAAGGCGGTCCGGAAATGTTGAACACTTCCCGGCCCGCACTCCACGGTAGACAACGTTGTCGACCGAGTTCAACCCGGTTTTCAGCGCCCCCCGAAGGCCAGCGCGAAAAAGTGCAAGCGCTTACATCTCCGTTTGCGCGCGCGTGCCACATCGGCCGCGCTGATTCAAATGCCGCGTAATAAATCTGCTTTATATCCGGCATTCACCACTTGTTTACCCATCGATCGCTCCATAACTGCCCTTTTCGAGCCGCAAATCGGCAGTTACGGAGCAGCCGATCACCCCGGAAAGAGATTCCGGGATGTGTTGAAGATCGCGTCCATCCGCCAGGCGTCGAGCTGGTGCAGCCGGACGTTTGCGTCTGCCGAGACTCGCACGCGTCCGCCGCCCAGTGTCGGGTAGGCACGGGCTGTCAAGGGCCTGCCGTTGGCAAAGGTCTCCAGCGCGGACCGGTCCACCAGCACACCCGCAGCCTCAGCCTTCCACCCGGGGAGGGTCAGGGCAGCCTGTCAATGGGCAATTCGAATCTGATAATCCCGGGAACCCGCAGGTTCTACCGGCGCACGGATCCCTGTGCCCGCCGGCGGACGAAGTACTCTGCCACCGCGAGATTGATCACCCATGCCGCCCCCATCAGCACTGCACGGGTCAGCTCGCTGGCGGGGCCGACCAGGAGAATCCAGGGGATGGACACGAGGGCCTGGGTTCCCGCAGCGACCCCGATCGCGTAGCCGCGGGCCATCCACGCACTGTGGCTGACGAAATCCCGGCGCCCAATCGCGAGAAGCCCCAGGACGATGCTCGCCACCATGCCCAAGCCGAAGATGAGCCGAAGGACGAGCAGTATGTCGCCGTCGCCTTCCGGGAGGTCGTAGAAGACCGCCATCCACAGGCCCGAGAGTCCCACGAGCAGGCCGGCCGGCACGAGAATCCGCCCCGCCATCCGGTGCCAGCTGAGCCGGCCGCGACCGCCCCGGCGGAGGGAGGGAACGAACTGGAACGCCCCCAGCAGGCTGTACACGATGGCAGCGGGAATGTGGATCAGCACGGGGAGGGGCGAGTCGAAGAAGCGCGCGTTCTGCGGTGTGACCGAAGCGCCGCCCGTCAGCTCGGTGAGACGCACCGCCCCGAAAAAGACCGGGATGAGGCTGAGCAAAATCAGGGCGGTGGGCACGGGCCACTGAGCCCGTTGACGCCGGACCGGCGCCGGGGCGCCGATGGTTTCCGTTGACATGTCGATCCCTCCGCTCATCGGGTGTACGGCGTACACCTCATGCATCCCGACAGTAGGTGTACGCAGTACACTTGTCAAGAGGACACCGCTAAGGGAGGCTGGTCCGGATGACTCAGCAGGTGGAAGCTACACGCCGCGTACCCTTGAGCCGCGACCGCGTGCTGGCCGCCGCCGTCGAGCTGGCCGATGAGGTGGGCATCGAGTCACTCAGCATGCGCAGGCTCGCCCAGGAACTCGGCGTGGTGCCGATGGCCCTGTACAAGCACGTCGCCAACAAGGACGAACTTCTCGACGGCATGGTCGATGCGATCATCGCGGAGATCGATCCCCCGGTCCGGGATGCGGGCTGGAAGCGTACGGTCAGGCTGAGGGTCCTTTCGGCGAGGCGGGCACTTCTGCGTCACCGTTGGGCACGGCGGGTGCTCGAATCCCGCACCAGCACGACGCCTGCCGTTCTTGGATACATGGACTCGTTTATGGGCATGTTCCTGGCTGGAGGGTTCTCCGTCGACCTCACCCACCATGTGATGCATGCCCTCGGCAGCCGGATGTGGGGGTTCACCCAGGAGTTGTTCGACGACCCCGCAAACGGGAACTTTGCCGATATGGCGCCGGATGCGCAGGCCGCCATGCTCAGCGAAATGGCGGAGCGGTATCCGAACATATTGAAGGTCGCTACGGCCGCCAGTCACGACGACGGTTCCGTAGTCGGGGCCGGCTGCGACGACCAGTTTGAGTTCGAGTTTGCCCTCGACCTGATGCTTGACGGCTTCGAGCGGCTCCACGGGCAGGGCTGGACGTCGGAGAAACCGGCTGGCGGCGCAGCAGAGGAATAGCGGGGCCCGCCTAAAGCTAGGCCCGGGTCCGCGCTGCGGGGACAGGCCTGCTGTCTTCGGGCGGGGTTTCTTCGGCCCGCCCGTAGCGTTTGGTTGGGGCAGGCAGCGTCAGAACAAAGAGGCTGCCCGCGACAAGTGCGGCACCAGCCCACGCCAGCGCCGGCAGCCGCTCACCCACCACCAGAACGGCCAGGATGGCGGCCACCACCGTCTCAGCGAGGGAAATGGTCGTGGCCATGCTCGCCCGGACGCGGGCGAGGCCCCAGCCGAAGACGACATAGCCCGCAAACATCGGGACAAGCGCCATATACATGCCGACCATCAGGTTCTGCCCGGAAGCGACGAGTGGGGATCCGGTGACGGCCAGCACGGGCATGAGGAGCAGGCCGCCCAGGCCGAAGACGGCCCCCATGACCGCCCTTGAGGGCACCCCTGTGCTAATCAGGCGGTGCGCAGCCCAGGAGTACAGCGCATACGTGAGTCCGGCAATGAGCCCCAGGCCGATGCCGGCGGACGCGGACCATCCCGGATCCGTGGCCGACGCCGGATCAGCCTGCCCGGCTTCCGCGAAGCACAACAGCCCGGCACCGGCGAGACCGAGCACTGCGCCGGCAACCCACCGGCCGGTAAACCTTCTCTTGTCCACAATCCGCTCGATGACGGCGGAGGCAAGGGGCGCCGAACCGATGGAGACAACTGTGCCAACCGCAACGCCGGCCAGGTGCATTGAAGAGTAGAAGGCAAGCGGGTAGGTTGCGACTGCCAACGATCCCAAGGCCGCCGTGGGCCACCGGGTGCGCAGGGATGCCGAGAACGCGATGATGGGCCGGGCCGCGAACGCCGCCTGGAGCAGGCCGCCCAGGCCCATGGCCACTGCCCCGATCGCCAGTGGGCTGACGTCGGGGGCAAATGTGGCTGCGGTTCCCGTGGTGCCCCACAACACCGAGGCTGCCAGCACAAACAGCGCACCCCACGCGCTTCCCTTGTAACCCGCGCCGAAACCCGCGCCCTTCACAGGGCGCCGATCAGGGCTGCCGCGATCCGGCGGGCTTCCTGAATGCAGCGGTCATCGCCTTCCAGGCCCGCACGGGCCATCGAACCTTCAAGCAGGAACGCCAGGTGCCGGGCAATTGAACGGGCGCGCTCAGGTGAGTGCGGGAGGAGTTCGGCCACATGCTGCGATATCAAAGCCTCAACCTCCTCCTTGTGACGCCGGACCACCGTCCTGCCCGGGTCCCCGGCAGGCAGTTCGGCCGCGGCGTTGAGCAGGCCACAGCCCCGAAAGCCACGCTCGTACGCCAGGTCAGCGTGGTCCGCATAGGCATCGAAGACCGCAAGGACACGGTCCTGGCCGTTGGCGGCCCCATCCAGCCGCACCTGGTACAGCCCCATCCACTCCTCATGGCGGGCGTTCAGGTACGCCGTCACGAGGTCTGCCTTGGAGGAAAAGTTGTTGTAGAGGCTCTTTTTGGCCACGCCCGCCTCGGCCGTAATGGTGTCAATTCCGGTTCGTGCCAGGCCGTCGGCATAGAAGCGCCGCGAGGCCGCTTCAAGCAGTGCGTCGCGGGCGCGCCTTTTGGGAGGGTCGCTTTGCGGTGTCACCGGATTCTCGGGCATCAGTGGTCCTCGCTGGCGTCGAAGTAAGAGTAGGTAGACCAGTCTACCTACTCTTGGCTTCCGGGGCAACGAAAAAACCCCGCAGCTCCCGTGTAAACACGAGGAACTGCGGGGTCTTAGCTGCCAGCGTTGAGCTTGCCGAAAAGTGGCTCCGACCGGCGTCGATCCGGTGACCTTTCGATTTTCAGTCGAACGCTCTACCAACTGAGCTACAGAGCCTAGGTGACATGTCACCATGACAGCCGGAATTTCTTCTGGCAATCAGAGCGACCCTGACGGGACTTGAACCCGCGACCTCCGCCGTGACAGGGCGGCGCGCTAACCAACTGCGCTACAGGGCCTTGCTTGTTTCTTGCTGTTCACAGTATCGCTACTGCAATTTTTCAAGGCCTTTAGCCTACCAGACTTTTTGGTCCGGTTTGACCACTTCCTTGCGTACCCCCAACGGGATTCGAACCCGTGCCGCCGCCGTGAAAGGGCGGTGTCCTAGGCCGCTAGACGATGGGGGCCTGAACTCAATCCGGCTCATTCAGGGCAAAAATAAAGGGCCGAAGCCTTTCGTTTTTGTCCCTCCGAGTTGCTCCGAACTGGACCTCTAAAACTATAGGGCCTACGCCGGGAAATTCCAAAATCGGCGCGAAAGCCTCCGCGCCGGGCACTACAAGAATGGCAGTTTCTTGCCTAGAGGTGACCGATTTCCGCCAGCCCCGGGACACGGAACAGGACTAGATTGTCACCATGGCAACCACCGCCGACACCAGCTCCCTGCACCCTGCCGATCCCCACGAAGGATCCGCCGCTGCAGCACCCGCCCAATCCACCCGGCAGCCCAAGCAGCCCGTCAACAAACTGGGCGTCGCCGCCGTCGTTGTCACGGTGGTGCTCTGGGCCTCCGCTTTCGTCGGCATCCGCGCCGTCGGCCCAAGCTTCTCCCCCGGCTCCCTGACGCTCGGGCGGCTGGCGATTGCCGCCGTCGTGCTGGGGGCAGTGGTCCTGCCCAAACTCCGCATGCTGCCGCGGGGCCGCGAGTGGTGGCCCATCCTGGCCTACGGCGTCATGTGGTTCGGCGGGTACAACGTGGCCCTCAACGCCGCCGAACACCTGCTCGACGCCGGAACCAGCGCGTTGCTGATCAACGTGAACCCCATTCTCATCGCGGTGATGGCCGGCCTCATCCTCAAGGAGGGGTTCCCGCGCTGGCTGATCATCGGAAGCCTCGTGGCGTTCGGGGGTGTTGCCGTGATCGCGCTGGGTTCAGGGCAGCGGTCGACGGCGGACGTGGCCGGCGTGCTGCTTTGCCTCCTCGCTGCCGCACTGGCCGCCGTCAGCGTCATTGTCCAGAAGCCCGTGCTGCGGAAGTTTCCCGCCGGGCAGGCTACCTGGTTCGGGATCATGGTGGGCCTGGTGTGCTGCCTGCCCTTTGGCGGCCAACTGGTGACGGAACTGCTGGCGGCGCCGTTGCCGGCAACCCTGGGCCTCGTGTATCTCGGCATCTTCCCCACCGCCATCGCGTTCACCACCTGGGCCTACGCGCTGTCCCTGATCGACGCCGGGAAGCTGGCTGCCACCACCTATCTGGTTCCCGGCACCACTGTCCTGATCTCGTGGCTGGTGCTGAGCGAAAACCCGACGGTCTGGGGCCTGGTGGGCGGCGCAATCTGCCTGGTCGGCGTGGGGCTCACGCGGCGGGGATCCCGCTAAAGTTTGGGTATGCCTGCAAACCTGCCGCCCGGACTTCCCATCGTCCCGGACGGCGACGGCGAACCATCAGGCTTCGACATGTCGGAAGCCGATTTCGAGGCGGCCGTCAGCGACGCGCTGAACAGGATTCCGGCGGAGGTGGCGCGGGCCATGGACAACGTGGCCGTCTTCATCGACGACGACTACACACCCCAGCCGGGCGAGGATCCGGACACAGTGCTGTTGGGACTGTACGAGGGCGTTCCGCTGACCGAGCGGGATTCATGGTGGGACGCGGGATCCCTGCCGGACCGGATCACCATCTACCGCCAGCCCATCCTGGACATCTGTTCCTCCCGGGAGGAGGTGGTGGAGGAAGTGGCCATTACTGTGATCCACGAGATTGCCCACCACTTCGGAATCGACGACCAGAGGCTTCACGAACTCGGTTGGGACTAGCCTTGTAGGCATGGGACACGACCACAACCACGCGCACGGTGTCACCGCGACCGGGAAGCACCGCAGCCGACTGGTTGCGGTCCTGTCCATCACCTTGGCCGTGGTCTTCATCCAGGTGATTGGCGCGGCACTATCGGGGTCCCTGGCCCTGCTTGCCGACGCCGGACACATGCTGTCCGACGCCGCGGGCGTGTTCATTGCCCTCCTGGCCGCGTGGATCGCGGCCCGTCCGGCCAGCGACCTGCGCACCTACGGCTATCAGCGCGCCGAGGTCCTGGCCGCCCTCGCCAACGCGCTCATCCTCGTGGTGATTGCGGTGGTCATCTTCTCCGAGGCGATCCGCCGGATCGGTTCCGCGCCGGAAGTGCAGACGGACATCATGCTCTACGCCGCCGTCCTGGGCGCGGTCGCCAACCTGGCCTCCCTGCTGATCCTGCGCCGGGCGCAGAAGGAAAGCCTCAACGTGCGCGGCGCATACCTGGAAGTGCTGGGCGACCTCCTGGGGTCCTTCGCCGTCATTGCTGCGGCCCTGGTGATCAAATTCACCGGTTTCCACGCAGCGGACACGATTGCCTCGGCGCTCATCGCCCTGATGATCCTGCCCCGCGCCTGGCACCTGCTCCGGGACGTGGTGGACGTCCTGCTCGAAGCCACGCCCAAGGGTGTGGAGGTCCAAATGATCCGCGAGCACATCCTGTCCGTGGCCGGCGTCGTGGCCGTCCATGACATCCACATCTGGACCATCACCTCCGGCGTGCCCGTGTTTTCCGCCCATGTGGTGGTGGAGGATGCCGTCCTGAGCGCCCGCGGCGCGGACCAGGTCCTGGACAAGCTCACCACGTGCCTCGGCTCCCACTTCGACACGGAACACTGCACCTTCCAGCTGGAACCGGCCAGCCACTCCGAGCACGAGTCCCGCCAGCACGCCTGAGCGCGCCGTAAGGGGCTGTCGGGGCCGCTCCCGCCACGTGGAACACGCCCACGGAAATTCCATCGGATGACACGCTTGTGGTTTATGTTATTGATGTGACTCGTGTTGCCAAAGTGGCACATGGGCACGTAGCCTCGGTGCTGCTGGGTGATTTGCAGAGGGGCACTTTTGTGCCGCCTCCCTACTCGTTCGTCCCGGCCCCGAACGCAGCGAGGTTTGCGAATGAGTTTGACCGGAACAGGCCGCAAGGCCGCCGTGCTGTGCACCGCCGTCGTACTTTTCGGAATGCTCGCGGTGCCCGCGCACGCCTCCCTGCTGCCCCCGGCCAGCGCACCGGCGCTGGTGGTTCCGGCGGCCCCTGAGATCCCCTCCCCCGGCGACATTGCCACCGCCAAGTCCAGTGAAAGCGCGACGGCGGCGCGGGTCACCGACATCGAACGCATCCTGGCGGATGCCGCCTCAGCACAGGAGCTGACCTTCGCACGGACCCTCGAAGCAAACAACGCCTACAGTGACGCACTCGTGGAGCTCCGGATCAGGACCGACGCCGCTGCCGTGGCAACCGCCCGCGCCGAGGCCGCGGACAAGGAACAGGCAAAGAGCCGCAAGGAGATCGGCCACCTGGCAGGGGACCTGTACCGCAATGGCGGGCTGAACCCCGCGCTGAGCAGTTTCGTCACCGGCAAGGGCGACGTCCTGGAGCAGGCGGCAACCCTGCAGGCCCTCACCGCCGGCCGCAGCCGTGCCTTCGAAACAGCCGAGACCACCGCTTCCGCGGCAGAATCACTTACAGCAGCCGCTGCAGACGCCCGGCGGGCGGCCGAGGACGCCGCCAAGACGGCCGAGTCGCTCAAGGGTGCGGCCGAGCAGGCGAACGCTGCCCAGCTGAAGGCTGTGTCCGAGGCCAAGGCGCAGCGGACCGTCCTCGTGGGCCAGCTCGCCTCGCTGAGGCGCACCACGGCCGCCCTTGAGTCGGCAAGAATTGACGGGCTGGACCGGCAGCGGCAGCAGGCACGGCTCGCTGCCATCACGGCCGCAGCCGGGGCTGCAGCGGAGCAGTCTGCAACCGTGCAGTCTGCAACGGTGAGCGGCGCCGCGGATGCATCGGCGGGACAGACTCCCAGCCGGACGGCAGTTCCCGCACCGGCAGCCCAGGCGCCGGTAGCCGCCCGGCCTGCGGCGCCGGCAAACCCGGCACCCGACCCGGCCCCCGCGAGGCCGGAACCGGCGCCGTCACCGGCGCGGCCTGCTCCGGTCGATCCGGCTCCCGCGGTTCCGGCTCCGGCTCCGAAACCGGTCCAGCCCGCTCCCGCCCCGTCACCGGGAGGCACCAACCAGACCGCCGTTTCCGTGGCTTTAGGCAAGGTGGGGAAGCCCTATTTCTACCAGTTCGGCGGCACCGGAGCCTACGGTTTTGACTGCTCCGGCCTGGTTCAGAACGCCTTTGCCGCAGCAGGAAAATACCTGCCGCGGACGGCCGCCGAGCAATTCGCCCAGGCGCCCGTGCACGTTCCCCTGTCGCAGGCGCAGCCGGGTGACCTCCTGGTCTGGGGATCGGCTCCCGGTTTCTACCATGTGGCCATCTACCTGGGCGGCGGCCGGGTGGTGCAGGCCCTGAATCCGTCTGACGGGATCACCGTGACGGACCTCAGCATGATGGCCGGCATGCAGCTCCATCCGGTGGCGGCGCGCTACTAGCCTGGTCCGGCACAGCCTGACTCGGCACGCAAGCACGGCACCGCTAGGACAACACGTCCTTGCTGACGAACCGGCCGTAGGCCAGGGCACCGAACACGGCGATGTAGCCGGCCTGCAGCATGGCGTTGCTGGTGAAGGAATCCCACCCAATGGGTTGGCGCAGCAGGTCCGCGAAGCCGAACCAGTAATGGCTGAATAGCCACGGGTGCAGCCACTCCAGCTGGGGCAGCTGGTCCATCACCTGCGACGCGACGGACAGGACGATCGTGGCCGCCATGGCTCCCACTGGCACGTCCGTCAGCGTGGACAAGAAGAGCCCGATCGCCGACAGTCCCAGCAGGGATACGGTCTGGTAGGCGGCGATCAGCAACATCCTGTTCAATGCTTCGCCCGGCTCCACAACGTCGCCGGACAGAAGGGTCACGGGGCCCACGGGGAACAGTGCCGCCCCGATCCCGGCCCCGGCGAGCGCCACCGCCAGCGGGGCCGAAACGCAGAATGCGACCGCCCCCACATACTTCACGAGGAGCAGCCGCACGCGCCCGGCGGGAGCCACGAGCAGGTAGCGGAGGGTTCCGTGGCCGGCCTCCCCGGCGATGGTGTCACCGGCCACGACGCCGATGGTCAGCGGCAGGAACAGCGGTACCGCAACGATCAGGGCGGTCACTCCGACGAACAGCCCGTTCTGCGTGATGCGGTCCAGGAACGCCGGCCCCCGGCCCGGCGGGACCGCCGTGGAAAGGCGGACGACGACGGCGATCATCACCGGGATGGCGGCGAGCGCCAGCAGCAGGGCCTGGGTCCGCCGGCGGCGGAACAGCTGCTTGAGCTCCGAGGCGAGCAACGATCGGCTGGAAGGCCGCTGGCGAGGCGATGAACCCTCCCTGCCGGGGTTTGTCCTGGTCCCGGCGCCGGGTGCGGACACCTGGTCACTGTGCGACATCGAAGCCCTCCCCTGTCAGTGCCACGAAGCGGTCCTCCAGGCTGCCCCGCTCGACGGCGAATCCCCGGACGCGCACACCGTCCGCCACGAGCGCGGCCACGATTGCTTCCGGCGCCGCATCAAGGGCGGACGTAATGACGGCGTCGGCGCCGTCCGGGTGCCCGACGACCGGGGTCATGCCGAACCGGACCAGCACGCCCGAGGCCGCGCCGGCGTCGGGCGTTATCAGGCGCACCTGAGCGGTGCCCGCCTGGCGCAGCTCGGCCAGCGGCCCCTGCGCCACCAGGCGCCCCGCACTCATGATGGCCGCATGCGTGCAAATTTGCTCCACTTCGGCCAGCAGATGGCTGGAGACGAACACGGTGGCGCCATCGGCAGCGAGGGAACGGACCAGGCTGCGCACCTCCCGGGTGCCCTGGGGATCCAGCCCGTTCGTGGGTTCGTCCAGGATCAGAAGTTCCCGGCGGGAGAGCAGGGCATTGGCGATCCCGAGCCGCTGCTTCATGCCCATCGAATAGGCGCGCACCTTCTTGCGCGCGGCGTGGGAGAGCCCCACCCGCTCGAGCGCTTCCGCCACCCGCGCCCGCCGCGTGCCCGGCGAGGCGTGACGGTCCGCGGCATCAAAACGGTGCAGATTTGCAGCACCGGAGAGGAACGGATAGAAAGCCGGCCCCTCGACGAGGGCGCCCACCTGCGGCAGGACCTCGTCCAGCTTGCCCGGCATGTCCTGACCGAGCACCCTCACCGACCCCGCTGTCGCTGCGGCCAGGCCAAGCATCAAGCGGATGGTGGTGGTCTTGCCGGAGCCGTTGGGACCCAGGAAGCCAAAGACGGAACCCCGTGGCACCGCCAGGTCGATGCTGTTCACGGCAAGCTGATGGCCGAAGCGCTTGCTCAGCCCCGTGGTTTCTATGGCGAGTCCGGCGCCCCGGTCAGCGGAAGTCACCTCGCGGCAGCGGCCTGCAGCCGCTCCAGGGGCACCGAGCCAACGAACATCCGGCCGTCGTCCGTCAGCAGGACGTTCAGCAGCGATGTGGAGATCGCCCGGCCGCCGGGCACGGCAACCGTTGCCTGGCGGAGAAGCGGATCATTCAGCAGCATGTCGACCGACGGCGCCCCGGCCGCCGGGGAGTTGGCGCGGGCCGGGAAACCGACCACCGTCTCCCAGCCGAAGCCGGTCACAGACGGTGCCCTACCGGCCGCAGCCGGCGGCCTCCGGTCCTTTTCCAGCTTGCCCTGTTCATCCTTCCACGAGCCGGCGGCGCCCTTGCCGTACTTGCCCAGGTCCCGCTTGGCGTATCCGGACGACGGCAGCGCCAGTTCCTTCACCGTGGCGCCGGGCGGAGGCGTGAAGTTGAAGACGGAAGCATCCGGCGCCTCAAGCTTGAGGCTGGAGAATGCCGTCCGGAAGGCCGGTTCCTGCTGTCCACGGGCCCGAACCTCCACGCTCAGCGGCAACCCGCTCTCGCCGTCGACGGCGACAGCCACGGATTCAACCAGCGTTGCCTGCGAACGCGGAGTGACCACCAGGTTGTAGGCTGCCCGGCCGGCCACCTCAACGTCCTCACGCACGGCCACGTCCGTGGAAGCATCAACCTTTTCAAGCATCCGGGCGGCCAGTTGTTCGGGCGTTGCCACACTGCCCGGCATCCGGGAGCCACGGTCCTCCTTGCCGGACGCATTGCCCGGAAGCGTCAGGTGGGTGGCGGTGTTGTCCTTGGAGTTGTACAGCCAAACCTCGCTGCCCTGCCGCACCGCGTCCCGCTCGCCCATCCGGTCCATGATCTGGACGCGCACCTTGGCGGGTCCGTCGACGTAGACCCGGGCGGTATGCGGTCCGGTCAGCAGTTCCGCAATCGAACCTGCGGCGGGGCCGCTGGTCGGCCCTATCTGCGGAACGTCGGGCAGTCCAAGCTCGGACGTCTGCTCCACAGTTCCGGAGAGGGCCTTGGTGGTGTGCGGCGCGATCATTGCCAGCACCTGCGCGGGCGTCTTGTCGGGCAGCGGATCCCGGGCGCTGGCGGGGACGGACCCTGCCAGGACTCCGGCAGCGATTACAGCAGGTACGGCCACGGCGGGCATCCACCGCAGCCAGGTGGGGGTCATCTCAACTCCGCTCCGTGGTCGCAGCTCATATCCTCAGGGTACGCCTCGGCCCAGCGGGTGGCAGCCCCCAATTCGTGCTGCCGCTTTCGCCGGACCACGCGCTAGGCAAGACTGGGTGGGACGCCGTCATCCAGCTTCAGGAGCCTGAGCAAATGAGCAGCATTGGTGCCATGTCCACGCCCGCCGATGAGCTGACCGGCATTGTGGGCTACGCCGCCCGGTCCATCGATTCCCTCGGGGAATGGGGCGTCGGGCTGTTCACGCTCGCGGAGACGGTGTTCCCGCCGATCCCCAGCGAGGTCATTCTCCCCCTTGCGGGGTTCCTGACCCGGCAGGGATCCCTGAGCCTGCCGCTCGTCTTCGTGACCAGCACGCTCGGGGCATATGTGGGTGCCCTGGCGCTGTACTTCCTCGGGGCCAAGGTGGGGCTGGAACGCTCCATCCGGTGGTTATCCAAGCTGCCGCTCGTGGACCGGGAGGACTTCGAAACCGCGGAACGCTGGTTCCGGAGGCACGGCAGGTCCGCGATCTTCTTCGGCCGGCTGCTACCCGGTGTGCGTAGCCTCATCTCCCTGCCGGCGGGGGCTGAGAGGATGCACCTGGGCACGTTCAGCATCTTCACCATCGCCGGAAGCGGGATCTGGAACGGGGCCCTGATCGGGCTGGGGGTCCTGCTGGGGCGGCAGTACTCGATGGTGGAGCAGTACTCCCGCTTCCTCAACTACGCGGTCTACGCTTCGCTGGCGGTCTTCGTCGTTTGGCTCGTGGTCCGGTACGTCCGGCGAAGGAAGACGGCGGACGAACCGAAGCAAGTGCCCTAGTCCTCAGCCTCCCGCGGCCGACCGGATTCCGGCCGGGCCCCTGCCGGCCTTCAGGCCCCGCCCACTCTGCCGCCGGCCGGCACCACGGTGCCCGCGCCGCCGTCGACCGTTACTTCCTGGCCCGTCCGCAGGACCGACGTAGCATCGGCGACGCCCACCACCGCGGGGATCCCGTACTCCCGGGCCACCACCGCTCCGTGCGAGTTGGGGCCGCCCATTTCCATGACGAGGCCGCCGGCCGTGAGGAACAGCGGGGTCCAGCCCGGATCGGTGGACGGGGCCACCAGGATCTCGCCCGGTTCCAGGTGCGCACCCACCGGGTCCAGGATCACCCGGGCCGGGGCCGTGACCGTTCCCGCCGACGCCGGGCTCCCCGCCAGGGCACCGTCCGCGGCAGCCCCGCGGGCAGTGGCCAGGGTTTCCGGCTCCGTTCCGTCGGACAGCAGGATCCTCGGGATGCGGCGCCGCTCCAGCTCCAGGTAGTAGGCGCCTTGCCGCCGCGCCACGAGTTCCTGCATATCGGCGCCGTCCAGCGCCTCCCCCGCCTCGCCGAAGTCCAGGAAGAACACGTCGTCGGCTCGGGCGATCCGCCCTTCCGCGGCCAGTGCCTTGCCCACCTCGGCCAGCTGCCGGCGGACCTCCGCCAGGGCCACGACGATCTGGTATTTCGGAAGTTCGCGGAGCCCGGCGAAAAGCCGGGCCCTCCGGAGCGCGCCCCGGACGATGATGCCGCGGAGCCGGCCCCTGGAGCGGGCCTCGGCCACCAGCCGGGCCACCTGCGCCTCCGCTTCGTCTTCCGCCCGGCTGAACTGCCGGTCGGGGGCGAGCGCGGGGTCATCCAGCCGCAGGTAGTTGGCCAAGACACCCAGGATGTGGGTGGGGTCGTCCCGCCACCGCGGCATCCCGACGTCGATTTCCGCAACGGCCCGGTGCCCGAACCGCTCCAGGAATGCGGCCAGGCCGGACTGCGCCACGGCCGGGAGTTCGCCGGCACTGAACCGCTGGGCCAGCAGCGCGGGCGGCTGCCCGGTGAGCAGCCGCGAGGATTCGGCGTCGGCACGGATGGCCGTGGCAAGCCGCCACAGCTCCAGATCCATCTCCGTGGTGACGTTGTTGGGCAGTCCGCGCAGAATCGGCTGGAGCTCAGCCCACGCGTCGCGCCCTGCCTGCCCCTGCCGCCGTCCTCCCTTGAGCAGCCTTCCGGCGAGCGCCAGCATCGCAAAGCCGAGCGCCGGTAGCGGAATGATGGCCGGGACATTGGGGAACAGCCTGGTGAGTACCTGCTCCGCGTGCTCCAGCCGCTGCCGTGGCGAAACGCCGTCGGGCAGTTCGAGCGACTTATTGAAATCCTTGGTGAACCGGTCCACGCGCCGCAGCGCGGCTTCCGGCCGGACCAGCGCCCGGAAGAGGGATTCCGGCACCCGGGCGCGCGCGGCCACAGGTCCCACGTGTTTGATCAGGCCCCAGGGCGTGCGGCGGGTGATCGAGAACCGCGGATCGTCAAACACCCGGCGCAGGACCGCCGCCGAGCGCGCCTCCATGATGTCGAATACCTTGGGGACGATCCGGCGGCCCACCGTGCTCCGGGCCACGGTGGTCAGGTCGAAGAAGATGCGCTGGCCCGCTTCGACAAAGGGACGGGGGCCGCTCCGCGCATCGGGCACGTCGAAGCCGGCCGCCGTTGCCACCGAGGCCGCGATGCGGCGGAAGGCGGCGAGGCCCATCGGGGTGATGGGCCGGGTCAGCCCCTGGGCCAGGCTGAAGCACAGGTAGATGCGGGTGTCGTACTCCGAGACCTCGCCACGCAGCACCTTATCCGCCAGCGGGTAGAGCGTGGTGATGGGCCTGGACTGGGTCAGCCATGCCTTGCCGGCGGCGTCGATCGCCCACTCTGTGTCCTGCGGCGCCCCGTAGTGGTGCTCGGCCTTTGCCCCCAGCGCGGCGAGTTCCCTGACTTGCGTGTCCGTCAGGCAGGGCTTGTCCCCCGCGGCCGGCTGGTCGGCGCTTTCCGTGCCTCCCCCGGGCAGCGGGCGGATGACCAGTCGCTTGTCTCCGACCCGACGCTCCAGGATCCTTCCGGACGCGGTGTCCACCACAAAGTGGTCAGGGTTCACGGCACCGGACACCACGGCCTCCCCCAGGCCCGGGCTGGCATCGATCACGGATTCCCGGCGCCGACCGGTCACCGGGTTGGCCGTGAACATCACCCCCGCTGCCGCGGCATCCACCATGCGCTGGACGACGACGGCGAGCGCCACCGTGGACGGGTCAATGTTGCGGCTGGCGCGGTAGGCGACGGCGCGGTCCGTCCACAGGGAAGCCCAGCAGTCCCGGACTGCCGCCAGCAGCGCTTCCGCGCCCACGACGTTCAGGTAGGTGTCCTGCTGGCCGGCAAAACTGGCGAAGGGGAGATCCTCGGCCGTGGCCGACGACCTGACCGCGACCGGAACGCCCGGTCCCGGCCCCGAGTCCGGTCCCGGCCCCGGCCCCGGGTCCAGCGCCTGATAGGCGGACAGCAATTCGCTCGCGATGCCCGGCGGCAGTTCGGCCGCGGTGATCAGGCTGCGGGCCCGGGCGGCCAGCTCGGCGAGGGCGTCCAGGTGGTCCGCCGGGGTGGCCTGCAGGTCCCGGTGCACGTCGCCAAGCCCCAGGGGCGCCATGGCTTCGGCATAGGCCTCGGTGGTGAGGCAGAAGCCGTCGGGCACCGGCAATCCCGCTGAGAACAGCTCGCCCAGGTTCGCGGCCTTCCCGCCCACCTGCGGCAACATGCGTGCGTTGAGGTCACGGAGGCCGAGCACCCGCCCGCTCATGGCCTATGAGGCGCCGAGCATGGGCCCGAAGCTGGCACGGTCGGCGAGCCTCGGGTCCTCGCTGTCCGGCACCACCATCACGGGACTCTTGGCGTGGTGCAGGACGCCGTCGGAGGTGGAGCCCAGGAGCATGCCGGTGAAACCGCCGCGCCCGCGCGTGCCAACGACAATCAGCTCCACATGGCGGCTGGCCTCGACGAGCACATCCACGGGCGAACCGTCCACGAGCCGGGTTTCGATGGTCAGCCGGGGGAAGTGGCTCTGCAGCCACGCGACACCGGCCTTCAGCTGGACCTGGATGTCCGCAAACAGGGCCTCCCTGTCCAGCGGCGCCGGAACCCACGCCAGGGATCCGCTGTACTGCGGCACGGCGCAGATCACCCGAAGCGGTGCTGCCAGCCGCTCGGCCTGGGCCGCGGCCTCGAGAACGGCGACGCGGGCCTGTTCAGAGCCATCCACGCCCACCACGACCACGTTTTCCACGGGACCGTACCCTGCCTTGGCCTGCTCCGCCCGGACATGTTTGTCCTGCGTGGTTTCGCCCAGCCGGTTGGCGCAAATCAGGGGAACCGTAACGGTGGGGCACTTGGCGTGGGCGGGCAGGGCGCTGCTGACGGAACCCAGAAGCCGCCCGACGAACCCGCCCCGGCCGCGGGTCCCGACGACCAGGAGTTCCGCGGATTCCGAGATTTCCAACAGCACGCCGGAGGCGTCCCCGTTTTCAACCGAGGCGGTGACGTGGATGTTGTAGCCGGCCACCTTGTCCACCGCGTGCTGCAGGATGGCCTCGGCGCCCTCGCGGATCACAGAATCGTCCACGGTGGCATAACCGCCGTCGAGGCCGGACGCTGCGAAGATGGGCACCGAGTAGGCGGTGACGACATGGAGGGGATGACGGCGGCGCTCGGCTTCGCGGGCTGCCCACACCAAGGCGCACTGCCCATGGTCTGAACCGTCGACGCCGACTACGATCCCTTCGGGCCTGGCGGCCCTTCCGTCGCCATTCCGTGCCGGGTCCGGATGCAACTCGTGTGCGTCCATTCGGTCCGCCTCCTCGCGATACTGCCCTGATGATGCGGCTATTCTGCCAGAAGCAGGGACTTTCGCCGTCACCGGCAGGCCTCCCGTCTCCCGGTTGCGTCAGGCCTGCTTTCATGTCCAACTATTCTCGGTCGGCGACATGTTAGCAAGCGGGCCGGGAGGCCGTTTCAGGCGGCCGCGTGCGCGGGCTCAACGGCTCCATGAGGCCCCGGCGCGGGTCACTGTTTCAATGTTTCCGGCGGGCTATCCAGGGACCGAAAAATTCTGTAGTCTTCGAGGCACTATTGATCCGAGAATTGTGTTTCAGAACACATCCGGACAATATTTTGTGTCTGCTTGCTGGGGCAGCGGACCGTGCAGGGCGCAGACGCCCTGTGCTTCGAAATTTTCGAGGAGGAAGCTGTAGTGTCAAGCATGCCTGGTCTCAGCGGGGCTGAACGGACCACCACCGTGGTCATCGGCGCCGGCCTTCCCGGTCTGGCCATCGCCACGGAACTCCGCCGGCGGGGCGTGGATTCGATCACCGTCAGCGGGCTTGAAGCGCCCGGCGGGCAGGCGTCCCAGACAGCGCCGCTGCAGCGGTGCGACGCAGCGGGGGGATCCTCCCTTCAGGAGCGCAATGAAATCCTGCGCCAGTTGCGTAATTATGCCTCGAGCCACCACTTGGACATCCGAAACGGCACCGCCGCCGTTCAGCTGGACAGGATGGGCGCGGGGACGGCTGACGCTCCGCTCCACCGCTGGGCCGTCCACACCCCTGACGGCGTGCTGCTGGCCGACCACATCGTGCTGACCCGCTGCGCCCACAGCCAGCTGCGCCGCATGCTCACTGACCTCGGCATCTCCGTGGGCCAGAATCTTGTGGCGGCCATGCGGGCCATCGGCATGTACCTCGTGGGGGTGGGCGAGCTGATCACGCCGACGCCCAGGGAAGTCCTACGGCAGGCGAAGGTAGTGGGCCAGGCCATCTCGGCCAAGGTGTACCCGGACAGCGTCCCGTCAGTATTGACGGGAAGCTTCGCGACCCTCCAGGCCCCCGCCTAGCAGCAAGACCCGCCTAGCGGCCAAGGCCCCCTGGCACCAAGGTCCCGTCAAGCAGCAAGACCCGCCTGGCGGCGGGGACTAGACGCTTCGGCTTAGACCCCCTGGCCGCCGGACCCTCCGGGGCGGGCGCCGGCGTCGTCATCCTCAGCACCGGCCGCCTCCCCGGCGTCCGGCTCCTCCCGGTCATTGCCGGTGCCGAGCCTCCGGCGGGCCAGCACACCAAGGGTCACGAGCAGCCCGAGCGCCACCGCGGCGAACACCACGACGCTCCACGGGAACGGCTCCGAAGCGTCAGGCACCTTTTCCGGGGCCGGGGTGATGCCGGGCTGGGGCGTGCCGACCGTAGGAACCGGGACTGCCGGCGTCGATCCCGCGGCCCCGGACGATGCCGTGAACGTGAACGTCCCCTCAATGGGGTGCGAATCCGAACTGACCACGCGCCAAGCCACCGCGTATTTACCCGCCGGGGCACCCTCCCGCAGTTTCTGCGAGGCCACGTTGTCGACGATCTCCACCTTGCCGTCCGCCCAGTCAGTTCCGGCGGAGTCGGTGACCTTGACCTGCGAGCCGAGCCCCAGCGGATTCTTGTTGAAGGTGATGGACACCTTCTCCGGCGGCGTGGCCACCGTGGCGCCGTCGGCCGGGCTGCTGGACTCGGCGGCATCGTGCGCTGCGGCCGGACCGGCGGTGAGGAGCAGGGCGGCGAAGACGAGCGCGCCCAGGATGGCGCTCAGCAGCTGGCGGGTGGAACGCATGGACGGACTTCTCCCTTGTGTTGGCTTCCTTACAGACTAGGCGAAAATGCCGGGAAGGCCCCCTGCCGCCTAATAGGATTCAACCAACCCCAACCCCGGAGGACTAATGCTTAAGCAGGGCTCTGCACTGGACCGGTACTTCAAGATTTCCGAACGGGGGTCAAACTTCTCCCGCGAGATCCGCGGCGGTTTTGCCACGTTCTTCGCCATGAGCTACATCGTGGTGCTGAACCCCCTGATCCTGTCGGTAGCGGACTCCTCCGGCGCCACTCTTGGCTTTCCCGCCGTCGCCGCCACCACCGCGTTCGTCGCGGGCATCCTGACCATCCTCATGGGAGCGTGGGCCAAACACCCGTTCGCGATGGCCACCGGTCTGGGCGTCAACGCTTTCGTGGCCGTCACGGTGGCCACCAACCCCGGCCTGACATGGCCGGACATGATGGGGCTCGTGGTTCTGTCCGGGACCACCATGCTGATCTTGGTCCTCACCGGCTTCCGAACCGCCGTGTTCAAGGCGGTCCCGGACGGACTCAAGACGGCGATCGTCGTGGGCATCGGCCTGTTCATCGCCCTGATCGGGCTGGTCAATGCCGGCTTCGTGCGCCGCATCCCGGACGCGGCAGGCACCACGGTGCCGGTGGGCCTGGGTGTTGACGGCCAGCTGTTGGGGTGGCCGACGCTGGTGTTCGTCTTCGGACTCATCCTGACCATCGGCCTGCTGGTCCGCAACGTCAAGGGCGCCATTCTGATCGGCATCGTCGCGTCCACCGTCCTGTCCGTGATGCTCGAATTCACGCTGCGCATCGGCCCGAGCTTCGACGGCGAGAACTTCAACCCGCAGGGCTGGTCCCTCGTTGCCCCCACGTTCACCGAGTGGGCCGCCCCGGACCTCTCCCTGATCGGCAAGGCCAACCCGATCGGCGCCTTCGAGCACCTGGGCTTCGTGGCCGCTACCCTGCTGGCATTCGTGATCCTGCTGAGCATCTTCTTCGACGCCATGGGCACCATGGTTGGCCTGGCCAACGAGGCCGGAACCGTGGACAAAGAGGGCAACATCCCCAACGTTGACCGGGTGCTGCAGGTCGACGCCCTCGGCGCCATCGTGGGCGGCGGCGCGTCCGTGTCCTCCAACCAGATCTACGTCGAATCCGGCGCCGGCATCGGTGAAGGCGCGCGGACCGGCCTTGCCTCGATTGTGACCGGCCTGCTGTTCCTGGTGGCCATGTTCTTCACCCCGCTCATCAACCTGGTGCCGTTCGAAGCCGTGGCCCCCGCCCTGGTGGTGGTCGGCTTCATGATGGTGGCCCAGGTGGGCAAGATCGACTGGAAGGACTGGGGAATCGCCCTCCCCGCCTTCCTCACATTCACGCTGATGCCGTTCACCTACTCGATTGCCAACGGCCTTGGCGCAGGCTTCATCTCCTACGTCATCATCCGGACCTTCCAGGGCCGCGCGCGGGAGGTCCACCCGCTCATGTGGGCCGTGGCCGCGGCCTTCGTCCTGTTCTTCAGCATCGGGCCCATCGAGCAGGCCCTCGGAATGCACTAGCCTTCGCCCTTAACGCCGGTTCCGGGATTTCAGACAGTACGACGCCGGCGCTGCTGGCTTTCTCCGGCCCTGTGCGGTGAGCTTGAAGCATGGATTTTCCCGCTCTCTCCGTCGATGCCCCGCCGCCGCCCTGGACGGGCCGATTCGACGGCGACGGCGAAGAACACCGGCGCTGGTGGCAGGCGGTGGCTCCGTACGCGGCCGCCCGGCGCCAGCGCAGTCCGCTCCGCGCGGACCCGCCTGTCAGAGTCACCCCACCGGCCAATGTAACTACTCCGGTCAGCGCCACTGCTCCGGGCAGGGCCGGCCGGCCGGCCGTACTGCTGGGCTTCTGCAGCGACGAAGGCGTCCGCCGCAACAAGGGGCGTACGGGCGCCGCAAAAGCGCCCGCCGCCATCCGCACCGCGCTGGGCCCGCTGGGCTTCCATCTGGACAGGCCCGTCCTCGACGCCGGTGACGTGACCGTCCGGGACGGCGAACTCGAAGCCGGCCAGGCCAGGGCCGGCGTGGCGGTCACAGCACTGCTCGACGCCGGCAACCTCACCGTGCTGCTTGGCGGCGGCCACGAGTCTGCCTTCGCGAGCTACCTGGGCGTGGCCGGATCCCAGGCCGTCAGAGAAGGACAGCGGCTGGGGGTGCTGAACCTGGACGCCCACTTCGATCTCCGCGACGAGGCCGCGCCCAGCTCCGGCACGCCGTTCCTCCAGATGGCCCGGGCGGAAGCCGCCGCGGGGCGCGAACTGAAGTACGCCGTCGTCGGGATTTCCGAACCGAACAACACCCGCACGCTCTTCGGCACGGCCGACCGGCTGGGCGTGAAATACCTCCTGGACGAGGACTGCACGCCGGACGCCGTGCACGCGTTCGTGGCGGGCTTCCTGGCCGACATCGACGTCCTGTACCTGACCATCGACCTGGACGTGCTGCCGGCGTCCGCTGCCCCTGGGGTGAGCGCCCCGGCGGCGTTCGGCGTTCCGCTGCCGGTGATCAGCGCCGTGTGCCGGCAGGTGTGCGCGAGCGGGAAGCTGCTGCACGCCGACGTGGCGGAGCTGAACCCCTCCCTTGACATTGACAACCGCACGGCCCGGGTGGCGGCGCGCCTGGTCAACACCCTGCTGGGCAGGACCGCACTGCCGGGCCAGGACCCGGCGCTGCCGGACTAATCCTTGGCGCTGGCGGAGGGGCTGGCGGAGGCGCGCGGGCTGGCGGACGTGCGCGGGATCGGCGCTGGTTTGGGCTTCGGCTTTGCGACGATGGCCGCCGGCGGCTTGGGGAACGCGGCGGCCGGATACAGCCGCGCCACTTGGACCATGTAATTTGCCCATTGCGGGCCGGCGATCATGTAGCCGTCGACGCGGCTGTAGAACTTGCCGTTGATGGTGAGGTTCCGGCCGGGCCGCTGCTGGCCCTCCAGCGCGTCCCCGAAGAAGGAGGCCGTGGCCAGGCCGGTGGTGTAGCCCACCACCCAGCTGGCGCCGTTGGTGTTGTTGGTGCCTGTCTTGGCCGCCACCGGCACGCGGCTCTGGACCTTGGGGTTGATGTAGATCCCCGAGCCTTTCGTGAGCATGTCCTGCAACGCCTTATTCACGCCGCGGGCGACGTCCCGGCGTACAGCGCTCCGGCATTCCGCAGCCTGGCCCGGTAGTTGCCGTCCGGCGGCGTCCGCCACGCGAAGGAGTGCGAACGGCGCGCAGTACCGGCCGTCGGCGGCGAACGTTGCAAAGGCATTGGCCAAGGACATCGGGGACACGCCGGTGCCGCCCAGCAGGTTACCCAGCTGGTGCATGTTGACCGGAGCGCCGTCCAGTCCGCTGTGCAGGCCCACGGCATCGACCATGTTCTGGATCCCGCAGAAGTCCAGCTGCGCCGCTTCGGCAAACGTGGCCGTGTTGATGGAGTTGTAGAGCCCGTAGTCGGCCGGCATCTTCCGGTAGTAGCCCTCGGAGGCATTCTGCAGGTCCTCGGCCGCTTCCCGGCCCGCTTTCTGCTGTTTGGTGCTGTAGGCGCCGAGCACCTTCCCGCAGGAGGACCGCCAGCGGAATCCCAGCGGATACTCGCGCCGTGAAGCATCCACGACCTCCGTCATGGCCCGTCCCTGCTGCAGCCATGCGGCGAACGTGAACGGTTTCATGGTGGAACCCGGCTGGAATCCACCGGCGCCGTTGAGGTCGTTGCCGCTGGGGTCCTTGGAGTCCACGTTGAAGTTCAGCTGGGTATCAAACTTTCCGCGCTGCGGCAGGAAGACCGTATTCTGCGCCATGGCGAGGATTTTGCCCGTGCCCGGCTGGACCGTTACCAGCGAGGCACCCCACTTGGCGGGGTTCGGCCCGGCGGTGGCGTTCACCTGGGCCTGGGCCTTTTCCTGAAGCCGGCTGTCCAGCGTGGTGGTGATGGTCAATCCGCCGCGGTAGAGCTTCTGCTCGCGCGCTGCCGTGTCCGCGCCGTACGCGGGGTTGTTGAGGACCAGGTGGGTGACGTAGTCACAGAAGTAGGGCGCTATCGCGGCCGCCGCGCAACCCTGTTTGGAGGGCCTGACCTTCAGCCCCACGCCCGTGGCCACCGCGGCAGCATGCTGCTTCTTGGTGATCTTGCCCTGGCTGAGCATTGCCGCCAGGACCTGGTTGCGCCGTGCGATGGAGTTCTTCGGGTTGGCCACGGGGTCGTAGAAGCTTGGGCTGTTCACCAGCCCCGCGAGCAGCGCCGCCTGGGGCAGGGTCAGTTTGCTGGCCGGGACGCTGTAGAAGTATTGGGCGGCGGCCTCAATGCCGTAGGCCGTCCGGTGGAAGAAGACAATGTTGAGGTAACCCTCGAGGATCTGGTCCTTGGTGAACTTCTTCTCCAACGCCATCGCCAGCCGCATTTCGCGGAGCTTGTCCCCCATGCTTTTCTGCCCGCTTAGCACCACCTGTTCCTCTCGCCCGGCTGAAATCAGGGCCTCGTTGGCCACGTTGGTGACGTACTGCTGGGTCAGGGTCGAGGCCCCCTGCCTCTCGCCGCGCGTCAGGTTGCTGGTCAGGGCACGGAGAACGCCCTGCGTATCGACCCCGCTGTGCTCGTAGAAGCGGCTGTCCTCGATAGCCACTACAGCATCCCGGATAAACGGGGACATCTGCTTCAGCGGCACCTGCACCCTGTTTTCCGCGTAGAACGTGGCGATCAGCTTCCCGTCCGCCGTCACCATCCTGGTGGTTTGGGCCGGCGTCGGCACGGCAAGCTCGGTGGGGAGGCTCTTGAAATAGGAGATCGAATTGCTGACGGTGGTACCCGCGAGCGCAGCCCCGGGAACCAGGAAGCTGGCCACCAAAACCCCGCAGATGCCACTGACGATCACGAACCCCAGCATCGCTGCCAGGGCACGCGCCGTCCGGAATACAAAGCTCTTGCCTGCCATGAAGTCAGCTCACCAACGTCGAAAATGAATTCAGAATACCCGCCGGCCGTTGCCCGCTCCACACTTCGGGCCGGCGTGGCCTGAACGGCTGGCGCCGCTGTGGCGCCTCTGTGGCCCACGGCAATGGAACACTCCCGCCGCGTCAGATCGGGGTCTTCGGCGCTTTTCCTTCGTCCCCGAATTCCTCGGCCGCCCGGCGTTCGCGCAGCCGGTCCAGTCTGTTCATGACGGGCGCGGTGGTGGCACCGTGCAGCACTACGGACATGGCCACCACCAGGCCAACGATCGCCCAAAGCCGCTCCGCCTGGTCCCCGAACCCGCCCTGCCCGAGCGCGTACGAAAGGTAGTAGAGCGAACCGATTCCGCGGATGCCGAAGAAGGAAATGGCGATCCGCTCCCGTGGCCCCGTCTTGCCCCGGGCCAGGGCCAGCCAGCCGGACAGCGGACGGACCAGCATCAGGAAAATCAGCGCGACCCCTACTTCTGCCCAGCCGATTCTCGCCAGCAGGCCCCTAGCGATGGCTCCGCCCAGGAGGACCAGGATGACCACCGTCAACAGCCGCTCGAGCTGTTCCACGTAGGAGTGCAGAACTTTGTGGTAGCCGTGCGTATGCTCGGCCGCCCGGATAGTCACGGCGCAGACAAAGACCGCAATGAAGCCGTAGCCCTCGAACATCTCGGTGACGCCGTAGGCCAGGAACGTGGCAGCAAGAGCAACGAACCCCTCGGAGTGGCTGGACAATCGCATGCTCTCGTGCCGGGCGGAGAAGAAGAGCAGGGCAAGGGCCTTACCCGTTCCGAATCCCAGCAGCATGCCCATGCCAATGCGCCACAGGACATCCACGGCGAACCATTCGGGGAACCATGCCGAGGGCGAGGTGCCCACCACACTCATGGCGATGGCCAGGTACACGAAGGGAAAGGCCAGGCCGTCGTTGAGCCCTGCCTCCGAGGTCAGCCCGAACCTGACTTCATCCTCCTGGTCTGTCCCTTCCTCCTCATCGGCCGGCTCTCCGACCTGCACCTCGGAGGCCAGGACAGGGTCCGTGGGCGCCAGGGCGGCGGCGACAAGGACCGCCGCGGCGAGTCCCAGGCCCAGCAGCCACATGCCCAGAAGCGCCATGCCGGCCAAGCACAGCGGCATCGCAATCGCCAGCATCCGCCAGGTGGTGGCCCACCGGCGGCGGCCGACGGGGCGGTCCAGTGCCAACCCCGCCCCCATGAGGGAGATGATGACGCAGACTTCGGTCAGGTGCGTGGTGAAGTCCGGATGCGCGACGGGGTCCGGGTCCGGCAGGTCGCCCAGCAGGCTGAAGGCGGCCATGCCTGCGCCCAGGAACACCATGGGCATCGAGAACGGGGCATTCCGCAGGAGTTTAGGCAGGATGGCGGCGACAAACACGGCGATGCCGGCCGCGGCGAAGATGATGCTTGCAGGTTCAAACACGGCCGCCCCTCCGCTGGTGGCTTGTCGGATCAGACCAACACTAGCCGTAGGATCAGCCCCCCAGGGACCCGAATCCCCTTTATTTATGCGCTAGACAAACTGGTCATGGACCCTATCAAATGCCAGTCATCTTACGTTTGTTGACTCAGGCGGGTAGAGTGAGCTTCGGCCTCGGCACGAATTACAGAAAGTCAGTACATGAGCACAGCAATTATGGAGCGCCCAACCGCTCCTTCAAACGCGGCAGGCTCCTCGGATTCCCGGTCCATCCACTTGGCCTTCACCAGTGCGGACCAGGTCCACGAGGGCCTGGAGAATGCGGTGGAAACCCTGATCGAAACGGCAGCCCAAGACGGCACCTGCGGCATCAGGGTCACCCGCCTCGAACCGGGCCACTACAAGGTGGCCCTCGACGAGTCGGTCCCCTTCGGCGAAACCCACGAGGACATCGCAGCCTAGCACGGCCTAGCAAGCAAAAAGCCCCCGCCTCTGGTTTCATCCGCCGCCGTAAACGGCCGGATGATCCCAGGGTCGGGGGCTTTTGTTTGCCTGACCTACGTCCGGCGAACCTGCACGCCGTCGGACGTCATGAAGAGCTGAGTCTCGGAAATCCCGCTGCTGACGAGCCACAGAACGTTGCCGCTCCGTGAGACCTCCTCGACCTCGCCTGCGGCAATAACATGCGCATGCTTGATGATTTCGACCCGCTCGCCCGCGTGCAACGATCCCCAGTCGGAAACCGTGGCCGTGTGTGCGATACGTCTGGACAGGACTGCCCCGCGTGCTTTCATGTGAACTTCTACCCCTTTGTGGATGTTCTCCGCCACAGCGTCGTTGATGTGACTTTTGCTACACGTTCAGTTCTACTACACTCCGCAAGTCGGTGCGTGGAGCGTTGCAGAGTATTTCGGCGCCGCCGGCAAAAGTTTACCGGCGGCGCACATTGTTCATTTTTAGGCAAGGATTCCGACGGCGGATTCGGCTGCCGCCCTTACCTCGCCGGAGGCCACCAGCACATCGGCTGCCTCCAGTTCCGGTGAGAGGAACCTGTCGGCCCCCGGACCCTCGACGACGCCGCGGAGCGCCGCGACGACTGCTGCACCCGCAGGACCCGGAGTCAGCTGACCGCCGGAGAGCTGCGTGCGCATGTCGAGGGCGCGGGCGGACGTCACCAGTTCGATTGCCAGGACGCGGCGGAGGTTCTCAACGGCCTTCCTGAGCTTTCGTGCAGCATGCCAGCCCATGGACACGTGGTCCTCCTGCATGGCGGAGCTCGGGATGGAGTCCACGGACGCCGGCACCGCCAACCGCTTGTTGTCCGAGACCAGCCCGGCCTGGGTGTACTGCGCGATCATGAGCCCCGAATCGACGCCCGGATCCGCGGCGAGGAACGCCGGCAGCCCGTGCGAACGCGCCGGATCCAGCATGCGGTCGGTGCGGCGCTCGGCGATGGAACTCAGATCCGCCACGGCAATCGCCAGGAAATCGAGGACGTACGCCACGGGGGCACCATGGAAGTTGCCGTTGGAGGTCACGCGGCCGTCCGGCAGGACCACCGGGTTGTCGATGGCCGCCGCGAGTTCGCGGGAGGCCACGAGGTCCGCGTGGTCCACGGTGTCGCGGACGGCCCCGGCAACCTGCGGTGCGCAGCGCAGCGAGTAGGCGTCCTGGACCCGGGAGTCGCCCACCCGGTGTGAGGCGACGATCGGGGAGTTGGACAGCACGCGCAGCATGTTGTCAGCGCTGGCGGCCTGCCCCGGGTGCGGCCGCAGGGCCGCGTGGAGCTCGGGCAGGAACACCTGGTCCGTGCCGAGCAGCGCCTCGACGCTGAGCGCGGCGGTGATGTCCGCCGTCGTGAGCAACTGGCGCAGGTCAGCGATGGCCATGAGGAGCATGCCCAGCATGCCCTCGGTGCCGTTCACGAGCGCCAGGCCCTCCTTCTCCGCGAGCGTGACGGGTTCGATCCCGTGCTCGGCGAGGAGTTCGGACACGGTGCGGCAGTCCTTGGCGCCGTACAGCACGCCGTCGGGTCCGGTGGCTTCGCCTTCGCCCATGAGCACCAGGGCGCAATGCGAGAGCGGCGCGAGGTCGCCGGAGCAGCCCAGCGAGCCGAATTCGCGGACCACCGGGGTGATGCCGGCGTTGAGCACGTCCACCATCGTCTGCAGGACCACCGGGCGGACGCCGGTGCGGCCGGAGGCGAGGGTCTTGGAGCGGAGGAACATGATGCCGCGGACCACCTCGCGCTCGACTGCCGGGCCCATGCCGGCGGCGTGGCTGCGGATGAGCGACTTCTGCAGCTGCGTGCGCAGCTCGTTGGGGATGTGCCGGTTGGCGAGCGCCCCGAAGCCGGTGGAGATGCCGTACGCGGGCACCTCGCTGTGGGCGAGCTCGTCGATGTGTGCGCGGACCTTGGCAACAGTGTCCAGGGCTTCCGGTGAGATGGTCACCTTCGCGTTGTGGCGTGCGACGGCGACGACGTCCTCGGGCGTGACGCCGCTGGAACCGAGGGTAACGGTCAGCGGTTCCTGGGTTGTGAGTGTCATGATTCCTACTTTTCTCATCGATTGCTCCGTAGGTGTCCTTTTGGGGGCCCAAAACGGCAGTTACGGAGCAGTCGACGTGGGGCTTGGACCTGGTTAGCGGGTTTCGTTCATCGGGATGCGGACGCCGCGTTCCTGGGCGACCTCGAGGGCGCGGTCGTAGCCGGCGTCGGCGTGGCGGATGACGCCCATGCCCGGGTCGTTGGTCAGGAGCCGTTCGAGTTTCTGCGCGGCGAGGTCGGTGCCGTCGGCGACGGAGACCTGGCCGGCGTGGATGGAGCGGCCGATGCCGACGCCGCCGCCGTGGTGGATCGAGACCCAGGTGGCGCCGGAGGCGGTGTTGAGCAGGGCGTTCAGCAGCGGCCAGTCGGCGATCGCGTCCGACCCGTCCTGCATTGCCTCGGTTTCGCGGTACGGGGACGCGACGGAGCCGGAGTCCAGGTGGTCCCGGCCGATTACGATGGGCGCCTTGACCTTGCCTTCCTTCACGAGCTGGTTGAACAGCAGCCCGGCCTTGGCGCGTTCGCCGTACCCGAGCCAGCAGATCCGGGCGGGCAGGCCCTCGAACTCCACGCGCTCCCCGGCGGCGTCGATCCAGCGGTGCAGGTGCTTGTTCTCCGGGAAGAGTTCCTTGATCGCCTTATCGGTGACGGCGATGTCCTCGGGGTCACCGGAGAGCGCGACCCAGCGGAACGGGCCCAGGCCCTCGCAGAACAGCGGGCGGATGTAGGCCGGGACGAACCCGGGGAATTCGAAGGCACGGGTGTAGCCGCCCTTGCGGGCCTCGTCGCGGATGGAGTTGCCGTAGTCGAACACCTCGGCCCCGGCGTCCTGGAACTCCACCATGGCCTGGACGTGCTTGGCCATCGAGGCCTGGGCCTTCTTGGTGAACCCTTCCGGGTCGGCGGCGGCCTCGGCCTGCCACTCCGTAACGGTGATGCCCTCGGGCAGGTAGGACAGCGGGTCGTGCGCGGAGGTCTGGTCCGTGACGATGTCCACGGTCAGCTCCCCGGCGTTGTGGCGGCGCAGGATCTCCGGGAAGACCTCGGCGGCGTTGCCGACGTAGCCGACGGACCAGCCGCGGCGCTCCTCCTTGGCCGCCAGGACCTTGGCGATCGCGGCGTCAAGGTCGGTCTCGACCTCGTCGAGGTAGCGCTTGCCGGCGCGGCGGCGCAGCCGGGTCTCGTCGACGTCGACAATCAGGCACGCGCCGTCGTTCAGCGTCACGGCCAGCGGCTGCGCCCCGCCCATGCCGCCGCAGCCGCCGGTGAGCGTCAGGGTCCCGGCGAGGGTGCCGTTCTCGTCCCCGGTGAGCTTCCGGGCGATCGCGGCGAACGTCTCGAAGGTGCCCTGCAGGATGCCCTGGGTGCCGATGTAGATCCAGGACCCGGCCGTCATCTGGCCGTACATCATCAGGCCCTCGGCCTCGAGCCGGCGGAACTCGGGCCAGTTCGCCCAGTCCCCCACCAGGTTCGAGTTCGCCAGCAGCACCCGCGGGGCCCACTCGTTGGTCCGGAACACACCCACCGGCTTGCCGGACTGGACCAGCAGGGTCTCGTCCTTCTCCATCGTCTCCAGGGTGCGGGTGATCGCGTCGAACGCGGCCCAGGACCGGACGGCCCGGCCGGTGCCGCCGTAGACCACCAGGTCATCGGGGCGCTCGGCCACCTCCGGGTCCAGGTTGTTCATCAGCATCCGCAGCGGGGCCTCCGTCTGCCAGGACTTGGCGCTGAGCTCGGTGCCGCGGGCCGCTTTGACCGGGCGGGCACCGGTGGTGAAATCGGCGGGTGCCATGAGGGCTCCTTCGTGTGTTCAATAGTTCGGGGGAAGTGCTTCTGTATCAACTAAAGCCTGTCCGCAGCCCCGGAAACAGGGGGTTCAAGCCAGTGCTGTCCGGGATTACAGACGCGGCACCTTTCCCCAACTAGGTCGCAATAGGTGTCGTTTTGGGGGCTCAAAACGACACCTATTGCGACCTAGTTGGGAAAGGTTGGGAAGGGCGGCCGGGACGGCGGGTCAGGCGGAGCGGCGGCCGTGGATGCGGACCGAAAGTTCGTCGGCGACCTTCTGCACGCGCACGGCGAGCGCCGGCCACTGGCCCGCCGGCAGCCTGTCCTCGAGGAACGTGACGGCGACTGCCGCCGTCGGCCATCCCAGGTGATCCGTGACGGCGGCGGCGATGGAACCGAAGCCGGGCGTCACCTCACCGTGTTCCGTGGCGTAGCCGCGCTGGCGGACCTGGTCCAGGTGCGAGGACAGCGCCGAGTACTTCATGATGGCCCCCTCCATCTCGTGCCGCGCACTGAACGCGGCGGCATTCGGATACAGCGCGCGGACCTGGGACTTGGGCAGCGCGGCAAGGATGGCCCGACCGCTGGCGGTGAGGTGGCTCGGCAGCCGCACGCCGACGTCGGTCACGAGCGACGGCCGGTTCTTGGCCCGCTCCTCCACGATGTACAGCACGTCCCGGCCGTGCAGCACTGCGAGGTGCGCGCTTTCGCCGATCGCGTCCACGAGCGAGGCGAGCACGGGCCGCCCGAGCCGGGACAGCGGCTCCTGCCGCGAGTAGGCCGAGCTGAGTTCGAAGGCGCTGATGCCGAGGCCATAGCGCTGTTCCTCGTGCAGGTGCAGGACAAAACCGTTGGCCTCCATCACGCCCAGCAGGTGGTAGACGCTGGAACGCGGCAGTCCCAGCGAGGTGGCGATGTTCGACGCCGCCATCGGCCCGCGCCTCGAAGCCAGCAGTTTGAGGATCCGGAGCGTGTTTTCGGCGGCAGGGACTTTCGACGTCGCCTTTGCCGCCGCCTTCGGTGCCCGTACCGCTCCCTGCGGCACCACGGTGTCTGCCATATTTTCCTCCGTCGTTCCGGTCCCGGGCCGGGGTCGTGTCCGGGATACCGTACTTAAGCCTGCGCCTTCGCGAATGAGTCGGCAGGCGAAGCGGATGCCTATGTGTCCGGAATACCAGACTATTGCCGCATCCGCCACAGTCCGCCGCCGGCGCCTCCGGAGGTAGCGTTAGGCATGGACTCACCGCTGGCTGGGAAAGTCGCCCTGGTTGCCGGTGCCACGCGCGGGGCCGGGCGGGGCACCGCGGTGGCGCTGGGCGAAGCAGGCGCCACCGTCTACTGCACGGGCCGCACCACGCGGGACCGCAGGTCCGCCTACGACCGCGCCGAAACCATCGAGGAAACCGCCGAGATGGTTGCCGCCGCCGGCGGGCACGGCATCGCTGCCGCCGTCGACCACCTCAATGCCGCCGAAGTGGAAGAACTGATCCGCCGGATTGACGCCGAGCGAGGTCGGCTGGACATCCTGGTCAACGATGTGTGGGGCGGCGAGAACCTCATCGAGTGGAATACGCCGCTCTGGGAGCACAACCTCGATGCCGGACTGAAAATGCTCCACGGCGCCGTGGACACGCATCTGGTCACCAGCCATTTCGCCCTCCCACTGCTCATCCGACGGCCCGGCGGGCTCGTGGTGGAGATGACCGACGGGACCCGGGAGTACAACACGGCGCACTACCGGCTCTCGGCGTTTTACGACTTGGCAAAGTCCGCCGTCCTGCGCCTCGCCTTCAGCCAGGCCGAGGAGCTGAAGCCGTTCGGATGCACTGCGCTGGCCCTGACGCCCGGCTGGATGCGCTCGGAAATGATGCTGGAACACTACGGCGTGACGGAGGCGAACTGGCGCGACGGTGCAGCAATCAACCCACACTTCGCCGCGATCTCGGAAAGCCCGCGCTTCGTCGGCCGCGCGGTCGCCGCGCTGGCAGCGGACCCGGACCTGCATCTCCGCAAAGGCGGCTCGTTCTCCTCCGGCGGACTGGCCCGTGAGTACGGCTTCACCGACGTTGACGGCTCGCAGCCCGACTGCTGGCGATACCTGGCCGAGGTCCAGGACGCCGGCCTTCCCGCGGATCCCGCCGGTTACCGGTGACACCGGTTGCCTCGCTTAAGCCAGATGCCGCTGACACCGCTTGCCTCGCTTAAGCCGGAAAGCCGGAAGCCGCTGACGGTCCACCGCCGCACAGTCTGAAATTGAAGACACCAAGGCCCCGTGAGGCTCATCACGTGTGTCCCGGAAATGGTCTGCTGGTAAACGATCCCCCTCCCAAAGACGAGAAGGTATTCGTATGCAGCAAGCACCAGACGCCATAAAGACGGCACCCGCAGCCGCGATCCGGACGGCAAGCACCGCGGTGGAAACCGTCCTCCACCGCGGACTCAACGTCCGGCACATCCGCTTCATGGCGCTGGGCTCGGCTATCGGCACCGGGCTGTTCTACGGTTCGGCGTCAGCGATCCAGAAGGCCGGGCCCGCAGTGCTGCTTGCCTACATGATCGGCGGCGCCGCGGTGTTCATGGTGATGCGGGCACTGGGCGAGATGGCCGTGAGGCACCCGGTGTCAGGCTCGTTCGGGCAGTACGCCAGCCGGTACCTTGGCCCGCTGGCGGGCTTCGTGACCGGCTGGACGTATGTCTTCGAGATGGCGATTGTGGCCATTGCCGATGTCACTGCCTTCAGCATCTACATGGGCTTCTGGTTCCCCGCCGTGGAGCGCTGGATCTGGGTCCTGGCCATCATCTTCCTTCTCGCGGCCCTGAACCTGCTGAGCGTGAAGGTGTTCGGCGAACTTGAGTTCTGGTTCACCCTGGTCAAGGTCACGGCCATCATCGCGATGATCGCCGGCGGCGCGGCCATCCTCGCTTTCGGCTTCCAGGCCGGCGGGTCCACCGTCGCCCCGGGACTGGGCAACCTCGTGGAGCATGGCGGGCTGTTCCCCAACGGCTTCGAAGGCCTCCTGGCCGCGTTCGCCGTGGTGATGTTCGCATTCGGCGGGATCGAGACCATCGGCATAACCGCCGGCGAGGCCGCCGACCCCAAGAAAGTCATCCCGCAGGCAGTCAACACCGTGCCGGTCCGCGTGCTGCTGTTCTACGTACTGACCCTCGGCGTGCTCATGAGCCTGTTCCCGTGGAACGAGATCGGCAGCAACGGCAGCCCGTTCGTACAGATCTTCAGCGGCCTCGGCATCCCGGCCGCACCTCACATCCTCAACGCCGTGGTGATCACCGCCGCCCTCTCGGCGATCAACAGTGACATTTTCGGCGCCGGCCGCATCCTGTTTGGCCTGGCCCAGCAGGGACACGCTCCGCAGAGCTTCGGCCGGGTTTCAAGGCATGGCGTGCCCTGGATGACCGTGGTGATGATGGCGGGCATCCTCCTCGTGGGCGTCGTCCTGAATGCGGTCATCCCCGAGGACGTCTTCCTGCTGATCGCCTCCATAGCCACGTTCGCCACAGTCTGGGTATGGGTCATGATCCTGTCCTCCCATGTGGCAATGAAGCGCGAGATCGCCCGCAACGGCCTGCCGGTGTCGGAATTCCCGTCCCCCTGGTGGCCGGCTGCCTCCGTCCTGACCATCGGATTCATGGCTTTGGTGATCGCCGTCCTCGGCGTTTTCGAGGACACGCGCATTGCGCTCTACGTGGGCGCGGTCTGGCTGGGCCTGCTGGTCCTCGCCTACCGGCTGTGGGTCAAGGGGAACGGACGACGGCGCGCCCACCTTGAGGACGAAACCTCACCTCTGCCGGTGGTCCGGGGCTGACCGGGGCCGCCGGGTGCCGGTCTAAGGCAGCCGGCTTAAGGCAGCCGGCCGCCGGCACCCGCACGAGGGAAGACTGGCGCCCAAGTATTCCCCGGTGGCCGAAATTGAGTAATTAAAGGTCTGTTACGGGAGTGACCAATGTGATAAATGGGGTAGATGTTACTCGTGTGACGGATGTGATTGCTTTCTACAGTTAACGCCACGGTGCCAGCCGGATGCGGGGAACGCTTCTCCGCCGTCAGATGTTCGGATCCGCGCCGCCAGTGAACCGACGATTGGTAACGCTGTGAAGGAGTGATCCCTGATGTTGAGAATCCCTGCCGGAGCACCGGCTGACAGAAGTCGGAACGGCCGACTGTCCGGTCTCCTAAACCAGACTCTGCACCGTGCACGCACGGGTGCGGTGCCGTACAAATTAGGCGACGTCCTCGTGGGCGACGATCCCTTCAGCGGCAGGCACGAGGGCACCGTGGTGGTCAAGCACGGCCATTGGATCGGGCTCCGGTCCAACGGCCGGACATACTTCTACGACTACCGGCAGTTGAGGCGGCCGGACTAGGCCGGGCTTTGCGGCGACCGTCCACTTCGCCCCATTACCCCGGAGGAGCCCGGATCCATGTCCATCGCCAATCTACACACGGCATACCTCACCATCGCTGAAGTCGCAGCGGCTATGCGCCTCTCGCGAATAACCGTTTACCGCATGGTCAGGGCCGGCACGCTGGCGGCAGACCGCTTCGGCAAGTCCTACCGGGTCCCGGAATCGGCAGTCGAGGAGTACATGCGGCAGGCCGGCAGTCCGGCCACCGGTCAGGAGGCTCATCCGGGTCCCGATTCAGACTCCGATCCGGGTCCCGGCCAGGGCTGAGACCAGGGAGGCACGGCGGGTGGCTGGCCGAGGCCTCCGGCGTTACCATCAGGCATGGTGCCTTTGACCAATCTGGTGGCCTTTGCCCTGGTCTCCGCGTTGCTGATAGCCGTCCCCGGCCCGAGTGTCCTGTTTGTCATCGGGCGGTCCCTTGCCTTGGGGCGGCGGGGCGGCCTGCTCAGCGTTGCGGGCAATGCCGTGGGCGAACTCTTGCAGATCGCGGCAGTGGCGCTGGGCCTCGGGGTGGTGCTGGCACAGTCGGTGCTGCTGTTTACCGTCGTGAAGTTCGCCGGAGCGGCCTACCTCATCTACTTGGGCGTCCAGGCAGTCCGGCAACGCAAGGGGCATTCGGCGGCGCGGGACGTGTCACGTTCCGCTTCCACCCTGCGCATTCTCCGGGAAGGGTTCGTTGTGGGAGCAACCAACCCGAAGTCCGTGGTGTTTTTCGTGGCCGTGCTCCCCCAGTTCGTGGATCACGGCGCAGGGGCCATTCCGCTCCAACTGGCCGTACTGGGGGCCACGTTCCTGGTGATCGCCCTGGTCTCGGACAGTGTCTGGGCCCTTGCGGCGGGCACGGCGAGGCAGTGGTTTGCCCGCTCGCCCCGCCGAATCTCGGCGGTCAGCACGACCGGCGGAGCCATGATGATAGCCCTGGGCGGCACCCTCGCCTTAACAGGCACCAAGAACTAGGTTGGGCGGGGCGGGCCGGGGCTAGCGAGCCGACCAGCCGCCGTCCATGGTGTAGCTCGCTCCGGTCACCATGCCGGCGTCGTTGGAGGCCAGCCACGCCACCAGCGAGGCGACTTCCTCGGGCTCGACCAGCCGCTTGACCGCGGACTCTGTCAGCATGACCTTGGCCAGGACCTCCGACTCGGGGATGCCATGCAAGCGCGCCTGGTCCACGATCTGCTTTTCCACGAGAGGGGTCCGCACGTATCCGGGGTTGATGCAGTTCGACGTGACGCCGTGCTCGCCGCCCTCCAGCGCCGTGACCTTGCTCAGCCCTTCGAGACCGTGCTTGGCGGAAACGTAGGCGCTCTTGAACGGGGAGGCTCGGATGCCGTGCACGGACGAGACGTTGATGATGCGGCCGAACCCGTTGGCGTACATGTGCGGCAGCGCCGCCCGGATCAGCAGGAACGGTGCCTCGAGCATGAGCGAGATAATCCTCCGGAAGGCTTCCGGTTCGAAGTCCTCGATGGGGCTGACCCGCTGGATTCCGGCGTTGTTGACCAGGATGTCGCAGTCCAGGCTCAGCGCCGCCAAGGCGTCGACGTCCAGGAGGTCCACCGCCCATGCCGTGCCGCCCACCTCGTCGGCGAGGGCCGCGGCCCCGGTTTCATCCACGTCCGCCACCACCACCTTGGCTCCCCGGGCCGCGAGCTCCCGCACGCACGCCGCACCGATCCCGCTGGCACCGCCGGTCACCACTGCCTTGCGGCCGTTCAGTGTCTTCTCCACGCCAGGACCGCCTATCAAGTTGTGTGGCGCCGGGCCGGAGCCGCCGCCGGGTCTGCCGCCGGGCGCTGCCGGGCCTGCAAGGATGGTTCCGCGTTCATGGTTGGCTCCTCAAAGTGTCCACGCTGACATGTGCTGCGTTCCAGCACTTCCGATCCACCTGAGTATTGCTGCAGAAAGAACGCGGTTCAATAACTAATCCGGCACTTGTTTCGTGCAAAATTGCAGATATGGATGCCAACCCGGATGATCTTCTGGTTCTGCTCGCTGTCTCGCGCTCGGCAAAATTCACGACGGCGGCGCAGGTGTTGGGACTGAACCACACCACGGTCTCGCGCAGGATTGCCGCCCTGGAGAAGGCCCTGGGCGGGCGCGTCCTCTCCCGGGCGGCCGGCGGCTGGGAGCTGACCGAGCTCGGCGCGCAGGCCGCGCTGGTCGCGGAGCAGGTCGAAACTGCGGTGCGCGCGCTGGGACCGTCAGGCCGCGCGCCGGACCCGATTACCGGCGTCGTTCGCATGACCGCCACCGACGGCTTCAGCGCGTACATTGCGGCGCCGGCGGTGGCGCGGCTGCGGCGGAACCATCCGGGGCTCAGCGTGGAGATCGTCACCGTCACTAGGCGGGCGCTGCAGCAGCGCTCCGGCCTGGACATCGAAGTGGTGGTGGGCGAGCCGCAGGTGCACCGGGCCGAAGCGTTCCGGCTGGGCGAATATGTCCTCGGCATGTACGCGTCCCGGGCGTATCTGGAGGAAAACGGCACGCCGGACTCGGTGGAATCCCTGAGCACGCATCCGCTGGTGTACTTCGTGGACTCCATGCTGCAGGTGGACGACCTCGACGCTCCGCGGCGCCTGGTGCCGGCGATGCGGGACGGAGTGAGCTCCACCAATGTGTTTGTGCATGTGGAAGCAACGCGGGCCGGCGCCGGCATCGGGTTCCTGCCGTGCTTCATGGCCGACAGGCACGACGACCTGGTGCGCCTGCTGCCCGGGGACATCGCCGAACGGCTGCCCTACTGGATGGTGCTGCGCCCGGACTCGATGCGCCGGCCGGCGGTCGCGGCCGTCGTCCAGGCCGTGCGGGAACAGACCGCGGCCCACCGGGAGTGGCTGCTGGGGCATGGCGGCAATTCATCCGTTGCTCTGTAACTGCCCTTCTGAGGCCTCAAAACGGCAGTTACGGAGCAGGCGACGCGAGCTCGGGGTCGTGGCGCACCCGCGCGCCGGTGGCGAAGGCACGGACCTTCGCATCATTCCAGATGTGCGCGGGTACAGCCCCGCCCAGGAGCCGGCGCGCCAGCCCGGGATCGTCGTCGAAGGGCTCGTCGCTGCCGGCCATCACCATGTTGCCGTAGCGGCGCCCCTTCAGCATGGCGGGATCCGCGATGATCACGGTGTGTTCAAAGGCCGCCGCGATGGTGGCGGCATCCTCGCGGGCGTTTTTCAGGTCCGGGCCGTCCCCGGAATTCACCACATAGATGCCGCCGGGGGCCAGCACGCGCCGCACGTGGGCGTTGAACTCCCCCGTGGTCAGGGGACGCGGCGTCAGGGCACCGGCGAAGACATCCCGGATGATGAAGTCGCGGGTCTGCGGGGTAAGGGTCTCGGTCACGGCCCGGGCCTCGCCCACGCGCAGCCGCAGCAGCGGAGCCTTGGGGAGGTCGAACCACCCGCGGACGTATTCGGCGAGCTTGCCGTCCAGTTCCACCACCACCTGCCGTGCCTCGGGGTAGGCCGCGTGGAAGTAGCGGGCAAGCGAACAGGCCCCGCCGCCAAGATGCAGTCCTCGCAGTTTTGGCCTGGACTCCGTGGGCCAGCGCGACTCGATCAGGGCCGCCATCCACCGCATGTACTCGAACTCGAGGAACAGCGGATCGGCGAGGTCAATGTGCGAACTCATGACGCCGTTGATGCGCAGGAGCCAGCCCGTGGAATTGTCCTGGTCCGCGATGAGTTCACAGTCGCCGGTGTCGATGTAGTACACGCCTTCAACGGGACCGTCCGGGCGGGCGCCCCGGGGCAGCTCCACCACTCCGGGAGCAGAATCGTCTGTTTTTCTTCCCGACTTTCCGCGCCGTGCCATCAGTTTTCCGCCGCTTCCGTCATGCTTCAACCCTAGTTGACGGGACAGGCGTGCCGGGCCGGGGCTGCAGCATGCTGAAGTGGCCCAGCTTTGGGTCGCATCGGCTCGGCATCGCTGCGCCGATCTGCCGTGCCCGCGCGAGAACAGGGCCACTTCAGCAGTGCCCGCTACGCCTCCGAGACGGATGCGCCTTCGCCGTTGCGGATGCGCTGGACCATGGCCGTGGTGGACCGGTCCGCCACGTAGTCGAGGATGGAAACCCGGCCGCCGTAGGCCTCCACCGCCTCGGTCTCCGCGAGCATCTCGGGCGTGTAGTCGCCGCCCTTGGCGTAGACCTCCGGGCGCAGCTGCTCGATCAGCGGAATGGGCGTCGGGGTGTCAAAGACGGTGACGTAGTCCACGCAGCTCAAGGCCGCGATCACGGCCGCCCGGTCCGCCACGCCGTTGATGGGCCGGCCGGGTCCCTTGAGTTTGCGCACCGAGTCGTCACTGTTGAGTGCCACCACCAGCACGTCGCCCAGCTGCTTGGCCTGGTTCAGGTAGCGCGTATGCCCCCGGTGCAGCACGTCGAAACAGCCGTTGGTGAGGACCACGCGCTGGCCGTCGCTTCGGTGTGCCCGCAGGTGCCGCTCCAGCTCGTCGGCGGTCAGGGCGGTGTCAGCGAAGCTCTCAAGGTAGCGCCCCAGCTCTTCCGTGCCGCACACCGAGGTGCCGGGATGATGGACCACTACATCCGCGGCGGCCTGGGCCAGGTCGAGGCTCGCCGTCAGTGGGAGCGAGGCGGCGCGGGCCAGGGTCAGGGCGGCTACGAAGGTGTCCCCCGCTCCCGAGGCCTGCTTCTCGGTGGCAGGCCTCGCCCAGGTCCGGTGGGAACTGCCGGCGGCGGGAATCAGCACTGTCCCGTCCCGGTCCAGCGTGACCACGACGGCGCGCGCCCCTGTGGTTTGCAGGAGCTCGGGCCCGTGCTCCGCGACAACGGCGGCGCGCTCCGATCCGGCCGGCAACCGGAGCTCCAGCAGCCGGGCAGCTTCCTGCGCATTGGGGGTCGCGAGATCCGGCTCCAGCTCCGCCCACGGACGGGGGTCATGGGCATCCACCACCACCAGCATTTCCGGTGCCCGACGGACCAGGCAGTCGATGAGCCGCCGGCGGACCGGCCCGGCCAGGACACCTGTTCCGTAGTCGCAGATCACCACGGCGGCCTGATGTTCGACGGCGGCAGGCACCGCTGCGGCCAGCGCCGCCAGGGCGTCTCCGGGGACTTGGCCCGCGGAGTCGTCGAAGCGCAACAGGACCTGGCCGCCGCTGCTGATCCTGGTCTTCGTGGTGGTGACCATGTCTTGGTGCTCGCACAGCAGGCCCGTGTCCACGCCCGCGGCGAGCAGCTGCCGCTTCAGTTCCCCGCCGGCGTCATCCCGGCCGATAATCCCGGCGACCCTGACCCTGGCTCCGAGGGCGGCCAGGTTCATGGCGGTGTTCGCGGCGCCACCGGGGGCAAAATCACGGCGTTCGATGTCCACCACGGGAGCGGGCGCCTCGCGGCACATCCTGTCGATCGAACCGCTCCACCAGCCGTCAAGCATGAAGTCGCCCACCACGGTTACGGCCGGGCGTTCCTCTGCGAGCCGCCGCGGAAGCCAGGCGGCAAGTCCCCGCTGCTCGGAAAGGTCCGGCAGGCCAGCCCCGGGCAGGCCGCCGCCGCTCACGGTTCGGGCTCTTCCGCCGGGGTGACCCCGGGGGCCGGGGCCTGGCCGGGTAACCCAATTGCCGGCGGGGCCGCGACGTGCACCACCCTGACGCGGGTGAATTCGTCCGGGAGTTCCGGGCCATAGCCGAAGCCGTGGCCGCTTTCGCCGCGCGGCTGGGCTGAACCGCCCGGTGCACCGCCGAACACCCCATTGACCTTGACGGTGCCCACCGGCAGCGCGGCGATGGCCTGCTGGGCGTGCGCGATGCTCCCGGTCAGGACGGTCGCGGCCAGCCCGTAGCGGCCCGCGGCGGCGAGGCTGAGCCCCTGCTCGAAGCTGTCCACCACCCGGACCGGAGCCACGGGCCCGAACGTTTCCTCGGCCATGACGTCCATGGTGTCGGTGCATTCGAGGAGCACTGTGGCCGGATAGAAGGCCCCGGGGCCTTCGGGAACTGCGCCGCCCTCGGCCGCCCGCGCGCCGAGCTGGAGCGACTCGGCCACGTGCCGGTGGACGGCGTCGCGCATCCGGGTATCCACCAGCGGGGCCAGCCGGCCCTCCCGGTTGCGGCTCCGTGCCTGCTCAACCAGGGCCCCGCAAAACTGTTCGGCGATGGCCCGGTGGACGTAGATCCGTTCCACCGAGGTGCAGATCTGGCCGCTGTTGCTGAAGGAACCAATCGCCGCCTGTTCGGCGGCCCAGCCGGGATCAACGTCCTCATCCACGAGCAGCGGATCGTTACCGCCGTTTTCCCTGATGACGTGCGCGCCCGTGAAAACGGCCGCGCGAGCGATGCGCGAGCCGGCGTCGCTGGACCCTACGTGCGCAAAAACGTCAACGGAAGCTTGCTGCGTGAGGAGGGTGCCGACGTCGGCCCCTCCGGTGAGGGTCAGCAGCACGTTGGGCGGAAAGACTGGAGACAGCACTTCACCCAGCCGCTTCCCCACGTGCGGGCAGCGCTCGCTGGGTTTGTGAACGGCGGTGTTGCCGGTGACGAGGGCGGCGCCGATGAGCCCGCAAGCCACGGCCACCGGATCATTCCAGGGCGTGAGCAGCACGGCTACGCCGCGGGGCTCGGCAACCGTGTAATCGGCCGCCAGAATACTGCCGCGGAGGCTATGGCCGCGGTGCACCGGGCCGAGTTCGGCAAACTGTTCCAAGGTGGACACCCCGGCGGCTATCCCGGCGAGGGCCTCCCCGGCCGGGCGTCCGGTTTCCCGCGAGTTCAGCTCCGCCAGCTCCGCCGCTGCCCCGTCCAGTGCTCCGGCTGCGGCGCGGATCAGCCTTCCGCGCCCGGCGGTCGGCGTGGCTGCCCAGCCAGGCTGTGCGGCGCGTGCTGCGTCCAGTGCATCGGCAACGTCCGCGGGCCGGGCGACGGGCAGGCTGCCCACCGTTGCCCCTGTGCGGGGGTCCAGGATGGTGAGCTCATCCTCCGCAGTGGCCAGTGTGGTCGATCGCATGGGGCTCCTCGCTGTGGGTCGCTGGTTCCTGGATGCCGCCGTCTTCTGACGTCATCCGTACCCTCGCGTCGGCGGATTTACACCCCGCCGCGTCGGGAGTTTTCAGCGCTGGCGGGGGGCGCCGAGGCGCCGTATGGTGGCATCACGGACCATTCCCGCAGGGCATTGGTCCGCCCCGAGATAGCCGAAGGGGCTGACACCATGGGACACCTCAACGCCGACTTTGGCGGAGCACACATGACCGGGTACGGAGTCGGCCCCGTGCTGGAGGAATTCACCGAAGTCTCGCGGATCGCCGTGCTCCGCGGCGGCGGGCTGGGCGATCTGATGTACGCCATCCCCGCGGTCACAGCGCTGAAAGCGGCATATCCGGAGTCCACCGTGACGCTGCTGGGCACCCCTATTCACGCCGAACTGCTTGCCCAGGTTGAGAGTCCGGTGGATGAAACTGCCATCCTTCCGTTCGCGGAAGGCGTGCGGCCGGGGGCAGTGGATGAAGAAAAACTGGACGGATTCTTCGCTGCGATGCGCGCCAGGGAATTCGACCTCGCCGTCCAGCTGCACGGCGGCGGACGCAATTCCAATCCCTTCCTGCTCCGGCTTGGCGCGCGGCACACCGTGGGTGCCGGGACGCCCGATGCCGCCAGGCTGGAGCGCACCGTGCCCTACCTGTATTACCAGCACGAGCCGCTGCGGGCGCTCGAGGTGGCGGGTTACGCCGGTGCACCGCCGGTTGACCTGGAGGCCCGGCTGCGTCCCCGGCCGGAGTTCGAGAGGCAGCTGGCCATCAGCCTCGCCGGTGACACCCGCACCGTGATCGTGGTCCACCCGGGCGCCACCGATCCCCGGCGGCGCTGGCCGGCCGAACGCTTCGCCGCCGTGGCCAGGAGGGCGGCCGACGACGGCTTCCGGGTTCTGGTAGTCGGTGACCAGAGCGAAAGGGAGCTGGCGGAAACGGTGGTGGAACTCGCCGTCGGCCCCGTCCCGGCCGGAACGGGCGCCGCGCGGGGCGGCTATTCCGCCGACGACGACGCTCCGCAGGTGGCATCGCTCGCGGGGAGACTCAGCCTGGGCGAGCTCGCGGGGCTGCTCGCCGGCTGCAGCGTGGTGGTGGCCAACGACAGCGGCCCCCGGCACCTGGCCCAGGCGCTGGGGACGCCGACGGTGGGCATCTTCTGGGCGGGCAATGCCATCCACGCCGCGCCGCTGGGCCGCAGCCTGCACCGGATCCATCTTGGCTGGGCCACGCACTGCCCCGTCTGCGGGATCGACATCACCCAAGTGGGGTGGACGGCGCCGCGGTGCCGGCACGATGTGTCCACGGTGGAGGCCGTGGCAGCGGACGCCGTCTACGAGGACGTCCTCCAGCTCACGGCCATGACCCCTCGTCCTCGTGGCAGATGAGCATCTCGCGTATTTCGCACCCGGCGGGCTGGGACAGCACGAACAGGATGGCCTGGGCCACGTTGGCCGGATCGTTCAGGCGGGAATCGTCCTGCGGTTTGTATTGCTCGGCGCGGTCGTCGAAGAACCGCGTCTTCATTCCGCCGGGGATCATGGTGGTCACGCCGATCTCCCCGCCTGTCTCGGCGGCAAGGGAATGGCTGAACCCCACCACCCCGAACTTGGACGCGCAGTACGCGCTGGCCTCGGGCAGCGCCCTCTTGCCCAGCGTGGAGGCGATGGTGACAACCCTGCCCCGGGATTCCTTCAGGTAGGGCAGCGCCGCACGCACTACGGACACCGTGCCCAGGAGGTTGACACCGATGACCCGTTCCCACTCGTCGGCGGCCACATCCTCGAGTTTTCCGCAGCGGTCGATCCCGGCGGCGGTGACCACTGCGTCCAGGCCGCCGAGCGTTTCGGCGGCATGCTGCACGGCCTCACTCACTGCAGACCGATCCGACACGTCAACCTCGAAGGCCTTCGCCGCCGCGGCATTGCGGATGTCCCGGTCCAGCACCACCGGGGTTCCGCCCGCCTTCAGGACGGCGTCGACGACGGCGGCGCCCAGGCCCGAGGCTCCGCCGGTGACAAGGACCCGGCCGGGCCGGAAAGCGGTGTGGTTCATGGTGTTCCTTTCAGAGGGACGGTTTCAGGGTTCGTGTGGTTCGCAGGGGCGCCCGGTTTGCAAGGCGGCCGCTCCGCCGGCTGCCGGGCGTTTGACGGCCTCAGCTCACCTTGGCCAGCGCGTCCGCCAGGACGGATGTGGAGTGGGCCTGGTGGTAAGGCACTGTCACGCACCGCCCTCCCCAGCTCGCAACAAGATCCGCTTCGGGCAGCTGTGACACGCTGTAATCTCCGCCCTTGACCCAGACTGCCGGGCGAAGCACGTCGAGGCAGGCCTGCGGGGTGTCCTCCTCGAAGACCAGGACGGCATCCACGCATTCGAGGGCCAGGAGGAGCTCGGCCCTGTCCTGCTGGCTCACGATGGGCCTGGGCCCACCCTTGATCCGGTGGACGGATTCGTCCGAGTTCAGGCACACGATCAGGCAGTCGCCCAGGTCCCGGGCCGCCGCCAGTGTACGGGCATGGCCGGCATGCAGCAGGTCGAAGCAGCCGCCGGTCGCCACCACGGTTCCGCCGTTGGCCCGCACTCGCCGGGCCAACGCCAGGGCGTCCCCGTCCCGCCGGTGCCGCCAGACAGGACGGTGCCTGTCAGAAAGGTGCCGGTCGGAAAGTGCGGCCACTCCCCCGGCGCCAAGGAAGGCCGCCGCTTCATGGATGGCCAGTTCCGCGGCGTCGTCGAGGCTGCGTCCTTCGGCCAGGCGCACGGCGAGGCTGGCCGCCAGCCTGTCTCCCGCACCGCATGGATCGACGACGTCGGCCGGCGGCGCCGGGATGGTCCGCGGCGGACGGTTCCGCGCCCGCATCAGCAGCCCTCCCCGTTTCCCCATGGTCACCAGTACGGCTTTGCTCCCCCAGCGTTCCAGGAGCAAGCCGCCAGCCTCGGCGATTTCAGCAGGTGTCTCCACCCGGGTTCCAGCGGCTTTCGCAGCTTCAGCCAGATTCGGCGTAGCCACCGCTATGCCAGGCACCGGCACGGCACCGGCGGGGTGCGGATCCCACACGATCGGTATGTCATCCGCCAGGGCAGCGAGGAGGGCCCGGAGCTCCGGATTGGCGGCCAGGCCGCGGCCGTAATCGGCCACAACGATCGCGTCCGCCTCCTCCACGGCCCTCAGCATGCCCGGCGTCACCCCGGGCACGTCCGGCCGTCCGCAGGCCTCGTCCACCCGGAGCAGAGGATGGCGGCCCGCCCGGATACGGGTCTTCACCGGCGTGCGTGCACCTGTTCGTCCGGCCACCACCCTCAACCCGGCGAGCGCACCCTCCAGCTCCAGGGATGCGTCGTCGTCGGACAGCACGGTCACGAGCGTGACGCGGTGTCCGTCCTGGGCGAGCATCCGGGCCACCAAACCTGCGCCGCCTGCCCGCCGTCGGGTATTCCCAATGTCCACCACGGGCACGGGCGCGTCCGGGCACAACCGGGTTGCTTCGCCGGTCAGGTCCACGTCCAGCAGCACGTCCCCCACCACGGTGATCCTCATCAGCGGCCACCTTCCGAACCGGCCACGGGCCGGCCGCGGCGTGCGACCTCCGCCTCGAACGCGCGGCACATGGCGTGGAGGGCGATGAGGTGGCCCTCCTGTGCGTTGGCTGAAAGCGCGTCGATGGCCACGGCGTCGTCGCAGCAGGACGCCAGCGGATTCGGCGCCGGGCCCGTGAGCGCCCACGTGGTCACGTTGAGCCGGGAAGCGGCCTCCGCGGCGCGCAACAGGTTGGGGCTCTGCCCGCTCGTGGAGAGCAGCATCAGGATGTCGCCGGACCTCCCGTGCGCGCGGACCTGCCGGGCGAACAGTTCGGCGTATCCGTAGTCGTTGGCGATGGCCGTCACGGCTGAACTCTCCGCGTGCAGCGAGATGGCAGAAAAAGGTACCCGTTCGCCGTCGAACCTGCCCACGAGCTCGGCCGTCAGATGCTGGGCCTCGGCGGCCGAGCCGCCATTTCCCGCAGCCAGCAGCCGCTGCCCGCCGAGCAGCCGCTGCGCCAGCTCCACACCCCAGGCAGCCAGGCGGTCGGCCTGGCTGTCGAGTGCCCGAAGGGCAGGCAGGACGTTTGCCAGGTGCGCCCTGACGGCCTCCCGCGAGCCGGCCGGGACGCCCGTGCCAGCGCCGGGGCCGACGCCGACGCCGGGGTCACGCTGCCCCGGCGGCACGAACGCCGCCGGCGCTCCAAAAGCCGCCGCCGCCCCGGCGTTCACGGACCGCAAGGGAAGCAGTTCGGCATCCCGTAAGGACCACTCCGTCGTCACAGCGCCGCTCCTTCCATCGGTTCCAGGCTGGCGGCGTCCGCCGTTCCCGCGATGGCCAGCCGGTACGCCTTTTCGGTTTCCTCGGCCACCCGGTTCCAGGAATACCGTGCCCGGGCACGCCTCTCCCCGGCCCGGCCCAGTTTGGTGCGCAGCCGGGGGCTTGCCAGAAGCGCAGCCAGCGCCCCTGCTATGGCTTCGGGGTTCCTGGGCGGCACGTGCAGGCCCGTTCCGCGGTCCACAACACTGTCCGTCAACCCGCCCACCGCGGCAGCGACCACGGGAATTCCACAGGCCATGGCTTCCAGCGGAACGATGCCGAACGGCTCGTACCACGGGGTGCACACCACCGCGTCTGCGCTCCGGAAGATGCCCGGCATGGCGTCCCTCGGGACCTGCCCGCGCAGCTCCACCTGGTCAGCGACGCCCAGGCTGCGGGCAAGCTCGAGCAACCTGCGGGCCTCGGGATCCGGACCTCCGGCCGCACTGCCGCCCACAATGAGGAGCTCGACGTCGCCGAACCCCGCGTCCTTCAGGTGAGGCAGGGACCGGATCACCAGGTCCACGCCCTTGCGCGGAACCAGCCGGCCCACCGAGAGGACGCGGTGCGCCCGGTTCTTGGCGTCGGCCGGGCCCTCGCTGGAGAACAGTTCCAGGTCAACGCCGCAGGGGGCTATGGATACCGTGCGCACGTCAACGCCCATCGCTTTGAGTTCGAACACCTCGTCAGAGCAGGTGGCGATGATGCGGTCTGCGGCCCGGCCCAGGGATGGTTCAAGGAAGCGGCGTTCGGGCGGGCTGGTGTCATCTGCGCCCTGGTGCCGGCGTTTGACGGTGCCCAGCGCGTGGAACGTTTGCACCACGGGCACCCCGGAACCGGCCGGCCGGCGGCGCGCGGCGTCCAGCGCGGCGATGCCCGACATCCAGAAATGCGCGTGGACCACATCCGGCGGCCCCGCCGCCCAGTCCTCCGCCACCCCGTCTGCGAGCGCGCCCATGAAGGGCAGCAAATCGTCCTTGGGCACATAGGCGGCCGGACCGGCATCGACGTGCACCACGTCCAGCCCGGGCTGCATGCGAACCCGTGCGGGCAAGTCCGGCGCATCGCGCCTCGTGTACACCGTGACGCGGTGCCCGCGCCTGGCCAGCGCGCCGGACAGCGCCGCCACGTGGACGTTCTGGCCACCCGCGTCCACTCCGCCGAGCGCGGCAAGCGGGCTGGCGTGTTCTGAAATCATGGAGATCCTCACGTGGCATTCCTCTCTCGCGCCGGGGAAAGGGACGCCGGTCCGGGCCCCTCCAAAGATCCGTGCCGTGCCCGGTTCCCCAGCCCTGCCAGCAGTTCGTCCCAGTCCGCCAGGAACCGGTCAAGGCCGTAGCGTTCCAGCACCGCCTCACGTGCGGCCTTGCCGCGCCGGCGAGCCTCCTCGGGATCGTTGACGAGCAGGGTGGCGCACCGGAGGAGCTCCTCGACGCTGGTTGAGATGCCGCCCGCCTCCGACGGAACGGCCCGCGCCGCTTCCGTCGTGGCCAGGGCCAGCACGGGCATGCCCAGGTGCATCGCCTCCAGCAGCGCGAGGCCCAGCGACGTCCAGCGCAGCGGATGCAGATATACGCGGCAACGGGCCAGCTCGCGATGCAGCTCTCCGGTCGGGAGGTCTCCCCGGACCCTGAGCCTCGACCACGGGATGCCGCTGCTGCCCGGCAGTCCGTCGCCGCCCATTCCGAAGACCCGGAGCGGTGCCGCTGCCGCAAAGCGGGGCAACAGGTCGGTGCCGGTCACGCGCCCGCGGCGGACGGGTTCATTCACCACAACGCCCAGCTCCGCGAGTTCACCGGTGTAGAGATACCCGGGGTCCGCGATGCCGTGCTCAATGACGGTGGTGGGGGCCCTGCCGCTGTCCCAGAAGAGCTCGTTGAAGTGCGTGACGTGGACAAGCGGTATTTCCCGTTGCTCCGCGAGCGGGTGCAGGGTGAAGGGGACATCCCCCCTGGGCGTGTTGTGTTCCACGAACACGGCCGGCAGGTCGACGCCGGGACGCCGCCCCAATACGTGTCTCACCTTGGCGGCCTCTTCCGGGCGCTGGAGGACGACGGCGTCGATGCCGTCCGCGTCAAGCTCCGCCAGCGCCACTTCCCGCACTGACGCGGGCCAGTTCCTGCCGGCCCGCCCCAGGCCCCACGGACTTCCTTCGGGCAGGACAGGCAGCAGGTACTCGTGCCTGCCGCGGACGAACGCGTCCGTCCATGACCCGTGGACGTGCCAGAGGAGAATTCTCATTGCCAGCGAACCTTTCTCCGGGTGTTGAGCGAGGACACTCCGCGCAACAGGCGTTCGACCGCTTCAACCACGTGTTCCGGGGAGACCGACCCCAGGCACGGATGCCCCGGCACAGGGCACTCCCGCGCCCGGCTGAGCCTGCACGGCGCGTTCTGATCGCCGAGCAGTTCCAGCGGAACGCCGTACGGAGCCCACCGGATGGCCGGCACAACCGGTGAGAACAGGCTCACCACGGGGGTTCCGACGGCGGCGGCCAGGTGCGCCGGGCCGGTGTTTCCGGCGACCACCACCTCGGCATTGGCCAGGACTCCGGCGAGGACAGCCAGGCCGGTACGTCCGCCCAGATCTATCGCTGATGGACCGGCCACCGTGGCGGTGAGCTGCTTTTCGGCGGGGCCTCCGGTCACGACCACCCGGTGACCGGCCCCTTCGAGCAGTTCCACGGCCGCCGCATGGTGGAAGGGAGGCCAGGCCCGCGCCGGGACGGTTGCACCCGGATGGACCACCACGTAGGGGCTGCTCCCCACCAGGTGCCGGACATCCGGCGGCTCCTTCACCATCAGCTTGCCGTCGTCGCCCGGCTTCAAACGAAAGCCGGCGGCCCGGGCAATGCCCAGGGCACGCACCGGCTCGGGCTGGTCTTCGGGGAAGTCTTCCCCGGGCCTCAGCCGGACGTCGAGCAGCGATCCTGCGTAGTCCGTCGAGGCTCCCGTGATGCGCTCCACCCCGGCCAGTCGAAGAAGAAGAGCCAGCGGAAGCGGGGACTGATGGAAGGAGGTAAGGATGACTGCTTCGGTGATCCTGGAATTGCGGACGTAGCTGACCAGGGTGTCCACGTGGAGGCCGGTCAGGCGCGGGGCGGGATTGCTGATCCACGGGCTGTCCCACGCGAAAACATCGGCGACGTGGGGCAGCAGCGAGGCCGCTGACTTTCCCTGCGGTCCGCAGAGCACGACGACGTCGTTGGGGCTGCCGCCGTCGGCCCGCCTTCCGTGGGCCACCGCACGGACAGCGGGTCCCGCCAGCAGGACATCGCCCACGCTGTCCAGCCGTGCCACCAGCACCCTGCTCACTGCGCACCCGCAAGCAGCATGGCCACAGCGTGCGCGAGATCTTGGGCGACTTCCCTGGCGGCCGAGACTTCCTCGTCCCGTGTCAGCGGAGTGGGAACCAGGATCCCCCGGGCTCCGGCCGCCCGGGCTGCCTCGATGTCGCTGCCGATGTCGCCGATGAACGCGGCCTCCGAGGGGTCGATCCCCAGCCGCCTGCATGCGCTGCGGATCATTCCGGGGGCCGGCTTTCGGCAGGAGCAGCCGTCCTCGGCGGCATGTGGGCAGACTTCCCAGACATCAAAGGGGCCCAGCAGCTCCTCCACCCTCGCGTTGACGCTTTCGACCTGCCGGCCAGTCAGGATGCCCCGTGCGATGCCCGACTGGTTGCTGAGCACACCCGTTGCCAGGCCGCGGCTGCGCACGTCGTCGAGCACTTCACGCGCCGCGGGGAACGGCTCGACCTTCCGTGGATCGCCGTTATAGGGCACGTCCACGACCAAGGTCCCGTCCCGGTCGAACAGCACGGCTTTGAGTGAGGAAGCGTTGCCTGCCATACCCCCTTCGTTCCCTGCAGGGACGAAGCCTAAACAACCTGCGGGCCACTTCTTCGGGCTAGACTCCTCGACAGGCGGCCCTCCCGGGCTCAAGGCGACGGAGGAGGCCACAGGTGGACGCGTCGAACGGCGGCCCTGACCGGCCGCTCCTGCTGGTACTGAGGGCGCTGAAGCTGGGCGACCTGCTGGTCGCCGTGCCGGCGCTCCGCGCGCTACGGCGGGCCTACCCTGACCACCGCCTGGTGTACGCCGCACCGGGCTGGCTGGAGGAGGCCCTGGAACTGGTGGGCGGGTACGAACTGCTGCCCACGCACGGACTGGATGTCCCGATTCCTGTCGTACCCGGCCTGGTTGACGTCGCGGTGAACCTCCACGGCAGCGGGCCCGAGAGCGAGGAGCGCCTCGCAGCCCTGGCGGCAGGCACGGTTATCGGACACCGGACCACGGCGAGGCCGGGACCGCGGTGGATCGACGGGATCCACGAGCGCGAGCGGTGGACCCGGCTGCTTAAGTGGCACGGCATCGAAGCCGACGCCGCCGACTACAGACTTCACCCTCCGGCCGTTGCCAGCCCCTGCCCGGGCGCAACGGTCCTGCATGTGGGCGCCGCGTCCGGCAGCCGGCTGTGGCCCGAGGAGCGCTTCGCCGGCGTCGCCCGGAAGCTGGCCGCGCAGGGGCACAAAATAGTCTTCACCGGCAGCGCCGCGGAGCGCCCCCGTGCCGCGGAGGTGGCACGCCTGGCAGGACTTGAGGAGGACGGCGTTTTGGCGGGAAGCCTTCGGCTGTCCGAGTTTGCGGCCTGCATTGCCGAAGCCGGGCTGGTGATCTCTGCGGACACCGGCGCGGCCCATCTTGCCTCCGCCTACTCGCGGCCCTCGGTGGTGCTGTTCGGCCCCGCGCCGGCTGAGGTCTGGGGGCCGCCACCTGGCCCGCACGTAGTGCTTACCGATGCCCGGGCCCGCCGGGGTGATACGTTCGCAGCCACACCGGACCCCGCGTTGCTGGCAGTCAGCGTGCAGGATGTGCTTGCAGCGGTGCGCGGGCTGCAGCCGGCCTGATCCTCCTCCGCCAGCAGCCGGCGCTGCAGCTGCACAAGGATCCGGGCCAGCCGCCGCGATACCTGCATCTGGGAGATCCCGAACCGCCTGCCGAGATCAGCCTGGGTCTCCTCCATGAAATACCGCCGGTACAGCATTTCGCGGTCGTCGGGATCAAGCTCCTGGATCGCCTCGTTCAGGCAGACCAGGTCCTCCAGATGCTCGATCGGCGCATCGGGCGAGACCAAAACCTCCGCCATCGACGGGCCGCCCCACGGGTCGGCGGTGTCCAGCGAATCCGGATGCATGCTGCTGGCAGCCGCGTCGGCCTCCCGGACGTCTTCCGCGCTGACGCCGAGTTCGTGCGCCAGTTCCTGGGTTGAAGGAGCTCGGCCCAGCGTCTGGGTAAGGTCCGGGACGGTGCGAAGCAATTGCGTCCGCACGTCCTGCACGCGCCGCGGAGGCCGCACGGTCCAGCAGCGGTCCCGCAGAAACCGCTTAAGTTCTCCGCTGATGGTCGGAGCGGCGTACGCCGGAAAGCTCTCGCCCTTTTCCTGGTCAAAGCCCCGGGCGGCCTTGACCAACCCCAGATAGGCGACCTGGACGAGGTCGGAGCGCTCCCTGCCGCGGGTGGCAAAGCGTGAAGCGAGGGACTCGGCGAGGTCGAGGTAGTTCAGCACCAGCTGATTCTGGAAGGCGTCATGGAGGCGGCCCGCCTGCGGGGACGGGCGTCTGTCCCGGCGCTCAGGGGCCGGGTGGCCGGCGCCGTCGTACTGGGAATCTGCGTTGTGCACCGGTGTCACGGTCACGGCCGTAAGGGGAGGATTCTCTGGCATTGTCGGGGATTCCTTCGACCTGGATCTCTAGAAAGCCTGCGGCAAGACTTAGGAGAAGAAAATCATAAGTGTACTTATAAAACAATGGTCCTGAGAGATAGGCTCGGATCAATGCATCCAGCGCCCCGGCATCCTCCGGAGCCGGTTGCCGCCGTGCTCCGGCGCAACAGACGGAGGTCTCAACATGCGAATCGTCATCACCGGGACAAGCGGAAATGCAGGCACCGCCCTGCTCCGCAGGCTGCAGCGCGAGGCTGCGCAGCGGCCCGGCGGACTGGAGCTGGTGGGCGTCAGCCGCAGGTCCCCGGATACCGCGAAAGCGCCCTACTCCGGTGCTGAGTGGCATACCGTCGACGTGGGTCAGGACGGTCAGTCCGGACGTCTTACGAGGGCCTTCGCGGGAGCCGACGCAGTCGTGCATCTGGCGTGGCAGATCCAGCCCAACCGCGACCTCGCAGTGCTTCGCCGCACCAACGTCACCGGGACGGCAAATGTCCTGGCCGCAGCCCGGGAAGCCGGTATTGGACATGTGGTGTGCGCTTCATCCGTTGGCGCCTACAGCACGTCACCCAAGGACCGCCTCATCGACGAGGCCTGGCCCACCGAAGGCATCAGCAGCTCGCACTACAGCCGCCATAAAGCCGAGCAGGAGCGGCTTCTGGACCGCTTCGCAGCGGAAAATCCTTCGATCATGGTGGCCCGCCTGCGGCCGGCACTGATCTTTCAGCGTGACGCCGGCAGCGAGATCGGCAGGTACTTCCTGGGCCTGGTCCACCCCAGTTTCGTACCGAGCCGCCCCGCCCTGCCTGGCCTGGCTTTTTCACGCCAAGAGCTCCCGATCCCCCTTCGACTGCTCCATGCGGTGGTTGATGCCAACTGGCGCCTTCGGCTACAGCAAACGGACGCTGGCTGGGTTGAGATGGCGGCGGGCGCGCCGATAATGGACACCCGGCGCAGGCGCCGCGAACTGGACTGGGAGCCCCGGACGTCTTCCCTGGACGCCATCAGGGAAGTGTTGGAGGGCATGGGAAAGGGCACCGGCGTCGAAGCCTCTCCACCGCTCAAACCGCGGCGCACCCTGGGTGTTTTCACCCGTCGGAGCTAGCTCGCGAACAGCCGGATTACGCGTGGGTCGCGTTCTACCGAAGCGAAATCCGTACGGACCCCTACTCCCGCGGATTGGTCCGCCGCGTGTCCGTACCCGCTCGCGGATCCCGGCCCGCGTCAGCTTCGCGGCGCGTGTCAGCGCCACGGCCTGCGTCAGCGCCACGGCCTGCGTCAGCGTCACGGCGTGCGTCAGCGTCAGCATCGCGGCGTGTGTCAGCGTCAACTCCTGCTTCAGCCCGCCGGCCACGTTCCGTATCTGCGTCGGGGTCCAAGGCATCCGCCTTGTGGAGGTGCTTCTCGGAGTCAGACCGGAAGTCCTGCGCTTCCGACTGCCGCTGCTCGGCCTCCTGCCGGAGCCGTGCTGCCTCGACCTGGGCCTTCTCGGCATCAGCCTTGGCGCGCATGGCCCTGGCTTCATTTTCACGGGCCTGAAGTTCCGACTCCTCAGCTTTGCTGCGGATTTCGGCAGCGTGCTGACGGTTCTGTTCATCCCGCTTCTGCCGGAACGCTTCCCTGCGCTTGCGGCTCATGAGCAGAACAATGAGTGCGACGGCGACGATTATAACGACGATCCAAATCCAGGCAGTTGTCTCCACCGTGGATCCACCTCTCTCCATATCCAGCACTGGCCGGCCTTTTGCGCGAACAGCGTGTTCCACCTCGACGCGCGACCGATTGAACTAGCGGCAATCGTGGTACTTACAATCTAATAGTAATCATGCTTACTATTTTAGGGCCAGCAAAGCTGGTGGTGATCAGCAGCCCACTTCTTCGAGAGAGAGCGGCGATGAAAGATAGCCAATGGCGTCCGGAGGACAACTCCTCTGCGCACGAGGAGAACAGTTCAGAGGACGCCGAAAGCCAGGGCAGCGAAATCCAGGGCACCCAGACCGAGGGCAACCGGACCAACGACGCCTGGCCGGCGGGCGGCCAGCAGTTCGCTGACGCGGCATCGGGAAGCTTCAAACCCGCAGCCGGCACCGCCGTGCCGCCGCCGGTGGACCTGCCCGGCCCTGACGCCACCACCGCCGGGTTCACCGGTGCGTCCCCTTCCGCAAGCACGACGGCGGGTGCTGTTCCCGGCGCTCCGGCCGCCGAGCCTCCCCACGTCCCCAGCCCCCTGGATTCCACCCAAATGGCGGAAAGCCCCGCGTCCGGAACACGGATAGCGGATGATCCGCTTGCCGGCAAGCAGCCGGCCGACGACCCCCTGGGCAGCGACCCGATCACCCTCGACCGCAAGAATGCCTCGCGCCCGCCCAGTAAATGACCGCCCAGTGAATGATCCGCGCAGTAGATGATTCGCGCAGAGCATGACGGACTACCCGCGCGCGACCGAAAGGATGGTCTCATGGCCACGAAAGAAGCCCCGGACACCAGCACGGCCAAAGCGGCCACCGCGCCCGCCCCGGATGATGAACGCAAGCCAGACAGCCCCACGGACGTCAGCAAGCCGTCGTGGAAATACATCGCCCGCAAGACCCTCCGGGAATTCACCTCCGACCAGTGTCCCGACCTCGCAGCCGGCCTCACCTATTACGGTGTCCTCTCGCTTTTCCCGGCACTGCTGGCCTTGGTTTCGCTGCTGGGAATCTTTGGGCAGCCGGAAAAGACGACGGCGGCCCTCCTCGACATCGTCCAGGGCATCGCGCCCGGTTCCACCGTGGACATGATCCGCCAGCCAGTTGAGGAACTCACGACCTCCCCCGCCGCGGGCTTCGCCCTGGTGATCGGCCTCGCAACCGCCCTCTGGTCCGCTTCGGGCTACGTCGGAGCGTTCGGCCGGGCCATGAACCGCGTTTACGAAATCGATGAAGGGCGCGGATTCGTCAAGCTCAGGGGGACCATGCTCGGAGTGACACTGCTTTCCGTCGTCATCGTGGCCGTCCTTGCGGCAATGCTGGTGATCAGCGGCCCGGTCGCTGAAGCCGTCGGCGGCGTTCTGGGACTCGGCGGCGTGTTCCTAACGGTCTGGAACATTGCCAAGTGGCCGGTCATCGTCCTGCTGGTCATCGTGATCATCGCCGTCCTCTATTACGCCACTCCCAACGTCAGGCAGCCCAAGCTCCGGTGGATGAGCATTGGCTCCTTCATTGCCTTGATGGCCTTCGTGCTGGCCTCCCTCGGGTTCGGGTTCTACGTGGCCAATTTCAGCAGCTACGACAAGACGTACGGTGCGATCGGCGGCGTGATTGTGATGCTGCTGTGGCTGTGGATCCTTAACATGTCCCTCCTGTTTGGCGCAGAGTTCGACGCTGAAATGGAACGCGGCAGGCAGCTGCAGGCGGGCATCGAGGCGGAGGAAACGATTCAGCTGCCGCCCCGCGACACCAAGAAGAGCGACAAACTCCAGGAAAAGGAAGCGGAAGACATCCGGCACGGTCGCGAGCTGCGCGAGAAGTACAGCGAGGAAGGCAACGCCGGAGCGGACAACGGCAGCGGCGACAACCGAGGAGGCACGGCCCGGGAGGCCGACGGCCGGTCAGCCGGGCGCGACAGCCACTGACTCGGCCGGGGCCTCCGCGCCCAGCGTCCGCAGGTAGGCTCCGAAGCCGTGCGGCGCCCGCGCGGAGGTCCGCCCCGATGTCACCACGCGGGTGGTGTCGGTGGCCAGCACCGCGAATCCGCGCCGCCGCAGCCGGCCCACCAGGACCCTGTCCTCGGAGGAGGGTATTTCCGGAAAGCCTCCGGCCAGCCGGTACGCCGACGCCCTGACGCCCAGGTTGGCTCCGTACACATGCGGGTGCCGCTCGTCAGCGGGATGCCGGACACGCCATGTACGGAGGACTTCCGGATCCATTCCGCGGGGATCTGGCTCGACGGACCCGAGCACCACGTCCCACCCGGCGTCGGCCAATTCGAGCTGGCGCCAGAGCCAGTTCTCCGGGACGCGCGAATCCGCGTCCGTGCTGGCCAGCCAGGTGCTCTCCAAGCAGGGGCTTTCCGGGCCCGGGTTTTCCAGGCCCCGACGCGTGCGGCCAAGAGCGGCCGCCACTCCGGCGGCCCTGCTGGCGCCCGCGTTGCGGAAGGTTTGGTGGATCACCCTGAACCGCTGGTCCGCTGCCGCTATGCGGGCGGCGATGTCAGCCGAACCGTCGGTGCAGTGGTCCAGGACCACGGTGATTCCGACGGCGGCTGCTGGCCGCCGTTCGGCCAGCGCCTGCGCTGCCGCCTGAAGCGCGTGGAGGGCGTGCTCGATGTGGCGTTCCTCGTCGTGGGCAGGCATCACCACCTCAACCCTGCCGATCGGCGGCCGCACCGACTCAGGCCTCATTCAACAGCTCCGGCTCATTCAACAGCTCCGGGGCAAGGAACGTCTCGAGCACGAAGTCACGCTCCCGATACAGGCCCGCCGTGGGCCACCCGAGGCGGTTGCGGGCCTGCACGTGGACGGCATCGCCGTCGAGCTCCCACCCGGAAATCGGGTGCCTCCAGTGGCACAGCAGCAGGGTCCCGCCAGGCGCCAGCGATCCGGCGATCCGGGTGAACAGCCCGTCGAGCTCGGACGGCGCGAGGTAGTAGCCCACCTCGGAAACCACGATCAGGTCGAAGCCGCCGTCCGGCCACTGCTGCGGCACAGTGAGCTGCCTGGCCTCGGCGCCGGCAAAAGGGGCCAGCCGCTGGGCCGCCCGGGCTACGGCGGTGCCGCTGGCGTCAACGGCCAGCAACCGTCCGCACCGCCCTGCCAACTCCGCGCTCAAGGTGCCGATCGAGCACCCGACCTCCAGCCCGGCGTCGTAATTCTGCTCAGGCAGCGCGCCGAGCGTCAGGGCGCGCTTGCGCTGCTCATACCAGCTGACGTCATACCCCCACGGGTCATCGGCCCCGCGGTGCAGGGCATCGAAGATGCCCTCGGCGTCGCGGGCACCCAACGCCCCGGATGCCGGAGGAAGCCAGGAGAACACCTCGAAGGGTCGTTCAAAGTGCGCCAGGAAATGGTCCGCCAGGAGCACTTCGTCCCCGGGCCGTTCGGACAGCGGCTCCAGCTGCGAGGCGTGGGCCCGCAGGGCACCCTGCTTCGCCCGCTGCTCGGCGGTGCCCAGCGGCAGCCGCACCCAGCGGCGCCACTCCGGGTGTTCCGGCGTTGCCCACAGCCAGTACCAGATGGGATATTCCAGCAGCCCGTGGCCGCCCGCCTGCGCGAGCTCGGCCGCGACAGCGCCAAGGGTGTCGTGGTCAGGGTGCCCGTCGGAGCGGAATGGAGCAACGATCACCAGCCGCTCGGCAGGACCGCGGTACCGGCCAATGGCTTCTTGGACGTGCCTGGCTATGTCCGCGCGGTGTTCGGCGAGCCGGCCGTCCGCAAGCTCCAGGAACTGCCAGCCGCCCGCCGGGCCGAGCACGGACATCGCGCGCCCGAACTCTTCCAGCCGGACGGCGGCAAGCTGCTCCGGCGTGGTGGTCGGAGAGTCCGGGTGGGACGCCTCCCCCGCCGTGCACAACAGGACTTCCGCTGCGGCGCCTGCGGCCTGCAGCCGTGCCAGCAGCCCGCCTGCCCCGAGCGTTTCGTCGTCCGGGTGGGCGGCAAGAAGGACGAACGTCATTCCGGCCAGCTCGCCCGGATCCAGCGGCAATTCGCCCAGCGCGGCCAGCCCGGCAGCCTGCCAGGCCGCTTCGTGCGTGCCGGCGTCAGTGTGTGAAAAGCTCACCACTCGTGCTCGCCCTTGAGCGCGAGGGCGCCGAGCTGCGCGTCGTCCCGCAGGGCATGGTGCTGCCGGACGTACAGCGACAGGTCCGCCATGCACTTGCCATACCGCTCATCGAACGCCAGCGGCCCGGGTCCCAGGTTCTGGCTCACCAGGAGCTGGACGCGTTCGACGGCGGCGGCAATGGTCCCGCGGACACGGAGCGCCTCGCTCCACGCGCCGGAGGTCCGGCTGCCGCCCGGTTCTTCCCGCGGTTCCGCCCGTCCCTGCATGCGGCCGTCGACGAGTTCGGCGGTCCGGGCCAGATACTGGATGGCGGACGTGAGGGTACGGTCCACCTCGCCGAGGCTCGCGAGCGCCACCTGGTCAGGTTCGCGCTGGGCCTGTGCTCCCCGTATCAGGGCGGCCTTGAATTGCCGGCCCAGCGCCGCTGCGCCGCCCAGCCAGCACGCGGCGACTCCCATGCCGCCCCAGGCGAAGCCCGGGCGCTGGAAATACCAGCCCTCTCCGCCCAGGGGAACGGCCGGAACGCGGTCAAAGTGGACGGTTCCGCTGGGTATCTCCCGCAGGCCCCGGCTTGTCCACTCCGGATCGACGCAAGTCACCCCGGCGTCCCTGAGGTCCACGGCGAAGGCGGACCGGCCGCCTGATTGCGTGTGTGCCGTCACGACGGCGTGGTCCACGAATTGCGCCAGCGAGCACCACGGCTTGGACCCGCTGAGGCGCACCCCGCCAGGCTGTTCTCCTCCGGACTCTTCGCCCCCGGACTGTTCTCCTCCGGACTCTTCGCCCCCGGACTGGGGCACGGCCGCGAGGCGTGTGCCCGGGGCTTCGGCGGCAAAGACGCCCCACGTTCCGGTGAAGGAGTCAGCTGCCCCTGCCTGGGACAGTATGGCCCCGGCGTCCAGATGGGGTTCCAGGATGCGGCCCGCCGCCACGTCAATCGCGGCAACGGAGGCCAATAGTTCCCAAAGCCGCGCTGTTTGGCCTTCTCCCGGTTTGGGCGCGAACCGGCCTGCCTGGTTGGCTGCCGCCAGGAGCGCGGGCACGTCTCCCACGGCGGCGGCCATCGCCTCCAGGGTGGTGTCCAGATCGGCCAGCTGCTCCGGAGAGGAGCTGATGCGGACCGCCTGCCAGCGGCGGTGTGGCGGGGTCATTCAAAGCTCGCTGACATGGTGCACGGCCTATTCATCATTCTGCTCAGGCTTCCGCGGGTGCCGTCACGGACGCCGAGGCAGCCATGACTTCCGCATTCACCATCCACGCCAGCTGCTCCAGCCGCGTAATGGCGGCATGCAGCAGGTCAGCGCTGGTGGGGTCCTCTGCATCCACGTCGTCGTGGACCTCGCGCAGGGTCTTGGCCGTCTGCTCCAGCCTGGCCGTGATGAGCTTGACGGTGTCCTTCGTCGAGGTCAGCCCGGCGGGGAACTGCTCCAGCCTGGTGCCGCCGGAAACCGTGGAGCTCCGCCCGTCCGGAAGTGCATGGAGGGCGCGCATGCGTTCGGCCGTCCGGTCGGCAAATTGCCGGGCGCTGGCGATGATCTCGTCCAGCTGGAGGTGCAGATCGCGGAAGTTCGTTCCCACGAGGTTCCAGTGCGCCTGCTTCCCCTGGACATGCAGCTCGATCAGGTCGGTGAGAACTTTTTGAAGGTTGCTGGCCAACGACTGGGATGCTTTCATCTCTTCCTCCGCTGCAGTGTGTCCGGACCGGCCACCTTCGGCCGGGAACATCATTCCAAGCATACTTAGCTTCGGTGCCGCAGGCGCCCGCTTAACGTTTCCCGTCCGGCAGTTCCTAGCGGCCGGCTGGCCACAGCACGGTGGCCTGGAGATCTCCCAGCGGCACGCTGCCGTAGATCCGCGAGTCGATGGATCCCGCCCGGTTGTCGCCGAGGACAAAGACGTGACCGGCCGGCACCGTGACGGGTCCAAAGTACGTGCCGTCGATGCGGCTGTGGTCAATGCCGGGTTCGGGCTGCGGAACGCCGTCCACCACCAGCACGGAGTCCTCGATCGCCACCGTCTGGCCCTGGAAGGCCACGGCGCGCTTAATTGCCGGGTTCCCGTCGTCCGGGCTGGTGAAAACCACAAGATCGCCCGCCCTTAGTCCGCCCAGCGCCGGCCCGGGTTTGAACATCAGCACCGTGCTCCCCCGGGGCACTGCCGGCTCCATGCTTTCCGAGCTGACCGTGACCGGCTCCACCACCCACAGGCGCGCGGCAAGCAGGACCGCCGCCAGCACGGCCGCCGTCGTGATTTTCTTTCCCCGAACGCCCCGCCGGGATTTTCCGGCGGGGCTTTCGCGGTGCCGTGCCGGCTTGGTGGCTAGCTGTCCCATTGGGGCATCCCTGCCGAGCCGAGCCGGCTTGCCGTGGCTTCCACTTCGCGGGTTGGCAGCACCGGCAGCAGGACCAGTCGTCCGGAAACGGGCATGACGGGGCTCCTTTCGCTTTATTGCCAAGAGCATGACCGGCCTGTCTTGGAAAAAACCTGAGGCGCCAATGCCGCTTCGGGGCTGATTCGGCACCACCCCCAATTGGGCCCCCTCAAATCGATGGCCTAACCCCCGCAGGGCGGGAAGAACCATCCCGACCCCCTTGCTGGGCGGTTTGAGGGCCTGCGACGCGCTCGGTCCCCGGGAAATTCCCAAGTCCTTAATCGCACACTTGTCTTGTCCCGAACCGGACGGTGGCCGCCGCCGGTAACGGACCTGGACCGCCGGGTCCGGCGCCGTCTCCCCAGCGGCACCGGACCCGGCGGTCCGACCTAAACGGCTTGCGGAGCCCGGAATTCCGCCTCAGCGGCTTGCGCGCCGGCACTTCCCCACCGGTTTTATCCGACTTTTATCCAAGGTCTTTAGTTCACCGTGAACGTGGTTGGGAATCGAGTCCCTGACCTGGCCTTGAAGGTACTGGGGGCCACAAATCGAGTGTCCATAAGGAGTCACCATGTTCTCGCAATCCGTGAAGCGGCCGAAGATGCCCGACGGAACAAGCCGCTCCGGCCCCGCCCACCGCCGGTCCACGTCGACCGCCGCGGCCCGGCTTGCCCCTGTTGCTGCAGGGGCCCTGCTGGCCGCCGCTCTGGCACCGCTGGGCGCCGTTCCGGCGGGCGCCGAAACGGCCGGAATGGGTCCCGTGGATCCGGACAACGGCTTCCCTACCTGGTACTCAGACGGAACCGTCAAGCTGCAGCTGTGCTACATGGCCAACAGCGGGTGCCTCACCGAGCCGCCGGATCCCAACTCGCCGGCGTCCTACCCCGACAACTTCCCGGATGAGGCTTTCTGGTTCAACGCCGAGGCGAGCGGGGGAAATCTCGGTCTCTATGAGGCTGCCCTCGAGGCCGCCCACGCCAACGAAGCCGTAATCGACGGCGACCAGATGGGCTTCGGCCGGCTGCGGTTCCGGCTGAACAATCTTCAGCCGAACCAGCAGTACACCATCACCCACCCCTACGGCGTCCACACGTTCACTTCAGAACCGGACCCCCAGGATCCGAGCCTTGGTGAGATCAATGTGACCCTCGACGAAGGCTGCACTCCCTCCGGAACGACTGCCTGCGACTGGGCCAGCGTCGGTGCGTCCTTCCTTGGCGACTTCGCCTCCGGATCCACCGCCACGTTCCTCCGCCAGGACGGCGCCCCTGCAGGAACCATAGGCGACATCAATACGGCCAGGCCCGTCACAGGCGCCCCTTCCGGCACCAACGCCGTCATCGTGACCGGACCTGACGCGGGCGGCCCCGGAATCGACACCCTCACGGTCAGCACGTTCACCGTCCAGGGCCTGATTGCGGAAGGCTCGGACGGCGCACCCTCAACTCCGGACCTGGTGGCAGCCAGCGACACCGGCCGTTCCTCGACGGACAACGTCACCCGGCTGACAACACCGACCGTCACCGGGACGCTTCCGGCAGGCGACTCGGGGCCCGTCCAGCTGATCGTCGACGACGGCGCCCCGCGGGCCACTACGCTCACCGGCTCCGCCTACTCCGCCACGCTTGCGGCCCTGCCGCAGGGCGTCCACCGGGTGCAGTCCCGCATCGCCAATCCTGCCTTCGCGGCCGATCCCACCCAGCCGGAGTTCCTGGTTTCTCCGACGCTGACGTTTACGGTGGACACCACCGCGCCGGCCGTTTCGGTCACGGCGCCGTTCCCGTCATCGCCGAGCCTGGACAACACGCCCACGCTCAGTTTCTCGGGTGAGGCGCAGGCAAGGTTTGAGTGCCAGTTGCAGCCCAGCAACCCCACGTGGGATGCCACCTGCGCTTCGCCCAAGACCTGGGATGCCCAGGCCAACGGCACGTACGTCTTCAACGTGCGGGCCACCGACGTCGCCGGCAATGTCAGCGGCGCCGCCAGCCGCACTGTGCAAATCGGGCTGAGCACGGCAACCGCCGCCACTCCCAAGCTTCAGGACTTCAACAGCGATGGCCGGGCGGATATCGTGTCCCGGGATGCCGGTGGACGGCTGTGGCTTTACCGCGGCAACGGAACGGGCGGTTTCCTCGCCAAGCTGCAGATCGGCACCGGCTGGAACGTCATGAGCGCCATCGTCAGCTCCGGCGACTTCAACGGCGACCGCAAAGCGGACATCGTGGCCCGGGACACCGCCGGCGCACTGTGGCTCTACCGCGGTAACGGCGCGAACGGCTTCACCGGCCGGGTCCAGATCGGCAACGGCTGGAACGGGCTGAACAACATCGTCGCCCCCGGCGACTTCAACGGCGACCGCAAGGCCGACCTGGCCGCACGCGACGCCAGCGGAAACCTGTTCCTCTACTTCGGCAACGGAACAGGCGGCTTCATGGGCAACGCCCAGATCGGCACCGGCTGGAACGTCATGAACACCATCGTGGCCCCCGGCGACTTCAACAGCGACGGCAAAGCCGACCTGGCCGCCCGTGACGCCAGCGGAAACCTGTGGCTGTACCGTGGCGACGGCTTCGGATCGTTCAATGGCAGGGTCCAGATCGGATCCGGCTGGAACGGCCTGACCATTGCCGGCCCGGGTGACTTCAACGGCGACCGCAAGATGGACCTCACGGCCCGCGACGCCAACGGAAACCTCACCCTCTACCGCGGCAACGGAGCGACCGGTTTCCTCGGCAAGACCCAGATCGGCACGGGCTGGAACACCATGAACGCCATCATGTAGTCCCGATCCTCTGAGTTCCGACGCAGCACCGCCCGCGTACAGCCAGTACGCGGGCGGTGCTGCGTCGTGGCGGGGTTCCGTTGCGGGAGGTTGCCACGCCAGCCGTGGTCCGCTAGCCCGAAGTTACGTTGCTGGTGAC
>NZ_JAGGPM010000017.1:0-609 GCF_018613835.1 Arthrobacter sp. ISL-5 | reverse complement strand
AACCGTGGGCCGGTTCGGCGTCGGCGGTGAGACGGGTGGAGGCCTTGCGGGCGGCGGCGGACCGTTGGGCGGGTGCGACGGGGTCGGACGGTTCGGGCCGGTATTCGTCGGTGAACGTCAGGGGTGCCCAGGCTTTGCGGAGGTGCCAGAGAAGGTAGGCGGCGAGCATGCAGATAAACACGTGCGCGCGGACCCTTGTTTCGGTGTAATGGTGGATCGGGCGCAGGTGCAGGTCGATGGACTTGATCGAGCGGAAGTCCCGTTCCACGTTCGCCAGGGACTTGTAGGTCACCACAACCCTGTCCGCGTCCATCTGCGCCTGCGGGATGGTGGTACGGATGATGTAGATCCCGTCCAGGGCCGCCTCCGCCGCGATCGCCTCCTCGTTCCGGGCGTAGGTGAAGGCGGCGTCGGTGATGGCCAGGGTGTAATGCTTTTCCATTTTGTATCTGCCGATGACTTTTCCGGCGCGGACGCCGATCTTCCCGGCGCCCGTGAGGCGTCCGGTTTCGGCTGCGGCGGTGATCTTTTCCAGCTCCTTGTCGGTCGCGGTCAACAGCTCGCCGCGTTTGCGTCCGCGTTCGGCAGCGAGGGCGGGGTTGCGGCAGG
>NZ_JAGGPM010000016.1 GCF_018613835.1 Arthrobacter sp. ISL-5 | reverse complement strand
GTTGTCATAGCGTGGGGGAAACGCCCGGTCCCATTCCGAACCCGGAAGCTAAGACCCACAGCGCCGATGGTACTGCACCCGGGAGGGTGTGGGAGAGTAGGTCACCGCCGGACAACCATTAAACGGTCGAGAGCCCCAACCAGTCATGGTTGGGGCTCTCCCGCATTTAAACCCCCAACCACCACACGCTCTCCCACCACCCGCGGGTTCTGGCGTGACGCTCTCTCACTACCTGCCGCGCAGGACCTCACGCTCTCTCACCACCCGTCGCGCAGGACCGCACGCTCTCTCACATCCTGCCGCGTAGGACCGGACGCTCTCTCACCACCCGTCGCGCAGGACGGCACGCTCTCTCACCTCCCCCGGCGCCGGCCGGGCACCCCACGCCAACGCGCCGCCGTCGTCACCGGCCAAACCGAGAGAGCGTCCGCGATTATCCCGCGGGAAGTGAGAGAGCGTCCGTGATGAACCGGCAGGAAGTGAGAGAGCGTCGCCGTGGGAAAGTGCGTAAGGTGAGAGAGAGGGTTTCGGCCAAGCTCAACCAGCGCCCTCCCGTGTCGCACGCCCAAAACCGGGCCGGCCGCCGTCGTGCCCCCCCACAGCCAGGTGCCACCGCAGCGGGCCTTAACATCGTCCGCTGTGGGCGGAATTCGGGGGAAAACCCGCGAAATTCCGGTGATTTAGGTCAAAAAGTCGCGGAAACACGCGGAATTTGTCCCCCTCACGGGTGCAAGCTGGTAAGTTTTCGAACAGTGGCTTGTACGCATGCCGTGTGCAGGCTCCAGAAATCCAAAGCGTCCAGGAGGACATAAATGGCTAAGAACCGTAGTGAACTTGTTGCAGAGGTAGCAGGCAAGGCCGGCACCAGCCAGGCAGCCGTCAACTCCGTGCTCGATGCACTGTTCGAGGTTTTCGAATCTTCCGTCGCCTCCGGCGAGAAGATCACCATCCCGGGCTGGCTCGCAGTCGAGCGCACCGACCGCGCCGCCCGCACTGGCCGCAACCCGCAGACCGGCGAGACCATCCAGATCGCAGCTGGCCACAGCGTCAAGCTGACCGCTGGCTCCAAGCTGAAGGCTGCTGTCTCCAACAAGAAGTAGTCTTCTCGACAGCTCCCGCGGAGCGGCGACCTTACGGTTGCCGCTCCGCCTGCTTTTAAGCTCCGATTCGCTGCGCAGGCAGCGGTAGCGGACAATGGATAAGTGCCCTCAGCAGCAAAATCCCGTATCCCCCAGCCTGCGCCCGGTCCCGGAGCGCAGAGCCAGGCGGATGCCGCCCTCGGTATTCCGCGGCCCTGGCAGTTGGCTGGCTTGGCTGCGCTCTTCCTAGGGTTGGCGGCCGCCCTGCTGTTCTCCGGTGCCGCGGCGGCCCGCGAGGTGTCCGACCCCGGAGCCATGGTGCGCTGGGGCCTCCCTGTCAGCAAGGCAATCCACAACATCTCGCTGGCCACAGTGATTGGCGGGCTCATATTCGCTGCGGGCATCCTGCCCTGGAAGCTTGGCGGCTCGCGGACCAAGGACCATGACGCTCCCGAGCACCCGGCCTTCACCCGCGCCCTTGCCATAGCAGCGGCCGCCGGTGTGGCGTGGACGCTGTCAGCGATCGCCGTGCTGGTGCTGACCTACTCGGACGTGGCTGGGCAGGGTATTTCCGGGGACGCCGAATTTACCCGTGCCCTGGTCTACTTCATGACCGACATTGAAACAGGCCGGGCCTGGCTTGCCGTCACCATCATCGCCGCCGTCGTCACCACCGCCCTGTTCGGTGTGCGTTCCCTGACAGGCCTGGCGCTAACCCTGGTGCTGGCGCTGATCGGCCTCGTTCCGACTGCGCTGATCGGCCACTCCTCAAGCTCGGATGACCACGAGGGCGCCATCAACTCGCTCGGCCTGCACCTGGTGGGCGTCAGCGCCTGGGTCGGCGGCATCATCATGCTCGCGATGCTCTCCGGCATCGTGGCCGGCACGCGCAACCCGTCGTCGCCCAACCAGGCCGCCCAGGCCAACCTAGCCACCCAGGCCGCCCGGTCCCCCCAGGCCGCATGGGCCGCCCAGGCCGGCGGCCCCGCAGACATCACCGAGCCGACGCTCCGGCGTTTCTCCTCGCTTGCAGGTTTCGCGTTCGTACTGGTCTTGGCCTCGGGCGTGATCAATGCCAGCGTGCGCGTGACCAGCTGGGCCGACCTCTTCGGCTCGCCCTACGGCCAGCTGATCCTGGCGAAGTCTGCGGCCACGCTGGTGCTCGGCGGCATCGGCTTCATGCACAGGCAGTGGGTCATTCCGCAGCTGGGACGCAAGGGCTCGGCCTTGTCCTCGCGCCGGGTGCTGTGGCAGCTGGTTCTCGTGGAGCTGCTCATCATGGGGGCCACCTCCGGTATCGCGGTGGCCCTCGGCCGCTCCGCGCCGCCCGAGCCGACCTCATACGCTCCGGACGCCTCTCCGGCCTTCATCCTGTCCGGCTACGAGCTGCCCCCGGAGCTGACGCCGGAACGGTGGCTCTCCGAGTGGCGCCTGGACTGGCTGTGGCTCGCCGTGGCCCTCTTCGGGCTGGTGTCCTACCTCCTCGGTGTGGCCAAGGTCCGTGCCCGCGGGGACAAGTGGCCATGGTTCAGGTCCATCAACTGGGTGATCGGGCTGCTGGTGCTGACGTACGTAACCTCCGGGCCGCCGTCGGTCTATGGGCGCGTGCTGTTTTCAGCGCACATGGTGGACCACATGGCGCTGACCATGGTGGCGCCGATCTTCCTGGTTCTCGGCGCTCCGGTGACGCTCGCCCTGCGCGCGCTTCCGGCCAGGACCGACGGGTCCCGCGGACTCCGCGAGTGGCTGCTGCTCTTTGTGCACTCGAAGTTCTCCCAGCTGGTCACGCACCCGCTGTTCGCCGCGGCCAACTTCGCCGGTTCGATCGTGCTGTTCTACTACTCCGATGCGTTCGGCTTCGCCATGCGCGAGCACGTGGGCCACGAGCTGATGAACCTGCACTTCGCGCTGACCGGGTACATCTTCGTGCTCAGCATGATCGGCACCGACCCGCTGCCGCGCCGGGCTCCGTTCCCGCTGCGGCTCGTACTGCTGCTGGCGACGATGGGCTTCCACGCCTTCTTCGGCGTGGCCATCATGGGCGGCACCAACCTGCTCGCCGCCGACTACTTCGGCAATCTGGGCCGGACTTGGGGCCCGTCCGCGCTCCTGGACCAGCAAATGGGCGGAGCCGTGGCCTGGGGCATCGGCGAAGTGCCAACGCTGCTGGTGGCAATCGGCGTCGCCATCATGTGGTCCAGGTCCGATGAACGCGAGACCCGCCGCACCGATCGGGCCGCGGACAGGAATAACGACGCCGATCTCACTGCTTACAACGATATGTTTGCCAAATTGGCTGAACGCGACGCCAAGCTGGCTGAACGCGACTCAAAGCTGGAAGGACGCTGATGAGCGAAACCGTACGCACCCACCACCGGGTCCGCGCCTCCGAACTGGTGGGCCGCAACTGGCTGAACACCGGCGGCAAGTCCCTGGACCTCCACGCCCTGCGCGGCAAGATCGTCCTCCTAGACTTCTGGACCTTCTGCTGCATCAACTGCCTGCACGTGCTGGATGAGCTCCGGCCGCTGGAGGAAAAGTACTCCGACGTCCTGGTCACAGTTGGCGTGCACTCGCCGAAGTTTGAGCACGAGGCCGATCCCGTGGCCCTTGCTGCCGCCGTCGAACGCTACGAGATCCACCACCCGGTCCTCGACGATCCCGAGCTGGAGACCTGGAAGGCCTACACCGCCCGCGCCTGGCCCACCCTGGTGGTCATCGACCCCGAGGGCTACATCGTGGCCCACCTCTCCGGCGAAGGCCACGCCGACGGCCTCGCCGTGCTCATCCCCGAGCTGATCGCCGTGCACGAGGCGAAGGGAACCCTCCACCGCGGCAACGGCCCCTACGTGGCGCCGGAACCGACGTCGGGCACGCTGCGCTTCCCGGGGAAGGCCCTCTACCTGCCGGACGGACGCGGTTCCGCTGCCGGAAAGCACGACGGCGGTGCTGCCGCCGGCTCAGATGCCGGCACCTGGCTGGTCACGGACACGGGCCACCACCGCCTCGTGGAGCTTGACACCGGCTTCCACACGGTGCTCGGCACGTTCGGCGCCGGCACCAGGGGCTACGCCGACGGCCCCGGCGCCGAAGTCGACTCCGTGAAGCCCACCGCAGAGTTCAACGAGCCGCAGGGCCTGGTCCTGCTGCCGGAAGACGTGGCAGCGAAGACGGGCTACGACGTCGTGGTTGCCGACTCCGTCAACCACCGCCTCCGTGGACTGTCCCTCACGGACGGAACCGTCACCACACTCGTCGGCAGCGGCGTGCAGCGCCTGCTGGAGAGCGGGCCGGCCCGCGTGGACGAGGACGCCGCCGGCTTTACCGGCCGCCTCAGCGAGCACCCGCTGGAGGTTTCCCTCAGCTCGCCCTGGGACGTTGTCTGGTCCGCCAAGCTCAATGCCGTGGTGATCGCCATGGCCGGGGTGCACCAGATCTTCAGCTTCGACCCGCTGACCGGGGCCGTATCGATCATCGCCGGCAACGGCCTGGAAGGGCTGCTGGACGGACCCGCCCACGAGGCATGGTTCGCGCAGCCGTCCGGCCTGGCCGAAGATGCGGACGGCAACATCTGGGTGGCGGACTCGGAGACCTCAGCGCTCCGCAAGCTTGTGATCGACGACGACGGAACCGTCACCGTTGAATCCGCCGTGGGCAAGGGGCTCTTCGACTTCGGCTTCCGCGACGGCGAGGCCTCCGGGGCGCGCCTGCAGCACCCGCTGGGCGTCACGGTGCTGCCGGACGGTTCCGTGGCCATCGCGGACACCTACAACGGTGCGGTGCGCCGCTATGACCCCGCCACAAAGACCGTGTCCACCCTGGCGCGGGGCCTGTCCGAGCCCTCCGACGTGATTGTGGACCACACGCAGGTTGCAGGTAAGGAGCCGCTGCTGGTGGTGGTCGAGGCCAACAAGCACCAGTTGGTCTACGTGCCCATCCCGAAGGAAGCCCAGCAGGTGGACGAGGGCGCAGTCCAGACGCACCGGCCCAAGAGCCCCGTGGCCGCGGGACCGCTGGAACTGACCGTGCGCTTCACGGCGCCCACGGGCCAGAAGCTCGACGACCGCTGGGGTGATCCCACGCAGCTGAAGATCTCCTCCACCCCGCCCGAGTTGCTCGTGTCCGGCGGCGGAACCTCCGTGGGCCTGCTCCGCACCCTCGAACTGGCCTCCGACGTTCCCGAGGGCGTGCTGCACATTACGGCCCGCGCCGCGGCCTGCGACGGCCCGGAAACCGAGGACGGGGAGATCCCGGACCACGCCGCGTGCCACCTGTACCAGCAGGACTGGGGCATCCCGGTGGTGCTGCAGGCCGACGGCGACACCGAGCTGGTGCTAGACCTCCGCGGCATGGACTAATCCCCGCCGCTAGCAAAGGGCTGTTGCCTGCGACCGCCTGGAATGGCCCGGTTTTCCGACCCTACGGGCTGAGATCCGGGCCATTGCCGTTGGCGGTGGCCCCAAAGCTGGGCCAGTTCCGCAGCGACCCGGCGCCGGGCTTGTCCACATAGCCCGTGTTTAGCCTGTCCGGGCGCTCCGGCAACAGGCACTGTGGACCAATGGATCCAGCGGACATCATAGTGTCGGCCGGCGGCGTCCTGCTGACCCGGGACGTGCTGGCCAGGGGCGCCTCCGAAGCGGGCATCCGCCGCGCCGTCCGGCACGGCGATGTGGTCAGGGTGGAGCGGGGGCTGCTGGCCGTTGCCGGAGCCGATCCGGAACTCGTGGCCGCCGGGCGCTCACGCGGCCTGCTCACGTGCGTCTCGGCCGCCCCGCGATTCGCGCTCTGGCAGCTGCGTCCTGCGGTCCAGCCACACTATTGGCACAGCAACGGCAGGGCCACTGCACGGTGCATCAGCCATCGACTGGCGCTTACCCAGCCCGCAGTCCACGGAACTCTCGCCGCACTACCGGATGTGCTGCTCCATGCGCTGCTGTGCCTGCCGCCGCTGGATGCGCTGGTGATGGTGGAATGCGCCTACAGCCGGGGAGACATCGAACCTTCATTCCTACGCAGGCACCTTGCCGGCAACCGTTGCGGGAAGGCCCGCGACGTCCTGGCCCGAGTGGAGCGAGGCGCCGACTCGTTGTTGGAGACCCTTGCCCGCGTGCTGTTCAGGGATGCCGGGATCGCGACCGAAACCCAAGTATGGCTCGACGGGATAGGCAGGGTGGACTTCCTGCTCGAGGGCTTCCTGATTGTTGAGCTAGACGGCATCGCCTTCCACCTGGAGCCGCGCCAGTTCAAGAAGGACCGGCGGCGGGACAATTCGGCGACAGCCCGCGGGCTGCCCGTCCTGCGCTTCTTCTATGACGACGTGGTGCATGCCCCGGAAGCCATGCTCGCCCAGGTGCGGGAGGTCCTGGCTCGCGGCTCGCTCCGCTGGCCGCAACCGGACCAGCCCGGTTATGGAGCCTCCAGCCGGCTGACGTGGCAATGATCCGGTCACGGAAGCTTGAAAACTGGGCCGGTCCCACCAAGGCGGAGCCAGCCCGGCAGGGTTAGAAGCTCAGGAGCGGGGTGACCTTGATGGTGTCGCCCTCGATGTCCAGGCGCGTGGTGAAGCTGAAGTCGTGGACCTCGTTCAGGGCGGAAACTGCCCCTGTGAAGAGGTCCACCTGTTCGGCGTTGATCCTGGCTTTGCCGTCCAGCGGTGCGACCACCCATTTGCCGTCGAAAGGCTCAATGCTGATCTTCGGGTACTCGGTGATGCTCCACTTGATGGTCCCGTCCACCACGCGGTTGTTGGTGGCGTGGTAGAACGGGCAGTCGGGTTGCAGCCTCTGCTGCTTGCCGGCCTCCGCGGCGCACTGGTCAAGGAATTCCTTGACCCGGGCGGCCACCGCCTGGTTCAGCTCTTCCGTTGCCTGGGTCAGGAGATTCAGCGGTGCCGTGGGGGCGTCCCGTCCGGATACCGTGGCGCTGGTCGGGGGCGCCGAGAAAAACTGCCCGTTCAGGGATGCCTCGTACTCGCCGGGGTAGAACACTGCGAAGGTGTTGCGGCCGCCGGGCATGTTCACCGGGACGCCGTTGACTGTGGCCTCGTTGGAGTTCACCACGGTGATGTCCACCGTGGGCAGAGGCGCAGGCACGAACGCCCACTTATGGAAGAACAGCCATTCGGTGCCGGTGCTTTCCAGTAGGAACTCGGTGCGCAGCTGGCTGCCGTCGATGGTGTAGTCCAGGGGCACCAGGACCCGGTTGCCGCTGCGCTGCTCGGCACCGCCGAGCTTCACGTTGGTGATGCGTGAGGCGGACGTCTGCAGCGCCGTGCCGTCGAGCATGGCGGGGTCGGCGTCCGGCACGGAAGCGCGGAGCAGGCCAAGGGCGCGCTCGCCTTCACCCTTCTGCAGGGCTTCCAGATATTCGCGCACAGGCTGCTGCGGACTGGCCACTGAGCTGTTCACAAGGTTCACCGAGACGATGGCTCCGACCACGGCAAGCATCAGGCCCAACAGCCACCCGGCCGCGGTCCTCACCAACGCTTGACTCATCTGCACGCACCTTACGTTACCTGCAAGTGCCGCGAACGCAGGAGTAACAGGTGCCGCCATGACGCCGGGCGGGCGTGAAAAAGCGTCCGACGGCGGGGCGTCACCGTCCGGGTCGGCGCGAGTCGGCGCTACCGGCGGCGCCGGGACGACGTGCCAAATACGCCCCTCAGAAGTTCCCTGCCCAGCTGGGTTCCCATGGAGCGGACCATGCTTTTCAGGCCTCCGCCGAGAGCCCCGCCCAAGGCGCCGGTGATGTCCTCCATCATGCCGCCGCCGGCCGGGGGAGCGGAGCGCGGTGCGGGCGGGGTCGGCTGGCGCCGCTCGGGTGCGGGCCTGCTGCTGGGGCGCCCCAGGATCTCCTCTTCGATGCGGCGGGCATCGGCGTCGACGGCTTGCGTGTCCAGGCTGCCTGGAACGAAGACCCCTGCGGAGGGAGCCGGCGGCTGGCCCGGTGCGGCGGCACCCGTGGAGGCTGCTGCCTTGCCGGCGAGTTTCTCGTAAGCGGAGACGTTGTCCACGGCGGTGCCGTACTTGGCGAGCAACGCCGACCCCGCCACCGTGCTCTTGATCAGCTCATCGGCGCTGGGGCCCATGACGGACTCCGGGGCGCGCAGGCGGGTCAATGCCACGGGCGTGGGCGCGCCCTTCTCGTTCATCACGGTGACCACCGCCTCGCCGATGCCGGCTGAGGTAAGCGTCTCCTCGAGGTCGTAGTCGCTGAGCGGGAACGTGGAGACAGTGGCCTTGAGCGCCTTGGCGTCCTCCGGTGTGAACGCCCTCAGCGCGTGCTGAACGCGGTTGGCGAGCTGGCCGAGGACGTCGGCGGGAACGTCCTTCGGCGTCTGCGTGACGAAGAAGATGCCCACGCCCTTGGAACGGATGAGCCGGACCGTGGTGGTGATGGCTTCCAGGAAGGCCTTTGACGCGTCATTGAACAGCAGGTGTGCCTCATCGAGGAAGAACACGAGCTTGGGCTTGTCGAGGTCTCCGGCCTCGGGCAGGTCCTCGAAGAGATCCGCCAGCAGCCACATCAGGAAGGTGGAGAAGACCATGGGCTTGGTCTGCAAGGTGGGTAGCTCAAGGCAGCTGATGACACCGCGCCCGTCGGGTGCGGTGCGGAGCAGCTCAGCGGTGTCGAACTCGGGCTCGCCGAAAAAGCGCTCCATGCCCTGTGCCTCGAGGGTCACCAGCTCGCGGAGGATGACGCCGGCAGTGGCCTTGGACAGGCCGCCCAGCTCCTGGAGCGACTCCTTGCCTTCATCCGAAGTGAGGAACTGGATGACGGAGCGGAGGTCCTTCAGATCCATCAGTTCGAGGTTGTTCTTGTCGGCGAAATGGAACACCAGTTGGAGGCTGGACTCCTGGGTGTCGTTTAACTCCATGATGCGGGAGAGCAGGATGGGCCCGAACGATGTGATGGTGGCCCGCACCGGGATGCCGTTGCCGTCCCCTCCGAGGGCGAGGAACTCCACGGGGAACGTCTTGGCCGCCCATTGCTGGCCGATGCTTTCCGTGCGCGCCTTCAGCTTCTCGCTGCCGGTGGCGGCGGTGGCCAACCCGGACAGGTCGCCCTTGATGTCGGCCAGGAAAACCGGCACACCCGCGGCGGAAAGCTGCTCGGCCATCATATGCAGCGTGACGGTCTTACCCGTGCCCGTCGCGCCCGCCACGAGCCCGTGCCGGTTCATCATGGACAGCGGCAGGCGGACGGGAGCGTCCTTGTGGAGTTCGCCGTCGACGATGGCGGCTCCCAGCTCGATGGTGGCGCCCTCCAGGACATAGCCTTTTTGGATCGTGGCGACTTTATCTGCGGTGGATTTGTTGGCCATGCCGATAGCTTAGCCGCGGGTATCCAGATCTCTCGTGAAAGCCAGGAATTTGATGGGCTCGGGATGGGCGGCCAGGTCGAACTGCGGCTCGCACCCTGAACACGTTCCCGTAGCGGGCATCGCGGAAGTGAGCTGATTCAACTCAAGTCAGCCGCAGTGAAAAATCGAGTACTGCCTCCATAAAACAGGTACGGAAATACCCAAAGTCGAGTGGAATTTACTGGTGTCTTTCTGGGCGTGCGCCCATAGCATCGGGACTACATTTGCGGTCAATGGTGGCCGCATCCTTGCGAGGGAGGCGCTGCAGTGAACTATTCAGACCGAAAGAGTCCCGGGCAGAGAACGAAGGACCGGCCCCGAGCGGGGTGGTGGTCCGCCACGTCCGCGGGAGGCGCCGGCAAGACCTTCCTGGCTGCCGTCACGGTGGGCGGACTGCTACTGTCCGCGGCCGGTGTGGCCCATGCCGACGTGGTTTACAACAACGTTGATGCGAGCGTGGATGCCGTGGCCGAATCCATGCCATTGAATGCGGGCGGCGTCACTGGCACCACAACGCTTGCCATTTCCGCGGCCAACGGCGATGGCAAGCAAGGCTGCAACCTCACAGCTGGCAGTGTCCTGACCCTGGGCCTGGCCTCGAGCAACGCGGCGGTGGCCACCGTCAGCCCGTCCTCCGTGACCTTCTCGAGTTGCGGCGAAACCAAGGTGCTGACCGTTACCCCTTTGTCGGCCGGCACCGCGACCGTTAGCGCCACCCAGTCCGTCAACACCACAGGTGGAACCTTCAATCTTGCTCCGGCAACGTTCACCGTCAATGTGGTGGCCCCCGCTCCCGCGAACACGGCGCCGTCCGTTACGGTGGCGGGTGTGAATACGGGCGCTTCGTACTCCAAGGGGGCCGTCCCCGCAGCGTCCTGCAACATCGTCGACGCCGAAGACGGGAACAGCACGGTCGCTGCAGCACTCAGCGGCGTCACTGGTCCTTACGCGGCGGACGGCATCGGCCAGCAGACAGCGAGCTGTAGCTACACAGACGGCGGCGGGCTCACCGCCAGCGGCTCAGCCACCTACAACATCTTGGACCCCAGCGGTCCGCAGATCAGCTACACCCTGAACCCGGGGACGCCTAACGGCCTCAGTGAGTGGTTCACCGTGCCGCTGATCCTCACCTGGACGGTCACCGATTCCGAGTCGCCAGCCTCATTGATCACTACCGGCTGCGAGGAACAGGCCATTTCGGCGGACCAGGTGAAAATCGCGTACACCTGCTCCGCAACCAGCGCCGGAGGCTCCACCTCCAAGGACACTGTGCCCGTGGGGCTCGACGCCACCGCTCCCGAAGTGAGCTACGCAGGGGCAGAAGGACCCGTCGGCAACGACGGCTGGTTCAGGGGGCCTGTTACGGCTACGTTCACCGGCACCGACGCAACGTCCGGCCCCGCCGCCCAGTCCGCGAGCGAAACGACAGCCGCGGGCGCCGAAGGAGCGGCCATAGAGGTCAGGAGCCCGGTGTTCAGTGACACCGCAGGCAACGCCTCGGCCCTTGGAGCGGTGACCCAAAGCTTCAAGATCGACGGCACGGCGCCAGTGGTGGCGTACTCGGAAGCTGACAGGGAGCCGAATGCCAAGGGCTGGTACAACGCCCCCGTCACGGCAACGTTCACCGGAACTGATGCAGTTTCGGGGCCGGCCGTAGCGACCCAGACCGCAACATCCGCAGGAGAGGGCGCCGCCGTCGTCGTTGGCAGCCCGGTCTTCGCGGACGTTGCCGGCAATGCCTCGGAGGCCGGCACTCCGTCCGCAAGCTACAAGATCGACCTCACGGCGCCGTCCGTTTCGTTCACGAAGCTCAGCGGCGCGGAGGGCGCGAACGGCTGGTACACCGGCCCGGTCACGGCGACGTTTACCGGGACGGATGCACTCTCGGGTCCGGAGTCTGCGGTCAAGACGACGGTCTCCAGTGGAGAAGGCACCGACATGGTCCTGGCCAGCCCGGCGTTCACGGATGACGCGGACAACACAACGCCTGCCGGCGAAGTGTCCAGCGCGGCCTTCAAGGTGGATCTGACGGATCCGGTTGCCAAGTTCGACTCAGTTCTGGCGGACGCGTACTTCAGGTCCCTTGGCACTCAGCCCACGTGCACCGCCACGGATGCAGGTTCAGGTCCGGCCAGTTGCGCCGTGACCGGCTACTCTGCCGAGGTGGGCACCCACACGTTGACGGCCACGGCCACCGACAATGCGGGGCGCACGTCCGTCACTACACAGACCTATACGGTGAAAGCCTGGGAGCCCAAGGGGTTCTACCAGCCCATCGACATGGGCAGCGTCCTCAACACGGTGAAGGCGGGAAGCACCGTACCTGCCAAATTCGAAGTGTTCGCCGGCACCACAGAGCTGACGGACACCAGCATCGTGAAGATGGGAGTCCGGCAGATCACGTGCAGCCCGCTGGCAATCCAGGACGGAATCGAGATCACGGCCACCGGAAATACCTCCTTGAGGTACGACTCGACGGGCGGCCAGTACATCTACAACTGGAAGACGCCGAACATGCCAGGAATCTGCTTCCAGCTCAGCATGACGTCAGCCGACGGTTCCCATATCGATGCCAACTTCAAGCTGAAGTAGCTCCGCTGCGGACTTGGATAGGCAAGTAGCACGCATGGGCTAAAACGCGGGAAGGGGGTCGCCGGAAACGGTGGCCCCCTTCCTCCGTGTCCGGCGCCACGGCGACATCCAGAAATATCCCGGCCGCCGCCGTCGTTGTCGCCACTGTGCCTGTTCCGCTACCGGAACGGACCGCCGCAACGCTCCGCTACGAAAGGCCGGCTCCTCCGTGACTGTTCCCCTCTCCATCCTTGACCTTGCGACCATCGGCAAGGGCCAGACAGCGGCGGAGAGCTTTGCCGGCAGCGTGGCCATGGCCCAGCTTGCCGAGAAACTGGGCTACCGCCGGGTCTGGTATGCGGAGCACCACAACATGTCCTCCATCGCCTCCTCTGCGACCAGCGTGCTGATCGCCCACATCGCCGCCAATACCAGCAGTATCCGGCTGGGGGCGGGCGGCGTCATGCTCCCCAACCACTCCCCGCTCACCATTGCCGAACAGTTCGGCACCTTGGAGACCCTGCACCCGGGCCGCATCGACCTTGGGCTTGGCCGTGCCCCGGGCAGTGACCAGAACACCATGCGGGCGCTCCGCCGTGACCCCCAGTCGGCGGAGACCTTCCCCCAGGACGTCCTGGAACTGCAGGGCTACCTCAGCGGCCCCACCCGCATCCAGGATGTCGAGGCAACGCCGGGCAGGGGCACCAACGTGCCCCTGTACATCCTGGGTTCCTCCCTGTTCGGAGCACGGCTCGCCGCCCAGCTGGGCCTGCCCTTCGCCTTCGCCTCCCACTTCGCGCCCAATGCGCTCCAGGACGCCGTGGCCATCTACCGCCGGGAGTTCAAGCCGTCCGAGCAGCAGGTTGCGCCCCACGTCATCGCCGGCGTCAACGTGATCGCCGCGGATTCGGCGCCGGAAGCGCAGGAGATCTTCCGGGACACCCTGCGGGCCCGTGTCTCGCTGTTCTTCGGCGGCGGGCGGCAGTTCACGGACGACGAAGCGGACATGATCCTCGACTCCCCGCAGGGGCAGCATGTGACCCAGATGATGAAGTATTCCGCGGTTGGAACGCCGGACGCCGTGATGGAGTACCTGGACGGATTCGCTAAGCACGCCGACGCCGACGAGCTCATCGTGGCCCACCAGAGCACAGGGACCGCGACGCGTCTCCGGTCGGTGGAGCTGCTGGCCCAGGCCGCCGGGCTGGCGCGCGTTTAGCCCATAAAAAAATATTTTTAGACCCTACAGCGGTGGCTCCCCAGACATAAAACTGCAGGTCAGGGTGCCCTGGGCTGTATTTAGCCCTGGATAAATGACGGTTCAAATTGCCGTTATACAACCGATATCTTTGACTTCTACGGCGGACAGAACCTAGCGTTAGCACCGCAAGGTCTTAATTTGCTTCGGTAATGGGCGTTACCCCGCCCGTAATTCCGGGTGCTTTATAAGCTTCTGCAATGCAAGCGCAGATGCTGTGGCTAGCTGGTCCAATGTAGCGGTCTCAAAATCACTACACCTGACGACCTCAACCCCGCGGGGGTGAGGTCTTTTCGGCGCGCCTGATTCAGAAATCCACGGGATGGAATGCGATCAGCTCCGTTCACAATCAGACCCAGGTAAAGAATATGAAGATCAAGTCCACCGCCGCAGCCGTACTCATGACCTTCCTCATGGTCAGCGGGCTGGTTGCAGGCTTGTCAGCCCCGGCTTCCGCTGCGGGTACCACCTACTATGTGAGCGCGGCCGGCAGCGACAGCAACGCGGGCACGTCCAGCGCAGCCCCATGGAAGTCCCTGACGAAAGTCAGCCAGGCCGTCCTCAAGCCCGGGGACACCGTCAGTTTCCGCAAGGGCGACACCTGGACCGGCGGCATCGTGACCACCCAGAGCGGCACGTCCACGGCCCCGATCACCCTGAACAGCTACGGAACCGGCAATGCGCCCACGGTGACCGGCGGCAAGTCGGGAAACTGCATCAGGATCAACGGCAGCTACACCACAGTTGACGGACTGCGCGCCGTCTCGTGCGGGTATGCGGGCATCAGCGTCACCGGAGACCGCGCTCTGGTGCGGAACTCCAGTGCCTCCAACAACGCCGTTGGACTCAAGATCGGAGCCGGTTCCGATTTCGGCAGGTACACGGGGAATTCGCTGACAAACAACAACATTATGAATGTGAATACCCCCGGCACGAATTGCGGAACTGCCTCCGCGGTGAACTGCAGCGATGACTCCGGTGCCTTTGGTGTTCTGATCAACGGCAACGACAATGAGTTTTCCGGCAATACCGTCAGTGGTTCCACCGGGAAGTCCTACGATTACAACCAGGACGGCGGCGCCTTCGAAATCTACAACGGCAACCGCAACAACATTCACCACAATGTGTCCCTGGACAATAACAACTTCTCCGAACTCGGAAAGTCCTCGGGGACGGCCGACGGCAACACCTACCGCTACAACCTGATCCGCTCAACCTGCGGGGCTAACTGCTCCGAGGCGAAGGGCCTGATCGCCCGCGGAGCCTACACTTCCTTCGGGCCCACCAACGGCACCGTCTTTGAGTTCAACACGGTGTACCTGACAGGCGCGGTGTCTCAGGCTGTTGTTTGCCACGCGACCTGCCCGTCCTCAACGGTGGTCCGGGCCAACATCCTGGTGGGCGTCAAGAACTCCCTGTACATGAACGGTTCGGGCTGGACCGAGAAGCAGAACGTCCTCAACGGCCCGACGAACATCTCGCCGAACAGCACCACCACCATGGCGCCCGCAGGTTTTGTCAGCGCACCCACGAACCTCCGCCTGACGAGCATCAGCCCGGCGATCGACCGGGCCGACACCAGCGCCTCCACCCTGGACCTGGCCGGGGCCCCGGCCATGCAGAACGGCGACTGCGCCGGGACCGCCGCCGCTGATTCGGGCGCCTACGAGTTCGATTCGCCGGCCTGCTAACGCCACACCAAAACGCACCAACGAATTCCGGGTCCGCCCGGGTCGCGTTCACCGCGGCCCGGGCGGACCTTTCTGCCGCCAGCGGCTTCACCGCCGCCACTCTCGTGCGGAAGTAGAGCGGAGTACCGCCGCTGAAGTAACACGACCGCAACGACCGGGATATTCAGGGGAAACGGCTGCGGCGGACACTGAAGGGGTCCAGAACCGATTTGGGGATGATCCGAAGGAATTCCGCGCATGCCAACTCCGCTCAACCAGACGGTGGCCGATTCCGCACTTCTGACAAAGTCCCTGCCGCTGGGCCTGCTGAGGGCCTTCGTCCAGTCGGAAGCGGCCGACGACGGCCTCACTCCCCAGCTGCTCGCCGAACTGAAGATCCTGGCCCGCACGCCCGGGCTGCTGGTGGCCTGCAACTACGGCGGAACCCTGTGTTCCGCGGAGGGCATCTCCACCGAAACCCTGCCCCTGGGCAGTGCCGCGATAGCCCTCCGCGCCCTGGCGGCACTGCCCAACACGCATGCGGCCGTCATCTCAGGGCGGTCGCTGCGCGATCTGGCGGCGGTGTCCAGGCTGCCCGCCGAGGTGCATCTGGTGGGCTCCCACGGAGCTGAATTCGACATGGGGTTCGCCCACGGGCTGTCCCTGGCCACCGAGTCCGTGCTGCAGCAGGCCAACCAGGCCCTGATCGAATCGGTGGGCGCCTACAAGGGGATCAGCATCGAGCGGAAGCCGGTGGCGGTTTCGGTGCACACCCGGCCGGCGTCCCACGCGGTTGCGGCCAAGGCCGCGAAGAAGGCAGAGGAGGTGGCCCGGGCCCTGGGGCTGTTCTTCATCGTGGACGGCTCGGTGCTGGACCTGTCCGTAGTGGAGCCCTCCAAAGCCGCCGCGCTTGAACACCTGCGGTCCAGGCTTGGCGTCAGCGCGGCGCTGTACGCGGGGGACGCCGTGAGCGACGAACTGGCCATGGCCACGCTCCGTGGCCCGGACATGGGGCTGTGGGTGGGGGACCTGCCGAGCCCGGCGAAGCACCGCCTGAAGGACCCCGAGTCCTTTGCCCGCGTGCTGGCAATCCTGTTTGAGCTACGGCGCGCCTGGCTGTTCGGCGAGGATGCCGTGGGCCTCGAGCGGCACTCGATGATCGGCAACGGCTCCTCCACGGCGCTGCTCACGCCCGAGGCCAAGATCTGCTGGATGAGCCACCCCCTGCCGGACTCGGGCTCGCTCTTCGCGCACATCCTGGGCGGGGATGCCGCGGGACACTTCTCCGTGGAGCCGGTCAAGGCCTCGCAAGTGCTGGGCCAGCGGTATGTGGACAGCACCATGATCGTGGAGACCCGGTGGGCGGACGTCACGGTGACCGACTACCTCGAACCTGCCCCCGAAGGGATCACCAGCCTGGTCCGGGTGCTGTCCGGAACGGGGGCGGCGCGGATCGTGTTTGCGCCCCGGCCGGACTACGCCAACGCGCCGTTCAGCATGGAAGCCCGCGGCAGTGAGCTTCACGTCGTCGGCACGTCCGATCCCATCGTCCTGCTGGCCCCCGGCGTCAGCTTCGCCATCACCTCTGACGGGCGGCACGCGACGGCCACGGCCGACGTCAACCTCCAGAACGGTCCCGTGGTCCTCAACCTCCGGTGCGGGGACACGGAGTCCCGGCACGCTCACGGAACTGACGAGGCGGACCGCCGTTCCGCCGTCGCGCACCATTCCCGCCGCTGGGTGCAGGGCCTGGTGCTGCCGTCCGTGAAGCCCTCCCTGGTGCGGCGCTCGGCGCTGGTGCTGCGCGCACTGGTGCACGAGCCCACCGGCGCCGTGCTCGCGGCTCCCACCACGTCCCTTCCCGAGGGAATCGGCGGCACCCGGAACTGGGACTACCGCTACTGCTGGCTGCGGGACGGGTCCATGACGGTCAACGCGCTGGTGGACCTGGGGTCGACGGCGGAGGCTGACGGATTCCTTGCCTGGCTGAGCCGGATCCTCGCGAATGCGCCCGGCCCGGAGTGGCTGCACCCGCTCTATTCGGTCACGGGCGCGCCGCTGTCCACGGAGGCCATCATCGAGAGCCTGCCCGGGTATGCCGGCTCACGGCCGGTGCGGATCGGCAACGCCGCGGACCACCAGGTCCAGCTGGACGTGTTCGGGCCCATCGCCGAGCTGATCCACGCGCTGAGTGAGTCGCAGGGATCCCTGGCGGCCACGCACTGGGACCTGATGGTGCAGATGGCGAGTGCCGTGCTGGCACGGTGGCATGAGGCCGACCACGGCATCTGGGAGGCCCGCCGCGCACCGCGGCACCACGTCTACACCAAGGTGATGTGCTGGGTCACGCTCGACCGGGCCCTCCGCACCGCCGCCCGGCACGGCCGTGATCCCGAACCGTCTTGGGCTCCCACGGCCGCCACCATCCGGGACGAGGTGCTCCGCGAGGGCTGGGACGACACCGCCTCGTCCTACACCGTGGCCTACGACAGCCCGGACCTGGACGCGGCGGTCCTGCACATCGGGCTGTCCGGCCTGCTCGACGTCAACGACCAGCGGTTCCTGGACACCGTCACCGCGGTGGAGCGGGAGCTCCGCGTGGGGCCCACCGTTTTCCGGTACCGGTACGACGACGGCCTGCCGGGTTTGGAGGGTGGCTTCCACATCTGCACCACGTGGCTGATTGAGGCGTACGTGGCGGTGGGCCGCATTTCGGAGGCCTGGGACCTGTTCGACCAGCTGATCAACCTGTTCGGGCCGACAGGGCTGCTGCCGGAGGAGTACGATCCCGGCACCGAGACGCACCTGGGGAACCACCCGCAGGCCTACTCGCACCTCGGCTTCATCCGCTGCGCCCGGCTCCTGGACCAGCACCAGCGGAGCTAGGTCCAGGACGGCAGCCATCCTCCGCGTGCTCGCTCGTTCCTCGCTTAGACGCACGCTTCCGGATAACTGTCGTCCTGGCCGCCGGGCTAGCGGAGACTGGCGCGGGTGGCCGAGAACATGGCCGGTGCCGGGCCGTCCCCGGCGGCGAGGTCGGCCAGTATCCTGCCCACCACCGGCGTGAACTTGAATCCGTGGCCGGCGAAACCGGCCCCGATGACCACCGGGCCGATGCGGTCCAGCACGAAGTTATGGTCCGGCACCGTGGTGTAGGTACAGCTGATGTCGGCCATGACGTCGGCATCCACGCCGGGCAGCCACTGCCTGGCGTACTGCTGCAGCGCGGCGCGCTGCCGCGGCTCGGGCCGGAAGGACCTCCGGTCCGGGTCCACCACCGGGCCCACTCCGTGCCAGCCTGCCTTGACGCCCTCGCCCGGGGTGAGCATGCCGTACACGGGCGAGTACCAGCCGTCGTAGCCCTCCCCGGGTCCCGGGAAGTGGTTGAATCCGGGCCATTCGGCGCCGTCGTCGGAGATGCCGAAGTGCGCCGGCTGCTCCTGGGTCACCGTCAGCCGCGGCGTGGCCACGGCTCCGGCGAGCAGCTTCGACGTCCAGCCGCCCGCGGTGACCACAGCCTGGCGGGCGGTCAGCACCTCGGTGCGGCCGCCGTCGTCCACGGTGAGCCGCACGCCGTCGTCGAGGATCTTCAGTTCCACAACCTTCGCATGGTGGCGGATCGCGGCCCCGTTTGCGGCGGCCAGCCGCTGGAGGGCCGGCAGCGCCGCTTCGGGATTGAGCTGCCCGCCGTCGGGCATGTACAGGACCTGCTGGTCGAACCGGATGCCGCGCCAGCGCTCGCCGGCTTCCGGCACCGGCAGAAAATCGGCCCGCAGGCCGGCCTTGGTCAGCGCGTCATGGATGGCGCCCAGCTGCGGATCCGGGCCGTGGTTTACGACGCCGGTGCGCGCCAGCAGCTGCTCGCCGCTCTCGTTTTCAAGCTCGCCCCAGAGCGTGAGCGCCTCGGCCAGCATGGCGACGTACTCCGGCTCGGAGTAGGCCAGGCTGAGGTTCCGCGTGGCCCCGTGGGAGGCCCCGATGCGGTGCCCCGGGCCGAACTGCTCCAGCAGGGTCACGTCCCGGCCGCGCCGGGCCAGCGCCCACGCCGCAGCGGAGCCCATGGCGCCGCCTCCGATGACGACGGTGTCCAGGGTTGGGTTCAAGGTTTCCTCCGAATCGGGTGGGTTCTCACGTCAGGAGCACTGCCACGCCGATCATGGCGGGGACCGCTACGACGGTGGTGATGAGCACGGTGTCCTTGGCGACCGTGAGGCCGGTCTTGTACCGGCTGGCCGCCACGAAGACGTTCTGGGCAGTGGGCAGGGCGGAGGTCACCACGACGGCGAACAGCGCCTGGCCCTCGAGGCCCAGCGCGAAGCGGGCAAAAACATAGGCGATCGACGGGTGGACAATGAGCTTGAAGGCGCTCGCCAGCAGGGCGTCAGCCCGGCGTCCCTGGGCTGCCTGCAGCGGCCTCGATCCGTTCAGGCTCATGCCGAAGGCCATCAGCATGGCCGGAATGGCGGCACCGCCGATCAGGTGGATGGGCTGCAGGATCAGCGCCGGGACCTGCCAGCCCGTCCCGGCCACAACCAGGCCCAGCGCCGAGCCCACGATCATCGGGTTCTTGAGGATCATCACGGCGAAACGGAGCGGGGTGGTGCGGTGCGAGCTGGTGGTCGAATCGAGGGCCATGAGGAACAGCGGCGTGAAGAACGCCAGCTGGAAGATCAGTAGGGGAGCCACATAGCTGGCGTCGCCGAGGACGTACACGGCGATCGGAATGCCCAGGTTGGCCGAGTTCGCCAGGGAGGCGCTCATGGACGACATGAGCGACTCGGGCACGCTGCGCTTGAGGAGGAACCTGACAATGATGAAGAACAGGGCGGCTGTGGCAATGGCGCCCACCGCCGCAACCAGCAGGGGAGCGGCGAAGACATCGTGGAGGCGGGCCTTGCTCAGTGTCTCGAAAAGCAGGGCCGGGCTGGCCACAAAGAAGGTCAGCGCGCTCAGGACCTGGCGTGCGTTGTCGCCGAGGATGCCTTTCCTGCCGACGAACATGCCAACCAGAATGATGGACCAGACGACGAAAAACCCCGCGAGGACACCTAGCATCCGGGTGTCTCTGAAGGGTCGGGTCTACAGGCGGTGGCGTCCACCATCCCAGCCTAATCAGATTTATTCAGCGAAGGATGAGCTTGTGGCAGGGATCTCGCTATTCGGGCAGCCAGATGCCCTGGGCCAGTTGAGGGGCGCAGTCAGCTGCACGTGGCGTTGTTCAACGCGAACGGCGGGCGCATGAGACCGGCGGTGTGGCCCTCCGCGGGATCGTTGCCGATCTGGACAATCTTGTTGTCCTTGTCCACGTGGACCACCTTGGGATCGTAGGCCTTGGCCTCTTCCGTGGTCATCTGGGCATAGGTGATCAGAATGACGATGTCGTTTTCGTGCATCAGGTGCGCGGCCGCGCCGTTGATCCCGATGACGCCGGAACCGCGCTCGCCGGCGATGGTATAGGTCTCAAGGCGGGCGCCGTTGGTGACGTCCACAATGGCCACGAGCTCGCCAGGCATGATGTCGGCAGCATCCAGCAGGTCCAGGTCCACGGTGACCGAGCCCACGTAGTGCAGGTCCGCGTGCGTGACAGTGGCGCGGTGGATCTTGGACTTAAACATTGTGCGATTCATAACCTCAACAGTGTAACGCCGGGCTAGCCGTATGGCTGTGAGCCAGAACACCCCGGCCGCTAACCTTGTCCCGCTGCTGCGGCGTCCGATTCTTCCTGGGCGGCCGCGATGGAGGCGGCGGTCGCCGCCAGGATCTCGCGTGCGGCGAGGATGGCGGGCCGCTGGGCGCTGGAGCGGCGCACCGAGGTGAAGACCGTCCGGCGGGGTTTTCCCGGCAGCTCCATCAGTTGGGCGGTGGTGGCGCGGCCGGTCCACACGAGGTCCGGCATCAGTGCCACGGCATTTCCCGACTCGATCAGGCGGATCTGGGCCTGAAGGTCTGCCGTTTCGAAGCGCACATCGGGTTCGAAGCCGGCGCTCCTGCAGGCCTGTTCGGCCCAGTGGCGGGAGGCCGCGCCGCGCGGCTCCATGACCCACGGCATCTCCGCCGTGTCCGCGAGGGACGTGACTTTGGCCCTGCCCTCTGCCGCAGGCGGCACCGCGAGCCTGATGGCATCACCCGTCAGGCGGATGCGGTCCAGTTCCGGATAGCGGGGCGCTGCATGGCCCGGGTACTGCTCGGCAATCACGAGGTCGAAGTCCCGCGCCCACGTCTCATGCAGTGCCGTTTCGGGTTCGCGCTGGATCATTTCGATCCGGACCTCCGGGTAGGTTCCCGCCATCCGGGTCAGGGTGTCCGGCATGAGGGCCAGGGCCGCAGACTGGAAAACTGCGATCCGGACCGTTCCGGAGACCGTGGTGAGTGACGCAGCCAGATCCGCCTCAGCCTGCTCCAGCGTCTCAAGAAGCTGCGCGGTATGGGCCACAAGGACCTCGGCCTGGGGCGTCAGCTGAACCCTGCGGCCGGTTTTCCTGAGCAATTCCACCCCCACTTCCTTCTCAAGGAGGGCCAATTGCTGGGAAACTGAGGACGGACTGTACTGCAGGGCTGCGGCCACCTCGGCGAGCGTGCCCCGGATCTTCAGCTCGCGGAGCAGCCTCAACCGTCGAACATCGAGCACGGGCTGTTCCTTTGGTTGAATCCGGTTGAAACCAAATTGAATGGCTGGACTAACGAATAATGGTTAGGAGTATTCACTTTATCTAATGCAACGTTGCTTGCATACTGATCAGACTGAGTTACCCCCATCACAGGGCTGATTGATGGGGCCGCACCTACGCAGGAGTCCCTGATGAGTACAAACGATCCCACGCAGTCCATTCTGCGCCGCAAGCCGATTGATGACATCGAGATCGAGAACAAGCACAGCGGCCTGTTCAAGTCCCTCGGGCTGTGGCAGCTCACCGCCATCGGCGTCGGCGGCATCATCGGCGTCGGCATCTTCTCGTTGGCCGGGCTTGTGGCCCACGGCAGCGAAGACACGCCGGGTGTCGGCCCGGCGGTGCTGTTTTCCTTCCTGATCGCGGGCCTCGCCTCGGCGGCCGCTGCGCTCTCCTACGCGGAGTTCGCCGGCATGATCCCGCGCGCAGGATCCGCCTACACCTACGGCTACGTGGCACTGGGTGAAATCATCGGCTGGTTTATCGGCTGGGACCTGCTGCTCGAATACATCGCCATCGTGGCGGTGGTGGCCATCGGCATTTCCGGCTACTTCGATGCGTTCCTGTCCGGGATCGGCATCCACATGCCCGTGTGGATGACGTCCACGCCGGACGAGGGCAAGGGCGGCATCATCAACATCCCCGCCATCATCGTCTGCCTGATCGTCACCTGGATCCTGTCCCGCGGCACCAAGACCTTCGGCCGTTTTGAGCTTGTGGCCGTGGCCATCAAGGTCATCCTGATCCTGTTCATCATTGGCCTCGGCGTCTTCTACATCAACGCCGAAAACTTCAACCCGTTCATGCCCAGCGGCTTCGGCCCCGTCCTGGCCGGATCCGCGACAGTGTTCTTCGCCGTGTTCGGTTATGACGCCATGAGCACAGCTGCTGAAGAAGCCACCGACGGCAAGAAGCACATGCCCAAGGCCATCATCCTGTCCCTCATCGTCGCCATGCTGCTTTACGTCGCGGCAACACTGGTGCTTACCGGCATGCAGAACTACCGGGACATTGATCCGGCCGCCGGATTCGCCTCCGCGTTCACCAGCGTCGGCCTGCCTGTCATCGCCACCATCATCTCCGTCTTCGCTGTGCTGTCCATCCTCACCGTGATGCTCACCTTCCTCCTGGGCGTCACCCGCGTGTGGTTCTCCATGAGCCGCGACGGACTCCTGCCGGGCTGGTTCTCGAAGACAGACCGGCACGGCACCCCGCAGCGCGTCACGTGGATCGCCGGCATCGCCTCCGCCCTGCTTGCCGGCGTGTTCCCCATCAAGGCCGTGGCCGACCTCACCAATATCGGCATCCTGGCCGCGTTCGTGGTGGTGTGCTTCTCGGTGATCATCTTCCGCTACAAGAAGCCGGACGCACCGCGCACGTTCCGCCTGCCGCTCATGCCCGTCGTTCCCGCCTTCGGTGTCCTTGCTTCGGCGCTCCTGATGTTCCAGCTGCACTGGGAGACCTGGCTCCGCTTCGGCATCTGGCTGGTCATCGGGCTGGTCATCTACTTCGGCTACGGCCGCAAGCACTCGCTGATGAACCCGAACAGCCCGCGGCATGAAGAGGCAGTGGAGATGCACACCCCCGTGAACTAGCAACCCGAACGCTCTCTCACCTCCTGCAGCAATTCACAGGACGCTCTCGCGCATGTTGCGCGATATTGACGAACCCTCTCTCACCCGGTGAGAGAGGGTTCGTGCTTTCTCTGCAGGAAGTGAGAGAGCGTCCGGGGGATGCGCCCGGAAGTGAGAGAGCGTCGGGGAAGAACCGACAGGAAGTGAGAGAGCGTCCGGGAAGAAGCGACAGGATGTGAGAGAGCGTTGTTGGGGCGGTGGCAAAGGGTGGATTTTCCGCGGTTTTCCGAACGTTCGGACGGGAGTTTGAGCATTCGGTTTTTCTAACCTGTATTGCTCAGAAAACATCGCTTTATCTTATGTGATTGCAGGCTCATACTGATGAGTAAGAGGTCACCAACCACTGAAAGAACGAGAAAAGCCATGACCAACACCGCAACGGATCACCGCGTTTCCGCAGGCAACGACGCCGCTGAGACCGGCGCCGTCACTACCCGCCCGGCGGGCTCCGACGTCGCCGAAGCCACCGCCCTGTCCGGCGAAGCCATCGCACTGGTGCGCCACTGGCTCACGGAGGCCGCCAAGGTCCCCGTCGACGCCTCGGCCCAGCAGCTCGCCGGCGTCCTCAAGGACCCGAACGGGCTCGACTTCACGGTCGGGTTCGTGGACGGCGTGGTCCGTCCCGAAGACCTGCACGTGGCCGCCCGCAACCTAGCCGCCCTTGCCCCGAGGGTTCCGGCCTTCCTGCCATGGCACATGCGCAGCGCCGTCCGGCTCGGCGGCACCATGGCTCCGGTCCTGCCGCAGGTGGTCATTCCGATCGCCCGCCGCGTCCTCCGTGAAATGGTGGGCCACCTCATCGTCGATGCCACCGACGCGAAGCTGGGTCCGGCCATCGCCAAGATCCGCAAGGACGGCATCAAGCTCAACGTGAACCTCCTCGGCGAGGCAGTCCTGGGCGAGCACGAGGCATCCCGCCGGCTCGAGGGCACCCACACGCTGCTGGCCCGCCCGGACGTGGACTACGTGTCCATCAAGGTCTCCTCCACCGTTGCCCCGCACTCCGCCTGGGCCTTCGACGAGGCCGTGGAGCACGTCGTCGAAAAGCTCACCCCGCTGTTCACCCGCGCCGCCTCCTTCCCCACAGCGAAGTTCATCAACCTGGACATGGAGGAGTACAAGGACCTGGACATGACCATCGCGGTCTTCACCCGGATCCTGGACAAGCCGGAGTTCAAGAACCTCGAGGCCGGCATCGTGCTGCAGGCCTACCTTCCGGACGCGCTGTCCGCCATGATCCGCCTGCAGGACTGGGCCGCCGCCCGCCGCGCCGAGGGCGGCTCCGCCATCAAGGTCCGCGTGGTCAAGGGCGCCAACCTGCCCATGGAGCAGGTCGAATCCTCCCTCCATGACTGGCCGCTGGCCACCTGGGGCACCAAGCAGGACTCGGACACCAACTACAAGCGCGTCATCAACTACTCGCTGCACCCGGACCGGATCAGGAACATCCGGATCGGCGTGGCTGGCCACAACCTGTTCGACATCGCCTTCGCCTGGCTGCTCGCCAAGCAGCGCGGCGTGGAATCCGGCATCGAATTCGAGATGCTGCTCGGCATGGCGCAGGGCCAGGCCGAAGCCGTGAAGAAGGACGTCGGCTCGCTCCTGCTGTACACCCCCGTGGTGCACCCGGCGGAGTTTGATGTCGCCATCGCCTACCTGATCCGCCGCCTCGAAGAGGGTGCCAGCCAGGACAACTTCATGTCCGCCGTCTTTGAGCTCAGTGAGAACGAGGCGTTGTTCGAGCGCGAAAAGCAGCGTTTCCTGTCCTCCCTGGCGGAACTCGACGACGAGGTTCCGGCGCCGAACCGCCGGCAGAACCGCAGCCTCCCGGCCGCGCCGATGCCCCACGACGGCTTCCGGAACACCCCGGACACTGACCCGTCCCTGCCCGCCAACCGCGACTGGGGCCGCGCCATCCTGGACCGCGTTCCGGCGTCGACCCTGGGCAACGCCTCCGTGGAGGCCGCCACCATCTCGGACGCAGAAACGCTCAACACGGTGATCGAAACCGCCGTCGAAAAGGGCAAGGCCTGGGGCGCACTCTCCGGCGCCGAACGTGCCGAGATCCTGCACCGCGCCGGCGAAACCCTCGAGGCCCACCGCGCGGACCTGCTCGAGGTCATGGCCAGCGAGACCGGCAAGACCATCGACCAGGGCGACCCCGAGGTCAGCGAGGCTGTCGACTTCGCCCACTACTACGCCGAGTCGGCACGCAAGCTCGACGACGTCGACGGCGCCACGTTCGTTCCGGCGAAGCTCACCGTGGTGACCCCGCCGTGGAACTTCCCGGTGGCCATCCCCGCCGGCTCCACGCTCGCGGCGCTCGCCGCCGGTTCCGCCGTCGTCATCAAGCCCGCCAAGCAGGCGCGCCGCAGCGGTGCCGTGATGATCGAGGCGCTGTGGGAGGCCGGCGTGCCCCGCGACGTGCTGACCATGGTGCAGCTGGGCGAACGTGAGCTCGGCCAGCAGCTGATCTCGCACCCGTCCGTGGACCGCGTGATCCTCACCGGCGGCTACGAGACGGCCGAGCTGTTCCGATCCTTCCGCAAGGACCTGCCGCTCCTGGCCGAGACCAGCGGCAAGAACGCCATCATCGTGACCCCCAGCGCGGACCTGGACCTCGCCGCCAAGGACGTGGCCTACTCCGCGTTCGGGCACGCCGGCCAGAAGTGCTCGGCCGCGTCGCTGGTGATCCTGGTGGGCTCCGTGGCCAAGTCCAGGCGGTTCCACAACCAGCTGATCGACGCCGTGACGTCCCTCAAGGTGGGCTACCCGGAAGACCCCACGAGCCAGATGGGCCCGATCATCGAGCCCGCCAGCGGCAAGCTGCTCAATGCCCTCACCACGCTCGGTGAAGGCGAGAACTGGGCCGTCGAGCCGCGGAAGCTGGACGGCACCGGCAGGCTGTGGAGCCCCGGCGTCCGCTACGGCGTGCGCCGCGGATCCTACTTCCACCTGACCGAATTCTTCGGCCCGGTCCTGGGTGTCATGACCGCCGAAACCCTGGAAGACGCCATCGCCATCCAGAACCAGATCGAATACGGCCTCACCGCCGGACTGCACTCCCTCAACACCGAAGAGCTCGGCCTGTGGCTGGACACCATCCAGGCCGGAAACCTCTACGTCAACCGAGGCATCACCGGGGCCATCGTGCAGCGCCAGCCGTTCGGCGGCTGGAAGAAGTCAGCGGTCGGCGCCGGCACCAAGGCGGGCGGACCCAACTACCTCGCCGGCCTCGGCGACTGGACCAGCAAGGAAAGCGCGCAGGGCTCAGCGGCGCGCATCTCCAGCCCGGGCGTGCGGCGCCTCGTGGATTCCGTGAAGGGCGAGTTCGAGGCCGCAGAGCTGGACAAGCTGCAGCGGGCGCTGGGCTCCGACGCCCTTGCCTGGGCGGACGAGTTCGGCGCGGCCAGGGACGTCTCCGGTCTGGGCGCCGAGCGGAACGTCTTCCGTTACCGTGCCCTGCCGGTCACCGTCCGGCTGTCCGACGGCGGATCCCTCGCCGCGCTCGTCCGGACAGTAGCCGCCGGCGTACTTGCCGGATCGCGGCTGACCGTCTCCACCGGCGTCGAACTTCCGGCACAGTTGCGTGCCGTGCTGACCGGTCTGGACATCGCCGTCACGGCGGAGGACGACGCCGCGTGGCTGGCCTCCGCGGGCAGGCTCGCCGCCGCCGGCAAACTGTCCGGCGCCCGCATCCGCCTGATCGGCGGCTCTGCGGCGGCGCTGGCCGAGGTGACAGGCGGCCGCCCGGACCTGGCCATCTACGCGCACGAGGTGACGGAGGCCGGCCGCATCGAGATGCTGCCGTTCCTGCACGAGCAGGCCGTCAGCATCACGGCGCACCGCTTCGGAACGCCGAACCACCTGTCCGATTCGCTGATCTAGCCTTCAGGCGTCAAAAAGGCACAACAGCGGGCGGGCACCATCCGGTGCCCGCCCGTTCGTTTGCTCGTGCAGTTTTAGCCCAGGTACCAGCCGGGCGGAGCCCAGGACGCGGGGACGCTGTGGGCGGAAAAGTCCTCGCACCGGGTGCAGGTGTAGGCGACTTCGCCCAGCGTCCTGACGGCGCCGTCATGGCGGTACTTCGGTGGAATGAAGGACTCGAGGTAAATGAACTCGTCTGTTCCGCACTTTTCGCAGTTGGGCTTGCCGACATATTCCGTGTCGACTGTCCTGGAGTGGTGCGTCGCAGATTGGTGCGTCGTAGAGTGGGGGGACATAGAGTGGTGCGGGATGTGGCGGTGGTTTGCGGCTGTGGTCACGGCGTACCTATCCCGAACAGTGCGGGCGACGTTGCCAGGCATGTTCGTCATCGAAACCTTTTTGTTATCAGCCGCTGCATGACTGACAACATTGCCAGCATAGGCCCGCTGCGAACGGTTATCAATCATTTTTTCGTTCGTACCCCGGCCTGACCCGGTTCAAACCGGCTTCTTGAGCGTCCTTCCCATGATGGCCTGGGTCAGTGCATCGATCACCTCGGCGTTGGCCAGCGGGTTCCGGATCAGGGTGAAATCGACGTCCCCCACCGGCGGCAGCTCGAAGCGGCGCGTGATGATTTTCAGGTCCTCGGGCACCAGTGAGGAGGGCATGACTGCCACGCCGATGCCGGCGCGGACGGCCGCCAGCACGCCGCTGATCTGCTTGGTGGTGCACGTGATGCGCCATGTCCGGCCGACGGATTCGAGGGCGTCGATGGCGAGTTTCCGGCTCAGGCTGGGCGACGGGTAGGCGATCAGCGGCACCGGATCGCCGGGCTCCAGAGCGGTCTGCTCGAGGCCGACCCAGGAAAAGGAATCGTGCTGGACTACGGTGCCGTCCTTTGCCCCGGCCACCCATTTCACGAAGACCAGGTCCAGCTGCCCCGAGTTGAGCCGCTTGTACAGCTGGTCGCTCTGGCCGACCGTGAGCTCCAGGTTGATCTGCGGATAGATCTGCCGGAATTCCCGCAGGATGCGCGGAAGCCCCGTGATGGCCAGGTCGTCCGCCGTGCCGAACCGCAGGCGGCCGCGCATGGCGGAACCGGAGAAGTAGCGCGCGGCGGCGTCGTGGGCGGAGAGGATGCTCCGGGCGAACCCGGCCATCGCATCGCCGTTGTCCGTCAGCCGGACGTCCCTCGTGTCGCGGGTGATCAGCATCCGCTTGGCCGCGGTCTCCAGTTTGCGCACATGCTGGCTGACGGTCGGCTGGGCGAGGCCCAGGCGGTCCGCCGCCTTGGTGAAGCTCAGCGTCTCGGCAACGGCGAGGAACGATCGGAGCTGTGCCGGTTCGAACATGCGTCCTCCTGGGTAGGGCGGGCGGGCTGGGCTGCGGGGTGGCGGCGGCCGGCCACGGAGCCGGCATTACGATCCGCAATGCTAGTTATACGACCAATAGTCTTACATAATCGTTCGCCGCCGCCCTAGCGTTAGAGGCGTCCCCGCCGGCCCGCTCTCCTGAGGAACTCCTGTGACACCCCCACCGCCGTCAACGGCCACCGTCACCCAGCCCGTCGCCGTCGTCAGTGAACGCCTTCCGTGGCGCCACACCTTCATTTCCCTCCGAGTCCCCAACTTCCGCATCTTCGCGATCGGCCATTTCGTGGCCGTCATCGCCCTCTGGATGCAGCGCATCGCCCAGGACTGGCTGGTGCTTCAGCTCTCCGGATCCGTCACCGCCGTCGGCATCACCGTGGCGCTGCAGTTCATGCCGTCGCTCGTGCTCGGCCCGTGGGGCGGGATGATGGCGGACCGGTTCGCGAAGCGCAGGATCCTGATCATCTGCCAGTCGGTCGCCGCCGTCTTGGCTGCCGCCCTTGCCGCCCTGGCGCTGGGCGGCGGGATCGAGGTCTGGCACGTGTATGTCATCGCGTTCGTTTTGGGCCTGGTCACGGTGCTGGACCAGCCGGCGCGGCAGGTGTTCGTCCATGAGCTCGTGGGTCCTCGGTACCTGCGCAATGCCATCAGCGTGAACTCCACAACGTTCCAGCTGGGAGGGCTGATCGGCCCGGCGCTCGCCGGCGTGCTGCTCACCGCGGTCGGGGCCGGCTGGGCCTTCGCCGCCAACGCGGTGGCCTGCTGCTCCACGGTGGCCATGCTGCTTCTCCTGCGCAAGGACCAGCTGTTTGTCAGCGCCCCGGCTCCGAAGCGCAAGGGCATGCTGCGCGAAGGGCTGCGGTACGCCCTCAGCAAGCCCACCATCTACTGGCCGTGGCTGATGGTCGGCTTCATCGCAGTGTTCGCCATGAGCCTGCCGGTGCTGCTCGCCGCGTTTGCGGACCGTGTCTACGGCATCGGCGCCGGCGGGTACGGGATGCTGAACGCGCTCGTGGCGCTCGGCGCGCTGGCCGGCGCGGTCGCGTCCACCCGGCGCCGCCAGCTGCGGCTGCGGTCCGTGGTCCTGGGCGCCGGGATGTACGGGCTCATGCTGTGCCTGTCCGCCTTCGCGCCGTCCCTGGCCTGGTTCGGCGCCGCCATGGTGCTGTCAGGATTCTGGTGCCTGATGTTCCTCACCGCATCCAACCAGCTGGTCCAGATCAGCTCCAACATGGGGATCCGCGGCCGGGTGATGAGCCTGTACATCATGGTGCTGATCGGCGGCCAGGCGATCGGCGGCCCCATGATCGGGTCCATCGCCGAGCACCTGGATCCGCAGGCCGCCCTCCTGGTGGCAGGCGGGGTGCCGGCGCTCGCAGCGGCGACAGTCGCCGTCGTACTCGCCCGCAAGGGTGAGCTGAAGCTCAAGGTGGACTTCCGGGATCGCCGGCGCCTGCTGCGGGTGGTGCAGCGGGCCGGCTAAGCCTCAGCTTTCCGGCAGCACCGCGTGCGGGTAATCAGCCTCCCGGCGCTGGAACTCCAACACGTCCTTGTTGATGATGGCGCCGTCGCGGATTTCGATGGCGCGGGCGATGGTGTCGCTGTCCTCCCACGCGGCGGGGCCGGACATGACCGTCTCGAGGAACGGCAGGAGCGCCTCGCTGATTTCCCAGCTGGAGGAGTTCCACAGGTAGGACGGGCTGTGGTCCACCGCGTAGTAGTCGATGTGGTCGCCCACGGTGAACATCGGCTCGGCGAACGTGGTGGTCCTGGCCCAGCTGAAGCCCATGCCCTCGTCGCAGGAGACGTCCACAATCAGGCTTCCCGGCCGGAATGCGCCCAGGTCCTCCGTCCGCAGGTACGTCAGCGGATTGTTGGGGTCCTGCAGGGTGCAGTTGACCACGATGTCGCTTTCGGCCAGGAACGGGGCCAGCGGGACGCGGCCGCGTTCGGTGATGACCTGGCTGAGGAACGGCGCCTTGTCATCGTGGTCGAACTGCGCGATCCGCACCGAGTGGATGGGGGAGCCCACCGCGGCCACACCCCTGTTGGTCAGCACCTGGACGTCATGGATGCCGTGGGCGTTCAGGGCCGTCACCGCACCGCGTGCGGTCGCGCCGAAACCGATGACGACGGCGCTGAGCCGCCGGCCGTAATCGCCAGTGGACCCGGTCAGGGCCAGGGCGTGGATCACCGAGCAGTAGCCTGCGAGTTCGTTGTTCTTGTGGAACACGTGCAGGCCGAATCCGCCGTCGCTGGCCCAGTGGTTCATGGCCTCGAAGGCGATCAGCGTGAGCTTCTTGTCGATGGCCAGCTGGGTGATGGCGCGGTCCTGGACACAGTGCGGCCAGCCCCAGAGGACCTGGCCGTCGCGCAGTTCGGCGAGGTCCTGCGGCTGCGGCTTGGGCAGCAGGACGGCGTCGGCCTTCGCCAGCAGCTCTTCGCGGCCGGCCAGGCTGCCCACCAGCGGGGCGAGCTGGGCGTCGGAAAAGCCGAAGCGTTCGCCGTAGCCGCGCTCGAGGATCATGCGCTGGCGCAGCTCCGGGGCGATGCGCTCAAGGTGGAGGGGGTGCAGGGGGAGGCGGCGTTCATCCGGTTTGCGTGACGACGAGACAACCCCGAGGGTGAGATGGTTCGGCGAGCCGGTCACTTCTTCTTTGCCGTCACCGGCTTGGCGCTGGTCTTGTCCAGTGAGCTGGCCGGTGCTGCGGCGGCTCTCTTGTCGGCGCGCTTTTCCTTGATGGATTTGCCGGATTTTTTGGATGCTGCTTGACGGGGGGACTTGTCAGCCATGGTTGCTCCTGTAGCGGAACCGAAGAGGTTCCTGACTTCTGACGATACAGGTAGCTGCCTAATGGGCTGCGGGAATGGCCCGGTCTCGGGCGGCTCCGGGCCGGCTCTCGCACGGCTCCAGGCGGGCGGGGGCCGTGATGGCCTCCTGGACGGAAAATGGAGCGGCTGACGGGAATCGAACCCGCGTGTCGAGCTTGGGAAGCTAGCGCACTACCATTGTGCTACAGCCGCATTGCACCGGATATCGCTGGCGCAGAACCTAGCTTAGCGCAGTTGCGTCGCGGGCAGGGTCACCGCCGCTCCGTGCCCTGCGCGCGTTCTCCGGGCCGGCCCACCTGCTGACTCCCGTAACTCTTCGGTAAAGGCCCGGCCAGCTTTCACCGGGGCTTCGCGCCGCTGGCTATCCTGAGTCCAGTTAGCTGCAGATCGGGGGAACGGGCTACGCGAACCGCCCGACGCTGGAAAAGGATCCGATGGCATTTGCAGAACACGAGGTCCTCGTGCAGCGCGATGCGATGACGGTCTACACCTTCCTGCTGAACGGGCTGAACCTCCCGTTGTGGCAGCAGGGTATCCGCAGCATCAGCCTGAGTTCGGGCAGCGCGGGGAGTGCCGGTGCACGGTACCAGGTGACACTTACCGGTCCACGGGGCCGTCCGGTCGCGGGGGACTTTGAGATCACGCACGCACGGCCGGGCGCCGAAATCCGGTTCCAGGTGGTGGCCGGGCCGTCCTTGCCCCATGGCGGGTTCTACCTCAGCACGGAGGGCGCCGGAACGCGCGTGCGCTTCGCCCTCGAATCCCCGCTCAAAGGACTCCGGAGTCTCGCCCGCCCGGCGGCCCAGCGGAGGCTGAAAGCGCAGGTCGCGCAGCTGGAGCGGCTCAGGGCCGTGCTCGAAGGGCGTCCGACGGCGGACTAGGACTCCGCGGCGGGGCTGCGGTTCCGGTGCGGTGCGGTTCCGCTGCCGGACCCTTGGGTCGCTGCCGCGCCGTTCCGGCGGCGTACCGTAGGGAAGCCGCCGTGGCGAAGGGATGCCGCACGCGCTCTGCGGCGATTTCCTGGGTTTACTGCGCGAGCCGCTGGCCGGTCCAGGTTCCTGGAACTGCTGACGGCGCGCTCAGGGCTCCGCCGCTGAGGCCCAGGTACTGCACGGAATTGCCCGCCCTCTGCAGCGCCAGCCCGGCGGAATAGGAGCCCGTGACGTCCCGCAGGGAGCGGATCGCCGACACGTCACCCCAGCCGCTGGTCACCGCGGTTCGGGCCTCGGCCTTGGGCCACGGCGTGCCGGATCCCCGGTACAGGAGGACGTTACCGTCGCCCTGGCGGGCCAGCAGATCCTGGAAACCGTCGCCGTCGAAATCGACCATGGCCAGGCACGTCGCCGAAACGCCGGACGCGATCAGCGTGCGCTGGACCAGGTCGCCGCTGCCCAGGTTCGGGTACAGCCAGAGGTTTGCCGCGGAATCCAAGGCCAGGAGCTGGGGAAGCCGGTTGGCCGAGCACCATCCGCCGGTTGCCAGCGTCAGCCCCGCCCAGCCGGACTGGCCCAGCGTGACAGGCGCCAGGAAACCGCCCGCCAGTGCCCCGGAATGCAGCGTCAGCCGGCCGTCCGCCCACTGCGCCAGCACGTCAAAGATGCCGTCTCGCTCCCAGTCCGTGACAAAAACGGCCTGGGCGGCGGCAAATCCCGAACCGGCAACCTCAGCCGGACCAAACAACCCGTTCCCGAGCGACGGGCGGTTGATCAATTGGCCCGCCGCGTCCATGGACAGCAGGTCACCGGCACTCCTGATGGCGGCCGTGGCCAGGTCAAGGGTCGGCGGCATGTGCTTGACCAGGGGTTCGCACACATCGGTTGGCTGGACCGGGCCGTCGGCGCTGCCGCCAGGGCCGGCGGTGGTCCCGGACGGAAGGCCGCTGTAGCCGAAGAAGTCCACCACGCCCCACATGGTGTAGCGGCCCGGGGTGGTCTGCCAGTTGCCGTCGGTAAATGTGATCCCGATGCCCACCACGTTGAACCGGCGATCAGTGAGGATGGCATTGTGGGCTGGGGAGCCCTTCCACCACTCGACGAGCTGCGCGGCGTCCCGGTCCCAGCGGACGGCGATGACCTCGCCCGCGCCGTTGTCCGGACTCAGCGCCCGGGCATCCGTCCAGAAGCTGGCCCGGTGCTCGATGACCTCGCGGGCGGCGATGCTGTCGGACCACTCCTGCGCCATGCCCGCAACGGTGGCGTGGTACATCACCGCGGGCAGGCCCAGGGATGCCCGGTACGTGTTGATCGCGTTGAAGACGGCGGCGACCTGGGCCGCGTTGCTGTCCGGAACCAGTGCCTCGGGAGTTAGTGCTCGCGGGGCAGGCCCGGGTTCTGTTTGGGCGGATCCTGTTTGGGCTGGCTCCTGCGGAAAGGAGAATGCGTCGTCCGGAGCTGACAGCGGCGGGATGGATGCCGGCTCAGACGGACCGGCGGCGGCCGCTCCTGATGGGTCGCCTGCGGGAGTTCCTGTGCCTGCAGGTTCCGAGGATTCGGCCGGTTCCGGGGACACTGCCGGTTCCGGCGCCGGGGAGACGGCCGGTTCCTCTGCCGCGGCGGGTCCTGCTGGCGTTGCAGACCCTGCTCCCACTGCGGACGGGACGGAGGGCGAACCCGGGGCGGGGGCGGCGGCTGCCTTGCCTCCCCCCGCGTTGGCCGCTTCGGCGAGTGGCCGCCCGGGTGAGGGAGCTGCGGTGGCCGGTCCGCCGTCGTCGGGCATGTCCGGGGAAGCGCTGGGGGTAAGTGGCGTCACCGGCGTTCCGACTGTTGCGGCCGCCGGACTGCCTGCCTGCGCAGGACTGACTGCCTGCACCGGATGCGGGCCCGCCGCGGGCGCAGCCAGTGCGAGGGCACACATGATCGCCACGACGGCGTGGGCCGCAATCTTCTTCAAATATCCCCAGCTCTATTTTGGCCGTGTGACGTGAGACCGTCGGCCGGATTGTTCTCGCAACCCTAATGGGAGGCGCGGGCGCCAGCAATGCTATTTTGGAAGGCGTGCTGATCTCTGACCGCGACATTCGTGCCGAAATTGATTCCGAACGGATTGTTCTCGATCCGTACGACTCCGCGATGGTTCAGCCGTCCTCGGTGGACGTCCGGATTGACCGCTTTTTCCGGCTGTTCGACAACCACAAGTACGCGCACATCGACCCCGCGGAAGACCAGCCCGAGCTGACCCGGCTGGTGGAAGTGGAAGAGGGCGAACCGTTCATCCTGCACCCCGGCGAGTTCGTGCTCGGCTCCACGTATGAGACCGTGACGCTGCCGGACGACATCGCCGCGCGCCTCGAGGGCAAGTCCTCGCTCGGCCGGCTGGGCCTGCTGACGCACTCCACCGCCGGCTTCATCGACCCCGGATTCTCCGGCCACGTCACGCTGGAGCTGTCCAACATGGCCACGCTGCCCATCAAGCTGTGGCCCGGCATGAAGATCGGCCAGCTTTGCTTCTTCCGGTTGTCGTCCGCCGCCGAATTCCCCTACGGTTCCGGCGAATACGGCAACCGCTACCAGGGCCAGCGCGGACCCACCGCGAGCCGCAGCCACCTGAACTTCCACCGCACGGACATCTAGGTTTTTGGCGGGCTTTGCCGCCGAGGCGTGAGATCTCGGCACTTAGGCTCCGTGTCATGTCTCAGCACATCGCGGACACTTCATGTCTCAGTTGATCGTGGACGTTTCCTGTCTCAGGACTTCGTGGACGTTTGGGTGGCCAGGAATCCGCGGGGTTTGTTGTTGCCGACGTAGTTCGTGAATCTTGGCGGGCGTGCGTGGCTGATGATTTCTGTTCCGGGGGAGTCGAAGAACATGATGGTTTCGTCGTCGTAGAGGACGTGTATTTCGTGGCCGATGTACTCTTTGCCGAGTTTGAAGCGGGTGCCCACAACGGTTGCTTCGCCTTTGAGATTGGCGGTGCGGCGGACGCTGCGGCGCGGCGGGGCCGTGGTGGTTTCCGGCGCCACAGGCTGCGGCGGATCGGCTTTCGCAGTCGCGTTCCAGGCCTCGATCGGAGTAGTACCCGGAGGCAGCGACTGGTGTTCGCGTTCGTTGTTGTAATACCGGTCGAACACGTCAATGTGGGCTTGTAGCACGTCCATCGTGGCAGCCGGCGGCCGCTTGTTCAGGAACAGGTGCAGGGTCCGGTGGAAGCGCTCGTTCTTGCCCTGAGTGGTGGGCTTGTATGGCTTGCCGGTGATCGGCTCGACACCGAGGGATTTCAGGTATTCCACCAGGGCGCCGGTCCGCCCCATCCGGGTGGGGTTGAACGCTGAGCCGTTATCGGAGAGGAATTTCCGAGGGACTCCGTGGCGTTCGATGGCTGTATTCACGACCCGGATGGCCGCTTCGCTGGTCTCCCCGCTTGCCACGAGCGAGGCCAGTGCCAGGCGGGAGTGGTCATCAACGATCTGGAAGATTGCGACCTTTGTGCCGTTGGCCAGCAGCCACTCGGTCGAGTCGATCTGCCAGCATCCGTTGGGCTCCGGATAGACGAATCTGCGATAGGCACTGCGAGGCTTTTTCCGTGGCTCCGGGACCACAACCCCGGCCCTGGTAAAGATCCGGGCCAAGGTCGCACGGGATGGAGGTTCGAACCCTTGACGGCGTAGTTTCGCGGCCACACTCAACGGCCCGTAGTCATAGCCGGCCTGCTTCAGGGACTCCCTCGTCAACAGCACCAATTCAACGGTGCCGGGACCGACTTGAGACGGGCTGGTCTTGGGCTTGGTGGAGTCCGTTTCCATCGCCTTGATCGGTCCTGCGTCCACGGCCGCGGCCCTGATCTTGTAGAACCAAGCCCGGGAAACCCCAGGGCGCCGGCAGAACCGCGTCACCGCACCCCGCGGAGCGTCCTCGGGCCACGTCGCCACCAAATGCCGGACCTTGATATCCGGGTTGAATTTGCTCATAACGAGAGCAAACCCGCCCCAGCGTCCACGAAGTCCCGAGACACACTGTCCACGATGTCCTGAGACAGAAGTGTCCATTAAGTCATGAGACTCCACAGGCACTTTGGCAGCACGGACAAGCCGAGACCTCACGCATCGATGAGCGGGGACTAGCCCGCGGCAGGGCTCCGGCGGGCCCTAGGCGTGGACGGCGTCGGGAGCTGCCGGCCGGGTGAATTTCTGCAGCACAGGCTCCACATACCGGGCAGCAAGCGGGCCAATGATCGCCATCAGCAGGACGTAGGCCGTTGCGAGGGCGGCAAGTTCGGTGGACGCCGCCCCGGAAGCCACAGCGAGGCCGGCGATGACGATTGAGAACTCGCCGCGGGCAACGAGCGCAGCTCCTGCGCGGAACCGGCCGCGCCGCCCAATGCCTGCCCGCTTGGCCGCCCACACCCCTGTAATCATCTTCGTGGCGGCCGTGACTACGGCCAGGACGAGCGCCCAGCCGAGTACCGGGGGGATGGATGCCGGATTCGTGTTGAGTCCGAAGGCCACGAAGAAGATGGCGGCGAACAGATCGCGCAGCGGCTCAAGGATCCGGGTCGCGCTATCGGCCGTCGCACCTGAAATGGCGATGCCGAGCAAGAAGGCACCAACCGCGGCCGACACCTGCAACGCCGACGCCAAACCTGCAACCAGAAGCGCTGCACCCAGCAGGTTGAGGAGGAAGACCTCGGAATTTTCGCTGTGCACTGCCTTGGAGACGTGATGGCCGTGCCGGAGCGCCACCGCCAGTACCACTGTGACCACGGCCAGTGAGATGCCAACAGTCAGCAGGCCTTCGAGGAAGCTGATCCCTGCGAGCGTTGCGGTAAGAATGGGCAGGTACATGGCCATCGCCAGGTCCTCGAACACCAGGATTGAGAGAATCACCGGCGTTTCCCTGTTACCGATTCGGCCAAGGTCCGTGATGACCTTGGCCGCAATGCCGGAGGAAGAGATGTAGGTGATCCCGCCCATCACCATTGCGCCTGCCGGGCCCCATCCCAGCATTACGGCAAGAGCTGCTCCGGGAAGGAAATTCAAGACAAGGTCCAGGACACCGCCCTTCCAGGAGCGATGCATACCGGTAACCAGCTCTGAAGCCGAATATTCCAACCCGAGCATTAACAGCAGCAGGATCACACCGATCTCGCCGGAGAGATGCGCGAAACTCTGGATGCCTTCAAGCTTCATCAGCCCGCCGGCGCCGAAGAACAGGCCTCCCACCAGGTACAACGGGATGGGCGACATGCCGATCCGCCCCGCGAGCCGGGCCAGCAGGCCCAGGCTGAACACGACGGCCCCCAGTTCAATGAGGGTCAGTGCCAGCTCGTCCATCGGCGTCAGCCGTTGCGCAGGATATCGGCCGCTGTATCAAGCCCTTCTTGCGTACCGACGGCGACGAGCAGATCGCCTGAGTGAAGAACGACGTCGGGCCCCGGCGAGGGGACCACCTCACCTTCACGCATGATCGCCACAATCGAAACGCCGCACCGGGTGCGAATGCACGCCTTGCCCATGGGCTGGTTTTGGAACGGTGAGCCCGCGGTGATCGAGAACTGCCTCGTGACGATCCCCGGTATCTCCCGGTGGGCTTCCGTGAGTTTCATGGCCAGATGCTGGCCGCCCAGCAGATTGCCCAGAGTGGCGGCTTCATCACCGGTCAGTGGAATCGATGCCTGGCACGTGTCCGGATCGTCCCAGGTGGACACGAACAGTTCTGTCTGGCCTTCGCGCAGCTCCACCACACCGATCCTCCGGCCGGAGACCGTCATGAAGTCCTTGCGCCTGCCGAGGCCGGGGAGGTCCGTCTCTTCCACGTTCATAACATCAGCGTAGTCCGCGAACGGACAGTTAAGGCCCTGATTCGGGCGGGAAACGGGCGCTTAAGTGTCCGTTCGCGCCGGGGGGCTTAAGTGTCCGTTCGCGCTAGGACTGCGGGACGACGGCGATCTCGGTTTCGCTGGGCGGCTTGACCGGGAGGAGGACCAGGAATCCGGCGAGGATCACCACCATGATGCCCAGGATGCCCCAGCGTTGGGCCTCCCCTTCGGCCACCAGGGGAGTGGCCACGGCGATGCAGAGCGTGAACAGCGTCGGTGCGAGGAAGCTGACGGCGCGGCCGGTCGTTGCGTACAGGCCAAACAGCTCGCCGGATTCACCCTGCGGAGCGAGCCGGGCCAGGTAGGCGCGCGACGACGCCTGGGCCGGACCCACGAACAGGGAGAGGAAGAGCCCGAACACCCAGAAGGTGGTGCTGCCTGCCCAGTTCATCCCGAAGAAGACGTAATCGCCGTTGCCCAGCACCAGGATCACCGTGCCGGCGACCAACAGCCCCACCAGCGAGCCAAGGATCACCGTTTTCGGGCCCACCCTGTCGTCCAGGAAGCCGCCGATGATGGCGCCCACGGCCGCCACGATATTGCCGAAGATGGCGAAGAAGATGACCTGCGACAGCTCGAACCCGAAGGTGCCGGCGGCGATGATCCCGCCGAACGTGAACACTGCGGCCAGCCCGTCGCGGAAGATGGCGCTGGCCAGCAGGAAGAAGATGGTGTGCGGGCTGGTCCGGTAGATCGCCTTGATCCGGCGAACCAGCAGGCCGTAGGACGCCAGGAACCCGAGGCGGGCACCGTGCCGGGGCTTGGGCAGCTCCGGGACCGCGAACAGCACGGGCAGGGCGAAGATGAAGAACCACAGGGCAGAGAACACTGCCACGAGCCGGATGTTGAGGCTGTCCTCGGTTGCGGCGCCAAGCCATTCAAAGCGCGGCTGGACGAAGAGCTGGAGCACAATCAGCAGGGCCACGATGCCGCCCAGGTACCCCATGCCCCAGCCGAAGCCGCTGACCTTGCCGATGTTCCGCGGCGTGGAAATCTGCGCCAGCATGGCGTTGTAGTTGACGCCCGCGAACTCGAAGAACACGTTGGCCAGGGCGATCAGTGAAACCCCCACGAGGAGGAACTCCGGGCGGGGAAACACGAAAAAGCACAGGGCCGTCAGGAGGGCGACGGCGGCCGTGTTGACTCCCAGCCACAGCTTGCGCCGTCCGCCGGTGTCCGAGCGCTGGCCGGTGACGGGTGCGAGCAGGGCGATCGCCGCCCCCGCGACGGCCAGCGCCCCGCCCAACACCGCCGAGGCCTGGTCTTCGCCGCCGAACGCCTTGGAGGTCAGGTACACGGTGAAAACGAACGTGGTCATGACCGCGTTGAACGCCGCGGACCCCCAGTCCCACGCCGCCCAGGCAAGGATGCGTCCCTTGTTGGACGCCTGGTTCCCGGCCTCGAGTTCCGAGGACGGCTGCGTGGCTTCGGGAGCGGCGGCGGAGTTCATACGGCGATGCTATCCGCCCGCGGCGAACACCGGACGGAAACTCTCCCACGGGCTGGGTGAAACATGGGCTAGCTGCGCGCCCCGGCGGGAAAACTGTCAGCGCCCCCCTTGATAAACTGTCCGGACCGAACCCAACGAATGACCGCCTGCTCCAACTTTTGACAATCGAATTTCTGACTTTGCGGAGATACCAGTGATCACAGTCCTTGCCGTGCACTTTGCGGTAGCCGCTGTGGCGCCGTTCATCTTCCGGAAATTCCGCCGGAGTTCGTTTTACGCGCTGGCCGCCGTGCCTGCCGGTTCGTTCGTGTGGCTGCTGTTTCAGCACGGTTCCATCTACCAGCACGGGGCCGTCCACGGGCCCGCCCCGGAGTCCGCCGGAGCAGGACCGGGCCAATCTGCCGAAACCATCCCCTGGATCCCGGGCCTCGGAATCGAGTTCGCGTTCCGCATGGATGCCCTCGCCTGGGTCATGTCCCTGCTGGTGCTCGGCGTGGGCGCCCTGGTGCTGGTGTACTGCGCCCGCTATTTCAAGAACAAGGACAGCTACCTGGGCGGGTTCGGCGCGCAGCTCCTGGCCTTCGCCGGGGCCATGTTCGGGCTGGTCACCGCGGATGACCTGCTGATGCTTTTCATCTTCTGGGAACTCACCACCGTCCTGTCCTACCTCCTGATCGGGTACGCACGCACACGGCTGGCGGCCCGCCGTTCCGCCCTGCAGGCGTTCATGGTCACCACTGCCGGCGGGCTGGCGATGCTCGTCGGGCTGATCATGCTCGGCACCAGCGCGGGGACCTACCGGATCTCGGCCATCCTGGCCCGGGCGCCGGAACTCGTGGCCGGGGAGGCAGCGGGAGCCGTGGGCGCCGCCGTCGTCCTGATCCTGATCGGCGCGGTGACCAAATCCGCGCTGGTTCCCTTCCACTTCTGGCTCCCGGGGGCCATGGCGGCGCCCACCCCCGTGAGCGCCTACCTCCACGCCGCCGCGATGGTGAAAGCCGGCGTCTACATCGTGGCGCGCCTGGCCCCGGGGTTCACCGACACCGCCTTCTGGCTGCCCATGGTCCTGGGGCTGGGCCTGGCCACCATGCTGGTGGGCGGCTACCGGGCCCTGCGCCAGACGGACATCAAGCTGATCCTGGCCTACGGCACCGTCAGCCAGCTCGGCTTCCTCATGATGGTCGTCGGGCTCGGAAAGCCCGACGCGGCGCTCGCCGGCCTCGCCATGCTGCTCGCCCACGGACTCTTCAAGGCCACGCTGTTCCTCGTGGTGGGAATCATCGACCACCAGGCGGGCACGCGCGACATCCGCAAGCTTTCCGGCGTTTTCCGGTCCTCCCGTGCCCTCGCCGTGGTGGCCGGGATCGGCGCCGCGTCCATGGCCGGCGTTCCGCTGCTCGGCGGCTTTGTGGCCAAGGAGTCAGTGCTCGAAGCATTCGTCCACTTCGCCAGCGAACCTGGATACGGGCCCTGGGGCACTGTGGTGCTTGCGGGAGTGGTGGCCGGTTCGGTGCTCACGTTCGCGTACAGCGCACGGTTCATGTGGGGTGCCTTCGCCGTGAAGCCGGGAGTGGACCGCACGCCGTTCAAGGCCATCAAGCCGTCCTTCCTGGCGGCGCCGGCCGTCCTGAGCGTCCTCACTATCGTCTACGGTCTCTGGCCTACGCCGGTGGACGGCTGGATCCAGCCGTATGCGGCACTGTTCGCCGGGGGAGCGTCCGACGCCGGCACTGCGGCAGCCGCCGCGGGGCACCTGGCGCTGTGGCACGGATTCACTCCCGCGCTGGGGCCGACGGCCGTGACGTTCGCGCTCGGCGCGGCAATGTTCTACGGCCGGAGGCTGGTGGACCGCGCCCAGAGTGCCGTCCCCGCATGGATCGATGCCGACCGCGGCTACCAATTGACCATCGGCGCCCTGGACGACGTCGCGGTCTGGATCACCGGGCGCACGCAGCGCGGTTCGCTGTACTTCTACCTCGCCGTGATCCTGACCGTCGCCTTCGTGCTCCCGCTGACCGCCCTGATCGCCGCGAACAAACCGCTGCCGGAGGGCCTGTACTTCGTGGATCCCAACTCTCCGCTGCAGCTGGTGGCGGGAGCGGGGATCGTGATCGGGGCGCTGGCAGCCGTCCGGGCCAACAAGCGGTTCCTTGCCGTGCTCATGGTCTCGGTGACCGGTTACGGCATCGCCCTGATGTTCGCGCTGCAGGGTGCGCCCGACCTCGCGCTGACGCAGATGCTCGTGGAAACCATCATCCTCGTTGCCTTCGTGCTGGCCATGCGCAGCCTTCCGGCCGAACTGCGGGACCGCACCGGCGGCAAGTACCGGGTGGTCCGCGTGATCATCGGACTGGCGTTCGGCGCCACCATGATCTTCGTCGCCATCCACGCCATGGGCGCCCGGATCGCCGCTCCGGTGTCCCTGGAGTTCCCGAAACTCGCCTATGAGGGCGGCGGCGGGCTGAACATCGTCAACGTCACCCTCGTGGACATCCGGGTGTGGGACACGTTCGGCGAAATCTCCGTGCTGGCGCTGGCCGCCACCGGCGTCGCCAGCCTGATCTTCGTCAAGGGCCGGGGCGACCGCATCCGCACGTCGTCGACCGTTGCCGAGGGCACCGTCGGCCGCCGGACCGGCGTAGATAAATCGTCCCGGGACGGCGCGGCCCTGGCCCTGAGCCGCAAGTTCGCCGCCTCCGCGCGGGACGCCTGGCTGGTAGCCGGCCGCACGCTCGCGCCGGAGCGCCGCTCCATCATCTTCGAGGTGGTCACCCGGCTGGTCTTCCACTCGATGATCATCTTTTCCCTGTACCTGTTGCTGGCGGGCCACAACCTCCCCGGCGGCGGCTTCGCGGGCGGACTCATGGCGGGCCTGGCGCTGACCCTGCGGTACCTGGCAGGCGGCCGCTTTGAGCTGCGGGAGGCCACGCCCATCAGTGCGGGAACCCTGCTGGGGATCGGCCTGGCGACGGCGGCGGCCTCCGGCGTGGCCCCGGTCCTCCTGGGCGGCCAGGTGTTCCAGAGCGCCATCCTCCAGTTCTGGCTGCCGGTCTTCGGCGACGTCAAGTTCGTCACGTCCACCATCTTCGACACCGGCGTCTACATCGTGGTGATCGGGCTGGTGCTCGATGTGCTGCGGAGCCTGGGCGCGGAGATCGACGAGCACTTTGAGGGACAGCCGGACCGGCCCGGCCGGGCCGAGGAACCAGCGGACCGGCCGTCCGATGACCGGGAGCCCGGCGGCGTCCCGGCCGAAACCACAGCAAGGGGCACGGCATGAGCGTCAACCTGACCCTGCTGACGGTCATGGGCGCGCTCTACGCGTGCGGCATCTACCTCATTCTGGAACGCAGCCTCACGCGTGTGCTTCTGGGCCTGATGCTCCTGGCGAACGCCACCAACCTGCTGATCCTGGCCACCGGCGGGTACGCGGGCCTGGCCCCGTTCTTCAGCAAGGACACGGACCCGCACGCCTACAACGACCCCCTGCCCCAGGCCCTGATCCTGACCTCGATCGTGATTTCCTTCGCCGTCACCGCCTTCATGCTCGGCATCATCTACCGGACGTGGGTGCTGGCCCGCCAGGATGAGATCCAGGACGACGTCGAAGACCGCCGTGTGGCGGCGACGCCGAGTTTCGACGCTGAGGACGACGCCGTCATCCCCGTGGAAACCTCTGAGTTCCCGCTGACCATGCTCGGCTCCGACGGAACCGGGGTCACGGATTCGCCGGCCACCGTCAGGGCAGGCGGCAAGACCATCCTCGCCGAGGACGCCGCCCTCGAGGAAAAACCCGGCTCCGCAAACGTCGTCCCCGGCCCGGAAGGAGGCGTGAAGTGAGCATCGCAAGCTTTGCCCCGCTCGCCGTCGTACTTCCCATCCTGGGCGCGGCGCTGACGTTCCTGCTGATCCGGCATTCCCACGCGCAGCGGGCCGTCAGCATCGCCCTGTTGTCACTCACGCTGCTGCTGGAGTGCTGGCTGCTGGCGTCCGTCTGGGGCGGCGGCACTGAGGCCGTGAACATCGGCGGCTGGCTGCCGCCCTGGGGAATCGTCCTGGTGGTGGACCAGTTCTCCTCGCTGATGCTGGTGGTCTCCTCCGCGGTGAGCCTTGCGGTCCTGGTGTATGCCACCGGCCAGGGCATGGCCGACGGCGACCGGGATGCCCCCGTCTCGATCTTCCACCCCACCTACCTGATCCTGGTGGCGGGCGTCTCCAACGCCTTCCTCTCCGGCGACCTGTTCAACCTCTACGTCGGCTTCGAGATCCTGCTGACCGCAAGTTATGTGCTGATGACCCTGGGCGGCACCGGCCCGCGCATCCGCGCCGGCGTCACCTACGTGGTGGTCTCCGTGGTGTCCTCCGTGCTGTTCCTCATCGCCATCGCCATGATCTACGGCGCCACCGGCACCATCAACATGGCCGATCTGGCCATCAAGCTCGCGGAGCTCGACCAGGGCACCAAAACCCTCCTGCACGTCATGCTGCTCGTCGCCTTCGGCATCAAGGCCGCCGTCTTCCCGCTGTCCTTCTGGCTGCCTGACTCATACCCCACCGCGCCAGCACCCGTCACCGCCGTGTTCGCGGGCCTGCTGACCAAGGTGGGCGTCTATGCCATGGTGCGGACCGAGACGCTCCTCTTCCCGGGAGACAGCCTCAATTCGGCGCTGATGGTGGCGGCGCTGCTCACCATGGTGGTGGGAATCCTTGGCGCCCTCGCCCAGAGCGACATCAAGCGTCTGCTCTCGTTCACGCTGGTCAGCCACATCGGCTACATGGTGTTCGGGCTCGCCCTGTCCTCGGTGGCCGGGCTGGGGGCGGCCGTGTTCTACGTGGCGCACCACATCACCATCCAGACCAGCCTCTTCCTGGTCACCGGCCTGATTGAACGGCGCGGCGGAAGCTCCTCCGTGGACCGGCTGGCCGGGCTGGCCAAGCTGTCCCCGCTCCTGGGCCTCCTGTTCTTCGTGCCCGCCATGAACCTGGCCGGCATTCCGCCGTTCTCGGGGTTCCTGGGCAAACTCGGCCTGATGCAGGCAGGCATCGGGCTGGGCACACCGCTTGCCTACGCGCTGGTCATCGGAGGGGTCGTGACCAGCCTTTTGACGCTGCTGGCGGTTGCCCGCGTGTGGAACCGTGCGTTCTGGCGGAAACCCGAAGACGCCGAGCACCCTGATCCCGTGCTGCTCGCCGAGGCCAAGGACTCAGCGACCGGCCATCGCGCGGGCAAGACCAACGTGACACTGCTGCCGCGGACCATGGTGGGCTCCACGCTGGGCCTGGTGGTGCTTGGCGTGGCGCTGACCGTCTTTGCCGGCCCCCTGTTTGAACTGGCGAACCAGTCCGCCGCGACCATGCTGGACAGGTCCGCCTACATCGAGTCGGTGCTGGGCGAGAATGCGCCCGTTCCGGGACTTGCAATGGGCGGCGGGAAATGAGCCGGCAGCGAATCTCCCTGCGGCAGGAATTGCCGCTGCTCGTTTGGCTCGTGATTGTCTGGGGCGCCCTGTGGCAGGATTTCAGTCCGGGCAACCTGCTGTTCGGAGCCTTGCTGGCCGCCGCGGTGGCGCGCCTCTTCTACCTGCCGCCGGTGGAGCTGAGCGGCCGGTTCAACGTCCTCCGGGCGATTCCGTTCGCCGTCATGTTCATCGGCAGGGTGGTGGCCGCCAGTTTCCAGGTCTTCTACCTGGCAGTGGCCCAGGGCCCCAAGGTGACCAACGCCGTCGTCGCTGTGCCGTTGCGGAGCCATTCTGACCTCATGGTGACCGCCACCGGACACGTCATCTCCCTCATCCCCGGATCCCTTGTGGTGGAGGTGGACAGGTCCACGTCCACGCTGTACATCCACGGGCTGAACGTCCGGAACGCCGACGACGTGCTGAAGCTCCGCAAGGAGGTCCGGGACACCGAGGCAGGGCTCATCCGGGTCATGGGAACCAAGGAAGAACTTGCGGCCCTGAACCAGGAGGTTGGCGCATGATGGAGCTGGTCCTGACCGTCACGGCCGTGGTGCTGTCCCTCGCTGCCGCCGGGGCGATCGTGCGGATTGCCCGCGGCCCGTCCCTGCTGGACCGGGTGCTGGCGGCAGACGTGCTGCTGGCCATTCTCGGAGCGGCGCTGTGCATCGACATGGCCGTGAACAGGCATCTCAACAACCTGATGCTGCTCGTTGCCGTGTCCATCATCGGCTTCATCGGCTCGGTCACTGTGGCCCGCTTCGTGGCGGACCGCCGGGGGCAGACCAATGAATCCTGATGCCAGCACCGTGGACACCGTGATCGACGCTGTGTCGGCCGTCTTCATGATCGTGGGGGCGGTGATGTCGCTGGCAGCAGCCATTGGCCTGCTGCGCTTCCCCGACCTCATGAGCCGCATGCACTCGGCCACCAAGCCGCAGGTGCTTGGGCTGTTCCTGCTGCTGGCCGCGGTGGGGCTGCAGCTGCGCACCTGGTGGGTGTGGCCGGTGCTGGTGGTGGCCTGGATCTTCCAGCTGCTGACGGTCCCGGTTTCCGCCCACATGGTGGGCCGGGCCGGCTACCGCACCAAGCACCTCCACAAGGAGCTGCTCAGCTCCGATGAGCTGGAAGCCGTCGTGCTGAAGGCCGCCCAGGCAGCCAAGGATGCAGAGCCCGACGGCGGCGCTTCAGACTCGATCGACCGATGACTGAGGTGCTGTTTGGGCCCTCAGGGTTGGGTTGAGTCAAAGAACCGGTATTCATAAGGCCGGTGGTCATTCGCCCTGGCGCGAATGAAGTCGCGGTCTTCCTGGGACAGTACTGCCTCGCCGTGCTGGTCCGCCTCATCGGTGTCGCCGGTCTCCTTGCAGATCACAGCCGTGATGGTGCGGGGGAGAATCTGGCATCCAGGATTATCGATGAGCCACTTCTGCGTGGTGTGATCGATGCGGTCCCAATAGTCCTTGATGTGCATTTGGATCAACTTCCTGATGTGAGTTGAACTCGGTAGTTTCCGGGTCTGCCGGAGTATGCGCGAAGCGCAGCCGTCGTCAGGCCTCGTCCTCGGCGGCGCGCGGAATGTTCCTTGCGGTTGCACGCGCCTGAACACTCAGTCCCTTTGCAGAGGATCGATGTGGCCTGCAGTCGGTGGGATGCGGCATACCGCTGGAGTTGCTCAGGGCTCCCCGGGCCGATCCTGGCGTCGTGGCCAGTTCCGTGACCAAGCCGTCCGCAAGGGAGGTGGCGCGTTGCATTACGGCGTACAAGCCTGGGTGCTTAGCACTGTGATGTGGCAGCACGCCGAGACCTGCGCCTGCGCACAATCGAGGTCCGTCCGGACCAGAACTTTAAGCTTGGCTGTCACGATATTTCTCCGATCCCAACACCGCTACGCTGCGGCCCCCAGATATCAAGCCTAGGCCCCCGTTATGTTGCAGGCAACAGGCCGCGGTGCCTCCCTTGAAAGGTCCGGTGGGCGGATACGGTGCCCCACTTGAAAAGGTCCAGGCAGCGTCCGAGCGGGGACAATGAGAAGTGAAGCAGCATATTGACATTCGATAGGAAGCAATTGACACTCGATGTATGCAAAAGACGCATCTGGCGGTAACCGCGCTCCGAATCCTGCTTGCAATGGCATTCGCGCTCTTGGCGGTTTTCCAGACCCTGTCCTTTCCCGGGCAGTTTGCGCACATGGCCGAGGAGGCTCCGGAGCTGGCGTATTTGCGGTGGCCGTTGACGGCGCTCGCGGTGCTGGAACTGGTGTGCGTCCAGGTGGTGATCGTGAGCACCTGGAAATTGCTCACCATGGTCAAGCGCGACCGAATCTTCAGCAAGGCCGCCTTGGCATGGGTGGATGCCATCGTGTGGGCGATCCTGGTCGCCTGGGTGCTGCTGCTCGGCCTCTTCCTCTACCTCGCTATCAACTCGGGTGATCCCGGGCTGCCGCTCTTGCTGCTGATGATGCTGGTGGGCGGAGCTGTTCTGGGGCTCCTGATGCTCGTCATGCGTGCACTGCTGCTGCAGGCAACGGGGCTGCGGACCGATATGGAAGCGGTGATCTGATGCCCATCGTGGTGCGGATCGACGTCGAGCTGGCTAAGCGCAAGATGAGTGTGGGGGAGTTTGCCGAACGGATCGGGCTTACGCCGGCAAACGTGGCTGTGCTGAAGAACGGCCGCGCCAAGGCTGTCCGTTTTAGCACCCTGGAGGCCATGTGCCGCGTACTCGACTGCCAGCCCGGCGACCTGCTTGAGTGGGTCGAGGACTGACAGCCGAAACCAGCGGGTTTCGACAGCCTCAACCAGCGCGTTAGACGATGTCCTGGCTCTTGGCGAAGCGTGTAATGGCCCGCTGCGTGCCGCGGTTGGTCAGCACCTGGATGACGGCGCTCACCGAGGCGGAAATCAGCGCGAACGTCAGCGCCGAACGCAGCGTCGTGGGGACGTCGTCCTTCCCGCCCTTCGGCGGCCTGCGGCCGGTGGTCTTTTCCCAGATGGTATCCACGGCTTTGGTGCCGGCGAAACCGGCCAGCAGGCTGATGCCGGTGCCAAGCAGCTTGATGAAGAAATTCATTCAGGGACTCCTACGGTCTTGAATTCTGGACTTCCCCTAGCCTAGCCGCATGGACTGGTGGATTTCCGTCAGCGCCTGAACCACCAGGTCGTGGTCGGCCTTCTGCGGCAGCCCGGACACGGTGACAATGGCGACCGCGCCCACGCCGCGCACATAGACGGGGAAGGCGCCGCCGTGGGCCGCATAGATGGACTGGTCGAACCAGGCGTTGTCCTCGATCCGCCCGCCGCCCACCCTGCCGCGCAGTCCCACCAGCAGCGACGGTTCTTCATAGCGTGCGGCGGTCCGCTGCTTGGCCTTGACCCAGCCCTCGTTGTCCGGCGTGGCGCCCTCCAGCGCCACGTGGAACAGGACCTGTTCGCCCTTGGTGATGTCGATGGCGATGGGCAGGTTGCCCTTCTTGCCGAGTTCAACCAGCAGGAGGCCTAGGTTGAGGGCGTCGTCCTTGCTGAAGGCGGGAAACTGAAGCGCGGCGATCTGCGCGTCGATCTCTGCGATCAGTGCCGCCAGGGAACCTGCGGGCTGCTCGTCGGGGGAGTCGGGGTCGTAATCGCTCGCAGCGCCGCTGCCGGAGTCCTGATGCGTCATGGCCCCAATGTACTCCGGACCGCCTCCCGGAGGGCGCCGGAAACTCTCGGATTGTGACACCGGCCGCCCGGTATTCCGGGGCCGTCCCGGTGTAAACTGGGTTAGCCCACAAGGGCAGATTTATTACGACAGGGGAGCGCCGCCGTCGGGGATCACTGGCAACTGTCAGCCGAACCGCGGATGGGCGCTGAGAGTGCGGACCGCCGCAGACCCTCGAACCTGATCCGGCTAGTACCGGCGCAAGGGAGTCGAGTTCTCAAAGTGTCCGGCAGTTGGCGGCCCAACCACCAGCAGCCGGGGAGCGCTTTCCCCTCCTGTTCCTCAGGAGGACGATTATGACATCTGCAGCAATCAAGAAGACCGGTTACAACTGGCGCGTGGCGGACATCGTGGTGGCGGCACTGATCGCGGTCGCCGGCGGCGTGATCTTCTGGGCCTGGTCCCAGGGCGCCAACCTCATTTCCGCCCCGATTAACGCGGTCTACCCGCCCCTCTCCGGCCTGTACGCCGGCGGCTGGATGATCCCGGCCGTGCTGGGCATGCTCATCATCCGCAAGCCGGGCGCGGCGCTGTTCTGCGAGACCGTTGCCGCCACCGGTGAACTGATCATGGGATCCCAGTACGGCACCACGGTGCTGATTTCGGGCGTCCTGCAGGGCCTCGGTGCGGAGCTCGTGTTCGCCGCCTTCATGTACAAGAAATTCAACCTTCCCGCCTCGCTGCTGGCCGGAGCCGGCGCCGGCCTGTTCTGCGGCCTGAACGACTCGTTCGCCCCGTGGGGCTGGAACATCGCGTACGCGGCGGGTGACAAGCTCGCGTACATCGTGTTCTGCGCCATCTCCGGCGCGATCATTGCCGGCGCCCTGTCCTGGATCGCCACCCGCGGCCTGGCCAAGACCGGCGTGCTGAGCTCGTTCGCGTCTCGCAAGGCAGCCACGGAGCCCGTCTTCTCCTGATGCCCGCAACACACGACGGCGGTGTCCGCCCCGCCGCGGTCACCGCCCGCGGCTGGGGCTGGCGCCACGCCGGCCGCACGAAACCCGCGGTCAACGGGCTGGACCTGGACATCCGTCCGGGGGAGCGCGTCCTGCTCCTGGGACCCTCCGGCGCCGGCAAATCCACGCTGCTCCACGCCCTCGCCGGCGTGCTCGGCGACAGCACCTCGGGAAGCGGCACAGCGGGCGACGGCGGCCCTCCCGACAGTGACGACGCGGACGAATCCGGCAGCCTCCTGATCGACGGCGAGCCGCCGCGCGCCCGGCGCGGCCGCGCCGGCCTCATGCAGCAGGACCCCGAAACCCAGGTGGTGCTTTCGCGCCTCGGCGACGACGTCGCTTTCGGCGCGGAGAACCTCTCGGTTCCCCGTGACCAGATCTGGGCGCGCGTGCACGAAGCGCTGGACGACGTCGGGCTGGCTCACCTTCCGCTGGACCACCCGACGTCGGCGCTGTCCGGCGGGCAGAAACAGCGCCTGGCACTGGCCGGCATCCTGGCGATGCGGCCCGGGCTGATCCTGCTGGACGAGCCCACGGCCAACCTTGACCCGGCCGGTGTGCTGGAGGTCCGGGAAGCCGTGGGGCGCTGCCTCGACAAGACGGGCGCCACGCTGGTGGTCGTGGAGCACCGGGTTGCGGTGTGGAAGGACCTCGTGGACCGGATCGTGGTCCTCCAGCCGGGGTCCGCCACGCAGCAGGCCGTGCTGATCGACGGCCCCCCGGACCAGGTCCTGAAGCAGGCCCGCGGGATGCTCACCGCCGCCGGGGTCTGGGTGCCGGGCCACGTTCCGGCCACGCGGCGGCGGACCCTTGCCGGCCCTGCTGCAGCCGCGGACCGAGCTTCTGCCGCCAACGGGGAGCAGGCCCTTGCGCCCGGCCAGCTGCTGCTCGCTGCAGAAGGTCTTGCGGTTTCCCGCGAACGCCCCCGCCGCCGCGGCTTCAAGTCCGTCCCGCCCGTCCCCGTCCTGCGGGACGTCACTGCACAGGTCCGTGCCGGTGAGGCGCTGACCGTCACCGGACCAAACGGCGCGGGCAAATCCACCTTCGCGCTGACCCTCGCAGGCCTTCTTCCGCCCGTGGACGGCAAGGTCTCCGCAGCGGTGGAATTGAGCCGCGGGGCCGGGATCGACCCCTACAAATGGAAGGCCGAGCAGCTGATTGCCAGGATCGGGACGGTGTTCCAGGAACCCGAGCACCAGTTCGTCACGGGCCGGGTCCTGGATGAGCTTCAGTTCGGTCCGAAGCACCTGGGCCACGGCGAGGAGCGCGTCGACGAGTTGCTGGAGCGGCTCCGCCTGACCGACCTTGTGGACGCCAACCCGTACACCCTCTCCGGCGGAGAAAAGCGCCGGCTTTCGGTGGCCACCGTCCTCGCGGCCCACCCGCAGGTGCTGGTCCTCGACGAGCCGACGTTCGGCCAGGACGCCAACACGTGGGCCGAGCTCGCCTCCTTCCTGTCCGAACTGCTCGACGCGGGCACCGCCGTGGTGTCCGTGACGCACGACGAGGAGTTCACGCATGTCCTCGGCGGCACCGAGCTCCGACTGGGCAGCCGGGAACTCAGCGCGCCCGGCCAGGCCGCTCCGGGAAAGGCCGCGCCATGAGGGCCGCCCTGACACTTTCCGGCAACCAGGCCGTGCTGACCCGGGCCAACCCGCTGGCCAAATTCGCTGCCGTCTTCCTCATCACGCTGGTCCTGGCGCTGTCCATAGACTGGATGTCCGCCTCCGTGGCGCTGATATGCGAGCTCCTGCTGTTCCCGCTGGCCGGGCTGACCTTCACGCTGCTCTGGCAGCGGGGCTGGCCGCTGATCCTCGCGGCCGCCGTGGGCGGCTGGAGCACATCCATCCTGGCGCCGGACAGCGGCAAGGTGCTGCTCGACGTCGGACTCTGGTCCATGAGCGAAGGTTCCCTGGAGCTGGGGCTGGGTTTCCTGCTGCGCGGCCTTGCCATCGCGCTGCCGGCGGTGCTCCTGATGAGCTGCACGGATCCCACGGACCTCGCCGATGCGCTGGCGCAGAAGGCGAGGCTGCCGCACCGCTTCGTTCTCGGCACGCTCGCGGCGATGCGGCTGGTGGGGCTGATGGCGGAGGAATGGCAGACCATCGGCATGGCCCGCCGGGCCCGCGGCGTCGGGTCGCGCGGCAACCCGTGGCAGCGGCTTCGCGCCACCCTGGGGCAGAGTTTCGGGCTGCTGGTGCAGGCAATCCGCCGCGCGACCCGCCTGGCCGTCACCATGGAGGCCCGCGGCTTCGGCGGCGCCAGCCGGACCTGGGCCCGCGAATCCACGTACAGCGCGCTGGATATCTGGGTGCTGCTGGGTGGCGTCATGATCGCCGGGGGAGCTGTGGCCGCCGCGCTGTGGGCGGGCACGTGGAACATGGTGTGGCTCCAGGGCTCCTAGGCCCTGCCTTGCGGTTTCACGAGCGCGTCATCCGCAGTACGGCTATTCCTTCCCAGCCGTCGATGGTTTCCCTGGCGCCCGTGAAGGTGAACCCGTTGCGGCGGTAAAACGCCTGGGCGCGCGGGTTGTCTTCGGCGACCCAGAGCGCGGCAGGCTCGGCTCCGAGCGCTGCGTCGAGGAGCTTTTGGCCCAGCCCGGCGCCGTGGTGCGCTTTGAGGAGATAGATGCCCCAGAGCTCGGCCACGTCCCGGTCCTCCGCCGGCGGAAACGAGCCGGCAAATCCCACCGGCTGTCCGCCGAGGACGGCAACGAACTGACGGTCCGCGTGCGGACCGGCCAGCAGGCGCTGCCACATGGCCAGCCGTTCCTCCACGCTCTGTGCGGCGACGAAGGAGGGGGACAGGAGCCCCGAGTAGGTCTCGCGCCAGCACTCGAGATGTAGCCGGGCCAGGGATTCTGCGTCGGCCGCAGTGGCTGCCCGGACGGCGTCGGTGTTCTGCATGGCCAGATTCTAACGGCCAGTGCTCAGCTAGATGCAGGAGTAGTTGTAGTCGAAGCCTTTGGACACGAACTGGGTGAGGGCCACTTTCCCGCCGGGGGTTAGGGGTGCGGCGCCGCAGTTGTTCTTGGCTCCGGTAACCGTGCGGGCGCCGGCAAGCCAGCTCGGCTGGTCATACAGGCTGCTGTCCGCGGTGACCGGGCCCACGATCTGCCCCCATTGGGATCCTGTGGAGTAGATGCCCACCCTTGCCCCGATGCTGTGGAAGAAATCCGTCATGCCCTCGAGGTCCGCACGGTTCGCGTTCTTGTCGCCGGACCACGTGTTCCCGGTCTCGACGTCAAGCCACCACAGGTAGTCCTCGGGGTCGGTGATGCTGCGGAGGTAGGCGTCGTCGAAGGCCTTGGCGTAGCCGTACATGTAGGCGCACGGTGCGTCCGTCTGTCCCTCCTCGCACTCGCCGTACGGGTTCGCCACGGTCTCGCCGCCATACTCATTGTTCGTGGGCCACCAGGTTCCGGCGGTGCCGGGGTTGGCGGTGTTGACGTACAGGGCCACAGTCGGCTGGCCCGTCCCGCCCAGCGAGTCCTCCGCCCAGTCGAGCTGCTGATGCAGGCAGGGGTTCGTGGTGTTGGCCAGCCCGTTGTTGACGCCGACGATTGCGAACGCCGGGTCCTGGGGAAGGGACTTGTTGCACTGCGGCCAGGACACGTCGTTGCCCAGCAGGACCCCGCCGCCTCCGGACGGCTGGGCGCCGGACGGCTGGGCCAGGGCGGAGGGAGATGACGACGACGGGACGCCCGCAGAGGCTGTGGCGGTCGGTGCCGCGGATGGCTGGGATGCGGCCGACTGCGAGGCCGACGACTCCGGCTCCGGCGCCGGGGCGCCGTCCACACGGGGTCCGGGCACCAGGCCCAGGACGGTCGTAATGACGAGGGACAGCATCACGGACGTCTGCTGCCGGGGAGGGCGTTTCTTGCTGAACACCGCGGAACTGAAGATGGACAATGCGGCCTCCCGTACCCTCAACCGGCGCCGCAGCCGGTAGCGTTAGCTTGCTCCCGATGCGCTCCCCGGTCAAGGCCTTCTGGCGTGTCGAACCGGAACGTGCGGATGCCGGGACCCGCGCTGCTGCTTGCTAGCCGAGGTAACGAGAGGATTACTTTTATCGCATGAAACGGGTACGAATGTGACATTTAAGGCACTTCCGGCGTTTCGCCTGCGCTAATACATCATCGGTGATATTTTTTGGATATGACACAACAGACTGCTGAACAAGTCGGCCTCATCCTCCGCGATGCCCGCGGGCAGAACGGCTGGACCCAGGAGCAGCTTGCCGCCGAGCTCGGGACCAGCCAGAGCGCCGTGGCCCGGATGGAGCAGGGCAAACAGAATCTGAGCCTGAAAATGATCCAGCGGCTCGAAGCGATCTTTGGCCGGAGCATCGTCCAACTCGGCAAGTCCCAGATGACCCACCTCCGCGTGGAAGGCGGCCAGACGCTCTCCGGCTCCGTTGATGTCAACACGAGCAAGAATGCCGGCGTGGCGCTGCTCTGTGCCAGCCTCATCAACCGCGGCACCACCACGCTTCGCCGGCTGGCCCGGATTGAGGAAGTCAACAGGATCGTCGAGGTGCTCACCAGCATCGGCGTCGAATGCACCTGGCTCAACGACAACGATCTCCAGCTCCGCCGCCCCGCAGTCCTGGACCTCGCGTCCATGGACGTCGAGGCCGCACGCCGGACCCGCAGCGTGATCATGCTCCTCGGGCCGCTGCTGGACCAGACCGCCGAATACCGTCTTCCCTACGCCGGCGGTTGCGACCTGGGAACCCGCACCGTGGAGCCGCACATGCAGGCGCTGCGCCAGTTCGGGCTGTCGGTGGAGGCCACCGCCGGCTTCTACACGGTGCAGGCACCGCCGTCGGACGATCTTGACCGGTCCTTCGTGCTGACCGAACGCGGGGACACGGTCACGGAAAATGCCATCATGGCCGCCGCCCACCGCCCCGGCACCACCATCATCCGGAACGCCAGCCCCAACTACATGGTGCAGGACCTCTGCTTCTATCTGCAGAGGCTGGGCGTGGAGATCGACGGCGTGGGCACCACAACCCTGAAGATCACCGGCAAGCCGTCCATCGACGTCGACATCGAATACTTCCCGTCGGAGGACCCGATCGAGGCGATGAGCCTCATCACCGCCGGAATCGTAACCAACTCCGAGGTGACCATCCGCCGGGTACCCATCGAGTTCATGGAAATCGAGCTCGCTACCCTGGAACAGATGGGCCAGCAGCTGGAGGTTTCCGGTGAGTACATGGCCCGCAACGGCCGCACCCGGCTGGTGGACGTGACAACCAAACCCTCCGAACTGCGCGCGCCGGAGGACAAGATCCACCCCATGCCGTTCCCGGGGCTGAACATCGACAACCTGCCGTTCTTCGCTGTCATTGCCGGCAACGCGGAGGGCCAGACCATGATCCACGACTGGGTCTACGAGAACCGCGCCATCTACCTTACGGAACTGAACAAGCTGGGTGCCCGCGTGCAGCTGCTGGATCCGCACCGGATCTACGTCAACGGCCCCACCCGGTGGCGCGCCGCCGAGGTGGGCTGCCCGCCGGCCCTCCGCCCGGCAGCCTGCCTGCTCCTGGCCATGCTCGCAGCGCGGGGGGTGTCCGAACTGCGCAACATCTATGTGATTGAGCGCGGCTACGAGGACCTGGCGGAGCGCCTTAACACCATCGGCGCCAAGATCGAGTACTTCCAGGACTAACTTCCACGACTAAGCCAGAGCACGAACGGACACTTAAGCCCCCTTCTCGAAGCGCGAACTGGCAGATAACGACCCCTCCGGACGGATTTGAGGGCGTTAACTGCTCGTTCGCGCTTCGTCATGTCGGGGACGTTTTGGCTGGTCTGGCGCACAATGTAGGCATGCGGACTTTTGGGGTCGAGGAAGAACTGCTGATCGTGCATCCGGACAGCGGCGAACCGCTTGCGCTCGCCGATGCGCTGCTGGCCGGCCGCAAACTCGCGGCCGACGACGCACCGGACAAACCCCGGCTGCTGCAGAAGCAGGCCACTGCAACGGCCGACGACGACGAAATGGGCTTGAGCGCCGAACTCAAGCTTGAGCAGATTGAGACCCAGACGCGCCCCTGCCTGGACCGTGCGGAACTGCTCCGCCAGATCCTCGCAGGCCGGGTCATGGCGGATGAAGCCGCCCAGAGGCAGGGCGCGCGGGTGGCCGCGCTGGCCACCTCGCCGCTGGCCCTCTCCAGCCACACCACACCGGACCCGCGCTACGCCAGAATGCTGGAACGTTTTGGACTGACAGCCCAGGAACAGCTGACCTGCGGCTTCCACGTCCACACCTACATCGAATCCCCGGACGAAGGGGTGGCCGTCCTGGACCGGATCCGGGACAAGCTGGCAGTTCTAATAGCGCTCAGCGCCAACTCCCCGTTCTGGAACGGCGTAGAAACCGGATTCGAAAGCTACCGGACGCAGGCGTGGAACCGCTGGCCGTCGTCGGGCCCGACCGCCATCTACGGCAGCCTGTCCTCCTACCGGCGCGTCGTGACCCGGCTGCTGGAAAGCGGCGTGGTGTTTGACGAAGGCATGATCTACTTTGACGCCCGCCTCTCCCGGAACCATCCGACTGTGGAAGTGCGCGTGGCGGACGTCTGCCTCCGTGCCGAGGACGCCGCGCTGATCGCCGTCCTGGTGCGCGCGCTGGTGGAGTCCGCGGGCAGGGAATGGCGCGACGGCGTGGAGCCGGCACCTGTCCCCACGGTGCTGCTGCGCATGGCCGCCTGGCAGGCGAGCAACTTCGGCCTGCGCGGGGAGCTGCTGGATTTCGGCAGCTTCAGGCCGGCACCCGCCGCCGACGTGGCGCGCTCGCTGGTTGACTTCCTCGAGCCGGTCCTGGCCGAGAACGGGGAGCTCGAGCTCGCCAGACAGGGCGTCGAGGAGATCATCGCGCGCGGAACCGGCGCTGCGGAGCAGCGCACCATCCGCGAAACGGTGATGGAGAAGGCAGCGCCCGACGACGGCGGGCTGGGTGCCGTCGTCGCGCATGCCGTCCGGGCCACACTGCGGGGGACGGTGGGCCACGCGGACGACGCGGACGCTGTTCCGGTGCCCGAGCTGCTGCGCGTCCGCCAGTCCTGATCGCCTTCCTCCACAGCGCGAACGGACAATTCAGCCCCTTCCTGCAGCGCGAACGGGCAGGTAATGCCCTCAAAACGCGGGAAACAGGGCGTTATCTGACAGTTCGCGCGGCGGCGGGTGCGGGTGCGGGTGCGGCTTAGCGGCGGGGATGTTTCCGAAAGTCATTTTCCGGTAAACCGGCCGAAATATTGGCTGGATACTGTGGAACCAAATGATCCGCTCGGGGAAGGCATGGACCATGCGCGTAGGAATCATCCGGGTTTTGACGACGTCGGACCGGCGTCTGCTGAACTCCCACGGAAAGCTGCTGCAGGAGACCTTCGGCTTCGACGTGACGTCGCGGTGCATCCCGGACCAGCCGTCGGGGGTTTACGACGCGGAGTCGTTGCGGCGCGCGGTTCCGAAGGTCGTGGAGCTGGCGCTCGACATGGCCGGCGACGTTGATGCCCTGATTGTCAGCTGCGCCGCCGACCCCGGCCTGGCGGAGGTGCGCGGCCTGGTGAAGATTCCGGTGATCGGTGCCGGTTCCGCGGCGGCTGCCGCCGCGCTCACGTTCGGCGGCCGGGTGGGCGTCCTGGGCCTGAAGCACTCGGTGCCGGGCCCGATCTCGGACGCCCTCGGGGAGCGGATGCTGCTGATCGACGGCCCGGAGAGCGTGGAGACCCCCGAAGGTTTCCTCCTGCCGACGGGAATCTTCGACGCCCTCGCCGCCGCCCACATGCTGGTGGATGCCGGCGCGGATGTCATCGTTGAGGCAAGCACCGGGCTGACGAGCATCGGCATGGCGGACGTCCTGCGGAGCAGGCTCGGGATTCCGGTGATCGACCCGGTCATGGCTGCAGGTTCCATGCTGGTCTCGGCCGTCGCCTCGCGGGGCCTGCAGGCCCGGGAGCTTCAGACAGTCTGAGGCAGGATTCGGCCGGCACGTTCCCGCCGCCGGTTAATCCTCCACCGGCTCGCCGTGCCCATCACCCGCATGCACAGCGCCCAGTAGGCAACGCCAGCGGCAAGCGATGCCGCGACGGCCAGCGCAGGGCTGATCCCGACCAGCGGCGGGTAGACCAGCCAGTGGACCAAGTATGCGTAGAGCGAGGCGCTGGCCAGCAGCACGGTCAGGCGGCGGAAGACCTTCGGCACAGGCAGCGTGGGCAGCCAGATGAGCAGCAGGATCCCCGCGACCACGGTCAGTTCCCGGGTGGCGTTCTCGAAGAACCCCGGAACTGTCAGGGCGGCGAGGGCAGACACGATGCAGCGCTGGGCCACGGTCCGGGACCGCGCGACGGCCCAGCCCAGGGCAAAGAGCCACAGTGCGGGCGAAGTGTGCGGCACGCCGGGATCAACCAGGTCGTAGCGGGAGAGCAGCCCGGCCCCGGTGATGGCGAGCGGGAAGAACAGCGGGAAGCGCCGCTCGGTGCGGTGCACCCAGGGAATCGCGAGCAGGGCTGTCATGCCCACGAGCAGGTAGACCAGCACCTCAATGAACCAGAAGTGCCACTGGGTGGTCACCGCCTCCGGCCCGATGACGGCGTTGAGGAGGACGATGTTGGCGAGGCTGTATCTGTCGGTGACCAGGTAGGCGAACGCGATGTACACCATGCTGGGGACCACCACCCTGGCAAGGCTGGCCAGCTGCCGCCGGAGCCTGGGGAGCCGTTCCCCGGACAGCTGGAAACGGGCGAAGTTGTAGCCCGCCACCGCCATGAGCACATGCGCCGTGCCCTGCCAGCTGAAGAACCCGATGTGCGTGCTGACGATCAGCACGATGGACACGGCCCTCAGCACGATGCTGGTTTCGAGCGGCGCGAAGAAGCGCCGCAACCCGCGCGCCGGCACGTCCCGCCGTCGCGGTTCCAGGTCCCGGACCGGGGTGACGTGCCAGTCCGGCGGGAGGTGCCCCAGGGCCTGTTCAAGCCGGACGGACGCCGCCACATAGGACAGCGAGTCCCCGCCCAGCGAGACGAACGTGTCGCCGTCGGTGATGTCCGTGAGCTCGAGGGTGTCCTGGAAGATCCTGCGGACGTTGTCAGGCCCGGCGGCCGTCGCCGACGAGCCGTCGGCCGGCTCCGGACGGGCCGGATCGGGGCGGGCCGGCTCCAGGCCGTACAGGTTGTTTCGGGACAGGGCAAGGACCGCCGGATAGTCGAGTTTGCCGGTGGCCAGGCGGGGGAGATGCTCGACGGCGTGCAGCTCGAGGGCCGTCCGGGGCAGCCCGATCCCCTGGGCGAGGACCTTCCCCAGCAGGTGCGTGTCGTGGTCGCCTTCGACGGCGACAACAAGGCCCTGGTCGGTGCCGGCGCTCGCCGCCTGCACGCCAAGGTCGGCCAGGATCCGCTCCACCTGCCCGAGGTCCACCCGCAGTCCCACGATCTTGACGAACCGGCTGCGCCGGCCCACCACCTCGTAGACGCCGGACGGATGCCGCCGGGCGAGGTCGCCGGTGCGGAGTTCGCTGATGGTCCTGCCCGCGGCGAGGTCCGCCGGGCTCTCGGCGTAGCCGAGCATGACGTTGGGCCCTGTGTACACCAGTTCGCCGTCGGCCAGGCCGGGCACGGGGTCGATGCGGAACGCTCCGCCGGGCACGGGAATACCGATGGAGCCGGGCACGGTGGCTGCCAGCTTGGGTGGCAGGTACGCCATCCGGGCCGTGGCCTCCGTCTGGCCGTACATCACGAAGAGTTCCCAGCCGCGCCTGCGGCCGAGCCCGGCGTAGCTTTGCACCATCTCGGGTGCGAGCCGGCCGCCGGCCTGGGTCACGTAGCGCAGGCTGGGGAGGTCCATCTCCGCGAATCCCACCCGTTCCAGCAGCTCAAAGGTGTAGGGAACGGCCGCGAACGCGGTTGCCCCGCGGCTGCGGAACAGGTCCCAGAAGCACGGATCAACAACCGACAGGTCCGTGAGCACCAGTCCTGCACCGCGCAGCAGGTGGCTGTTGATCACGGACAGCCCGTAGCAGTAGGACATCGGCAGGGTCGTCGCCGCGCGGTCCTCCGGGCCAATGTTCAGGTACTGGGCAATGGACTCGGCGTTGGACTGCAGGTTGGCGTGGGACAGGCGCACCAGTTTGGGCGAGCCCGTGGAGCCGGAGGTGCTGAGCATGAGTGCAAGGTCGGGGTGCAGCTCGTGCCGGGTGCCGGGACGGCGTTCCTCCAGCACGGCCTGCCCGTTCCCGGAGCGCAGAATGACGTCGGGGTCGTAGGCCGCGACGATGGAGTTCAGGGCGGCGGGTTTGTCCTCCGGGACGAGGATCAGCGGGTGGCCGGAGACCAAAGCCGCCAGGTAGGCAATCAGGGAGTCGACGTCGTTGGCGGCGGCCAGCGCCACCAGGCGCCGCTCGGTGCCGAGCCGGAGCGCGAGAGCGTCGACGCGGTCGGCAAGTTCCCGGTACGTCAGGGCGAGGTCGTCGGCAAGGATGGCGGGCCTGTCCCCGTGGCTCGCAAGATCCGAGGCAAAGGACACCCGCTCGAAATCAAGCTGTGTGGTCACCCGGAAGATGTTATTAGTTAAGGCTTACCTAAGTAAAACCGATCCGCCCGCGTTACGCCGTGCGATACTCATCTCGTGACGACCTCGTATGCGTTCCGGGCCGAATTATGGCTCTACCCGGGGGACTCCGGCTGGCACTTCCTCACCCTGCCGGAGGACCTCGCCGACGAGGTCCGCGAGGAGTCGGCCGCATTCCGGAAAGGCTTCGGCTCCGTGAAAGTGGCGGCCTCGATTGCCGGCCACCGGTGGGAGACGTCCCTGTTCCCCGACAGCAAGAGCCGGTCCTACCTGCTCCCCGTCAAGAAAGCCGTCAGGACGGCGGCAGGCATCAGCGCCGGAGATGAGGTGGGTGTTGTGTTCACCTTCCAGCATGACGACTGACGACTGACGCCTGACGCCCAGTCACCCCGAAAATCAGATCTGCTTGAGCGCCTGCTCCAGGTCCCCGATCAGGTCCTCGGCGTCCTCCAGGCCCACCGACAGGCGCACCACGCCGTCGCTGAGGCCGATGGCCGCGCGGCCTTCCGGGCCCATGGCGCGGTGCGTAGTGGTGGCGGGGTGGGTGATGAGGGACTTGGCGTCGCCCAGGTTGTTGGAGATGTCGATGATCTTCAGGGCGTCCAGCAGCGCGAAGGCGGCGTCCTTGCCTGACTGGCCGGCCGTCGTCCCAAGTTCCAGGGTGAGCACGGTGCCGCCGGCCTTCATCTGCTTGGCGGCGAGCTCGTACTGCGGGTGGGACTTCAGCAGGGGGTACTTGACCCAGCTGACGGCGGGCTGGGCTTCGAGCCACTCGGCGAGGCGCAGGGCGGTGGCCGACGAGTGGTTCACGCGCAGGGCCATGGTTTCCAGGCCCTTGGTGAGCACCCACGCGTTGAACGCGGACAGCGCCGGCCCCGTGTGGCGCATGAGCTGCTTGACCGGTCCGTCGATGAATTCCTTGGTGCCCAGGATGGCCCCGCCCAGGACGCGGCCCTGGCCGTCGATGTGCTTGGTGCCGGAGTAGACGATCACGTCCGCGCCGAGCTCGCCGCAGCGCTGGAGCAGCGGCGTGGCAAAGACGTTGTCGACGACGACGGTGGCCCCCGCGGCATGTGCCAGTTCGCTGACCGCGGCGATGTCCACGATCTCCTGCATCGGGTTCGACGGCGATTCGAAGAACACGGCGGCGGTTGGCACGGAAAGGGCCTCGCGCCACTGCTCCAGGTCTGGTCCGTCAACGAAGACCGTCTCCACGCCCCAGCGCGGCAGGATCTCGTTGAGGATCACAAAGCAGGAACCGAACAGGGAGCGGGCCGCCACCACGCGGTCCCCGGCGGCGAGCAGCGCACCGAGCGCGGTGAACACGGCGGACATGCCGGACGCCGTCGCAAAGCATGCCTCGGTGCCCTCCAGCAGGCGCAGCCGCTCCTGGAAGGTGGCCACGGACGGGTTGCCGTAGCGGGAGTAGACAAAGCGTTCGTCCTCGCCGGTGAAGGCACGCTCGGCGGCGGCGGCGGATTCGTAGACGAACCCGGAGTTCAGGAACACGGGCTCCGTGGTTTCCTGGAAGTTGGTACGGTCCAGCCCGCCGCGGACAGCCTGGGTCTCTGGGCTCCAGCCGGCGGCGTCTTGATTGAAGGTCACTTAGTTCTTTCCCACGTTCGTTGGCAGGCCGCGGTTCTTCCAGCCGTTGACGGTGCGTTCGCCGTAGCGGTCGGGCTCGCCCTCGAAGCCCTCGAGGACGTTGTAGGCGGTGAAACCCGCCTGCGTGGCGGCAATGGCGGCGGCGATGGACCGCTGGCCCGAGCGGCACAGGAACACGAGTTCAACGCTGGCGTCCTCCGGGGCCTGCTGCTTCAGCTGCTCGATGAAGTCGCGGTTGGGGATGCCGCCGGGGAAGGTCCACTGGATGAACAGCGGGTCATTCTCCGTGGCCTTGGTGTCCGGGATGCCGATGTGCGCCCACTCGCCCTCGGTGCGGACGTCCACCAGGATGGCGCCCTCCTCCAGCTTGGCCCACGCATCCTGCGGGGTCAGGTCTCCGGCGTAGCTCATGCGTGCCCCTCGAATGCTTCGGCGTTGAGGTCTTCGTCCGAGTCCAGCCGGTCCACGGCGGTGGCCACAGCGGCGTCGGCGGTGGCGATTGCGTAGGGCAGAACAAGGGCCTGCGCCACGATCACATTGATGCCGTTGTACGTGGCGGCGGGGCTGCCGTGCAGCACGTACCCCTCTGCCAGGGCTGTGGAGATGCGCTCACAGAAGGCACGGTCGTCCGGTCCCGTGATCAGGCGGTAGGACAATTTTTCCTCAGGTTGGTCCTGCTGGGACGGCAGGGTTACGCCGGCGGGGGCGTCCGTCATGACGGATCTCCTTCTCTCACGCTTGCAGCTCGAAGTGGTCGATATGCCGAGTATTCACCTGAGGCACCCCGCCGCGAAAGGGAGGGTTGCCGACCGGCCAGTCAGGGCTTGGCACCGATTCTCATTACTCCCCAAAAACGTAACACCGACGACGGCGGCGCGCACCGCCGTCGCCGTCATGTTGCGTAACGCTGGGGCCCCGGAAGCCCGGTTGCAAAGCCGCCGGCCGGGGGGATAATGACGGGAGATGAACCACCGTAACGCCGGATGAAACCAGGCAAGCGTGAACGAGTCGAGCGGCAATACAGTCAGTCCCATGCTGCACTTTGGATGGTTTGTGGGCCATGGTTTCGGAGTCCAGGGCTGGGGGACGCCGGGCTACGGGATCGGGTATGACTGGAAGAAACCCGCGCTGTACCAGCATGCCGTGCGGGAGTTCGAGCGGGCGGGCCTGGACCTGTTCATCATCGAGGATTCGCTCACCGTCCCGGATACGTACGGCGGCAGCGCAGCGGTGAGCCTGGCCCAGGCGTCGTTCGCGCCGAAGCATGATCCGCTAGCGCTGGTGCCGTATTTGCTCTCCGACACGGAGCACCTGGGGATCGTGCCCACCGTCAGTGCGTCCTTCTACCCGCCCTTCACCGCGGCCCGGCTGCTGGCCACGCTGCAGCACTTCTCCAACGGGCAGCTCGGCTGGAACGTGGTGACGTCCGGCAGCGACCTCGCCGCGCAGAACTATGGCCTGGACCAGCAGATCGAACACGACCTCCGGTACGAGAAGGCGGAGGAATTTGTGGACGTCGTGCGCAAACTCTGGCACAGCTGGGAACCCGACGCGATCCTCGAGGACACCCGGGCCGGCATCTTCGCGGACCACACCAAGGTCCGGCCCATCCACCACAGCGGCGAGTTCTTCAAGGTCCGCGGCCCGCTGAACACGGCACCGCTGCCGGAGGAGCCTGTGCTGGTGCAGGCCGGCGCCTCGCCGCGCGGCAAGGCTTTCGCCGGCGGCAACGCGGACGTTGCGATTGCCCTGGCGAGGGGTGTGGACGGCATGAAGGCCTACCGCGATTCGATCCGGGCCGAGGCAACTGCCGCCGGCCGGAACCCCGACGACGTCAAGGTCCTCTTCGTTTTCAAGCCCACCGTGGTGGGATCCCGTGCGGAGGCGGACGAGCTCTGGGCCGCGCGCCGGGAACTCACGCAGCGGGACATCGACAGCCAGCTGAACTCCATCTCCTACCTTTCCGTGATCGATTTCAAGCAGTTCGACCTGGACGAGCCCCTCCCGGAGCTCACCACCAACAGCAACCAGGGCACGCTGGACCACTTCGCCAAGGCAGGTCCGCCCGGTTCCACGCTGCGCCAGCTCCTGCAGGCCAGGAGCGGCGGCGCAGGCGACAGCATCATCGGCACGGCCGAGGAAATCGCCGACTACCTGGAGGAGACGGGGGCGGCGGTGGGCGGGGACGGCTTCCTGTTCTCCGGATTCGTGGACCCCGCCACCGTGCATGGGGTGCTGGACAAACTGGCGCCGGTGCTTCGCCGCCGGGGACTGCTCCGGACAAGCTACGGCGACGGCGGGTTCCGCCGGAACCTGCTGGACTTCTGACGCCATGGACGGGGCCAGGGTATCCGAAGGCCTCCAGCCGGGCACCCGGCGGGGCGCCTTCCTGATCGGCACGGCGCACATCCGGGCCGAGGAAGTGGCCAGGGCCGCGGCAGATCCGGGGGTCGAGGTTCTCCTGAGCGCCGACGCCCTCGAACTGATGGGGCTGTCGCGCGAGGTGGTCCAGGCGGCCATCGACTCCGGCCACAAGGTGTATGGACTGAACACCCTGCTCGGCTCCGGCCGGGACACCGCCGTCGAGGAGGAGTCCATCCTCGACTACCAGATCCAGGTGATCCGGTACCACCACAGCGGCGTGGGAGCGCTGCTGGCCCCCGACGAGGTGCGCGCCGTGATCCTGGCCAGGCTCATCGGCTTCACCCGCGGCGGTTCGGGAGTCCGCCCGGACACGGCCAGGTTCTATGCCGAACTGCTCAACAGGGGAGTGGCTCCGGCCATTCCGCGCGACGGGTCCGTGGGATCGTCGGACCTGACCCAGCTGGCCGCCGTGGCCGCCGTCGCCATCGGGGAAGGGCAGGCGCTCGCGGCAGACGGCAGCATTGTGGCCGGCGCCGAGGCGCTCGCCCGGGCGGGGCTGGAACCTCTGGTCCTCGCACCGGGAGAGGCCCTCGCGCTGGTCAGCGCCAACGCGTATTCGATCGGCGCCGGAGCGCTCGAATTGGGCCGGCTCCTGCGGCTCGCCGACCTCGCGGACACCGCGCTTGCGTTGTCCCTGGAGGCAACCGCAAGGTACGACGGCGGCGGGAACCTCAGCCCGTTTTCGCCGGCCGTGCAGGCGGCCAAGGCCGTGGACGGCCAGAGAGTCTCGGCCGCCCGGGTCCGGCGCCTTGTGCGGGGCGGCTGGCTGGAGGATCCTCGGCGCGACGTGTCGGTGCAGGACGCCCTGTCCTTCCGGGCCGCGCCCCAGACGCACGGCGCCTTCCGGGCCCAGGTCACGGCCCTCGCCGAGGCGCTGGAGGTGGAGCTCAACGGCCGCGGCGACAACCCGCTGACGGACCTGGTCTCCGGGCGGATGGTCTCCGGCGGGAACTTCCAGCCGATGCAGCTGGCCCTGGCCTTCGAGGCGCTGCGGCTGGGGCTGGCACACGTGGGGATCAGCAGCGAGCGGCGGATTGCGAAGCTGTATCCGCCGCAGCGGCTCATCCGGCAGCTCAACCTGGAGGCTGCGCGGAGCGGCACCCCGCTGGCGTCCGAGGACCTCCCCGGCCTGCTCTGGTATTCGGCCGCGGGGCTGCTGGCCGAGCTGAAGTTCCTCGCCGCCCCGGCAACGCTCGGCGCCCCGACCCTTTCCGCCGATGTGGAGGACCACTCCACCCTGGCGCCGCTGGCCCTCCAGCAGCTGGAACGGGCCGTGGAAACCGCAGACAAGCTGCTCACCATCGAGGCGCTGACGGCCGCGTACCTCCTGGCCGAGGCGCAGGGCGCGGAAGGCGGGGGAAGCGAGTCCGCCGCCGAGGTGAGGCCGCTCGGCAAGGGGACCGTCGCCGTCGTCGACCGCCTCTCCGTCCTGCTGGCGGACCGGCTGCCGGCGGCGGTGCTGGTTGACAGGGCCCGGGACGAGCTGCGGGATCTGCTTGCCGGGCTGCCGGAGCTGCGCACGCCGGCTCCGGCCGGGGACGACGACGCGGGAGGAGAGGCATGAGCACCGTGACCGGCAGGCACCGGCCGCCCAGGCATGCGGCGCCAGCGGTGGACCTTACGGCCGACGCCGGGGCTGTCCTGGCGCAGGTGGGCCACACCCCCTTGGTGCCCTTGGACGTGCTCAGCCGGGGGCTGGGCAGCACGGTTTTCGTGAAGCTGGAGTCGGAAAATCCGGGCGGCTCCATCAAGGACCGGACCGCGCTGAGCATGGTCCGTGCCGCCGAGCGCAGCGGGCAACTGCAGCCGGGGGGAACCATCGTGGAGAGCACCTCCGGGAACACCGGCATCGGGCTGGCCCTGATCGGGGCACTGACCGGCCACCCGGTGGTGGTGGTGACCGGAGACTCCATATCCTCCGAAAAGCTGGAACTGCTGCACCGCTACGGTGCCCGCGTGGTGTTCACGGACTGGACTGCGCCCGCGGATTCACCGGCCAATGCGAGGGCCGTGGCTGCGCGCATCACCGCGGAAACGCCGGGGGCATGGCGGCCGCTGCAGTTCGACAACCCCGCCAATCCACAGGCGCACTACGAGGGGACCGCGCCCGAGATCTGGGAGCAGACGGCCGGGAGGGTGACGCACTTCGTGGCGGGAGTGGGAACCGGCGGCACCATCACCGGAAACGGGCGGTACCTGAAAGAGAAATCGGCCGGGCATGTGGAGGTGATCGGCGCGGACCCGTACGGCTCGGTCTACAGCGGCGGGCACCCGGGCCAGATCCTGGTGGACGGAGTTGGCAATTCCTGGCCCAAGCCGGACTGGCCGAAGGTCTTTGACCGCAGCCTGCTGGACCGGTTCCTGCGGATCCCCAACGACGAGGTGTACACCACCGTGCACCGGCTTCTCAACGAGGAGGGGCTGTCCCTCGGGCCGTCGTCCGGGTTGACCGTTGCGGCGGCCCTCCGGGTGGCGCGGGCAGCGCCGCACGGGTCCGTGGTGGTGGCCATCGCCCCCGACACGGGCAGCAACTACCTGAGCAAAGCCTTCAACCCGGAGTGGCTGGCGGACAACCACATCCGCCTCGCCACGGACCTGACGGAGGACTGATCCTCCGGCATCCGGCGTCAGAAACCGCTCTGGGCCGTTTCGCTTTCGGACCGCGTCCAGGCGTTCCAGTCCAGTGGATGGACTGAAGGGCGGCCCAGGAGATAACCCTGCGCGGCAGACACTCCGAGTTCAGTGACCGCCGCCAGTTCCTCCTTGGTTTCGACGCCCTGCGCGGCGAGGGCAGCGCCGATGTGCTGGGCGAGCTCGGCCATGGCGGTGGCCCGCAGCCGCTGCCACTCGGAGCTTTCGATTCCTTCAATGAACGTGCGGCCCAGCTTGATGATGTCCGGATGGAGTTCCAGCACCTGGTCCATGGAGGTGAAGCCGGCGCCGGCTCCGTCCACGGCGATTCGCAGTCCGCGCGCGCGAAGCGGTGCAAGGCCGGCCGAGAGGGAAGCGTACTTGTTGGCGGGGACCTGGCCGTTCAGCTCGATGACGATCCTGTTCACGGCCAGCTGGGAGTGCTCGAGCAATCCCTGGATCCGGGGGTCCATGCACGTGGCGGGTGTCAGGTTCAGGGCGATGAACAGGTGCTCGGGGACAGCCTGGGCCGCCGTGAGGGCACGGTGGAGGGCGGCGATTTCAAGGTCAGCGCCGAGGCCCACAGACTCGGCCTCGTTGAACCAGTGGTCGGCGCTGGCGCCGTCATCACTGACGAACCGGGTTAGGGCTTCAACGCCGGTCACATGCCCGGCCGGAAGCTGGCGCACGGGCTGGAAGGCGGTCATGAGCATCCTGTCGCCAAGGACGGCTTCAATCCGGTTCCTGCTGCGCCTGGTAAAGGGAACGGGGGCGGGCACCTCCACTGGCTGCTGCTCAGCCTGGGTGACTTGCGCGTCATCCTCCGGGGCGTTCGCCAGTGCGGTGGTGGCGGTGAGGTGTTCCAGCAACGCCTGCTCAGGGCTGTCCGGATGCGCCGCCACGAGCTCGCGCAAATTTACCCGGGTCCATTCAGTCTCCGGATCGGACTCCGCCAGCAGCTCGTCGATAATTCCTCGGGCCTGCCAGCGCACAACTGTGTCACCCACATCCCCTTGCAGCTCTGCCTGGGCCCCCCGACCCGCGGGTAGTGAGTTTGTCAATGCAGGAAGGGAGGTTTCGTCCCTAGACATCGGCTATTCCTTTATAGGTTCACGATTCCGGCTGAGCCCGGAACCGGGCCACTCCGCCGCTTCCCCGCGAGGCGCGGACGGGATGGCCGTGGTAGAAGCGTACAACGGGAAAGGGCGCGCTGTCTCTTATTTGTGGACTGCGCCACATTTGTGTACTGCGACACTTTTCCTTCACTCGGCTTCGCCGGCACGTGGGCGTCCGGTGTACTCAGTAGGGCAGCGGCTTGGGCGGGAGGTTCTTCGCGGCCGGCCCCTGAATGACGGTGCCACCGGAACACCGCGGCCCACGCGTTGTGCCGGCCGCAGAGGGTGTCGGCGAGAATGAGTGCCGCAGCGGTGCCGTTGGTCAGGCCCCACTTCCGCAGGCCGGTGATCACGTGGACGTGGCGGGCATCCGGCGACATGAGCCCGACGTACGGCAGCCCGTCCACGGGCATGGCGTCCTGCGTTGACCAGCGGAACGCCGTCTCTCCGGCGCCGAGGCGGTCCCGGGCGAAGGCGGCGAGCCGGCTGTAGCGCTCGGCGGCGTCGCCGACGTCGGACGCCCGGTGGCCTTCACCCCCGGTGAGCACGTAGCTGGTTCCGTCCACATCGACCGTCAGGATGGAGCGCATCGGCTCGTCAACGCCGATGAACGTGGAGTTCCTGAACGCGTCATCGAGCCGTCGCCCGGCGGCCAGGCTGGCGGTGAGGTAGGAGCGGTGCGGATAACAGCGGGCATCGAAAACGCCCCGGTCGCCGAACGGTACATTCGTGGCCACGATGACGTCCCGCGCCCGGACAGAGCCCCGCTCGGTGTTGACCGCCGTCGGTGACCCGTCCTGCAGCGCGACCGCGGGCGACTCCTCGAACACGAAGCTGCCGTCACCATGGACTGCTCCGGCCAGGCCCTGCAGGTACTTGACCGCGTGGATGCGCCTGGCCGTCGAAGCGGACGGCGCCTTTGACGGGGAAGGGCAACGGGACATCGGACGCGAAGACGGACGGAAGGCCGAGCCGGGCGGCAAGGGCCGCTTCGTCGCGCACGCGGCCCAAGGCGCCGTCGGTCTCGGCGTAGGTGTAGTTGGATACGCGGCGGAAGCCGCAGTCGAGCCCTTCCCCGGAAACCGTTCGTGCGATGTGTTCAGCCGCCGTAAGTCCGGCGATGCCCCCGCCGATCACGGCAACGTCGACGTCAATGTCGGCGTCCAGGGAGGCATAGGTGGTGGACCCGGCCGTGGCAACCCAGAGGGAAAGGGGCTTGCCTCCGGGCCGCTCACTCACGGCCCGCCCTCCAACAGCTACCGGGTGCGTTCCCGGGTGTAGGACATGTCCGGTTCACTGCCGCCGTCCTCCTGCACCCACGCCATGAAGTCCGCCAGCGACATGAAACAGTAGTAGTCGCAATACCGCAGGTTCTGCTTCTCCGCTTTGCTCATGACGGTGATTCGTCACGGGCCGCGCACTGGATGGCGGCCGATCATGCAGCGGTGAATCCGGGGATCGTCCCAGCGCCCAGTCCATGTGCTCGCCTCCTGAGCCAGACCATACCCTTACCGCCTCTCGGAAGGAATGGGCTCCGACGCTATGCGGTGGCCGGGCGCGCGCGGCGGATCGGGAACAGCGTCTGCGGCGGCCCGGCGGCACCCAGGAACTTGAGGATAAGGGCGTTGACCGCGTCCGGCTGCTCGAGCGGAAGCGCGTGCGATGCGCCCGGCACGACGGCCAGCTGGCCCTCAGGCAGCGCTTCGTAGAGGGCGACGGTATGGGACAGCGAGACGAGGTCGTCGTCGCCGGACAGCACGAGCACCGGACTGCTGATCTGCGCGACGTCAGCGGCCGTGAGTGTCGGCTCTGCGGAGAACATCGCGAGACTCTTGCCAAAGACCTCATCCAGATGTCCCGCACCGTCAGGGGAGCGTTCGATGTAGGCCTTGCCCAGTTCCCGCGCCATCGGCGAATCGGGATCCATCTCCACGGGCACCATGCCGTCATAGTGGAAGTTCGCCCCGATGACCACCATCTTCCGAACCAGGTCGGGCCGCTGCAAGGCGACGAGCAGGGCGATGATCCCGCCGTCGCTCCACCCCACCAGGTGGGCCGCCCCGTCCACCACTTTTTCCAGCACACCGATGGTTTCGGCTGCCATGCCGGCGTAGTGGAAGTCGGCGTCGGTGTCCGCCGTATAGCCGTGGCCCCGGCGGTCGAAGGCGATAACGCGGTAGCTTTCGGAGAGGCCCCGCCCGATGCTGTTCAGTAGCTCGTCACTGTTGCTGAGGCCGCCGTGCAGCAGCAGGAGCGGTGTGCCTGAACCGCCACGGTCTTCGACCCACGTCGGGTGCCCGTCGATTTCCACTGTGCTGGCCATGGTTCGCTATTTTCCTCCAGGCCGGCCAGCACCACAACGTCCGGCAGGCGTTATCCGATCCCGGCAAACAGCTCGTTCAGCTCGGCCGTCAGCTGCTTCCGAAGCGCCGGGGTGCCGATTTCGCGGCCGTCGATGTGGTTGACCGGCGCCAGCGTCCGGATGCTGGAAATCAGCCAGACGGCGTCGGCGTCGAACAGCTCCTGGGGTTCCAGCGGGCCGTAGCCCAGCTCCCAGCCGGCCGCCTTGGCTGCGGCGAACAGGGCGCCCTGTGAGGTGCCGGCGAGGATGCCGCTGTCCAGCTGCGGCGTGATGAGGCGCTTGACCGTTGCGCCGCCGTCGCCCGTTTCGACGTGCGCCAGCAGAACGGTCGACGTCGGGCCCTCCAGCACGCGGCCGTCTGACGATGTGAAGATGACGTCGTCGGCGCCCTGCTTGTGCGCGTGGCGGAGGGTGGCCATGTTGACGGCATAGGAGAGAGTCTTGGCCCCCAGCAGCAGCCACGGGGCGCGTTCGGCAACGTCGCTGTCATAGCCCCGGTCCAGCAGGATGACGTCGATGCCGGTTTCGCGCTGCCGCCGGGCCGCAGCCCCGACGGGCGAGACCTGGACCCAGCACGTCGGGGAGGAAGCTCCCTCGACGCCGCGGGTCACCAGGAGCTTGACCACGGCCTCATCCTCATCGGGGGAGGACGCGGGGTTGTCTGAACGGAACGCCGCGACGCCCGTTTCGATGGCCCGCCGCCATACGTCCTGCGCGGGGATTTCAAGGTCCAGGGCCAGCGCGGAGCCGCCCAGGCGGTCCAGGTGAGCCTGGACCTTCCGGGTCCGGCCGGCCACGGCGAGCATGGACTCGAAAACGCCGTCGCCGCGCGTGGCGCCCTGGTCGGTGGCCATCAGCTGCGGCTGCGTGGGGTCGGCTATCCGGCCGAATTCGTAGTCCGGGTCGAGGAATACCAGCACGGTGGCGGAGGCAGGAGAAGTCATGCCTCCAGCTTAGTGCGGGCCGTGCCCGATAGGCTGGGCAGGTCCGCGCCTTCCGGAATGGCTCCGAGGGCAAGAAATATCGGGGGTTCGCCTGTGTTGTGGCCATTTCCGCTTGCCGGAACCTTGCCGTCCTGGCTGATCCTGCTGCTGGGCGCCGCCGACCTCATGATCCGGATCCTCGCGGTGGGCATCATCCCCGGCAACCGCCGCCCCACCACCGCCATGGCCTGGCTGCTGGGCATTTTCTTCGTGCCGTCCGTAGGCCTGATCCTGTTCCTGCTCTTCGGCAACTTCCGGCTTTCCCGGCGCCGCGTGGAGCAGCAGCAGCTGGTCAGCGAAAGGGTGCGGGCCCGCACGTCGGTGCTGTCCGACGTCGGAAGTGAATACCCGGGGCCCGAATGGGTGAAGTCCGCGGCCGAACTCAACCGCCGGCTGGGCTCCATTCCCATGGTGGACGGCAACTCCGTGGAGCTGATCCCCGGGTACCCGGACTCCATCGCGGCCATGACCGAGGCCGTTCGGAACGCCAAGCGGTTCGTCAACGCCGAGTTCTACATCATGAGCACGGATCACGTGACGGATGAACTGTTCACGGCCCTGGAAGAGGCCGCCGACCGCGGTGTTGAGGTGCGCGTGCTGTTTGACCACATCGGCACTCTCCGGATCAAGGGCTACCGCGAGCTCCTCAAGCGCCTCAGGGCCAGCCGGATCCAGTGGCGGCGGATGCTCCCGCTGCTGCCCATCCACGGCCAGTGGCGCCGGCCGGACCTGCGGAACCACCGCAAGATCATGGTGATTGACGGCGAAGTGGCGTTCACCGGATCGCAGAACCTGATCGAGCCGTCCTACAACAACCCCAAGCACCGCAAAGTGGGGCGTGAATGGGTGGAACTGATGGCCCGGCTGCGCGGCCCCATCGTGCCGACGCTCAACGTGGTCTTTGCCACCGACTGGCTCAGCGAGACGGACGAGTCACTGGAAGCGCAGCTCGAGGCCCAGCTGCAGCTTCCCGCCGAGGCCGCCCCGGGCAGTGTCACGGCGCAGGTGGTTCCCAGCGGGCCCGGGTTCAGCACCGAAAACAACCTCCGCCTGTTCAACACGCTCATCTACTCCGCCCAGCACCGGATCTCCGTCTGCAGCCCGTACTTCGTTCCGGACGACTCCCTGCTCTATGCGATCACCACCGCGGCGCAGCGGGGCGTCGACGTCGAACTCTTCGTCTCCGAGAAAGGCGACCAGTTCCTGGTCCACCACGCGCAGCAGTCGTACTACCAGGCGCTGCTGGAGGCTGGTGTGAAGATCTACCTCTACAAGGCTCCGTTCGTGCTGCATGCCAAGCACTTCACCATTGACGACGAAGTGGCCGTCCTTGGTTCCAGCAACATGGACATGCGCTCCTTCTCGCTGAACATGGAGGTCTCCGTGATGATGCTGGGCACGGAGATCGTGGACAGCATGCGCGCGGTGGAGGACACGTACCGGGACATCTCGCACGAGCTGAAGCTCGACGCCTGGATGCGCCGGCCCCTCGCGGCGAGGTACGTGGACAACGTCGCACGGCTTACGGCGACGGTGCAGTAGGCGGGGTTCGGCTGTTGAGCCGCGGGCTCAGCTGCCGGGGAATTCCGAACCCAGCGCGGACAGCACGCCGAAGGCTTTGGTGCGGATTTCCTCGTATTCCTCCTGGGGCGCAGAATCGGCCGTGATCGCGCCGCCGACGCCGAGACTGAGCCTCGCCCGCCGCCCCCCTTTGGCGCCGGTCGCGTTGCCGTCTGTGTCGCCGCCGATGGCTTGGCCGCCGTCGGCCGCCCAGTCGTCACTGCCGTCCGACTGGATCACCAGGGTGCGGATGGCCACTGCAAGGTCCGTGGCCCCATTGAGCGAAAAGTATCCGATCGCCCCGGAGTAGACACCGCGCGGGCCGTCCTCCAGCCGGTCCAGGATGGCCATGGTGCTGATTTTCGGCGCGCCCGTCATGGAGCCGGCCGGGAAGCACGCCGCCACCGCCTCGGCCCGCGGCGACCCCGGCAGCAAGGTGGCATCGATGGTGCTCACGAGCTGGTGCACCGTGGCGTAGCTTTCGATTTCGCACAGCCGGCTGACGGTCACGGAGCCCGGTTCGGCAAAGTGACTCAGATCGTTCCGGAGCAGATCGACGATCATGATGTTCTCGGCCCGGTCCTTGAGCGAGGTCGCCAAGTCCCGCCGCAGCGCCGCATCGAGCTCCGGGTCAGCAGCCCGGCGCCGGGTGCCCTTGATCGGCTCGGCGCGCATGCCGCCGTCGGACGCTATCCGCAGGAAACGCTCCGGCGACGTGCTGGCCACCGTCAGGCCGCCGAAGCGAAGGTAGCTCGCGAACGGCGCCGGGTTCCTCCTCCGCAGCGCCAGGTACGTCGGCCAGGGATCGAGGCCGTCGGCGGGCACGTCGGCCGTGAGCGTAGTGGTGAGGCAGACCTCGTAGGTGTTCCCCTCGGTGATCTCGTGCTGGGCCTCAACGATCTTGCGCTTGTAGCCGGCCTCGGTATCGCGGCTAGTGAACGCCGGCGCCGCCCGACTCACGACGCCGTTGCCGCCGGCCGCACGCTCGGTGGCGGCCCGGCCCGCCGCGGTTACGGCGGCGCGGGCGCCGGCGAGCCAGTCGGCCGCGTCCGGTGCGTCAAGGGCAAGTAGCCAGGCGGCGCCGTCCGCGTGGTCCAGGACGACTGCCCGCCCGGCGAAGATCAGGGCCGAATCCGGGGTGTCCGCCGCGACGTCGGATCCGCCGGTTTCGCGCTTGAGTTCATAGCCGAGGTACCCGAGCCAGCCCAGGGTGAAGTCGCACGGGTAGCCCTCGGGGCCGCGGACCGCCTTCCGGCCCCAGACGGTCTCGAGCCAGCGGAAGAACGTGCCGGACACCTCCGCCGTGGCGGATCCGGCAGTAATCCGGTTGGTCCCCGAACGGTGCCGGACCGACTGGCCGAACGTGCCGCCGTCGTCCGCGAGGATGCTGAAGCGGCTGCGCTCCGCGGCGGGCGTCCCCTCCCAGCCCGCGCTGTCCGCGGCGGGCGGAACGAGGGACGAATCCAGCCAGACTGCATTCGCAGAGTTGCCGTACAGCGATCCGAAGAGGGCGGCGGCGTCCGGGCGGCCCTCGATGCGCTCGGCCCGGAGCCGGAGGCCGCGGCGTGCGGAGAGCTCCGGAACCAGCACGGTGGCGAGGGCCGGGAGGTAGGTGAGCGCCTGCAGGACGTCGGCCGGGGCGGTGTCGTCGGCGCGGTTCAGGACCCGGACATCCGCGTGCTCCCGGATGCTGTCCGAGGCCAGGAGCTCCGATTCCTGGGCGGCCCACTGGTCCCAGTAGGGCTCGTAGGTGTCGCCGTCGCGCTCCAGGGCGCGGGTGCGGCGTTCGTCATCCGGGGAATCGGCCCAGATGACGGCGTCCAGGAGCGGCCTGGCCGCGGCGGCAGCTGCCCCCACACCTTCCACGATCACGATCTCGGCGGGCAGCGTGACCCGGGCGTCGCCGTCGTAATGCCGCGCCCAATCCCAGCTGATCCACGTGGCCGGTTCTCCGCGGCGCAGGGGCGCCAGCACCGTGGTCACATAGCGTTCAACGCCAGCGGCGAGCCCGTTCCAGCCCGGATAGATGTCCTCCAGATGAAACAGGGAGACCTTGTGGTGGTTCCGCAGCCGTGCCGCCAGTTCGATGGCCAACGTGGTTTTGCCTGCGCCGGACCGCCCGTCAATGGCGATGATCACAGGAGCGGGGGTCATGAAATAGAGCGTACCTGCTCATTGTTCTGAAGCTGGAGCGGGGCGTCTTCCTCTGACGCTGCAGCTATGGCTGAACGGACATACTGGACGATTCCCGGCACCGATGCCTGGACCTGGTTCCACACGGCATCAAAGTCCGCCTGCCCGCCGTACCAGGGGTCTTCGATTCCTTGCTCCAGGGGATCCTTCGATTCCAGGGCGGGGTCGAAGCTGCGCAACATACGGATTCTCGCCAGTGATTCTTTGTCCGGTGCCGACGCGCGGAGCCAGCCGTAGTGGTCCACGTCCAGGGCGAGAATCAGGTGGCGTTCGGTGAACCATTCGGCGCGCCACTCCCTGGCGGCGTGATGGTCCGAGGTGAGGTTGTTGGCGGTCAGTTTCCGCGCCGCCCGGGGGTCTATGGGGCGCCCTACCTCATAGGCCGTGGTGCCCGCGGAGTCGACGACGACGTCCCCGGCCAGCCCCGCCGCGGCGAAGGCCTCGGTGAGCATCAGCTCGGCAATGGGCGACCGGCAGATGTTGCCGGTGCAGACCGCGATGATCCGGTAGGGGCTGGTCATTGAGGTCATGGTGCTAAGCATGGAGGATGACACTCCACCTTGGCTAGTAAGGGGCCTTATGATCCGGGGAATCCGTAAAGTTGCCTGCTGGCCGGGTCATAATTGGCGAAATCGCACTCCCCGGACGTAGTGATCCCGGCCCAGTGAACCGGACCTAGTGCATGAGCGCCAGCAGGATGCCCACGGCGACGAACAGGACGCCGAAAATCCGGTTGAGCCTGGTCTGGCCCCGGACATCATGGGTGAAGCGCTGGAACGACTTCGCCGCCGCTGCGAAGAAGAACCACATGACGAGGATGTCGATGATGACCACCGTTGCCGTGAGGGCGACGTACTGCGCCAGCAGCGGCTGTTCCGGCCGGATGAACTGCGGCATGAAGGCCAGGAAGAACACGATCGCCTTGGGGTTGAGCAGGTTCACCCAGAGGCCGCGGCGAAACATGGACCAGGCGGGCTCCTTCCTGAGGGCGGCGGTCTTTTCCTGGTCCAGGTCCGGCTTGTGCAGGAACTGCCTGATCCCGAGGTACACCAGGTAGGCGGCCCCGGCGTAGCGGATGACGTTGAAGGCCACGGGGGATCCCGCAACAAGGACTCCGACGCCCAGCGCAACGATGACAACGTGCATGATCAGCGCCGCCTGCTGGCCGAGAATGCCCCAGATGGAGCGGCGGAAGCCGGACGTCAGCGAGTTGCTCATGGTGTTGATGGCGCCCGCGCCGGGAGTGAAACTGATGAGGACGCCGGCACCCGCGAGGGCCAGCCACAGGGAGAATTGCACCAAACAAGCTTAGTGCGGCCCGCCGGCGGGTCACTCCACGGCCATTCACCACGGCGCCCCTCGGCCATTCACCAAAAATGGCCGCCCGGACGGTGCCTTGGGCGGCCATTTTTGGTGAATCGGCGCATGGGTGGGGTGCGTGCGTGTGCCGGAGCCAGGTTCAGGCCCTCGCGATGACCTCGCCGTTGGGGATGAGGAACCAGCCGTCGTCCGTGGAGCCCCAGCGGTGCCACCCGGCGGAGATGCGTGTGAGGTCCGCCTCCTGCGCGAACCCGTACTCGAGGGCCTGGTCGGCGAAGGCCGAATGCAGCACGCGCTCGCCCCACACCCGCGCCTGCCAGCGCCGCTGCTGCCCGGTGGCGTAGAGCCAGTTGCTGCTCGTCGGCGCCACGTCCGTGAAGCCGGCGGCCTGCGCCCACGAAACGAGGCGGCGTCCGGCGTCCGGTTCGGCGCCGTTCCGCCGGGCGATCCGCTGGTACAGGTTCATCCACTCATCGAGTTCGGGGATGGCGGGGTACCAGCTCATGCCGTGGAAGTCGGCGTCGCGCACGGCCACGATGCCGCCCGGCTCGGCCACCCTCCGCATCTCCCGCAGCGCCTCCACGGGATCGGTCAGGTGCTGCAGGACCTGGTGCGCGTGCACGACGTCGAACGTGTCGTCCTCGAAGTCCAGGTCGTAGATGTTGCCGGCCACGAACTCGACGTTCTCCACGCCGCGATCGGCCGCCAGCTCCCGCGCGTGGGCAATCACGTCCGGGGAGCGATCCAGTCCGGTCACCTTTCCGGGGGCCACCAGCCCGGCGAAGTCGCACGTGATGCTGCCCGGCCCGCACCCGACGTCCAGCACCGAGACCCCGGGGGTGAGGTGGGGGATCACGAACGCCGCGGAATTCTCCGCCGTCCTGGAGGCATGGGCCCGGACCACCGACTCGTGGTGGCCGTGCGTGTACACATCGTCTGGCTGCTCCGCACTCATAGGGAAACGCTACTCCTCCGCGCCCGGGATCGGCCGGAGCAAGACAGGCAGTTTTTTGTTGTCGGCCGTCTGTTTCCCTGCTTCTGCCGGACCGGGTTCTGCGGATGATTGGAGGGGTGGAGAACAACAGGACCAGCAACAAATCAGGGCTCGGCGTCTTCCGGGCGACGGGGATCTACATCGGTGCCATTCTCGGGTCAGGCGTGCTGGTGCTCCCGGCCATCGCGGCCCAGGAGGCGGGTCCGGCGTCGCTCCTCGCGTGGGCGCTGCTGCTGGTGTTCTGCACGCCCGTGGCGTTCAGTTTCGCCGAAATGAGCGGCCAGCAGCCCGACGCCGGGGGGATAGCCCACTTCGTGACGCGGGCGTTCGGGCGGCGCGCCTCGGCCGTTGCCGGCTATCTCTTCTACTTCGCCATCCCGTTCGGGGCTCCCGCCACCGGGGTGATCGGCGGCAACTACATCGCCCACGCCCTGGGCGGCGGCCGCGGGACGGCCCTGGCGGCCGCAGCGCTGCTGCTGGCGGCCGGGTTCGCGAGCAACGCCGTCGGAATCAAACTCTCCAGCCGCATCCAGCTGACGCTCGTGGTGGTCCTCGTGGGGCTGCTGGCGCTGGCCGTGGCGGTGGCCGCCCCGTATGCGAAGGCGGAGAACTTCGAGCCCTTCGCGCCCCATGGTTACTGGGCTGTGGGCGGCGCCGCGAGCCTGCTCTTCTTCTGCTTCGCCGGCTGGGAGGCCGTGACGCATCTGGCCGCGGAATTCCGCCACCCGGAGCGGGACCTCAGGCGGGCCACCTGGCTGACGCTAATCGTGGTGGGCGTGGTCTACATCGGCGTGGTGGCGGCCGCCGTCGCAGTCCTTGGCCCGGGGCTGCCCGGCAGTGCGGTGCCCGTGGCGGACCTGCTGGAGAAGGGGCTGGGAGGAGTGGCCGCCCCGCTCACCGCGGTCGCGGCGGCGGTCCTCACCTTCGGCCCGCTGAACACCTTCATTGCGGGCGCGAGCCGGTTGGGTGCCAAGCTGGCGTCCGACGGTGTGCTGCCGCGGCGCCTGGCGCGCGGCGGAGCCCCGGGGCAGGTGCCGGCCGTCAGCCTTGCGGTGCTGGCAGCCCTGACGTTTGTGTCCTTCGGCGCGGCGGCGGCCGGGCTGGCAAGCATGCAGTTCCAGATCGGTGCGGCGTCGGCCTGCTTTACAGCGGTGACTGCATTCGGGCTTGCGTCCGGCGTGCGGCTGCTTCGCCCGGGGTCGGCCGCCTGGTACGGCGTCATCGTTGCTGCGGCGGTGATGGTGCTGGTTCTGCTGTTCAGCGGGTGGGCGCTGCTGGTTCCGGTCCTCCTCGGCGCGGCCGCGGTGGCGGTCGGCGGGCACGCCCGGCGCCGCGGAACGCTGGACGACGCGGCGGACGAAGGGGTCGGTAAGCCCGAGGCCCAGGAAGCCGGCGTCAGAACTTGATCTGCATCCGACGAGGAACATAGCTTCGATCCCAGGGAGCGCTCGCCAGGCGCATCAACTGATCGTGCGACACGGGGAAGTATCTGGCCACGACGGCGATTCCCGTCAGGGTTGCATGAGGTGTTAGTTCGGAATCGTGAAGCAGCCATGACAATAACGGCTCTACGCCATGTGCATCCTGCGGCAGGGGCGCTGCCAGGACCTCGCCGCCCAGTTCCCACCGGCCCTCCATCGGATCAGCATTTCGGACGCCGTCAACAATCTCCTCCGCCGTCAGGTCGGAGTGGGCCACCGACAAGAGCACGTGGGTGCCGTTCTCCTTGGCAACGCTGAACTTTCCTATCCCGAGCACCTGGAACCGCCCAGGATCCAGATCCAGGCCCAGCTCCTCGCCCGCCTCCCGTGCCAAAGCGCGTATAGGGTCCGGGACACCAGACTGGCCGCTGTCCGGCACTATTCCGTTGCGCGCCCGCAGCTCGAGGTTTCCGTTCACTGCTGGCCCGAATTGTTCCTGATGGGAGCCGGCATTGCGGGACCGGCCGGCAAAGAGCATCATCCGATCGGAGCTGACCACCACCGTGGAAAGAGTTAGAAGCTTGGCCTCGTTTCCGTTGACGGTCCGCTGTACCCCCGGCCCGGTCCCGTGCAAGCCGTTGACTGTTTCGGGGTAGTGGTCAATGAGCACGGCGGCGTATGTCGTTTCCGCCATTGCCAGATGGAGGCGAAGCCGTCCGTTGCTGTCGTCCCGCTCAGTCCGCCAGCCGACCAGGCGTGGCAGAACCCCGTCAAAGGAATGCTGGGAGCTGAACTTGCTCCTCAGCGCGCGGTCTTCGCTTGGAGTGGTGCGCAAGAGCTCGGTCTCCATATCCGGGGCTTCCAAAGGCGCGGGTGCCGATGGGCCGCCGGAAGACGGTTCCAGGAATTCCGGCCTCAGGCGGTGACGGCGGTAACTGACGTAAAGGTCGTAGGCGAGAGTGCCTCGTTTGACATCCGGCAACTGCCAGATGTCCAGCGTGCGCTTCGGGTGATGCAGCTCCAGCCGGACGTGCCTGCTTTCCATCGCGGCGTCGGAACCTCCTCCCGAGGCTGCTTCGGAGAGAAGCGCCGACGTCTGGAGAGCCATCGCGGCGTCATGTTCAACGACCGGTACCGATGTTGTCCCAAGGAAGGAACCCCGGCGGATGTCGGCCGCATAGGCGGCGTAGGCTTTGGAGAGCCGGTTCAGGGCATGGGCCGGGAGCGCAAAGGTCACGGGCATGGGGTTGCCACGGCCGAAGGCAGGCGCCGATCCGTTCGCAGGATATGCGGTGGCGAGCCAATTCAGTTCATCGGCTGCTGTCCTTGGACCTCCCGCGATGATCTGCCCTACGCGAAGCCTCGTAGCCCGTTTGGGGATGCCTACGTGCTTCATTGCGTGCTGACGCCGGCGCCCCATCAGCCATCTGGGCTGGGCGCGCCAAGCGCTGTACCCGGCATAAATGGCAAGTGCGGACGGTGCCAGCGAGACCAGGTCTGCGGCGTGCATCCCCCAAAGACTTACAGACTCGAACATGCTTGCTAGTCAATCATCGAAACTGAATGCACCGCGGTGTTTGACACGACTCGATCCGGTCCGGCCCATCCATGCTGCCCGGCGTCACGCCTGACAGGTTTTTGGGACGGCAGCGGGCTGGCCGGCCCGGAAACGGGCGCTCGAGCCGATCCGGCAGGCCCATAAGTCTGCGTCCCGTGACGCGGTCAGGATCGTGCTGCCGCTGCGGGAGCCTCCTGCCTCCACCACTCCACCGTCATCCGGGCCGCGGCGGTCGGGGGAGTGGGGCCAAGGTCCAGCGCCGCCTCGCTGGCTGCCGAGTCCATTACGAACGGCCGCTGGAACTGGTACAGCATCTCGGCGATCTCGCGGACATCGGCCGAGAACACTCCGACCGCGCGCAGCAGCCAGCCCGGCAGCACGCCGACCTTTGGCCGGGGTACGCCAGCCGCTTCAGCCAGCGCGCCAGCGAGTTGCTGCTGGGTGAGGGCCGGATTGGTGGGGGCGTGCAGCACGCGATTCCACAGCGCGGGCGTCTGCGCAGCCTTGATCATTGCCGCCGCCAGGTCGGGCACGAACGTGAACGAATGCGGCTGGTCAGCGCTGCCCACCACCTGCAGCGGCCGCCGTGCGAGAATCCTCGGGACCATGCGCTCGCCCGCGTGCGATGTCCGGACCCGGGGACCGAAAAAGTCCCCCGCAACCACGCTCACGGTATTTGTGGCGCTCGCCTCCCGCGCCTGCAGCAGCGCCGACCGCACTCCGCGCTTCCCGCCCCGTGCCGCGCGCGGGGAGTCCTCCGTCATCACCCGGTCCGGCTCACTGTAGGAGTAGAGGCTTTCGGGAAAGACGACGACGGCGCCCGCCTCGCCTGCCGCCGCCAGGACGGCCGCTTCCGCCCGCGGAAGTTCCCCCTCCCACGCCTTGACGCTGTAGGCCGAACCATGGATGCAGTGGAAAACGGCGCTGGCGTCGGCCAGCGACTCCGCCACCAGCGTCCGGTCTGAAACATCCACGGCGCGCTTTTCTATCAGGTGGTGTTCCGGGCCGCTGCCGGACCGTGTCAGGACACGGACGCGGTGGCCCTGGCCGGCGAGCTGCTCGGCGACCGTCCAGCCCACCGGCCCGGCCCCCGTGACGACGAATAGTTCTTCTGGCATGGCGTACCCGCTTTCATTTTTGAGATGTGAGAGCAGTGCTCTCTGAATCCAGAATGGACGTGCCGCGTCCCAAAGTCAAGAGCGCTGCTCGCAATTGTGTTCACTGCTCTACTTCATGCCATCCTTGGAGCATGGCCGATCCCCTAAAGCCCCCGACGCCCCGCGAGCAGGCCCGTGCCCGGACCATCGAGCAGATCATTCGGCTGGGCCGGGAGCATCTCGCCCTGCATGGAGCGGCCGCACTCTCGCTGCGCGCCGTCGCCCGCGACCTCGGCGTCGTATCCTCCGCCGTATACCGCTATGTGGAGAGCCGCGATGAGCTCCTGACCCTTCTGCTCATCGACGCCTACGGCGAGTTGGGGGATGCGGTCGAGGCCGCCGTCGAGGCCCTCCCGGCCGACGATTTCAGGGGCCGTTTTGCCGCCCTGGCGCTCGCTGTCAGAAAATGGGCGCTCAGCGAGCCCGCCCGCTACGCGCTCCTGTTCGGAAGCCCGGTGCCCGGGTATCAGGCGCCGGCAGAGCGGACCACAGGTCCCGGCACGCGGGTGGTCACCGGCCTGATGGGGATCCTGGACTCCGCCTACAGGGCCGGCAAGCTGGCTGCGCCGGACGCCGCGGCCGTGGTTCCGGCGCTGGCCGCGGACTTCGAGGCAATCCGCAGCGAAATGGACCTGGCCGTGCCGGCCACGCTGCTGGCCCGCGGTGCGCTGGCTTGGACGTCGGTCTTCGGCGCCATCAGCTTCGAAGTCTTCGGCCAGTATGGCGCCGACACCTTCTCGGCGAGGGATGAGTTGTTCCGTCATCACCTGCAGATACTGGCGGGCGTCGCCGGCCTCGAGTAAGGGCCGCTGCGCCCGGGCAGCAGAGTGGCAACTATCAGTTTGTTAACGCTAACAAAAATGTCTTGTAAGTGAATTTACAACGATATAAAGTGTGTCTCAGCCCACAGCCGTTGAGCGTGGCGCCGGCGGTCGCCGGGGCCGCACATTTGCCAGCGGCTACGTCCAAAGGAGTGACGGTGAAGCAAGTTGATTCACGCCCGATGCATCTTTCCCGCAGGCAACTGCTGCTGGGAGGAGGTGCGCTGGTTGGCAGCCTTTCGCTCGGGGCAAGCCTGACAGGCTGCGGCGGGGCGGCTCAGGCCGCCGGGAATGACATCCGCTTCTGGCACCTGCTGTCCGGCGGCGACGGCATCAAGATGATGGCCATGATCGACAAAGCCAACGCGGACCACGCCGACTTCACGATCAAGCCCACCGTGCTCGCCTGGGGTGCGCCGTACTACACCAAGCTGGCCATGGCCTCTGCAGGCGGGCGGCCGCCCGAAGTGGCCATCATGCACGCGGCCAGGGTGCCCGGATATGCTCCCGGCGGACTGCTGGATGCCTGGGACCTGGACCTGCTGGCGGAGTTCGGGGTGCGGCCGGAGGACTTCGGCCCGAGAATCTGGGAGAAGAGCCAGTTCAACGGCCAGGTGTTCTCGCTGGCGCTGGACTCGCACCCGTTCGTGATGCTGTACAACACAGAGGTGGCGGGCAAGGCCGGCGTGCTGGGGAACGACGGGCGGCTGGCCGAGATCTCCTCGCCGTCGCAGTTCCTTGAAGTGAGCCGTGAAATGCAACGCGTCACCGGCAAGCACGGGCTCTCCTACGGATACCTGGGCGACGGCGCGCAGATGTGGCGCCTTTTCTATACCCTCTACCGCCAGCACGGCGCGGACTTCGTCCTGGATCCCGGCAAGCCCGCCCAGGTGGAGCGGGATGTGGCCATCGACTGCCTGGAGTTCATCGCGTCGCTCCTGGATAACACCATCTCCACGAAAAGCGGTGACGGCGGCACGGCCATCGCCGAATTCGCCAGCCAGGGGTCGGGGCTGCTTTTCACGGGTGTTTGGGAACTGCCCACCATGAAGACGGCGGGAGTTCCGCTCGGAGCAAGCACCATCCCCACCCTGTTCGGAACGCCGGCGGCCTTCGCCGACTCGCACTCGTTCGTGCTGCCGCACCAGGCCAAGCTCGACGAGGCCAAGCGCCGCGGGGTGTACCAGTTCGTTGCGTCGATGCTCAAGGGATCCCTGAGCTGGGCAGAGGCCGGCCACATTCCGGCCTACCAGCCGGTGGTGAAGTCCAGCGAGTACGCGGCACTGGATCCGCAGGCGGACTATGCGCACGCCGCGGACATCATCAACTACGACCCCGAGGCCTGGTTCACCGGTTCCGGATCCGACTTCCAGAGCTATTTCGCCGAGAACGTCCAGAACGTGTTCCTCGGACGGGACAAGGCCACGGACGGCTGGGACGCCTTCATGAAGCGCATCAATTCGGTCCTCGCCATGCCCAACCCGGTGTGAGCGCCGAACCCGGCATGGTCGCCGAATCCCGATTTGTGCATCGACCCGTTCGTGACAAAGGAGTCCTCATGAGCACCGCCCCCGCAACAGCGCCCACCGGGAACCCGTCCCGCAGCCGGCGCGACGACGTTCCAGCGCCCACCATCCCAGCGCCCGCAGCGAAATCATCCCGCTCCAGGCGCGACAACATCCACGGCTGGGCCTTCTCTGCCCCGTTCCTGGCCTTCTTCCTGATGTTCCTGGTCTGGCCCATGATTTCCGGGGCGGTCATGAGCCTCACCGGAAAGTCGCTCACCGGCGCCAGCAGCGGGTTCATCGGCCTGGCCAACTACACCGAGGCGTTCGCCGACCAGGACATGTGGCGGTCGCTGGGGAACACCCTGTACTTCACGCTGATCAGCACCGTGCCGCTGGTGGTGATCGCCTTGGCCCTGGCGGCACTCGTCAACATGGGCCTTCCCGCGCAGTGGCTGTGGCGGCTCTCCTTCTTCTCCCCGTTCCTGCTTGCCTCCACCGTGGTCTCGCTCTTCTTCGCCTGGATGTACAACCCGGAGATTGGGCTGTTCAACGATCTGCTCGCAAAGGTGGGCATTCCGCCGGTGGCGTGGCTGAACGACCCCTCGGTGGCGATGTGGGCCGTCGTGATTGCAACGGTCTGGTGGACCGTGGGCTTCAACTTCCTGCTGTACCTGGCCGCGCTCCAGAACATCCCGCAGCAGCACTATGAAGCGGCCTCGCTCGACGGCGCCGGCGGCTGGCGGCAGTTCTTCTCCATCAGCCTTCCCCAGCTGGGCCCCACCACGGTGATGATCGTTATCCTGCAGATCCTGGCGTCCCTGAAGGTCTTTGACCAGATCTACCAGATGACCGAAGGCGGACCGGGCGGAGCCACCCGCTCCATCGTGCAGTACATCTTCGAGGCCGGATTCACGGGCTACCGGCTGGGCTATTCCGCAGCCATTTCCTACATCTTCTTCGCCCTGATCCTGCTCATCGCGCTGGCCCAGGTCTTCACCACACGGAAAAGGATCGCCTAGCCATGGCTACCACCACACTTTCCAAGCCTGCACTCCGGCCCAAGGGCACCGCCGACATTGTGCCTAACCGCCGCCCGAAGACGCCGCTGTCGCGCATCCTGGCCACCGTCGTCGTGTCCGTCCTCGCTGTGGCGTGGCTCGTGCCCTTCGCCTGGGCCACCGCCACCGCGCTGAAGAGCGAAACGGATGCCGCGTCCACCCCCATCAGCTGGTTACCGGCGTCGGGGTTCACGCTCGATGCCTTTGCCAAGGTGCTGCAGAGCGGCAACATCCCCACCTGGACGCTCAACTCGCTGTTCACTTCCGCGGCGATCACCGCCATCACGCTGGTGATTTCCGCGTCCGTGGCCTACGCCATTTCGCGGGTCGATTTCCGCGGCAAGAGGATGCTGATGGGTGTGATCGTGGCGTCCATCATCATTCCGCCGCCGGTCCTCATCATCCCGCTGTTCCAGCAGATGCAGTCGCTGAACCTGATCGACACGTACTGGGCGCTGATCCTGCCGCAGGTGATCCACTCGCCCATGGTGTTCGTGCTCAAGAAGTTCTTCGACCAGATTCCGCGTGAACTTGAGGAAGCAGCCCTGATGGACGGTGCGGGCCGGCTGCGGATTTTCACCACGATTGTGCTCCCGCTGTCCCGGCCGATCCTGGCCGCCGTGGCGATCTTCGTGTTCATCGGGGCGTGGAACAACTTCCTGTGGCCGTTCATTGCCACCAACGAGAGCTCGCTGCTTACGCTCCCTGTGGGGCTGCAGACCATCAAGTGCGCCTACGGCATCCAGTACGCCCAGAACATGGCCTCGGCCCTGCTCGCCGCGCTGCCCCTGATCGTGGTGTTCCTGTTCTTCCAGCGGCAGATCATCAGGGGCGTGGCCACCACCGGCCTGGCCGGGACCTGAGCCGCCGGGGCCTGAGCCGCGTCAATCGCACTCCGTTCCAAGCCCCTGTTGCCGTCTGCCTCGGCTGAGTAGACTGCCATTGCGCCCGGATGGGCGCGCCCAGTCCTCCGAAGGAGTGATTACGCGATGACCGAGAACAGCGAGTTTGAAGCCGCAGGTAAGACCCACAACAGCACCAGGAATCCGGCGCTCGAAGGTGACAGCGGCCAGTATGTGGAAGGCGACTACGGCGACGCCGGCGTGGTGGGCGACGAAGCTCGCGCCGATGAGAAAGGCGAATACCCTGTCGGCGATTATGGCGACGCCGGAACGGTTGAAGTCGCCGCCGACGTCGAGGAAGGCGCCTACCCGGAAGGCGACTACGGCAAGGCCGGCACGGTGGGCCAGGAACAGCCCGGCGACGAAGAGGGGGAGTACCCGGAAGGCGACTACGGTGCCGCCGGGACCGCTCCGGAGCGCGGCACGGCCGATGACCTCAAGGAAGAACTGACGGACGGCCAGGTCAACGCGCCAAGGAAGGACAACGGCGGCACCTCCGCCGGAGCATAGCGCCTCGCCGCCGGGCAGGTTCACGCTCAGCGAAACCGCAATGGCGCCGGCGTCGTGGCCCCTGGTGTTCCGCGGATATCCGCGGAACACCGGGGGCCTTTCCTTGCGTACGGGATGCCCGAGAACCAAACTTGAGCGTAGTTGACTCAAGTTTGGATTGACTTAAATCAGCTCCTGGGTAAAGTTGAGTGTAGATCGCTCAAGGAGTGGGCGAACCTCGATCTCGACAGGCCCGGCCAGCGGGCCTGCAGTCATCCCGGCGGGTGAAAGCCCGGCCGGCGGGCTCAGGATCGGGGCAGAAAGTTTCCAAGGAAAGAAGGAAGCAACACATGTCACGTGCAGTAGGTATTGACCTCGGAACTACCAACTCCGTCGTCTCCGTTCTCGAAGGTGGCGAGCCCACCGTTATTGCCAACGCTGAGGGTGGCCGCACCACGCCGTCCGTCGTTGCGTTCTCCAAGTCCGGCGAAGTCCTGGTCGGCGAGATAGCCAAGCGCCAGGCCGTCAACAACATCGACCGCACCATCGCCTCCGTCAAGCGCCACATGGGCACCGACTGGAGCGTCCCGGTCGACGACAAGAAGTACACCGCGCAGGAAATCTCCGCCCGCATCCTGATGAAGCTGAAGAACGACGCCGAGTCCTACCTCGGTGAAAAGGTCACCGACGCGGTGGTCACCGTTCCGGCGTACTTCAACGACGCCCAGCGCCAGGCCACCAAGGAAGCCGGCGAAATCGCCGGCCTGAACGTCCTCCGCATTGTCAACGAGCCCACCGCCGCCGCACTGGCGTACGGCCTGGACAAGGGCAAGGAAGACGAACTCATCCTGGTCTTCGACCTCGGCGGCGGAACGTTCGACGTCTCCCTGCTGGAAGTCGGCAAGGATGAAGACAACTTCTCCACCATCCAGGTCAAGGCGACTGCCGGTGACAACCACCTCGGCGGCGACGACTGGGACATGCGCGTTGTTGAGTACCTGCTGAACCAACTCAAGGTCAAGGGCATCGACCTGTCCAAGGACAAGATCGCCCTGCAGCGCCTCCGTGAAGCTGCCGAGCAGGCCAAGAAGGAACTCTCCTCCTCCTCCAGCACCAATGTCTCGCTCCAGTACCTGTCCGTCACCCCCGACGGCCCGGTCCACCTGGACGAGCAGCTGACCCGCGCCAAGTTCCAGGACCTCACCAAGGACCTGCTCGAGCGCACCAGGAAGCCGTTCCAGGACGTCATCAAGGCAGCCGGCATCAAGCTTTCCCAGATCGACCACATCGTGCTCGTGGGCGGCTCCACCCGTATGCCCGCCGTCTACGAACTGGTCAAGGAACTGGCCGGGGGCAAGGAGCCCAACAAGGGCGTCAACCCGGACGAGGTCGTGGCTGTGGGCGCGGCCCTGCAGGCCGGTGTGCTGAAGGGCGAGCGCAAGGACGTTCTCCTCATCGACGTCACGCCGCTGTCCCTGGGCATCGAAACCAAGGGCGGTGTCATGACGCACCTGATCGAGCGCAACACGGCCATCCCCACCAAGCGGTCCGAGACCTTCACCACCGCTGACGACAACCAGCCGTCCGTGGCCATCCAGGTCTTCCAGGGCGAGCGTGAATTCACCCGCGACAATAAGCCGCTGGGCACGTTCGAACTGACCGGCATCGCCCCGGCTCCCCGCGGCGTCCCGCAGGTCGAGGTCACCTTCGACATCGACGCCAACGGCATCGTGCACGTCTCGGCGAAGGACAAGGGCACCGGCAAGGAACAGTCCATGACCATCACCGGCGGCACCGCGCTCTCCAAGGAAGACATTGACCGCATGGTCAAGGACGCCGAGGAGCACGCAGCCGAGGACAAGGCCCGCCGCGAGGCAACGGACACCCGCAACACGGCCGAGCAGCTCGCCTACTCCGTGGACAAGCTCATCGCCGACAACAGCGACAAGCTGCCGGAAGAGGTCAAGACCGAGGTCAAGGCCGACGTCGACGCCCTCAAGAAGGCGCTCGAAGGCACCGATGACGCAGCCGTGAAGACCGCGTTTGAGAAGCTGCAGGCGTCCCAGTCCAAGCTCGGCGAAGCCATCTACGCCCAGGCCGGCTCGCCGGACGGTGCAACCGGCGCCGCCGGTGCCGAAGGCGCCGCTAGTGGTGCCACAGGCGGCGGCAAGGCTGACGAAGACATCGTCGACGCCGAGATCGTTGACGAAGACGTCGCAGACGAGAAGAAGTAACCATGCCGCATCACGGTAATGAAGAAGAGCACCGCTCTTCATCAGACAAGGAGCAGCAGGACAGCAAGCGTGACGAGCCCGTCATCCGGGACCACCGCAAGGTGGACCCGGTGACCGGGCAGGCACGGCACCCGAAGGGCGAGCACCACCGCGAACCGGTGGTCGAGCCCGTCGAGACCGCCGCGGATTCCGACGGCGACGCCCTCGCCCAGGCTGAGGAAATCCTCAACCAGGTGGAGGTGCCGGCGGAAGAATCGGTGGCCCAGGGAACGGAAGCCGCTGCAGCCGCGGAGCTGAAGAACGATCTGCTGCGCCTGCAGGCCGAGTACGTCAACTACCGCAAGCGCGTTGAACGCGACCGTGCCGTGGCAGGGGAGATGGCCGTCATCGGCGTCCTGAACTCGCTGCTCCCGGTGCTGGACGACGTCGACGCCGCCCGCCAGCACGGTGACCTCGCGGACGGCCCGTTCGCCGCGATCGCCGCCAAGCTGGAAAACGCGCTGAAGACGTACGGCCTGACCCGCATCGATGAGACCGGCGTGGAGTTCGATCCGACCATCCACGAGGCACTCATCCAGCAGCCAGGCGACGACATCGAGGTTGACACCGTCAGCCAGGTGCTCCGCTCCGGCTACAAGTCGGGCGAACGCGTCCTCCGCGCGGCACAAGTGATTGTGGCCGTTCCGGCGTAATTGCCTCCACGCCTTCGCGGATGAGGGGGCCACTCCCGGCCCCCTCATCCGCTACGGCGTTCAGCGGTAATCTCGCCTTAACGCTTTTTGCACTTTTGAAAGGAAACGCCATTGGCTAGCCAGGACTGGGTGGACAAGGACTTCTATAAGATCCTTGGCATCGCCAAGGACGCTTCCGACGCTGACATCAAGAAGGCTTACCGGAAGCTCGCACGCCTGCACCACCCGGACACCAACTCTGGTGACGCTGCCTCGGAGAAGAAGTTCAAGGACATCTCCGAGGCCTATTCCGTGCTGTCCGATCCTGATGAGCGCCAGCAGTACGACGCCATCCGTGCCATGGGCGGCGGGGCCCGCTTTGCTCCCCACAGTGCGGGCAGCACCGCGAACGGCGGTTTCGAGGACCTCTTCGGCGGCCTGTTCACGGGCAACGCGGGCCGGCACTCCGGCGGTTTCAGCACGGCCGGCGGCATCCCGCCCGAGTTCGCGGACCTGTTCGGCGGCGGCTTCGGCGGCGCGGGCGGTCCGGCAGGCTACCAGCGCGCGCCCCAGAAGGGCGCCGACCGGACGGCGAGCACCAGCATCTCCTTCGCCGGATCCATCCGCGGCACCACGATCGGCCTGCGCGAGCCGGACGGAGAGGTCATCGACGTACGCGTACCGGCCGGCATCAAGGACGGCCAGAAGGTGCGCGTCCGCGGCAAGGGCCAGTACAGCCCCTCGGGCAACGGCGACCTGATGGTGACGGTCAACGTCAAGCCCCACGACTTTTACACGCGCGACGGCGACAACCTCCGCATCCACGTCCCCGTCACCTTCCCGGAAGCTGCCATGGGCGCCGACATCGAGGTTCCCACCATCGACGGCGAACACGTCCGGGTCCGGGTGCCTGCCGGCACGCCGTCCGGGCGCACCCTTCGGGTCAAGGGCCGCGGCGTGAAGACCTCGAAGGGCACCGGCGATCTGCTGGTTACCATCGACGTCGCCGTTCCGCGGAACCTGAGCAAGGAAGCCGAGGAGGCCGTGAAAGCATTCGCCGCCGCCACCGCCGGCGCGGATGTCCGCGAGGGCCTGGCAGCCAAGGCTCGGCTCTAGCGACGGGCGTCAGCCGTGGACATCAACTTCGATCAGCCGATCTTCGTCATCTCGGTGGCGGCCGAGCTCGCTGACATGCACCCGCAGACCCTCCGCCAGTACGACCGGCTGGGCATCGTCTCGCCCAGCCGCGCCCCGGGCAAATCCCGCCGGTACTCCCAGCGGGACGTGACCATGCTCCGGGAGGTGCAACGGCTCTCCCACGAGGGCGTCTCGCTCGAGGGGATCAAACGCATCCTCCAACTGGAGAACCAGGTGGCCGCGCTGCAGCGGCGGGTGAGTGAACTGACCGAGGAGCTGGGCCGCCGTCGTCAGCCCCTGGACTCCCGCATCTTCGCCGCCGGCACGGCCGGTGACGTGGTCAGCCTGGCCCGGGGGCAGCGTCCGCGGGCCAGGTCCCAGGCAGTGGTGGTGTGGCGCCCGCACGGCACGGAGTAAAAGGGGCGTCTCACGGGCCCGCCGCCCGCTTCTGACGGTCGCGCCGGGCCATAGGACGGTGCATTCGGCCGTGCCAGAATGGGATCAACCAGGCGCAGCGCTGCGAACTGGGCGGTGCTGCGAACTGGGCGGTGCTGCGAACTGGGCGGTGCTGCGAACTGGGCGGTGCTGCGAACTGGGCGGTTGCTGCTGATTGGTCAGGGCAGAAGGGACGCACGGTCATGACCTACATCAAGGACTTTGACCAGGTGGGGCGCGGCGACGTCGGCATGGCCGGCGGCAAGGGCGCCAACCTCGGGGAGCTGGCCCAGGCAGGATTTCCCGTTCCGCCCGGCTTCGTGCTGACCACCGCAGCATATGCGGACTTCGTCGAGGCCAACGGCCTCGCCCCGCGGATTCTCGAATTTGCCACGCTTCCTCCCGGTGCACGGGGAACCGACTACGATGCCGCTGCGCAACGGATCCGGGAGCTGTTCGCCGGGGGCGTGATGCCGGAGGAGATCGCCCGCGAGCTGCGCGAGGCCTACGGCGGCCTTTCCCGGGCCGAGGCCCCGGATGACGGCGGCGGTGCGGAAGCGCCGGTGGCGGTCAGGTCCTCAGCCACGGCCGAGGACCTTGCCTCGGCCAGCTTCGCAGGACAGCAGGACACCTACTTGAACATCCGGGGCTCCGGGGACCTCGCGGCAGCTGTCATTGACTGCTGGGCGTCGCTGTGGAATGCGCGCGCCATGGCCTACCGCTCCCGTGAGGGGCTCGATCCCGCCACGGTGCGCCTGGCGGTGGTGGTCCAGCGGATGGTCGAAGCCGACGCCGCCGGGGTCATGTTCACCGCGAGCCCCTCCAACGGCCGCCGCGACCAGGTCGTGATCAGCGCCGCCTGGGGCCTGGGCGAGTCGGTGGTCAGCGGAGCCGTCACCACCGACGACGTCGTGGTGGACGCCACGGGCCGCGTGGAGTCGCGGCGGACCGCGGACAAGGAGGTCATGACCGCCTACTCGGGCAAGGGCACCAGGGAGCTGCCGGTTCCGGAACAGCAGCGCCGCCAGCCTGTCCTGGATGACGCCGCGGCGGCCGCGCTGGCCCGGCAGGGAGTGGCCATCGCGGAGCATTTCGGCACGCCGCAGGACATCGAATGGGCGCGTTCGGCCGGTGAGTTCTTCATTGTCCAGTCCCGCCCCGTCACCGCGCTGCCCGAGCCCGCGGCCGAGACCCCGACAGAATGGCCGCTGCCCTATCCGAAGGGCATGTACTTCCGGGCAAGCATTGTGGAGCAGCTGCCCGATCCGCTCTCACCCTTGTTCGCCGACCTCATCGACGGCTCGGTGACGCGGTCGATCAGGGCCCTGCTGTCCGAGGCCGTGGGTCGCGACGTGGTGCGGGAGGGGGACGTCTCACTGCCCTCGATCAACGGCTACGCCTATTAGTACTACAGCTCCAGCGGAATGTGGCGGGTGATGGGCAAGTCCTTGACTGCGGTGGGTGCCCTCGCCCGCGGCAAGGCGCACATGGGCATCAAGGGTTGGCGGGACCATTCCCACCCCCGCTACCGCGGGCTGGTGCGGCGCTGGGCCGCCAAACCGCTGAAGGACCTTCCGGCGCCCGAGCTGCTGGGCGGGATCTCCGAGCTGCTGGACGCCGGAACCGCCTACTACACGGCGGTGCAGTCCGTCATCCCCATCGCGGCAACGAGCGAGATCACGTTTCGGGCTTTTTACGACCGGCTGGTCCGCCGTGCCGGCGACCCGCCCGGGCAGACCTTCCTGCTCGGGTTCGACAGCGAGCCCATCCGTGCCGAGAAGTCACTGTACGACCTGGCGGCATGGACCCGCGGACATCCGGACCTGGCCGCAGCCCTGACCTCCGGACCCGCCGAATCCGCTGCCGCGTCGGTGCGGACGGGAGACAGGCCAGCCGGCGTGGGCGCGGAGGACTGGGAGCAGTGGCGGGCGCGCTTCCAGCGGCATCTGGACCGGTTCGGGCATGCCGTGTACAACCTTGACTTCGTCAACCCGGTGCCCGCCGACGATCCTTCGGCCCTGCTGGAAACCTTGAAGTTCTTCCTACGCGGCGAGGGCCGCGACCCGCATGAGCGCCAGCAGCGTTCGGCCGACCGCCGGGAGAACCAGAGCCGGGCGATCAGCGCAAGGCTTGACCCTGCCCGCCGCGCCGCGTTCACCCGCCTGCTGCGCTGGGCGCAAAGGGCGGCACCCGTGCGTGAGGATGCGCTGGCAGACATCGGCCTGGCGTGGCCGCTGATGCGGCGGATGCTGCTGGAGCTAGGCCAGAGGCTGGTCGGCTCGGGGATCATCGCCGACCCCGCCGACGTCTTCTGGCTGCGGCTCGACGAGCTCCGCAACGCCATCGGGTTCGGCCTTGCCACACCGGGTGCAGCCATCACCGGCGCCGAACGGCCGGTACGGGCTGACGCCGTGGAGCAGCGCAAGATGGTGTGGCGCGGCCAGCGGAAGGCCGCCGCGCCGCAGCTCCTGCCCGAAAGCCGATGGATGGAACGGGCGTTCGGAAGCATGATGCCGGCCCGCTCCCAGGACCAGCGCGGCGACACCTTCTCGGGAGTCGGCGCCAGTTCCGGGCAGGTGACCGCGCCGGCGCGCGTCCTCGGCGGCCCCGAGGACTTCGCCAGCATGCGGCCGGGCGAGGTCCTGGTTGCCCGCATGACCACGCCCGCGTGGACGCCGCTGTTCGCCATGGCGTCGGGAGTGGTCACCGACGTGGGCGGACCGCTGAGTCACAGCTCGATCGTCGCCCGCGAATACGGCATCCCTGCCGTTCTCGGCACAGGCGTCGCCACGCAGCGGCTGACGAGCGGCCGGCAGGTGAAGGTCGACGGCGACGCCGGCACGGTCACGATTGAGCGCGCCGAGGGGTAGGTCTACTCGGCTACGGTGTCAGCGTCCGGACCGGGGCGCCGTCCAGCCAGGCTGTCACGTCCTCGAACGCGCCGCCGAAGAACGCCCGGTAGCTCTCCTGCGTAACGTAGCCGAGGTGGGGCGTCAGGAGTGTCCGGGGAGCGGCCAGCAGCTGATGCCCTGCCGGAAGTGGCTCCTCGTCGAACACGTCAATGGCTGCCCCGCGGATCCAGCCCTCCTGCAGGGCGGTGACAAGTGCCTGCTGGTCCACGAGCGGGCCCCGGGCGGTGTTCACCAGGACACCATCGGGCCCAAGCAGCTGCAGCTCCCGTTCGCCAACCGTCCCCTCCGAACGCGGCGACAGGCGCAGGTGCAGGGACACGACGTCGGACTCCGTGAAGAGTTCTTCCTTGCTGACCCTCCGGGCGCCGGCAGCCGCGGCGGTTTCCTCGGTCAGGTTCTGGCTCCAGGCCAGCACGTCCATCCCGAAGGCACGGCCGTAGGCGGCGATGCGCGTGCCGATCTTCCCCAGCCCGACGATTCCTAGCGTCTTTCCGGACAGCTCGAACCCGATGGCCGCCTGCCAGTGGCCGGCGCGCAGGGAGCCCTCTTCCGCGGTCAGGTTCCGGGCGAATGCCAGCAGCAACGCCCACGTCAGTTCCGGCGCCGCGGTGGGTGAGCCACCGGTTCCGCACACCACTACGCCGTGGTCGGCTGCCGCCTGCAGGTCGATGGCCGCGTTGGCGGCGCCCGTGGTCACGAGCAGTTTCAGCCGGGGCAGCTGCCCGACGACGCTGCGGGCAAACGGCGTGCGCTCCCGCATGGCTATGACGATGTCAAAGTCCGCGAGGGCCGCCACGGTTTCGGCCTCGGAGCCAAAATGCCCGTCGAACACCACGACGGCGACGCCCCGCTGCCCCAGGGAGCTCCACGGGGCGAAGTCCTCCGCGACGCCCTGGTAGTCGTCCAGGATGGCTAGCCGGTACTGGTTCATGGCTTTACGGTATCGGACGGCGAAGGGTCAGGACCGGCGGTCAGGGCCGGCGCGCCTGGCCGGCCTCGCCCGGAATCCGGGTGCGGCCCGGGCTGGCGATGTGCCGCCGGGCGCGTCGGTAGACCATCACGTCGTCGCTGTGCAGAAACAGTGCACGTCCCCGTCCGGCGTCCTGGATGAGCCAGATGACGCTGCCGTCGGGAGCGCGCATGTCGACGCGGCCGGACGCGACGGCGCGCCCGTCGCGGCGGATCTCCACCTCATCAGCCGGGGAAAGAGTTGCCCAGTTGGCCACGGGTTCGCGGGCCGGCCACGGTGAACGGGCACGGAGATCGGGGGCGCAGACAGTCATAGGTGGTCCTTTCAAAGTGCCTCGGGCCGGGGTCCGGATCGCGATGGACCCGGGCCCCGGCCCGAGGCGTGGTTGTGGGGCGGGCCGGTTGGCGGCGGGCGCTGGTTAGTGTTCCGCCGGCAGCGTCAGCCGCCGGCTTTGACCGCCAGCACCGGGCAGGAGGCTTCGAGCAGGATCTGCTGCGCCGTGCTGCCCATAATCAGCTTTCCGACCGGAGTGCGTTTCCGCAGGCCGATGACGATCAGGTCGGCGCCGTATTTCTCTGCGGCATCCAGCACCTCGTTCGCAGCATCATGTCCCCGGACCGGCTGCAGGACGAGATGTTCCACGCCCTCCTTTTCCAGCCGCTCGGTGACCGCGGTGAGGTCCTCAGCCTGGACGTACCGTTTGTCCACCAGCGCGTCGCCCCGTGAGGAATTGATGATGACGAGCCGGCTCTGGCTTCTCTGGGCCTCGGTGATCGCCCGGTCGAGGGCTGCTGCGCCCTCCGCGGTGGGGACGTAGCCGACGACGATGCTCACGATTTCTCCTGTCCGTGGTTTGCATGGGTGGCTTTGGGTGCGTCCGCATTCTCCTGGCCATCGCGGACCTGGCCGTCGCGCGCGGCCGGGCCGGCCGTCGTCGGGCTGTCTGCCGTCGGGCTCTCTGCCGTCGGACGGGCCGCCGAACTGTCTGCAATGGGGCCGCCGTTGACGGGACCGACGACTGCCACCCGGGCGGGCCGGGCCCGGCGCCATGCCTTGAACAGCAGCGGCCAGACCAGGACGAGTGCCACGATGATGTAGACCCCGACGGCGATCGGCTCACTCCAGAGGCCGGAGACGTCGCCAGCGCTCAACTGCAGGGTCTTCCGCAGCTGGCCCTCAATACGCGGCCCCAGGATCACGCCGAGGATGAGCGGCAGCACGGGGAGTCCGAAGCGCCTCATCATGAAGCCCAGTGCGCCCACGACCAGCAAAATCACCAGGTCGAACGCCTGCAGGTTGACCGAGTATGCACCCAACGTGGCGAAGAAGAGGATGCCCGCGTACAGGTACGGGCGCGGCAGCCGGAGCAGCTTCGCCCACACCGGCGCCAGGGGAAGGTTCACCAGCAGCAGCAGTGTGTTGCCGATGAAGAGGCTGGCGATCAGTGCCCACACCAGGGGTCCCTCGTTTTCGAACAGGAGCGGTCCGGGCTGGATGCCAAACTGGGTGAACGCTGCCAGCATGACGGCGGCGGTGGCGTTCGTGGGCAGACCAAGTGCGAGCATCGGGGTCAGGGTGCCGGCGGCCGCGGCGTTGTTGGCAGCCTCGGGCCCGGCCACGCCTTCAATGGCACCCTTACCGAACTCCTCGGGATGCTTGGACAGCCGCTTCTCCGTCACGTAGGAGAGGAAGGTAGGGATTTCGGCTCCGCCTGCGGGCAGGGCGCCGAAGGGGAATCCGAATGCCGTGCCGCGCAGCCACGGCTTCCAGGACCGCTTCCAGTCCTGCTTGCCCATCCAGGGCCGGCCGACCGGGATGATCTGCAGCGGTGTGCGGCGCAGGTGGGCGGCGACCCACAGGGCCTCGCCCACAGCGAAGATCGCGACGGCAATGACGACGATGTCGAGCCCATCAGCCAGCAGGGGCTGGCCGAACGTGAGGCGTCGCTGCCCGGTAACGGAGTCGATACCAACCAGACCGATGGCCAGGCCGAGGCCCAACGAGGCGAAGCCGCGGAGCCGGGACGCACCCAGGACCGCGGTGACGGCCAGCAGGGCAAGGACCATGATCGCGAAGTAGCTGGGGGAGCCGAGACTGACGGCGAAATCAACCACGATGGGGGTGAAGACCACGAGCAGGGCGGTGCCTATGGTGCCGGCCACGAACGAGCCGATGGCCGCCGTCGCCAATGCCTGGGCGGCCCTGCCCGCCTTTGCCATCCTGTTGCCCTCGATCGCGGTGATTACGGAAGACGATTCGCCGGGTGTGTTGAGCAGGATCGACGTGGTGGAACCGCCGTACATGCCGCCGTAGTAGATGCCGGCGAACATGATGAACGCGCTGGTGGGTTCGAGGACCATGGCCACCGGGAGCAGCAGCGCCACGGTCATGGCCGGACCGATGCCGGGCAGGACGCCGACGGCGGTGCCCAGGAGGACGCCGATCAGGGCGTACAGGAGGTTCATGGGGGTCAGCGCCGTCGCGAACCCGTCCATGAGTGAGGACAGGATGTCCATCTAGAGAATCCCTTCAAGGAGCCCGGCGGGAAGGGCGATGCCCAGGCCGAGGTAGAAGCCGTAGAAGGTCAGGAGCGCCAGGGCCAGCGCGATCAGTCCGTCACGGACATAGTGGCGGCTTCCGAGAGCCCAAACGCTGCCCCAAAAGAGCACCGTTCCGGAGATGACCCAGCCGGCCCAGTCGATCAGCAGGATGTTGGCGATGAATGCGCCGGCCAGCGGAAGGATGGTCCTCCAGTCGGCCGGATGGGTCAGGTCGATGTCTTCGCCGGCTTCGGCCTCGCCGTGGCCGCCGCGGAGGACGTTTACGGCCAGCAATACGGCGCAGACGAGCAGGAGTGCTCCAACGATCAGGGGCACAGTCTTGGGGCCAACCGGGTCCGACTGGGAGTAGGGCGTGACCAGGCGCGCTGCGTCGAGGAGAACCAGGGCGCCGGCCGCCCCGAGCAGGGCGGCAACGCCCAGCTCGGAGCGGCCTTTGAGGCGGGAGGCCAAGGAGGTCACGTCAGGCCGAGCTTCGTCAGGACGTCGGCAACGCGCTTGTCCTGATCCGTGAGGAAGGACTTGAATTCGTCACCGGTGATGAAAGCGTCGGTCCAGCCGCGCGTCTTCAGGGTTTCCTTCCAGGACGCCGACTCGTGCATCTTCGTCAGCGTGGCGATCAGCGCGTCCCGGTCGGCGTCGCTGATGCCCGGAGGGGCGACTATGCCGCGCCAGTTGGTGAAGACCAGGTCGATGTTGGATTCCTTGAGAGTGGGGGCGTCTACTCCCTCAAGCCGGTTCTCGCCGCTGGTTGCCAGCACACGGATGTCCCCGGACTTGATCTGCTGGATGTATTCGCCGGCACCGGACGCTGCGAAACCGAGCTTGTTGCCGAGGATCGCCGGAAGCAGGTCGCCGCCGCCGTCGTAGGAGACGAAGTTGACCTTGGTGGCGTCGATGCCGACTGCACCGGCGAGCTGCATGGGCAGGAGGTGGTCCGGTCCGCCGGGCGATGAGCCGCCGCCGACGCTGACCTTTGAGGGGTCTTTCTTCCAGGCAGCCATGAGGTCGTCGATGGTCTTGTACGGGGAATCCTTGGAGACCATGATGGCGCCGGGCTCTTCGATGAGCCGCGCCAGCGGGGTGGTCTCGGTCAGTTTCGACTCGGACTTGTTGGTGTAGCTGGCTCCGACGACGCCGAGGCCCATCAGCATGGTGAGGTCGCCGTTGCCCTTCTCGTTAACCACCCGGGCCAGGCCTACGGTCCCGCCGGCGCCGGCGAGGTTGAAGACCTCGGGGTTCGTGGCGAGCTTCTCGTCTTCGAGAACCTTTGCCGCCGCGCGTGCCGTGGTGTCGTATCCGCCGCCGGGGGTGTTGGGCACCATGATGCGCAGCCCGGTGATGGGGCCGCTGTTTGCGCCGGTGGTGGCGGGGCCGGCTTTAGTGCCGGTCGCACCGCAGCCCGAAGCCATCAAGGCGATGCCTGCCGCGACTGCAGCTACGCGCAATGCGCTCAATCCGCGCATGTTGTTCCTCTTCTCGTTGATCCGTTTGATCGGTGTAGTCCGATGCTAGGACCGAAAGTGACGCGGCTCACTCTTGTGTAACCAGAGAAAGTTAAGTTCATTGCGTTCACGTTTCAGGGGGCGCACGGGGAGCAAACGGCGGGTCAGCGGGCGCGATCGGCGGGCCAGCGGTGGCCCTTCCTCGGGTCGGCGGCTCAGGGGAGCGCGTACACGCGGCGGGCGTTGTCGCGTGCGACGAGTTGCACGATCTTGCGGGCGTCTGCCTCTGACCAGTCGTCGTCGTCGATCCATCCGCCGACTATTTTGGTGATGGCGTTGCGCCATAGTCTCGCTCCGAGGTAGTGAAGTTCGGCCGGGCCATAGGCGTCGGAGGAGTAGAGGATTTTTGTGAAGGGAGCCAGTTCGAAGGAGCGAGCCACCAAGTCCCGGCTCCGTGCCCCGGTGAAGTTCACGGCCAGGCCCACGTCGATATAGACGTTTTCAAAGGCGTGGGCCAAATAGCCGGCCTCGCGCTCGAACGGATAGCAGTGGAGCAACATGATCGGCGTGTCTCGGACTTCGGGGGACCGGAGGAAGTCCAGGAGGTACAGGGGATTGGTTTTGTGGAGGTCCAGGTCGCGGTCACCGAAGCCGACATGGAACTGCAACGGAAGCTTCATCGACACCGCCGTATGGATCCCGTGGGCAATGAGTGTCACGTCCGTGAGCTTCGCATTGGTGCCGGCGCCCAGGTTCTCCTGCCACCGGCGGGCTGCTTCAGTGACCGCAGGGGGTGTCGGTCGGCTGAGATTCCGGTCGAAGCCTGCGCGGTAGGCGAGAACTGTTTTGACGCCCACAGCGCTGAGCGTGAGGTTTTGAAGCCGCTGACCGAACACTTCGACATAATCCGCCGGATTGGCAATCTCCCGGATCAGCGACTCGGCGAGCACTTCCAGCCGGACGATCTCGTGGGTCCGCCCACCCGAGACGTCGGCCATGCCGGCCGGGCCGAGGTAGTCAGCGCTATTGAGTCCTGTGTCGATCAGCCAGTCGCTCACCCCGGCAGCGCGGGTCATGCGCCGGCTGACCTCAAGTTCTGTAAGCTCGGAGCGCCGGCTCCAGTAGTCCGCCGGTGAGGCGTGCCGTGGCAGGTCAAGAATGCCGCTGCACCAGCGTCGGATGGCGAGCCCTATTTGCGTGTTGTAGGTGTCCTCGGGGTTGGTCAGGGGTTCGTTGTTCCCCTCGTTGAGTGAGTTCTGAAAGCGTGCCTCGTCGCCGTCGGCCTGAAACGCGCCATGCACATGGTGGTCGATGAGGCTCACTTGTTCCACGAAGTCCGGGAAGGAACCGCCCGCCATTAGATCGACCAGGCAAGTCGAAAGCGTTCGGCAAGCTCGTCCGGTGCGAGGTCCGCGGAGGTCCGCTGTTCATAGCGCCGGACGGCCACGGTGGCATCGACGATGGCGTCTCCGAGAAGCCCGCGTGCCAGGCGCGACTTGTCCAGTGTGTCGATGATGGCGGCGGGGGAGTCGGAGAGCAAACGGACGTTGGCCCGATGCCGTTCGTCTTCGGAAAGCCTTGCCGGGTCACCCGGGATTTCTGCCGGAAGCTCGCGCCCGCTGCGGATGCCGTCAAGGGCGAGTGCAAGGATGGCTGCGGAGGCCAGGTACACGTTTGCCGACGGGTCGATGATTTTCACCTCGACGTTGGCTCCGTGCGGATTGCTCCCGCCCTCGTTCAGAAAGCGCACCGACGCTTCCCGGTTTTCCAGACCCCAGCACAAGTAGGCTCCCGACCAGGTGCCGGGTGCCAACCGGCTTCCGGACAGAACTGATCCCGTGAGGAAACCCTGGATATCGGGGAGTCCTGCGATGATTCCTCCGATGGCCGCACCTCCCTCGGCGGAGATGCCGTGCGGTCCGCTGCCGCCGGAGAACAGTGACAGGCCGTTCTTTTGGAGCGACAGGTGCTGGTGGGCTCCGTTTCCGACGGTGCCGGGAAAGGGTGAGGGGGAGAACGAGGCCTGCATGCCGTGGGCTCTGGAGACGATGCCAACGATGATCTTGGCAAAGACCACGGTGTCCGCGGCGTGAACGGGCGAGGCAGGGGGAAGGGAAAACTCGAACTGGTTTCTGCCGTACTCGGCGTGGATCTGCTCCATGGGAATGCCGGCCTGGTTCATCGCTGCCAGCAGATCATCGAGGAATTCCGATCGGTCCAGAATGCCGGTTGCCCCGTACGGAACCCAGGGCGTGTTTTCCAGCGCTGAACCATCCGGGGAGACGAGGAAGAATTCAAGTTCGTGGCCCACGAACGCTTGGTATCCGGCCTCGTTGAGACTGCCCTCGACGTCGGTCAGAAGGCCGCGGGCACAGGCCGGGGAGGCGGCTCCGTCTTGTTCGAAAAGGCTGGCTGGTCCCCATGCCCGGCCCCCCGGCAGGACACGGAGTCCCGCGATATCGATCTTGAGGCGCATATCGCCAACGGGGGTGATGGTGTCCGTGAACGCTATCCCGCCGTCGATGGTGAAGACATGCCAGACAGGGGCGGCGCCCATCCCGGATTGGTGGAAGGCTCCGAGCCGGGCCAGCGGAACGCTCTTCGCCAGCGTGACGCCCGCAGCATTCACCACCGTGCCGATCACTGTGCGGACACCGGCGTCTTGGAGCTCGCGTTGTGCCCTTGCGACGGCGGGCTCCTCGGCTGATGTGATTTGAGTCATGCGCCTATCATGCGGCGCCTCCCCGTCCAATGAAAGGTTCACAAATGTGCGGACTTTTGGCTTATGCCGCTGCCTCTCAAGGCCGTGCGATGCGTGACGTCGAATCGCGAATCACGAGCTCGGGCTCGACGACGTGCAATCGCATCGGCCTGGTCGTCCTGCACAGAACCGACGACGCCGGACGCAACGTCACCATCACCGCGCCGGACCAGAGCCGGACCGAGCGCGCATTTCCCACGGACATCAGCCCGCACCAGCCCTTCCTGGACATTGCCGCGATGAGCTGGGAACGTGACGGCACCGCGCTCGGGCTCGAATTCAGCGGCGACATCTTTGAAACGGAAGACCAGAGAAACTGGACCGACGCCTCCTTCAAGACCTACAGCACGCCGCTGTCCCGTCCCTTCCCGGTGACCGTGCGAGCCGGGGACCGGGTCCACCAGGGCATCCGCCTCACCGCCGCACCCGGACGGCAGAAGCTCTTTCCCCGGAACCCGCACCCGACGTGCTGACGGTGCGCCGGCAGGCCAAAGGCCGGGTTCCCGCCCTGGGAACGTCGTCGTCCCGGTCAGCAGCCAGACTCGGCGCCATGCCCGGCCTGGACGCGCTGACCGTCGAAGTTCCGGGCGATGACACCGCCGCGGCCACCCAGATCCTCCGGCAGGCAGCCGACCAGGCCGCCCAGCTCGGCACTGCGCTGGACGTGAGGATCACCGCGACCGGCCCCGGGGACATCCGACCCGTGATGGACCTGCTGCCCTTGGAGAATGTCCTCAGAATCGGCGCATTCAGCTCCGGCAGCCACGTCACAGAGCCCGGCCTGTGGGGGAGAACTGCACTCCGCAGCGCAGCGGCGCGGTTTCACCGGCACACTGCTCGCCGGCGCCCGCTCCCATTTCACCGAGCTCAACCGTCGGCAAGACGTCCTTCGCGGCAACGCCGACGCCACCACCTACAGCATCACGCCCCAGATGCACGCGACCGAAGTACCCCACATCGTCGAAAGCCTCCCGATCCAACGGCAAACAGCGCTGAACGCCCTCCGGATCGGGTCCGGCAAACCACTTCACATTGGCCCCGTGACCCTCAAGGCACGCTTCAACGCCGTCTCGACCGAGGGAGCCTACGACTCCCTGACCGCCGAGGCGATGACGACCGACCCGCTGCAGGCAGAAAACTTCACCGCCGCCTGGCTGCTGGGCAGCATCGCGGCCTTAACGCTGCCCGGCGTGGAGTCCCTCAGCTACTTCGAGGCAAGCGGACCCAGGGGCCTCCTCACCGAGGACGGCACCCCGACGCCGGCACTCCAGATTCTGGAGAAACTGGCCGCACTGCGCGGCGCCGACGTGCTGCAGGTGGAGGGCGCCGTCCCCGGGCTGGTTCTCTACCCGGTCACTGCAGACTCCGGCGTGCTGCTCTTCGCCGCGAACCTCACCGCAGGGCCGCTGCGCACAGGCGTCAGGCTCGAAGCCGGGGAATACACGCGAACTCTAGACATTCCTGCCTGGTCGGCAACAATCCGGCCGCTCGGCTGATCCATCCACCACGAAATGAGGAACAAGATGTCCAACAGGCTTGCAGGGAAGACCGCCCTCGTAACCGGCGCCGGATCCGGAATCGGGCTGGCCGTGGCACAGCGCTTCACCGCCGAAGGCGCCCGCGTGTAATTCGCCGACATCAACATCGAAGCTGCCGAAAAAGCGGCCGCAGCCACGGGCAACGACCGTGCCGCAGCCCTGCCCATGGATATCTCCGACGAGAACAGCGTGGAAGCCGCCTACGCCACCATCGCCGCCGGCGGGCCGCTGGACATCGTCGTGGCCAACGCCGGAGTCCAGCTCTTCGGCCAGGACGCCAAAGTAGGCGAGCTGTCCCTGGAAGTCTGGGAAAAAACCGTCTCCATCAACCACCGGGGAGCGTTCCTTACCCTCAAGCACGCGGTGCGGGCCCTCCAAGGGCGGGGCGGGTCGATCATCTGCACCGGCAGCCCGACCGCCGTCGTCGCATGCGGGCAAACGTTCACCGCCTATTCCAGCTCCAAGGCCGGCGTCCACGGACTGGCGCGCGTCGTCGCGGCCAACTACGCCAACGAAGGCATCCGGGTGAACACCGTGGTACCCGGGTACACCGAGACCCCGCTGGTGCAGACCATCGCAGACGACCCCGCCAGCCGCGCCGGCCTGGTGGATTCCACCATGCTCGGACGGGCAGGCACCGCTGCCGACGTCGAAGGCATCATGGTCTTCCTCGCCAGCGATGAATCGGCCTACGCGACCGGAGGCCTCTTCACCGTCGACGGCGGCCTGACGGCACTATGACTTCCCGGCGTCGTCGGCGGCGATTTCAGTGGTTTACCCGATAGCGGACGTGGGTGACGAGGCGGGTACCGCTTACTTCCGTTGGCTCAAGCTTGAGGTTCGCGACGCCGTCCAGCAGCCGCTCGCCTGCTCCAAGGACGATGGGCGCGATGTGGAGGCGCAGCTCGTCGATCAGCCCCGCCGAAAGGTATTGGCGGACGGCCTCCGCTCCGCCGGCAATGGCCACGTCCTTGGTACCGGCGGCCTTCCGCGCCTGGGCCAGCGCTGATTCGATCCCATCGGTCACGAAGTTGAACGTGGTGCCGCCCTGCATCTCCAGGGGCTCGCATGGATGATGGGTGAGAACGAACACGGGTGCGTGATAGGGCGGTTCCTCACCCCACCATCCCCGCCATTCCGCATCCCACGGCCCGGGCCCTGCGAACATGTTCCGTCCCATAATGTAGGCGCCGGCTTCCAGGATGCCTGCGATGGCGGCCGCGTTGGACTCGGGTTCTTCGAACTGCCACCTGTGCAGGAGCTCTCCACCCTCGCCCAGGGGCTCCGCCAGGGTTTGGTTCGGGCCGGCGGCGAATCCGTCGAGGGAGATGGTCAGATCGCACGTGACTTGGCTCATGAGCCCATCCTGTCACCACCATTTTGGTAGGCATAGGTTCCTCGCATCTAATGCACGATTCCGGCGTGGATAAACAGGAGCAATTGTGCTTGTCTGAAGCAAGTAGCGCAGATCCAGAAGGGATATGCGGCCCTTGTTCGGCGAGGTGACCACGACATGAGGTTGACGACCACGACCAACGTCTCGGTGGACGGCGTGATGCAGGGGTTGGGCGGACCGGACGAAGACCGCAGCGGCGGCTTCGACCGCGGCGGATGGGCCATACCGCTTCTCGATACCGAAACCGGGGACTATCTCAACCAGATCTACGGCGGCGCGGCCGCGTTCCTGTTCGGCCGGCGGACGTACGAGATCTTCGCCGGCTACTGGGGAGCGATGGCCGACCCGAGCACGAACCCGATTGCCACCGCGCTGAACAGCCGTCCGAAGTACGTGGCATCGACCAGCCTCACCGACCCGAAGTGGGCGGGCACGACTGTCCTGACCGGCGATATCGCAGCAGCCATCGGTGATCTGAAGGCGCAGCAAGACGGCGAACTGCTGGTGCCCGGCAGCGGTGCCCTCGTCCGATGGCTGCTCGCCAACGGCCTGGTCGACCAGCTCGACCTGCTCACCTATCCAGTCGTCGTCGGCCAGGGCACACGGCTGTTCCCCGATTCCGGTCCGGACATCGCGCTCGATCTGGTCAGCTCGCGGACCACTTCCCGCGGCATAACCATCCAGACCTATCGGCCTGTTGGGCGCCCGGAGTACGCAACGTCCACGGCCGACCCGAATCACGTCGCCGCGAAGTAGCAGTTGTCACTACGGACGACACCCTGTGCTCAGGACCCGTCAGCGTCGTCGAACTGCGCAACAGCTTCTTTTGCCGGTGACCCTGGCCTACCTGCGGGGGCGGTGCCCTGCCAGGATAATCCGGATCACTTTCTGGTAGCGGCGCACTTGATATCCGGCCTGCGCCAGAAGGAAGAGGGCACCTAGCGCTGCCCCAAGGAGGATGGCAGCAGTTTCACTACCGACCGTGGGGTAACTGAGAAGTGCCACGCCCGCGCCCGCAACGATGGAATTCACCGTGGCGATAGCCGTAGACATTGTGAAGAAGACACCCCGCCACGATCCGCGGCCTCCGATATCGAGCAGTTCATTCAGCGCGTGTTGCCCATGCGGCATGGAAAAGAAATCTTCGGCCCCCGGGAGTATGCGAGCGTAGTACCGGCGAATTCGCTGCATCGAGTCCAATGCGGCCACGTCCTCCAGCGACGTCTGGACCAGTCGTTCGTACGTGAACAGGCCCAGGACAACGACCACAGGAATCACTACTGCTAAGAAATTTAGGGCTATTGGAGTCTGGGCGAGGAATCCATACGCAACTAGGGAGCTCGATAGTGTCATGAGGTAAAGCGACGCCCTGCTGCTGGACTCGGCCACCGTTATTCCCCTGGCGGACTCCAGCACGAAGTGCTCGGTGAGTAGAGAACTGAAGAAAGCCTGCGGCCGGTCAGGCAAGGCGTGAAAGGAATCCCCGGCATTGGGCAGTACCGGTGCATCCCCATGGCCCTCAGGCGCCGGGTAAGTGTCGTCTCGTTCCACTCATTTCCCCTCTGCTCTTGCTCCACCAACGGGCACATTGCCAGCTTAGATGGGGCCGGACTTTCACGTTTCCGGCCGGGCCGCTTCCTCTTACGCTGCGAGGACCTTTGCCAGCCACTCCTTGGCGGCTTCCAGGTCCGTGTGGGCAATGCCGTGTCCTCCGGGACGTAGGACCTGTTCTACGTCTGCACCGTTTTGGTGCAGGGCGGCGATGAGCGTGCTGACGCTGGCGGGCGGGGCCATGGGGTCGGCCTCGCCGTTCAGGATCAGCAGCCTGCTGCCGGCCAGGTCAGCGGGGGATTCCCGGTCGGCGAAGGGGTACATGCCGGAGAACGCGATGACCCGGTCCAGGGTCTGGGGCTGGAGCATGGCGGTGGCCAGGGCTATGTTGGCGCCGTTGGAGAACCCGACTGCCACCACGGGCCTGTTGCCGAGGTTGTAGTGTTCCCGCGCCGCGTTCAGGAAGGCGGCCAGCTCCGTGGCGCGGGCGATGACGTCGTCCACGTCAAAAACCCCTTCGCCGTGGCGCCGGAACCAGCGGAGCATTCCGTTTTCCTGCACCTGCCCCCGCGGCGCGAGGACACCCGCTCCCGAGTGGAGTTCGACGGCGAGGGAAGGGATCTCGTGTTCGTTGCCGCCGGTGCCGTGCAGCATCAGCAGCACCGGAGCGCCTGCCTCACCGGGACTGAAGACGTGTGGCCAGGTGACGGGGGTGATTGCGGTACTCACCGGTGCCTACCGTCCCGCCAGGGCGGGGTTGTTTTCGGCGGGCAGTTGGATGCGGGCCACGGAGTGTTCGATGGCCTCGCGGGAGGGCTCGAGCCATGGCGGCAGCTTCAGGGAACGGCCGAGTTCCAGCAGCGGTTCGTCGATATCGAAGCCGGGGGTATCGGTGGCGACTTCGTAGAGCACGCCGCCCGGTTCGCGGAAGTAGATGGAGGTGAAGTACTGGCGGTCGAGGATCTCCGTAACGTGGAAACCACGGCCGACCAGTTCCTGGCGCCATGTCTCCTGGGTGGCGACGTCGGGGACGCGGAAGGCGATGTGGTGGACGGTGCCGCCGGCGGAAAGGCCGGGTCTGGCCTTGGGGTCCGCGATGACGTCAACGATGTTTCCCGGGCCGCCGTTTCCGGCGGCCAGACGCGTGCGGTTACCGGAGGTCCCGACCAGGTGCAGGCCGAGGTCTTCGGTCAGCACGGCTACGGTCTTGTCCGGATTGGCGACGGTGAGCACCGAGGAGTGCTGGCCGCCCACGGCGTACTCGGCAGGCACGGAGGCCGAATCCCAGGGATTCCGAGGATCGATGGTGCTGGAGGCGACCAGGTCCAGCTGCAGCCCGTCCGGGTCGCGCAAGGAGAGGCGCTCTTCCTCGGCCGAGGCTCGGGTGATGCTGGATTCGACGCCCAGGGCCTTGAAGTGGTTCTGCCACCAGCCAAGGGTTCCCTCCGGGACGGAGAACGCAGTGGAGGTGGACTGCCCTGCACCGATGCGGCCCGGCGCGATGCCCCGCCACGGGAAGAAAGTCATGAGCGTGCCGGGCTGGCCAGCCTCGTCGCCGTAGTACAGGTGGTACGTGGAAGGGTCATCGAAGTTGACGGTCTTCTTCACCAGGCGCAGGCCCAAGCCCTTGACGTAGAAATCGATGTTGGACTGCGGATCGCCGGCGATGGCTGTGACGTGGTGCAAGCCTGAGGTATTCGCGGTCATGTTGACCCCTCCTGTTCGGACTGATCCGGTCAGGAAGCCCCCGGCCGGTGATGTATATGCAAATGCATCTATCGAGAAGATTATTTCCTAGGAAGATAAATCCGTCAAGGTCGCAAGAAACTGCCGAGCAAGAAGATTGCATGGAAACAGCTTCTGCAGCGCAGTATCATTTGAAGCGGAAAGGACCGGACATGACACAGCAGGCGACGACGAAGGCTGGCCGGGGCCTTGATCCGGTCACGCAGTGGGGCTTGGTCATCGAAGGCTTCCAGATCACGAACAAGAAGCTGCACCGGGCGGTGGCTGACGCTCTCTCCCTGGATCCGGCCGAAGCCGAGACGCTGCTGCGACTCACCCGGAGCCCGGAGCGCCGGATGCCCATGGCGGCGCTGGCCCGTGAGGCGGCTTTCAGCACGGGCGGATTTACCAAGATCGCGGACCGCCTGGCCAAACGCGACCTGGCTGTCCGAAACCCCTGCGCCGACGACCGCAGGGTCGTCTACCTAGAACTGACCGCGGCTGGTGTGAAGCTCGCCGACGAACTCCACGACCTCGTTGCCGACATCGTCCGCAAAACCTACATCGACGTCCTCGGGGCCGACCGGGCGAAAATGGTCGCCGAGGCCATGGCTGAACTGCGCGAAGCCAACGCCACCTTGTAGGAACTCCTCCGCCTCCTAGTTTCGGAAGCCGGAACGGGCCCCCACGGCACACTTGCGTCATCCGGGCGCCGTTCTGCATGCCTTCAGTGCCCGGGGAAGGGCCGGTTGTACTCGGGGGAGGCGACGGGGGTGCCGTCGGAGACTTCGGTGGCATCCAGCCCGCCCGGAGACGGCACCAAATCCAGTACGTATCCCCGCCCCGGACAGGGCAGGCAGTGGATAGCTTTCCAGCAAGCTATATTCCATAAAGAATCTTCTCAGTTGACAAGCACGCAAGAGGCGGTGATAGTTATATGCATACGCATGTAAATCCTCTACTTGCGACGACCAGCCCAAGGAGCAGACCATGACCACGATTGAACTCACCCCCGGCACCTGGACGCTCGACCAGGCACACACCGAAGTAGGCTTCTCAGTCCGCCACGCCGGCATTAGCAAGGTACGCGGTCAGTTCACCGAGGCAGACGCCACGCTCGTCGTCGGCGGTACCCTCGGCACCTCGTCCGTTGAGGCCACCGTGAAAACCGCCTCGTTCGACTCGAACAACAACGACCGCGACGCCCACGTCAAGGGGCCGGACTTTTTCAACGTTGAGCAGTTCCCGAACATGACCTTCACGGCAACCGAGGTCCATGGAACACCGGAGAACTTCAGCCTCAGCGGTGACCTGACCATCAAGGAAACCACCAGGCCGGTGACCTTTGACGTCGAGTTCGGCGGCGTGGCCGTTGACCCCTTCGGCGCGACCCGCGCCGGTTTCTCCGCCTCCGCGCAGATCTCCCGCAAGGAATTCGGCATCACCTGGAACGCCGCCCTCGAGGCCGGCGGAGTCCTCGTCGGCGACAAGGTCACCATCACGGTCGATTCGGCCTTCGTTCTCCCCGCCAGCTAACCCCACCCGGGGGCCGGCGCCACGCCGGAAGTTGGGGGAGAGACTGGAGGGCAATGTGGTGAGGTTGGATGAGGCCGGCGAGCAATGCCGGCCGGGTGATGACAAGGAGCGGCATGCCAGGCAGTAATTTCTTTCTCGACAAGTCCGACCCGGCCAGCTGGCGGGCCCTGAACGGGCTCGCACTCAAGGTCGCAGACGCCGCCGAGCAGGCGGGCCTGCCCAGATCGGTCATGGAACTGGTCAACGTGCGGACCTCCCAGCTGAACGGCTGCGCTTTCTGCCTGGACCTGCACGTCCGGCTCGCCCGTGACGCCGGCGTCAGCGACCGGCAGCTCGCGGTGCTCCCCGCCTGGCGGGATACCGCCCTGTTCACCCAGGCCGAGCGCGCCGCACTCACCATCGGCGAAGCCGTCACCGGACTGCCCGGTCACGACAGCCTCCACGCCGGTATGACTGCAGCGCGCGCAGCACTGACCGACGCCCAGTATTCGGCCCTGCAGTGGGCAGCGGTCACCATGACCGCCTTCAACCGGATCTCCATCCTCAGCCGCCACCCGGTCCGCCCCCGGTCCTCCGCCGGGGCCGCCGGCCCCGGCCGGGAACCCGTGGGGAGCCAGGCATGAGCAACCTGGAAACCGTCCCCCAGGAAATACTCTGTGGTGAGGACGGGCAGCCCGAAGGCATCGAATTCCTGCCCCCGCGTGTAGTTCCCCTGGGCGGGCCCCGCGCCATGCCCGTACGCCGGACCCTGCCCCAGAAAAAACGCAGCCTCATCGGTTCCTGGTGCTTCCTGGACCACTACGGCCCGGACCTGGTCTCCTCCTCGGGAGGCATGAAGGTGGCACGGCACCCGCACACCGGCTTGGCCACTGTCAGCTGGCTGTTCACCGGAGAAATCGAGCACCGCGACTCCGCCGGCTACACGGCCACCGTCCGCCCAGGGGAGGTCAACCTCATGGTCGCCGGCCGCGGAATCTCCCACCAGGAACTCTCCACCCCTGCCACAACGGTCCTGCACGGAGCGCAGCTGTGGTTCGCGTTGCCGGATTCCACCCGCCACATGGCCCCCACGTTCGAGCACTATGCCCCTGAGCCGGAGCGCCTTGGGAACGCCGAACTGAAGGTCTTCCTCGGTTCCCTGGCCGGATCCACGTCGCCGGTGGAAACCTACACCCCGCCGCTGATGGCGGCCGAGGCCACTATCCGCTCCGGCGGGACACTGGATCTGGACCTCGACCCATCCTTCGAGCACGGCATCCTGCTCGACACCGGGAACGTGCTCCTCAACGGTTCACTCCTGCCCGTTGACCACCTGGCTTACCTGCCCGCCGGGCAGTCCCGTCTGGTCCTGGAAGCCGGGGACACCCCTGTAAGGGTGCTCATCCTCGGTGGCGAACCTTTGGGGGAGCAGATCGTCATGTGGTGGAACTTCGTCGGACGGACGCACGAGGAAGTCGTCGCCTACCGGGCAGCGTGGCAGGCAGAAATCGGTGCGGAACGCGCCTCCCAGCCCAGCGGCGGCGCCTACCCCGACGGGGCCTCCTACCCGCGCTTCGGTCCGTTCCCGCAAGGAACCCCCGCTCCGCTGCCCGCGCCCGTCCTGCCCAACGCACAGCTGCGGCCCCGCGGCTAGCAACCGACCATCAGGAGTCCCCATGGAACTGGAAAAAAGCATCACCGTCCGACACGACCCCGCCGACCACTGCTACGAGCTCATCGACGGGGAGACCGCCATCGGCAAGACCGAGTACGTGCCCGCCAGCGGCCCGGACGACAGCGAACGGATTTTTTACCACACCGAGGTGAGCGAGGCCTACGCAGGCAAGGGCCCCGCCGCAGTCCTGGCCAAGCATGCCTTGGACGACACCATCGCCGCCGGGCTGACCATCATCCCCGTCTGCCCCTACATCAAGGGCTGGATACGCCGGCACCCTGACTACCAGCAGCACGCCGCGCCGATCCGGCCCGAGCACCTGGCCGCCGTCGGTCGCGTCTACACGCCGTAAGGACAAGGGCCGTGGGACTGACATTCGTGCACAACACCCTGGGCCAGCGAGTGCTGTTCGGCGCCGGAAAAGCAGCCGAACACCTCACTGCCGAGGTCAAACGCCTCACCGCCCAAAAAATCATGGTCATCGCCTCCGCCAGGGAACGGCCAGAAGCCGAAAAGATCACCGCCGGCATAAAGGTAAAACTGATCCATGACGACGTCGCCCCGCACGTGCCCCTCCACAAGGCCGACACGGCCCGAAACGCAGCGATCCGGAACGGCATAGACCTGCTCGTCAGCGTCGGCGGCGGCTCCGCCATAGGGCTGGCCAAAGCCATCGCACTGACGACCGGCCTGCCGATCATCGCCCTGCCGACGACCTACGCCGGTTCCGAGGCGACCAACGTCTGGGGACTGACCGATGCCTCCCACAAAACCACCGGCGTCGACGACCGCGTGCTGCCCTTAACCGTCATTTACGACGCCGAGCTCACACTGTCCCTGCCCAAGGAACTGAGCATAGCCTCAGGGCTAAACGCTCTGGCCCACTGCATCGACTCCATATGGGCGCCCCGCACAGACCCCATCAACCAGGCGCTGGCACTAGGAGGCATCCGCGCCCTCACCGACGGCCTTCCGGCTATTAGCAGCAACCCGAACGATCTCACCGGCAGGGAGCAAGCCCAGTACGGGGCCTACCTGTCCGCCGTCGCCTTCGCGTCCGCAGGGTCCGGGATGCACCACAAGATCTGCCACATCCTCGGCGGCAGATGGAACCTGCCCCACGCCCAAACCCACGCCGTCGTGCTCCCGCACGTCCTGGCATTCAACGCCCCCGCCATCAACGATGCGGCCGCCAGGATCGCAGCCGCACTCGGCACCGGCAACGCCCTGGAGGGCCTGAACACGCTCCGGGACACACTGGACGGCCCCACCTCACTCAAAGATCTCGGTTTTGCCGAGGAAAACATCGCCGAAGCAGTCCAGCTCATCCTCCCCGTCATCCCCGCCTCCAACCCCCGCCCAGTCACTAGGGAAAACCTCACCGCGTTGATCACAGCAGCCCAAGCCGGAACCTCACCGGCTCACCTCTAACCGGGCCCCCGCACCCCGCGAAAACCAGCCACCACGGGTGCGGTATAGTTCACCCCACCGCGACGGAAACGGCGCGGAATCGCGGGTACGGCGAACCGGCCCCTGCCCCACCTCCCGCACGACCGCGGCCAACACACACAGAAAGACAGCAGCACATGACTCGACGGCGAGGGATGTCCCTTGCGGGGCAGTATCTCCGGCTGCAGCTGCTGATAGTGCTGGCCGTGCTGGTGGCCGTGGTGGCGATCTCGCTGGCGCAGTCCGCGGCCGCGTTCGAGCGGATCGAAGGCCGCCGCGCGCTGTCGGCGGCCGAAACGCTTGCGGCACACCCGGCCGTCCGCAGCCTGCTGGCAGATGCCCAGCCGGGCAGCGGGTCCGCACTGCCGGCCGTCGCCGAATCCGTGCGGACAATCTCCGGCTCCTCACATGTCGCCTTGGCCCGCGCTGACCGGACGGTGGTGACGTCATCGGACCCCTCGCAGGAGGGCCGCGCGATGGAACTCGGCGACAGCGTCGTGATGACCGGGCGGGCCTGGACCGGCCTCGTGGATACGGGAGGTGCCGAAGCGCTCTCCGCCCACGTTCCCGTGCTGGACGACGGCGGGAAGATCGTGGGCATCGCCGCCGTCGGCAGGAACTTCCCGTCCGTACTGGAGCGGCTGGGCGATGCCGTGCCGAACCTGCTGACGTATCTGGGCGTGGCGAGTGTCCTGGGGGTGGCCGGTTCGCTTCTGCTCGCGCGGCGGGTCAAGCGCCAGACGCTGGGCATGGAGCCGGACGAGATCACCGGGCTCGTCGAGAACCGGGAAGCGATGCTTCACGGGCTCAAGGAGGGTGTGGTGGCGCTGGATCCGCAGCAGCGGATCACCGTGGTCAACGACAGCGCCCGGCGCCTGCTGGGCCTCCCCGACGACTGCGTGGGGAAGGATCTCCGCAGCCTTGCCGTGCAGCCGGCGCTCAAGGAGGTCCTCACGCAGGACCAGCCCGGACCGGACAGGCTGGTGCTGGTGGGCGAGAGTCTGGTGGTCCTGAACCGGATGCCCATGCGCTCGCACGGCCGCGTCATCGGGTCGGTGACCACGCTGCGTGACCGGACGGAACTGGCCTCCCTGGAACGGGAACTGGGCACCACCCGGACAGCCACGGACACTCTCCGCGCCCAGGCACATGAGTTCGCCAACCAGCTGCACACGATTTCCGGACTGATCCAGATCGGCGAGTATGACGCCGTGGTGCAGTTCGTCAACGGCACTACGTTGAACCGCACCCGCCTCAACGACGAGGTCACCAGCAGGATCCAGGACCCGGCGCTGGCCGCCTTGCTCATCGCCAAATCGAGCCTCGCCACGGAGCGCGGCGTGTCACTCCAGCTGGCCGGAGAGTCCCGGCTGGGCCGGATTGATGAGGCACTGTCCCGGGACCTGACCACCGTGGTGGGCAACCTCGTGGACAACGCGCTCGACGCGGTCACCAACGCCGCTGCCGACGCTGAGGTGGAGGTGCTCATCGGGGAGGACGACGACGGCGGCGTGCGGGTTGTGGTGCGGGACTCCGGACCGGGAGTCCCGGCGGACGTCATGGAGGACATCTTCCGCCAGGGGTTCAGCACGAAGAATTCGCCCGACGGTGGGCGCGGCTACGGCCTCGCGCTCGCCCGGGTGGTCTGCCAGCGCCGCGGCGGCCGGCTGACCGTGCACAACGACGGCGGCGCCGTGTTCACGGCGGAACTTTTCGGTGCGGATCCGGTGCGCGCCGACGGTCGGACCGGCGCGGCCCAGACCGGTGCGGCCCAGACCGGTGCCGAACAGTTGCCCGCCGAACAGCTGCGGGCCAACCAGATCAATGAGGGGAAGCAGCCATGATCAGCGTCCTGATTGTTGATGATGATTTCATGGTGGCCAAGGTCCACGCCGGGTTCATCCAGCGCACGCCGGGGTTCGCCGTCGTCGGTGTCGCCCATACCGGCGCGCAGGCGGTGCTGGAGACGCAGCGGCTGCAGCCGGACCTGGTGCTGCTGGACATCCACCTCCCGGATATCAACGGGCTGGACCTGATGCATCAGCTGCGGGAGGTGGCGCCCGAGCTGGACGTCCTGGTGATCAGTGCGGCCAGGGAGGTGGAGACGGTGCGCCGGGCACTGCGCGGCGGAATCGTTCACTACCTGATCAAGCCGTTTTCCCAAACGGACCTGCAGGAGCGCCTGGAGCACTACCGGAACACCTATCAAAGCCTGGCTTCCTCCAAGGACGTGGCGGAACAGGCTGACGTCAACCGGGTCTTCGGGCTGGAGCGCGGCGACCGGCCGCTGCCCAAAGGCTGCAGCGCCGAGACGCTGCAGCTCGTGGAGCGGGCGCTGCTCGCCTCCATGGGCGATCTTTCGGCCGCCGAACTGGCCGTGGTGGTCGGCACGTCGCGGGTGAGCGCGCGGCGCTACCTTGAGTACCTCAATGACGAGGGGATGGTGGACGTCACCCTTAAGTACGGCGTCGGACGCCCCGAACGCCGGTATGCCTGGAAGCAGGCGTGATGCCCTAGCTGCGCGGCCGTTGTCAGGTGCCGGCGGCTACCTTGCCCGGCCCGCCTTGGCGGTTTCGATGGCCTTCAGCGCGCCCGCGGTGACGTGGTCGACGTCGGCCGTTCCGTCCACGCGGACCAGCAGGCCGCGCTCGGCGTAGCGCGAGATGACGGGCTCGGTTTCCTCCCGGTAAAGCTGCAGGCGGTGCCGGATGACGCTTTCGGTGTCATCGCTGCGCCCTTCGGCCTCGGCCCGCAGCAGGAGCCGGCGGACGATCTCGTCGTCGTCCGCAGTGATTTCCAGGACGGCGTCCAGGGTGTCACCAGTCTCCTCGAGGATGCCGCCCAGGTCGTCCATCTGGCTGACCGTTCGTGGGTAGCCGTCCAGAAGGAAGCCGTTCTTCGTGTCCGGTTGCTGCAGCCGTTCGCGCACCATGGCCGTGGTGAGATGGTCCGGCACCAGGTCACCGGAATCCAGGTACTTTTGGGCCTCGGTACCCAGGGGCGTGCGGTCGGCCAGGTGGGTGCGGAACATGTCTCCCGTGGAGATCTCCACGATCCCCAGCTGTTTGCTGATGCGGTGAGCCTGGGTGCCTTTGCCCGAGCCCGGAGGGCCGATGATCAGTAATCTTGTCATGCGCCTATCCGTTCAGGTAGTACGTGCTGACAGTGCGGGGGAGTGACGCTCTCAGGCCAGGTTTTCCTTCAGCAGGGCGCGGTGTTCGACGGCCGCTTCCCCGTGCAGGGCGCGGCCCGCGTCGGTGAGTTCCAGAAACAGCGAACGCCGGTCGTCCTCGCAGGAATGGCGGGATATGAGTCCGGCTTTCTCGAGCCTGTCCACCACCTTGGACATCGCGCTCTGGGTCATGGGCGTCCGCTCGCCGAGCTGCTTCATCCTGCACGCCGCGTCCGCGCTTTCGGCCACAAGGTCCAGGATTTCAAACTCGGTCAGGCCGATGCTGAACCGCGATTCCAGGGCTCGGTCGATCGCGCCCGCGGTGCGGAAGTAGGTGCTCTGGATGCTGCGCCATTGCTCAACCAGCTGTCGGTCCTGCGGTGTTGCCATGCAGCGATTCTAGTTCATGACGAATTAAAAGTCCACGTCATAATATTCCTTGTCATTCAATGACGTGTCATATAAGTTGAACCCATGACTTCAACTTCCACCCTTGAAAGATCTGCCGGAGAACGGCTTTCGCCCGTCCGCTGGACCCGTGCGCAGTGGATGCTGCTCCTGGTCCTGTGCACCGTACTGGCGCTCGACGCGCTGGACGTTTCCATGGTCGGAGTGGCGCTGCCCTCGATCGGCACCGAACTCCACCTGGGGACCGAATCCCTCCAATGGATCGTCTCCGCCTACGTACTCGGCTACGGAAGCCTGCTCCTGCTGGGCGGCCGGATGGCGGACCTGCTCGGCCGGCGGCGCATCTTCCTCATTGCGCTCAGCGTCTTTGCCGCAGCTTCCCTGCTCGGCGGCCTGGTGGATGACCCTGCCCTGCTGATCGCCACGCGCTTCATCAAAGGGCTGGCCGCCGCGTTCACGGCTCCTGCCGGCTTCTCGATCATCACCACCAACTTCGCGGAAGGGCGCGAACGAAACCGCGCCGTGTCCATTTTCACCACCTTCGGCGCTAGCGGCTTCTCACTCGGCCTTGTTGTCGGAGGCCTCATGACCGCCATGAGTTGGCGCTGGACTTTCCTTGTCTCGGTGCCTGTGGCGGTCGCCGTCGTGATTCTTGGCCTGAAGTACATCCCCCGGGACGCTGCCGCCGGCAAGGCCGAAGGCAAGGGCCAGGACAGCGGACATGACGTTTGGGGTGCCGTGACGCTCGCGGCAGGCATGCTGGGGCTGGTTTACACGCTGGTTTCGGCACCCGGGAACGGCTGGGGATCTGTGGCAACTATCGCCGGATTCGCAGCCTCCGCAGCGGTGCTGGCAGCCTTCGCCGTGATCGAAAACCGGGTCAGGCACCCGCTGATCCGGTTCAACATCCTCAAGGAAGGCTGGGTTGCCCGGGCCAACCTCAGTGCCGTGGGGCTGTTCGGCTCGTACCTGAGCTTCCAGTTCATCCTGACGCTCTACCTGCAGTCCGTGCTGGGGTGGAGCCCGCTGGGCATGGCGCTGGCGCTGCTTCCCACCGGCCTGCTGGTGGCCTCGAGCGCTCCCTTCGCGGACCGGCTCATCGACAGGTTTGGCGCCCCGCGGCTCATTCTGACCGGTCTGGCGTCATTGGCGCTCGGCTACGTACTGTTCCTGCGCGTGGGCACCTCACCCAACTACGTGACGGATATCCTGCCGTCGGTCCTGCTGCTGGGCATTGGCTTCGCTCTGGCCTTCCCGTCCATCAACGTCCAGGCCACCGCAGGCATCCGAAATTCGGAACAGGGTCTGGCGGCCGGTCTGATCCAGACCAGCACACAGGTGGGGGCCGCCCTGGTGCTTGCCGTTACCACCGCGATGGTCAGCGGTCACGGCAACGCGCCCGCCGCCGGCACCTCGGTGGATGCGGCGGCGATGCTGGAACAGTACCGCCCCGGCCTGATCCTGAGCGCAGCGGTGGCCATAGCCGCCCTGCTCATCGCTGCGGCGCCATCCCGCAGCCGGGTATCCAGCGCCGCAGACCGCGTAACGGCCTGACTCATGAGTTGAAATCGGGGGCGGTTGCCGGCGCCGCCCCCGGCGCCCGCATTCCCGGGCCGGTGCGGTGAGCAGCCGGGGCCCGGCCTAACTTCGTCCAGATTGGGATTCGACTAAAACTGCCGGTCTTGAACGGACCCTCACAAGGGCCCTGCACAGCCACGATAGATTCCAGATACAAATCCGAAACGTGGCGTCGATACCACGAAACACTGCTTGGCTATGCTGATGCCTACTTGGAAACCGTCGTCAGGACGGTGAACGGAAGGACACAGCCATGATGATCTGGAACAGCCTTACCCTCTTTCTTGACTCCCGCCGGAACGACCGGCACGAATTTGGCGGCGCCGGCCCCGGATTCCCCAGCGGCCAGTTGACCTCCACCGCCTGGGCAGGCTGGTGGCACGACGAGGCCTAGTGTCACGTGTTAATGGTT
>NZ_JAGGPM010000015.1 GCF_018613835.1 Arthrobacter sp. ISL-5 | reverse complement strand
GCGAGCCAGCGCGGCACAAGGCTCAGGATCAGGCCCGGCACCGCGGTTCCGGCGACGAGTAGCCCCATCCCGGTGACGTAGCCGACCCCGCCCGTGATGAAGGCGAGAAAGGCCAGCGCGTGGGTGAGCGTCACATCGGTGGTGATCTCCGGGCGGCTCAGCAGCCAACCAACCGAAGCCGAGAGCATCAGGAAGAGTGCTGCGGCGATGCCGCCGAAGAACCCGATTCCGGGACCGGGAACCCGAACTCCGAGGCGGAGCATCCGGGCGTAAACAGTGGCGGCGTAGATGCCCAGGGGTACGGCTGATCCGAACTGGATCATGCCCGCAACGCGTTCTGCAATCGCGTTCTCCTGAAAGTACGCCGCGACCTGCCCCGCCGTGGAGAACGGCGAGACAAACGTGCTGCCGCCGGTCATGATCGCGGCCGTGACCAGGCCGGCAACGGTAAGCCCGAGGCTCACGGCCGCCAGGATGCCCGGATTGGGTCCGCCCGAGCGGACAGTTTGGCCGGCGCGCGGAGGGGAAACGTCAGTCATGTTTGCACCTTTCCAGCAATTGAGTCATTACAAAAATGATTCACCTGTTGAATTATTCTGTCAAGAAGGTAATCTGAAGTCATGGACTCCCCAGCCGCGCCCCGGTCGAGGCGCACCGCCTTTCTCCTCTCGCAGCTGGGCGCCCTGGCGTCGTCGCGCTTCGCCGAACGCACCCGGGAAATCGGGCTCACCCCGAGCGATGCGGGCGTGCTTCGCCTGATCGGCCGGACCCCGGGGCTGAGCCAGCGGGCCCTTGCCGACCGGTTTGGGGCCGTGCCCAGTCGCGTGGTCTCGCTCGTCGACTCGTTACAGGCTCGCGGCCTCGTGGAGCGGGAGCGCAGCAGCACCGATCGTCGGACGTACGAACTTCGTCTGACCGCAGAAGGCGCGCAGGTCATGCGGCAGCTGCGCGAGATCGCCGAAGCGCACGAGGCCGAACTTCTGGCGCCACTCACCGGCGAGCAGTCTGCCCAGCTCGGAAGCCTGCTCGCCCGGCTCGCGGCCGCCAACGCTCTGGACCTGGACCTCCACCGGGAGACCGGTCATGAGGATCACGCACGATGACCCCGGCCTCACCAGCAGCCCAGGGTCCAGCACACCGTCGCGGCCGCCGAGCTCGTCGGCGAGTAGAAGATCGCCGCCCTCGCACAGGAAATCATTACCCTGGAACAGGAACTGGCAGACCTGGACGCTCTGATCAGCCAGAGGCTTGAAGCACACCGGCACAGGCGGAACGTGCTGAGCACGCGAGGCTTCGGACCCGTCCTGCCCGCAGAGTTCCTTGCCCAGTTGCGCACCCAGGAGCCAAAGCATGGCCCATTGTCGAGGCCTGAGCTGAACCCGCGGGCCCCACCGGTCATCGTGTGATGAAGTTGGCCATCATTGCCATGTCTTCGTGTTCGAGATTGTGGCAGTGGAAGACGTATTTTCCGGCGTAGCCCTCGAAGCGGATCGCGATGGCGGCTTCTTCGGCTGGGCGGAGGTCGATGGTGTCCTTCCAGCCGGCGTCGAAGGCTCCGGGCCCGCCGATTCCGCGGGAAAGTACCTGGAAGGGGTTGAGGTGCAGGTGGACGGGGTGGTGGAAGTCGGCGATCAGCCGCCAGATCTCTACGGTGCCGAGCTTTACTGCGGCGGAGATGTTGTCGGGACTGAACGGTTGCGCGTCGATGAGCCAGCCCTTGGTGTGGTTGACGTCGCCGGACTGGAAACGGAAGGTGCGGGTGGTGACGGCGTCTGCGGCGGTGAGGGGCTCGATGGTCGCGAGCCGGTCGGGAACCGTGAATGTGTCCCGGCTCTTTGGCCCGACGATGAATCTCATGATCTGTGACATGTTGCCCTCGCCGAAATCGTTGAGCAGGGTGACGGCGGTTCCGGGTTTGTAGCCGGCGAAGTCGATGATGGCGTCGACGCGTTGTGCCGGGGCGAGTTCGAAGTGCTCATGCCGGATGGGCGCGGCGAGGAGGCCCCCGTCCGTGCCGATTTGTGTCAGGCCCCCGTCCGGTTGGGGATCGATGCGGAGGTCGAGCCTTCTGGCGTTGCAGGCGTTGAGGATGCGGAGCCGGTACTTCGCGCCGTCGATCTTCGCGACCGGCCAGGGTGTGCCGTTGACGAGCATCGCGTCCCCGAGGACGCCGGCGACGAAAGAGCCGGTGACGCCCGGTGTCGCCATGAGGCTGGGATCGGTGCTGGGGTAAAGGAAGTTCCCTGTGGCCTCGAAACTGCGGTCGGTGATCATGATCGGCAGTTCCCGCGCACCGGCCGGCAGGCCGAGGGTGTCTTCTTCGTCGTCGCGCACGAGATGGAACCCGGCGAGGCCGCGCCAGAGGCTCGGGCCGGTGAAGTCCATCCGGTGGTCGTGGTACCAGAGCGTCGCCGCACGCTGGTCGAGCGGATAGCGGTAACTACGCTGACCGATGGTGGTGTCCCCGGGCACCATAGCGCCCATGCCGGTCTCGTGTCCGTGCGTGTCCATGTGCTGGTTCATGTAGGACATGTCGACCGGATAGATGAAGTCGATCGGATAGCCGTCGCTGTCGTGCGGGGTGCGACCACCGTGGAGGTGCACCACCGTGGGCACGGGAAGGTTGTTGGTGTGCCTGACCACGGCCGGGCGGCCACGCCGGGTAACGATGGTCGGGCCGGGGAAGATCCCGTTGTAGCCCCAGATCTCCGTCTTCATGCCGGGCAGGATCGAAGCGTCCGCCCTGCTTTGACTGATGTCGTAAAAGTCCGCCGCGGCATCGCTGCGTACGGGGTGCAGCACCGGCGGAGCCCGGAACGGCATCGTGAACGGCAGGGGGAGGGTGAGTCTGCTGCGGAGGAGGTTCCCGGTCGAGGTGGAGCCGCCGGCGCCGAGGCTGAAGGGAATTCCGACACCGAGGCCGATGCCTGCCAGAAGACCTGCCCCGAGGAACGTTCGCCGGCTCACGTCCCTCATGGCCGTTTCCACGCCCATACGGCAAGGCCGGTGGCGACCATGATGATCGCCACCCCGAGCGGCACGTGCACGCTGATCGCCCGGGCGAATCCGAAGACGATCTGCAGCCCGATCAGTGCGAAGATGCCGATACAGGCAGCGATCGGCCACCACGGCCCGCGACCCGGCCAGCGCACGAGGACCGCCGCGACCGTGGAGATTAAAACGGAGATTCCGGCAAAGGTCGCGTTTTCTCGGTGCACCGCAAGGGAGTCGTAACTGCCGGACAGGAACTGGCCGGCGAAGACGGCCTGGTCGAAGAGCATGATCGCCGCTGCCGTGCTCGTCACACGGAACACCCAGCGCGGCCATGGTGGCCTGGCGCGCGGAACGATGGCTGCAGCTGTGCTCGTCATCCTTGTCACCGTTCACCCGTCAATTAGATTCACTCGAATCGGATTCATTTGAATCTAACATAGGATGGGGGTATGCCACAGCCATCGGGAGTGAAACTGAAACTGGGCCTGCTGCTGCGCCAATCACACGGACGTGCCGCCGGCGCCCTCAACACCGCCCTGTCCGGGCTGGGCCTGACTGGCCGCCATTTCGGAGTGATGATGCTGCTGGACCGCGACGGGATTTCCACCCAGCGCGATCTCATCCGCGAGACCGGAAGCGACAAGGCGGGCATGACCCGCACGGTCGAAGACCTTGAGAAGCTCGGATACCTCTCCCGCACGCAATCCACGGTCGACAAGCGCGTCGCCAATCTGACACTGACGGAAGGCGGACGAGCCGCCTTCAACACCGCCAAGCGACTCGCCGGCGCAACCGCCGAAGAACTTTTCGCGCCATTCACCCAGGCCGAACTCGAGATGCTCGAGTCGATGTTGGCCCGGTTCATACAGGGAACCGGGCCGGGCGACGGGCCGCTCAACGCAGCGAACTGACCATGTTCAGGAGGAGGAGTCGTTGGCTCGCGGACCATTCGGGCAGAGCCGGCGGTGCCTGAGACCGCCCAGTCGAACTGCTCCGGCCAGCGGTGCACAGACAGACTGCTGCCATGTTCACCTAAGCTACGCGATCACGCGGATGTTCCCAGCGTGCGCGCTGAGGGATCGGCTTGCGGACGCTCTCTCAGTCTCCTCGTTTGCCGGGGCAGGCACCCCACGTGAGGCGGCCCCAAACCGTATCTTGTCGATGTGAATCAGAGCTGGCCCGTGGCCTTCCGTACCAGCTCCGTTATGACCTTCTCGTCGGCTGATGAGAGCTCGGTGATGGCGTAGGACGTGGGCCACATCGTGCCATCGTCGAGCTGTGCCGGCCCGAAGAACGCGAGGTTGCCGTAGCGAGCCTTGAACTTCGCTCGCTCCTGGTAGAAGAGGACGATCTTGCCCTGCGCATCCGCGTAGCCTGGGCTGCCGTAGAAAAGCTTGGGGCTCAGAGACGGCGCGACCTCCGTAACGATCGCATGGATGCGCTCCGCGTTCGTCTTGTCCGGCTCGTCAAGCGCGGCGATCTTGTCGAGAACCGACTGTAAGGCCTCAGCAACGCTCTGCTGCTCCTTGAGCTCCTTGGCGCGCTGCTTCATCGCGGCCCGCTCCTCAGGGGTGAACTTGGATCCAGAACTTTTCGAATCAGCCATGCGCCCATTCTTGCAGGCGAGGGTGAGCCTGAGCGCTCCGTAGCGCCGTTTCTCAGGGCTCCGTGTCGCACTGGGCGTCGCGTCAGGGGGATCGGTCTGCGATCCGTGTGTAAGGTACTGATATGGCTTCTCCGCAGACGCTAAGCGGGGCAGAGCGCCGCGTCGTCGCGACTTGGGCCGCAGACTGCGCTGAGCGAGTCGTGGCCTTATTTGAGGCAGAGGCTCCGGCAGATGGTCGTCCCCGCGACGCCATCGCCCGAGCCCGGGCCTTCGCTCGCGGTGAGCTCAGTCCCGCTGAAGAGATCCGCCGGCGTTTTGTTGCTGGCCGTGCAGGACGCGAGGTGAATAGTCCTGCTGCGGTCGCTGCCGCCCGGTCTGCCGCGCAAGCCGCAGCCGTCGCTCACATGGGCGCCCACGCCTTGGGGGCAGCCGCGTATGCCGCGAAAGCGGCGGGACTGGCGGCGCCCCATCGGCCCCAGACGGTCGACGACGAGATCCACTGGCAACTCGGGCACATGAGCGCCGAAGCCCGGTCCGCGCTTCGGCGCTTGCCACCGCTGGGTGAGAATTCCGCCGGTCCGCTGGGGTCAGGACTTCTCGCGTCCGGAATCCTGGCCTCGATCATCCGCGCGATCCAAGCCGACTTGGCTCGCCCTGACCGGCCTGCCTCCTCCAGCTGAATCTGCCACCCGCAAGCCGGTCGATCACCGTGCTGCGGAAACCCGCCTGCCCTCTGGAGCCCCCACCGCCTGCTGCCCATCCCGCACCTTGAGGAGTTGGAACGCCGCATCGGAGGAGTTCAGGAAGAGCGACGACTGGGAGAGCCCGGAGTCGTGGCCATTCTCTGAGCCGCGATGTCCAGCCACGGGTGGCGATCGCGGCGGAGCAGCACCAACTCTCAATAGAGCGGTGGGCAGGGAAAATGCCGGTTCATAGCCACTCGTGCCTAGGCAAGGTCAGGCGTTTTGCCTAGGCACACTCACCCCAGTTTGCGCCAGACACCGCAGTGAGGTGGGTCGGCATACTGGCCTTCGCAGCAGTGTCGAGGTCCGCCGACGCGGCTTGCACGTCGTCCACGCGCTGTTTATGGAACGACGACATCCGCGCCTGGCAGGGCCTATCGATATCAACGAGACCGCTGACATTTCGGGCAAAAATGAGAAGACCGATTCATGAACCGCTCCCGTACGATAGCGGTGCCGCAGCGCTTGCACGGATGACCCTGAAGCCCATAGACATTCAAGCTTCGACCAAACCAACCCGACGCGCCATTGACGTTCACGTACAGGGAGTCGAAGCTGGTGCCGCCCGCGTCAAGGGCGTCGGCCATCACCTCGCGGGCAGCTTCGAGAACGCGCATGGCATCCGCCCGCCGCAGGGTGTCGGTGGGACGGGCGTAGTGAAGCCTGGCCCGCCACAGGGCCTCGTCCGCGTAGATGTTGCCGATTCCGGAGACCAGGCCCTGGTCCAGCAATGCGCGTTTGAGGCCGGTCTTCCGGCTCCGGAGCCTGCGGTAGAAGTCGTCGAAGGAAAAGAAGGGGTCGAGGGGGTCGCGTGCGATGTGGGACGCTTCCTCGGCGATGACCGGCAGAGGGTCCTCGGCCAGCCCGCCGGGGCCGCCGTCGTCGGTCGGGACCAGCGAGGTGACGAACAGGCCTCCGAAGATCCGCTGGTCAACGAACCTCAGTTCCGCGGGCATGCCGTCGCGGGGGCTCAGCCGGAGGCGGACCTTCAGGTGTTTTTCGTCCGGGACGGCACTGTCCTGCATCAGCAGCTGGCCGCTCATGCCAAGGTGGGCCATGAGCGCCACGGCGGGAAGGCCGGGCGCGGTGCCGGCCGTTTCCGTCTGCGGCGTCCCGGCGGCCTTGCCGTCCTCCTGCAGCGGCATCCACAGGAATTTGCCCCGCCGGACCACGTCAAGGACCTTTGCGCCTTCAAGGTTCCCGGCGAAGTCCTCGGGTCCCAGGGCATGCCGCCGGATGGACCTGGGATCCAGGACCTCGACGCCGGTGATGGTCCGGCCGCGGACCCAGCTCACCAGGCCGCGGCGGACCACCTCGACCTCAGGAAGTTCAGGCACCGGTCGCCTAGCTCCCGGCGGCGGATTCCGGCGGCTCCGCGGCAGTGTCCAGGCCGGAAAGCTTCCGCCACGCGTCGGCCGCCGCTTCCTGCTCGGCTTCCTTCTTGGAGTGGCCGGAGCCCTTGCCGTACGCCGTCCCGCCGATCTGCAGTTCCGCGACAAAGGTCCGCGCGTGGTCCGGGCCGGAGCCCTGCACCGCGTAGTAGATGGTGCCGAGCTGACGGCTGGCCGCCAGCTCCTGGATGCTGGTCTTCCAGTCAGTGCCCGCGCCGAGGGCGGCTGCGTCCTTGAGCAGCGGCCCGATCAGGCGCATGACGAGCTGGCGCGCGGTCTCGATGTCATTGGACACGTACGTTGCCCCGATGAGCGCCTCCATGGTGTCCGCCAGGATTGAGGCCTTGTTCTTGCCCTCGGTGAGCTTCTCGCCCTGGCCGAGGTAGATGTAGTCGCCGATGCCGAGGCTGCGTCCGATGCCGGCAAGGGCCCGGGTGCTTACGACGGCGGACCGCCGCTTGGCCAGGTCCCCTTCGGGGAGCGAGGGATTGTCACGGTACAGCGCATCGGTGACCGAAAACCCCAGAATGGAGTCGCCGAGGAACTCGAGGCGTTCGTTGGTGGGTATGCCGCCGTTTTCGTAGGCATAGGAACGGTGTGTCAGAGCAAGACGAAGCGTCCCGGCGTCAATTGAGACACCGAGACGCTTCAGAAGCTCTTCAGTTGAAGACATCCTAGTCAGCTTGTAGGCCGATTAGACGTCCGCGACCTTGCGGCCCTTGTACTCAAGGAACAGCGCAGTGCCAGCCGAGTCGGTGACGACCTTTGCCTGGTGCGGCAGGCTGTAAGTAACCTGGCCGTTCTCAATGGTCTTCACCAAGTGGGGGGCAGTCGCCTTCCACTGGGAGCGGCGGGCGCGGGTATTCGAGCGAGACATTTTCCGCTTGGGAACAGCCACGGCTAACTCATTTCTCTCTAGAAAAACACTTACAAATCAATTTTGCCGGTCAGGCTTAGCCAGATCAGCTAGGGCAGCCCAGCGAGGATCTACGACCTCGTGGTGGTGCCCCGGCTCGTCTTCCAGGCGCGCTCCACATTCGGAACACAGGCCCTGGCAGTCTTCCCGGCACACCGGCTGGAACGGCAGCATGGTAACAACTGCGTCCCGCAACACCGGCTCAAGATCGATCAGATCGTGCTCGACTCGACGTTGCTCTTCATCGTCTTCCTCGTCGGAAGGCAAGGCGCCTTCGTAGAAGAAAAGTTCTTGCACATTGACCTCAAGGTCATACGCAAGGGGATCCAGGCATCGGCCGCATTCACCGGTTACTTCGGCGATTGCGGTTCCTGATACCAGAATTCCTTCGTGTACGGCCTCAAGCCTCAGGTCGAGCTCGATGTCCGAGCCCTTCTGAACGCCAATGAGCGCCACGCCAAGATCTTCCGGCGCGGGTACATGTTCCGTCAGCGTACGCATGCTCCCCGGACTGCGTCCGAGGTCCTTGACATCAAGCATCAAGGGCGAACTTGCATCTCGTTTAATGAGAACTCCTGTTGAACATATGACCGACGTATTATCTTAGCCTGAACTCCTTGGCGGACTCAAACCGGGCGCCGTCCCCCGAAGGCAGGGGCCGGAATGTACCGCACAAGCCTACCCCCTGGGCGGCTGGCCCGGCGCAGGCGGGCCCGCGATAAGGCGTTTGAGGACGGACCTTGGCACATACTCGGAGACGCTTCCGCCCAGGCTGGCCACTTCCTTGATCAGTGTGGAGGACAAATGGAGGTAGTGCGCCTCCGCCGGCAGGAAGACCGTCTCGACGCCGCTGAGCTGGCGGTTCATGGTGGCCATGGGCAGTTCATAGTCAAAGTCCGACGACGACCGGAGCCCCTTGACGATGGCGGACACCCCGCGCTGCCGGCAGTACTCGGCCAGGAGCCCTTCGCCGACCGGCTCCACCACGATGCCGCGCAGTGAGGCCAGCGTCTCCTTGGCCATCTCAATCCGTTCCTCCAGCGGAAAGCGGTACTTCTTGGCGTAGTTCGTTGACACCGCAACGATGACTTCGTCAAAGAGGCTCGCGGCTCTGGCGATGACCTCGAGGTGTCCGTTGTGGATGGGGTCGAAGGAGCCTGGGCATACGGCGCGTCTCATGCTCCGAACCTACCGCATCTGCGGACCGGGATACCATGACTTGATGCATCAGCCGCACCTGACAAGCGGGGCTGAACGGACAGGCAGGAAAGCAATGACAGAGACACTTCCGGCGCCCTGGCAGCGTGCGGCCACCGGCGCCAACCTCCTGGCCGCCGACGGAACCCTGGGCGTCACGATCTTCGAAGAGATGACAACCCTGGCCGTCCGGACCGGTGCCATCAATCTCGGCCAGGGGTTCCCGGACGAGGACGGTCCGGCGGAGATCAAGGCAGCGGCCCAGGCCGCCATCGCCCAGGGTTCAAACCAGTACGCCCCGGGCAAGGGCATCCCGGAACTGCGCAAGGCCATCTCCGCGCACCAGAGCCGGTTCTACGGCCTCGAGCCGGACCCCGACACTGAAATCATCGTCACCACAGGTGCCACCGAAGCGATCGCAGCCTCCCTGATGGCGTTCGTCGGCCCCGGTGACGAAGTCCTGACCTTCGAGCCGTTCTACGACTCGTACGGCGCAATCATCGGACTGTCCGGGGCCACCCATGTCACAGCGCCGCTGCTGGCCCCCGATTTCCTTCCCGATCCGGTAGCCCTCGAGGCGGCCTTCAGCGCCCGCACCAAGGTGGTGCTGCTGAACAATCCGCACAACCCCACGGGTGCCGTTTTTCCCCGGGAAGTCCTCCAGCGCGTCGTCGACCTGGCACGAAAGCATGACGCGCTCATCATCACCGACGAAGTCTATGAGCACCTCACCTTCGGCGTGAGCCACGTCCCGGTGGCCGCCCTGCCGGGAGCGGCGGACCGGACTATCACCATCTCCTCGGCCGGCAAGACGTTCTCGTTCACCGGCTGGAAGGTCGGCTGGCTGAGCGGGCCGGAGCAGCTGGTCTCCGCCGTCCGGACCGTGAAGCAGTTCCTCACCTACAGTTCCGGCACCCCGTTCCAGAGTGCGATCGCGACCGGGCTCGCGCTGCCCGATGCCTTCTATGACGGCATCTCCGCCACGCTGGAGAAGAAGCGGGACATCCTCAGCGACGGCCTCCGGGCGGCCGGGCTGGACGTGTTCACGCCGAAGGGCACGTACTTCGTCAACGTCGACACCTCGTCGCTGGGGATCCTGGATTCCGTGGAGCTCGCCCGGCGCCTGCCTGCCCTGGTGGGCGTGGCTGCCATCCCCGTTCCCGTTTTCTGCCACCCCGAGGGCGCGGAAAGGACGCGGAGCCTGCTGCGGTTTGCCTTCTGCAAGAGGACCGAGGTCCTTGAAGAGGCGGCTTCCAGGCTGGCGACGCTGCGGGACAGGCTCTGACGGTGGCTGAGGGCTCCCCGCCGGCCTCGCGATACCTGCGGACCACCGGCCAGCACGCAGTCATAGAGCCCGACACCTACACCGATGGCGGCTTCGTGCTCAGCATCGGCGGTGCGGAACAGTCACACGTCGATCTGGCGGATCCCGCGGACATCTTCTACGAGTACCTCCGCCGGATCGGCCACATGGTGGACCTGGCTGCCCCCTGGGGTGAGCCGATCACCGCCCTGCACCTTGGGGCGGGTGCCCTGACCCTGGCCCGGTACATCCAGGCGACCCGCCCGGGATCGCTGCAGTACGCGGTGGAGCTGGAGCGTGAACTGCTGGACTTTGTGCTGGAGCAGCTGCCGCTGCCCGAGGGAACCCGGCTGGAAACGATCATGGGCGACGCCCGCGGCGCGCTGGCTGAGCTGCCCGCGGACCTCCGCTTCGACGTCGTTATCCTCGATATCTTCTCCGGCCCCGAGGCTCCGGAGCACCTTGCCTGCACCGAGTTCTACGAGGAAGCCGCGGCCCTCCTGACGGACCGGGGCGTGCTGATCGTGAACGTGGGTGACGAGCCGGGCCTGACGCTGGTCCGCAGCCAGGTGGCGGCCCTGCGCCGCGCCATGACGGACGTCGCGGCCTTCGCCGAAGCCGGCATGTTCACGGGCCGGTTCCCGGGGAACATCATCCTGACCGGCACCCGGAAACCGTGGCCGGCCGAATGGACCGCCGCGCTGACGGCCCGCGGACCGCACCCGGCCAAGGTGCTGGCGGGGGTCGAACTGGACCGGCTGTCGGCCTGACGAGCCTCGGGACGTGCCCAGCGTTGGGAACGGGCTCAGTCCCCCGGTACGGGTCCGACGTCGACCTGCTGCCCGCTGGCCGGTTCGGCGAACCACAGCCTGGTCTCGCCATATTTCTTGTCCGCAAACCGTTCCAGGCCTGCCGGCCACTCCGGCTCATGTGACCTCGAGGACCGCTCCACCACAACCACGGCGCCGGCCGCGAGGTGGGGGGCCAGCTTGCCCAGGACCGCGGCGAGCGCCGGCTGGTCCAGGGGGTAGGGCGGGTCCAGGAACACCACCTCCCAAAGGGTTTCTTCAGCCGTCCGGTCCAGGAAGGACTCAACCCGGGAGCGGTGCACGGTGACGGCCTTCCGCCCCAGCACGCCGTTGATCATGTCCGCGTTCCGCTGGCAGACGGCGCTGGCTTTGGCATCGAATTCCACGAGGTCGACGGCGGCGGCGCCCCTGCTGGCGCTCTCCACGCCGAGCGACCCGGAACCGGCGTAGAGGTCCAGCGCGCGCGAGCCGGCAAGGACATTGAACGCGTCCAACCGGGAAAATAGGGCCTCTTTGACCCTGTCGGTCGTGGGACGCGTCATTGACCCGGGCACGCTGACAAGCGGCGTTCCCCCGGCGGCACCGGCCACGATCCGGGTCATGCCGCAACCCGATTTCCGGCGCGATTCGCCGGGCCGTCCATGGTGCTAGCCGCGTTCAAGGAACGCCTCCTTCTCGGGGTTCAGATAATCGTCGATGGCCTCGGCAAGGGCCGGGTGGTCCAGCAGCGACGGGTCGCCGGCCACGATCTCCTGGGCATCCTGCCGGGCGCGGGCAATGATGTCCTCATGTTCCAGGACCCTGAGCAGCTTCAACGTGGACCGGCCGCCGGACTGCGAGGCGCCGAGGATGTCGCCTTCGCGCCGCAGCTTCAGGTCCTCCTGGGACAGCTCGAAGCCGTCGGTGGTGGCGGCCACGGCATCCAGCCGGCGGCGGCTCGGATGGCCGGGCTCAAGCGTCGTGACCAGCAGGCAGGTGCCGGGCAGGCCGCCGCGGCCCACGCGGCCGCGGAGCTGATGGAGCTGCGAAATGCCGAACCGGTCCGCGTCCAGGATGACCATGAGCGTGGCGTTGTGAACGTCCACGCCCACCTCGATCACCGTGGTGGAGACCAGCAGCTTGGTCTTGTTCGCCGTGAACGATGCCATGGTCTCGGATTTCAGTGCAGGATCCTGCCGCCCGTGGAGCGGGGCCAGCGGAACTCCGTCCAGTGAAGGTTCCTCCCTGAGGTGATCGACGACGGCGGTCACCGACGCCAGTTCGCGGGCGGGGCCGTCCCCCTCCAGTTCCCCGGGCGCGGGTTCCGCTTCGCCGGGACTGAAGTCGCCGTCGTCGTCAGTCCCGATCTTGGGGCACACGACGTACACCTGGTGCCCGGCGTCGATCTCTTCCCGTGACCGGGACCAGATCCGTCCGGCCCAGGCCGGATTCTCCGCGAGGCCCACGACGTGGGTGGTGATGGGGGCCCTGCCGGCCGGCAGTTCGTCCAGCACGGAGGTTTCGAGGTCGCCGAAAACGGTCATGGCCACGGTCCTGGGGATGGGGGTGGCCGTCATGACCAGCAGGTGCGGCGGCTTGCTGGCCTTCGATCGCAGGGCGTCGCGCTGCTCCACGCCGAAGCGGTGCTGCTCGTCCACCACAATCAGGCCGAGGTCATAGAACGACACGTTGTCGCTCAGCAGGGCGTGCGTGCCGATGACGATCCCGGCCGTGCCGGACGCGGCATCCAGCAGTGCCTGCTTGCGTGCTGCCGTTGGCATGGACCCGGTGAGCAGGCTGACCTGGACGGTGTGGTCGCCGAAGCCGCCCAGCAGTCCGTCCCGTGCCAGCGTGCCCAGCGTCCGCCGGATGGAGTCGAAGTGCTGTGCGGCGAGGACTTCCGTGGGTGCCAGGAGCGCCGCCTGCCCCCCGGCGTCGACAACCTGCAGCATGGCGCGGAGGGCCACGATGGTCTTCCCCGAGCCCACCTCGCCCTGCAGCAGCCTGTTCATGGGTCCGTCCTGGGACAGTTCGTCGGAAAGCGTCTTGCCCACGGCGGCCTGCCCTGCGGTCAGCGTGAACGGCAGCTGGCGGTCGAAGGCGGCCAGGAGGCCGTCGGGCACGGGACGCCGGGCCGTTGCTTCCTCCGCGGCCAGCTGGGCGCGGCGGCGCGCCAGGGCGGACTGCAGGACCAGCGCCTCCTGGTAGCGGAACCGGTCCCTGGCCGTGCGCCAGTCCTCGGGTGTCTGCGGCGCGTGGATCAGGCGGTAGGCCTGCGGCATGGGCAGGAACTTCTCGCGGGCCGAGATGGCAGCGGGCAGCGGGTCCTGCAGGGCATCCAGGTCCACGGTGTCGAGAAGGGTGGAGATGACCTTCTGGATGGACCAGCTGGTGAGTTTGGCGGTGGCCGGGTAGACGGGGATGGGCATGGCCGCGAGCTTTTCCGGATCCATGCCGGGCGTGTCCGGGTCCTCGTCCAGCAGCAGGAAATCAGGATTGGTCAGGCCGAGCGATCCCGCGAAGCGGGTGACCTTTCCGGAAAACATGGCCCGGCGGCCGGGCTGGAGCTCGGCCTTGGCCCGGAAGCCGTTGAAGAAACTGATCTTGAGGGTCCCCGGCAGGGCCGAGCCCTGCTGCCGCGGACCGCCGGAGCGGGCCCCGGCGTCGTCGGAAATCACGACGTCGGTGATGGAGCCCCGCCGGGCGCGCATCTGCCGTGTGCTGTTGGAGATGACGCGCGCGATGAGCGTCACTTCCTCGTCCAGGGGCACTTCGCTGATCGGCGTGAGCTCGCCCCTGCTCAGGTAGCGGCGCGGAAAGTAGTTGAGCAGGCCGCCAACCGTGGTGATGCCCAGATGTTTTTCGACGACGGCCGCGGAGCGCTTGCCTATCCGGCGCTCAAGGCCGAGTTCCAGCTCGGTGTTCATCGTCCCTCGCGGCTCCCGGCATCAGCCTCCACCGGATTGGGGTCGCGCGGAAGCGCCAGCTCGCTGACCGACACGTCCGCCGGTTCTCCGAGTGAACTGATCGTTTCCAGCGCCGGTCCCGAATCCAGGACATGGACGTGGACGCGCCAGCGGTACCGGCCGTCCGCGTCCGGGGAGGGGCCCACCTGGCTCATGATCACGGAATCACCGAGTTCATCAAGGCGCTGCCTGAGGGTGGCGGCGTCCAGCGGCGACAGGCTGATGGTGCACATGACCTCCACGCCGTCGTCGTCCGGCATGTCGGCGTGGATATGGGGATCCTGCAGATCGTAACCGTGCAGGCCGTCCAAGAGTTCGCTCTGGAGCTCTACACCCAGCACCGCGGACCGCAGGCAGTCGAGGATCAGCAGCATGCCCACGCCGCCGGCGTCCACGACGTGTGCGGCCTGCAGGGCATCGAGCTGCCCTTCCGTGCGGATCACGGCCTCAAGCGCTGCTTCGACCGCGGCGTCCAAGGCCAGCCCCAGCGCGTAGTTGCTGTCATTACCGTTCTGGCCGGCGTCGACGGCGGCAGCAGCCCTCGCCGCCGCCTCCATCACCGAGAGCATGGTGCCGGGAACGGGATCGCTGAGCGCCGACCAGGCCCGGATCTGTGCCCGGTTGAGCGCGGCGGCGAGAGTGGTTGACGTGAGCCTGGTGTGCCCGGACAACGGTTCGGCAGCCGCACACAGGAACACGGAGAACAGGGTTCCCGAGTTTCCCCTGGCCTGTTCCATGGCGGCCTGTCCGGCCTTGGCCAGGATGGCGCCGACGTCATTCTGCGACGGGTCCGCGGCCTGGCGCAGGTCAGGTGTCCGGGCGGGGTTCTGGGCCTGGGCCGGGTTCTGGGCGGGGACCCGGACCGGCGCGGGGACCGGCGCGACGTCCTGCAGAGAACGTGCGGCCGCCCTCACCGTGAGGTAGAGGTTGGTGCCGGTGTCGCCGTCGGCGACCGGGAAGATATTGATCGCATTGAGGCGGTCGCTGTGGTTGCCCAGGGCGGTCTCGGCCTTGCCCAACCACCGCTTCATCGCTTGCGCATTCGCGGCAATCTTAATCTGCAAAGTGATCCCATCCCACGGAGTCAGCGGGCCGGCCCGCGATTGTCACGCCTGCCGCTTCATCTGAACCGCAGGCCTGTACTGAGCCTATCCCAGCGAAGCCCGGGGGCAGCTGAACGCCGGGAGGGAAAGTGGCGAGCAGGCCATGGTCCTCACCGCCGCCAAGCACCCACGCCAGCGGGTCCGCGTTCAGGATTCCGGCAGCCGGCTGCAGCGGGGCGGCCAGCAGCCTCAGCGCCCGGGGGTCAAGGTCCAGCACGACGTTGCTCGCCAAGGCGAGCCTGGTGCCGTCCCGCACGAGTCCGTCGGAGATGTCCATCATGGCAGTGGCGCCGGATGTCCGGGCAAGGGGGCCAGCCTCCAGCGGCGGCTCGGGACGGCACTGAAGGTCCAGGAGCGAGCGCAGTTCCGGCGTCAGGGAACCCACCGGATACTCCGACTCCAGCAGGGCCAGGCCTGCCGCGGCCGAGCCCGCCCGGCCCGCGATGGCCAGGGTGTCTCCGGCCCGCGCCCCGGACCTCAGCACCGGCTGCCCGCCGCTCAGCGTGCCCAGGACTGCGACGGTGACGGACAGTTCGCGGCCCCGGCCAAGATCGCCTCCTGCCACGGAGCATGCCCCCGCACCGAGCTTGCCGATGGCAGCGGCGAGTCCGTCCGCCAGGTCCTCGACCCAGTCCACAGGGGTCTCGGCGGGCATGGTCAGGCTGACCACCATGGAGGTTGCGGACGCGCCCATGGCATTGATGTCGCTGAGGTTCTGGGCTGCCGCCTTCCAGCCCACGTCATAGCCGGTGGTGCGGTAACCGTTATTCCACTGAAGCCGGAAATCCTGGTCCTGCACCTGGGTGTCGATGCTGATGACTGTCCGGCCGTCAGGGACTGCAACGATGGCGGCGTCATCACCGGGCCCAAGGAGCACAGCGGCGCTGTGCAGGGCGCCGAGTTCCAGGCGCGGGAAGATCCGGACCAGAAGCTCGGCTTCGGACAGTTCGGCGACAGTCAGTGGTGTTTGGGGCACGCCACTACGCTACCGCCACGGACCGACATTGTTTCCCTGACAGCGTTTCGGCCGGCTTTTCTGCGTGTCAGATCCCCTGCTGACGGGGCGATAGGCTTAATGTATGCACCGCCTCCGCACCCTCAACCCCGTCCGACGGCTGAAGATAGCGGCCGCTGTGGCCGTCACGGGACTGGCGCTGGGCGGCTGTTCCCCCGCCGTCGACGTTCCTCCCGCCGCGGACGCCGCGAACCCCGCGTGCGCCCCCATGATGGTGGCGCTGCCGGACGCCATTGGCGATGCCGGCCTGCGCAAGACCAACAGCCAGGCAACCGCCGCATGGGGCGATCCCTCCCGGGTGATCCTGCGCTGCGGCGTCAACGTTCCCGGGCCCACGACGGACCGGTGCGTCAGCGTCAACGATGTGGACTGGGTCATCAAAGAGGGCAATCCGGTCTGGACACTGACCACGTTCGGCCGGGAGCCCGCCACCGAGATCCTGATGGATCCGAACGAGATCAGCTCGGCCACGGTGTTGGCCGACCTTTCCGCTGCGGCAGCCAAGATCAAGGCAAGCCGCAACTGCGTCGGCCAGGAAGATCTCCAGAACCTGCCATCGAGCAAGTAGGTCTCGACAAGCTCGACCAGCGAACCAGGCCCGACCAGCGAGAACTTCTAGCGGAGGCCGGTCTTTCGGTTCAGGGCCAGGTGGATCAGTTCGTCGATCAGTTCCGCGTAGCTCAGCCCTGACGCCGCCCACATCTGCGGGTACATGCTCTTCGGCGTGAACCCGGGCATCGTGTTGATCTCATTAATGATGAGAGCGCCGTCGGCCGTGTAGAAGAAGTCCACCCGGCTCAGGCCCTCGGCTCCGACGGCGTCGAACGCCACCGCGGCGAGCTCGCGGACCCTGGCAATCGCTTCGTCCGGCATGTCCGCAGGGCAGCTGAGCGCGGCTGCGTCATCCACGTATTTGGCGTTGAAGTCGTAGAATTCGTGCTCGCCGCCGGCCACGGAGATTTCGCCCGGCAGTGACGTCCGCGGCGCGTCCGAGCCGCGGCCTTCCAGCACCGCGCACTCGATCTCCCGGCCCACGATCCCGGCCTCGATCACGAGCTTGGGATCGTGTTCCCTGGCAGCTTCGATCGCGGCGTCGAGGTCCTCGAGCGAGTCCACCTTGGAGATGCCCATCGACGATCCCGCGCGCGCAGGCTTGACGAACACCGGGAACCCGAGCAGATCCACGCGCTTGCGCACAGACTCGGGATCGTTGCGCCACTGCCGGTCCGTAACCGCAATGTACGGCCCCACCCGCAGTCCCGCAGCCTCGAAGACCACCTTCATGAAGTGCTTGTCCATGCCCACGGCCGACGCCAGGACCCCGGCACCCACGTAGCGGGTATCGGACAGTTCCAGGAGGCCCTGGATGGTCCCGTCCTCGCCGAACGGGCCGTGCAGCAGCGGGAAGACGACGTCAACGGTGCCCAGTTCCTGCGGCACCTCGTTGGGGGACGCCACGATCAGCTGGTGTTCCCCGCCGATCTCCGCCAAGGTCACCGTCTGGTTCGACGGCGCAACTTCAGGCAGCAAGGATGAGGACAGCGACCATTGCCCGGTGTCCCCGGCCGCGAGGACCCACTGGCCGGACTTGGCGATCCCGATGGGAATCACCTCGTATTTGTTCCGGTCGATGGCGCCCAGCACGCCGGCCGCGGTGACGCAGCTGACCGCGTGCTCGCTCGAACGCCCGCCGAAGAGGACAGCGACTCGGGGTTTGCTCTGGTTTGTCTTGCTCTGGGTTTGCTTGTCCGCTGCGGTCAAGTTTTCTTCCGACACTGTCAGTAATCGCCTTCGGATTTAAGTTCCCGGGCCAGCAGCAGCGGCCCCAGTTGGTCAACGGACAATTTTCCGGCCAGCACGGCGACGACGGCCGCCGTGATGGGCATCTCGACGCCGAGCTTACCGGCAAGTTCGTGAACTGCCTGCCCTGACTTGATGCCTTCGGCCGTCTGTGTCATTTTTTCGGCCACTTCGTCCAGGGTGAGGCCCTGGCCGAGCAGGCGGCCCGCGGTGTGGTTACGGGACAGCGGCGACGAGCACGTGGCCACGAGGTCCCCCAGCCCGGCGAGGCCAGCCATGGTTTGGGCTGAGCCGCCCAGCGCGAGGGCCAGACGCGAGGTCTCGGCCAGTCCCCTCGTGATCACCGACGCTTTGGTGTTGTCGCCCATCTGCTTTCCCTCGCAGATTCCGACGGCCAGGGCAATGACGTTCTTGACGATCCCGCCGATTTCAACGCCCACGATGTCGGTGGTGGTGTAGGGGCGGAAATACGGGGCCGTGCAGCTCCGTGCGATCCAGCCGGCCACCGCGGAGTTGGGACAGGCCACAACCGAAGCGGTGGGCTCTTCGCGGGCGATTTCCATGGCCAGGTTGGGGCCGGACACCACGGCAATGCGGCTGGCGGGGATGTCCAGTTCCTCGCAGATCACCTCGCTCATGCGGGCGTCGGTGTTGAGCTCGAGGCCCTTCATGAGCGACACCACCAGGGCGTCGGGCTCCAGGAGCGGCTTCCAATCCCGCAGCTGCAGGCGCAGCGACTGCGCCGGAACTGCGAGGACCACCAGGTCTGCTCCGGTCAGCACCTCAGCGACGTCGGTGGACGCGGTGATGCTCGGCGGAAGTTCGACGTCGGCCAGGTACTGGGGGTTGCGGTGGTGCAGGTTGATTTGCTCCACAACTTCAGCCCGCCGGCCCCAGAGCCTGATGCGGCGTTCGACGCCGGAGGCCGTGGCGGCGTCGGCCAGGATCTTGGCGAAAGTGGTACCCCATGAACCGGCGCCGAGCACCGCCACGGACACCGCTGAGCCGGGCCGGCCCTGCACTGGCGTCACTTCCCGCCCCGCTCAACATCGCGGCCGTGCTTCGTCTGTTTATGCGCCGCCGGGTCCCAGCGCTGGGCCGGGGGCTGCTCTCCGCGGAGTTCGGCCAGCAGGCCCGTGACGGCGGCCATGATCACTTCGGTGGCCTCCATGAGGGTGGCCTTGTCCAGGGGACGGCCCTCGAAGCGGGACAGATCCACGGGACCGCCGATCAGAATCCGGGACGTTTTCCTCGGAAACAAGTGAAACCTCTTGGCATACCGGGGGAAGACTTCGTGGGCACCCCAGTGGGCCATGGGCACCACCGGGATCCCGCCTTCCAGCGCCAGCCGGGCGGCGCCGGTGTGGCCCTTCATGGGCCAGAGGCCCGGATCCCGTGTCAGCGTGCCCTCCGGGTAGATGACAATGGCGCCGCCCTCGGCCACGATCTCCTGGGCGAGCTGCAGCGAGCGGTTCGCACCCGCCGTCGAGCGTTCCACTGGGATCTGCTTGACGGCGTGGAGCAGGTTGCCCAGCACGGGCACCTTGAAAAGGCCGGCCTTAGCCAGGAAGTGCGGGGCACGCTTCTGGTTGTACAGCATGTGTCCGACCACCAGCGGATCAATCTCGGTGCAGTGGTTGGGCGCGGCGATGAATCCGCCGGCGGGAAGTTTTTCGGTGCCTTCCCACTTCTTGTTCATCATCAGGTTCAGCAGGGGCCGGGCAATGCCGGCAATGATCACGAATGTGATGTGGCTCTTGGCCGATTCCTTCACAGGGGCACCGCTTACTTCGCCGACGTGATGTCGAAGTCGGCGCCGAGCCCTGCCAGCTTTTCGGTGAACCGCTCATAGCCGCGGTTGATGATGTCGATCCCCGTCACCCGCGAGGTGCCGGTGGCCGCCAGGGCGGCAATTAGGTGGCTGAAGCCGCCGCGCAGGTCCGGAACATCGATGTCCGTGCCCTTGAGCTGCGTCGGGCCGGAAATGACCGCCGAGTGCAGGAAGTTCCGCTGCCCGAAGCGGCACGGCACGCTGCCGAGGCACTCGCGGTGGACCTGGATGCTAGCGCCCATGCGGATGAGGGCGTCCGTGAAGCCGAAGCGGTTCTCGTACACGGTCTCGTGAACGATGGACACGCCCTCGGCCTGCGTCAGTGCGACGACCAGCGGCTGCTGCCAGTCGGTCATGAAGCCGGGGTGGACGTCGGTTTCAAGCACCAGCGGCGAAAGCTTGCCGCCGCGGTGGTAGAAGCGGATGCCGTCGTCGCCGATGTCCATGCCGCCGCCCACCTTGCGGAAGGTGTTCAGGAAGGTCATCATGTCCCGCTGGGAAGCGCCTTCGACGAAGATGTCACCGCGGGTCACCAGGGCAGCGGAAGCCCACGACGCCGATTCGTTGCGGTCCGAGAGCGCACGGTGGTTGTAGCCGCCGAGGTCGCGGACGCCCTCGATGCGGATGGTGCGGTCCGTCTGGACGCTGATGATGGCGCCCATTTTCTGCAGCACGGCGATGAGGTCGACGATCTCGGGTTCGGTGGCCGCTCCCGAGAGCTCGGTGATGCCCTCGGCGCGTGTTGCACTGAGCAGGACCTGTTCCGTTGCACCCACAGACGGGTACGGAAGGGAGATCTTCGCGCCGTGCAGGCCGCGCGGGGCCGAGATGTGGATACCGCCCGGCCGCTTTTCCACGACGGCGCCGAACTGGCGGAGCACGTTCAGGTGGTAGTCGATGGGGCGGTCGCCGATTTTGCAGCCGCCTAGATCCGGAATGAACGCTTCGCCGATGGCGTGGATCAGGGGTCCGCACAGCAGGATCGGGATGCGCGAGTCACCGGCGTGGGCATCAATCGCCGTGCTCGGCGCCGTCTTGGCGTCCTTCGGGTCCAGGGTGAGATCGCCGGTCACGGGATCCTTCACCACGGTCACCCCGTGGAGCTGAAGCAGGCTGGTGACAACCTCGACGTCCTTGATTTCCGGAACGTTCCGGAGCACAGAGGGCTCGTTGCCCAGCAGCGCGGCGACCATGGCCTTGGGCACAAGGTTCTTGGCACCACGGACGCTGACACGGCCAGTTAGCGGGACGCCTCCGCGGATTGTCAGAACACTACTCATTTACCGGTTTCCTCACGACTTCTCGCCCCCAAATCCTTACAAAGGCTCCAGCTAAGCATATGAGCTTGCGTTACCGAACCGAAATACGGGCGCTCCGGGCGCGGCCCGGCAGCAGCCTGGAGCGGATTTCCGGTGCAGCAAAAAGGCCCGCCGCAGGTCGCTGCGGCGGGCCTACTGATGGAACTCTGCGGTCAGGACAGCCGGGCGGGCAGCGTTTTGGGCTTGAACGATTGCCGGGTGGCTTCGTAGGCAGTGATGTCTTCCTCATGCTTGAGGGTCAGGCCGATGTCGTCGAGGCCCTCGAGCAGGCGCCAGCGGGTGTAGTCGTCGATCTCGAACGGAGCAACCACGTTGCCGCAGATCACGGTCTTGGACACGAGGTCAACCGTTACCTCGGTGCCGGGCGCGTTCTCCAGCGTCTTCCAGATGAGCTCGATGTCGTCCTGGGCCAGCTCGGCCGCCAGGAGACCCTGCTTGCCCGAGTTGCCGCGGAAGATGTCGGCGAAACGGGACGAGAGCACGGTCTTGAAGCCGTAGTCCTTGAGCGCCCAGACGGCGTGCTCCCGCGAGGAGCCCGTGCCGAAGTCCGGCCCGGCCACCAGAACGGAACCGGCGTTGAACGGTGCCTGGTTCAGGATGAAGGAAGGGTCCTTCCGCCAGGCCGAGAACAGGGCGTCCTCGAAGCCGGTGCGGGTGATCCGCTTGAGGTACACGGCGGGGATGATCTGGTCGGTGTCGACGTTGCTCTGGCGCAGCGGGACGCCGATTCCGGTGTGCGTGGTGAACTTTTCCATGGAGTCTTCCTAGGCTGCGTCGGTCGTCTGGAGGGCTGCGGATTCCGGGGCCGGATCAAGGTCCGACGGCGAGCTGAGCGTTCCGCGCACGGCCGTGGCGGCTGCCACCACCGGCGACACCAGGTGGGTGCGCCCGCCTTTGCCCTGGCGCCCTTCGAAGTTCCGGTTGGACGTCGAGGCGCAGCGCTCCCCCGGCTCCAGCTGGTCCGGGTTCATGCCCAGGCACATGGAGCATCCGGCGAACCGCCATTCCGCGCCGAAGTCCTTGAACACCCGGTCCAGGCCCTCGGCCTCCGCCTCAAGGCGGACGCGGGCGGATCCCGGCACCACCAGCATGCGGACCTTGGGGTCCTTCTGCCGGCCGCGGATGACGTCCGCAGCGGCGCGCAGGTCCTCGATGCGGGAGTTCGTGCAGGAGCCCAGGAAGACGGTGTCCACCCGGATGTCCTTCATCCGCGTTCCGGCCTCGAGGCCCATGTACTGCAGGGCGCGCTCGGCGGCGGCCTTGGCGTTCTCGTCGCCGAAGTCGTTAGGCGAAGGCACCTTGTCGGAGAGCGAGACGCCCTGGCCCGGGTTGGTGCCCCACGTGACGAACGGCTCCAGCGTGTTGGCGTCGAGGTCCACCTGGGCATCAAAGACGGCGTCGTCGTCGCTGCGAAGGGTGTTCCAGTACTCGACGGCGGCATCCCACTCGGCACCCTCCGGCGCGTGCGGGCGTCCGTACATATAGTCGTACGTGGTCTGGTCCGGGGCGACCAGGCCCGCGCGGGCGCCGGCCTCGATGGACATGTTGCAGATGGTCATCCGGGCTTCCATCGACAGGGCGCGGATGGCCGAGCCGCGGTACTCCAGTACATAGCCCTGGCCCCCGCCGGTGCCGATCTTGGCGATGACGGCCAGGATGATGTCTTTGGCAGTGACGCCGGGGCGGAGCGTGCCCTCGACGTTGATGGCCATGGTCTTGAACGGCTTGAGGGACAGCGTCTGGGTGGCCATGACGTGCTCCACCTCGGACGTGCCGATGCCCATGGCCAGCGCGCCGAACGCGCCGTGCGTGGAGGTGTGTGAATCGCCGCAGACCACGGTCATGCCCGGCTGGGTGAGTCCGAGCTGCGGGCCCACCACGTGCACGATGCCCTGCTCGGCGTCGCCCAGGGAGTGCAGGCGGACGCCGAACTCCTGGCAGTTGTTGCGCAGCGTCTGGATCTGCGTCCGGCTGGTGAGATCGGCGATAGGCTTGTCGATGTCCAGCGTCGGAGTGTTGTGGTCCTCGGTGGCGATGGTCAGGTCCGGGCGGCGCAGCTTGCGGCCGGCCAGGCGGAGTCCCTCGAAAGCCTGCGGCGACGTTACCTCGTGGACGAGGTGGAGGTCGATGTAGAGAAGGTCCGGCTGGGCGTTGGCGCCGTCGCCGTCGCCTTTGCGCACCACGTGCGCGTCCCAGACTTTCTCGGCCAATGTGTTCGCCATGGCCATCTCCCTTCACTGCTGTTGACTGTTACTTCCACTGAAACAGCAGAGCCGTGTAATACGCCAGCCAAATGATTTGCATCTCAGATATTGAGACGGCAATATCATTACATGGACAATTCTAGTGGCGTCGGTGTCATTGATAAAGCGGCCCAGGTGCTGGACGCACTCGAGGCGGGGCCCACCACCCTGGCGCAGCTCGTGGCTGCCACCGGACTGGCACGGCCCACGGTGCACAGGCTTGCCCTGGCCCTTGTTCACCACCGGCTCGTGAGCCGTGACATCCAGGGCAGGTTTGTCCTGGGCAGCCGGCTTGTCGAACTCGCTTCTGCCGCGGGTGAGGACAGGCTGATTGCCTCGGCGGGGCCAGTGCTCATGCAGCTCCGCGACGCCACGGGTGAAAGCGCCCAGATCTTCCGGCGCCAGGGCGACTGGCGCGTCTGCGTCGCCTCGGCGGAACGGCCGATCGGCCTCCGCGACACCATCCCCGTGGGGACGCAGCTGTCCATGAAGGCCGGTTCCGCCGCGCAGGTCCTGCTCGCGTGGGAAGACCACGACCGCCTGCTGGAGGGACTGCAGTCCGCGCGCTTCACGCCCACCGTGCTTGCAGGAGTACGACGGCGGGGCTGGGGCCAGAGCCTCGGCGAACGTGAGCCGGGGGTCGCCTCAGTCTCTGCACCCGTGCGCGGACCCTCCGGAAGGGTGATCGCCGCCGTGTCCATTTCCGGGCCCATCGAGCGCCTCACCCGGCAGCCCGGCCGGCTGCATGCCGAAGTTGTCTGCAACGCCGCCCGCGTCCTCACGGAAGCACTCCGCAAGAACAACGACTGACGCTCCCGGAGATCAGAATGGCGGCTCGATCGCGGCTGGGGTTCTGCTCGACGGGTTCTCTCAGTGTGTCGGGAGAGAACTAAAGAACGCCCCGGCGTCCTCCGCCGTGTGCCGCGGCTTGCGAACCGGTGACGGGGGCGAGTTGCGCTGGCACAATCTGTGTTGACAGGCGAAAGGAGCGGGCGATGGGGAATTCAGGATTCGAGGATGCGCTGGCGCAGGCTAGGGCCGCCCTCACCATGATCACCAGAGGTGACCCCAGCGGGTACAAGGAGCTGTACTCCCAGAAGGAGGACATCACCCTCGGGAACCCGTTCGGCGGGTTCGGGCGGGGCAGGGACGCCGTTTACGAGCAGCTTGAGCGGGCGGCTTCCTATTACCGCGACGGAGAGCCATCGACCTGTGAGGCCATCGCGAAGTCGGTGGGCGAGGACCATGGCGTATACGGTCGAGATCGAGAGGCTCCGCGCCAAGGTCGGCGGCCGGGAAGACATGAGCGATGTGGCGCTGCGGGTCACGTGCATCTACCGTCGGGAGTCCGGCGGGTGGAAGCTCTTGCACCGGCACGCTGATCCGGCGGTGGGCAGGCAGACAGCAGATTCGGTGGTCCAGGGCTAGCCGTGCCGGGGAGGTTGGATCTAATGCACAAACCGCGGTGCCAGGAGCATACTGAGGCATGAGCGACCGCGACGACTTCCTCGCCTGGGTCAAGTCCGCGCTTTACCAAGCGGAACTGGCCCTTCACAACGGCGATTCGGCCCCGCGCCGGGCCCTGTGGTCACGCAACGAGCCCGTGAGCATCCTGGGTGCGTGGCGTAACGCCTATGGCCAGCATGAACTGGACGAGGTCTTCGCTGGCCTCGAGAAGAGTTTCTCCGACTGCACGTCGTACGCGTTCGAATTGCAGGCCTATGACGTCGTGGATGACATGGCCTATACCGCCGGCCTTGAGCACACCTCTGCCTCCGTCAACGGTCAGCCGCGAAGTTATACCCTGCGGGCCACTCAGGTGTATCGCCGCGAAGGCGGCGAATGGAAGGTGGCCCATCGGCATGCCGACACCGTGACCGAGTGACGGTGCTCCAGGGCGGGTCACCGTGCACAGTAGGCTGGGCGGATGACGAGCTACGCAGTGTTCCTCCGCGGCATCAACGTGGGCGGCATCAGCATCAAGATGGCGGACCTCAAGGAGGCCCTGAAGTCCCGGCCGTTCGCCGACGTGAAGACGCTCCTGGCCAGCGGCAACGTGGTGCTGGCCAGCGAACTGAAACCGGCAGCGGTCAAGAAGGAATTTGAGGCGTGCCTGCGGGAGACCTTCGGCTACGACGCCTGGGTGGTGGTGCTCACGGCCTCCCGGGTGGCGGAGCTCGTGGAGGCGTGCCACTACCCGGCGGACAACAAGACCACGCATACATACATCACGCTGGCCTCGGACACCGCGGCGCTTGACGAGCTGTTCACCGCCGGGGAGTCGCTCGGCGGGGTGGAGCAGACCCGGCTCGGCCCGGAGGCGTCGGCCTGGCTTGCCCCGGCAGGCTGGACCCTGGACAGCCCCTTCAGCAAGCTCTCGGCCAAGCCGAAGTACAAGGCTTCGACCACGACACGCAACCTGCGGACCATGGTCAAGGTCCGGGACGCCGCGGCGGCCATCGAGTCCGGCGGCTAGTCGCAGCGGCCGGACCAGGCTGAACCGGACACCACCGTCCAACAGAAGGACCCGCCGTCAGTGACGGCGGGTCCTTCTGTTGGTGGTTCGTGCGGTCTCAGTGTAGGTCCGCACTCCGGGCTGCCAATGCGCTTATGCGCCGGGCTGGTCGAACCTCTGACCGGCCGGGTTGGACGGCAAAATCATGAACACCAGCAGTGCAAGTGCGCCCAGGAATGGCACCAGTCCAATAAGCACCAGCCAGCCGCTGAAGTCGCCGTCGTGCAAACGGCGCACGACGAGAGCCAACGACGGAACGATGGTGGCCAGCACCCAGATGACGAGCAGGATGTAGCCGATGGTGGCACCGGGGCCGGGAGCCGGAGCGCTGCTGAGGCTTGAGGCCGTCGTCGTCGCGGCGGCGCCCGCTCCGATGATGATGTTCAGGACGATGCTCACTGCAACGGATACAAGGGTCCACCACCAGTACTCGCTCCGGCTGGCCCGGCCGGAGAACGTGGCGTACTTCTTGAAGAACCGTTTGATGGCCACCGGGAACGGCGCCCCATAATACGGTGCCCAGAGCGGCGGTTCGCCGCCCTGCCAGGACTGCGCTCATTTGGCTGAAACCTTCTGTGACCCGGCTTTCCAGGAAATCAGGGATGCGCTGAAGGACCGTGGACCGGTTGCCCGGACACCGGGCGGGCGGCCACCAGCAGATCCCCCACCTGGCAATCCAGGGCTTCACAGACGGCCGCCAGGGTGGAGAACCGGATGGCCTTCGCCCGGTCATTCTTCAGCACGGACAGGTTCACCAGGCTCACGCCGACGATTCTGCTCAGCTGGGTCAGGGTCATCCCGCGCACGGCCAGCAGTTCATCGAGCCGGCAATGGATTGCCGATGACTCCTCGGCGGGCATCAGACCAGGCCCTCGGTGTCTTTCTGGAGACGCCGCCCGAACTGAAAGACTCCGGCGACAAGCACCAGGACGATGCCGGCCATCAGGGGGCCGACGTTGAAGTCCGCCGAGAAAATGTAGGCCTCATCTGGAGTGCGCTGGTTGGCCCCGATCATCTCTGCCACGCGGCTTCGCGCGATGGAGTCCAGAACCTGCCCGATCGTCCCGGCCAGGGCAAGGACGGCCCCGCAGGCGCCCACAACCCACGCCGACCCGGGGGTGAACAGGTTCTCACCGCGGAGCCGGAAGGCCAGCAGGAACACCAAGGCCAGGACGGCCAGAATGCCCACCTGATTCAGCGCCGTGCCCCACGACAGGAGCGCCCCCGGCCCGGACGGCAGGGAGGGGATGGTCGCCTCAAGAGCCGTGTAGTGACCCCTCGCCCCCAGGTCCAGCCCCGTCGCCGTCAGGTGCGACGTGGCCACCGGAAGGGTGAGCGTCACCGGCTCGGTGAACGATTTGATGATGCCGGATACGGTCAGGACCGTCGTCATGACCGCCGCGGCGGCCGAAGCGATCATGAGCAGGATCGCATCCGTCCTGGAGACAACGTTCTTCGTTCCGGGACCCGGCGGGTTTGTTCTGGTCAGCTTCATCGTTCCCCCAAAATTATCGACAATCGTTAACAACGATACGATAAGCTACCGACGCTGAAGTGGCGTGTCAACGAGGCGGTCGGCATGCCGGCAGGTGCAATAACGAGACACGTCCTAGGCGGCCGCGGCGGCCTTCACGGCAGCGTTGAAGGATTTCAGGCGGCTGATTTCCACCTCCACAGGCTCCACCACAAGCTTCCCGGCGACGTCGGCGACGGCGGACTTGAGCCGTTTCCTCGCCGCCGCGGCCCGCATGCGTGCCGCGGCGGCTGTGATGAACTTCGCGGTGACCGCGAGGAAAATGCCCAGCACCGCTCCCCCGGCAATCATGAGTGTGGGAATCGGCCAGCCCTCCACCCGGGGCACCTCGGGGACCGGAAGCTGAAGGTAGCCGAGGACAGCCAGCACGCCCAGCCACCCGAGCCCGCCCACGGCGGTGAGCAGCGCCAGCCACTGGATCACATTGAACACTCCCCACCACCAGGACTTCTTCCCGGCCTTCAGGTCGGCACCGGCAATGGCTTGGTCCAAAGCGTCCGGCAGGCGCTCTCTACCCTCGCGGGCGGCACCACGGATGGACGCCCGCCACGGGCCGGGAGCGCCGTCGCTCGCGGCATCGGCGAAGTCCCGGACCGCAGCATCGGTCCGGGCCCGCTCCGGCGCTCCGGCGGGAGGCAGCGAGGTCCGGTTGACTTCGGCATTGGAACTGCTGCGCAGATTGAGCCGGCGGAGCGGATCCGGCCGGAAGCGAACGAGCCATCTGGTGACGGGCCAGCCCGTGCGCCGGGTGGACTCGTGCTTGTACGACCGCGCCACGGCCTCAACCACCAGCGGCACGTTGGCCGCACGGGAGAGTTCCTCCGCGAGCCGCGCCCCGGTTCCGCTCTTTACGCCGGCGGGCTCGCCGGCCCCCGAGGCGTCCAGCAGCCGCCCGGCCGCCTGGGACACATCGGCCGATAGCCGCAGGGACAAGGCTTCCCGCTGCGCAACCACCTGGCGGATGGCTGCCCAGACCTTGTCCACCCCGGCCCCGGTCAGCGCCGAGGCCGCCAAGACCTGCACTTTGCCCAGTCCGTCCCGGGCCAGGATGCCCCTGAGCGATTCCATGACAGGCTTCACGTCGGCTTCGGGGAGCCGGTCGATCTGGTTTAGCACCACCAGCGTCACGGCGCCGTGGGATGCCAGCGGCGCCAGGAAGTCATTGTGGACGGCGGCGTCGGCATACTTCTGCGGATCCAGCACCCACACCAGAACGTCCACCATGCCCACGAGGCGCTGCACGGTCTCGCGGTTGGCAGCCCGCGTCGAATCAAAGTCGGGCAGGTCCAGGAGGATGAGGCCGCTGGATTCGTCGGCGAATCCGTCCACGGTGCCGGCATGATGGCGCTGGCGCACGTCCAGCCAGTCCAGCAGCGCTTCGCTGCCGTCCGCTCCCCAGACGCTCGCCAGAGGTTCCGACGTGGTGGGCCGGCGGGCGGCCGCCGTCGCGATTTCGGCTCCGTTGACCGCGTTGAACAGGGTGGATTTGCCGCTTCCCGTGGCGCCGAAAAAGCCCACCACTGTGTGATCCGCGGACAGGGACCGCCGTGAACTGGCCCGCTCCAGCACCTTGAGGACCTCGTCAAGGGTCGCGTCCGGCAGGACGCCTTCGGCAAGCTCCCGGGCGTCATTCAGTGCCTCGAGGCGGAGCTGCAGCCGGGATGCCTCCCTGGCTCCGCCGTGACGGCTCACGCGGCGCCCGCCAGCCTCTTCAGCGCCTCTGCGTGCCCTGCGAGGACTTCCGCCCCGGCGCCCGTGTCCGGGTCCAGCCGGTCCAGGAAGCGCAGCTGCTCGGCCTGCAACAGGTTCTGGCAACGGGTGTGCAGGTCTTCACGGGCCGTCCGCGCAAGCCGCCGCACGGCGTCTTCGCCGAAGACCGCCTCCAGCAGTTTTTGGCCGACGACGGCGGTGCCTCCTGCGACTCCGATCTCAAGACCCGTCAGGCCGGCAGTCATCGAGAACACCACGATCATGAGTGCGGCACCGAGGCCGTTGATACCGAAGGACAGCCACCTTGCCTGCGCCCGTTTGCCCTGCCCCTCCGTCCGGATGAGCTCCATGAGGCTCCCCTGCCAGACGCGGATCTCCGCGGCTACGGCCTCGGCGAACCCCGGGCTGGTTCCTGAAAGGTCCTCGGTGCCCAGGAGTTGGCGGCCTGCGGGGTCCGAGCGCCAGCGCTGGTCCGCGTCCTCCGCCGCGTTGGCGGCTTCGTCGACGATGACTGCCTGCAGTCCCGTTTCAATGGCAGTTTCCACCCTGATCGCCGGCGTTGGTTCGCCGCGGAAGAAGGCGCCTACGCGGTCCCGAAAACGGCCGATGTTCTGCTCCAGGCTCCGGAAGAACTCCCCGGTGCCGACGAAATCCTGCCAGCGGGCCAGCACCTCACCGCGCAGCAGGGCGCCGTCCTTGGTGGCATTGAGGATCCTGGCGACGGCGTCCTGATAGGCGTTCCGTGCGTCCTCACCCAGGAGCCCGGCGGCCCGCCTTTGCTCCTTCGACGCCGCCGCCACGAGCTGCACCCTCTGACTCAGCGCCTTGACTGTCCCGTTGAGCGTTCGCCGGGCGATGTCAGCCCTCCCCGCGGCGTCCGCGGCGAGGTTCCGCAGCCACGTTCCAAGTTCTTCGGTGGCGTCGGTTGGCAGCATGCCTAGCCTGTCCAGGGTCACCTCAGGGATGACGAACAGGCCGGCGTCACCCAGTCCTTCCCGTCCCAGCATGGCGCGGAGGTCCTCACTCACCTCAGCTTCCGCCGCGGGCGGGACCCGGTCGAGGACCACGGCGACCATGATGTCCCGCGACGCCGCGTCCAGCAGCAGCTTCCAGGGAACGGCGTCAGCGTAGCGGTTGGCGGTGGTGACAAAGACCCAGAGATCGGCGGCCGCCAGGAGCTGGCCGGCGAGCTTCCGGTTGTCATCGGAGATGGAGTCGACGTCGGGGGCATCCAGCAGGGCAATCCCTTCCGGCACGGCCGGGTCCCCCACCAGCACCAGCGATGAAATCGGAGCCGCATCGGGAGCCGGCCCGGCCTGGTTGGCCGGCACGGGGGCAGCAACCACGGTGCCCCTGATGCGGCTCAGGCTCGGCAGGACGCGTTGGTCCTCGAACCAGGGGGCATCCGCGGGATGGTGCAGGAGGATAGGCTGGCGGGTGGTGGGCCGGATGGCACCGGCCCGGGTCACCGGGTGGCCTACGAGCGCGTTCACGAGTGTTGATTTGCCGGCCCCGGTGGAGCCGCCGACGACGGCCAGCAGCGGAGCCTCCAGGCTGCGGTACCGCGGAAGGATGTAGTCATCAAGCTGGGCCACGCAGTTGCGGATGTCCAGCCGGGCCCGCTCGACGCCGGGAAGCTCCAGCGGCAGCGATACGGAGGACAGATCCCGGCGGACGGCTTCCAGGAGGGCGACGGCGGCAGCAGACTGCGCTTCCTTCTTCTGTCCGTTGGCCGGTGGGCGCTCGTTGGAGGAGGTCACAGCATCATCATGCCAGTTCAGGATCTGCTGCGGCTCAGGCAGGCCGTAGCCGCCGACAAAGAAAACCGGCCCCGGGCTGATGCCCGGAGCCGGTTCGTTGGTGACCCCAGCGGGATTCGAACCCGCGTTACCGCCGTGAGAGGGCGGCGTACTAGGCCGCTATACGATGGGGCCGTGTACTTTACAACCGGCCATTCAGCCGGTCAGGCTAAGTGATTGTTTCACACACTCAGCACGTGTTTCAAATCGAAAAGCTTGACTTGAAACTCCCGATAATCAGCGGAATTCCGCGGATTTTCAGAGCTGGGATACCAGGACTCGAACCTAGAATGACGGTACCAGAAACCGTAGTGTTGCCAATTACACCATATCCCAATGAAACTTTCGGGCCGGTCGAAAAGGCCTAAACCTTCGCTCTCAGCGCCTCAGCACGAGTAATTACTTTACCCGAGACTTTTGCGTCGCACAAATCGACCGCGGTGGCCCTCTGGAATCCCCAGCGCCTGACTGACTTTGGCCACCCGCACCCCACCGAACAACGAAAAACCTTGCAAATCCGGCCTCGATAAGTTTACGCTCGGTAAGTTACCAGCAAGTAACTACCTCCTCCCCCACGTTCTTGCGGGCCGAACTGCGAGCATTCGCGGTTGTTAGCCGCATCACAGTTGCGGGGAATGACCGGCGGCAAAGCCGCCGCCGGCAGGACCGTCGAGAGGAACAATCTGTGTTGGAACCATCTGTGTGGGAACCATCTGTGCCGGAATCGCTTCGGCCGGAATCGCTTGAGCCTGAATCACCTGCCTCGCGGAGTCGCACCGTCGTTGCAGGCAGAACCTGGCCCCGGACGCAACAGGTGGCCATCGCGATCCTTGCTCTGCTGCTCGTGGCACTGCTGGCGTTCTATACGCTCGTGACCGGCCGCGTCACGGACGGCTCGGCCAGGCTGAAGGACGGGGCAGGCCTGGCCTCCACGGGTGCCGAACAGTTGAAGACAGGCGCCGGCCAACTGGCCAGCGGGGCCAGCCAGGCGGATGCAGGGGCAACAAAGCTCGCGGAAGGCGCGGACCGGATCCATTCAGGAATCAGCAGCAAACTCGCTCCGGGGGCTGACAAGCTTGAGGCTGGCGCTGCCCGGCTTGCCGCTGGCGCCGTGAAAATCGAAAACGACGTCAACGGCAAACTCGCCCCCGGTGTCTACAAAGTCGACGACGGCGCCCACAAACTCGCTTCCGGAGCCGTCCGGCTATCCGCCGCCCTGACACCGACGGCGGCAGGCAACGTCCCGAACAACCTGGCGGACGGCGCCACCCAGCTCGACGGCGGGGCGGCGCGACTGGCGGACGGAACCGCTGAACTGGCCGCCGGCACAAACCGCCTGGCGGCTGGCGCAGTCCAGCTCAAGGGCTACCGCGGCGCGAACAATGACCCCGCGGCAGGCACCGGAACCGCTGCGATCGCACAGGCGCTGGAATTGTTGGAGGCAGCTGCCTCAGATCCCGTGCAGGGCCTGGTTCCCCTGTCCGTGGTCAAAGACAAGATCGCAAAGATCAGGGCTGGTGCGCAGAAGCTGGACGCCGGCGCTTCCCAGCTGCAGTCCGGAGCGGCACGGCTCAACGCTGGCGCGGCACGGCTGGACTCGGGCGCCGGACAGCTCCATGCAGGAACAGGGAGGCTGACAGCAGGATTCGCCACCCTGGCAGGCAAGCTCAACAGCCGGGACCCGAACAGCCCTGGCGTTGTAATGGGCACAGAACTCCTGGCCGAGGGCACGTCCAAGCTCCGGGTGGGCATGGACGGCGTGCCGGGGAATCCCGCGCGCCCGGGACTACTCAAGGCCACTGCGGGGATGACCGAGGGCAGCCAGCGCCTGGCCGACGGCACGGTGTCGCTGAATGCGGGCATCAAGGGAGATCCTGCAAATCCGGGCAGCCCCGGCCTGCTCGGCGGTTCCCAGGCCCTCGCTGCCGGCGCATCCAAGCTGTCGGACGGCAGCACCAGGCTTGCAGCGGGTTCCACGCAGCTCGCCACCGGCGCGGGCAGGCTCGCTGACGGCAACGCCCGGATCGCCGAAGGCACCGGCACCCTGTATTCGGCAGTCTCTGCGGTGTCCCCTGCAAGCATGGTCCGGCAGTCCGATGCCGTCATGGCCCTGGGCCTCGTGGGCGTCCTGGGCCTCGGCTCGGTGGGTGCGTTCCTCGCCATGAGGTCAAGGCGGCCGTTACGGTAAGCCCCTAAGCCGCCCGAGGCCGGGCCGGGACACAACCGTGTCCAGGCCCGGTCCCATCGCGGGCCGCGCAGATCCGAGGGGCGCCTTACTCCGGCAGTGCCAGCCACCCCAGCAGCTCCAGCAGGGAGCCGATCTCGTGTCCCTCAAAACCCGGGTCCGGCTCCCCGCCGCGGTTCAGCCAGACGCCCAGGAGGCCTGCCGCCGTCGAGCCTTCAGCGTCGAGCAGCCGGTTGTCCCCGACGTAAAGCGTCGTGTCCGCGGAACTGCCAAGAAGCCGGACACCTTCCAGGTAGATGGCGGGGTCAGGTTTTGGCACACCCACGGTGTCCGTCCCCACGAGGATGCCAATGCGTTCCAGCCCGGCGCTGTCCAGCTTAACGCGCTGGTAGTCGTGGACGTTGTTGCTCACTGCACCGTAGGGAATGTCTGCCGAGTCCAGTGCGTCCAGGAGCGGGACAACGTCCTCGAACGCCCTCACGTAACTGGGCTGGAGGCGCGAATACGAACTGAGCCAGTGCCGGGATTCCTCACCTTCGCCGAGTTCAACGCCGAAGTGGCCCAGCGCCGCCCGGCCACGGAGCAGCCGTTGCTCGTTGAACGTCAGCTCGCCGGCGAGGTAGCGGTCGTAGTAGTGAGTGGTTTCGTGGGTGAAGATCCTGCCGAACTTCTCCCACCCCGTCTGGTCCAGGCGGGGCAGGAGGTGTTCGCTGACATCGCGCAACGCCGTGGTCATGGCGTACGCAAGGTCCACAAGGGTGTCGTCGATGTCGAACAGGACACCGTTGACGGCACCGGGCGGCCGGCGGTGGAGGGCGCCAGCGGTTTCCGCGGCCGGACGGGTCATCAGCCGCGGAAGGCGCGGATGCGCGCCAGGGACGAGTCTTTGCCCAGGATCACCATGGATTCGAACAGCGGCGGAGAGATCCGGCGCCCGGAGATCGCAGTGCGGACGGGTCCGAACGCCAGCCGCGGCTTGATCCCAAGATCCTCCACGAGCGCCTGCTTCAGGGCAGACTGGATGTTTTCCGCGTTCCAGTCCGCGACGGGCTCGAGGGCGGCCAGCGCCGCGTCCAGCACCTCAGCCAGGTTTGCCGGCAGGCCCTTGCGTGCGTCATCGGCGATGTCGATGGCGTCGTCGTCCTTGAACAGGAAGGCGAGCATCTCCGGGGCCTCGCCCAGCAGGGAGATGCGCTCCTGGATCAGCGGCGCTGCCTCGGCGAGGACCTCTTCCTGCCGTGCGGTGAGGTTCTCGCCCACGAATCCAGCGGCCTGCAGGTACGGGACGAGCCGCCCGCGGAAGTCCTCCGGCTCAAGCATGCGGATGTGCGTGCCGTTGATGGCCTCGGCCTTCTTGATGTCGAAGCGGGCCGGGTTGGCGAGGACGTCGTTGACGTCGAAGTGCTCGATGAGCTGCTCCACCGTGAAGATGTCCTCGTCGGCGGACAGGCTCCAGCCAAGCAGGGAGAGGTAGTTCAGCAGGCCTTCGGGGATGAAACCGCGGTCCCGGAGCAGGAACAGGTTGGACTGCGGGTCGCGCTTGGAGAGCTTCTTGTTCCCCTCGCCCATGACGTACGGCAGGTGGCCGAAGACGGGCATGTAGCTGGCCACACCGATTTCCATCAGCGCGCGGATCAGCACCACCTGGCGGGGCGTGGAGGAGAGCAGGTCCTCGCCGCGGAGGACGTGCGTGATGCCCATGAGCGCATCGTCGACGGGGTTGACCAGGGTGTACAGCGGAGAGCCGTCGGCACGGACAATGACGTAGTCCGGAATGCTGCCGGCCTTGAATGTGATGTCGCCGCGGACCATGTCGGCGAAGGTGACGTCCTCGTCCGGCATCCGCACGCGGAGCACGGGCTGGCGGCCCTCGGCCTTGAACGCGGCAATCTGTTCGGCCGAGAGGTTCCGGTCGAAGTTGTCATAGCCCAGCTTGGGGTCCCGGCCGGCGGCGCGGTGGCGTGCCTCGACTTCCTCCGGCGTGGAGTACGCCTCGTAGGCGTGGCCGGCGTCTATCAGCTTGGCGACCACGTCCTTGTAGAGGTCCAGGCGCTGCGACTGGCGGTACGGTTCGTGCGGCCCGCCGACTTCCACGCCCTCTTCCCAGGTGATTCCGAGCCACTTGAGGGCCTCCAGCAGCTGCTGGTAGCTCTCCTCCGAGTCGCGGGCTGCGTCCGTGTCCTCGATCCGGAAGACGAAGGTGCCGTTGGTGTGCCGCGCATGGGCCCAGTTGAAGAGGGCCGTGCGGATCAGGCCGACGTGCGGGGTGCCGGTCGGCGAGGGGCAAAACCGGACACGCACCGGGGTTTCGGCGGTGACTTCGCGGCTCATTTCAAGGGGGGCGGAGCTGGAGACGGGGTTGGGCGCAGAGGGAGTAGTCATAGTGACACCAACTTTACCGCGTGCGCCATGCCGGGCTGGCGGCTGAACCCCGCTGCGAAACAGGACAGCCGCCACGTGGATCCCACGTGGCGGCTGTCCGGAATAGTCGCGACGGTCAGCGGCGGACCACCGGGTTCGACAGGCGGCCGATGCCCTCGATCTCGACCTCGTACCGGTCTCCGGCCTGCACCAGGTCCACGCCGGCCGGCGTTCCCGTCATGATGACGTCACCGGGCAGGAGCGTGAAGGCGCTCGAGACGATGGAGACGAGTTCCCGGACGCCGCGGATCATCTGGTTGGTGCTGCCGTCTTGACGGAGCTCCCCGTTGAGCCAGCCCTTGATGGACAGGTCCTCGGGGTCCAGTTCGGTTTCGATCCACGGGCCCAGCGGGGCCGAGGTGTCGAAGCCCTTGGCGCGGGCCCACTGGAGGTCGGTTTTCTGGACGTCGCGGGCGGTGAGGTCGTTGCCGCAGGTGTAGCCGAAGATGACGTCATCCACGCGCTCCTCGGGAACGTCCTTGCAGATGCGGCCTATCACCACGCAGAGTTCGGCCTCGTAGGAGACCTCGTCGGAAAACTCCGGCAGCACGATGGGATCGTTGGGACCCACCACCGAGGTGTTCGGCTTCAGGAACAGGAGCGGCTGCTGCGGCACTTCGTTGCCGAGTTCGCGGGCGTGTTCCACGAAGTTCCGCCCCACCCCGATCACTTTGCTGCGCGGAATGATCGGCGCCAGCAGGCGCACGTCCTCCAGCTTGTGGCGGACGTGCGTGCGCTCCACGCCGTGGAAGAAGGGGTCGCCGTTGATGACAGTGATTTCCTCACTGCCGGGCTGGCCTTCAACAATGCCGTAGAGGGGATCAGAATCGACTACAAACCGGGCAATACGCATGGTTCCAAGCCTACAGTCTCGGCCCGGCTCCCCTGCCGCACCGTCTCAGGTCCGGTCACGGAGCGTGCGCAGGTATTCCAGCTGGGCTGCAACGGAATTCTCGGCTGCGCGCCGCACGGAGGGATCGACGTCGGAATAGACAACGTTGGTGACCTCAGTGACGCCGGCGTCCCCGCCGAGCTCCGAGAGCGCCGCCCTGATCTGGGCCAGCCGGTCCAGCCGGTGGTCGCGGTAGGCGCGGACCACGGCGTCGAGGGCCGGCAGGACGGGCCCGTGGGCCGGCAGGACGGTGGCTGGCCCGAGCAGTTCCAGCCGGTCCAGCGAGGACAGATAGTCGCTCAGCCTGCCGTCCGGATGGTCCAGCACGGTGGTTCCGCGGCCCAGGATGGTGTCGCCGGTGAGCACCGAGCCGGCCGGGCCGTCGAGGGGAAGGTGGAAGCAGACGGAATCGGAGGTGTGCCCCGGGGTGGCCACCACCCGGATTTCGGTCCCCCCGGCCGCGACGGTCTCGCCGGGAAGCAGCGGCGCCCCCGCAAGGCAGTGCGCCGGATCGGCGGCGCGGACGGGAGCTCCGGTGATTTCGTGCAGCCGGGCCGCCCCCGCGGTGTGGTCCGCATGCCGGTGCGTAATCAGGATGAGCTCCACCGAGCCGGTGGCAGCCAACTCCTGCAGGTGCCGCTCATCGGCAGGCCCGGGGTCCACGACGACGGCAGCCACATGACCGGCCTCGGCGATGACGTAGGAGTTAGTGCCGTCCAGGCTCATCGGCCCCGGATTGGGGGCCAGGCGGTACCTGGTCAGCGGGCTGCTGGCGGTTAAGGCTGGCGTGGTGTCCGGATTCACACTTTTATTCTTGCATTTCCGCTAACAGCACTCCGCCAATGCGACGGCGGTGGCCGGCATAGCAGCACCGCCGGGCACCCGCCGTCGTACTTATGAGGGATTCTCAGGCCAGCCGGGTCAGCCAGCCGTGCGTGTCCGCGACCTTGCCGGTCTGGATTCCCAGGAGGTGCTCCCGGATGGCCATGGTGGTTTCGCCCGCCTTGGCATCCTCCGAACCGATGAACTCGGTGGCGTCCTTGAGCACGCCGATGGGCGTGATGACGGCGGCAGTACCGCAGGCGAAGACCTCAGCGATGTCGCCGGAGGCCACGCCGTCACGCCATTCATCCAGCGTGATCTTGCGTTCGGTGACCTCGCGGCCCATGTCCCTCGCCACCTGCATGACCGAGGAGCGGGTGACGCCCTCCAGGATGGTCCCGGTCAGTGCCGGGGTGACGAGCGAGCCGTCCTTCATCACGAAGAAGACGTTCATGCCGCCCAGTTCCTCAACCGCGTTGTCGTTGAACTGGTCCAGGAACAGCACCTGCTTGCAGCCGTGGGACTCGGCTTCCTGCTGGGCGATCAGCGAGGCCGCGTAGTTGCCGCCGCACTTCGCAGCACCCGTGCCGCCGCGCCCTGCCCGGGCGTACTCGCGGGAGATCCAGATGGAAACCGGCTTCAGCTCGCCGCCGAAGTAGTTTCCGGCCGGTGAGGCAATGACCCGGAAGGAAACCTCACGCGCTGCGCGCACACCCAGGAACGCCTCTGTGGCAATCATGAACGGACGCAGGTACAGGGCTTCGCCGTCGCCGGACGGGACCCACTCCTTGTCGGCGGTCACGAGTTCACGGATGGCGCCGAGGAAGTACTCCGCGGGAATCTCGGGAAGGGCCAGGCGGCGGGCGGACTTATTCATGCGCGCGGCGTTGGCCTCCGGCCGGAACGTCCAGATGGAACCGTCAGCGTGGCGGTAGGCCTTGAGGCCCTCGAAGATCTCCTGGCCGTAGTGCAGGACAGCGGCCGACGGATCCAGCATGATGGGTCCGTAGGCCTCGACCCGGGCATCATGCCAGCCGCCCTTGCCCTCGGCGTCGACGCTGTAGTCGACGATGGCGGTGTGGTCGGTGAAATAGTTGCCGAATCCCGGGTTCGCCAGGATGGCAGCACGTTCTTCAGCGGACTTCGGGGTTGCCGAGGGCTGCTGGGTGAATTCGACGCCATGGGCAGTCTGAGTCATGGTTCCTCCACGGTCGGCTGCCTGGTATCTGAATGTGGTTCAGCGTCGGACCACGGCAGCAATTGGTGATTCAGGTCAAGCTTACGCTTGCTGGCAGGGCCTAAACGGCCGCGGCGATGGCATCGCCAATGGCGCTTGTGCTCCGCGACTCCCCGTTGCGGCTCTCGACGTCGGCCACCACCGCGGACTCGATCCGGCGGGCCGCAGCGGAGTAGCCCAGGTGTTCCAGCAGCAGCGCAGCGGAGAGGATGGCGGCTGTGGGATCCGCCTTCTGCTGGCCCGCAATGTCCGGCGCCGAGCCGTGGACCGGCTCGAACATGGAGGGAGCCGTCCGGTCCATGTTGATGTTGCCGGAGGCTGCCAGTCCGATGCCGCCGGTCACCGCCGCCGCGAGGTCCGTGATGATGTCCCCGAAGAGGTTGTCCGTGACGATCACGTCGAAGCGGGCAGGATCGGTGACCATGAAGATCGTGGCGGCGTCGATGTGCAGGTAGTCGTGCGTGACTTCCGGGAACTCCTTCGCCACGGCTTCGACCGTGCGCTTCCACAGGTGGCCTGCGTAGACGAGGACATTGTGCTTGTGGACGAGCGTCAGCTTCTTGCGGGGCCGTTCGTTGGCGCGCCGGAACGCGTCGCGGACGACGCGCTCCACGCCGTACGCGGTGTTCAGCGATACTTCCGTGGCCACTTCGTGGGGCGTTCCGCCGCGCAGGGTCCCGCCGTTACCGACGTAGGGGCCCTCGGTTCCTTCGCGGACCACGATGAAATCAATGGTTCCCGGATTGGCCAGCGGGCTGCCCACGCCGCCGAAGAGCCTGGAGGGCCGCAGGTTGACGAAGTGGTCGAGGCTGAAGCGCAGCTTGAGGAGCATCTCGCGCTCGATGATTCCGGAGGGAATGCGGGTGTCCCCCGGTGCCGCGCCGACAGCGCCGAAGAGGATGGCGTCGCGGGTCCTCAGGTCGTCGAGGACTGCGTCGGGGAGCGTTTCGCCCGTCTCCAGCCAGTGCTGGGCGCCCAGCTTGTAGCGGGTCTGTTCAAGCGTGACGCCTTCGGCGGCAACAACCTTTTCCAGGACCTTAAGGGCTTCTGCGATGACCTCGGGGCCAATGCCGTCGCCCGGGATGACAGCAAGATTAATGGTGGATGCGCTCATGTTTTTCAGCGTAGCCAAAGCATCCACATTCTGGTCAAACTGTCTCATTATTCGAACACGGCCTTGGCCCCGCGGCTGCCCGCCAACTACCGGCGCGGAACCGGCGATGCGACCACCGCCACGTTCTTGCCCCACAGATCTCCGGTGTAGCAGCTGATCAGGACGAGGCGGTTGGGAACGACCGACCAGATGGCGCTGTCCTTCAAAGCCGACTTTGTGTACGTCGTGACTGAATCGACCTTGTACTTCAGCACGCCGGCGGACGTTGTCACGGTGAATTCCTGGCCCGGAGCCGCAGCGGTGCTCAGGTGGTTGAACGGCGCGTCCAGCCCCTCCCAGCTGTGCCCGAAGACATAGGTGGTGTTGACCGACCCTGGACCCAGCTTGCCGAAAGGCGTGAGCCAGTAGCCGTCCATCGTCTCCGGCGGCACGATGGTCTGGCTCTTCTTGTCTCCGCTGCTCGGCTTCAGGGGATGCACCACGACGTCAAAGTCCGCGGCCGGATATGAGATGTGTACGGGAGCATAGGCCGGCCGCGGAGGAGCCACCGGGGCAGCGGGGGCCACGGTCTTACCAGAAGGAGTCGCCAGGGCTGTTGCCGTCGGCGCCGGAAGGCCTTGACCTTCCTCGTCGGATATTACTGCCGATGCCTCCTCGGGGGGCCTTTCGTGGTGTCCCCCGGAACCGGCGCCGTAAACAAGCCAGGCCGCCACGAGCCCCAGTCCGCAGATCGCCAGCACAATCAGATCTGCAAATTGCAGCAACCGCCCGCGCGTTCCGGTGGCGCCCGATTCGGTGGCGCGCGATTCCGCGGCATGCGGTTCGGTGGCGCGCGATTCGGTGGCATGCGGTTCGGTGGCGCGCGATTCGGTGGCATGCGTGCCGGCGGAACTCGTGGCATGTGAGCTCAGCCGCCAGCTTCGCGGCCACCGGTACCGGCGGTTACTGGCCATGCGATGACTCCTTGAATCAGCAACCGGGCGGATCAACAACAGGCTCAACAGGGTCAACAACAGGCGGCGGGTGCCGCGTTCCGACGCGCGGCACCCGCCAGGCATGGTGCTGCTCAGCCTTCAGCCTTGTTGGCGCCCTCTCTCCTTCTCCACAGCACCAGCACGGAGAAGCCCATGAACAGGCCTGTTGCGGCGCCCAGCCATACCGGGGTTTCCGCGTCCGTCCTGCCTACTGCTGTTTCGAGGTTGTATCCAACGTTCGGCGCCGCGGGAGCGGCAACGGGGACGCGGACTGCCGCCGCGGGCTGGGCCGCCGGCTTGGCTGCCGGCTTCACCACCGGAGCCTTGACTACTGGCTTGACCACGGGATTGACCACCGGCTCTTCGGCCGGCGGCTCTTCGGCTGGCGGTTCTTCGGCCGGCGGCTCCTCGTAACATTCCTCGCCGGCGCCGTTGCCGCCGCCGTTGCCGCCGGCGTTGCCGTTCTCGCCGCCGTTGCCGTTCTCGCCGCCGTTGCCTCCGGCATTGCCGTTTTCGCCGCCGTTGCCGCCGGCATTGCCGTTCTCGCCGCCGTTGCCGCCGGCATTGCCGTTCTCGCCGCCGTTACCGCCGTTAAGAGCGTTCTCATTGACGTCATGCTCAATGACCGGGTTCTTGTCTGAGCCCGTTTCGTGGCAGATGGTGGTCGAATCGGGACCGCCCTGCCCGTTGCCCGGCGCGGCACCCGCCGGAATCGTGGTGCCCAGGAGTCCAAGACCCAAAAGCCCCACAGCCGCTATAGTTCGTCTCATTTCGTGTCCCTCCATACTTCTGGTTCAAACCGACCAGACCACGGGGTATTTCTGCCTTCCAAGGGACCACTGTTCGAACGTCAAACGGTGGGATCAAGGGTGATGGATACTCCCAAGGGTGTGGTTAGTCTGCTTGCCTTTTCAGCGTAGGATGTGGCTCTGCGTCAGTCCCGAGTAGCCAGTACGCCTTCTTTGACGGCCAAGTACTTGGTAGTGGCGGGTTTGTCACCCACTTGTACTTGGCCACCACTTGGAAACCGGCCGAAAAGGCATGCGGACGAAGAAAAAAAGCCCCCTTGCCCAGGTGAACCGAGGCAAGGGGGCGAGGGGCGGCGCAGCGGCGGAAATCCGCCGCAGCCTGGCACGGTCAGGAGTCGGCCGGTTCCTCGTATTTCGGGAACACCGGGGCGGGTGCCGGCAGTTCGGTGCCCGCGGCGATCGGCGTCGGGATGGCGCCGAACTGGCGGGCATCACCCTCCGGCTGGCCGAGCGTCGCCAGCAGGGCGGACGTCGCCGTCGGCATCACCGGCTGCGCGAGGATGGCCACGATGCGCAGCACCTCAAGGGTCACGTACAGCACCGTCTGCATGCGTTCGACGTCGGTCTTCCGCAGGACCCAGGGGGCCTGCTCGGCGAAGTAGGCGTTGGTGTCCCCCAGCACGCCCCAGATCGCTTCGAGGGCGCGGCTGAATTCCTGCTTGTCGAAGGCGGTGCGTGCCTGGTCCAGGAGAGCGTTGGCCTGGGCCAGGATGGCAGTGTCCTCAGGCGTGAACGCTCCGGGAACGGGAACGCGGCCTTCGCAATTCTTCGCCACCATGGACAGAGACCGCTGGGCGAGGTTTCCGAAATTGTTTGCCAGGTCAGAGTTCATCCGCCCCACGATCGCTTCGTGGTTGTAGCTGCCGTCGGCGCCGAAGGGAACCTCGCGCAGGAAGAAGAACCGGACCTGGTCGAGGCCGTACTGGGCCACGAAGTCGGACGGCGCCACCACGTTGCCCAGCGACTTGGACATCTTGACCCCGTTGTTCTGCAGGAACCCGTGGATCATGATCCGCTTGGGCAGCTCGAGGCCCGCGCTCATCAGGAACGCCGGCCAGTAAATGGCGTGGAAGCGAGAGATGTCCTTACCGATCACGTGCACGTCGGCGGGCCAGTACTTCTTGAACGATTCCGAATCGACGTCAGGGTAGCCGACTCCTGTGAGGTAGTTCGTCAGGGCGTCGACCCAGACGTACATGACGTGCTTTTCGTCCCCGGGAACGGGCACGCCCCAATCGAACGTGGTGCGGCTGATGGACAGGTCTTCCAGGCCGCGCCGCACGAAGCTGATGACCTCGTTGAAGCGGGACTGCGGGGCGCCGAATTCAGGCTGTGCCTCGTACAGTGCCAGCAGCTTGTCCTGGTAGGCCGACAGCCGGAAGAAGTAGCTCTCCTCGGCGGTCCAGGTCACGGGGGTGTCCGACTCCTTGGTGTACCGGGCGCCGTCCTCCTTGACCACGGTGTCGTCTTCCACGTAGTAAGCCTCGTCGCGGACGGAGTACCAGCCCTCGTATTTGCTCAGGTAGATGTCGCCGTTGGCTTCCATCCGGCGCCAGATTTCCTGGCACGCGGCGTAGTGGTCCTCGTCCGTGGTGCGGATGAAGCGGTCATGGGAGATGCCCAGGTCCTGCTCCATCTGCTGAAACGCAGCGGAGTTCCGGTCCGCCAGTTCCTTCGCCGTCAGGCCTTCCTTCTCCGCCGACTGCTGCATCTTCAGGCCGTGCTCATCAGTGCCGGTCATGAAGAAGACATCGTGGCCGTCCAGCCGTTTGAACCGCGCCATGGCATCGGTGGCAATGACCTCGTAGGCGTGGCCGATGTGCGGCACGCCGTTGGGGTAGCTGATGGCCGTGGTGATGTAGAACGGGCGCTTTTCTGAAGAAGTCACGGGCGGGAAATTACCTTTAGTACGGAGGGATGAATCTAGATCAGTTCGGTCAGGGTATCGCTCAGCCGGACCAGTTCGTGGTCATGTGACGCCACCAGCACGGCAATGCCGTCGGACGTCGTGTCCTTCAGAATGCTGATGATGCGGTTGGCCGAGGCCCGGTCAAGGCTCGCGGTGGGCTCGTCAACCACCAGCACGCGCGTACCGAGGATCAGGGCGCGGGCAATGGCGACGCGCTGCCGCTCGCCGCCGGACAGCTGCGCGGGGCGGTGCCGCATCCGCCGGCCGAGGCCCACGAGGTCCAGCAGGTCCTTGGCCATGTCGCGGCGCTGGTCCACTTCGCCGTCCGGGACTGCCGGCAGAAGGACATTTTCGAGGGCGCTCATGCCGTCGATCAGTGCCCCGCCCTGGTCAACGTAGCCGATCAGTGCACGCCGCCGGTCGGCGATCTCGTCGTCGCCCATGCTTTCGAGGGACTCACCCTCCCACATCACCCGGCCCGACGTCGGCAGGGTGAGCCCCGCGCCGACGGTCAGGATGCTGGTCTTGCCTGAGCCGCTCCGGCCGGCAACGCAGTGCATCTCGCCGGCGTGGAGGGTCAGGTCGAAGCCCTCCACCACGCTCACGGCCTCGGCGCCGCCTTTTCCGCCGCCGTAGCGGATGGTGATATTGCTCAGCTCGAGCGGGGTAGCATGATCGGCGGCCTTGACGAGGGTGTTGGCGCGCGTCTGGTGCGAGCCCCCGCCGTCGTTGTTCCCGCGCTCCCGGCGAAGGTTCAGGTCGTTAGTCATTGGACCACTTTCGTTGCAATCGGAATCCAGCAAAGTACAGCCACGAGCCCGGCCACGGCGGCCCAGAGTGCGGCATAGGGGGCAAGGAGCAGGCCGACGCCGAGGGCACCGAGCACCCCCAGCGGAACCGCGACCGCTCCCACCAGGGCATTTTCGAAGAACCGGACCTGGCCGAGCATGTCGGGGTTCCAGCCCATGGCCTCCAGCGTTCCGAGGTACTGGCGCTTGGCCTGCAGCTCGAAGCGGCCGGTCACGAGTGTCAGCACGAGCCCCACGGCAACTCCGGAGAGGCCCAGGACGATGCTCGGCAGGGCCACGCTTGCGGCGGCAAGGCCGCTGAGCGCGCTGGCCCCTGCGGCCCGCGGGATGTCGATCAGCAGGGCGACCAGGCCTCCCACCGCGGCACCGAACACGCCGACCGCTACGGCGAGGGAAATCGCGTTGAAGCGGTTGGTGCTCAGCTGGCGGTTGGCGAAGGTCAGTGGAGAGTCGACGGCGATGAGCCGTTCGTCATGCTGCGGTTCCTGGTCAACTTCCTCGCGGTGGCGCAGCATCTGGGCGGCGAAGAAGGCCGCAGCCAGATAGAGGACCAGCACGGATGCCGAGACAATCACGGTGGCGAGGTTCCAGCTGAGCATGCTCAGGACGACCCCAGCGACGGCGAGCAGACCTGCGCCCACGGCGAATTCCTCCAGCACCCACGAGCGGATGCGCCGCTGCGTCCACCCCATGGCCCGCAGGGTTCCCGCCTCGCGGCGCCGCTGCCGGATGTAGCTCACGGTCGATGCGCCGGTGAGCAGCGCGGCACCGCAGAGAGTCAGGAAGAGCAGGGTGAGGTTCGTTGCGGTCAGCGAGCCGGACACGGCATCGGCGGCATCCTGCCTGACCCACGACTGCTGGACGGTGCCCAGCGCAGACTCCTTGCCGGCGTCGTCCTTGGAGTAGCCGGGAACGAAGATGCTGGCGTCCTCGCGTGAGGAGCCGGCCACAATCGTGGCTTCCAGTCCCATGTCCCGGATCTCGTTGGCGAGCTTCTCCACGTCCGGCTGGGCCTGCTTCCAGCTGCCGGGGGCGCTGGCGCGAACGCGCACGGCGTCAATGACTGACGCGTTCTTCTCGTAGCCGCGGGCTGCCGCCAGGCCGTAGTAATCCGTGATTGCCCCGGCGGACTGGCTGACCAGCCCCGTGGCGCTCAGGGACGGCTTGAGTGCGGCATCCTGGACGTCCTTGCCCTCGGCGTCCTTGGTAAGGGTCATCGGCGTCGGGTCGTAGCCGCCCAGCGGAAGCCGGTTGACGTCCCCGGCCGCTGCCTGCACGGCGGCGGGATCGAACGTGCCGTAAACCATGGCGAGGGGCGTCGCCAGCTTCTTGCCCGTTTCGAGGTTCTCCCGGTAGGAGCGCTCGTCCACAGGGTTGCGCTGGGTCTGGTCAACGGGTTCCCCGCTGGCCGTCTTCTCCGGAAGGCGGTTGACGGTGACCCACTCACCGGGGGTGGCGGTCTTGTCGGTGGCGCCGTTGCCTGCGGTGGAGCCGTCGGTGTACTTGGGCGCGGAGGCGAAGTTGGTACTCCACGTTGCGGGGCTGTAGAGCCCGCGGCTGAAGTTCGCGGAGTTGCCGAGCAGCTCGGAGTAGTCCGTGGAGCCGGGCCAGGAAAGCGCGAAGGGCGACTTGGACACGAACGGAAGGTAGTCCTTGTCCAGGGAGCGGTCCGCCGTCCCGATCTCCTTGACCACGTTCCCTGAATCATCGATTTCCTCGATCTTCACGGAGTACTTCAGGTCAAGGGACGTGCCGGAGCGGACAATCAGCGGAATGGCCTGGGAATCCTCGGTCAGCTCGCCGCTGCGCTTCGCCTGCTGGTACTGGGTCATCAGCGGTGCCCAGTACTTGAGCTTGACGCCCAGGAAGTCCGGCCCCTCCTCGAGCTCTTTCATGCCGATGCCGTTGGTGAAGAGGCTTTCGAAATGGCGGCCGATCGCCGCGGCGCTGCGGGCATCCGCCGGCGGCGCCTTCTCCAGCGGGGCCAGGAAGTCTCCCGAGGTCCCCAGCAGAGCGCGCTCCGAAACGGGGTCGACGGCGACCACGGACTCCGTGACCTCCGGCGCCAAGGGCAGGGCAACGGACAGATTGAAGAGGTTGTGCTCGGAGCCTCCGGCAGGTGCGGGGAATTTGATGCCCGTCTCCCCTTCGGGGCCGGCGATGCGGATGCTCTTGCCGCCCTCGACCTCTTCCTCCACGAGCCGGGCCTTGCCGAGTGATCCTTCGGCCGTCGACTTGAAGAGGGTCTGCTCGGAGGCGCCATCGGAGCTCGTGGCGCTGGCAGTCAGGCGGTACTTCTTGGGGGTCTCGCTCAGCACGGACTGCGCGGCGGGCCACTTGCTGGGGTCGGTGCCGCCGGGCTGGCCGGCCGTCGCCGTGCCCACGAGGCCTTCGTTGAAGCCGAGGTAGTCCATCGCTTCCAGCCTGGGGGCTTCCAGGTTCTGCGTGACACGGGAGACCAGGCTGATGGGCGCCGCCACCGAAGTGCCGGACAGGTCACGGATGCCCTGAAGCTGGTCAAATCTGATCCCGCCCTGGCCGTTGGCGATCTCGGGCTGCACCAGGGCACCGCCGGACCCCGCCTTGGCCTGGACCAGGATGTCATAGAGCCCGCGCGAGTTCTCGTCCACGGTCCGATTCAGCGCTGCCTGCGACTGATTCTGGATGAGGACGGACAGGCACATGGCGACGATCAAAATGGCAGCGGTCAGCAGCAGCACTTTGCTTCTGATGAACCTCTGGACGGCGTTCATTGAGCTCCCTGAAACCTGGATTGCGTGTGCACGCCACGATCACCGGTGGATGTGGAGGGGTTTCCCTTGCGGGCGTGCAAAAAGTATTGGCCGGCCTGCCGGCGAGATCCTGAAATTTCGAACCTAGCCATTGTACGCAGACCGGCCAATCATACTGGTCCAAGGTGGACTCCAAGCGACGCGGAGTTCACCTTGGGGAAAGGACCCTAGTCTTCGAGGTCCACTTCACGCACCATTTCGGCACCGATGCCGGCCTTGATGGCGTCAAGCACCTGCTGCGGAACGGAGGTGTCGATGGTGAGCAGCGCGAGCACCTGGCCGCCCTCAGCCTGCCGTGCGACCTGCATCCCGCCGATGTTGATGTTGTTCATGCCAAGGATGTGTCCGATGGTGCCGATGACGCCAGGCCGGTCAGCGTAGGAGACCACCACGAGGTGTTCGCTGATGGGGATTTCGACGTCATAACCGTTGACGCCGACCAGCTTCTGCACCTGCTTGGGGCCCGTCAGGGTGCCGGCGACGGAGATCTGCGAGCCGTCGCTCAGCGCACCGCGCAGGGTCAGGACGTTGCGGTAGTCCTCTGCCTCCGGAGTGGTGATCAGGCGGGTGTTGATGCCGCGCTGCTCGGCGATCACGGGGGCGTTGACGTAGGAGACCTGTTCGGTGACGACGTCGGCGAAGATTCCCTTGAGGGCCGCCAGTTCCAGGACCTTGACGTCCAGGGCGGCGATTTCACCGGCGACCTCGACGTCGATCTGGGTCAGGGAGGCGTGGGTCAGCGCGGTGAAGATCCGGCCCAGCTTCTCGATCAGCGGGATGCCCGGGCGGACGTCGGGGGCGATCACGCCGCCGGCAACGTTCACGGCGTCGGGGACCAGTTCGCCGGCCAGGGCGAGCCGGACCGACTTGGCCACGGATACACCGGCCTTTTCCTGGGCCTCGTCCGTGGAGGCGCCCAGGTGCGGGGTCACCACGACGTTGTCCAGCTTGAAGAACGGCAGGTCCGTGCTGGGCTCCTGGACGAAAACGTCCACGGCGGCGCCGGCGATCTGGCCGTCCTGAAGGGCGGTGTAGAGGGCCTCCTCGTCAACGAGGCCGCCGCGGGCGACGTTGATGACGTAGGCGGTGGGCTTCATCTTGGTGAAGGCGTCGGCGCCGAGCATGCCAACGGTTTCCGGGGTCTTGGGCATGTGGATGGTGACGAAGTCCGAGTGGGCCAGCAGTTCGTCGAGGCTCACGAGCTTCACGCCGAGCTGCGCCGCCCGGGCGGAGGTGATGTACGGATCGTAGGCCAGGATCTCCGTGTCGAAGCCCTGCAGGCGTGCGGCCACGAGGGCGCCGATGCGGCCCAGGCCGATGATGCCGACCTTCTTCTCGAACAGCTCGATGCCCGTGTACTTGGAGCGCTTCCATTCGCCGTCCTTGAGGGCGGCGCTGGCCTGCGGGATGTGGCGGGCCAGGCTCAGGATGTGGCCCACGGTGAGTTCGGCGGCGGAGACGATGTTCGACGTCGGGGCGTTGACCACCATGACGCCGGCCTGCGTGGCGGCCTTGATGTCAACGTTGTCCAGGCCGACGCCGGCGCGGGCGATCACCTTCAGGTTCTTGGCCGCGGCGATGGCTTCGGCGTCCACCTTGGTGGCGGACCGGACCAGGATGGCATCCACATCCGCAATGGCAGAGAGCAGCTGGGAACGGTCGGCGCCGTCGGTCTGGCGGATTTCGAAGTCCGGGCCAAGGGCCTCGACTGTGGCGGGCGAAAGTTCTTCGGCGAGCAGTACTACGGGTTTTGACACGGCTGATCCTCTGCGTTGCAGTCCTGGGGATGAATCAAGTCTAGGCTGACGGAAAGGCCGGGCTCACATTGTTAAGTGTGAACCCGGCCTCACTGTCGTGTTCTGAAGGGCCCCTAGCCGGTGGTCTAGGAACCCTCAGCCTTAGCGGGCTGCAGAGCCTTCAACATAGTCCTGGTCCTGCTGCTGCCAGGAGAACAGGGAGCGCAGCTCGCGGCCAACAGCCTCGATCGGGTGCGACTCTGCCTTGGCACGCAGTTCCTTGAACTCGACGCCGCCGTTGTCCTGGTCTTCAATGAAGCGCTTGGCGAAGGCGCCGTTCTGGATGTCGGCGAGGACAGCCTTCATGTTTTCCTTCACCTCGGGGGTGATGACGCGCGGGCCGGAGACGTAGTCGCCGTACTCTGCGGTGTCGGAAACGCTCCAGCGCTGCTTGGCAATGCCACCTTCCCACATGAGGTCAACGATGAGCTTCAGCTCGTGAAGCACCTCGAAGTAGGCGATCTGCGGCTGGTAGCCGGCCTCGGTCAGGGTCTCGAAGCCGTACTGGACCAGCTGGGACACGCCGCCGCACAGGACGGACTGCTCGCCGAAGAGGTCCGTTTCGGTCTCTTCGGTGAAGGTGGTCTTGATGACACCGGCGCGGGTGCCGCCAATGGCCTTGGCGTAGGACTTGGCCAGCTCCCAGGCGGAACCGGAAGCGTCCTGCTCCACGGCAATGATGTCGGGGATGCCGCGGCCGGCTTCGAACTCGCGGCGTACCGTGTGGCCCGGAGCCTTCGGAGCGATCAGGATGACATCAACGCCCTCCGGAGCCTGGATGTAGCCGAAGCGGATGTTGAAGCCGTGGGCGAAGGCGAGCGCCTTGCCGGCGGTCAGCTTGTCCTTGATGGAGTCGTTGTAGATCGAGCGCTGGTGCTGGTCCGGTGCCAGGATCATGATGACGTCGGCCCATTCGGCGGCGTCGGCAACGTTCTTGACCGTGAAGCCTGCTTCCTCGGCCTTGGCGATCGACGTCGAGCCTTCCTTGAGGGCGATGACAACCTCGACGCCGGAATCGCGCAGGTTCAGCGCGTGGGCGTGGCCCTGGGAGCCGTAGCCGACAATGGCCACCTTGCGACCCTGGATGATCGACAGGTCGGCGTCGTCGTCGTAGAACATTTCAGTCACTTGGGTGTCTCCTTTGAGTGGATTCTTTGTAGTTAGGTGTCTCTGGTGCTGCGGTTACGGGCGGAGCGTGCTGCTTGGGCAATGCCTAAGCGGAGCGCAGCGCCCGGTCACTCATGGAGCGGGATCCCCGTCCAACGGCCAAGGTGCCGGACTGCACAATTTCGCGGATACCGAACGGCTCCAGCACTGAAAGCAGTGCCGTGAGCTTTTCGGGATGGCCGGTTGCTTCAATAACCACGGAGTCGGTGGAGACGTCGACCACTGAAGCGCGGAACAGGTCTGCAGCCTGGGTCACCTGCAGACGAGTTGCGGCATCCGCACGTACCTTGACCAGGATGTGGTCGCGCTGTACGGAAGATTCGGAAGTCAGTTCAACAATCTTGATCACGTTGACCAGCTTGTTCAACTGCTTGGTGACCTGTTCGATCAGGTCACCGTCGGCGTCGACGACGACGGTCATCCGGGACATGCCCGGAACTTCGGTCGGGCCGACGGCCAGGGAATTGATGTTGAAGGCCCGGCGGGCGAAAAGGCTTGCCACGCGGGTCAGCACACCGGGCTTGTCTTCGACCAGAACGGACAGTGTATGGCGGCTCATGATCAGTCCTCCTCTTCCCATTCCGGGGTCATGTTGCGGGCAACCTGGATCTGGTCGTTGCTGACCCCTGCGGGCACCATCGGCCACACCATGGAGTTGGGGCTGACAACGAAATCAATGACCACGGGGCGGTCATTGATTTCCAGGGCCTTCTGGATAGTGGCGTCGATGTCCTCATCGCGTTCGCAGCGGAAGGATGCGCAGCCGTAGGCTTCGCCCAGTTTGACGAAGTCCGGGATGCGGACGGTGTCGTGGCCGGTGTTCAGGTCCGTGTTCGAGTAGCGCCCTTCGTAGAAGAGCGTCTGCCACTGCCGCACCATGCCCAGCGAGGAGTTGTTGATGACGGCAACCTTGATGGGGATGTTGTTGATGGTGCACGTGGCCAGTTCCTGGTTGGTCATCTGGAAGCAGCCGTCACCATCAATGGCCCAGACCACGCGGTCCGGCTCCCCCACCTTTGCGCCCATTGCGGCCGGAACAGCGTAGCCCATGGTGCCGGCGCCGCCGGAGTTCAGCCAGGCGTGCGGGCGCTCGTACTTGATGAACTGCGCGGCCCACATCTGGTGCTGGCCCACGCCTGCGACGTAGATGCCTTCGGGGCCGGTGAGGGCGCCGATACGCTCGATGACGCGCTGGGGTGCGCTGAGTCCGTCTTCGGGCTCGGTCCATCCCAGCGGATAGGTTTCCTTCAGGTTGTTCAGGAAGGCCCACCAGCTGGTCAGGTCCGGCGTGCCCGAGGTTGTGAACTGGGTGCGCACGGCTTCGGTCAGTTCCGGAATGATTTCCTTGACCGATCCGACAATCGGGACGTCCGCCGTGCGGTTCTTGGAAATCTCGGCGGGGTCGATGTCTGCGTGGATCACCTTGGCGTTGGGCGCGAAGGTCTTCAGGATGCCGGTGACGCGGTCATCAAACCGGGCCCCCAGGGTGATGAGGAGGTCCGACTGCTGCAGGGCCGTCACGGCGGACACCGTGCCGTGCATGCCGGGCATGCCGACGTGCTGGGGGTGCGAGTCCGGGAAGACGCCGCGGGCCATCAGTGTGGTCACCACGGGCGCGCCGGTCACTTCCGCCAGCTCTCGGAGCTCGGCCGCGGCGTGGGCCTTGACCACGCCGCCGCCGACGTACAGCACCGGCTTGCTGGCGGCGGCGATCAGCTTTGCCGCCTCACGGACCTGCTTGTTGTGGCCGCGGACCACCGGCCGGTAGCCGGGCAGGTCGATCTTCGGCGGCCAGGAGAACGTCATCTGTCCCTGCTGGGCGTCCTTGGCAACATCAACAAGGACAGGACCCGGGCGGCCCGTCGAGGCGAGGTGGAACGCCTCGGCCATGACATGGGGGATGTCGTTGGGGTCCGTCACCAGGAAGGAATGCTTGGTGATGGGCATGGTGATGCCCACGATGTCCGCTTCCTGGAAGGCGTCGGTGCCGATCACTCCGCTGGAGACCTGGCCGGTGATGGCCACAAGCGGAACGGAGTCCATGTGCGCATCCATGATGGCGGTGACGAGGTTGGTGGCACCGGGACCCGAGGTGGCGATGCAGACGCCCACCCGCCCGGTAACCATGGCGTAGCCTTGCGCGGCGTGGCCGGCTCCCTGCTCGTGACGGACCAGAACGTGGTTCATTTTGGAGGCCATCAGAGGGTCGTAGGTGGGCAGGATCGCGCCACCGGGCAAACCGAAAATATCGTCGACGCCGAGTTCTTCGAGCGAACGGACAATTGCTTGCGAGCCGGTCATCACCGTCGGGGGTACGACGTTGTTCGGCCCAAGTACAGGAGAGGCGGTTGCAGCAGTGTCGACGCCGACGGCGGTTTCAGCCGTCCGGTCGGCGCGTTCCGGAGCCTTGGGGGCTCCAGCGGACTTAGTAGCCATCAGCGAGGGGCTGATCGGCGATCCTTTGCTCATCGGACTCTTCCTTAGTGGATCTTGAATTGGGGCGGTGCTGGGTGAAGCTGAACGTTGCCACGCTGGAAAATAAAAAAACCCCTCAGCCTGGCGGCTCTTCGAGGGGTTGCGCGTGACAGTTCGTTACCAGTCGGGCTATGGAGCCACGCGCTTGGTAAGGACGACGACGGCGCCGACGGTAACGAATGCGATCATGCGTTCAGTTTTCCCTCTAGGTCAGACGCGTGTCAACGAAGCGACTAGCGATCTCACCATTTGGACATCATTGTCCACCAAATGGCCGCCTCCCCCAACTGGGTCGCAGTAGATGTCGTTTTCAGAGCTCATAACGACATCTACTGCGACTCAGGTGGGTTCAGCCGCCGGACTGCGTGGCGCTACCCGCAGTATGCGCCCGTGGAGGCGCTGTGCACCAGCTTGGCGTACTTGGCCAGGACGCCCTTGGTGAACTTGGCCGGCAGGGGCTGCCAGCCGACCTTGCGGGACTCGAGCTCCGCGTCGTCCACCAGCAGGTCGAAGCTGCGGGCGGCGATGTCGACGCGGATCCGGTCGCCGTCCTTGACGAAGGCGATGGGCCCGCCGTCGACGGCTTCCGGCGCCACGTGGCCAATGCACAGACCGGTGGTCCCGCCGGAGAAGCGGCCGTCGGTCAGCAGCAGGACGTCCTTGCCCAGTCCCGCACCCTTGATGGCGCCGGTGATGGCGAGCATTTCGCGCATGCCCGGGCCGCCCTTCGGGCCTTCGTAGCGGATGACCACGACATCGCCCTTATTGATTTGGCCCTTGTCGAGTGCGTCAAGAGCACCCTGTTCGCGTTCGAACACGCGGGCGGTGCCTTCGAAGACGTCGGCGTCGAAGCCCGCACTCTTCACGACGGCGCCTTCCGGCGCCATGGAACCGTGCAGGATGGTGATTCCGCCGGTTTTGTGGATCGGGTTGTCCAGGGCGCGGAGGATCTTGCCGTCAAGGTCCGGCGGGTTGATGGACGCAAGGTTTTCCGCCAGGGTCTTGCCGGTGACGGTGAGGCAATCACCGTGCAGCAGCCCGGCGTCGAGCAGTGCCTTCATGATCACCGGAACGCCGCCGATCTTGTCGACGTCGGTCATCACGTAGCGGCCGAACGGCTTCAGGTCGCCCAGGTGCGGGATCTTGTCGCCGATGCGGTTGAAGTCATCGAGGGTCAGCTCGACCTCGGCTTCGCGGGCAATCGCGAGGAGGTGCAGGACTGCGTTGGTGGATCCACCGAACGCCATGGTGACGGCGATGGCGTTTTCGAACGCCTTCTTGGTCATGATGTCGCGGGCGGTGATGCCGAGACGAAGCAGGTTGACCACGGCTTCGCCGGACTTGCGGGCGAACTCGTCGCGGCGGCGGTCAGCGGAGGGCGGAGCGGCCGAACCGGGCAGGGACATGCCCAGGGCCTCACCGATGCAGGCCATGGTGTTCGCCGTGTACATGCCGCCGCAGGCGCCTTCGCCGGGGCAGATGGCGCGTTCGATGCGGTCGAGGTCGCCCATGCTCATCTTGCCTGCCGCGCACGCGCCCACGGCCTCGAACGCGTCAATCAGGGTGACTTCCTTTTCGGAGCCGTCCTCCAGCTTGACCCAGCCGGGCATGATGGAGCCTGCGTAGAGGAAGACGCTGGCCAGGTCCAGGCGCGCGGCTGCCATCAGCATGCCCGGAAGGGACTTGTCGCAGCCGGCCAGCAGCACGGAGCCGTCAATGCGCTCGGCCTGCATTACCGTTTCCACGGAGTCGGCGATGACCTCGCGGGAGACGAGGGAAAAGTGCATGCCCTCGTGGCCCATGGAAATGCCGTCGGAGACTGAGATGGTTCCGAACTGCATCGGGAAGCCGCCGCCGGCGTGGACGCCTTCCTTGGCGCCCTGGGCCAGCCGGTTGAGGGAAAGGTTGCAGGGAGTGATTTCATTCCAGGAACTCGCAACGCCGATCTGGGGCTTCGCGAAGTCGTCATCGCCCATGCCGACTGCGCGGAACATACCGCGCGCGGGGGCGGCATGGATCCCGTCGGTGACGACCCGGCTGCGGGGCTTGATGTCAATCTTGTTCTCGGTTGCGATCACGGTGTCCTCACTCATGGGTCAAAGTCTATGACTCCGGCGAGGGAGCCAACGACCGGGGGCGGCCCGTTAAGCGGAAATCCGGGAATATTTCGATCAGATAGTGGACTCTTATCTCATATAGTGGACCGCCGCTGGGGAATGCCGCGCTTTCGTGGCCGGGATCACGTCCGCTCCACGCTGTCCGTCAGGGTCCTGGCCTCATCGCTCAGCATGCCCAGGACCTGCTGGATCGTGGACCGCGCCGCCACCTCCGGCCGTGCCAGCGCCACGATACTGCGGCGCGCGGTGACTCCGGTCAGCGGACGGAGGACGAATCCGTGCCCCTGGTTTCCCAGTGAGGTGTAGCGAGGGAGCAGCGACAGCCCGTGGCCCGAACTGACGAGGGCCTCCAGTACACGCAGGTCGGCAAAGAGCTGGGCGCGCACGGCGGTGGCGCCCGCTTGCGCCTCGATCTGCTGAAGCACACTGTCGAACGGGAACCCTTCAGGGACTCCCATCCAGGGAAATCCGACCACATCCTGGGCCGTCAGGCTCGTCTTCGAAGCCAGGACGTGGCCGGCCGGAATGGCCACGTCCAGCGGCTCGTTCAGCAGCGGCACCACCACGAGGCCACGCCGCGCAAAGACGTCCGGCCCGTCGACGCTGTGGGCCAGGACGATGTCGTAGTCCGCCGCGAGGCTTGCGAATCCCGCCACCATGGGATCCTCCAGGTGCGCCTCGAAGTGCAGCCCGTCGATGGCTTTCACCCTGTGCAGCAGCCCGGGCAGGAGCATTTCCGCGGCGCTCGGGAAGAAGGCGGCCTTGACCCGCGTCTGCCAGCCTCGGCGGTAGGTGTCCACCGTCGCCTCGGCCCGGGCCATGGCGACCGCGACCTCCGCGGCCGCGCGGGCCATCGCGGCCCCCGCCTCCGTGAGCCTCACGCCCCGGCCGGACTTCTCCACCAGCACGACGCCAAGTTCGTCCTGCAGGGTCTTCAGCTGTTGTGAGACGGCGGAGGGCGTTACGCCTAACGCCTCAGCCGTGGCACCGACTGATCCCCTATCGGCCAGTTCCCTGAGTATGCGGAGCCGCTTGAAGTCCATGAAGCGAGGCTACGTCACGGACGGAGGACTCTTGAATGCTCCTTATCCATACCGACCGGTGCCCGCCGGGCATTGACAAACCTAGACAGCCGTATTGACAGCGACGTACCGTCAAGCAACGGCAACCTCGCCTCGTGGACAGAAGGGCTTTGCTATGGAGTGGATTATCTGGGTCATCGTCATCGTATTGATCATCGCCGTCGTCTGGTGGCTGCTGAACCGCAATTCGGGCAATACGGCGGCAGCCCAGGATTCGGCCCGCACTGACCAGGTAACTTCCGCGGCTTCCACCGGCGCCCAGGGTGACGTCACGGCCTCTGAGCGGCCGCAGGCCGGCGGCACGGCCGCGTCCGCCGCCGCAGCGTCGGCTGCTGCTGCCACCACCGGCATGGCCACCGGCGCGGGCAGGACGACCGAGCCGGACGCCGGCCCGGCAGCCGCGGAAGCGCCGGCGCGGCAGGGCTCCCCCGCGGCCACCCAGGCCGAGCCTGAGGACCTTGAGCCGGACATCGAGTCGTGGGACGCCGCTACGCCGCGCCCCTCGGCGGAAGAGCCGGACGTTGGCACGCCCGGTTCTGCTGCGACGGGACAGGCACCGTCCGCTGCGGCCGCCGACACCTGGGATAGCCCGTCTTCGGCTCCGGGCCACTCCCCTGCCGGCGGAGATGTCGATGATTGGGATGATGACGAGGACAAGGCCGAATGGGACGCCCAGTGGTCCGAAGCCGGCGGCACGTCCGCGGCTACTGCAGCGCAAGGAACCGGCGGCACGTCCTCCGCAGCGACGCCACCCGCCCCGGCGGCCCAGACCGCCGCTCCCACACATCACGCCGAGTACACGGTACCGCACGCCCCCACGCTGCCCGGGGCCGAATCTGCCGCGGCCGAGGCGTTCGATGCCGAGGCAGAAACCCAGCAGCGGATCGCGTCTTCCGCCGCCACGGAGGCCGCCGCGAGCCATGAGGCCGAGCCGTCCGGCCAGGAGGCCCAGGGTCCGGGAGGCGCCGCGGACTTGGATCGGGAAACCGGCCAAGGCGGGGAACCGGTCCTGGGCGGGGAACCGGGCCAGCCCTACGGCGAAGGATCGGCGGCAGCGGCGGCGGACGGCAGCGGGCCCGATGGCTACGTTGTGAAGGGCGACGTCAGTTCCATGACCTACTACGACGAAGACAGCTCCGGTTATGTGGAGGCCAGGGCCGAAGTGTGGTTCCTGACTGCGGCGCATGCCGAGGCTGCCGGATTCCGCGCACCGCGCCGCTCGCGGCGCTGAAGACGGTCGCGGCCCTGAACACGAGCGGCTGCCAGCTGACAAAGAGACAGTAATGACGGGCACCAGCACCACGGCGGAATAAAGAGTGACGACGGCAAGAGTGAGAAGGACCGGAGCAGGTCAAGGCAGCGCGCGTGGTTCTGCCGTTGCCGACGGCCGGCCGTCCGGCTTCTTGCTCCGGATTGCCTCAGGGCGTGCCGCCGCCGCGGCTGTGGCATTGGCGCTCATGGTTGCCGGATGCACCGGAGACGGCGGCGGCGCACCGACGGCCGGGAGCACCAGCTCGCCGGCCTCAAGCCCCGCTGGCAGCGGGACCGGCCCCGGTGGAAGCCCGTCGGCCAGCCCCGGGCGGTCCACACCCAGCGAACCCGCGGCTCCGGTGGTCCGAACCAGGATTGACGGCCTGCAACTGCCTTGGTCAACCGTGTTCATGCCTGACGGGTCCGCAGTCATATCGGAACGGGATTCCGCGCTCCTCAAATCCGTGAAGGGCAGCGAAATCCGCACCATCGGCAAGGTCCCGGACGTAGTGCCAGGTGGTGAGGGCGGCTTGATGGGCCTGGCTTTGTCGCCCGACTTCGCGTCGGACCGGCTTCTTTACGTCTACTTCACCGCGGCCGATGACAACCGGATCGCCCGCGTGCGGCTCGACGAAGCCGGGACTGGGACAGATCTCAGGTTGGGCGCCCCCGAAGTCATCTTCTCCGGCATCCCGAAGGCCTCCACGCATAACGGCGGCAGGCTCCGCTTCGGCCCCGACGGTTTCCTTTACGTGGGGACGGGCGACTCCCAGCGACGGGAACAGCCCCAGGACCGGAATGCGCTGGGCGGGAAAATCCTGCGCCTTACCAGGGACGGCGAGCCGGCACCGGGCAACCCGTTCCCGGGCAATCCCGTTTACAGCCTGGGGCACCGGAATGTGCAGGGACTGGCGTGGGACAGCGATGGCCGGCTGTGGGCCAGCGAGTTCGGTCCCGACGTCAATGATGAACTTAATCTGATCCAGGCCGGAGGCAACTACGGCTGGCCTGACGTGACCGGCGCGCCTCACCGTGAGGGATTCATCGATGCAAAGGTTGTCTGGCCGTCCACGGCCGAGTCATCCCCGAGCGGCCTGGAGATCGTGGGCGGCACGGCCTATCTGGGCGCGCTCAGGGGCCGGCGAATCTGGGCCGTTCCGCTCCAAGGCGAAAGCGCGGGCACCCCTGTGGCCTATTTCACACGGCAGTACGGCCGCATCCGGAGCGTTTCCCTCGCCCCGAACGGGGAGTTGTGGGTTCTGAGCAACAACGAAAACCCTGATTTTGTGCTGATTTTGGGCCTTCCGAACTAACGCGCGGGCCCTCCTGCCGGCCCGATTTCACACTGGCCAAAAGTTCGTGTAGAGTTTCATGTCGTTGCGGAGATCAACGAGGGAAAGAAAAGCCCACGATTGAACGAAACAGCAGATGCACCTCTAGCTCAATTGGCAGAGCAATTGACTCTTAATCAATGGGTTCCGGGTTCAAGTCCCGGGGGGTGCACAGGTGAGAAACCCCGTCTTCATAGGCCACAAGCCATGAAGGCGGGGTTTCGTTTTGCCCGCGATAATCCGACGGGCCAGAGCCGTCGAGGCCGCGCAGCAGGTTCTTGAGTCCGCCTCCATGGAGCGCGCGCCACCCCGGCGCTCAGGAACGTCTGCTTACAATCGAACGTCATCAACTACTGAGGGAACCCATGAAGAAACTCACCACCGCCCTGCTCGCCGCCGGACTCGTCCTCTCCGCTTCGGCCTGCGCGTCACCCCAACTGACCACGGCAGAAACCTGCGACCGGATCAAGACCGTGGTGTCGAACCCCGCAAACAGCGTGGGCAAGACAGGAATGACGCGCCTTGCCAACCAGATCCGGCCGATCGAGGCCGTGTCCTCGGATGACCTGAAGCCGGCGCTGCGGGCGATCCTCGATTACACGGACGAGTCCATCAGGGACAGCCCGGACACCGAAAAGCTCAACGCCCTGAAGGCCGACTACGAGCAGGCAGGCAGCACGTACACCAAGTTCTGCAGCTAAGGGCTGCACCTGCGCCCACGGAAAGGATCTCAGAAGCCGCGGATCCCGAAGCTCGGTCGCGACGCTGCGCGGCAGCCGACAGCGACCAGCTTTGATGCACCTTTCCCTCAGTGAGCCTCGTCCGGGTAGCCCCGGACGAGGCTCACTTCATGACTGCCAAACGCCTTGTGAACACTCCGCCAAGACATCCTGAACGCCGGCGTTTGGACCCGTCCAACGGCATCTCACGCGGCTAGGGTCGCAGCATGAAAATCCCCAACAGGCGCCTCAGCAGGGCCGCCATCGTGGCCCTGGCCCTCGGCCTCCCCGCGGCCTTCCTCACGCCGGCCGGCCCCTCGGCCGCAGCCCCTCCCTCCCGGCAACCCCCGGTGTAGCGGCAGCAGCCCCCAGCGCGGCGGACCGTGCCGAAACTCTGCAACTCGGCGCGCCGGACCTCCCCGAGTCACGGACCGTCACCGAGCTGGCTCCGGGGCTGACCCGGACCTCGATCACCCGGGGAGCCGCAGACCCCTCCCTGGTATGGACCGCCGAAGTCGCCATCCCGTCAGCCTCGCCCGATCCGGACGCACCAGCCTCCGCGCTTTCCGACGAATCCCGCGCCCGCGCCGTGGCAGGCAAGCTCGAAGCCGCGGGTATCCAGGCCCGGGTTGAACACGTTCAGTCCCCTCAGCTCGCCGACGCCGGCGGTGACCTGGGATACAGGGTCCGTGCCGGGCAGTTCGCTTCGAAGGCCGACGGTGCACCCGCCGTCGAGCAGATCAAAGCCGCCAGCTACGCATCATCTGTTCTGTACACGGGCTGGGACGGCGACGCCGGGACCAGCCGAACGACCCGGGGTCCCTGGAAACTGGAGGTCCTCACCATTGATCCGAAGCAGTTCCGTGGCCAGCTCACGTCCGGCTTCGGTCCGAACCTGCAGGATCGGGAAACCACCAGCCAGCTTGCCGCCGGCGCCGGAGCCCTGGCGGCAACCAACGGCGGCTACTTCGACGCCACCTGCACCGATCCCGACGAGATCGTGGCCTTTACCCAGGACTTCGGACCCTCTACGCCGTCCGGCCCTGGCCTGGAAGTTGTGCTCGATGAACACGGCACCGTCAAAGCCGTCAACTCCTCGCGCGGCATCCCGGTTCCTGCCCGCGGACGCACCGTGCAGGCTATCGGTACGGACGTCCAGAAACTCGGCAGCCTGGCCAAGATCGGCACACGGCTGAAGATCGACGCAGAACTCGTCAACGAAGCCGGTAGGCCGCTACAAGCAGGCTCCACGACGGACGTCGTCAACGGGGGTCCCGTCCTGGTGTCCAATGGCGCCGAGAACATCACCGCTAAACGGGACGGCATGGTCCGCCAGGGCGACAGCAACAGCTTCTATTACGGCTGGGTCCACAAGCGCAATCCCCGTACCATCGCCGGCGTCGATGCCCAGGGGCGCACGCTGCTGGTCACCGCCGACGGACGCCAGACGACAGCGCTCGGGCTCAGCATCAAGGAGTCAGCAGACGTTGCCCGATCCCTGGGAATGGTGGACGCCATCAACCTGGACGGCGGCGGCTCCACCACCATGGTGGTCAATGGCCAAGTGGTCAACTCACCCTCCGACGCCGCCGGACAACGGCCTGTGGGCGACGCCCTTCTGGTGCTTCCGCGTCGGAGGGACTGACCCGTCAGCGAACAGGAAGGACTCGAGGGGCGCCGGTCACGCCCGGGCGGGATTAGCGCTGGTCCTTTTCTGTTGCACTCTGCTCTTGAACGGCAGGCTCACCGGCCCAGGGTGGCTTCGGTGACCACTTGCTGGCCGCCGCGGTGGAGACGAAATAAAAAGCGATGACGACGCCGGTGACAGTGGTCAGTGACGCAAGGAGCTGGTCCGGCAGGAGACCCCGGGGGCCCGGCGCGAAGAAGGTTGCCCACGAGACCAGCACCAGGTACAGGAGAACCACAGTGGCAGCAATGGCGTCGCGCATGGCCTCAGCCGGGGGAAGCTTCCGGTCGTCCCGCTGGTGGATCCAGATGCCATAGAACGTGATGACGATGAGGAGGCCCGCGCCGAGCATGTAGCCCAGATCCTGAAAGAGCCACGTCTGCCTGCCTTGGGTTGCGAGCTTGTACGTAACGTTCTCCGCGATGGGTGCCAGCGACACAACGATGAAATCGGGAAGGATGACACGGCGTACGAGGGGGCTCCGGCTTCGTCCGGAGTTGGGGCCGCGGCCAGCAGTTTGGTCTTCAGGCATGCCTTGTCCGCCCATCTCCAGGACTCACAAATATGTGGCCAGTGTGCCCCTCCCTTGACGCGCCGTCAACCAGGGCGAATGAGGAGGATTCAGGCGGCGTCGCCCGGGGGCGTCAACGAACGTTGCTTCTGTCAGTCGAAGGAGCGGGCCTCGGCCAGCCCTGAATCGGCGCTCGCCACGATGGCGGTCGTCTCCGGGGATGCGAATCGGGTGGCAAGCTCCCGGACCACGGCCTTAAGTTCCTGCCGGAGGACATCCGGATCGATGGATGCTGCGGCAAGCACGGACCGCTCCATGTCCGCTGCGGCAGCCACTGCCTCGGTGCCACGCTCAGTCAGTGAAACGACGTGGCTGCGGCGATCAGATGTGCTGCGCTGGCGCACGATGTGTCCGTGCGCTTCGAGCCGGCTGAGCGTTTTGCCCATGGTCTGGGCCTGGACGCGCACCAGCTGAGCCAGCTGGGCCTGCGTCATGGGACCGTTGTTGTAGAGAACCTCGATGGCAATCACACCGGCGTGGGTCAAGCCGATGGCACCCAGCTTTTCATTCCAGGAGTGTTCAACGAGACGTGCCGCCGTGGACAAGAGGCGCCCAGTGGGCCAGCGATCCATATCAGGCATACCAACAAGTATAGCCAGTGTGGATTGGTGACCGCCCGCAAGCCTTACTAAGCTTAAATGTCCCGCACGCAAACAAGGAGAATACTTTGGCTGAAAGACTCATCCCGGGCGACACCGCACCCGGATTTACATTGAAGGACTCGGCCGGAGCAGACGTCAGCCTCAACGACTACCGGGGCCGGAACACCATCATTTACTTTTATCCGGCCGCCGCTACCCCGGGGTGCACGAAACAGGCGTGCGACTTCCGGGACAGCCTCGCCTCGCTGCAGGCCGCGGGCTACGACGTACTGGGAATCTCGCCTGACCCCGTCAGCAAGCTGGCGGCATTTGCTGAGTCCGAAGGCCTGACGTTCCCGCTCCTGTCCGACGACACCCATGCCGTTGCCGAGGCCTACGCTGCGTGGGGCGAGAAGAAGAACTACGGGCGGACCTACGACGGCCTCATCCGTTCGACCGTTGTGGTGGATCCGGACGGCAAGGTCGCCGTGGCCCAGTACAACGTCCGGGCGACAGGCCATGTCGCGAAGCTTCGCAAGGACCTGAAGCTGGCGGAAGCCGGCAACTGACGGCACACGCGGCTGACGGTACAATAAAGGCTGGCATCCGCCGTCGTACGTTTTTCTGCCGGTCACAGCAGGCAGAAGGCGCCAGGTGGAGCCGGGCGCGAGTGGTGAAATTGGCAGACACGCAGGATTTAGGTTCCTGTGCCTTCGGGCGTGGGGGTTCAAGTCCCCCCTTGCGCACAAAGCCAAACCGCGGTGCACAACACTGCAACACGAATGCTGCACAGCACGGAATCCCGGGCCCCTCGGCCCGGGATTCCGGCGTTTAACCCGGGATTCCGGCGTTTAAGCAGCGGATCCTCCGGCGCGGCTGCAGCGAAAGCCGGCCCGCTCAAAAAAGTTCTTTCCGGTTCACCCATCCGTGGCCGCCCATTGGCCGAATACCCATTGAGACACCAACCAAGGGTCGGTGCCCCACAGTCGGAATAGGGCCAATGGACGGGGGACGGAAACCGTTCTCCGCAGGCAATGATCGGCACAACCAAGGAGAATCGAAATGCAGTCATTCAAGCGCACAACTTTCACCGTTGCAGGTGTTGCAGCCGCAGCCCTGCTCAGCCTGACCGCTTGCGGCGGTTCGGCCACGACGGCTCCCAGCTCCTCCGCCGCAGCTGAACCGTCCGCCTCCAGCATGGCGCCGTCGCCGTCGGAAACTTCCGCGGCAGCCATGGACCCCGCAGCCAACCTGGCTGGCCCCGGCTGCGCCGGCTACGCGGAGAAGGTCCCCAGCGGTGCGGGTTCAGTCTCGGGCATGGCACTTGACCCGGTGGCCGTGGCCGCCTCGAACAACCCGCTCCTGAAGACGCTCACGGCCGCAGTTTCCGGCAAACTCAACCCGAAGGTTGACCTGGTGGACACGCTGAACGGCAGCGAGTTCACTGTCTTCGCACCGGTTGACGACGCCTTCGCCAAGATCGACGCCGCCACGATCGAAACGCTCAAGAAGGACGACGCCCTGCTGAGCAAGATCCTCACCTACCACGTTGTCCCTGGCCAGATCACTCCTGACAAGATCGTGGGCACCCACAAGACGGTCCAGGGCGGTTCGGTAACCGTGACCGGCAGCAAGGATGCCCTCAAGGTTGACGGTGCCAACGTGATCTGCGGCGGCGTACAGACGGCCAACGCCACTGTTTACCTGGTCGACTCGGTGCTGATGCCCAAGTAGTCCCTGCTGATACTCCGGCCCGGAGGAGAACTGGGACTCCATCCGGCAAAGGAAAGGCCGTGGTCCGCACCCGCGAGGTGCGGGCCACGGCTTTGCTGTGCCCGCCATGTCCGTTCGCGTTTGCGTGTCCTGAGCGCCGGGTCCGTCAAGGGGAGCCTGCCCGTCAACTAGAATGGGGGTCGGGGCCAGCAGACCGTAGCCGCCCACGTGCAGCCCAGCAGTCCAGCAGCCCAGAGGTGATAATTCAGTGCCCAGCAGTATGACGCGCCGTACGGCCATCAAAACCGGTGCAGTTCTTCTGGGCTTGACGCTCACTTCCTGCACCGGCGAGCCGGATCCCGCGCCCTCCACCGCGGCCGTGAGCGCTACCCCCACGCCGACGAGCCCCTCGGCCACCTTCGCGTTCGGTACCGCCTCCCAGCCGCTGGGCCTGGACCCTGCCCTGGCCAACGACGTCGAGTCCCAGCGCGTCACCCGCCAGGTCCTTGAGGGACTCGTGGGCGTCAACCAGACCACGGGCGAACCGACGCCCCTGCTCGCCACCGAATGGACTGCGTCAGCGGACGGCCGCTCCTATACCTTTACTCTGCGCTCCGGCATCACGTTCCACGACGGCTCCCTGTTCAACGCCGAGGCCGTCTGCACCAACTTTGAGCGCTGGTTCAACTTCTCCGAAGCGATCCGGAACCAGGCTCCGGGCACCACCTTCAAGGGCGTCTTCAAGGAACACGCCGATCAAGCGGGCCTCTCCGTCTTCAAGGCCTGCACGGCGCTGTCGCCGCTGCGCGTGCGGATCGACCTCACGGAACGCTTCACGGGATTTCTCCAGGCCCTGACCCTGCCTGCGTTCGCCATCTCCTCCCCCAAGGCACTCGCCGCGGGACGGGCCGATGTCCTCAACCGCACCCGCGGCGGCCAGGTCCTCTCCGACTACGCCAGGCACCCCGTAGGCACGGGGCCGTTCCGGTTCTCCGCCTGGGACAGCACGAGCGTCACCCTGGTCACCAACAAGGACTACTGGGGCGACAGGGGCCAGATCGGCACCATCAGGTTCGTCACCTACGACCATCCGCAGACCCGGCTCCAGGCCCTGCTCGACGGCAAGATCGACGGCTATGACGCCGTGACGGTGGGAAACTTCGACCAGCTCGTCAAGCGCGGACAGCAGATCATCCAGCGTGACCCGTTTTCGGTGATGTACCTGGGCATGAACCAGGAGGTTCCGGCCCTGCAGGACCTCAAGATCAGGCAGGCAGTCGAGCTGGCCATCGACAAAGACACCCTCATCCGGCGCTTCTTCATCGACAACACCGCCCAGGCTTCGCAGTTCGTGCCGCCCAAGCTGAGCGGGTTCAACAACAATGCACCCGCCCTGGGACACAACCCTGCCAAGGCCCAGGAACTCCTGGCGGAGGCAGGCTACAAGGGCGAGCCGCTCAAGTTCTATTACCCCATGAACGCGACCCGGCCTTATCTGCCCACGCCGGAGAAGGTCTATGCCGAGATCAGCCGGCAGCTCACGGCCGTGGGCTTCAACATCAGGCCCGTTCCCGTCGACTGGTCCGACGGCTATCTGCAGAAGGTGCAGTCCCCCGGCGACCATGCCTTCCACCTGCTCGGCTGGAACGGCTCCTATTCGGACGCGGACAACTTCCTGGCGCCGCTGTTCGGCGAGAAGAACGGCGAGTTCGGATACCAGGACCCCCAGGTCTTCTCCAAGATCGACCGGGCGCGCGGCCTGCCCGACGGCAAGGAACGCACCGAGCAGTACCAGACCATCAATGCCCAGATCGCCGAGACCGTTCCGGCCGTCCCCATCGCGTTCCCCATTTCGGCGCTGGCGCTGTCCGACCGGGTCATCAGCTACCCCGCCTCGCCGGTATTAAATGAAGTTTTCACCAAGGTCCAGCTAAGGCCTTGACGGGCGGGACCAATTTCAGTTAGTGGGCGGTGCAGGGATATTCTGTGACAGCCAGAGCCGCTGCTATCGGAGACTGATTGTGACCTTCATTTCCAAGACCCAACATGCCGACGTCGTCCTGATTGGCGGCGGCATCATGAGCGCCACGCTGGGTGCGTTCATCAAGCAGCTTGAACCCAACTGGACCGTTTCCCTCTTTGAGCGCCTCGACGAAGCCGGCCTCGAGAGCTCGGGACCGTGGAACAACGCCGGCACCGGACATGCTGCCCTGTGTGAGCTTAATTACTCCCCCGCAGCCAAAGACGGCTCGGTGGACCCCTCCAAGGCACTGCACATCAACGAGCAGTTCCAGCTGTCCCGCCAGTTCTGGTCGCACCTCGTGACCAACTCCCTGATCGGATCGCCCAAGGGCTTCATCAACACGGTCCCGCATATGAGTTTCGTCATTGGGCAGGACAACTCCAACTTCCTCAAGACACGCTATGACGCGCTCAAGCAGCACCCGCTGTTCCACAGCATGGAGTACTCCGAGGATTTCGCCCAGATCGGCAAGTGGGCTCCGCTCATCGTCAAGGGCCGCGACCCCAAGGAGCGCATCGCCGCGACGCGCGCCGCGGAGGGCACCGACGTCGACTTCGGGGCACTGACCCGGGAGCTGACCACCTACCTTGGCAACAACGGCGTCGAGATCAACTACGGCCATGACGTCACCGACGTCAAGCGGGCGTCCGACGGCGGCTGGGACCTTTCGCTCAAGCACCCGGCTTCCGGGGAACGCGGCAGCATCCGCGCCAAGTTTGTGTTCGTCGGGGCGGGCGGCGGCGCACTGCGCCTGCTGCAGGCTTCCGGCATCCCGGAGAGCAAGGGTTATGGCGGGTTCCCCGTTTCAGGCCAGTTCTTCCGCTGCACGGACCCGTCCCTCGCGTCCCAGCACAACGCCAAGGTCTATGGCCAGGCCTCGGTCGGCGCGCCGCCCATGTCCGTTCCGCACCTGGACACCCGCTACGTCGGCGGCAAGCGCTCGCTCCTGTTCGGCCCGTACGCCGGCTTCTCCACGAACTTCCTGAAGACCAGCAGCTACCTCGACCTCCCGCTGTCTATCCGTCCCGGCAACATCATTCCCATGCTGGCCGTGGCCAAGGACAACATGGACCTCACGGCGTACCTGGTCAAGGAAGTGGCCAAGCGCCACGGGGACAAGGTTGAGGCACTGCGCGAGTACTACCCCGAAGCCAAGGACGGCGACTGGGAACTTATCACCGCCGGCCAGCGTGTGCAGATCATCAAGAAGGATCCGAAGAAGGGCGGTGTCCTGCAGTTCGGCACCGAGGTGATCGCCGCCCGCGACGGCTCCATCGGCGCCCTGCTCGGCGCGTCGCCGGGCGCTTCCACCGCCGTTCCGATCATGATCGAGGTGCTGCAGAAGTCCTTCCCGAAGAATTTCAAGGGCTGGCAGTCCAAGCTCAAGGAGATGATGCCCGGCTACGGCGTCAAGCTCAACGACAACCCTGAGCTGGCGTCGGAGCTTGAAAAGGCCACGGCCAAGGCCCTCCAGCTGGAGGCCTCGCCGGCCGTCAATCGCTAATACCCTGTCCGGGTTGCGGCAGGCTCCACCAAGCAATTGTCCGTCGACCCACCAGGAGACCAAGCGATGTTCCGGCTGGCCAGTCTTTCCCTCGGGAACCGTGCGCTGATCGCGCTGATCACCATCTTTGCCTCGGTGTTCGGCGTGATCACCATGTCCTCGCTTAAGCAGGAGCTCATTCCGTCCATCGAGTTCCCGCGGATCACCGTCATCACGTCGATGCCCGGGGCATCTCCAGAGGTGGTGGACAAGCAGGTGAGCCGTCCGCTGGAAACGGCTTTGAACGGCGTCGAGGGGCTGGAGTCGACGTCGTCGACGTCGCGCAACGGCGTCTCCCAGATCAGTATGGTGTTCACCTACGGGTCCAACCTGGACCGCGCCCGGAACCAGATCGACCGCGCGATTTCCAACGCCAAGCGCACCCTTCCGGAGGACGTCCAGCCGCAGGCCATCGCGGGCAGCATCAGCGACTTCCCGATCGTATTCCTCGCCGTGTCCTCTGACAAGACGCTCAGCGAGCTGAACACCGACCTCCAGCGGCTGACGGTCCCGAGGCTGCTAAAGCTCGACGGCGTCCGCGGCGCCGACGTGACCGGCGGCGCCAGCCGGCACATCCTCATCCTGCCTCGCCCGGCCAAGATGGCCGCCAGCGGAGCGACGATCCAGTCGATCCGGAGCGCCCTGACGAACAATGGCGACCTTGTCCCCGCCGGCACGATCGAGGACAAGGGCCAGAGCCTGTCCCTGCAGATCGGCAGCCCGGTGGACTCGACCGCTGCGGTGAAGGCCCTGCCTCTCGGCGGAGCGAAGGGCGGTGCGACGATCGGCTCGGTGGCCGATGTCAGCATTAAGGACGATGCCCGGACGTCCATCACGCGGACCAACGGCAAGGAAACCCTGGCCGTGTCCGTCACCAAGAAGCCCGAGGGCGACACCGTGGCCATCTCCCACGCCGTCAAGGACTCGCTGGCGCAGCTGGAGGCCGAGCTCGGTTCCAACGCAAAGTTCACGCCGGTCTTCGACCAGGCGCCGTTCATCGAGAAATCCATCAAGGACCTCACCACGGAGGGCTTGCTGGGGCTGGGCTTCGCCGTGGCCGTCATCCTCGTCTTCCTGATGTCCGTCCGCTCCACCCTCGTCACCGCCGTCTCCATCCCGCTGTCGCTCCTGATCACCTTCATCGGCCTCGCGGGCACCGGGTATTCGCTTAATATCCTCACCCTGGGCGCGCTCACCATCGCGATCGGCAGGGTGGTGGATGACTCGATCGTGGTGATCGAAAACATCAAGCGGCACCTCAGCTACGGCGAGCCCAAGCTGACCGCCATCCTGGCGTCCATCCGCGAGGTGGCCGGCGCCATCACCGCCTCGACGCTCACCACCGTGGCCGTCTTCCTGCCCATTGCGTTCGTGGGTGACCTCGCCGGCGAGCTGTTCCGCCCGTTCGCCCTGACGGTCACCATTGCGCTGCTGTCATCGCTCCTGGTGTCGCTGACCATCGTTCCCGTCCTGGCCTACTGGTTCCTCAAGTCACCCAAGGATGCGGGCGCCGCCGGGACTGCCCCCGAATCACCTCGAGCCATCGAAGCCAGGGCCCACGAGGCGGAGCAGCGCAGCCTGCTCCAGCGCGGGTATCTCCCCGTCCTCACCAAGACCCAGAAGCACCCCGTGGTGACGTTGATCGCGGCCGTCCTGGTGCTGGGCGGGACCGCGGCCATGACACCCCTGCTCGCCACCGACCTGCTGGGGAGGTCCGGCGAAAACAGCATGACCGTCAAGCAGGAGCTGCCGGCCGGCACGAGCCTCGACGACACCAGCGCGGCAGCAGAAAAACTCGAGGACGTGCTGCGCGGCATCGAGGGCATCCGGGACGTCCAGGTGACATCCGGCAATGCGCAGGCTGGCTTTACGGCACTGACCTCCACGGGGTCCTCCAACTCCACCTTCACCGTGGTCACGGAAGAGAAAGCCAACCAGGCGAAGCTGCAGGAGACTGTCCGCACTGAACTGGCCAAGGTCGGCGGCGCCGGCAAGATTTCCGTCGGATCCCAGCAGGGCGGCTTCGGCACCTCCTCCACGGTGGACATCACCCTCAAGGCCGCCACCACGGAAGACCTCCGGACGGCCAGTGACGCCATGGTCCGGGCCATGGCGGGCGTCCCCGGAAGCACGGAGGTGACCACCAACCTGGCCGCAAGCCAGCCCGTGGTGCAGGTCAAGGTGGACCGGGCCAAGGCGGTGGCGGCCGGCCTGACGGAAGAGCAGGTGGCAGGCGTGCTGGCCTCAACCATCAGTCCCGTCCCCGCGGGCACCGTGCGCATCGACACGGACGACTTCCCCGTCCGGATCGGCGAGGGGACCCGCTTCACGAGCATCGCGGCTGTGCGCAACATCCCGCTTCCCACCGCGTCCGGTGCCGTACCACTAGACAAGATAGCCGCCGTCGAACGGGTGGACGTCCCCGTCTCCATCACCTCAAGCAACGGCCAGCGGACCGCGCAAGTCTCCGTAACGCCGTCGGGCGCCAACCTGGGTGCCGTCAGCACCGAGGTGCAGAACCGCCTCAAATCCGTGGAGCTTCCGGCCGGCGTCACCGCGCAGATCGGCGGGGCCACCACCCAGCAGGCTGAGTCCTTCCGGCAGCTCGGACTCGCGCTGCTCGCCGCCATCGCCATCGTGTATGTGATCATGGTGGCCGCCTTCAAGTCGCTCATCCAGCCGCTGATCCTCCTCGTCTCGGTGCCGTTCGCGGCCACGGGCGCCGTTGCCCTGCTGCTGATCACCAAGGTGCCGCTGGGGCTGCCGTCCCTGATCGGCATGCTGATGCTCGTCGGGATTGTGGTGACCAACGCGATCGTGCTCATCGACCTGATCAACCAGTACCGCAAGCCGCGCGGCGGCAGGCCCGGCATGAGGGTGGCCGATGCCATCACCCACGGGGCGCGGCAGCGCCTGCGCCCCATCCTCATGACGGCGCTGGCGACCGTGTTTGCCCTGACGCCCATGGCCCTCGGCATGACCGGCGGCGGCGGGTTCATTTCCCAGCCGCTGGCCATCGTGGTGATCGGCGGCCTGGTGTCCTCCACCGCGCTGACCCTGGTGCTGGTCCCCGTGCTGTACCGGCTGGTGGAGGGGCGCAAGGAGAAGAAATCACTGCTCCGGCAGCTGAAGGAACGCCCGGGCATTGCGCCGGCAGACGACGTCGACGACGAGCTCGCGGATTGGACCACCGGCATGGTCCCCAAGGTCACCGGCAGGCGCGCCGCACCGGGCGCCCCCGAGTAACGTCCGCGCCTCTCGCCTGCCCCCGTTCCTCCCCACCCAGCCCTCCCCACCCAGCCCTCCTCACCCCAACTGGGTAGCAGCACACGTCGTTTTCAGGGCTCAGAACGGCGCGAGCTGCTACCTGGTTGGGTTCGGCCCCGGAACCTGTGGATAACTTCCACGCGGCCGGTTCGTTTTTGCAACCATGGGGCCATGAAGCATCCGCGGCCCCTGCCAGACCAGCTGGCAGCCATCCCTTTCACCGTAAGCGAGGCGTTAGGCGCCGGGGTGGCCCGTGGCCGGCTGCAGAACCGCTCGCTCATCACGCCCAGTCGCGGCATCCGCGTACCGGCAGGCGGCAGGACTCCCGACGCCGGCCCTCTCCCTGGTGCCCTCCTGCAGCTTTCGCAGCTGGCCAGGCCCGTCACGCGTGTCACAGGCCTTTCGGCGGCGTCCCACGCCACGGCCTTCCGGCTGTGGGAGTACCCGGGTTTCCTTCCGGGCGCAGACGCCCCGGGCGTTCACATTTCCCGCCCGGACACCGTGGCCATCTCGAGACGGCGCGGCGTCATTGGCCATCGCGGGCAATTCTTTCCGGATGAGATCGTGGACCTGAACGGGATCCTGGTGACCAGCCGGGCCCGCACCTGGTTGGATAATGCCCGGCGGATGAGCGTCGATGAACTCACCGTGGTAGCTGACCACCTGCTTCGGCTTCCGCGCCCGGAATTCGAAGGTCGGAGCGAAGCTCATGCAACCCTCGAGCAACTGGCGGACATGCTGGACCGCCACAAGGGCACACCGGGAATCCGCAAGGCACGGCTAGCCCTGGAGCAGGCGAGGATCGGCGCGGACTCCGCTCCCGAAACGCGCCTTCGCCTGGCGCTGGACCGCGCGGGCCTGCCCGAAGCGCAACTCAATGTGGCCGCGGTGCTGAGTTCCGGCGTCGTGCGTCAACCCGATCTGGCCTACGCGGAATACCGCGTGGCCGTGGAGTACGACGGCCAAGGGCATTCGGACCCGGCCCAGATCGTCAGGGACATCGCCCGGGACGAGGACTTCGCCCTGGCCGGCTGGACGCTGGTTCGGATATCCAGGCGGCACATGGAAAACGACGCCAAGGCAGCGGTCCGCAAGGTTCGTGCCGCGCTCCGGGCGAGCGGCTGGTCCCCCACTAGGTAGCAGCTCGCGCCGTTTTCAGGGCTCAGAACGGCGCGAGCTGCTACCCAGTGGGGTCACGGGAATAACTTGCCGTGCTGAACGTTACAACATGCGATAGATGCAAATGCATGTAAATAGGATATAGTTGTAACAGGCCCGGACACCCCGGCGAACGGAAAGGCTCATCATGCAGATCGGCGTATTCAGCGTCAGCGACATCACCACGGACCCCACCACGGGCCGGACCCCCACCGAGCACGAGCGCATCAAGGCGTCGGTGGCGATCGCCAAGAAGGTCGAAGAAATTGGCATGGATGTCTACGCCCTCGGCGAGCACCACAACCGGCCCTTCTTCTCCTCCTCGCCCACCACCACGCTGGCGTACATCGCCGCCCAGACGGAGCGCATCACGCTCTCCACGGCCACCACGCTCATCACCACGAACGATCCGGTGAAGATCGCCGAGGACTTTGCCATGCTGCAGCACCTCGCCGACGGCCGCGTGGACCTCGTGCTGGGACGCGGCAACACGGCGCCGGTCTACCCCTGGTTCGGCAAGAACATCCAGGACGGGATCGAGCTGGCGATCGAAAACTACAGCCTGCTGCGCCGGCTGTGGGACGAGGACACCGTCAACTGGTCCGGGAAGTTCCGCACGCCGCTGCAGAACTTCACCTCCACGCCGCGCCTGCTCGACGGCGTCGCCCCCTTCGTCTGGCACGGGTCCATCCGGACGCCGCAGATCGCGGAAGTGGCGGCGTACTACGGCGACGGCTTCTTCGCGAACAACATCTTCTGGCCCAAGGAGCACTACCAGCAGCTGATCGGCCTGTACCGCGAGCGCTACGAGCACTACGGGCACGGCAAGGCGGACCAGGCGATCGTGGGCCTGGGCGGGCAGTTCTTCATGCGCAAGAACTCCCAGGACGCCGTCAAGGAGTTCCGGCCCTACTTCGACAACGCCCCCGTCTACGGCCACGGCCCCTCGCTCGAGGACTTCACGTCGCAGACGCCGCTGACGGTCGGCAGCCCGCAGGAGGTCATCGAAAAGACGCTCACGTTCCGCGAATTCTTCGGCGACTACCAGCGCCAGCTGTTCCTCATCGACCATGCAGGCCTGCCGCTGAAGACCGTTCTGGAGCAGCTGGACCTGTTCGGCGAAGAGGTCCTGCCCGTGCTGCGCAAGGAGTACGCCGCGCTCAAGCCGGCGCACGTGCCGGATCCGCCCACGCACGCCGGGCGCGTAGCGGCAAGGATCGCCGCCGAGAACGCCGCTGAGACTGAAGCCGGCCAGGCTGAACCCTCCGCCGCTCCCGCCGCACGGGAGGCATGATGACCGCCCGGACAGCCCCGGCAGCGTCTCCGGTACGCCTGGCCGCCGAAACCTGGGAATCACTCTTCCGGGCGCAGGTTGCCGTGATGCGCCGGCTGCAGTCCGGACCGGCCTTCAAGGACCTGGCGGTGAACGAGTATGACGTTCTGTTCACCCTGTCCCGGTGCCCGTCCGGCCGGCTGCGCCTGAATGAGCTCAACGACCACGTCCTCCTGAGCCAGTCCAGCCTCAGCAGGCTGGTTGACCGGCTGGAGAAGCGCGGCCTGGTGGAACGGTCGCCCGCACCGAATGACGGCCGCGGGGTGCTGCTGAAGCTGACGGACGCGGGCGTTGAACTGCAAAAACAGATCGGCCGCGAGCATGTCAGGGACATCGCTGCACTCGTCGGCCCGGCGCTGACAGCGGCGGAGCAGAGGGAGCTCCTGAGGCTGACGGAGAAGCTGCGCGCTTCCTTGCCGCCGCGTTAGCTAGCGGATCACGGCCAGCTAGTGGATCACGGCCAGCTTGTCGGGATCCTCTGCCGGCAGCTCACCGTTGACCACGGCGGTGACGCGCATCTCCCGGAGGGACAGGCTGCCGCCCACGGTGGACAGGAACGCCGTGTCGGAGGAATCGCGTCCGGCCGTGATCCGCAGCATCGATTCCCGCGGCGCCAGCCCCGTGGGGTCGATCACGTGCCAGGCCCCGTTGATGTGGGCCTCGGCCACGGCGTGGAAATCCATCGGCGAAAGGCCCGGAGCGTACACGGCGGCCAGCCGCGCGGGAACGTTCTTGGCCCGCAGCAGGGAAATGGCCAGGTGCGCATAGTCCCTGCACACCCCGCGCCGGTTCAGTAGTGTTTCCACGGCGCCGTCAATGCCGCGCGAGGAACCGCTGACGTAGCGGAGTTCGCTGAATACCCAGTTGCGCACCGCGTGCAGGAGTTCCTCGCCCTGGAGTCCGCCGAACTCCGCATAGGACGTGGGCAGCAGCCGATCGGATTCCGCGTAGCGGCTCGGCCGGACGTAGCGGATGAGCTCCATGAGGGAGGCCTCCTCCGGCTCGGCGAACCCGGCAACGGTGGCCGTGTAGTCGACGGTGACCTCGGTCGGGTCGGCAAACTCCATGTAGTGGAACCTGCCCCCGTGGTGGTCGGAAAGCTCCGTCAACGGAACCGGGCCGTCCGGGGCGGTCACCGAAAGAGTCTCGTCAAGGGAGGCGTAGCCGCGGTTCCTGGCCACGGAAATGGCCAATGCCACCTTCGTATCGGCCACGGTCTTGAAGACCAGGCGGGCACCGACAGTGCGTTCCAATGTAACTCCGGGGTGTGAGGTAGCGTCAGCCAGTCACGGCTGTGGACCCGGGGGGTGTGCCGAGGCAGCGGGACTAGTTCTTGATCTCCAGAGACATTAGCATCCGCTGGACGTTCGCGAACTCGGAGCCTTTGTTGACGTAGGCGGCAGCCTGGTCAAGGGTGTCGAAGGCCTTCGCCGGCGCAACTTTCTCGTCCGGCGCGAACGGCTTCAGCGAGCGCACATCACTGAAGGAGTAGTTCCCCTTGCCCGGGAGTCCGCGGACCACGTTCTGCAGCTGGCATGCCTTGGAGTCGGCTCCGCCCACGAGGTTGGTGATCCCGTAGGATCCGAAGAAGCGGTAGCCCTGGATAACCCTGAACACCACGTGCGGGGCGATGGTCCCTTCGCCGGCGCTCTGGGGCAGCTCCACCGGCACGCTGCTGACCACAACGTAGGGCTTCCTGGCGGCTGTGGCGCACTTGGCCGCAGCGGCGTCCGGCAGGCCCGTCTGCAGCGTGGCCAGGTAAGTCCCCTCCGCGTCCTTGACTTCGACCTTCACGGCGCCGGGCAGTGTCCCCTTGTCCGGATCCACCGACTGCGCGATCCAGCCCCGCGGCAATTCGAAGCTGACGGACTTGGCGGGGTCGGAAAAGACTTTCCACGCCGACGCCGTTGCCCCGGGAGTCTCGGTCGGTCCCGTAGCGGTGGCAGAGGGAGTTGACGTTCCGCTGGTTGCCCCGGGCGTCGCGCTGCTGCTGCCGGGCTCTGCAGTCCAGGCCGGTGTCCCCTTGCCGTCGCTGCTGCAGCCGGCCATGAGTCCCGCCGCCAGCAGAGCGACGGTGGCGATGCTTACCCCTCGGGAAGGTGTGATCCCTGTCATGCCTCCAGCCTAGCCGCGACGCCGCCCGCCCCTGGCTGACCGCTTCCGCGTTTCGCAATCGGCCCCGGGCTTTCGGAACCTGAAAGAGGGCTAGGCTGGGGGACATGGCGGATGACGAGCTGGACGCGGCGGAGAAGACCTTGGCGGGCATGTCCGCCGTCGACATTGCGGACTGGCGACTGCGTACCTTTGCCCTCTATGACACTGTCCGCAAAATCGCCGCCGACAGCCCGGCTGAAGCCCATGCGTACTGGCGCCAGGAACGGGACCGCATGTTCGCCACCCATCCGGCGTCGGCCCTCACTGCCGAGGCCAAGGCGAGCTTCTACGGACTCAAGACGGCCGACTACGATCCCATCTATCGTTTCCACGTGCCCCTGACCAAGGAAGGCGCAGGGCGCGAAATGAACGTCGAAACCGGCACGGACGGACTGATCAGATTCGTCCGGCTGGGAACCTTTGACCTGCCGGAGATGGGACAGCTGGCGGTCTGGAAGCTCCATGGCTACGGCGGCGGAATCTTCGTGCCGTTCCGCGACGCCACGGCCGGCCAGCCCGGGGGCAGCTACGGCGCAGGCCGGTACCTTCTGGACACCATCAAGGGCGCCTTCCACGGCGTGCGCGGATCCGGTTCCGACGCGCAGTTCGTGCTCGACTTCAACTTCGCCTACAACCCGTCATGCGCGTACAACGAGGCCTGGGCGTGCCCGCTCGCCGGCCCCGCCAACAGGCTCGCCGTCGAAATCCCCGTGGGCGAGCTCTACTGACGTCACGCTTTCCCGGGCGTTCCCGGCGGCGCATACGATGGCTGAATGACCCCAGCTGCCCCGCGGCGGATCGCCCGCGTCCACCCGTTCGCCCCCGAGCCCTCCGCCGCCGCCGAGCAGTTCTTTGTCGCCAACAGCGCCCCTGATTTCGGGAGCGACGCCGGCCGGCTCTGGACCGTGGTCGACTCACCGTTCCCGGGCTCGCCCGCCAACGCGAACGGCGCGCCGCGCAGCGGCTGGGAACCGGGCGACACCGTGAGCCAGGACGACTTCACGTTCCTGGCCCCCAGCGCGCCGGCCAACGTTCTCGGCATGGCCCACAACACCGGGCAGGCCGGCCGCGACCTGCCGGCGCAGGCCTTCCACAAGGCCGCCACCAGCGTCATCGGCCCCGGCGAGGCGATCGAACTGACTGCCGACGTCGGGCTGGTGGAGCCGGAAGCGGAACTGGCCGTCGTCGTCGCCCGCACGGCGAGGCGGCTGACGCTCGACAACGCGCGGACCGCGGTGCTGGGTTACACGATCGCCAACGATGTCACGGCCCGGGACCTGCAGAAATCGGACGAGCTGTGGCTCAGCGCCAAGAGCCAGGACACGTTTACGCCCGCCGGCCCCTGGATCGTCACCGGCCTGGATGAGGCCGACCTGCCCGTTGGCATCGTCCACAACGGCTCCGAACTGGCCACGGCGAGCACCGCGGACCTGGGCTGGAAAGTGGACGAGATCCTCGTTTACCTGAGCGCGTTCATGACCCTTCACCCCGGAGACCTCGTCCTCACGGGCTTCCCGGCGGCCACTGCGCCCATTCAGCCCGGCGACACCGTCACGTGCCGCGTGGGCGGAATCGGCGAACTCACCAATCCGGTCACGGCGGCTCGACAGGCGGATCCCCCGCCTGATGTGAAAGGCTGGGGCAATGGAATCGCCTGCCGCGCCCGTTGCCGAGCCGACGCAGCGGACGCAGCAGCAGGCGGTACCGCAGCAGGCTGAGCCCGACTCGACTGTTCGGCAGACGGAGCCGGTCCCGGAGCCCGGACCCGCGCGATTCCCCGCCACCCGGCACTACCGCGGCGTCCTGCGTTTCCCGGTAATCCGCCAGCTCATCCGGTTCACCGGAGTGGGCATCGTGTGCACGGCCACCTCGCTGGCGCTGTATGCGCTGCTCCGGCCGTGGCTGGGGCCGCAGCTTGCCAACGCCGCCGCGCTGATCATCACGTCCGTCATGAACACCGCGCTCAACCGGCGGCTCACGTTCAAGATCACGGACCAGCGCAGGGCGGCCCGGGACCACCTTAAGGGCCTGGTCTTGATCCTCGTGGCCCTCGTCATCACCGGCGGCAGCCTTGGAGTACTCCACTGGCTCCGGCCGGACGCCACTGTGGCCGACGAGCTCCTGACCACCACGCTGTCCGGGTTCCTCGCCACGGCGGCCCGGTTCACGCTGCTCCGGCACTGGATCTTCCGGCGCGCCCGGCACCGCTAGTCCGAAGTTACGTTGCTGGTGAC
>NZ_JAGGPM010000014.1 GCF_018613835.1 Arthrobacter sp. ISL-5 | reverse complement strand
CTGCCGCCGCCGCATTTACACACTGGCCGTTTCGGTGGAACGGGCTTCACCATCACGTGCTGGCTCACCCCGACCAGCATGCCTTCTATACGGTTCGTGTCCCTCGGTGCAGGGATTTGCCTCCGGCTTCCTTCCCACCCCACCTCACGATGACGCAGTTGCCATTGGCTAGAAGTTAAACCACCTTCTCCTCCAGAGGACTTTCACCCTTCAAGCAAATGCCCATGCTGGGCGTACACGCAGAAGCCCGCCCCACCAATGGCGGGACGGGCTTCTGTAAAGCGACTGAACGCTTCGTAAGCGGATTTAGCGCTTGGAGTACTGCTGAGCCTTGCGGGCCTTCTTGAGACCGGCCTTCTTACGCTCGATGACGCGGGCGTCACGTGAAAGGTAGCCAGCCTTCTTCAGGATGGCGCGGTTGTTTTCAACGTCGATCTCGTTCAGTGAACGGGCGATGCCGAGGCGCAGCGCGCCGGCCTGACCGGAAATGCCTCCACCGTGGATGCGGGCAATGACGTCGTAGGCGCCGTCAAGATCGAGGATCTTGAAGGGCTCGTTGACGTCCTGCTGGTGCAGCTTGTTCGGGAAGTAGTTATCCAGCGCACGGCCGTTGATGGTCCACTTGCCGGAGCCCGGCACAACGCGAACGCGTGCAACGGCTTCCTTGCGGCGGCCAACAGCTGCGCCGGCAACGGTCAGTGCCGGGCGCTCCTTCTTCGGCGCAGCAGCTTCAGCAGCTCCGCTTTCCGAGGTGTAGCTGGTCAGGGTTTCCTCTGCCTCAACGGCTTCGGTGGTCTCTTCGTTCTGAGCCACGGTTCTCCTTGTATAGATAAGTTGTTTGGTGGCCAGGACTACTGGGCGACCTGGGAAATTTCGAAAGTCTTGGGCTGCTGAGCGGCGTGCGGGTGCTCTGCACCGCGGTAAACCTTCAGCTTGCCCAGCTGCTGTGCAGCGAGGGAGTTCTTGGGGAGCATGCCCTTGATGGCCTTCTCCACGGCGCGGACCGGGTTGGATTCCAGCAGCTCCGCGTAGTTGACGGAGGTCAGGCCGCCCGGGTAGCCGGAGTGCCGGTAAGCGCGCTTCTGCTCGAGCTTGGCGCCGGTGAGGGCGACCTTCTCAGCGTTGATGATGATGACGAAGTCGCCCATGTCCATGTGGGGCGCAAAAGTGGCCTTGTGCTTGCCGCGCAGCAGGATTGCGGTCTGGCTGGCAAGACGACCAAGGACAACGTCTGTGGCGTCAATGACGTGCCACTGGCGGTTGATATCGCCGGGCTTCGGGGTGTACGTACGCACGGTGTTTGCCTCGTTCTTGTTCTGGCGTTCTTGTTTAGGTGTCACGTAAGGGTGTGCACCTACTATCTATGCGCTACCGGAACAGAGGTGAGGGCTCTATGAATCCAGTGGTCCCGGAGTCCCGAATGTGCCCGAGGAGTAGTTATCCTGCAACCGGATTCTCAGCGGGCACGCATCATCGAGAAAGGACACGCACAACGACTACCAAGAATAGCGCGAACCGGGCGTCAGGGTCAAAATGGGGTATCCGGTGGCGGGGGCTTGGACGCCCGTGCAGGCGCCGGACCGTTCCAATCAGGGAGTCCATGTGTCTTCAGCAGGTATTGCCGCCAGCGCCGACCCGCTCTTCGCCCTTGCCATCGGGCTGCTCGGTGCCCTTCTCGGCGTGCTCGCCGAACTGCTGATCACCCGCACCATGCCCCGCCTCGGCGGACTCCCGGGAATATGGACAAGAATTACGACGGCGGCACTCACCGGTGTTCTCTGCGCAGCATTGGCGTTGCGGTTCGGAATGGACTGGTCATTGCCGGCATTTCTGGTCCTTGGCGTGCTCGGCGTGCAACTGGCCCGCATTGATTTTGCCCACCATTTATTGCCGAATCCCCTAGTACTGGCCTTGCTGGTGGCCGGCCTGGCGCTCTTCGTCGTCAGCAGCACGGCCACGGCAGGCTGGACCGAGCTGCTTCGCGCGGCCGCCGGCGCAGCCATTTTGTTCGTTGTCTACCTGATTCTGGCGATTATTTCGCCCAGCGGCATCGGAATGGGCGACGTGAAACTGGCCGCACCAGTGGGCCTGTACTTGGGCTACTTGGGTTGGAGCCAGCTGTTCTACGGCGGTGCCCTCGGGTTCGTTGTGGGCGGTATTTTCTCCTTCGTTTTGATTAGGCTCAACCGCGCGGAAAAGACGTCCGAAGTGGCCTTCGGCCCCTCCATGCTGGCCGCCACCCTGGGACTGGTTCTCTTCACGTCCTAGCTGACGCCACGGCCCCTCGACCAGTCCGATCTGGGGAAATAAAGCTAAGCCAGGCTTAGCAATCCAAGTAGTTTTCTGCTTGTGAATTTCTAATCTGAGTACCTTTTCTGGGGGGTAGCTATAGGCCCCCTTAGAAACTCGAGTATGCCTACGCATTGTTGCCGGCGTGCCCCAGTGGAATTCTTTTAGCTATCGAAGCACCGGCCCTTCGCAATGGGGGGAGCAGGTGGTCGGTAATTTATTCCATCGATAATTAAGGAAAATACAATGACTACTCTCATGGTCTCGGTTCTTGCATTCGTTTCCGGAATCAAGGATCGGCTGGAATCCGAAAAAGGCGCAACCGCCGTTGAGTACGGCCTGCTCGTGGCCCTGATCGCAGCCGTCATCATCGGCACCGTCGTCACCCTCGGCGGACAGATCAATGATGCGTTCGTGAAAATCACAACCGAGCTTGGTGGCGCCGTAACACCGTAGCCGTTCACGACCAAGACCCAGGGGCGGTCTGCCGGAAGCGGACTACCCGCCTCAACCGGCAGACCGTCCCTAGGTTTTTCGTTTCCTGCCTTTTTTCAAGGTCCCTTCACTTCATAGGGCTTTTCGTTCCTCGACGCCCTTTTCATTCCTCAAGGCCCTTTCTATATTTAGGCCTTTTGTTTCTCCAGGGGGGAATCTCGTGGCTAGAACCCATTCTCGTCGAATACAACTATTCTCGAACGCGCTGGCGAGAATCGGCCGGCTGCCCGAATCTGAGGCTGGAGCGACGGCCGTCGAATACAGCCTGCTGGTTGCATTTATTGCCACTGTCATCATTGGCGCAGTCATAGCTCTGGGAGAGCAACTCATTCCAGGGTTCCAAGCAGTCATCGACGGTCTCTGATGCACAAACTACTCCAGCCAAAGTGCAGCGCATCGCGGATTGGCGAAAAGGGCGCCGCGGCCGTCGAATTTGCGCTCATCCTGCCCATCCTTCTCATGCTGGTTTTGGGAATCTTTGAATTCGGCCGGGCCTTCAACATCCAAGTTGCCTTGTCGGAAGCAGCCAGGGAGGCTGCCCGCTACGCAGCAGTCCATTATGCCGACGCCGGCTATAGCGATGAAGACGCGCAAAATGCCGGCGTCGTGGCCGCGCCATCCGTTGACCTGGTGGCGGACAACGTGGACGTTGCCCACGACGCCGGCGCCTGCTCGCCCGGCGACAACGTAGTGGTGACAGTAACTTTCAACACGACGTATCTGACAGGGCTACCGGGACTGATTCCGGGAATGCCGGCAGACGTCTCACTCACCGGAAGGGGCGTAATGCGATGTGGCGGCTAACGCACGACAATTCCGAGCGGGGCGCCGTGGCGCCGCTGACCGCTCTCCTCATCGTGGCAATGCTCGGCATAACAGCGTTCGCCGTCGATGTTGCAACGATGTACTCCGAGCACTCCCAACTGCAAAATGGCGCCGATTCCGCGGCACTAGCGATTGCCCAAGCCTGCGCTAATGACTCTTCGTCCGCAGAATGCACCGCGCCCGACACCTTGGCCGAGACCATGGGTAACGGCAATGCGCTGGACAACGCGACCAATATCCAAAACCTCGTGGTTGATGCAACTGCCGGCACTGTCGACGTCACCACTCAGTCGAGGGACACCGATGGTAACAATCACTTTTCACTGACTTTCGCCCGCGCCTTGGGAATCGACACCGCTGACATCGCCGCATCCGCCCGGGCTAGCTGGGGAGGCCCGGGTGCGGGAGCATCGCTTCCCTGGACTTTTTCCTGGTGCGTTTTTGAGCAGGCGCTTAGCGAGGTGCAGCTCGAGGATCTCCTGTCAACCGGCGATTTCACCGGCGACCCATCTCTGACCGACGTACTCATCCGGTATGACACAAAGGCGCTGACAACTACGTGCAATGGGCCAACCGGCCACGCTGTTCCTGGCGGCTTTGGCTGGCTGAAAGAAGACGGCACCGAGCCCTGCTCAGCCGATGTGAGTACTGACGATCCCGAGGCCGGTAGTGCCCCCGGTGCGAGCATCTCAAAGGACTGTAAGGCCAGGCTGGAGGCCCTCAAGACCAGTCCCACGTTGATCCCCATCTTCCAGGAAACCAACGGTCTAGAAGGAGCCAATGCCGAATACACCATCTATGGTTTTGCTGCCTTTCAGGCTACAGGCTGGAAGTTCCCCGGGGCTCAGTGGAACATCACCAAAGCTGAGTGCGGAAAAGACTGCTTAGGCATCAAAGGCCACTTCGTCCGTTTCGTCACATTGGATGAGTTCACCGGTACCGGACCAAACCTGGGCGGAACCACTGCCCGACTCATCGGCTAGATCCAACCAGCTAACAGATTGGAAAAACCAAAATGAAAACTCGCCTTCTGGGAGGCGCCGTCGCACTCGTGCTGGCAATAGTCGGCACTCTGCTTCTGGTCTCATACGTTCAAGGGTCGGAGCTGCGTGCTCAAAAGGACCTACACCCCCTCGAAGTCTTGGTCGTTCAGAACCAGATTCCCGAGGGTGCAAGCCTCGAAGACATCAAAAACGCCGTGAAGCTCGCGTCGTTGCCGTCGGGATCGATTCCCAACGGCGCCCTCAAGAACCTTGAAGGACTGGAGGGGAAGGTCGCCGGCGTCGATCTCCTGCCTGGAGAAGCACTCCTCGGTGCACGCCTGGTTGACCCGGAGAGTCTGTCCGCGCCCGGCTCCGTTCCGGTTCCCGCCGGCATGCAGGAGATATCGGTTGAGTTGGCCGCCGAACGGGTGATTGGTGGCCGGCTGGTAGCGGGTGACACGGTCGGAATCGTGATGTTGTTCGACCAGGGTGCCCGACCTGGAGGTGCCGCCCCGGAATCAGGGCAAATGGTCTTCCATAAGGTTCTGGTGACCAGTGTCCAGCGCGCCCTGCCGAAGACGACCGCAAAATCTACAACCGCGACTGACCCGGATGAGAAGACCAACACGCAACTGCCGACGGGTTCATTCATCGTGACATTTGCCCGTAACGACACCGATGCCACGAAGATCGCGGTAGGTGCCGAGTTCGGAGAAATGTGGCTGACCAAAGAACCGCGCACGGCTACTCAAAACACGCCGACAGTGATCAAGAAAGCTGAGTTGTTCCGATGAGCCGCTTCGTTCTGATCACATCCGATACAGATTTCGAACGCCGCGTCAGGCTGGCAACGGCAGGTGTCCACGGTACCTTGCATGCTATCCAGGCTGATTATCTGCCTCCCGGGCCTGATGACATCCTTCGCCTGTTGACCGGCGACCCAGCCGAAGTCTTGCTTCTGGGTCCTGGCCTCCCTCCCAATGATGCGTTCAGACTGGCCAGTCTCTTTGATCTCCAATATCCGGAGATCAGCGTGGTCCTCGTTGCGTCCGCGGATGCGCAGCTCGCCCTGCCGGCGATGCGGGCAGGGATACGTGATCTTCTTGATCCCCAAGCGGACGTCGACACCATCAGGATCCTGCTTGAACGGGCGAGCCTGGCATCGGCCGGTCGCCGTCGGGGACTGGGCAATTCGGTAGAGGGGCAACGACAGGGCGGCCGCGTCATCGCCGTCATGTCGCCCAAGGGCGGGGTAGGCAAGACCACGGTCGCAACCAACATTGCCGTGGGCTTGGCAAAGGACAAGCCGATGGCAGTTGTAGTAGTCGACCTTGATCTGCAATTCGGAGACGTGGCCTCGGGGCTCATGCTTGCCCCGGAAAGAACCATCTCGGAGGCTGTGACCGGAGCAGCAGCGCACGACACCATGGTGCTTAAATCGTATTTGACGGTGCACCCTGCCGGACTCTACGCCCTGTGCGCCCCGCATGATCCGGCCGACATTGACCGTATTTCGGGCGGCGACATCACGCAATTGCTAAGCCAGCTAACCAGCGAATTCGAGTACGTCGTTGTGGACACTGCGCCGGGTCTCGGCGAGCACGTTCTGGCCACTTTGGAAACCGCCACTGATGCCGTTTGGGTCTGTGGAATGGACATCCCGAGCATCAGGGGGTTGCGGACTGGCCTCCGCATTCTCAAGGAACTCGATCTGCTGCCTCAACACCGTCATGTTGTCCTTAACTTCGCGGACCGAAGAAGCGGGCTTTCGTTGCAGGACGTTGAAGCCACCATCGGCTGCCCCGTTGACGTCGTCCTGCCACGGTCGCGGACAGTCCCCTTCTCCACAAACAAGGGCATCCCCTTACTCCAGGACGGATCGAGGGACCAAGCCACGAAAGGCCTCCGGCAACTTGTTGACCGGCTGGGGCCAAGCTGGGAAGCAAGACCACACAAGAAACTCCACCGAAGGGCGGTAGTGTCGTGAATTTGTCCAAGCGTCTCAATGTTGTTCGAGGACACGAAAATCTGGAAACTCCGCCGGAACCGGTTGTGACAAGCCAATGGGGCGGGCCTGGAGCTCCGTTCGGAGCGCCGGCCTCCGGCGTCGAGGAAGCAAGAGCCAACGCGGCGGAATCCAGCGACGCTCTTGGTGCGGTCAAGGAGAGAGCCGCCGCAGCACTCTACGAGCGGCTTGGCAACCGCATCAGCGACGCTTCACTTGATGAAGCGGAACTCACCGCGTACGTCAAGGACGAGCTTCGCGCCGTGATCGAGGAAGACGACATTCCCCTTTCACCCGGTGAGCGCCAGCGCCTCATCCAGGAAATCATGGACGACGTCCTGGGTCACGGTCCCCTACAGCGCTTCCTGGATGACCCTTCCGTGACGGAGGTCATGGTCAACGGGCCGGACAGCGTGTACGTGGAGCGCGGCGGCAAGCTGATGCTGACCACCGCCAAGTTCAGCTCCGAAGAGCATCTGCGTCGGATCATCGAGCGTATCGTGACCCGTGTCGGCCGCCGTATCGACGAGTCATCACCTCTCGTGGACGCCAGGCTGGCCGATGGCTCCCGCGTCAATGCCATCATCCCGCCTCTTGCAGTCAGCGGATCCACGCTGACCATCCGGAAGTTCGGGCAGGTACCGCTCAACGTCAACAACCTGATCGAATTCGGCACAATGTCACCCGGAATGGCCGAACTGCTCCACGCCTGCGTCACGGCCCGCCTGAACATCATTGTGTCCGGCGGAACCGGCACAGGTAAGACCACCCTGCTGAATGTGCTGTCTTCCTTCCTGCCTTCTGACGAACGAATCGTCACCATCGAGGACGCCGTTGAACTCCAGCTCCAGCAGGAGCACGTCGTCCGGCTGGAGAGCAGGCCGCGCAACATCGAAGGCAAAGGCGAAGTGAGCATCCGGGACCTTGTTCGGAACTCCCTCCGCATGCGGCCCGACAGAATCGTGATCGGCGAAGTCCGGGGCGGCGAATCCCTCGACATGCTGCAGGCTATGAATACCGGCCATGATGGTTCTATCTCGACGGTCCACGCGAACTCCCCACGGGATGCCATTGCCCGCCTGGAAACACTGGTCCTCATGGCCGGCATGGACCTCCCCTTGCGCGCAATCCGTGAGCAGATCGCTTCGGCCGTGAACCTTATCGTGCATATTTCCCGCCTGCGCGACGGCACACGTCGAGTAACCAACATCACTGAAGTCCAGGGAATGGAGGGTGACATCGTTACGCTCCAGGACGCCTTTGCCTTTGACTACAGTGCGGGCGTCGACGCGAACGGGCGATTCCTCGGCCAGCCCATTCCCACGGGAGTCCGGCCCCGGTTTGTCGACCATTTTGCTGACATGGGCATAGCGATCTCGCCGGCCGTTTTTGGGGCAATGCCCATGGGAGGCGGATACCGATGAATGCCACAAGTCCTCTCTTTTTGGCCTTCGGCGTTGGTCTCTGCTTTGCTGCCCTCACGATTGGACTCTTATTGGTGCTGCGCCCCGGGTCTGCGATTCCGCTTTCCCGGCGAAGGCCGGAAGCCGTTGATAAGAAATCCCTTTTGACTCAAGTCACAAACAGCGCGGTTTCATTTATCGACCGCGGCGTCGGAAAGAATGCCAAATTCGGCACGCAGGATTCCTTGGAACAAGCCGGTTTGCGTCTCAAGCAAGGCGACTTCATCCTGGCTGTTACCTGTGCTGCTGTGACCGTCGGACTCGTGGGTTTCATACTCGGAGGAATTATCCTGGGGTTGCTTTTGCTGGCCTTTACCCCAGTTGCCGCATCGTTGTGGTTGGCATTCCTCACTGCCCGCCGGCGTGCAAAGTTCGCATCCCAGCTCGGGGAAACCCTGCAAATGCTGGCTGGCGGCCTGCGCGCAGGGCACAGTCTGTTGAGGTCCGTGGATGCAGTGGCCCAGGAGGCGGAAGCCCCTACGTCCGAGGAATTCGCCCGAATCGTCACCGAGACACGGCTCGGCAGGGACCTCAGGGATTCGATGGCGGATGCTGCGCTCCGCCTCAAGAGCGAAGACTTTGACTGGACTTCTCAAGCGATCGAAATCCATCGGGAAGTCGGCGGCGACTTGGCCGACGTCCTTGACCACGTGGGGGAAACCATTCGTGAACGCGCCGAAATCAAGGGACAGGTGCAAGCGCTTAGTGCTGAGGGCAGGTTGTCCGCCTACATCCTGATCGCGTTGCCTGTGGGCATGTTTATTTACCTCAGCTTCGCCAGTCCCTCATACATCGGCACACTGTACGGCAGCCTCCTCGGCTGGGGAATGATTGCCAGCGCAGTCATAGAGCTGGCCGTCGGCGCCTTCTGGCTCAGCCGTGTCGTCAAGATTAAGTTCTAAGGAGAATACCCATGGATCCCATAGCTTGGCTGATCATCGGTCTCATCATCGCGCCCGTCACCTATATGGTCTGGGCCCTAATAGCTGTGGACCGGCGGGGACTGGCCGCCGTACAAGGCAACCTGGGACGCGTCGTTAAGAGCGTCGCGACGGCCTCCGCGGCAGCCACTGCTGCACGCCCTTCCCTGGCCGCCGCCGGCCGCCGACTCACGCCTAAGGGGTATGCAGGATGGCTAGACAAGCTTCTTGCGAGGGCAGGCCGTCCCGCGAGTCTTCCCTTGGAGCGGCTCCTGGTGGTTAAGCCCGCGGCGGCGCTGGTCGTGGCCCTACTTTCCCTACTGGTGCTGGTCCGTTCCCAGTCCGCGCCGAGCATGCTGCTGGCGGTGTTCCTGACGGCCCTGGCCTATTTTGCGCCGGACATCATCGTTCACGGCAGGGGTGCTGAACGTCAAAAGGCAATTGCACTGGAGCTCCCCAACACCCTGGACCAAATGCTGATCTCCGTGGAGGCCGGCCTTGGCTTCGAATCGGCGATGGCCCGTGCAAGCTCAAACGGTCAGGGTCCACTTGCAGCGGAACTTGGACGAGCCTTGCAGGACATGCAGGTCGGCCGCAGCCGCAAAGACGCCTACCTGGCGATGGCAGAAAGGGTGGACTCCCCTGAGCTTAGGAGTTTCGTCCGTTCAGTCGTTCAGGCCGACACCTACGGAATCGCAATTGCGGCAGTCCTGCGCACGCAAGCCAAACAGATGCGCGTTCGGCGACGTCAGCGCGCCGAAGAGAAGGCAATGAAGCTACCGGTTAAAGTGCTTTTTCCGTTGATGTTATGCATCCTTCCAGTCCTCTTCACCGTCATCATTGGTCCAGCCGTTATCAATGTCATGGACAACTATATGGGAGCGTTCTAGCGCTTTCCCGGCCAGTTCACCGTTACACCGTGACTGGAATCCTCCTGGCCGCTCATTTTCCAATTCAGTGAGTGAGCCTCAAAGACCGGACCCCCTCGGTACCCAGAGCCGAGGGGGTCCCTTTGTGCGCCCGCGCATCTTGCGAATTGCCCACAAAATGCAAGGTTGGCACAGCGGTAACGCAGGAAACGCGCAGGTTGGTCAGGGTTGGCACAGGATGGTGCAAGATCCGTAACCCTGGGCGTTTTACGTTGCTAACTTTTTTACAGAGCTGGTGTAGGGCCAGCTTCCCTTCACTCGCTCAGGAGTCCCAAAATGCTTGCTTTCTTCTCAAACGCCGCAGCTCGTGTCCGCCGCGACGAGAAGGGCGCCACCGCCGTCGAATACGGCATCATGGTCGCCCTCATCGCCGTAGTCATCATCGTCGCCGTCACTACTCTGGGTGGCAACCTGAAGACCACTTTCGACGGCGTTGCATGCAGCGTCAAGGGCGGCACCATGGCAGTTGCCGCCGGCGCGCCGGCCGGCACCGCAGCAACCTGCTCCAAGTAGCACTCATAAAGCCGGGCAAGTATTCCATGCGAGCCGGCTCCACTTCCATTCGCTCAGGAGTATCAAAATGCTTGCTTTCCTTTCAAACACCGCAGCCCGTGCCCGCCGCGGCGAGAAAGGCGCGACCGCAGTTGAATACGGCATCATGGTCGCCCTCATTGCCGTTGTCATCATCGTCGCCGTCACGACTCTCGGTGGCAACCTGACGTCCACGTTTGACAGTGTTGCGTGCAGCGTTAAGGGCGGCACCATGGCAGTTGCCGCCGGCGCACCAGCGGGCACCGCGGCGACCTGCTCCAAGTAGGCCCGATGCCAGGCCGGGTAGCGATTTGGCTAAGCCATCGCTACCCGGCTTCGCTTTCACCAGTCTGTTTCGACGCTTCAGTGCGTCTGCCCGACGAAAGGCATCGAATGGCCAAGGCATCCGAGCGCGGCGCCGTGGCTGTTGAGTTCGCGTTGCTGGCCCCCGTGCTCGTCATGCTGTTGCTCGGCATTATGGAGTTCGGTCGGGCGTATAACGCGCAGGCCTCCCTGACAAACGCCGCCCGCGAAGGCGTCCGCGTAATGGCCATCAACAATAGCCAGAGCGATGCAAGGACCGCGGCCAAGAACGCGGCGGGCCCCCTCAATCCGCCCTTGGCGGACGGAAACGTCACGTTTGGTGCCGCAAGCTGTGTGGTCGGCTCCCAGATGACCGTGACCATCAGCTACTCACTAAGCACAATGACCGGCATCGCTGGCCCCTTTGCCATGACAGGAAAAGGAACCATGCTTTGCGGGGGTTAGCGGTGGATGCGGACAGTGAGCGTGGTGGAATCGCTGTGATCGTCGCCATCCTGATGGTGGCATTGCTTGGCTTCGCCGCTCTAGCCATCGACGTCGCGAGGCTTTACTCCGAGCGAGCCCAGCTTCAGGGTGGTTCGGATGCCGCTGCATTGATGGTGGCGCAGAAATGCGCCAAGAACGAGGCTGATACAGAATGCTCCGTCACATCTCCGATGGCTACCGACCTGGCCGACAAGAACGCCGTGGATGGTCTGAGCAATGTGAAATCAATTGCGCTGGACAAGCCCAACCGCACAGTCCAGATTACGACCGGGGCAAAAGAAAACGGAAGCGCACCCAACACAGTATCGCTGTTCTTTGCGAGGGTATTGGGCATCCCCAGCGCAGAGGTCAACGCCACGTCCAGTGTCCGATGGGGAAGCCCCGTGGAAGGAACCACCCCGTTCCCACTTGCGTTTTCGATTTGCCAAGTCTCGGGAATGGTTGACGGCACAGCCCAGTTGCTCCAAAACCACTCGGCAGACGCGAACACGGACTGCCCCCTCGGGCCGGCGGGAAAGACGGTGCCCGGCGGCTTCGCTTGGACGGCACAAAGCTCCGGCCAGTGCGGCGGATTGGTGAACCTCGCCGTCAACCAAAGTGGTAGTGAAACCGGCAACGACGGGCCTTCGAATTGCGATACTGTCCTGAACAAATGGGCCGCTGAGCTGGGAGCCGGCAGGCCTGTCATCGTGCTCCTACCCGTTTACGAAGACGTGAATGGCACCGGCTCCGGAGCGTCCTACAAGTTGATCTCCTTCGTCGCATTCAGCGTCCAAGGCTGGGCATTCAGCGGCTCCGACAGGCTTCCGCTGGTCTACAACAATGCGCCTGCCGGGGCGGACCAAAGCCTGGAGTGCAAAGGCAACTGCCGCGGCATTATGGGAAAGTTCGTCAAATACGTCTCTTTGGCTGACGGCTACAAGCTTGGGCCGGTCAGCCCATACGGCGACACCGTCGTCGAATTCACCAGTTAGTTCCATGCAGTTCAGAATTTCCAAACCCTCAGGAGCAGTTCGTGAAGTCTCGGTTATTGGCAGGTGCGGCTGCGGTGGTACTGGCCATAGTCGGAGCCATGTTAGTCGTTTCCTACGCCCAAGACGCGGATCAGCGGGCCGTCAAGAACCTTGACCCTGTGGATGTCCTTGTTGTGAAGACAGCCATTCCGGCTGGCACGTCCGTGGAATTGATGGGTGCATCGCTGGTTACTGAACGACTGCCGGGATCTGCGGTGGCAGCTTCCGCACTAAAGTCACTCGAAAAGTCCAAGGGCAAGGTTGCAGCTGTGGGCCTGGTGCCCGGTGAGCAGCTCGTCGAAGAACGCCTCATTGCGCCCGAAGAGCTTAAAGTCGACGGTGCGGTGAAGGTCCCCGCGGGCTTTCAGGAAGTCACGTTCCAGCTCCAGCCCGATCGCGTTGTCGGCGGTCGCCTGACCGCCGGTGAGCATGTCGGCATCTTCATTTCCCTCGACAAGGGCGCTTTGGAGGACAAGCCGGGCGTCGAAACTACCAAGCTGACGGTCCGCAAGACGTTAGTGACCGCTGTTCAGCGCACAGCGGAGGCTACGCCCACCACCCAACCCACGCCATCCGCCGCCCCCGGCGCAAGCAGCGCGGATCCGCGCGACACCACGCTCCCGGTTGGGCTCCTTATGGTGACGGTGGCGGTCAGCGACGTGGACGCGGCCAAGATCGTGTTCGCCACAGAATTCGGGAAAATTTGGCTCAGCAAGGAGCCCCTCAACGCCAAGGACAGTGGGCCCCGAATCATTCAGCGGAGTGAGGTCTACAAGTGAGCCGCTTCGTCCTGATCACTCCGAGCGCGGACTTCGACGGCCGTTTGCGGCAGGCTGTTGCGGGCGGGCTGCAGGGCGGCGTGCAGACGTTCTTCACTAATGTTCTGCCGGCCGGCCCCTACGACCTCTTCGCCCAGCTGAACCAGGAACAGCCTGAGGTACTCATTTTGGGTCCGGACGTTCCCATCGACGAGGCCCTGCGCCTCGCGACCGTACTTGACGTCCAGGTGCCGGACCTTACGGTTCTCCTCGTCGGCGAGCCTGATCCCGAATTCATTCTGCATGCCATGCGTGCAGGCGTCCGGGACATCCTGAGCCCGTCAGCCGATCCGGCGCAGCTCCGCGTACTCCTTGAACGTGCGTGCCAGTCGTTTGCCAGCCGGCACCGCGTTGAGCAGCCCAATCAGGCGGGCAACCCCAAAGGCACAGTGATCGGTGTCTTCTCCCCCAAAGGCGGCGTCGGCAAGACCACTATCGCGACTAATATCGCCGTCGGCCTAGGCAAGATAGCTCCGATGAGCGTGGTGATTGTGGACCTGGACCTGCAGTTCGGCGACGTTGCCTCCGGGCTGTACCTGAATCCGGAACACACGGTCACCGATGCTGTCTCCCCGGCCGCAAGCCAGGACACGCTGGTGCTTAAGGCCTTCCTCACCGTCCACGCCTCAAGCATTTACGCCCTGTGCGCGCCGATCAGCCCCGTCGAGGCCGACCACATCACCCCGGAACAGATCACAAGGCTCTTGGAGCAGTTGGCGGACGAGTTCCAGTACGTAGTGGTGGATACGGCCCCAGGGCTGCCGGAGATAGGACTCGCGGCCATGGAAGCATGCACCGACGTGGTATGGGTGAGTGCCATGGACATCCCCAGCGTCCGCGGCCTCCGTTCCGGCCTGGATATTCTCCGCCAGTTGGACATCCTGCCGGAAGGTCGGCACGTTGTGCTCAACATGGCTGACGCAAAATGCGGCCTAACGGTGCAGGATGTCGAGTCGACCATTGGTGCCCCTGTGGATGTCAGCGTTCCGCGTTCCCGCGCCGTAGCGTTCTCCACCAACCGTGGCGTACCCGTCCTGCAGGAAGCCAAGAAAGATCCGGCTGTCAAAGGCCTCAGCCAGCTCGTGGAACGGTTTAGCCCGGCATGGCAGGCCAAGGCTCAGCGGAAAACACACCGACGGGTAGTGGTCTAAATGAAACTTTCGGAACGCATCCAGGCCGCTCAGGAAAAGTCCCAGCTAGTGGCCGCCCCGGCCATGGCCGTGGCGGCTGTGCCGAGCGCTGCATCCGCCGTCGCTTCGACTTCTTCTGCCGCAACGGCACCGCCTGCGCCGACGTTCCGGCCCCGTTCGGCGCGTCACGCCCCGCCCAGTCAGGCGCCCGCGCCACATGCGGCTCCGCCCGTAGGCCAAGCGCCAGTGCGGCCGACTACGGCGCCAACGAAATCCTCGCACGCGAAGCCGGTGCAGCCGACCGCCGCTGTGCAGGCTGAGCTGTTCAAGCCCAAAACCCAGCAGCCAGTGGACGTCTTCGCTGCCCTGAAGCAGCGGGCAGCCACAGCCCTGTTCGAACGCATGGGAGCCCGCTTCAACGACTCCGGCCTCACCGAGAGTGAACTGCGAAGCTCTGCAAGAGAAGAGCTCATCCGCATCATCGATGCCGAACAGGTGCCCCTGACCGCAGATGAGCGCTCCCGGCTGGTAGCGGACGTGGCTGACGACGTGCTCGGTTACGGGCCGCTGCAGCGGCTCTTGGACGATCCCGCTGTCACCGAAATCATGGTGAACCGGATGGACCAGATCTACGTAGAGCGCAAAGGCCAGTTGACGCTGACCGAATCCCGGTTCAGCTCCGAAGACCACCTCCGCAAGGTTATCGAACGCATCGTATCCAAAGTAGGTCGGCGCATCGATGAATCCTCACCACTGGTTGACGCGCGTCTGGAGGACGGCTCCCGCGTCAACGCCGTGATTCCGCCGCTGGCCGTCGGTGGCTCCTCGCTCACAATCCGTAAGTTCAGCAAGGTGCCGTTGACCGTGCGGAACCTCATCGACTTCGGCACGCTTACTCCGGAAATGGCTGAACTGCTCAACGCCTGCGTAAAGGCCAAGCTGAACATCATCGTCTCCGGCGGCACCGGCACAGGGAAGACCACGCTGCTGAACGTCCTCTCCTCCTTCCTGCCGGCCAACGAGCGCATCGTGACCATCGAGGATGCCGTGGAACTCCAGATCCAACAGGAGCACGTGGTCCGGCTGGAAAGCCGCCCGCCCAACACCGAGGGCAAGGGTGAAGTGACCATCCGCGAACTGCTCCGCAACTCGCTCCGTATGCGCCCGGACCGCATCGTGGTGGGCGAGGTCCGTGGGGGAGAATCCCTGGACATGCTCCAGGCCATGAACACCGGCCACGACGGCTCGCTGTCCACCGTCCACTCGAACTCGCCCCGCGACGCCGTCGCCCGTCTTGAAACGCTGGTCCTCATGGCGGGAATGGATCTGCCGCTGCGGGCCATCCGCGAGCAGATCGCCTCCGCGGTCAACCTAATCATTCAAATCTCACGCCTCCGGGACGGCACACGGCGCATTACGCACGTAACCGAGGTCCAAGGCATGGAAGGCGACATCGTCACCCTCCAGGACGCCTTCGTGTTCGACTACTCGGCGGGCGTTGACCAGCACGGGCGCTTTTTGGGAAGCCCTATTCCTACTGGCATCCGCCCCAGGTTCATCGACCGCTTTGAAGACATGGGAATCCACGTTTCGGCCGGGGTCTTCGGCGCGCCCCTTGCCTCGACCGGAAAGCACTGACGTCAATGTTTCTGACCATGGGAGTTGTCCTCGTCGTTGCCTCCGCCATTCTGGCCGGTGTGGCTGCGCTGATTCCACGCACGCCCACCGTGCCGCTGGACCGTCGCCAGCCCTTCCGGACGGAGTCGGACTCTCAACTGACCCGCTTTGCCGGATCGGCCGTACAAACCATTGAGCGCTTCCTTGCCAGCCGGAACGTCAGGTTGTTCAATCGGGAGGCGCTTGAGAACGCTGGCCTACGGCTGAGCCAGGCCGACTTCCTGCTCCTCGTAATCATTGGCGCCTTCGTGGGCGCGCTCGTGGGGCTGGTCGTCGCTGGACCACTACTGGCCTTACTCTTCGTGCTCGCCGCGCCGCTCGTTGGACATCTTGTTCTGGGGTTCTTGGCAGGCAAGAGACGTGCCAAGTTCGACGAGCAACTGGGTGACACTCTCCAACTCTTATCCGGCAGCCTGCGGGCCGGCCACAGTATTCTCCGCGCCATTGATGCAGCCGCCAATGAATCCCAGGCCCCGACCTCAGAAGAAATGCGCCGCGTCGTCTCGGAGACTAGTCTGGGACGGGATCTGCTTTCCTCGCTCAACGACACTGCTGAGCGCATGAGGAACGAGGATTTCGTTTGGGTCTCCCAAGCCATCCAGATCAACCGTGAGGTGGGCGGAAACCTGGCCGAAGTGCTGGACCAGGTGAACGAAACGATCCGAGAGCGCAGTGAAATCAAGGGTCACATCAAGGCCTTGGCCGCTGAAGGAAAATTCTCTGCCTACATTCTCATGGCGTTGCCCATTGGTATCGTCGCCATGCTTATGCTTGTCAATCCCGGCTACATGAACAAGATGTTCACAACGCCACTGGGCTGGATCTTGGTTGTGGCTTCCGTCATCCTGATGACCATTGGTGGTCTCTGGATGCGCAAGATCATCGACCTGAAGTTCTGAGGCCATTATGGATCCCCTCGTTCTCCTTGCACTCCTCCTGATCTGCCTGCCCATCAGCTACCTTGCCTGGTCGCTGCTCTCCACTGACAAGAAGGGCCAGGCGGTTGCCCGCGACATCCTGTCCAGGGGCAGCCACCGTGCCGAAGTGGAGAAGAAGACAAGCTCAGGACTCATTGAGAAGATCGGCCACCGGCTTACTCCGGCCGCGTACGTCCTCAAGCTCGATCACTTGCTCTCCCTCGCCGGTCGACCGGTGAACATGCCGCTCGGCCGTCTGCTTGCCGCCAAACCCGCACTGGGTCTCGTGGGCGGGCTAATGGGGCTGTACATCAGCTCCATTGCAACGACGCCAATCATCAAGCTCGTAGGGCTGTTCGTGCTGTTCCTGGGGTACTTTATCCCTGACCTGATGCTCTACAGCAAGGGCATGGAGCGGCAGAAGGCAATGCAGCTGGAGCTCGCCAACACCCTGGACCAGATGCTCATTTCCGTGGAAGCCGGTCTCGGGTTCGAGGGTGCCATGGCCCGTGCCGGCGAAAACGGAAAAGGCCCACTGGCGGAAGAACTGGTCCGCACCCTGCAGGACATGCAGGTGGGCCGCAGCCGCCGCGAGTCCTACCTTGCCCTGGCCGAGCGCACCAACATCCCTGAGCTGCGGAGCTTCGTTCAGGCAGTGGTGCAGGCGGACACCTACGGCATCGCCATCAGCCGCGTCCTCCGGGTGCAGGCAAAGGTGATGCGCGTCAAGCGGCGTCAACGAGCAGAAGAGAAGGCCATGAAGCTTCCCGTCATGATCCTCTTCCCGCTGCTGTTCTTCATCTTCCCGGTCCTCTTTATTGCGATCCTGGGCCCAGCCGTCATCAACACCATCGAAACCTTCAGCGGCCAGTAAGGTCGAGATTCCGCAGGTTTACCGCGCACCACAAGGAACCCGCAGGGTTTCCACAGGATCCAAGCTTCATCAGGCTTTTCCCAAGGTCAGAAAGTAGCCTTAACTCATGTCCATTTCAGGTTCCGGTGCAGGTGACGGCAGCGCCAACGGCGTGTGCTTCCCTGCGGCCGGAGACCCAGAGAACGGACAGCAGGACGAATCGCAGGAACCCGTGCTGGACCTCAGCGTCCTTCACGAGCTGGAGGAAGAATTGGGCGGCTCCGGCGTCGCCCACAATTTCGCCCGGGATTACATCAGCATCTGGGAAAAGCGCCTCCGGTACTTGGAGCGGTCCGTTGAAGACAACGACCCCGACGCCGCCATGGATGCTGCCCTGAGCCTGAAGAATTCCGCCCTGATGGTGGGCGCCACCCGCCTGGCCAAGCTGGCCATCGAGGTGCAGCGCCTCGTCAAAAGCGGAGACCTCGCTGGCGTGCAGCAGTTGCTGCCGGCGGTTGCACGCGCTGGCGCGCTAACGGTCAGGGAACTGAAACTCGGTTACCTGCCACCGAAGAACTAAGACCGAACCTACTCCGCCCGCTTCGGCGCCAGTCGGTACCCCACCCCGCGCACGGTGACCAGCCACCGGGGGTCCTGCGGATCCTCGCGGAGCTTGCGGCGCAAATTGCCGATATGCACTTCGACGGCCCGCTCATCGGCCTCACTGATGTAGGTGTCCTCGCGGTAGTACTCGCCGCGCACCACACGCACCAGGTCCGCCCGCGTGCGGACGGCCCCCGTTCCGCGCAGCAGTTCATGCAGAAGGTCGAATTCGCTCCGGGTCAGCCCCAACGGCGTCCCGCGAAGGGCCACTGTCCGGGTTTCGGTGTCCAGGGCAAGTCCGTTGTGATGCAGCACTGTTCCCGCACGGCGGGCACTGCCTGCTGCAGCGGAACCCGGCTCCGGCGGCGACCCGACCGGTGCCTCAGGCTCACCGACTGCGCCCTGCCGCGGCCGGCGCATCATCGCTGAAATGCGCGCGCGCAGTTCGCGCGGCCGGAACGGTTTGATGATGTAGTCGTCCGCGCCGCCCTGAAGCGCCGTGATGGTGTCCAGTTCCTCGTTCCGGCCGGTCAGCATCACCACGTAGGCGTCGCTGAACTGCCGGATGCGCCGCAGCACCTCGAAGCCGTCAATGTCCGGGAGACCGACGTCGAGCGTGATCACGTTGGCCTGGCGCAGCCGGGCCACGTCCACGCCGTCGCGGCCCGTGGCTGCAGAGTGCACTTCGAAGCCGGCCTGCTGAAGTACCGCGTCAAGGAGGTTGCGGACGTCATCATCATCCTCAATCACCACGGCCACACCAAGATCGCCCAAGACCATCCCCATATCCAATAACACCACCGCATTGCCCAGCGCAACGCGGGAAGCAATATCAGGCTACAACCTGCGGGGGGAGAGAAACCCTAAATTCTGCATATGTTTTGCAAGCAACACTCAAAAGCCGGTCGGGACTGCAGCCGCAGGAGAATTGATGTGCATAATGGCACTATGGGTGGGGACAAAAGAATATGGTCTCACGTTTCGATAATCGACCCCAAGGGCGGGGGCTGCGCCCATGGGTGAACACGTGCTGGTCCGTGACACTGACCGCTTTTTCAGACGGCTTAAGCCGAGAGTCCAGGTGGCGCTTTGCCAACTGCCGGTGACGCTCATTCTCGCTGCCTTGGCCATCGCGGCGCCTGCGGTATGGCCCACGCTTATCGAGAATGCCGTCTTTATTGCATCCATAGTCCTGATGGGCGCCTTGTTCCTGGCATGCTTCCTGGTTCCCTGGGAACGGCTTCCCGTCAATGCCCACTTGGTAATACCTATTCTTGACCTCCTGGTAATCGGCCTCGCACGCAACGGCGCCGTTCCGGCCGTAGCCGGCCTCGGAGTGCTGGCAATATTTCCGGTGATCTGGCTGTCGGCATCAGGTTCCTTCGTGAAGACCAGCATTTTGCTCAGTTTCTTTGGGCCCTTGCTCATCGGGCTGCCTTCACTGCTGCAAAAGTTCCCCAGAATTTCACCTTCGGACATTGCCACTGCATCCCTGTTGCCCCTCATGATGCTGGCCGTCTCCCTGGCAATCCGGTTCGCCAGCGCCAATATCCGTGTGCAGCGCCAACGGCTCGAAAGAAAAGACGCCGAACTCCGGGAACTGCTCATTGAAAGCAGGAACCGCGAGCGGCTGCTCAAAACGGTATTGGACACGATCGACGTCGGCATTGTCGCCGTGGACGCCGGCGGCCAGAACGTGCTGGTCAACGGCCAGCAGAAGGATTTCCAGCGGACAGCCTCCCCTGCCGCATCCGGCCCAGTGCCGGAGGAATCACAGCAACTCATGTTCGGTCAGGACAAGGTGACGCCGCTGCCTGCCGATAAGCGGCCCATCCGCCGGGCGGTGGCGGGTGAAACATTCGCGGACTACCTGGTGTGGATCGGCGAGGGGCCGGCGAGGCGCGCCGTCTCAACGGCTGCGCGGATTATCAAGAACGACGACGGCGGGTCCAGTGGCGCCGTCGTCGTCTACAGCGATGTCACAGGCCTTGTGGAAGCGTTGGCCGCCAAGGAGGAGCTGATCTCCAACGTTTCCCACGAGTTCCGGAGCCCGTTGATGTCCGTCCTCGGCAACGTCGACCTGGTGCTCGATGAAGCGGACGGCCTGTCTTCCACCGGCGTGCATCGGCTCGAGGTGGTGCAGCGCAACGCCGAGCGCCTCCTCTCCCTTGTGTCGGACCTGCTGGTGTCGGCCTCAACCGTGCTTGCCGTCCACCCCCGGCGGACTGACCTGGCCGGTTTGATCGAGACCACCATCGGGTCCGCCCAGGCACAGGCCGATGCCACCAACGTCTCGCTCAGCGCCGATGTTCCGGTTCCCCTGTGGGCGCACGCGGACCCGCTCCGCATAGCCCAGGCACTCGACAACCTGGTATCGAATGCCATCAAATATTCGCCGGACGGCGGGGCAGTAACCGTCCGCGCCAACAGCAACGATCGCTGGGTCCAGCTGCAGGTTCAGGACACCGGGATGGGCATCAGCGAAGAGGAGTCCGCCCGGATCTTCACGCGGTTCTTCCGCACCCAGGCCGCCCGGAAGGCGGAGATCCCCGGCGTGGGCCTCGGACTCTCCATCACCAAGACCATCGTGGAGCGGCATGGCGGGAAAATCTCCTGCACCAGCACACCCGGTGCCGGCACCACGTTCACGGTCATCCTTCCGGTGGAAGGCGCCGCTGCACTCTGAGGCGGCTCCACCCCAGGCGCAGAGTCCGGTTTGGTGCCTAGTCCAGCTGAATGCTCAGTTCAGCTAATTCCTCAGTCCGGCTGAATGCTCAGTCCAGGGGCAGCGTGACGCTCACGCACGTTCCTTCGTCCAAGCACGAGTCGATGACCATCTGGCCGCCCGCCGAGCCCACGGCCAGCCGCATGAGCCGCAGCCCCATCCCGGAATGCCTGCCGTGGGTGGCTGCGTGCACATCAAACCCGGTGCCGTCGTCGGTCACTTTGAGCTGAACGGCGTGCCTGTCAGCGGGATGGCTGACGCAGCCCAACCGAACCGTCACGGCGGACGCTTCAGCGAATTTGTGGACATTGCTCAAGAGCTCCTGCGCGGCCCGGTACAGCAGTAACGCGGACTGCCGGTCCACTTCCATCCCGTGGTGCGGCACTTCCAGGTGCACGGTGATCCCCCGTTCCCGCAGCGGAAGAGTCAAACGGTCTATCGCACCGGCGACGCCCAGCGCATGGAAATCCACCGGCTGCGTGTCGGTAAGGACGCCTCGGACCGCGACAACTTCGTCGCCTGATAGTGATTTCATGTTCCTAAGGTGCGCCTGCGCCCTTGGCATTTTCTTAGGCTTTTCCGAGGCACTCCCCCGTTTGCAGGGGCGCATCCGGAGCGTCGGGGGACGCGCCCGTCAGGCCAGCGTGTAGCCGGACCCGCGGACCGTCTTGAGCCACCGGGGCCGCCGGGCGTCATCCCCCAGTTTGCGCCGCAGGTTGCCCACGTGGGCTTCGATGATTCGTCCGGCGTCACGGGTGCCGGCAGGGGCGGCCCCGGGTTGCACGGCTTCCTGCTGCATCAGCCCAAGCAGCGCGGCCAGTTCCGCCTTGGTGACCACGCCGGTGCCCCTTTCCAGCAGGATGCGCAGCAGATCGAACTCGGTCCGGGTGAGCGCCAGGGACCGGCCGCCGATGCTGGCGGCTCGAGTGGCGCTGTCGATCCGCAGTCCGTTGTGCTCGAAACTGGAGCCGGCCGTCGCCGTCGGTGCGGCGGCTCCCTTCGCGGCCGCAGCCGCTGCCGTTGCCGTTGCCGTCCGCCCAGGCGCCGTCCGGACCGGTGCTACCGTTCGAAGCTGCCGGGGCCGGCGCAGCATCCCGTCGACGCGTGCACGGAGCTCTCGCGGACGGATCGGCTTGACGATGTAGTCGTCAGCCCCGGCTTCGAAACCCTTGATGGTGGCACGAAGGTCGCTGCGGGCCGTGAGAATGATGATGTAGGTGTGGCTGAATTCTCGGATGCGCCGCGCCACCTCATACCCGTTCATGTCCGGCAGCACCACATCCAGCGTGACAGTATCCGGCCGCTTGGCACGCACCAACTCAACCCCGGACTCCCCGGTGGCGGCGAAGTGCACCTCGAAACCGGCATCACCCAGGGTGGCCCGCAAAAGAGCCCGGACTGCCTCATCCTGTTCAATAACGACGACGACGCGTCGATCATTCATCCCTTACCCCCTGTAAGGACCGCATGACTAAAGACTGCGCCTCAGCCTACTATCTGCGTTCGCGAAATTGAGTCATGACCCTCAGAAGGAATCTCAATCGGAATTGTCAAGGCCCACCACGGAGCTCCGGACCTGCCGACGCAGCGAGGGCCGGCACCTTTTCGAGGTGCCAGCCTTCGGGATTTCAGCAGCTGCTGCTCAGTCGCGTGCAATAGTGGCGGGATGATCAACCAGCAACAGCTCTGGGACGACGACGCCGCGAATCAGTACGACACGCCCGGAGAGGGAATGTTCTCCCCCGAGGTACTGGCCCCCACGGTAGAGGTACTGTCAAAGCTCGCGGGCGACGGTCCGGCCATTGAGTTTGCCATTGGCACGGGTCGTGTCGCCATCCCCCTCTCAGAGGCCGGGGTCCAGGTCAGCGGCATCGAACTGTCTCACGCGATGATCTCCCGTCTACGTGAGAAGGTCGGAGAGGACCACATACCAGTCGTGCAGGGCGACATGACCGAGGCAGCGGCGGGCGACAACTTCTCGCTTGCGTTCCTGGTGTTCAACACCATCGCCAACCTCTTGACCCAGGACGAACAGGTCCGGTGTTTCCAGAACGCTGCTCGCCATCTTGCACCTGGCGGGCGCTTCGTCATTGAGCTCTGGGTGCCACAACTGCGTTCGCTACCACCCGGACGCGGCGGGTCGGTCGAGGTGAGTCAGCCCGGGTATCTGCTAGTCGATACCTATGACGTGCTGCACCAGCACGTCATCTCGCACCACGTGCGATTCGGCCCAGAACTATCGGATGGGCGGGATGCACGGATCGGACGGACACCACACCGATACATCTGGCCCAGCGAGCTCGATCTCATGGCGCGGCTAGCCGGGTTTGCGCTGGAATCCAGGTGGGCGGACTGGGACCGCAGCGAATTCACCGTCGAATCGCGCAGTCACGTGTCGGTGTACCAGCTCACTGCACGCTGAGGGATGGTCTTCGGCGGCAGGGGGCCGCGAGGGTTGAAGGGACCGACGTCGGCACTGTTTCCCTGCCCATCGCCAACACAACGCGGATAGGCCCCTGAGGCAAGTCCTTCTGACCAAGTACAAAGGGCCCGGCGCACTTGATACCTTGTGCATCTCAGCATCTTGCGGACGACCGACTTTGAACTTGAAAGGGCATTAGCGATGAGCACTCCCCAATACCAAGCGCCACCACCACAGCACCAGGGCGGCGCCGGATCCGCCCCCGCCAGGACCAACACACTTGCTGTCGCCGCATTTGCCTCATCGTTCCTTATCGGAGTAACCGGCATCATCCTTGGGTTCATCGCCCTGAATCAGATCAAGACCACAGGTGAACGCGGCCGCGGCTTGGCCATTGCCGCTGTCGTCGTCGGCTGCGCCTACATGGCCATCTTCACGTACATCACCATCGCCCTTTTTTCGTCAGAGGGCCGCAACGCCTGACACTCGTGAGGTTCCCCCTCTATCAGGTTCGGCGGTAGCCGCGGTCCACCATTCCGCCGATGATTCCTGCGATCGCTCCCGGCAGGGCCACGACGGCCACGATATGCCGCAGCAAGCTGTAAGGCCACACGAGGGCGACTCCCCCGATTAGGACGGCGGGAGCTGCCACGCAGGCCGTTACCCAGTGCGGGTAGCCTCGCAAGAACGACCAAAGTGCAGCTGCGAGCGAGGCTGCGGAACCAGCTAGCAGGTAGAGGCTGCCGACTCGTGCGTCTTCTACAAATTCCGGTATCGCCGTATAGCCGATGAAAAATGACCTCAGCAAGCCGATGACCATCAGGACGATGGATGAGACGACCAGGATCGACCAGAGCATGACGCCAGGCCAGCCCCGACGGCGGATTGAAGCACGTTCCTGACTCATGGCCGGCGCACCTTTCTCCGTCACCGGACAAACCTGAACATCGCCTGGCGTGAGCCGCCGTCGTTCAGCGTCATATCGAACGTCCGACGTGTTCCGGCCCAGCTGTCCTCAGTCTTCCACACCCCTGGGTGGCTTCGTCGTAGCTCAATGTTCCGACCCCGGGAGTCGTCGTAGGGTCCGCTGTACTGACTGGCGTGTTGGTGGGGCATTCGACCTGCACGGAGGTGGGAAGGCAATCCAGCGAGCTAGCTTTAGCCATACCCGGCGCCCCTGGGTTGGTCGAGAGCCTACAACGCCCCCGATCCAGACCCAATCGCGGTAAGGAACTAACTTAACGACTTACTCCCGCAGGGCCCGCGTCAGCTCGGCCCGGGCCAGCAGTTCGTCATCGGACGGATAGGCCACCTCTTCCAGCACCAGCGGGTGCGGCGCCGCCAGCACCGATCGGGCATCGCGCTTCCTGGCCAGCAGCCGCTCGTGCAGCCAGCCCGGAGGTTCCAGCCCCTCCCCCACGTACAGCGCCGACCCCACCAGCGCACGCACCATGTTGTGGCAGAACGCGTCCGCCTGGACCGTGGCCACGATGACGCCGTCCTCGCCGCGGGCAAACTCGAAGCGCTGCAGTTCGCGGATGGTGGTGGAGCCCTCCCGCGGCTTGCAGTAGGACAGGAAGTTCTGCAGGCCCAGCAGCTGCACCGAACCCTCATTCAGGAGGTCAACGTCCAGCGGGCTCTTGTGCCATAGCGTGTCGTAGCGGCCCAGCGGATCCCAGAGCGCAGGGCCATCGGCAATGCGGTAGCTGTAGCGCCGCCACAGCGCCGAGAACCGGGCGTCGAAGCCCTCCGGGGCGATGGACACCTGGTGAACCACGATCGCACCGGTCAGGTCCCCCAGGCCCCGGCTGAGCGCTCCGCGCAGCCGACGCAAGAGCGCGACGGCGGGATCGAGTTCCGCACCGCGGTTCAGTCCCAGCCACTCGGCTTCCGTGAGGTCGAGGTGGACAACCTGGCCTCGGGCATGCACGCCGGCATCGGTCCGTCCCGCGACCGTGACGCGGACCGGACGCCGGATGAGCAGTTCCAGCGCCTCCTCGAGGGTTCCCTGGACTGTGCGGAGGCCAGGCTGCAGGGCCCACCCGCTGAAGGGGCCGCCGTCGTACGCCAAATCAAGCCGGATACGCAAAAACCCGCCGCCCCTCAAAACGGGGGCCGCGGGTTTTTGGTCGTTCATAGACTTAAGTCTATGCGAAGGAATCAGCGAATTACTTCGCGTCCTTTTCCTCAGCAGCAGACTCGTCAGCAGCTTCCTCAGCGGGAGCTTCCTCAGCGGCCGGAGCCTCTTCGGTTGCAGCAGCTTCGGTCTCGACGACCTCTTCTTCTGCAACAGGAGCAGCAGCTTCCTCGGCGGCCGGAGCAGCCTTGTCTGCATCGCGCTTAGCAGCAGCAGTAGCCTCGGCTACAACGGCCTGCTTGGCGGAAACCGGCTCGAGGACCAGTTCGATGACAGCCATGGGAGCGTTGTCGCCCTTGCGGTTGCCGATCTTGGTGATGCGGGTGTAGCCGCCATCGCGGTTCTCCACTGCCTGAGCAATGTCGGTGAACAGCTCGTGGACGACGCCCTTGTTGCTGATCAGGCCGAGTACACGACGGCGGGAAGCGAGGTCGCCGCGCTTGGCGAAGGTGACCAGACGCTCTGCGTACGGCTTCAGGCGCTTGGCCTTGGTCACCGTGGTGGTGATCCGCTTGTGCTCGAACAGTGCTGCTGCCAGGTTCGCGAGCATGAGACGCTCGTGAGCCGGGCCGCCTCCGAGGCGCGGACCCTTAGTGGGGGTAGGCATAATTGTTTCTCCTCATATGGAAGCCGGTGGGCTGCGCACAACGTGGTGCATCCAGCCCGCCGGCCAAGATCTGCTTGTTAGAGCTCGTCGTCGCTGAACGCGGCGTCGTCCTCTTCGATGGCTGCGGCGCGGGCGGCCAGGTCGAAACCGGGAGGCGAGTCCTTGAGGGACAGGCCCAGTTCAACCAGCTTTGCCTTGACCTCATCAATGGACTTCGCACCGAAGTTACGGATGTCCATCAGGTCAGCCTCGGAGCGGGCAACGAGTTCACCCACGGTGTGGATGCCCTCACGCTTGAGGCAGTTGTAGGAACGGACGGTGAGGTCCAGATCCTCGATCGGCAGGGCCATGTCTGCTGCCAGGGCAGCATCCGTCGGCGACGGGCCAATCTCGATACCTTCAGCTGCGGTGTTCAGCTCGCGGGCCAGACCGAACAGTTCCACCAGGGTGGTACCTGCCGAAGCAACGGCATCGCGCGGGGCGATGGCCTGCTTGGTCTCGACGTCGACAATGAGCTTGTCGAAGTCGGTGCGCTGCTCAACACGGGTGGCTTCCACGCGGAAAGTAACCTTCAGCACCGGCGAGTAGATCGAGTCGACCGGAATGCGGCCGATCTCGGCGTCGCCGGACTTGTTCTGAGCTGCCGAAACGTAGCCGCGGCCGCGCTCGATGGTCAGTTCGAGCTCGAACTTGCCCTTCGAGTTCAGCGTGGCAATGTGCAGATCCGGGTTGTGGAACTCGACGCCGGCCGGCGGAGCGATGTCCGCGGCGGTGACGACTCCGGGGCCCTGCTTGCGCAGGTAAGCAACAACCGGCTCGTCGTGCTCGGAGGACACGGACAGGTTCTTGATGTTCAGGATGATCTCGGTGACATCTTCCTTGACACCCGGAACCGTGGTGAACTCGTGCAGCACGCCATCGATCCGGAGGCTGGTTACAGCGGCACCGGGGATGGAGGAGAGCAGGGTACGGCGGAGGGAGTTTCCGAGGGTGTAACCGAAGCCCGGCTCCAGCGGTTCAATGATGAAACGGGAGCGGTTATCGGAGACGACCTCTTCGGAGAGGGTGGGGCGCTGTGCAATGAGCACTTAGGTTTCCTTTCGGCGAGCATCCGCTATATGACGCAACACAGGTGGTGGAAAATCGGTCTGAAGACTTAACGCGGCGGGCTTGCCCGGACCCGGTAAGGGTCCGGGCAAGCTCCGACTGCGGAAAAGGCTTAGACGCGGCGGCGCTTCGGCGGACGGCAACCGTTGTGAGCGGCGGGGGTGACGTCCTGGATGGAGCCGACCTCAAGGCCAGCGGCCTGCAGCGAACGGATGGCGGTCTCCCGTCCGGATCCCGGTCCCTTGACGAACACGTCAACCTTCTTCAGGCCGTGCTCCTGTGCGCGCTTGGCGGCAGCTTCGGCGGCCATCTGTGCAGCGAACGGGGTGGACTTACGCGAGCCCTTGAATCCAACCTCACCGGCGGAAGCCCAGGAGATGACAGCACCGTTCGGGTCCGTGATGGACACGATGGTGTTGTTAAAGGTGCTCTTGATGTGCGCCTGGCCAAGCGCGATATTCTTCTTGTCCTTCTTACGCGGCTTGCGAACCGCGCCACGAGTCTTCGGGGGCATTTTTTCTCCTACAGAAAGTTATCGGGGGAAAGCGATCGCTATTTCCCACATTTGCCGGGTTCCTTGAAATCGCGCCAGCGATTTCAGGGGGCAAATGAGGACTTAACGGGCCTTCTTCTTGCCGGCGACGGTACGCTTCGGGCCCTTGCGGGTACGGGCGTTGGTCTTCGTACGCTGTCCGCGTACGGGCAGGCCCTTGCGGTGACGCAGGCCTTCGTAGCTGCCGATCTCAACCTTGCGGCGGATATCTGCTGCTACTTCGCGGCGAAGGTCACCCTCAACCTTGTAGTTGCCTTCAATGTAGTCACGCAGCTCTACCAGCTGCGCATCCGTCAGGTCCTTGACCCGGACGTCTGCGCTGATGCCGGTGGCAGCCAGGGTTTCGTGTGCACGGGTCTTACCCACGCCGTAGATGTAAGTAAGCGCAATTTCCAGCCGCTTTTCGCGGGGAATGTCTACGCCAGCGAGACGAGCCATAGTGGCAGTGCTCCTTGAATAAACCGGAGGTCGTAGGCAGTACACCCGCACTTTCAGTGCGGCCCCAGCCTCCGACCAGGGGTTAGCTGTCCGGGCTCATACGTCCCAGTTCAGCTTGTGCTGCCTTTTATTTACTTGCGTGGGTTAGCAACCCAGGGGTTCCCGGAAGGGAATTAGCCCTGGCGCTGCTTGTGGCGCGGGTTCTCGCAGATCACCATGACCCGGCCATTACGGCGGATCACTTTGCACTTTTCGCAGATCTGCTTGACGCTCGGCTTGACCTTCATGGCGTTCCTTTGCGTGATAGCAGTTGGTCCGATGGACCGGCCTTCGGCAGTTGCTCTGGCCGCCCAACGTTTACTTGTAGCGGTAGACGATACGACCACGTGTCAGGTCGTAAGGGCTCAGCTCCACCACTACCCGGTCCTCAGGGAGAATCCTGATGTAGTGCTGACGCATTTTTCCAGAGATGTGTGCCAGAACGACGTGCTTGTTGGTGAGCTCAACACGAAACATCGCGTTGGGCAGCGCCTCAGTCACTACGCCCTCGATCTCTATGACCCCGTCCTTCTTGGCCATATCCTCCGCTAACTGTTGTTTGCCGCAGCCCTCCGGATTGCACCGGGCATGACTACGGACGTTTTTTGATTTGATTGACCGTCGCCCTCCGGCCGCAAATGGGCGTGGCAGGGCAGACAACCAACAAGCAACATTACGGCATTTGGCCCAGAATGTTAAATCCAGCCATGTTAGCGCAGATCGCCGCCGTGCGCATCAAAATCTGAACGCCTCAGAACCTGTAGGCCTCAAAAGTGCCAGCCGCGGTGGTCACGGCCTCTGCGCTGGCGATCCCATCCAGGATCGCCAGGCGTACGACGTCGGCTGCCGCACTCTGCAAGGTGATGAGACTCACCTGCCGGGCAGCTTCCGTACTGCGGTCCAAGGTGCCCGCCCCGGTGGCCAGGCAGAACACGGTGTCCCCGTCGGCGAGCGTGTGGCTAGGGTTCAGTGCCCTGGCCAGTCCGGCGTGGGCGGCGGAAGCGGTGCGCTTGCACTCGGCCGGGTCGAGCGCCGCATTCGTGGCGACCACCACGAGCGTGGTGTTGAGCTGCGGCCCGGGGTCCGTCCCAGGCTCACCCGGCGCAGTGAACGGCAGGCCCAGTGCGTTCACTACTGCCAGGGCGCCGACCACCACGCCGTTCTCGAGCGTGACCGAAGCCGTTCCCACTCCGCCTTTGAATTTTCCCCGCCCGATGACCGCTCCGGTGCCGGCTCCCACGTTGCCGCGTTCGACGTCGTGCCCCTCCTTCTCGGCACCGGCGGCGGCGGCCGCTTCGTAGCCCATCTCGGCGTCCGGGCGGGCGCTGAAGTCGCCTCCCCTGCCGATGTCGAAGATGGCCGCGGCCGGGACGATGGGCACCACGCCGCCCTGGACCTCGAAGCCCCGGCCCTGCTCCTCGCACCAGCGCTGGGCGCCGTGGGCCGAAACCAGTCCGTAGGCGCTGCCTCCGGTGAGCACCACGGCGTCGACGGTGGGAACGAGCGTCGTGGGGTCCAGCGCATCGGTCTCGTGGGTGCCGGGGCCTCCCCCGCGGACGTCCACCGAGCCCACCGTCCCCGGCGGCGGCAGGACCACCGTCACGCCACTCAGCCAGCCGCCGTCGTTCTTCTGCCGCTGCCCGACCCGCAGGCCCGGCACATCAGTGATGGATCCCGTCGCTCCCATGGCCACCATTCTGCCCCCTGGCGACTCCCCCGTGGCCACCTACAAACCCCGCTCCACCCAACTAGCTCACAGTTGTTGTCGTTTTGAGCCCCCAAAACGACAACAACTGCGAGTCAGTTGGGAGAAACTGGGCGAGTTAGGGGATCGGGACCGGGACCACACCCAGCGGCGCCAGCCGGGCCGCGCCGCCGTCGGGCGCCGAAAGCACCCAGATGCCCTTCTCGTGGACAGCCACGGAATGCTCCCACTGGCAGGAACGCTTGCCGTCGGTGGTCACCACTGTCCAGTCGTCGTCCAGCACCGCCGTCTCGATGCTGCCGCGGACCAGCATGGGTTCGATCGCGAGGCACAGGCCCGGACGGATCTTCGGGCCGCGGTGGTTGGTGCGGTAGTTGAGCACATCCGGGGCCATGTGCATCTCGGAGCCGATGCCGTGCCCCACGTAGTCCTCCAGGATGCCCAGCGGCTTGCCTGGCACTGAGGAGACGTAGTCGTCCACGGCGCAGCCGACGTCGCCCACGAACTTGCCCGTGGCCAGCGCTGCGATCCCCCGCCACATGGCAGCCTGGGTGACGTCGGAGAGCCGCTGGTCCTCGGGGTCCGCGGTTCCCACGATCACCGTGCGGGCAGAATCGGAGTGCCAGCCGTCCACGATCGCGCCGCCGTCGATCGAGATGATGTCGCCGTCCTGCAGGACCTTGGACCCGGGGATGCCGTGGACCACTTCCTCGTTGACCGACGTGCAGATGGTGGCCGGGAAGCCGTGGTAGCCCAGGAAGTTGGACTTGGCTCCGGCCTCGAGGAGCACCGCCGCGAACGCATCGTCGAGCTGCTTCGTGGTGACTCCCGGGGCGGCGGCGGCAACAGCCGCGTCCAAGGCGCGGCTCAGGACCAGCCCGGCCTCGTGCATGGTCCGCATCTGCGCGTTGGTCTTGTATTCAATCCGGGGCTGGCCGAATGCCATCTGCGGTTTTTCCTCTCAATGTGCCGCCGCCGGCCGAACAGCCGTGCGGCGCTGGCCCCTGCGGGCCAAATAGCCGGAGGCCCCTCCCAATGAACCGGGAGGAGCCTCGTAGCGTTAGGACAAGATCAGGCTGCCTGAGCCTCTTTGATGGCCTGCATGACGCGGTCGGTGACTTCGTCAATGCCGCCGATGCCGTCAACCTGGGTCAGGATGCCGCGCTCGGCGTACTTGGCCACAACGGCCTCGGTCTGCTCGTGGTAGAGATCCAGGCGGTGGCGGATAACACCCTCGTTGTCGTCGCTGCGCCCGGTTTCCTTGGCACGGCCCAGGAGGCGCGCAACGAGCTCCTCGTCGTCCGCGGTCAGCTGGAGGACGACGTCGAGCTTCTGGTCACCGTTGGCCAGGATCTCGTCGAGGTAGTCAACCTGCGCCGTGGTGCGCGGGTAGCCGTCCAACAGGAAGCCGTCCTCAACGTCGGCTTCGCTGAGGCGGTCGCGGACCATCTTGTTGGTCACGCTGTCGGGAACAAAGTCCCCGGCATCCATGTACTTCTTGGCCTCCACGCCCAGCGGGGTTTCGCCCCTGACGTTCGCACGGAAGATGTCGCCGGTGGAAATCGCAACGACGCCGAGGCGCTCCGAGATGCGTTCCGCCTGGGTACCCTTGCCGGAGCCCGGAGGTCCGATAATCAACATTCTGGTCATCGCAATAGCCCTTCGTAGTGACGCTGCTGTAGCTGCGCGTCAATTTGCTTGACGGTTTCCAGGCCAACGCCCACCATGATCAGGATCGAGGTGCCACCGAACGGGAAGTTCTGGTTTGCGTTGATCAGCACGAGCGCCACCAGCGGGATCAGTGCCACGAAGCCAAGGTAGATGGCGCCGGGCAGCGTGATCCGCGACAGGACGTACTGCAGGTAATCCGCGGTCGGCTTGCCGGCACGGATACCCGGAATGAAGCCGCCGTATTTCTTCATGTTGTCCGAGACCTCTTCAGGGTTGAAGGTGATCGCGACATAGAAGTAGGTAAAGAAAACGATCATGGCGAAGTACAGCGCCATGTAGATGGGGTGGTCCCCGCGGGTCAGGTTGTTGTTGATCCACTCAACCCACGGCTGCATCTGCTCCCCTGCCTTCGGCTGGTTGAACTGGGAGATCAACGCCGGGAGGTAAAGCATGGACGAAGCGAAGATGACGGGAATGACACCGGCCATGTTCACCTTGATGGGAATGTAGGTGCTGGTGCCGCCCACTGTGCGGCGTCCGATCATCCGTTTGGCGTACTGGACCGGAATGCGTCGCTGGGACTGTTCAACGAAGACAACCAGCGCGACGGTCAGCAGGCCGATGGCGAGGACGAGGAAGAACGTGCCCGGGCCCTGCGCGGTCCAGATGGCGCCCAGCGACGTGGGGAAGCCGGCTGCGATGGCCGTGAAGATGAGCAGCGACATGCCGTTGCCCACGCCCTTCTCGGTCACGAGCTCGCCCATCCACATGATGAGGCCGGTGCCGGCCGTCAGCGTGATGATGATGAGGATCGTGGTGATGACGCTGTCGTCCGGGATGATGGGCAGGTTGCAGCCGGGCAGCAGCTGCCCGGAGCGTGCCAGGGAAACCAGCGTGGTGGCGTTCAGCAGGCCCAGGGCGATGGTCAGGTAACGCGTGTACTGCGTCAGCTTTGACTGGCCCGAAGCGCCTTCTTCATACAGCTGCTGGAAACGGGGAATGACCACCCGGAGCAGCTGCACAATGATGCTGGCCGTAATGTACGGCATGATTCCCAACGCGAAGATGGAGACCTGCAGCAATGCACCGCCGCTGAAAAGATTGACGAGCTGGTAGATCCCGCCCTGGGTCTGCCCGGTCGACAAGCATTGCTGGACATTCTGGTAGTTCACACCAGGCGAGGGGATGAAGGCTCCCAAGCGGAAGATTGTGATGATTCCCAGCGTGAACAACAACTTGCGTCGCAGATCAGGCGTTCGAAAAGCCCGGCCGAATGCGCTAAGCAAGCGTCCTCCTCAGTAGTTAATAAGTGTGGTGATGCAGGTCAATAAACCCAACAACCGAGTCTAACGGTTGATTGCGCCATGCGAACAATCCGGACGACCTGCGGATATGGAAAACTCCCGGCACGGGGGCCTCGGCCCCCGTGCCGGGAGTTTGTGCAACGGGCATCTGCCCATCGCCCTGAGGGATGAATCCCTTAGAGGGCGGTGGTGGTTCCGCCTGCTGCAGCGATCTTTTCAGCGGCGCTGGCTGAGAAGGCGTGGACGGTGACGTCGACCTTGACGGTGATGTCGCCGGTGCCAAGCACCTTCACGGGCTGGTTCTTGCGAACGGCACCCTTTGCAACCAGGTTCTCCACGGTGACAGCGCCACCTTCCGGGAACAGCTCGTTGAGCTTGTCCAGGTTTACAACCTGGAACTCAACCCGGAACGGGTTCTTGAAGCCGCGCAGCTTCGGCAGGCGCATGTGCAGCGGCAGCTGGCCGCCGGCAAAGCCAGCCTTGATCTGGTAGCGGGCCTTCGTACCCTTGGTACCGCGACCAGCGGTCTTACCCTTGGAACCTTCACCACGACCAACACGGGTCTTGGCGGTCTTGGCACCCGGGGCGGGACGCAGGTGGTGAACCTTCAGCGCGCTCTGCTTTTCAGCAGCAGCGCTCTCGGCGGTTTTCTTCTCTGCCATTTACTTCGCCTCCTCTACCTTTACCAGGTGCGGAACCGTGTTGAGCATTCCCACGGTCACGGCGTCGGCGGTGCGGACAACGGTGTGTCCGATCCGCTTCAGGCCGAGGGACCGCAGGGTGTCGCGCTGGTTCTGCTTGCCGCCAATGGCGGACTTGATCTGAGTGATCTCCAACTGAGCGTCGGACGGAATCAGGTTCTTAGCCATGACTCTCAGACACCTGCCTTCTGGTTCATGAGCGCCTTCACCATTGCCGGCGGAGCGATCTCATCGAGCGGGAGGCCGCGGCGTGCTGCCACTGCTGCCGGCTCTTCGAGGCGCTTCAGGGCATCAACGGTCGCGTGAACGATGTTGATGGCGTTGGAGGAACCGAGCGACTTGGAGAGGATGTCGTGGATGCCCACGCACTCCAGTACTGCACGGACCGGGCCACCGGCGATAACACCGGTACCGGCGGAAGCCGGACGCAGCATGACGACGCCTGCGGCGGCCTCACCCTGAACGCGGTGCGGGATGGTGCTGCCGATGCGGGGAACGCGGAAGAAGGACTTCTTGGCCTCTTCGACGCCCTTCGCGATTGCGGCGGGAACTTCCTTGGCCTTGCCGTAGCCGACGCCGACCATGCCGTTACCGTCACCAACGACGACGAGTGCGGTGAAGCTGAAACGACGACCACCCTTGACGACCTTGGAAACGCGGTTGATGGTGACAACGCGCTCTACGAACTGGCTCTTCTCGGCTTCACGGCCGCCATCGCGGCCACCACGGCCACCACGGTCGCCGCGGCCCTGGCCACGGTCGCCACGCTCGCCACGACGAGCGCCACCACGGCGGTCATCGGCAGCAGCGGGGGCAGTGGTCTCAGTGGCCTCAGCAGCTACGGCAACAGGTGCCTTCTGATCTGCAGACACAGTGTCCTTTTCCTTGTTTGCTTCCGTCACAGTGACAGCCCACCTTCACGTGCACCGTCGGCGACGGCGGCGATCCGGCCGTGGTACTTGTTACCACCACGGTCGAAGACAACAGCTTCGATCCCGGCAGCCTTGGCGCGCTCGGCTACGAGCTCGCCAACGCGCTTGGCCTTGGCGGTCTTGTCACCGTCGAATGCACGAAGGTCGGCTTCCAGTGTGGACGCGCTCGCTACGGTCAGGCCCTTGGTGTCATCGACAACCTGGACGAATACGTGGCGTGCGGAGCGGTTGACGACCAGGCGAGGACGTGCAGCCGTTCCGGAGATGCGCTTGCGGATACGAAGCTGGCGGCGGCTGCGCGAAGCAGACTTGCTCTTGTTCGTACGCTTCTTGTTAATTGCGATGGCCATGGTTACTTACCAGCCTTTCCGACCTTGCGGCGGATGACTTCGCCGGCGTAGCGAATGCCCTTGCCCTTATAGGGGTCCGGCTTACGCAGCTTGCGAATGTTGGCAGCAACCTCGCCGACCTGCTGCTTGTTGATACCTGAGACAGAGAGCTTGGTCGGCCCCTCTACTGCAAAGGTGATGCCGGCCGGAGCCGAAACGTTGACCGGGTGGCTGTAACCGAGAGCGAACTCAAGGTCAGATCCCTTGGCCTGAACGCGGTAACCGGTACCGACGATTTCAAGCTTCTTCTCGTAGCCTGCGGTGACGCCCTGGATCATGTTGGAGATCAGGGTGCGGGTCAGGCCGTGGAGTGAACGGGAGGCGCGCTCGTCGTTCGGGCGGGCGACAGTCAGGGTGCCTTCTTCCAGGGTGACCTCGATCGGGCTGGCCACAGTGTGGCTCAGCTCGCCCTTGGAACCCTTGACGCTGACGACAGAGCCGTCAACCTTGACCTCAACGCCGGCAGGAACGGTGATGGGGAGACGTCCAATACGTGACATTATTCTCTTCCTTTCCCGTTACCAGACGTAAGCGAGGACTTCGCCGCCCACGCCCTTCTTGCCGGCCTGCTTGTCAGTCAGGAGGCCGGAAGAGGTGGACAGGATTGCGACACCCAGGCCACCGAGCACGTGCGGCAGGTTGGTGGACTTTGCGTATACGCGCAGTCCCGGCTTGGAAATACGACGAACACCGGCGATTGAACGCTCGCGGTTCGGACCGAACTTGAGCTCGAGAGTCAGCTTCTTGCCGACTTCAGCGTCTTCTTCTTTCCAGGAGGCGATGTAACCTTCAGCCTTCAGGATGTCGGCAACGCGTGCCTTGAGCTTGCTGTAAGGCATAGACACGGAATCGTGGTATGCCGAGTTTGCGTTGCGCAGACGCGTAAGCATATCTGCGACAGGATCTGTCATAGTCATTTGGGCTCTTGCCCTTCCTCGTAACGGTTTCCGCCACCCTGTTCCTGAGGAACCAGGGCAGCCGGACCTTTTACGTAGCTAATTAAGCTTCGGTTTTGAACGGGAAACCAAGCGCCTTGAGCAGCGCGCGGCCTTCGTCGTCGGTCTTGGCGGTGGTCACAACCGTGATGTCCATACCGCGAACGCGGTCAATGGAATCCTGGTCGATCTCGTGGAACATAACCTGCTCGGTCAGACCGAAGGTGTAGTTGCCGTTGCCATCGAACTGCTTGCCGCTGAGGCCGCGGAAGTCACGGATACGCGGCAGAGCCAGCGTGACCAGACGGTCCACGAATTCCCACATGCGGTCGCCACGCAGGGTTGCGTGTGCGCCGATGGGCATGCCTTCGCGCAGCTTGAACTGTGCGATCGACTTACGGGCCTTGGTTACCTGCGGCTTCTGGCCGGTGATCAGGGTGAGGTCGCGGACAGCGCCGTCGATCAGCTTGGAGTCCTTGGCGGCATCTCCAACACCCATGTTCACAACAACCTTGACCAGACGGGGAACCTGGTTAACGTTCTGGTACTTGAATTCCTCAAGAAGCGTGTTCTTGATGGAATCCGCGTACTTAGTCTTCAGACGAGGAACGATCTTGCTTGCCGGAGTCTCGAGAGTCTCAGTCATTAGATGTCCTTCCCTGAGCTCTTAGCCACGCGGATGCGCACTTCGCGCTGCTTGCCGTTGCGCTCAACGGTTTCAGTGCGGAAGCCGACGCGGGTGGGCTTCTTGGTGGACGGGTCAACCAGAGCCACGTTGGAGATGTGGATCGGGGCTTCAACGACCTCGATGCCACCGGTCTTGGTGCCGCGCTGCGACTGACCGACCTTGGTGTGCTTGGTTACGCGGTTGACGCCTTCGACGAGCACGCGGTTGGTGTCGGTGAAGACGCGCAGAACCTTGCCCTGCTTGCCACGGTCGCCGCCGCGCTCAGCCTTGGCGCCAGTGATGACCTGAACCAGGTCACCCTTTTTGATCTTAGCCATGGACTAAAGCACCTCCGGAGCCAGAGAAACGATCTTCATGAACTTCTTGTCGCGAAGTTCACGTCCAACCGGTCCGAAGATACGGGTACCGCGGGGGTCACCGTCAGCCTTCAGGATCACGGCCGCGTTCTCGTCAAACTTGATATAGGAACCATCCACACGGCGGCGTTCCTTCTTGGTACGGACGATGACAGCCTTGACTACATCGCCCTTCTTTACGTTGCCGCCCGGAATTGCGTCCTTGACGGTAGCGACGATGACGTCGCCAATGCCTGCGTAGCGACGGCCAGATCCACCGAGAACGCGAATGGTAAGGATTTCCTTAGCACCCGTGTTGTCGGCGACCTTGAGTCGCGACTCCTGCTGAATCACTATTTACTCCTTGCGTCGCGCCGGTTCTCAGACCGAAATTCTTCCTACGGAATGAGCCTTGCGGAACGGTTGATCGGGGTGTCTCTTGACCTGCCTGGATTTTGCCAGACCAGGCCTAAACGCCCGTGCCAAAAACATTTGCTTCCCAAGCCCATCCAGGCGCAAGGGGGCACTATGCCGTGGCACGATTGTTTACGAGCTGACGGCGCACAGAAGGCGCCATACAAACTCAATATCCTAGCACATTCCGGCCCCACCCCCATATCACAGCCGTGGGGGCTCCGCTAAACCACGACGGCGTTCCGCACCGCAGTCTTTTGGCGCGCCTGGGGCGCCACTCCCCCGCAAAGCCGGGCCGCCGCCGTCGGGCAGCCCCCAAGACCCGGCACCACGTGACGCTGTGCGACGGAAACGCGGAAACCCCCGCTCCCAAAGGGAACGGGGGTTTCCGGCGCAGCTGCTAAAACAGCGATGCTGCAGGTGTTACTTGGCCTTCTCGAGGATCTCCACGAGCCGCCAGTTCTTCGTGGCGGACAGCGGGCGGGTCTCGGCGATGACAACCAGGTCGCCGATGCCGGCGCTGTTCTCTTCGTCGTGAGCCTTGACCTTCGAGGTGCGGCGAATGACCTTGCCGTACAGGGCGTGCTTCACGCGGTCTTCAACCTGGACAACGATGGTCTTTTCCATCTTGTCCGAGACCACGTAGCCGCGACGCGTCTTACGGTAACCGCGCTCGGCGGCCGTAGCCGTTGCGGAAGCAGTTTCCGTCACGTTCTCGTCCTTTTCACTCACTTGGCGTCCTCCTCAGTCTCAGCCTCGGCCGGCTCTTCAGCCTTCTCAGCCTTGGCTGCGGACTTCTTGGACTTCTTTTCTTCCTTGGCTTCCACAACCGGTGCGGCAACCTCAGCACGAATGCCCAGCTCGCGCTCACGGAGAACGGTGTAGATGCGTGCGATGTCCTTCTTTACCGCGCGCAGACGACCGTGGTTCTCCAGCTGACCGGTGGCGGACTGGAAACGCAGGTTGAACAGCTCTTCCTTGGCCTTGCGGAGTTCTTCAACGAGTCGCTCGTTGTCGAAACCGTCCAGCTGTGCGGATGCAAGTTCCTTGGATCCTACTGCCATTTCTATTCACCACCTTCGCGACGCAGAATGCGTGCCTTCAACGGAAGCTTGTGGATTGCCAGGCGCAGTGCCTCGCGAGCAACCGATTCTTCGACACCGGAGATCTCAAAGAGAACCCGGCCCGGCTTGACGTTTGAGACCCACCATTCCGGCGAACCCTTACCGGAACCCATGCGGGTTTCGGCAGGCTTCTTGGTCAACGGGCGGTCCGGATAGATGTTGATCCAGACCTTACCGCCACGCTTGATGTGGCGGGTCATGGCAATACGGGCAGATTCGATCTGACGGTTGGTGACGTATGCCGGGCTCAGGGCCTGGATGCCGTACTCACCGAACGAGACCTTGGTGCCGCCCGTAGCAGCGCCGGAACGACCCGGGTGGTGCTGCTTACGGTGCTTGACTCGACGTGGGATAAGCATTTAAGCCTGTCCTCCTTCTGCTGCCTGTGCCGGTGCGGCAGAAGCTGCCTCGGCTGCCGGAGCCTCTGCAGCAGCAGGTGCTGCTTCGGCTGCCGGACGGTCGGTACGACGGCGGCGGTCACCACGGTCAGCGCCGCCCGGGCGGCCCGGACGGTCGCCGCCACGGCCACGGGACGGAGCAGCAGCTGCCTGCTGAGCCAGTTCCTTGGAGGTGACGTCACCCTTGTAGATCCAGACCTTCACGCCGATGCGGCCGAAGGTGGTCTTGGCTTCGTAGAAGCCGTAGTCGATGTTCGCGCGGAGGGTGTGCAGGGGCACACGGCCTTCGCGGTAGAACTCCGAGCGGGACATTTCTGCGCCACCCAGACGACCGGAGCAAGCGATACGGATACCCTTGGCACCGGCACGCTGTGCGGACTGCATGGCCTTCTTCATCGCACGGCGGAAAGCCACGCGGGAAGTCAGCTGCTCAGCAACGCCCTGGGCAACAAGCTGAGCTTCCATCTCGGGGTTCTTGACCTCGAGGATGTTCAGCTGAACCTGCTTGCCGGTGAGCTTTTCGAGCTCGCCGCGGATGCGGTCTGCTTCTGCGCCGCGGCGGCCGATGACGATGCCCGGACGTGCCGTGTGGATGTCCACGCGGACACGGTCACGGGTGCGCTCGATTTCGACCTTGGCGATACCGGCGCGCTCCATGCCAACGGACATGAGCTGGCGGATGCGGATGTCTTCGCGAACGAAGTCCTTGTACCGCTGGCCGGCCTTGGTGCTGTCAGCGAACCAGTGCGATACGTGATCGGTGGTGATGCCGAGTCGGAACCCGTGCGGGTTTACTTTCTGTCCCACTTAGCGAGCCTCCTCTTTCTCCGGGGTAGCGACTACCACGGTGATGTGGCTGGTGCGCTTCTTGATCTGAAATGCACGACCCTGAGCACGCGGCTGGAACCGCTTCATGGTCGGGCCTTCATCAACAAACGCTTCGCTGATGATGAGGTCACCTTCGTCAAACGCCACACCGTCGCGGTCCGCGAGGACCCGGGCGTTGGAGATTGCCGACTGAACTACCTTGAATACCGGCTCAGAAGCTGCCTGGGGGGCAAACTTCAGAATTGCCAGAGCCTCGTTCGCTTGCTTACCACGAACAAGGTTGACGACGCGCCGGGCCTTCATAGGCGTTACGCGGATGTGACGCGCAATTGCCTTGGCTTCCATTGCTTTCCTTCTCTCGTCTTTGACGTAAGTGCAGGCGCCTAGCGGCGCTTGCCCTTACGGTCGTCCTTGACATGGCCGCGGAATGTCCGCGTGGGAGCGAATTCGCCGAGCTTGTGCCCGACCATCGACTCGGTGACAAACACCGGAATGTGCTTGCGTCCGTCGTGCACGGCGATCGTGTGCCCGAGCATGTCGGGAATGATCATCGAGCGGCGGGACCAGGTCTTGATGACGTTCTTGGTGCCCTTTTCGTTTTCCCTGGCTACCTTCACAAAGAGGTGCTGGTCAACGAAAGGACCTTTTTTCAGGCTGCGTGGCATGTGTCCAGGCTCCTATCGCTTGTTCTTGCCAGTACGACGGCGACGAACAATAAGCTTGTCGCTCTCTTTGTTGGGGCGGCGGGTACGGCCTTCAGGCTTACCGTTCGGGTTGACCGGGTGACGTCCACCGGAGGTCTTACCTTCACCACCACCGTGCGGGTGATCGACCGGGTTCATGGCGACACCACGGACGGTCGGGCGAACGCCCTTCCACCGCATACGGCCGGCCTTACCCCAGTTGATGTTCGACTGCTCAGCGTTGCCGACCTCGCCGATCGTGGCGCGGCAGCGCACGTCGACGTTGCGGATTTCGCCGGAAGGCAGACGCAGCTGGGCGAAACGGCCTTCCTTGGCGACGAGCTGAACAGAAGCTCCAGCGGAACGTGCCATCTTGGCGCCGCCACCCGGACGCAGTTCAACTGCGTGGATAACGGTACCTACGGGGATGTTGCGCAGGGGCAGGTTGTTGCCAGGCTTGATGTCAGCGTTGGCGCCGGCCTCCACGAAGTCACCCTGTGAGAGCTTGTTCGGGGCGATGATGTAACGCTTGGTGCCATCAACGTAGTGCAGGAGGGCGATGCGAGCCGTGCGGTTCGGATCGTACTCGATTTCGGCAACGCGGGCGTTGACGCCGTCCTTGTCGTGGCGACGGAAGTCGATCAGACGGTACTGGCGCTTGTGTCCACCACCCTTGTGACGGGTCGTGATCTTACCGGAGTTGTTACGGCCACCCTTTTTGGGCAGCGGACGTACCAACGACTTTTCCGGCGTCGACCGCGTGATTTCGGTGAAGTCAGCTACGCTCGAGCCGCGACGGCCCGGGGTAGTCGGCTTGTATTTACGGATTCCCATAATTTATTTCCTCGTTAAAGTGGTCTCCGCTACGCGAGCGGACCGCCGAAGATGTCGATAGTGCCTTCTTTGAGGGTCACAATTGCACGCTTGGTGTTCTTGCGGACGCCCCATCCGAATTTGGTGCGCTTGCGCTTACCGGCACGGTTGATGGTGTTGATCGATTCGACCTTGACGGAGAAGATTTTCTCCACGGCCAGCTTGATCTCGGTCTTGTTCGAGCGGGGGTCCACCAGGAAGGTGTACTTGCCCTCATCGATCAGGCCGTAGCTTTTTTCCGAAACAACGGGTGCAAGCACAACGTCGCGCGGGTCTTTGATGGTGGCTGCGCTCACTTGGCATCCTCCTCGTTCTTTGCAGCCTTGTCAGCAACGAATGCTTCGTAGGCAGCCTTGGTGAAGACTACGTCGTCAGAAACGAGAACGTCGTAGGTGTTCAGCTGGTCTGCGTACAGAACGTGAACATCCTCGAGGTTGCGCACGGACAGTGCAGCAACATCGTTGGCGCGCTCAATGACAACGAGCAGGTTCTTGCGCTCGGAGACGCCGCGCAGCGTTGCCAGTGCTTCTTTGGAGGACGGCTTGTCGCCGGCAACCAGGTCAGCAATGACGTGGATGCGTCCGTTACGGGCGCGGTCAGACAGTGCGCCGCGCAGTGCAGCAGCAATCATCTTCTTGGGGGTGCGCTGGCTGTAGTCACGCGGGGTGGGACCGTGGACAACGCCACCACCGGTCATGTGAGGAGCACGGATCGAGCCCTGACGGGCGCGGCCGGTACCCTTCTGCTTGAACGGCTTGCGGCCTGCACCGGAAACTTCGGCGCGGGTCTTGGTCTTGTGGGTACCCTGGCGAGCAGCAGCGAGCTGTGCAACGACGACCTGGTGCAGCAGCGGCACGTTGGTCTGAACGTCGAAGATCTCTGCAGGCAGGTCAACCTTGACAGTGCTAGTCATTTAACTAGGCTCCCTTCACGGCGGTGCGTACGAGTACGACCTGGCCGCGGGCGCCGGGGACGGCACCCTTGATCAGGAGCAGCGACTTCTCGACGTCAACCGCGTGAACAGTGAGGTTCAGCGTGGTGTGACGAACGGCGCCCATGCGGCCGGCCATTTTCATGCCCTTGAAGACGCGGCTCGGGGTGGATGCGCCACCGATTGAACCGGGCTTACGGTGGTTCTTGTGGGCACCGTGGGAAGCTCCAACGCCGTGGAAGCCGTGACGCTTCATAACACCGGCGAAGCCCTTACCCTTGGTGGTGCCGATGACGTCGATCTTCTGGCCGGCTTCGAAGAGCTCTACGGAGAGCTCCTGGCCCAGCTCGTAAGAGTCAGCATCTGCAGTGCGCAGTTCGACGACGTGGCGGCGAGGCGTGACGCCTGCCTTTTCAAAGTGACCAGCCAGCGGCTTGGTGACCTTGCGGGGATCGATCTGGCCGTAGCCGATCTGAACGGCGACGTAGCCATCAGTCTCTGCATTGCGCAGCTGGGTGATGACGTTCGAGTCAGCCTGGACAACAGTGACGGGGATGAGCTTGTTGTTCTCGTCCCAGACCTGGGTCATGCCGAGCTTCGTGCCCAGCAGGCCCTTTACGTTACGGGTTGCGGTCATAGTCTCTCAGCACCTCCCTACAGCTTGATTTCGATGTTCACGTCGGCCGGCAGGTCGAGACGCATAAGCGAGTCAACAGCCTTCGGCGTGGGGTCGATGATGTCGATCAGACGCTTGTGCGTGCGCATTTCGAAGTGCTCGCGGCTGTCCTTGTACTTGTGCGGAGAGCGGATAACGCAGTACACGTTCTTCTCCGTAGGCAGCGGCACGGGGCCCACTACCGTTGCGCCTGCGCGCGTGACCGTCTCAACGATCTTCCGTGCTGAAACGTCAATGACCTCGTGGTCGTATGACTTCAGCCGGATGCGGATTTTTTGTCCCGCCATGTCGCCTGACTCTCTTTCAGTAAATGCTGCTCTGTTTACTTACCTGTTGTATGTGGCTGCCGAAGCATTTGAAGTCGTAACTACCACCCGCCGCACAAGCTGAATCCGGATGAATCCGGGTTCCTCAACCTGCCGGCGTAACCGACCCCCGCGGTCGGGCGTGTCGCACCTTCGAAGCGTGCGAGCCCGCAGTTCCTTGGGGAGTGGGTTATGTTTGGACTTCGACCTGGACCCTGACACCCGGCATTATCCGGATCGGGACGCGAAGAAGCGCTTGAACAACTCATCTAGTATGCCGGATTTTGTGGGCCAATGCGAATCCGACTGGATCCGCGGTCATTGCCGCTGGATCCGCGGTCATTGCCTTCGGCAATCTTCGATTGGATGATAGTTGAATGGCCGTGCAAAATGCTGACGCCTTTAACACTGCATCCGCCAATACTGCCTCCGTGCAGGATCTCGCCGGACGCCTCAGGCCCGATTTTACGCTGGGCGTTGCGGCGGCGGCGTTCCAGATCGAAGGCGCCTTGGCCGCTGACGGCCGCGGGCCTTCAGGCTGGGACGCGTTCGCGGAGAAACCCGGAAGCATCATGAACGGCCATTCGCCCGCTGTCGCCTGCGATCATTACAACCGCGCCGCCGAGGACGTCGCCCTAATGAAGGAACTGGGCATCGACTCCTACCGCTTCTCGATCTCCTGGCCGAGGATCCAGCCAGACGGGCGCGGCCCGTTCAACACCCAGGGCCTGGACTTCTACGACCGCTTGGTGGACCAGCTGCTGGCAGCCGGCATCTCCCCCATGGCTACCCTGTACCACTGGGATACGCCGCTCCCCCTCGAGCACAGCGGCGGCTGGATGAACCGCGCCACGGCGGAGCGCTTTGCGGCGTACGCCGGGGCGGCGGGACAGCGGCTCGGCGACCGCGTGGCGCAGTGGGTCACGCTCAATGAGCCGGTGTCAGTGACGCTCAACGGCTATGCGCTGGGCGTCCATGCGCCGGGGCGGGATTTGCTGTTCGACGCGCTGCCGTCGGTCCACAACCAACTGCTGGGCCACGGGCTCGCCGTCCAGGCGCTGCGGGCAGGGGGCGTGACCGGAGGCATCGGCGTCACCAACCTGCACTCTCCGGTGCGACCGGCATCCCGGAAGCTGGCGGACCGCCTGCTGGCCAAGGTGTTTGACCTTGTCCTCAACCGCGTCTACGCCGATCCCATCCTCCTGGGCCGCTACCCGAAGCCACCGTTGGCCGCCCGGCACTGGTTCAAGTCCTTGTCCAGGGCGTCCGACGACGACCTCCGCATCATCAGCCAGCCGCTCGACTTCTATGGTGTGAACTACTACTACCCGGTGAAGGTCGCTGCCGGGAAGGGCCCGCCCGACACCCCGGCAGGCACCGCCCATGCCGTGATGCGCGTGCCGTTCCATATGGTGCCCTTCCCCGAGTACACCACCACGGGATTCGGCTGGCCGGTGGCACCCGACCATCTGGGCATTCTGCTGCGCGAACTCAAGGACCGGTACGGTGCCGCCCTTCCGCCGGTGTACATCACGGAAAACGGCGCGAGCTTTCCCGAACCCGAACACGTGACCGGCCCCATCGCCGATTCGGGGCGCATCGACTATATTGCCCATCACCTTGACCAGGCCGTGATTTCCACTGCTCCCGGCGGCATTGCCCATGACGTGGAACTGCTCGGCTACTACGTCTGGACGCTGATGGACAACTTCGAATGGGCCGCCGGGTACTCGCAGCGCTTCGGCCTGGTGCACGTGGACTTCGAAACGCTGAAACGAACGCCCAAGAAGTCCTTCTACTGGCTACAGTCCCTCAGCCGGGCCAGAAAGGCCCTGGCCTGAATACGGCGCGCTATTTGTTCTTGTTGGCCCTGTTGATGCGCTTTGCGCGTTCAATCTCGTTGCGGAAATTCTTCTTCGCCCAGAAGACGCCGGCCACAACCGCTACAACCACGATCAGGAAAATCAGCCATTCCATGATGTGCCCCTCTCTTTGGTTGTAACGATATCAGGGCAGCGGCCCCGCTATTCCGTGCCGGCAGGCTTGCTCCGGGTGAGCCGCCACAGTGCCAGCGCGATGAGCCCGACGGCGATCAGGGCCAGCAGCACATACGTGTACTGGCGCATCGCCCACATGATGCAGAGCGTCACTCCGGCGGCAGGGTGGTTCCGATGAAGAGAGCGGTCGCCACTAGCAGCAGGCTGGCCACGTACAGGATGATGTTGATTTTCTGGCGGTCCCGTTTTTGCGCCGTGCCTGCTGCCCTGCCGGTGTTTCCACCGGATAGGCGCCGAACACTGGCATCGACGAAACCGTCCCACGCCGCGCGGAACGCGCAGCCCCGCCGGGAACTGGGTTGACAGTGGGACGGGCTGTCGTGGCCTGTCACACTGATGCCGGACTCAGTGACGCCAGCGGCACCGGCGTATAGGCCGCTATCGCAAGCGGAGGCGACGCCGGGCAGGCAATTGGGTCCTCACCGCCGTCGGGAAGACTGACGGCGCGGCCGGCGCAGGGCCGTCAGGTCCGCGCAGCCGTGTGCGGTGATGTAGCCTGTTTGGCCATCGCATCCAGCCCTTGAAAGTGACCGGCTTTGTACGACTTGTCCCTCATGGGTTGCACCCCGGGCAGGCGCATCACACGCCATTAATCTAATAATTGGATTAGCCTTGGGGAAAGAACAACCCCGCTGGACCAGCAGCGATGCCGCTCCAAACTTCAAATGAAGCGCCGACGGCGCCGGAGCTCACGACCCTTGGACCCGTGTAAACAGCACCGACACGGTTTCGGTGGCCTCCAGCTTCCAATTGGGATTTGCCCGCAGGCTCCGAGCCAACCCGCTGGAAGGCGGAACTAAAACGCAGTCAGCCCCGGCCAGACGAGAGGCAAGATCACCGTCCCCCTGTTCAATGAATCGCATGAAATTGTTGACGCGCTCAGCTCCGTACAGGTCGTTGCGGGAATCCATCGACACCTGCACGTCCGGGCGCTCCAGAATGACGAGACCGCCCACCATGTAGTCATTGAACAATGTGCAGCCCTCTGGAATGGCTCGAATCACACTGGACGGATAGACCGCTGGATCCGGGCGGCCGACGGCGTGAAGATTAATTGCCACCAGCACCGTCACGGCGCTGATAGTCAGCATGCCGCACTGGGCGAACATCTTGCGGCGGCTCAAAAAGTAGCGCAGTACGACCGGGTGTGAGGCGGCGGACATCAGGACCGGCATGGACACGAGAACAAGGATGGGAAGGATCCTCATGGCGGCGACAGACCCTGCTAGGGTCACCAGAAGTGCAGCGGAGAACACCACTTCACGCCGGCGTGCGGCAACAATGAGCGCAGCCAGCCCTAGAACAAATTGAACTAGCTGAAGCGGGTCAGCCACGTTAAGGGGTTGCCATTCTGTGATGACTGTTGAGGCATGCTTCACTTGTGCTGTTTGGGAGAAGATTGCGATGCCATAAGGATTGGCCAGGCTGCACAACAGCGCTACGGCCAGTGCGCCGGCAAACCAGCCGATACGACTTCGTATAGTTCTTTGCAGGCTGGCCAGCACCAATGTAGCGCCGGCTATGGCCACGCCCAGCAGGGACGCCGCATGCAAGTTGACCCACACGGCCGTGAGTACGGCCAGAGCGCACAGTTGCCATATAGAAGGTCCTTCAAGCATGCGCCTGAGGATGATTACTAGTATCAGCACGGCCAGATAGTCCACCAGGTGAGGACGGGCTGACAACCACATAATGAGCAACACGGCCGTGGGCAGCAGCACCCAACCGGCGACGACCGGGGAAGCTTGAAGATCCCGGGCCAAGAACAAAACAAGGCCGATAATGGCGACCACGAGCAAGGCACAGGCAAGGGCCACTCCGACAAGGCCACCCATTCTGTATACCGTGGCCAGAATGATATTGAAGCCCCAAGAGTTCAGGGTCCAGGGTTCACCGGCCGCCGTCCAGGAAAAGGGATCGACGGCAGGGATCTGCCAGTCCTCCAGGGTGCGAAGGCCGGTACGTATCTGCCAAAAAGTGTCTGATTCACCGAAGTTTTCTGCCCTGCCAAGTGCAACTGGCAAGAACGCGAGCCACGCAAAGATCCACAATTTTGTGGGTGTCTGATGCCCGATAGCGGAAGGCGACAGAGTGCTTTTCCCTGCTTGGACGCTTCGTGGTTCGGCCATATCAGGCACAATACCGGAGTCGAACTCTGCGCGTTGCAGGGCTCGCCCCGACAGGGCGTTGAAAAAACAGCCCCGCTGCTAGTGCAGCGGGGCTGTTTTAGAAGATCATGTCAGGCCGTTGCGGGCCCTCGACCTCTGATCAGCAAGTACTACTTGTTGATCTTGGTAACGCGTCCCGAACCAACGGTGCGGCCGCCTTCGCGGATAGCGAAGCCGAGGCCCTCTTCCATAGCGATGGGCTGGATGAGCGCAACGGTCATCTCAGTGTTGTCGCCAGGCATAACCATTTCCGTGCCTTCCGGCAGGGTGATAACGCCGGTTACGTCCGTGGTGCGGAAGTAGAACTGCGGGCGGTAGTTGGAGTAGAACGGGTTGTGACGTCCGCCTTCGTCCTTGGAGAGGATGTAGACGTTAGCCTCGAAGTCGGTGTGCGGGGTGATGGAACCCGGCTTGACGACAACCTGGCCACGCTCTACGTCATCGCGCTTCAGACCGCGGAGCAGGAGGCCACAGTTCTCGCCGGCCCATGCTTCGTCGAGCTGCTTGTGGAACATCTCGATACCGGTAACGGTGGTCTTCTGAACCGGACGGATGCCGACGATCTCAACCTCAGAGTTGATCGCGAGGGTACCGCGCTCGGCGCGACCCGTCACAACGGTGCCACGACCGGTGATGGTGAAGACGTCTTCGATCGGCATCAGGAAGGGCTTGTCACGGTCACGTACGGGGTCCGGAACGGACTCGTCGACTGCTGCCATGAGGTCCTCGACGGACTTGACCCAGACGGGGTCGCCTTCGAGAGCCTTCAGACCGGAAACGCGGATAACCGGAGCGTCGTCGCCATCGAAGCCCTGAGCCGAAAGCAGCTCACGAACTTCCATTTCAACGAGGTCCAGGAGTTCTTCGTCGTCGACCATGTCGGACTTGTTCAGCGCGACCAGCAGGTAGGGAACACCAACCTGGCGGGCGAGCAGAACGTGCTCGCGGGTCTGAGCCATCGGGCCATCAGTGGCGGCAACCACGAGGATTGCACCGTCCATCTGTGCAGCACCGGTGATCATGTTCTTGATGTAGTCAGCGTGACCCGGAGCGTCTACGTGTGCGTAGTGGCGCTTCTCGGTCTGGTACTCAACGTGGGAGATGTTGATGGTAATGCCGCGCTGACGCTCTTCGGGAGCAGAGTCAATAGACGCGAAGTCGCGCTGCTCGTTGAGAGTCGGGTACTTGTCGTACAGCACCTTGGAAATGGCGGCCGTCAACGTCGTCTTACCGTGGTCAACGTGACCAATGGTACCGATGTTAACGTGCGGCTTAGTCCGCTCGAACTTTGCCTTTGCCACAGGTTCCTCCTAGAACGTTTTCAAATGACTTACCCTTCAGTCGCGCTTGTCGCGGCCGAAACTCCAGTAAGTCTACTTGGGGGGCTTGGATTGGTGAAATTGCAGATTCAGGAACTAATACTAGTCCCTCGAGCCTGTTCGTGCAGATGGCCGGAAACCGGGCTGGCCTGGGACCGACCATCTGCACCGGGCTAGTTTCCGGAACCGGAAACGCACCCGAGTTTGTCGCTTTGAAAGTCCGGTGGACTACTCGCCGCGGTTCTTCTGGATGATCTCGTCGGCAAATGCCTTCGGGACCTCGGCGTAGCTGTGGAACGTCATGGAGTACACAGCGCGGCCCTGGGTCTTTGAACGCAGGTCGCCGATGTAGCCGAACATGCCGGACAGCGGGACGTGTGCACGGATGACCTTGACACCCTGTGCATCTTCCATGGACTGCATCTGGCCACGGCGGGAGTTGAGGTCACCGATTACTTCACCCATGTATTCCTCAGGGGTGCGGACCTCGACATCCATCAGCGGTTCGAGCAGGACGGGGTTCGCCTTGCGTGCAGCTTCCTTGAAAGCCATACGGCCGGCGATCTTGAACGCCATTTCCGAAGAGTCAACGTCGTGGTAAGCGCCATCAATCAGCGTTGCCTTGATGCCAACAACCGGGTAACCGGCCAGGACGCCGTCGTTCAGTGCATCCTGGATACCGGCGTCAACCGACGGGATGTATTCGCGCGGAATACGGCCACCGGTCACCTTGTTCTCGAACTCGTACAGCTCGCCTTCGGAAGTGTCCAACGGCCCGATGGCAATCTGGATCTTTGCGAACTGGCCCGAACCACCGGTCTGCTTCTTGTGCGTGTAGTCGTGACGCGCAACAACATTCTTGATGGTTTCGCGGTAAGCGACCTGCGGCTTGCCGACGTTGGCCTCAACCTTGAACTCGCGGCGCATGCGGTCCACCAGGATGTCCAGGTGGAGCTCGCCCATGCCGGCAATGATGGTCTGGCCCGTGTCTTCGTTGAGGGACACCTGGAAGGTGGGGTCCTCAGCGGAGAGCTTCTGGATGGCCGTGGAGAGCTTCTCCTGGTCACCCTTGGTGTTGGGCTCGATGGCAACCGAGATCACGGGCTCCGGGAAGCTCATGGACTCGAGGACGATCTGGTTGCTGGAATCACACAGGGTGTCACCCGTCGTGGTGTCCTTCAGACCGATCGCTGCGTAGATGTGGCCGGCGGTAGCGCCCTCAACAGGCATTTCCTTGTTGGCGTGCATCTGGAACAGCTTGCCAATGCGCTCCTTCTTGCCCTTGGTGGAGTTGACCACCTGGGCGCCTGCTTCCACGTGACCGGAGTACACGCGGATGAAGGTGAGCTGGCCGAAGAACGGGTGAGCCGCAATCTTGAACGCCAGAGCCGAGAACGGCTCTTCGGATGAAGGCGCGCGGGTCAGTTCCTTCTCTTCGTCGCGAGGATCGTGACCGATCATCGGGGGGACGTCGAGCGGGTTCGGCAGGTAGTCGATGACAGCATCGAGCATCGGCTGAACGCCCCGGTTCTTGAACGCGGAGCCACAGAACACCGGGTACAGCTCAGAGTTGATGGTCATCTTGCGGATGCCGGCCTTGAGCTCATCGATCGAGATCTCTTCGCCTTCGAGGTACTTCTCCATGAGTTCTTCGGAAGCCTCGGCAACGGTCTCAACGAGTGCCGCGCGGTACTCCTCGGCCTTCTCCTTGAGGTCAGCCGGGATCTCCTGGATCTCGTACTTCGCACCCATGGTGACGTCACCCTTGGAGTCGCCGGGCCACACCAATGCACGCATGTAGAGCAGGTCCACGACGCCGATGAAGTCGTTCTCGGCACCGATCGGCAGCTGCATGACCAACGGCTTGGCACCGAGGCGGCCGATGATGGTGTCTACGGTGAAGTAGAAGTCAGCGCCCAGCTTGTCCATCTTGTTGACGAAGCAGATACGCGGAACGTTGTACTTGTCAGCCTGGCGCCAAACGGTCTCAGACTGCGGCTCAACGCCTTCCTTGCCATCGAAGACGGCAACTGCACCGTCGAGGACGCGCAGGGACCGCTCAACCTCAACCGTGAAGTCCACGTGGCCGGGGGTGTCGATGATGTTGATCTGGTTGTTTTCCCAGAAGCAGGTCACGGCGGCAGACGTGATGGTGATGCCGCGTTCCTTTTCCTGTTCCATCCAGTCGGTGGTCGAAGCGCCGTCGTGCGTTTCGCCGATCTTGTGGTTCACACCCGTGTAGAACAGGATGCGCTCGGTGGTGGTGGTCTTGCCGGCATCGATGTGGGCCATGATGCCGATATTGCGGACCTTACTAAGGTCGGTAAGCACGTCCTGTGCCACGGTGTCTCCCTTTCGGATGGACTGCACGTTCGCCGCCGGCTCGTCTGAGCCGGCGGCGTCCGGGAAGTATTACCAGCGGTAGTGTGCGAAGGCCTTGTTGGACTCGGCCATCTTGTGGGTGTCTTCGCGACGCTTCACAGCGGCACCGAGACCGTTGGAGGCATCCAGGATTTCGTTCTGGAGGCGCTCGGTCATCGTCTTTTCGCGGCGGGCCTTGGAGTAGCCGACCAGCCAACGCAGGGCGAGGGCAGTGGAGCGGCCCGGCTTGACCTCAACGGGAACCTGGTAGGTTGCGCCACCGACACGGCGGGAGCGGACCTCGAGGGAAGGCTTGACGTTCTCCATGGCCTTCTTGAGGGCGGCAACGGGGTCGCCGCCGGACTTGGCGCGTGCACCTTCAAGGGCACCGTAAACGATGCGCTCTGCGGTGGACTTCTTGCCGTCAACCAGCACCTTGTTGATCAGCTGGGTGACCAGCGGGGAGCCGTAAACGGGATCTAGTACGAGCGGCCGCTTGGGGGCCGGACCCTTGCGAGGCATATTACTTCTTCTCCATCTTTGCGCCGTAGCGGCTGCGGGCCTGCTTACGGTTCTTGACACCCTGGGTATCGAGGGCGCCGCGGACGATCTTGTAGCGGACACCGGGGAGGTCCTTCACACGACCACCACGAACGAGCACAATGGAGTGCTCCTGGAGGTTGTGGCCTACACCGGGGATGTAGGCGGTGACTTCAATGCCACCGTTAAGGCGCACACGTGCAACCTTACGCAGAGCCGAGTTCGGCTTCTTCGGGGTGGTGGTGTACACGCGGGTGCAAACACCGCGGCGCATCGGGCTGCCGTTAAGCGCGGGAGCCTTGGTCTTTTTGACCTTCGGCGTGCGGCCCTTGCGGACCAGCTGGTTAATCGTAGGCACTTTCGTGTTCTCCGTTTTATCCGGAGCGGCCTCTTACGGCCGCTCTCCTTTTGCTTTGCCCCGCCGCCCGAGCTTTGAAGAAGTCTCCAGAGCAGCTGAGGCGAAGCCTTAATAGTCGGATCGCACACATGGGGAATGACCTGACTCTCGTCTTCAAAGGTCCCTAGGCATGCAAAAATGTGGCATACGTTGCACAAGAACCCTGCAAACCGGAAACGTCGCTCTGGACCGGCCTTTCGGCTGGTCCGGCGCTCTCATCCACTGCCACAATAACAATTGGTCACAAGTCTAACATGGACTGCCGCCAGACCTTAATCGGCGCGGAATCCGGGGACTGAAAGGCCCCGTTCCCACAGTTGTGGAAACGGGGCCCGTCAGTTCAGGAGACCGACTCGTCAGCGGAAGTCGTTGCCGAGGTCGTAGTCATCCAGCGGGATGGCGTGGAACTCAGGAGCTCCGTCGCCGCCCAGGGTGTCGTAGGAGAAGTCGCTGAACGCGCTCGGGCCGGTGAACAGGTTGGCCTTTGCTTCTTCAGTCGGTTCCACAGCGATCTCGGTGTAGCGCGGGAGACCCGTGCCGGCCGGGATGAGCTTACCGATGATGACGTTTTCCTTGAGGCCGAGCAGCGGATCGCTCTTGCCTTCCATGGCCGCCTGCGTCAGGACGCGGGTGGTTTCCTGGAAGGAAGCCGCGGACAGCCAGGACTCGGTGGCCAGCGACGCCTTGGTGATGCCCATGAGCTCAGGACGGCCGGAAGCCGGCGTCTTGCCCTCGGAGACAACACGGCGGTTGGCCTCTTCGAAGCGGCTGCGTTCGGCGAGCTCGCCGGGCAGCAGATCCGAATCGCCGGATTCGATGACCGTGACGCGGCGCAGCATCTGGCGGACGATGACCTCCACGTGCTTGTCGTGGATGCCAATGCCCTGGCTGCGGTACACGCCCTGCACTTCGTCCACGAGGAACTTCTGTGCCGCACGCGGACCCATGATGCGCAGGACCTGCTTCGGATCGACCGGGCCGTTGATGAGCTTCTGGCCCACCGTGACGTGCTGGCCGTCTTCGATCAGGAGACGTGAACGGCGCAGTACCGGGTACGCAATCTCTTCGGAACCGTCGTCCGGAGTGATGACCAGGCGCATCTGGCGCTCGGACTCTTCGATGGCGATGCGTCCGGCTGCTTCCGCAATCGGCGCCACACCCTTCGGAGTACGGGCTTCGAAGAGCTCCTGGATACGGGGCAGACCCTGGGTGATGTCGTCGCCACCGCTGGCGGAAACAGCACCACCGGTGTGGAACGTACGCATGGTCAGCTGGGTGCCCGGCTCACCGATGGACTGCGCGGCGATAATGCCCACTGCCTCACCGATGTCGACGGTCTTGCCCGTGGCCAGTGAACGGCCGTAGCACAGGGCGCAGGTGCCGACGCTGGACTCACAGGTGAGCACGGAGCGGACCTTGACCTCGGTGATGCCGGCTGCGAACAACTCGGCGATCACGACGTCGCCGCAGTCGGTGCCGCCGGCTGCCAGGACGTTGCCCTTGGAGTCAACGACATCCACGGCCAGCGTTCGGGCGTAGGCGCTGTTCTCGACGTTCTCGTCCAGAACCAGCTCACCGTTGGCGTCGGCGACCGCGATCGGCGTCACCAGGCCGCGTTCGGTGCCGCAGTCCTCTTCGCGGACGATGACGTCCTGCGAAACGTCCACCAGACGACGGGTCAGGTAACCCGAGTTGGCGGTACGCAGGGCGGTGTCGGCCAGACCCTTACGGGCACCGTGCGTGGCGATGAAGTATTCCAGCACCGACAGGCCCTCGCGGTAGGAGGACTTGATCGGACGCGGGATGATCTCACCCTTAGGGTTGGCCACCAGGCCACGGATACCCGCGATCTGACGGACCTGCATCCAGTTACCACGTGCACCGGATGACACCATGCGGTTGATGGTGTTCATCGGCGAGAGGCTGTCACGCATTGCCTGGGCAATTTCGTTGGTCGCCTTGTTCCAGATCTCGATCAGTTCCTGGCGACGCTCGTCGTCGTCGATCAGGCCCTTGTCGTACTGGCCCTGGATCTTCGCGGCGCGCTCCTCGTAACCAGCCAGAATCACCGGCTTGTCCTTGGGCACCTCAATGTCGGAGATGGCGACCGTGACGCCTGAACGCGTGGCCCAGTAGAAACCGGCATCCTTCAGGTTGTCCAGCGTTGCTGCTGTGACGACCTTCGGGTAGCGCTCTGCAAGGTCATTGACGATCCGGGACAGTTCGCCCTTGTCGGCAACGTCCTCAACCCAGGGGTAGTCGTCGGGCAGGGTCTCGTTGAAGAGGACCTGGCCGAGGGAGGTCTCAACGAGCGCGGTCTGACCCGGCTCCCAGCCCTCCGGGGCTTCCCAGCCGGCGTAAGGGACAAAGCCCTCAAGGCGGATCTTGACCTTGGAGTTCAGGTGCAGCTCGTGCAGGTCGTAGGCCATGATGGCTTCCGCAACCGAACCGAAGTTCCGGCCTTCGCCAGCTGAACCGACACGCTTGGTGGTCAGGTGGTAGAGGCCGATGATCATATCCTGCGAAGGCAGGGTCACCGGACGGCCGTCGGACGGCTTCAGGATGTTGTTCGAGGAGAGCATCAGGATGCGTGCCTCGGCCTGGGCTTCGGGGCTCAGCGGCAGGTGGACTGCCATCTGGTCGCCGTCGAAGTCAGCGTTGAAGGCGCCACAGACCAGCGGGTGGAGCTGGATTGCCTTACCTTCAACAAGCTGCGGTTCGAACGCCTGGATGCCGAGGCGGTGCAGGGTAGGTGCACGGTTCAGCAGCACAGGGTGCTCGGTGATGATCTCTTCGAGCACGTCCCAGACCTGCGGACGGTAACGCTCGACCATGCGCTTGGCCGACTTGATGTTCTGCGCGTGGTTGAGGTCAACCAGGCGCTTCATCACGAACGGCTTGAAGAGCTCCAGCGCCATCTGCTTGGGCAGGCCACACTGGTGCAGCTTCAGCTGCGGGCCGACGACGATGACCGAACGGCCGGAGTAGTCGACGCGCTTGCCGAGGAGGTTCTGGCGGAAACGGCCCTGCTTGCCCTTGAGCATGTCGCTCAGGGACTTCAGCGGACGGTTGCCCGGTCCGGTGACCGGACGGCCGCGGCGGCCGTTGTCGAAGAGGCTGTCAACAGCTTCCTGAAGCATGCGCTTCTCGTTGTTGACGATGATCTCCGGAGCACCCAGGTCAAGCAGTCGCTTGAGCCGGTTGTTGCGGTTGATCACGCGGCGGTAGAGGTCGTTGAGGTCGGAGGTCGCGAAGCGGCCACCGTCCAGCTGGACCATCGGGCGCAGTTCCGGCGGGATCACCGGGACGGCGTCCAGCACCATGCCGAGCGGGCTGTTGTTGGTGGTCAGGAACGCGTTGACAACCTTCAGGCGCTTCAGGGCGCGGGTCTTGCGCTGGCCCTTGCCGTTGGCGATGATGTCGCGCAGTGAGTCCGACTCGGCCTGCATGTCGAAGTTCTCAAGGCGCTTCTTGATGGCTTCGGCACCCATGGAGCCTTCGAAGTACATGCCGTAGCGGTCGCGCAGTTCGCGGTAGAGGCCTTCGTCGCCTTCGAGGTCAGCGACCTTCAGGTTCTTGAACCGGTCCCAGACCTGCTCGAGGCGCTCGATCTCGGCGTCGGCGCGCTTGCGCACGTTGGCCATCTGGCGGTCGGCGGAGTCGCGGGCCTTCTTCTTGTCGGCAGCCTTGGCGCCTTCGCCTTCGAGACGGGCAAGCTCGTTCTCAAGGTCGCGGGCGATCGTGGCGATGTCGGAGTCGCGGTTGTCGATCAGCTGCTTCTTCTCGATGTCGTGCTCAACCTGAAGGTTGGGCAGTTCCTCGTGGCGGCTGTCGGTGTCGACGCTCGTGATCATGTAGGCAGCGAAGTAGATGACCTTTTCGAGGTCCTTCGGTGCCAGGTCAAGGAGGTAGCCCAGACGGGAGGGAACACCCTTGAAGTACCAGATGTGGGTTACGGGCGCAGCCAGTTCAATGTGGCCCATGCGCTCACGGCGCACCTTGGCACGGGTGACCTCAACGCCACACCGCTCGCAGATGATGCCCTTGAAGCGCACGCGCTTGTACTTGCCGCAGTAGCATTCCCAGTCCCGGGACGGGCCGAAGATCTTCTCGCAGAAGAGGCCGTCCTTCTCGGGCTTGAGCGTGCGGTAGTTGATGGTTTCCGGCTTCTTAACCTCGCCGTACGACCAGCCACGGATGTCTTCCGCGGTGGCGAGGCCGATCTGCATGAGGCCGAAGGAGGATTCGCTGGACATAGGGTCCCTGTTCTCTCTTGTTCTCTAAATTCTGAAGTCTTGGTTACGGGAAGAGGCGAGGGCCCGACGGCGGGTGGTCACCCGCCGTCGGACGCCCTGCTAAACCTCTTCTACGGAACTGGGCTCTGCACGAGACAGATCGATGCCCAGTTCTTCCGCAGCCGTGAAGACTGCGTCATCAGAGTCACGCATTTCAATTGTGGTTCCGTCCGTGGAAAGTACTTCCACGTTCAGGCACAGCGACTGCATTTCCTTGATCAAGACCTTGAAGGACTCAGGAACGCCCGGCTCCGGGATGTTCTCGCCCTTGACGATGGCTTCGTAGACCTTCACACGACCGTGGATGTCATCCGACTTGATCGTGAGGAGCTCCTGGAGCGTGTAGGCGGCGCCGTAAGCTTCGAGCGCCCACACTTCCATTTCACCGAAGCGCTGGCCACCGAACTGTGCCTTACCACCCAGCGGCTGCTGCGTGATCATGGAGTACGGGCCGGTGGAGCGTGCGTGGATCTTGTCGTCCACCAGGTGGTGGAGCTTCAGGATGTACATGTAGCCGACCGAGATCGGATCCGGGAACGGCTCGCCGGAGCGGCCGTCAAACAGGCGGGTCTTGCCCGAGGAGTTGATCAGGCGGTCACCGTCGCGGGTCACGTTGGTGGAGTCCAGCAGACCGGTGATTTCCTCTTCACGGGCACCGTCGAAGACCGGCGTTGCAACAGTGGTCTGGCCACTCTCGCGCGGCAGGTTCGGCAGCTGCTTGGCCCATTCAGGCTCGCCTTCGATCTTCCAGCCGGTCTTGGCGACCCAGCCGAGGTGCGTTTCGAGCACCTGGCCGACGTTCATACGGCCCGGAACACCCAGCGGGTTCAGGACAATATCAACGGGGGTACCGTCGGAAAGGAAGGGCATGTCCTCGATCGGCAGGATCTTGGAGATAACACCCTTGTTGCCGTGGCGGCCGGCGAGCTTGTCGCCGTCGGTGATCTTACGCTTGGCGGCCACGTAGACACGGACCAGCTGGTTGACGCCCGGGGGCAGTTCGTCGTCGTTGTCGCGGTCGAAGACGCGCACGCCGATGACGGTGCCGGACTCGCCGTGCGGAACCTTCAGGGAGGTGTCGCGCACTTCGCGGGACTTCTCGCCGAAGATGGCGCGGAGCAGACGCTCTTCCGGGGTCAGTTCGGTTTCACCCTTCGGGGTGACCTTTCCGACCAGGATGTCGCCGGCTTCAACTTCAGCACCGATGTGGATGATGCCGCGCTCGTCCAGGCCAGCCAGGACTTCCTCGGACACGTTGGGGATGTCACGGGTGATTTCCTCGGCACCAAGCTTGGTGTCGCGGGCATCGATCTCGTGCTCCTCGATGTGGATGGAGGAAAGAACGTCCTCAGCCACGATGCGCTGGGACAGGATGATGGCATCCTCGAAGTTGTGGCCTTCCCATGACATGAATGCCACGAGCAGGTTCTTACCGAGGGCGAGCTCGCCCTGGTCCGTTGCCGGGCCGTCAGCAATGATGCCGCCAACTTCCAGGCGCTGGCCTTCGCTCACCAGAACGCGGTGGTTGTAGCAGTTGCCCTGGTTGGAACGGGCGAACTTGTTGATGCGGTAGTTGGTTTCCGTGCCGTCGTCGTTAAGCATGATGACGAGTTCAGCGGAGACCTCGGTAACCACACCTGCCTTCTTCGCGATGACAACGTCACCGGCGTCGACAGCAGCGGCGCGTTCCATGCCGGTACCGACGAACGGTGCCTCGGAACGGACCAGCGGCACAGCCTGGCGCTGCATGTTGGCACCCATGAGTGCGCGGTTAGCATCGTCATGCTCGAGGAACGGAATCAGGGCGGTTGCCACGGACACCATCTGGCGCGGGGAGACGTCCATGAACTGCACGTCGGCTGCGGGAACGAGAACGGGCTCGCCTCCACCACCGCGGGCACGGACCAGGACGGTCTCTTCAGCGAACTTCTTGTTGGCGTCGAGCGGAGCGTTGGCCTGTGCGATCAGGACCTCTGCTTCGTCATCGGCCGTCAGGTACTGGACTTCGTCGGACACGACGCCCTCGGCCACGAGACGGTACGGGGTCTCGATGAAGCCGAACGGGTTGATGCGTCCGTAGGAAGCCAGCGAACCGATCAGACCGATGTTCGGGCCTTCAGGGGTTTCGATGGGGCACATACGTCCGTAGTGCGACGGGTGAACGTCTCGGACTTCCATGCCTGCACGGTCACGGGACAGACCGCCCGGTCCAAGCGCAGACAGGCGGCGCTTGTGGGTCAGACCCGAGAGCGGGTTGTTCTGGTCCATGAACTGGGACAGCTGGGACGTTCCGAAGAACTCCTTGATGGCTGCCACCACCGGGCGGATGTTGATCAGCGTCTGCGGCGTGATGGCCTCGACGTCCTGCGTGGTCATACGCTCGCGGACGACGCGCTCCATGCGGGACAGGCCGGTGCGGACCTGGTTCTCGATGAGCTCGCCGACGGCGCGGATGCGGCGGTTGCCGAAGTGGTCGATGTCATCGATCTCGACGCGCAGTTCGTGGTCCTGGCCGTCGCGCTTGCCCGTGAGGGTCTTCTCACCGGCGTGCAGCGCAACCAGGAACTTGATCATGGCGACGATGTCTTCAACGTGCAGGACAGACGCTTCCTTGTCACCAAGGGAGCGGTCGATGCCGAGCTTGCGGTTGATCTTGTAACGGCCGACCTTGGCCAGATCGTAGCGCTTGGAGTTGAAGTACAGGTTGTCCAGCAGCGACTGGGCAGCCTCGACGGTGGGCGGCTCGCCCGGACGGAGCTTCCGGTAGATATCCAGCAACGCGTCTTCGCGGGTTTCGGTGGCGTCCTTCTCCAGCGTTGCACGCATGGAGTCGTACTGGCCGAACTCCTCGAGGATCTGGCCTTCGGTCCAGCCGAGGGCCTTCAGCAGCACGGTGACGGACTGCTTGCGCTTGCGGTCGAGGCGAACGCCGACCTGGTCGCGCTTGTCGATCTCCAGCTCGAACCATGCACCGCGGGACGGGATGATCTTTGCGGTGAAGATGTCCTTGTCGCTGGTCTTGTCGGCCGTGCGCTCGAAGTAGGCGCCCGGGGAACGCACCAGCTGGGAGACAACGACACGCTCGGTGCCGTTGACGACGAAGGTGCCCTTCTCGGTCATCAGCGGGAAGTCACCCATGAACACGGTCTGCTGCTTTATTTCGCCCGTGTTGTTGTTCATGAATTCGGCTTTAACGTACAGCGGAGCCGAGTACGTAGCGTCCCGGTCCTTGCACTCAGCCATGGTGTATTTGGGATCAGCGAACTCCGGATCGGAGAAGCTCAGGGACATGGTGCCCTGGAAATCCTCAATCGGGGAGATCTCTTCGAAGATGTCGGAAAGACCGGAGGTGGTGGCGACGCTGAGGTCGCCTTCTTCGACGGCTTTCGCTACCCTTGCCTGCCAGCGTTCATTTCCGACCAGCCAGTCGAAGCTGTCCGTCTGCAGGGCAAGCAGATTCGGAACGTCAAGAGGTTCGTGAATCTTTGCGAATGAGAGCCGGCGAGTGGCACCATCGGTGCTTGCCGTGTTAGCGGTTTCGTTATTAGAGGTGCTCGAGGCGACCAAGAGGGATCCTTCCACAGACCTTCAGGCGTTTTCAGATCTCCCCCGCTATGTACCCTGCGGAGTGACTCCGCAGTGCTACCATCCGGTTCCGCTATATGACCCGGGACCTGGTCTGCCCATGCTGGTGACGTTGTATACGGCACATTGATGGAGCAGCTGCCAGGCGAAGCCCACCGCTATATGAAGGCTGAAGGTAAACAGGGAAGACGCAAATATCCACGATACGGCAAAACTTCCCGCGTGTCTACCCCACTTCCCAGCAGATTGCAAGCACCGTTGCCGAGGGCATCTATCGTACGCCACCTCGGTCCCGCGGCCGACGGTCGCCGTGCGGGGTCCCGAGGGACAAGTCCCGGAATGCGGCCGCGCCGGAATTCAGCCCGCCGCCGCAGCGTTTGAATGGATAGGTGATCGGGCTCACGATAACCTAGGCGTATATCGACACGATCGGAAGAGATAAACCATGGGCAACTCCGCGGACAACAACGATGTTGTCATCCTGGCCGGCGCGCGCACACCGCAGGGCCGGCTGAACGGGCAATTGGCGAGCTTCACCGCCGTCGAACTTGGGGCGCACGCCATCAAGGCGGCCCTTGCTGCGAGCGGGGTTGAGGCGGAGCAGGTCGACGCCGTGATCATGGGCCAGGTGCTGCAGGCCGGTGCAGGCCAGAACCCTGCAAGGCAGAGCGCGATCGGTGCCGGAATCGGCTGGAACGTCCCCACGGTGACCATCAACAAGGTCTGCCTTTCGGGTCTCACCGCGGTGATCGACGCCGCGAGGATGATCCGCAGCGGCGATGCCGCCGTCGTCGTCGCCGGCGGCCAGGAGTCCATGACACGGGCCCCGCACGTCCTTCCGGGCTCGCGCCAGGGCTGGACCTACGGCGCCATCCAGGCCCTCGACGTTGCCGCGCACGACGGCCTGACCGACGCCTTCGACGGCCAGTCCATGGGCCTGTCCACCGAAGCCAAGAACCTCACGCTGGGCATCGACCGGGCATCGCAGGACAACGTCGCCGCACAGTCGCACCAGCGCGCGGCCATCGCCGCAAAGAACGGGGTTTTCGACGACGAGATCGCCCCCATCAGCGTCAAGCAGCGCAAGGGCGATCCGGTGGTCGTGGCCACTGATGAAGGCGTCCGCCCCAACACATCCGTCGAAACACTGGCAGGCCTCCGGGCCGCGTTCGTCACCGACGGCACCATCACGGCCGGCAACTCCTCTCCCCTGTCCGACGGCGCCTCCGCCCTCGTCCTGACCTCCCGCAAATTCGCCGAGGAGAACGGACTCGAGTACCTGGCGGTGGTCGGCAAGCCGGGGCAGGTGGCGGGTCCGGACAATTCCCTGCACTCCCAGCCCTCCAACGCAATCCGGAACGCCCTGGACCGTGCCGGCTGGACCACGGCCGATCTGGACTTCATCGAAATCAACGAGGCGTTCGGGTCCGTGGCCGTGCAATCCCTCAAGGACCTGGACTACCCGCTGGAGCAGTGCAACATCCACGGCGGCGCGATCGCCCTGGGCCACCCCATCGGCGCATCCGGCGCGAGGCTGGCACTGCACGCCGCGCATGAGCTGAAACGGCGCGGCCAAGGCAAGGCCGCGGTTTCGCTCTGCGGCGGCGGCGGGCAAGGCGAAGCCCTCCTGCTGTTCCGGGACTAATGACCGGCCCAGCCGCTGCCGGCACGGCCGGTACCGGAGCGGGCGGCGCCGGAGCGGGCGGCGCCGGCAGGGAGCGATTCCTTGCCGACGCCGCCGCCCGCGGCCTGGACGTCGAGATCGTGGAGCGGCTTGCCGCCCACAGCCTCGAGGAAGCGGCGCGGATCCTCGGCATCGCCCCGGCGGACATCGTGAAGTCCCTCGTGGTCAAGCACAAGGACGGGACTTTCCTGTTCGCCCTCATCCCCGGCGACCGCCAGATCTCCTGGCCGAAGCTGCGCAGCCTGGTGGGCGTCAACAAGCTGTCCATGCCCGCGGCCGACGTCGCCCTCGAAGCCACCGGCTATGAGCGCGGGACCATCACGCCGCTCGGCAGCACCACGGCGTGGCCCGTTTACGCGGACAAGAACATCTCGGGCAAGCGCATTTCCATGGGTGCGGGCCAGCACGGCTACAGCGCCTTCGTGGACGCCGACGCCCTGACCGCGGCGCTCGGCGCAGTCATCGCGGACATCAGCGATCCCAACTAGGTCGCAGCAGGCGTCGTTTTCAGCCGTCAAAAGGGCGCCTGCTGCTACCCAGTTGGGTTAAATGCAGGAATCCCCGCCCACCGGAGTGGACGGGGATTCCAGGCAGAGCCTGTATTACTTGAGGGTAACGCGGGCGCCGGCAGCTTCGAGCTGATCCTTGGCCTTCTCGGCAGCTTCCTTGGTGGCACCTTCGAGGACAGCCTTGGGAGCGCTGTCAACCAGGTCCTTGGCTTCCTTGAGGCCCAGGGAAGTGATGGCGCGAACTTCCTTGATCACTGCGATCTTCTTGTCGCCAGCAGCTTCGAGGATGACGTCGAAGTCGGTCTTCTCTTCGGCTTCTTCAGCAGCGGCAGCCGGGCCAGCAACGGCAACAGCGGCAGCGGTAACTTCGAAGGTCTCTTCGAAGAGCTTGACGAACTCGGAGAGCTCGATGATGGTCAGTTCCTTGAAAGCTTCAATGAGCTCTTCGTTGGTGAGCTTCGCCATGGTGTGGCGTCCTTCCTATAGGTGGTGCTTGGCGGCGTTGTGCCGTGCCTTCACACCGGAGTCTGGTTTGAAAGAGAAAATTAGTTCTCTTCGGTGGCTGCGGCTTCGGCCGGAGCTTCGGTCTCTGCTGCTTCCGCGGCCGGGGCTTCTTCAGCGGCGGGCGCTTCGGCAGCTGCCGGTGCACCGTTCTCTTCTTCAAGCTTGAGGCGCAGGGCGTCAATGATGCGTGCAGCAGCGGCAGCAGGAGCCTTGAGGATGCCTGCAACCTTGGCGAGCTGCAGCTCGCGGGACTCGAGTGCTGCCAGGGCAGCAACTTCGCTGGCGTTCAGTGCCTTGCCCTCGAAGTAACCGGTCTTGATAACCAGCTGCTTGTTGGTCTTGGCAAAATCCGTCAGGCTCTTGGCAGCTGCAACTGCGTCACCCTTGATGAACGCGATTGCAGTGGGGCCGGCGAGCTGGCCGTCGAATGCTTCGACACCAGCTTCCTTGGCTGCAATGGCGGTCAGGGTGTTCTTGACGACCGCGAACTTGGTGTCCTGGCCGAGAGAAACACGCAGCTGCTTGAGCTGTGCAACGGTGAGCCCACGGTATTCGGTCAGGACAGCGGCGTTCGATTCCTTGAAATCGTTAGTGATCTCAGCTACTGCTGAAACCTTGGTAGGCGTTGCCATAACCCTCCTTCCGGGGATAGTGCCGGTATTCCGGGTCCCCGCTCAGGTGAGCTAAAAACTAAAAACGCCCCGCGCAGATGCACGGGGCTTGGCTCAACACGGTTCATCACCGCGGAGCTTCTGCTTCGTTCACCTGCGCCGGCCGCCCTATGTTCAGGGTCCTTCGTCCAGAAATCCACTGACCCTCCCGCACACAACTGCAGAGTTGAGCTGAGCTCGAGAGAGTGGATTTCCAACAACCGACGGTCTTTGGTAGCTCAAGCTTACGGGACGCCGCACCGGTCCGCCAAATCGGCGGCCCGGCGGCAGCCTTCCAACCGGCACGGCTCAGCTGGTGCTGGGCCCCAGGTCCGGGAGTTCCTTCTGCCAGATTCCGGTGACGCCCGCCGTCGTGAATCCCAACTGCCGGTTGACCGTGAGGAGATACCGGTTTTCCGGGGCGTTCCAGGTGTAGATCACGCGCGCGTCCGGGAACTGCTCCGTCAGCCGCTCCATGTTGGCCACCTTGATCAGCAGGCCGAGCTTGTTGCCCCGGTGTGCCTGCAGCACCACGGTGTCGTCCTGGAACACAACGTCCTGGCGCTGCGCCAGGACGCTGATGGTGGTCAGCCCCACCAGGATGCCGGTGGCAATATGCTCGACGGCGGTCACCACCGTGCGCCGTCCCTGCGCGATGGTGACTTCCTCCGCTTCACGCAGGATCCGCGCGTCAAACACCATGGTGTCCTCTTCGCCCACGGCGGCGGGCTCGACATCCCCTCCGGCCTGGTTTTCGAGCACGGCAACGGCCTCCAGCCACCGTTCGGGGCAGCGGTCCGTCCAGTGGTGCAGGCGGTAACGGCCGTTGTTCGCTTCCTCGGCCTCGGCTTCGAGCTCCGCCACGAGCTTGCTGTCCAGCGGCAGGGCGCACGAGCTGAACTGTTCGATGTGCTGGAGCGTGTAGCCGGTGCGCCGGGCGAACTCCACTTCGCGGCTGCCGAGCGGCACGAAGCCCAGCCCCGAGCCCGGCACCAGCTGCTCGGGGTCAAATTCATGGAGCGAGGCCCCGGGATGGTTGGTGTCCACCAGGATCATCGAGCGGCCCTCGTCCCGGGCAAACTGTTCGGCCGCCTCCAGCAGCTGCCTGCCCACGCCCTGGCGCTGATACTCCGGCAGGATGTCCAGGGTGAACTCCGCGAGGTCCAGATTGTCGGTCAGGGGCAGGGCAATGTCCACCGCGCCCACTATGGTGCCATCGATTTTGGCCACCAGGATGACCTGCCGCTCGTAGGGATCATCCAGTTCGAGGAGCTTCTCCAAGGGCGCGTACGCGAGGTCGTCGCTGCCCCACGTCTGCATCCGGACCTTGCGCCCTACCTCGACGGCGGCCAGAAAGTCCGCTGCGTCGGGAGCGTCAATGGAATCCGGGATCCACAGCTGCTCGATCCGCACTTCACTTGCCATCATCCCAGCCGTTTCCGCCGCTCGCCCTTCCGGGCTGCGGGCTCGAGTCCACGCGGTGCATCCGTCGCCAGCATATGCCGGTTAGCACCGGCGCTGCCACTCGCCGTCGTACCCTGCCGGGCGGAACCCCAGGGCAATGTTGATGGCGAGCATGTGGTCGTTCTCCGCGGCGTTGAACGTGAGGATCCGTTCCACCGAGGGATGCGCTTCCATCATGCGCCGAAGGTTCAGCACCTTGACCAGCATGCCCAGGCGGCGGCCCCGGTGGGGCTTGGCGACCAGGGTGTCGTCCTGCTCCGCCAGCCAGGGCTTCGACGCCGAGTACTGCAGGACCGAATACGCGGCGAGCTCGCCGCTGGCCCTGTGCCTCGCCGCCGCCACGAGCGACTCCTGGCCGGTCTGCTTCCACTCGTCCTCGACGTGCCGGACGCGTTTGGCGTCCCACACCTCGGGGTCGTAATGGAGCGCCCCGGCGGGGGTGTCGGTGCTCATGCGCGACATGAGCACGGCAAGCTGGTCCACATATTCGTCCGGGCAGCTGTCCGTCCAGGCGAGGAGCTCGTACCGGTCGCCGGCTATGGAGTACGCGTCGCGCTCGAGCGCGTCCAGGACCGCTTCCGACGGCGGCATGTCCAGTGCGCTGAAACGCGTCACCTGCTCCAGCGTGTAGCTGGCCGCCGTCGCGAACTTCACTGCACGCGAATCGGACGGAATCCCGCCCGTCCCGGTTCCTGGTTTCAGGATGCCGGCGCCGTCAGGATCAAACCCTGCAACATGCTCGGTGAAGCTCTGCAGGGTGCTGCGGCCGTGGCCAGCGGCAAGGGCCTCGGCGTGCCGCAAGAGTGCCTGGCCGATGCCCCTGCCCGTGAACTCGTTCAGGACGACCACACGCACCATGGCGTCCTGGAGGTTTTCCTGCTGCGGCAGCCTGACCCAGGAGGTCGCCACCATGCGGCCGTCCAGCCGCACAAAGAAGAGACGGAGCTGCGCGTAGTCATCGTCGCGCCACGCTTCGAGCCGGGCACTCCACGGCCTGGCCCGGTCAAGGTTCCCCCAGGTCTGCAGCACCAGGGCATCGCTCAGATCGCTGAACTCGAGGAAATCTGCGGCGTCCGGAGAATCGAGGGAAGCAGGCAAAACCAGCGGCTCTATGCGGTACGCGGGTGTCGTCACCGGATCAGCCTAGCCTCATGGCCCTTCCACCCTCCAGAGTCCGGCAGGGTCCCGCAGGGTCCCGCAGGGTTCCGGGCGCAGCGTGCGCGTCGGGCGGCGTCCTGCAGCAAAGCAAAGGACCGCCCGGCGCAGTGCCGGGCGGTCCTTTCATGCCTGCCGGATTACCGGCGGCTGTTTCGCGAGGTTTAGGCCTCGGTCAGCACCTTGGTGACGTTGGGGTCGACGGAGATGCCGGGACCAAACGTGGTGGCAACAGTCGCCTTCTGGATGTAACGGCCCTTGGAAGCGGACGGCTTCAGGCGAAGCACCTCTTCGAGAGCGGCTGCGTAGTTCTCGGCCAGCTTGATGGCGTCGAACGAAACCTTGCCGATGATGAAGTGCAGGTTGGAGTGCTTGTCGACGCGGAAGTCGATCTTGCCACCCTTGATGTCGTTGACGGCCTTGGTGACGTCAGCGGTCACGGTACCGGTCTTCGGGTTCGGCATCAGGTTACGCGGGCCGAGGACCTTACCGAGGCGGCCAACCTTGCCCATGAGGTCAGGGGTGGCGACGGCGGCGTCGAAGTCGGTCCAGCCGGCTGCGATCTTTTCGATCAGGTCATCGGAACCAACGAAGTCGGCGCCGGCAGCGATTGCTGCCTCTGCCTTGTCGCCGGTTGCGAAGACGAGGACGCGGGCGGTCTTACCGGTACCGTGCGGCAGGTTGACCGTGCCACGAACCATCTGGTCGGCCTTGCGAGGGTCGACACCCAGGCGGAAAGCGACCTCAACGGTGGCGTCGAACTTGGACGGGTTGGTGTCCTTGGCGAGCGTCACTGCCTCGAACGGCGCGTAGAACTTCTCCGCGTCGATCTTGGCGGCGGCTGCCTCATATGCTTTGCTGCGCTTTGCCATGCTGCTTATTCTCCTTGTGCAGTTGTGGTCTGCGGACCGCGCTGGGCCCTGCCACAGTCAGTAGTCCGGCGTGGATTACCAACATTTCAATGTTTCGTGGTGCCGGTTTCCCGGCGGTGCTGCCCGGCGTCGTCGTCGGTTTCCCGAACCCGGCGCCGCATCAGCGGTGAGGGAATTAACCCTCGACGGTGATACCCATGGAACGGGCGGTGCCGGCGATGATCTTCGCTGCGCCTTCGAGGCTCGTGGCGTTGAGGTCTTCCATCTTGGTGGAGGCGATCTCGTTGACCTGGGCCTGGGTCAGCTTGGCAACCTTGACGGTGTGCGGGGTAGCTGAACCCTTGGCGACGCCTGCAGCCTTCTTGATGAGCTCTGCAGCCGGCGGGGTCTTGGTGATGAACGTGAATGAACGGTCTTCGTAAACCGTGATTTCAACAGGAATAACGTTGCCGCGCTGGGCTTCCGTCGCAGCGTTGTACGCCTTGCAGAATTCCATGATGTTGACACCGTGCTGGCCAAGCGCAGGACCGATCGGCGGGGCCGGGTTGGCGGCACCTGCCTGGATCTGCAGCTTGATGAGGCCGGTGACCTTCTTCTTGGGAGCCAATGTAGGGTCCTTCTCTCAATTGCGTCCTGGGACACAGGAGCGTGCCTCAGGTGGTTGACCGCCATGGCGAGGCGGTCTGCCGCTTCGTGGCTGCTAAGCGGGCAGCCCCGGAGCGAATTCTGTGGGTGGTGCTAGATCTTGGTGACCTGGTTGAAGGCCAGCGTGACCGGGGTCTCGCGTTCGAAGATGGACACCAGCACCACGAGGGTCTGCGAGTCCACCTTGATTTCGGAGATCGTGGCGGGGAGCGTCTCGAACGGACCTTCCTTGACGATGACCGATTCGCCGACCTCGAAGTCGACGTCCACCGGGGCGGCGGCGTGCTTGACCGGCTTGCCCTTCTCGGCCTGCTCCTCTTCGAAGACGGGGGCGAGCATGGAGAAGACCTCGTCGAGGCGGAGCGGGACGGGGTTGTGGGCGTTGCCCACGAAGCCGGTGACACCCGGGGTGTGGCGGACGGCGCCCCATGAGGCGTCGGTCAGGTCCATGCGGACCAGCACGTAGCCGGGGATGCGGACGCGGTTGATGACCTTGCGCTGGGCGTTCTTGATCTCAACGACTTCTTCCATCGGAACCTGGATTTCGAAGATGTAATCTTCCATGTCCAGGGTCTGGATGCGCGTCTCAAGGTTGGCCTTCACGCGGTTCTCGTAACCGGCGTAGGAGTGGATGACGTACCAGTCACCCTCCTGGCGGCGCAGCTTGCCCTTGAACTCCTCGGCGGGATCGACGTCGGCCTTTGCGGCCGCGGCTGCGAGGGCGTCTGCCTCTTCGGCGTCAGCTTCCTCGGAGTCGTCCTCGGCGTCAGTTTCGTCGTCTGCTACATCTGCATCGTCGTCGGCGTCAGTTTCGGCGTCAGCGTCAGTTTCGTCGTCGGAATCGGGTGCAGCAGACTCAACCTCAGACCCTACAACGGCTTCAGCCGCTGCGTCCTTGGTTTCATCCAGCTCAGTCTCAGTTACCTCGAGCTCCTGCTCAGACACTTGGTCTCCTGCTTCCTTCATTGCCTAACATGCCTATTTAAATGGCTCAATTCCGCACACTCCGCAGTCCGTTCCGATTTCCGGAACGACCCACGCAGTCTGCGGACCGATCGCCTTAGCGGTCCGTGGCGCCTGTACCGCCGAAGACCCAGTTCACCGCGGTCCCGAAGCCCAGGTCCAGCAAGGTGACGATGACCATCATGATGACCACGAATACCAGCACCACGAGCGTGTAGTTAATCAGTTCCTTGCGGGTCGGTGCGACAACCTTCTTCAGCTCGCCGATGACCTGGCGGACGAAGAGCGCGATTCGAGCGAAGAAGCGGGCCTTGTCGGCCTTCTTTGCGGGGCGGCCCTTGGAGCTGCTTGCAGCTGTTTCGGTCACCTGTTCCTCACTCATCCTCGCAAAATGTCGGATTGCCCGGCTCTGAACTGAACCATGGTTGCTGCGCTTGCTCCGGCTTTCCGCCGGAACAGCTTGCGCAGGGCAGACAGGACTCGAACCTGCAACCTGCGGTTTTGGAGACCGCTGCGCTACCAATTGCGCCACTACCCTATGGATCAAAAACCGATCGAGGCCGCGCTTCACCCAGGATTCCTGAGGCACACGTCATCATCTGTGTTTTCAACACCGGAGAACTAGTCTACGCAACAACTTCGCGTACGTCGAACCAGCCTCGTTTCGGACCGTCCTGCGGCGGTGGATTCCTGACTGCGCCGCAGTCACAAAGCCATGCCCCACCTCGAACGATCCGGTGAACAGCATAGAGTAGATTCCGTCGAATTCCACCATTCAGCTAACCAGCTGCAAGCGAAGAACGGACCCGCCATGTCTGCCGCCCGCGTTTCCCAACGCATTTCCGCCATTGCCGAATCCGCCACCCTGGCTGTCGACGCCAAGGCCAAGGCACTTAAGGCGGCCGGCCGGCCCGTGATCGGTTTCGGCGCCGGCGAACCGGATTTCCCCACCCCGGGATACATCGTCCAGGCCGCCATCGAGGCGGCCAGCCAGCCGAAGTACCACCGGTACTCCCCCGCCGGCGGCCTGCCCGAGCTGAAGAAGGCCATTGCCGAGAAGACCTTCCGGGACTCCGGGTACAAGGCCGATGCCTCCCAGGTGCTGGTCACCAACGGCGGCAAGCAGGCCGTCTACAACACCTTCGCAACCCTCGTGGACCCGGGCGACGAAGTGATCGTCCCCACGCCGTTCTGGACCACCTACCCTGAAGCCATCCGCCTCGCCGGCGGCGTGCCGGTGGAGGTCTTCGCCGGGCCGGAGCAGGACTACCTGGTGACAGTGGAGCAGCTGGAAGCGGCCGTCACCGACCGCACCAAGATCCTGCTGTTCGTCTCGCCGTCCAACCCGACGGGCTCCGTATACTCCCCCGAGCAGGTGGCGGAAATCGGCCAGTGGGCCGCTTCCAAGGGCCTGTGGGTAGTCACCGACGAAATCTACGAGCACCTGACGTACGACGGCGTCCCGTTCACGTCCATCGCCACGGCCGTCCCCGAGCTGGGCGACAAAGTGGTCATCCTCAACGGCGTGGCCAAGACGTACGCGATGACCGGCTGGCGCGTGGGCTGGATGATCGGCCCGGCCGATGTCATCAAGGCCGCCACCAATCTGCAGTCGCACGCCACGTCAAACGTGTCCAACATCCCGCAGATCGCCGCCCTTGCCGCTGTATCGGGTCCGCTCACCGCCGTCGACGAAATGAAGGTCGCCTTTGACCGCCGCCGCAAGGCGATCGTCGCCGGGCTCAATGCCATTGACGGCGTTGAATGCCCGACGCCGAAGGGCGCCTTCTACGTCTACGCGGACGTCCGCGCCCTGCTCGGCAAGGAATTCCCGACGGCGAACGGTCCGGTCTGTCCTTCGACCTCCGCGGAGCTCGCGGCGCTGATCCTCGACGAGGTGGAGGTTGCCGTCGTGCCCGGCGAAGCCTTCGGCCCGTCCGGATACCTGAGGCTGTCCTACGCCCTGGGCGACGACGACCTCGCCACCGGAGTGGCGCGGCTGCAGGACTTCCTGGGCCAGGCCAAGTAGGCACGCTCTCTCACCTTCCGCCGGAAAAACACAAACGCTCTCTCACCTGGTGAGAGAGCGTTTGTGTTGGGGCGACAGGTGGTGAGAGAGCGTTTGTGCTTGGGCGACAGGTGGTGAGAGAGCGTTTGTGCTTGGGCGACAGGAAGTGAGAGAGCGTCCGGATGGGTGGGGCTAGAGGAGCCGGCGCTCGGCCGCCCACTTGGTCAGTTCATGGCGGCTGGAGAGCTGCAGCTTCCTGAGCACCGCCGACACATGGGTTTCCACCGTCTTGATGGAAATGAACAGCTCCTTGGCCACTTCCTTGTAGGAGTAGCCCCGGGCAATGAGCCTCATCACCTCGAGCTCGCGGGCTGAGAGCTTGTCCAGTTCGTCGTCGGCAATGTCGGCCGGGGCGGTACCAAAGGCGTCCAGCACGAAGCCGGCGAGCCGCGGCGAGAAGACAGCGTCGCCGCCCGCGACCCGATACACGGCGTCCGTGATCTCGGCCCCTGAAATCGTCTTGGTGACGTAGCCGCGAGCGCCGGCACGGATCACGGCCACGACGTCCTCGGCCGCGTCCGACACGCTGAGGGCCAGGAACTTGGTGGTTCCCCGAAGCGCCGCGGAGCCGGCGATGACTTCACGCCCTCCCCCGCCCAGACCGCCCGGCAGGTGGACGTCCAGCAGCACGACTTCCGGGCGGGTCCGGCCGATCACCTCGATGGCCCGCTCCACCGTTCCGGCTTCGCCGACCACCTCAATGCGCGGGTCCAGGTCCGTCTTCAGTCCGGAACGGAAGATCGCGTGGTCGTCCACGATCACGACCCGGACGGTCCGTCCCCGATCCCCGGCCGTGCCGTCCAGTGCTGGAGTGCTCATGACTTCCCTTCCCCGTTGTCCTCCGCGGCCGCCGGCAGCTTGAGCCGGACCTCCGTGCCGTCAGGACTGCTGTTGATCTCGGCCGTTCCGCCGTGCCGTTTCATCCGGCCAATAATTGACTCGCGGACCCCCATCCTGTCCTCCGGGACCGCGTGGAGTTCGAAGCCGGAGCCGCGGTCCTTGACGAAAACTTCCGCGCCGCCGTCGGACACCTCCAAGTACACGGAGACCGGGCCGCCGCCGTGGCGGGAGGCGTTCAGCATGGCTTCCCGGCTCGCCTGGACCAGCGCCTCATGCCTGTCCGTCATGGCCGTATCACCCACGCTCACGACGTCCACCGCATTGCCGAGGCCGTCCTCGACCTCCGCGGCGGCCGCTTTGATCCGGTCCGAAAGCTGTCCGGCGTCCCTTGCTGGGTCCCTGAAGAGCCAGCCGCGCAGTTCGCGTTCCTGCGCCCGTGCCAGCCTCACGACATCGTGTTCGTTGGCGGCGCGGCGCTGGATCAGCGCGAGGGTCTGCAGCACTGAATCGTGCAGGTGTGCGGCGATCTCCGCCCGTTCGGTCTCGCGCACCCGGCCGGCACGTTCGGTCTCAAGGTCCCGCCAGAATTTCAGGCCCCAGGGAAGCAGCACCAGCGCCACTCCGCCAAGAACAGCCACGGACGCCAGCAGCGCCAGCCAGGTCTGCTCCCAGGATCCGGACCCGGACACCATCACCAGCACTCCGGCCACCACCAGGGCGAGGCCGGCGGCCAGCCGCGCCCATCCGCCGGCCTGGTCCGCTTTGGTCTTGTCCACCAGGCCCGCTCGGCGCGTTTCATCGAGCTGCATCCAGGCGATGGCGGCACCGCCGAGGATGGCAGCCGCCGGGATCAGGGTCCCCAGCGGCACCTCGACGCCGAGCAGCCTGGCGATCAGGATCGCGGCAACGAGCAGCAGCCCTGCGCCGAGCAGGATTTCCTTGCCGTAGCGCATATTGCGGACGCGGAACCAGGCACCGGTGCTCGGAACAGCCGACGGTTCCTGTGGCTGGGAGGGGGCCCCGGCGTCGTACGGTACGGACGGCACGGGACCCGCCGCAGGGGTGTAGCCACCCGGCCCCGCAGCGGGGGCGGAGCCGCCCGGAGGCGTTGAAACCGCGCCGGGCGGGTAGCCGGGCGAGTACGCACCGGTCCACAACGGGGGGTCGACGGCGGCGGCGTGCTTGGGCGGCATGCTCGCCGAGGGGGCAATGCTCACCGCGGGGGCAATCGGCGACGCCGGCCGCCTGGCATTGCGCTTGGCGCTCTCGTCTGCGGTGGGAACCATGATCCAGAGCCATCCATAGAACACCAGGCCTGCCCCGCCGGCGAGCGAGGCCACCGCCATGCCGATCCGGACCATGCGCACCGGCCAGCCCAGGTGCTCCGCGAGGCCCGCGCACACGCCGGCGACAATGCGGTCGCTGCTGCGGACCAGCGGCGGGCGGACGGGGACTGTGGTCATGCATCAATCCAAACACGGATCAGGGTTTCGGGAGCCCGTTTTGAGGGTGGACCAGGGGTAAGTCAGGGACGGCTCAGGGTCTTCCCCAATAGAGGCTTCTGGCCCCACGCGGCAGGATCGAAGTATGAACTCGCAGAACCCCACCCCAGCTGAAGGGCAACAGCCCGCCAACCCGTCCGACGACCAGTCAGGATCCGGCTCCGAACCTCGGCCGGAACCCGGGACCGAGCCGCAGGCAGAACGTCCCGCCGAATCCCAGACCGCTGCGTCCAGTGCGGCGCAGGCCGGCGGACCCCAGGCCGAAACGCCGGCCGAATCGAAGACCGGGCGGCGGACGGAGCAGCCGACTGAGCAGCTGCCCCCGCCCCTCCGTCCCACACAGGAAATTCCCGGCACCCCGCCGCCGGGCGGTCCCGGATTCGGCAGTCCGGGCGGCCCCGGTTTCGGCGGTCCCGGCGGTCCCGGTCTCGGCAGCCCGGGCGGCCCCGGTTTCGGTGCCGGTCACCCCGGCAACGGCCAGCCGCCCCAGCAGCTGAACTTCTTCGACTGGATCCGCAGCCACGGCATCCACCGGGGACGCGACCGCTGGATCGGCGGCGTCTCGAGCGGCATCGCGGAGCGCATGGGCATCGACCCGCTGATCGTGCGGGGCGTGTTCATCGTGCTGACGCTGTTCGCCGGCATCGGCGTCCTGCTGTACGGCCTCGCCTGGGCGCTCCTGCCTGAGCCGGACGGCCGAATCCATACCCAGGAAGCCGGTGCCGGACGCTGGACCAGCGGCATGACCGGCGCGCTCATCACCACCATCATCGGCCTCACCGGCATGGGCGGCGGATTCTGGGGCTGGGGGCACGACGGCTTCGGCTTCTTCTGGGCCCTCTTCTGGGTAGGCGGCGTCATCTACCTCATCTACTTCCTCACCCAACGCAATAAGAACAGCATCGGAGCACCTATGAATGCCACCCAGGCCGGCACCCAGCCTGCCTATGGATACGCCGCCACTGACAGCGCACCGGCGGCGGGACCGTTCGCGGCCGGCACCCAGACCGCCACGGCCCAGCACGGTGCACGGCCGGCGTCAGCACCCACGCCGCCCTACGGCTCCGCCAGCTCGGGTAACATCCCATCCTCCCCCTACGGCGGCTTCGGGAGCGTTCCGCCCCGCGGGCCCGCACCGGTGCCAGCTCCCTTACCCGCTCCGAAGTCAAAGCCGAACGGCCCCGGGGCACCCGCCGTCGCAATCACCGCGGGCCTGGCCCTGCTGGTCGGCGGCACCCTCAAGGCTCTCGACGCCGGCAACGTGGTCGATCTCGGCGACTCCGCCAACGCCGTGGTGTGGGCGAGCGGCGCGGCCGTCCTGGGCCTGGGCATCCTCCTGTCCGGTCTCCGGGGCAGGACGTCGGGCATCCTCGGATTCTTCGCCGTGGTCGCACTGATCGTCGGCGGAATCTTCAACACCGTGCCGAACGGCGACCGCTTCCGCTTCCAGAACGCGGACTGGAACCCCGCCAGCATCGAACAGGCACGGGAGGGCTTCCAGATCACCGGAGGCCGCGGAACTGTTGACCTGACCGGCCTGAACCTGAACCCGCCGATGGGCACCGACGTCGTGGTCCCCCTCGACGTAACCGCCAGCAACGTGACGGTCATCATCCCGGGCACGGTTCCGGTGGATGTCAGGGCGGACATGACGCTGGGCAACCTCAACGAGGGCGCGGGCAGCCGCAGCGGGATCACATCCAGGCAGAGCAGCTACAACTCCGACAAGCCCGGCGCCCACCTGATCCTGCAGATCGACGGAACCGTCAGCAACATCACCATCCAGGAAGGCAACTGACATGAGCAGCTATGACCCCACACCGAAGACCTCTCCGGCGCCGGCATCCGACCCAGCGGACGGCCGTGAGCCCGCCCCGGCCCGCGTCGGCACCATCGTCTGGGGGCTTGTGGTGCTCGCACTGGCCGCGCTCATCATCATCTCCCAGCTCGGGATTGTGGTCCTGAACGGAACGTATGTGCTGATCGGGCTGATGATCGGCGCCGGCGCCGCGCTGGTGATCGGCGGCCTGCTTTCAGCCCGCGGACGTGACAACGGCTCAACAACCGGGAAGTCTTGAACCATGGAAAAATTCTTCAGCATTGTCAGGGGCCTCGGCCTGAGGCGGGGTCCGGAGCGCTGGCTGGGCGGCGTGTGCGGCGGTATCGCCGAGAAACTGAACGTGGACGTTGCCTTCGTCCGGATCGGTTTCCTCCTCTTCTGCCTCCTGCCCGGACCGGCCGTCGTGCTTTACCTTCTGGCGTGGCTGATCCTGCCGAACCAGAACAACGGCATCGCGCTCGAGACCTTCCTCGAGAAGCGCGCCATGAACCGGTAGGACCGCCGCAAGGCCGGTGACCGCCGTCGACCGTTAACCATAAGTGCCCCCGTTCCCGCCGGAACGGGGGCACTTATACGTCACCGCGGGGCGCGTAGTAACCGTTTGTGTCCTGCCCCACACTGCCCATTAGACTCTAGGTGAGCTCAGCGTGGCGCTCTGCCTGTATACCTTCGAACCAGGATTTGAGCCGAGAAATGAAAATTGGAATCCTCACCAGCGGCGGCGACTGCCCCGGACTGAACGCCGTGATCCGCGGCGCCGTCCTCAAGGGCATCGCCATCCACGGCCACGAATTCGTGGGGTTCCTCGACGGTTGGCGCGGCGTGGTCGAGGGTGACATTATTCCCATTCCCCGCACCGTGGTCCGAGGCATCGCCAAGCAGGGCGGCACCATCCTGGGTACGTCCAGGACCAACCCGTTCGAAAACGGCGGCGGGCCCGAAGTTATCAAGGGCCACTTGGACCGGCTCGGCATCGATGCCATTATCGCCATCGGCGGCGAAGGAACCCTCGCCGCAGCCAAGCGCCTCACGGACGCCGGCCTGAAAATCGTCGGCGTGCCCAAGACGGTGGACAACGACCTCGACGCCACGGACTACACGTTCGGCTTCGACACCGCCGTCCAGATCGCCACCGAAGCCATCGACCGCCTGCGGACCACGGGCGAGTCGCACCACCGCTGCATGATCGCCGAAGTCATGGGCCGCCACGTGGGCTGGATCGCCCTGCACGCGGGAATGGCCGCCGGCGCCCACGCCATCCTGATCCCGGAGCAGCGGGTCAGCATCGAGCAGATCACCGAATGGGTGCAGGAAGCCCACGACCGTGGCCGCGCCCCGCTGGTCGTGGTGGCCGAAGGCTTCGTTCCGGCCCACATGGAATCGCCGCACTCCGAACGCGGCCTGGACACGTTCGGCCGTCCCCGGCTTGGCGGCATCGCCGACCAGCTGGCACCGGAGATCGAGGCCCGCACCGGGATCGAGACCCGCGCCACCATCCTGGGCCACATCCAGCGCGGCGGCGTCCCCTCTGCTTTTGACCGCGTGCTGGCCACACGGCTGGGCATGGCCGCCATCGACTCCGTGGTCGAGGGCCGCTGGGGCACCATGGTTTCGCTGAACGGAACAGACATCGACCACGTTGGCTTCGAAGCTGCCCTGGGCAAGCTCAAGACCGTCCCGCAGCACCGGTACGACGAAGCCGCGGTCCTCTTCGGCTAACCCCTTTGGCCCGAACGGGCAGTTAATGCCCTCATTTCCGCATTTTGAGGGCATTAACTGCCCGTTCGCGCTTTCCGGCGGGGGCATTAGCTGCCCGTTCGCGCTTTCCGGCGGGGGCTTAAGTGTTCGTTCGCGCTTATTGAGGCGGGGTTGGCGGGGGTCGGTAGGCTTGGTGCATGAGTCTTGAGCCCGGTTCCGCCGCCATCATCCAGCTAGCCTGGGCGCGCCGCTTGGGTCTCGACGACGGCGCTTTCGCCCTTGCCCTGGAAACCGGGGAGCGGCTCACCAGGGTCGACGACTCGGCGCGCTCCGTCCAGTTCGTCCGCCTCTTCGGCAGCTCCGCCCTGGTGGGCCCGCAGTGGGCACTGGACGCCGCCGTCGCGATCTCCGATGAGGAAATGGCACAGCACGTCACCCTGCTGACCATCACCCGCCGGCACGGCGGGCACGGTTTGGGCTCGGCTGCGCTCTTCTTCGCGGACGATCTCCCCCTGCTGCAGCTCTCCGCGGAACTGACGGTCTCGCACGGCAACCCCGAGGCCATCGAGCTCGAGGGCCTCTGCCCGCCGGACGACGTCAACGAAGTAGGGCTCTCCGACCTCGAGAACCGCTACACGGTCATGCATGACGAGGACGGCCGCAAGGTGCCGGTGGCCTGCGGCGCGTACTCGGAATGGGAGGGGATCCTGGCCCACATGGGCGTTCTCGTGGCACCGCAGTGGCGGCGCCGCGGCCTGGGTTCCCTTGCGGCCTCGATCGCCGCGCACGAGGCCCTGGCTTCCGGGCTGACGCTGCAGTGGCGCTCCGATGTCAGCAACAAGGGCTCGCTCACAACGGCACGTAGCCTGGGCTTCTCCACCGGCGGCATCCAGACCAGCGTGCTGCTCGGCTGAGGACGCCCGGCTATGGCGTCTTGGCGTCTGAGGTCTCAGCCGCCGCAGGCTGCTGACCGCCCCAGCCCTGCACGGGCTTCGGACGGGCGAAGAACAGGGCCACGGCGGCGCCCAGCACGATCACGGCCGCGGGCAGCATGATGGACTGGCTCATCGCCGTCGAGAACCCCTCGTGGAGGGCATCCGGCAGCTGGCCGCCGAAACTCACGGGCTGACCGGCGCCGCCACCCGAGGCACCGGGCGCCGCAGGAAGTTCGGCCGCGAGCCGGGCCTGCATGAGGACCGCGACCGCGGCGCTGCCCAGCACCGCCCCGATCTGGCGCGTGGTGTTGTAGACGCCGGCGCCGGCGCCCGCCTGCCGCGGCGGCAGGTTGCGGGTGGCCGTTGAACTGAGCGGCGCCCAGATCCCGGCATTCGAGAAACCGAGGACAGCACTCGGCAGCAGGAACAGCCACACCGGAGTGTCCGGATGCATGAGGGCGGAGTTCCAGAACAGCGCCACGGCCATGAGGAGGAGCCCGCCGGACGTGATGTACTTCGGGTTGACGCGGTCGATGATGCGGCCCACCACGGGTGCCAGCCCGCCGGAAATCAGCGCCATGGGGACCATCATGAGGGCCGACTGCGTGGGGGTCATGCCCCGCACCATCTGGTAGTAGAAGATCAGGGGCAGGCCGAAGGCGGTGACCGTGAAACCGACCGTGGTGATCCCGATGTTGGCGAGCGAGAAGTTGCGGTCCTTGAACAGGGAAAGCGGGAGCAGCGGCTCGCCCTTGTTCACCGCCTGCCAGCCCACGAACAGCGCCAGCACCACGATGCCACTGACGATCAGGCCCCAGACCGTCACGGGGCCCGTGATGGTGCCCCAGTTGTACGTCTCGCCTTCCTGGAGGCCGAACACGAGCAGGAAAAGCCCGACGGCGCTGAGCACCACGCCGGGGATGTCGAACCTGTGCGGATGGGTGGTGAGGGACGGGACCAGGCGCCAGGCGAGGATGAAGCCCACGATCCCGATGGGGACGTTAATGAAGAAGATCCACTCCCAGCCGAGCCCGTCCACCAGCACGCCGCCGAGGATGGGACCGACCAGCGTTGCCACGCCCGCCGTGGCCCCCCACAGGCCCATGGCGGCGCCGCGCCGGTCCGGCGGGAAGATGCGCGTGATCACGGCCATGGTCTGGGGCGTCATCAGGGCCGCACCGAGGCCCTGCAGGACGCGGGCCGCAATGAGCATGTGAACGGTGCCGGACAGGCCGCACCAGAGCGAGGCCAGCGTGAACACGACGAGCCCGGAGAGATACAGCCGCTTGGGGCCGAACCTGTCACCCAGCCTCCCGGTGATGAGGAGCGGGACCGCATAGGCCAGCAGATAGGCACTCGTGACCCAAATGACGGCGTTGATGTCCGTGTCCAGCCCCTTCATGATCCTCGGATTGGCCACGGAGACAATGGTGGTGTCGATCAGGATCATGAAGAACCCGATGACGAGGGACCAGAGGGCGGGCCAGGGCCTGGCTACATTCTCCAAGGACTCAGCCCAGCAGGGCCTTGATGTCGGCGCGGGCGAACATCTCCGCTGCGGCGCGCGCGGAGGGGGTGCCGGCGTCGGGATCCGCACCGGCGTCGAGCAGCACGCGGGCAACATCGGTGTATCCCTTGAAGACCGCTCCGGCCAGCGGAGTCTGTCCGCGGCCGTTGGCGCTGTTGGCGTCACCGCCGTGGTACAGGATCAGCTGAACAGTCTCGGCGTGGCCGTGGTAGGCCGCGAGCATCAGCAGCGAATCGCCGGCGGCGTTCGTCAGGTTGGCCGGCGCGCCGGCGTTCAGGTAGCTGCGGAGCACCTCGGTCTCGCCGTTGCGGGCCGCATCGAAGAGGGTGTGCGCCAGCGCGAGGGTTTCCTCGTCGGGCTGCTGCGACGCGTCGGGCGACGGCGCGGGTTCCGCTCCGGGTGCGGTGGAGTCTGTCATTTGTGGGTCCCCCTCAGGAATCCGGTCTGCCTGCCGACCACCTGTCCGGCGTCGGGAGCCACGATCACTTCCTGCGCGGCTGTGTACGGTTCGGTTCCGTCCATGACCGTCAGTATTTCATCCGGCGCGACGGAACGCTTTATGACCGCCAGCGCAATGGGTCCCATCTCGTGGTGCTGGGCCACGGACGTAACGGTCCCCACCTTGCGCTCCCCCAGCAGCACTTCGCTTCCGGGAGCGGGCATCGTGTGCTGCGAGCCGTCGAGCTGGAGGAACACCAGGCGGCGCGGCGGGTGGCCCAGGTTGTGGACCCGCGCGACGGTCTCCTGGCCCTTGTAGCAGCCTTTGGAGAGGTGCACGGCCGTCCTGAGCAGGTCCAGTTCATGCGGAATGGTCTTGTCGTCGGTTTCGGCGCCGAGCCGCGGCCGCCACGCCGCGACGCGCAGGGCCTCGGCCGCCAAGACTCCGGCCAGCGGACGGTCGCCCAGCGTTGCTTCAAGCTCCTCCGCCGGCACCAGGTATTCGAACCACGGGCGCTCAGCGCCGGGATGGTGGTCCTCGTCAACCACCGAGTAGGCGTACCCGCCGGCACCGACGTGCGGCCAGGGGTCCTGCCAGACCTTCAGGCCGGACCACTCGGGCACCGCCCTGGCGGATCCCAGCACGGCCCAGGCGTCCGAGACGTCAGCGATTTCGACACGCAGCATGAACTTCATCTTGTTCAGCCACTCCGCCAGCGGGGCAGCCTCGGCGGCCTCGACGATCAGCCAGGTGGTGCCGCCGTCGTCCACTACCCGGGCATCGAATTCGATGCGTCCCTGGATGGTCAGGAGCAGCAGCTCGCTGGACTCACCGGGCTGGAGGTTGGTGACCTGCTGGGAGGACAGCGTGTTGAGCCAGCTCAGGCGGTCGGGTCCGGTGACCGTGACCACTCCGCGGTGGGACAGGTCGACGACGGCGGTACCGGCCGCGAGGGCGCGTTGCTCGCGCAGCGGCTCACCGTAGTGGGACGCGACGCCGGCATCGGCGCCGGCCGCCTCGACGGCTCCCGGGCGCGACAAAAGAGTGCTCTTGATAGTCATATGAAGGGAACGTCCTTGGCTTGGCGGGTATTCCGGTTGGTCGGAATCGGGGACCGGTCCCGGCGGTCCCGGCCACCGGATTGGTTCACTCAGCGGTACTCCGGGTTTTCGAAACCGAACTTTGATCCGGCTTTCCATTCTTCCGGAAGGTTGCCGTAAGCGGGAATCCCGCCGGCATCCTTGAGCATCCGGGCATGATGCAGGAGATTCCACGTCATAAACGTGGTGTTCCGGTTGGTGAAGTCGCTCTCCGGGCCGCCGGACCCTTCATCCAGATAGCTGGGCCCAGGTCCCACCGGACCGATCCAGCCGGCGTCGGCCTGCGGCGGGATGGTGAACCCGACGTGCTGGAGGCTGTAGAGGACGTTCATGGCACAGTGCTTGATCCCGTCCTCGTTGCCGGTGATCAGGCAGCCGCCCACCTTGGGGTAGTACGCCCACTGCCCCTTCTCATTGAGCTCCCCCGAATGGGCGTAGAGGCGCTCGATGAGTTTCTTGGTCTGCGATGAGTTGTCCCCCAGCCAGATGGGCCCCGCGACCACCACGATGTCGGCCTCTTTAACGGCGGGATAAAGCTCGGGCCATTCGTCGGTTTCCCAGCCGTACTCGCGCATGTCCGGATACACGCCGCTGGCGATGTCATGGTCGACCGTCCGGATGACCCGCGTTGCCACGCCCTGCTTCTCCATGATCAGCCGGCTCACGGTGATCAGCCCCTCGGTGTTGCTCTTCTGGGGCGAGCGCTTGAGCGTGCCGTTGAAGTACACGGCCTTGAGGTCGCTGTAGTCCGCCGGGCTTGTCGCTTCATCCACGTGGTGCTCCCTGGGTCGCTGCGGGCAGAGGAATATGGGACCTCAGTCCAACGTAGCGGACGGGACGGCAGACGGGACAGAGCCAGCGGCTCCGACTGTCAGGAATCCTGCCGGGAAACCTTTCAGGAAACTTTTCTCAGGAACGCCGAGGCGTGGGCTTCGAGGCCGTTGCCCGGTTCCGACGAGGCGTCGCGCGTCGAGGACGAGCCGGCGGCGACATCCCAGCGCCAGAGGAGGTTTCCGTCCACCAGGCCGAAGATCCGGGTTGCGGCGCTGTACTCCTTGGAGTGGCTGCCGCGCATCACCATGTCGGTGCTCAGCTGGATCTGCGGCCCTTTGATCTGGCCGTAGTAGAGCTCCGAGATCCCGCCCGGATGGGAAATGGAGACGGAAATATCGAATCCGCCGTCCGTGTTCCGGAGGGCCTCCACCTCGTCAGCGCTCCTGAGTGCCGGAACAATGTCCCCGGGGATCAGGCCGGGGCCGCTGTCGGCTTCAATTTGCTTGCGCTCAAGCGCCCAAAAGCCGGTCTCGACGGTGAGCGGCCGAAGTCTGGTGCCGTCGTCGTCGGTCAGCCAGCTCTCCGCACGGTACTGAAGGTAGGGCAGACCGTTTTGGGTGAACGAGACGTGCTGGAAAAAGTGTTCTGAATCTTCGTCGCCGGACCCGAGTCGGCCGCGGCCCTCCCACTCACCAATGAGCCAGGAAAGCGGAACCAGTTCGGGGGTCAGGTCTGTGGGGATCTCAATCGGCACAGCTGTTACCTCTGGAAACTGCTAGCAGGGAAAGCGGTTCTACTTCTGGCCTTTGAACAGGCGGTAGACCACAAAACCGGCAAACCAGGCCATGGACAGGCTGGCGACGCCGAGCAGGACAAGGAAGAAAATTTCATATGCAAGTACGGACATGATGCCATCCTAACGCGTCAGGAGATGAGTAGTTTGTCTATGAAGTAAGCCAATGAACCGACCGCCGAAACGGGCGCCAGGCCCATGCCCAGGGCGGCCGGGAAGTTCAGCGGGGTCCCGCGGAGGGTCACAAGCCGGCGGAAGCTGACCAGGACCGCCCCCACTACGACGCCGAACACCGCGGCAGGGAGGACGGCGATGTCGGAAAACACCAGCCCGGCCAGCGGTCCCGCCAGCCCGGCAAGGGCGATTCCGAGCGGCGCAATGATCCGGTCAGGCCAGCGGATGAGGCCAGCGAGCAGCGCGACGGCGGCGCTTACGCCGGCGACAAGCAGCATTTCCTTGACCCCGTTGAACCGTGCCCCCGCGATCCAGCCCGCTCCCAGACAGGAGAGGAGGACGCCCACGCAGCAGCCCAGGATCGATTCCAGCCGCTGCGCCTGGCCGGTCCCCCGAATCAGCTGGACCACGAACACTGCCGTGACGCCCAGGGCGATGAATCCGGGGGTCCAGTCGAGGTAGCCGGGGGCGGCAACATAGGCAGCGGCCACGGCGGAGCCGGCACCCGGCAGGCCGATCACGGCGGCCAGGGTTTTTTTGGCGGGTATTCCCAGATAGTGCGGCCAGCCGATGCCGACAGCCAGGGCGACAACGATTGCCACCGCCAGGAGGACGTCCTGCGTCCGGTAGACGCTGGCGATGATGGTGGTCAGGCCTGCCAGGCCAATGACACCGATGCTCCAGGACTTCAGCGTGCGGCCGGCGGCGGCCGGAGCGCTCACCTCAGGCGCGGCCATGGCGTACTCATCTCTGACTCTGCACTCAACTTCGCTGCGTCCTCATCCTGGCTGTGCCGTTGACGGGCAGGGCTGCGCGCCCTGACGGTTTCAATCCTGCCCTATGTGACTGCCATATGTCGCAAATGCGGCGCGCTGCGGGCGCGGATCAGTGTCTGTCAGTGGACCGTTAGGTATACTCAAAGCTCAGCTACGCTTCCTGCGACAGGAACCGGACGCGCTGGTTTGCCAGCGTTGCCGCCCCGCCGCAGCCAGCACAGTACCGGCCGGTGAAAGCCCGGTTCAGTCGCCCAATGATGCGCGGACGGCCCCTTGGAGGAACAATGTCGCACATCCTGTTACTGACGAACAGCACCGGATCATCGGTGGACATTTTGCCTGCCTTGGAGCTCTTGAACCACCGGGTGCACATCCTCCCCGCCGAGCCCACCGCCCTGCTGGAGACGGATCCCTGCGACATCGTGCTCCTGGATGCTCGGAAAGACCTCGTGGGAGCCCGCTCCCTGACCCAGCTTCTGAAGGCAACGGGCCTCAGCGCTCCGCTGGTGCTGATCCTCACCGAAGGCGGGATGGCCGCCGTGTCCTCCGCGTGGGCCGTCGATGACATCGTGCTGGACTCCGCAGGGCCCGCCGAGGTGGAGGCAAGAATCAGGCTCTCCGTTGCCCGGGCAGTCCCGGAGAAGGAAGACCTTCCCACCGAAATCCGGGCCGCCGGCGTCGTTATTGACGAGGCAAGCTATACCGCGCGGGTCAACGGCGCCATCCTGAACCTGACATTCAAGGAGTTCGAGCTCCTCAAGTACCTGGCGCAGCACCCCGGCCGGGTGTTCACGCGCCAGCAGCTGCTGACCGAGGTGTGGGGCTACGACTACTACGGCGGCACCAGGACCGTGGACGTCCACGTCCGGCGGCTGCGGGCCAAACTGGGCGCCGACCACGAAAACCTGATCAGCACCGTGAGGAACGTCGGCTACCGGCTCACCCTGGTGCGGCAGCAGGAGGACGAACTCACCGAGGCCTGAGGGCCTCAAAGCCACACGCGGATTAACGCGAAACGGCCCGGACTCTTTCGAGTCCGGGCCGTTTCGCGTTGCGTCACGCTTCAGTGGAGGACATACGGGTCGAACGTATCGAGGCCACCCCAGTGGTGGATCCCCCTCACAAACTTCTTCCTGGAAACTGCTCCGGGAAGCCGGATGAGATAACGACTATACGGGCCAACGGGGCAGGCCACAAATCAGGCGCCCCCGCCTGCCGGGCGTATAGCCTTACAGCATGAGTCCTGCGCATCCGGAGAATTGGCCCGTACTCGTCGTCAAAGGCGGTGGTGATGTAGAGCTGTTGCGGGACATCAAAACCCTGCTGGCTGCCGCCGAGGAATCCGACGGCAATCCCTCCATCTCGGAACAGACCCTCGTGACGCTTCGTGCCGCGGATACCGGCCCCCACTCGGTGCTGACCTTGGCCCTCTACGCCCCCGATGAGGATTCCGATCCCGCAACCGGACAGGACCTCGCGGGTTTCGCCGTGGTGGTGGACGAGGCGGACGGCACGGGCGTCCTTGAAATCGCCGTCCATCCCAGTTACCGGAACCAGGGCGTCGCGGACCGGCTCGTGGGCACCCTGAAGTCCTCGCGCGGATTCGACGGCCTCAGGGCCTGGTCCCACGGCAACCACGAGGGAGCAGCGGTGCTGGCGGCCCGCTACGGCTACGGCCCCGTCAGGGAGCTGTGGAAGATGCGGCTCACCACCGCGGCCGCTGAACTGCCCGACGTCGTTCTTCCGGACGGTGTGGCGCTCCGCGCCTTTGTGCCGGGCAAGGACGAAGACGCCTGGCTTGCGGCCAACCGCGCCGCCTTCGCGCACCATCCCGAGCAGGGCTCCATGACCAGGGCGGACCTCGAGGCCCGGATGGAGGAGCCGTGGTTCGACCCCGCGGGGTTCCTGCTGGCCGAAGACCGCGAGGGGCAGCTCCTTGGCTTTCACTGGACCAAGGTGCACCCCCGGCACGGAAGCCACCCGGCCATCGGCGAAGTGTACGTGGTGGGCGTTACGCCGGCCGCGCAGGGCATGGGTCTGGGCAAGGCGCTGACCGTGGCCGGAATCAGGCATCTCCAGCAGCAGGGGCTCCACGCGGTGATGCTGTACACGGATGCGGACAACGCCCCGGCCGTTTCGCTGTACCGGCGGCTCGGCTTCACCCGCTGGGACGTTGACGTCATGTACGGGCCCCTGGCCGGACATTAATCAAGTCATTCGACGCACAGGCCGGACCCGCTGAAATCTGCGGGTCCCGCCGGGGCGAAAGCTTGTAAGGTTGAAGCTAAATCCCGTCAGCATCAAGGAGAGCGCATGCAACCGGAATCCGCCGGAACAGCCACCACCGAAATCACGGCGGCCCCAGCGCGCGCCCGTTTCGGTTCTTCCGAAGTGCCGGCGTCCCGCGCCACCCAGGACCGGATCGACATCCCGGAATTCGCGGCCATCCTGGAGCCTGAGGGCGAAATCAGCCCGGACCGGTTCCTGGACCGCGAACTGAGCTGGCTGGCCTTTAACGCCCGAGTCCTGGAGCTCGCGGAAGACCCCGACCTCTACCTCCTCGAGCGGGTCAGCTTCCTGTCCATCTTCGCGTCCAACCTGGACGAATTCTTCATGGTGCGCGTGGCCGGCCTGAAGCGGCGAATCGCCACCGGCCTGGCCGTCCCCTCCCCTGCCGGCCTCAGCCCGGTGCAGGTCCTCGAGCAGATCGGCGACGCCGCCCACCGGCTCCAGCAGCGGCACGCCCAGGTCTACGCCGAGCAGATCCGGCCCGCACTGGCCTATGAGCACATCCATCTCATGCACTGGGACGAACTCGACGACCAGGCCCAGCACCGCCTCAGCGCCATGTTCGCTGAAAAGGTCTTCCCCATCCTCACCCCGCTGGCTGTGGACCCTGCGCACCCGTTCCCGTACATCTCCGGGCTCTCGCTGAACCTTGCCGTGGTGGTCCGGAACCCTGTCAGCGACAAGGAACTCTTCGCCCGCGTCAAGGTGCCGGACCAGTTGCCTCGCCTGATCTCGATCGACGGGCCGCGGGCCGGGTCCGTGCCGGGCCGGGTTGCCCGGTTCATCGCCCTTGAAGAAGTCATCGCCGTCCATCTGGACCAGCTGTTCGCCGGCATGGAAGTCCTGGAACATCACACCTTCCGTGTGACCCGCAACGAGGACGTGGAGGTGGAGGAAGACGACGCCGAAAACCTCCTGCAGGCCCTCGAGAAGGAACTGCTGCGCCGCCGGTTCGGCCCGCCCGTCCGGCTCGAGGTCACCAATGACATCAACCCGAACATCCGGGCCCTGCTGATCCGCGAGCTGGGTGTGGAGGAATCGGAGGTCTACTCCGTTCCCGCGCCGCTTGACCTCCGCGGGCTGTCGGTGATTGCCGGCATTGACCGCGCGGACCTGCACTATCCCAAGCACGTGCCGCACACTTCCCGGTACCTCAACGAATCTGAAACGTCCAAGGCCGCGAACGTCTTCGCTGCGATGCGCCGCCGGGACATCCTGCTGCACCACCCCTACGATTCGTTCTCCACCTCCGTCCAGGCCTTCCTGGAACAGGCCGCGGCGGATCCGAAGGTCCAGGCCATCAAGCAGACCCTGTACCGCACCTCGGGCGACTCCCCCATCGTTGATGCCCTCATCGACGCCGCCGAGGCCGGCAAGCAGGTGCTGGCGCTCGTGGAGATCAAGGCACGCTTCGACGAGCAGGCCAACATTTCGTGGGCCCGCAAGCTCGAACAGGCCGGAGTCCACGTGGTCTACGGCATCGTGGGCCTGAAGACGCACTGCAAGCTGTCCCTGGTGGTCCGCCAGGAAGTGGACGGACTGCGGCGGTACTGCCACATCGGAACGGGCAACTACCATCCCCGCACGGCCCGCTACTACGAGGACCTCGGGCTCCTGACGGCCAACGAGCAGGTGGGCGAGGACCTGTCCAAGCTCTTCAACCAGCTCTCCGGCTACGCCCCGAAGTCAACGTTCAAGCGGCTCCTGGTGGCTCCGCGCTCGGTGCGTTCCGGCCTGATCGACAGGATTGAAGGGGAAATCCGGAACGCCCGGGCCGGCATACCGGCCCGCGTCCAGATCAAGGTCAACTCCATCGTGGACGAGGCCATCATCGATTCCCTCTACCGCGCCTCCCAGGCGGGCGTGAAGGTGGACGTTATTGTCCGCGGCATCTGCTCGCTGCGTCCGGGTGTTCCCGGGCTGAGCGAGAACATCACGGTGCGGTCCGTCCTAGGCCGCTTCCTGGAGCATTCACGCGTGTTCGCCTTCGCCAACGCCGGTGACCCCGTGGTCTACATCGGCTCGGCGGACATGATGCACCGGAACCTGGACCGCCGGGTTGAGGCGCTGGTCCAGCTGTCCGGCGGTGAGGACACCGCATACGTCACCGATCTGCTGGCCCGGTACATGGACCCCGAGACATCCAGCTGGCACCTCGACAGCCAGGGAGAATGGGCGCGCCACCACATTGGCGAGGACGGGAATCTTGACGACGTCCAGTCCTGGCTCCTGGCTTCACGCTCCCGGCAGCGCGCCCTCGCCAGGCGGTAGGACCCGGCCTTTGAAGAGCAGCGACTCACCCACAGCGGATCAGACCGACCACCCGGGCGAGCCGATCGCCGTCACGGCGGCCGGCGCCCTGCCTTGGCGTGTCAAGAAGGACCAGCTGGAAGTCCTCCTGATCCACCGGCCCCGTTACGACGATTGGTCCTGGCCAAAAGGCAAGCTCGATGCCGGCGAAACCGTGCCCGAATGCGCTTCCCGCGAGGTGGAGGAGGAGATCGGGCTGCAGGCGCCCTTGGGGATTCCGCTCCCGCCCATCCACTATCACGTTCCGGCGGGGCTGAAGGTAGTGCACTACTGGGCCGTGGAAGTGACCGGCTCTCCGCTGCGCCCCGACGGCAAGGAAGTGGACAGCGTCATGTGGTGCACCCCGGAGCGGGCGGCGTCGATGCTGTCCAACCCCTCCGACATAGGGCCCCTTGAGTTCCTGGTGGCGGCGCATTCCCGGAAGGAACTGCATACCTGGCCGCTGGTGATCGTGCGCCATGCCAAGGCGAAGCCGAGGTCCTCGTGGACCAAGGCCGAGGGCGAGCGGCCGCTGGCCGCCACTGGCCTGCGGCAGGCCCAGGCCGTGCGCCGGCTGCTGAGGGTATGGAAGCCGCTGCGTGTGGTCAGCAGCCCCTGGGAGCGGTGCGTGGCCACGATCGCGCCGTATGCCAAGGCCGCGGACGCGAAGGTGAAGCTCGTGGACGCGCTGACGGAGCACCGTCACGCCCGGAACCCCCGGAAAACGGCGGCGACTGTTGAGGCCCTGTTCGACAAGCAGCGCGCCGTGGTGCTGTGCACGCACCGGCCCGCGCTGCCGACCGTCCTGAACCAGATCGGCGTGTACATGAACACGAGGCTGAAGGGCCTGCTTCCGGGCGCCGACCCGTACCTGGCGCCGGGGGAAATGGTGATCTGCCACGTGGCACACGGCAGCAAGAGCAAGGTCGTGGCCGTGGAACAGTTCAAGCCGTTCGACGACTGAGGGCTTCCGGTCCACTCCCTCTTTCTGGCCCGTTCCCTCCTGGAACGCGTCCGATGACGGGCCCCGGAACTCCTCCTCTGCGCCGGGCCGTGGCACGGCGCAGCAACCGTGACACGGGCATAACGCGGCGCAAACTGCGCCAGCGAAACGTGTTAGTAGACTGGACGCGTGAGCATCCCTACGCCTTATGAAGACCTTCTGCGCGACGTCATGGCCAACGGCACGCACAAATCCGACCGCACTGGAACGGGCACCAGCAGCGTATTCGGGCGTCAGATGCGCTTTGACCTGAGCCAGAGTTTCCCGCTGATCACCACCAAGCGGGTGCACTTCAAGTCCGTTGCCGTGGAACTGCTGTGGTTCCTGCGGGGCGACACCAATGTGAAGTGGATGCAGGACCAGGGCGTCACCATCTGGAACGAATGGGCTGACGCCGACGGCGAACTCGGGCCGGTGTACGGCGTCCAGTGGCGCAGCTGGCCCACCCCGGACGGCGGCCACATCGACCAGATGGCGGAGCTCGTCGAAAACCTGAAGGCCAACCCGGATTCACGCCGGCACATCGTGTCGGCCTGGAACGTCGCGGAACTCAAGGACATGGCCCTGCCGCCCTGCCACGCGTTCTTCCAGTTCTACGTGGCCGGCGGCAAGCTCTCCTGCCAGCTGTACCAGCGGTCGGCGGACATGTTCCTGGGCGTGCCATTCAACATCGCCTCCTATGCCCTGCTGACCTGCATGCTGGCGCAGCAGACCGGGCTCGAGCCCGGCGAATTCGTCTGGACCGGCGGCGACGTCCACATCTACGACAACCACATGGACCAGGTCCTGAAGCAGCTGGACCGGGAACCGTACGAATACCCGCAGCTGAAGATCACCCGGAAGCCCGACTCGATCTTCGACTACACGCTGGACGACTTCGAAGTGGTCGGCTACCGGCACCACCCCACGATCAAGGCGCCGATCGCCGTATGAGCACCGAGGAGATCATGGACCCGCAGACCTTCAGCGACGAGATCGCTGCGAACACGGCCGGAATCGGGCTGATCTGGGCGCAGACCACGTCCGGAGTCATCGGCAAAGATGGCGACATGCCCTGGAACCTGCCGGAGGACATGAAGCATTTCACCAAGGTGACGAGCGGGCATCCCGTCATCATGGGCCGCAAGACGTGGCTGTCCTTCCCCGAGAAGTACCGCCCGCTGCCAAACCGGACCAACATCGTCATAACCCGCCAGGACGGCTGGGGCGAGACGCCCGAGGCGGAGGGCGCCGTCGTCGTTAAATCCCTGGACGACGCGTTGCTGGAGTCTCAGTTTGCGCCCGGCTTTGAGGCCGTCTGGATCGTGGGCGGCGGCGAAATCTTCGAGCAGTCGACAGAACTTGCGAACGTTGCGGTGGTCACCACCATCGACGTCGAGGCCGACGGCGATACGCACGCCCCGGAGCTCGACGACGCCTGGGAACCGGGCGCTTCGGTACCCGGCGAAGGCTGGCTGACGGCAGCCAACGGCACCCGCTACCGCTTCACCAAGTGGAACCGCAGGGAAGGCTGAGACATGCTCAGGAAACCGGAAACCCTCTTTGTGCTCGGCTACATGCTGTTGCCGCTGCTGGCCCTGCTGTCCGCGATCGTTGGTCTGACCATGATCCTGGGCGGAAACAAGATAGCGGGCATCATAGTGCTCGTCGTGGTGACACAGGTGTTTGCCTTCGGAGCCTTTTTCGCGCTGCGCGCCCGCAAGAGCGCCCTGCTGGAGGAGACCGACCACCAGTAGTCCCGGCCCGTTCCGGCTGGCCAAGGCCGCGATGGGGAGCGCTGCCCATCGCGGCCTCGGCCAGCCGGAACTAGAGTGGTCCAAGAATTCAGCAGCCAGCGCGCAAAACCGGGCGCACACTTATTTGGGGGTAGATGCCACGTGGCAGGTGACTTGTGGGGCGCGGATGTCGCCCAGCTGCGGACGCTCGCTCAGCAGTTCGGGAAGGTCTCAGACAACCTGCTGCAGACGTCGACGCAGCTGACCAACCAGATCAACAACAACCCTTCATGGAAGGGCCAAGACGCCAGCCAGTTCCGCTCCGATTGGAACGGCAGCCACCGGACCCTCATCCAGCAAACAGCGTCCCGGCTGAAACAGGAATCCCGGAAGCTCCTCGAGAATGCCAACGAGCAGGAAAGGGCCAGTGACGCCGCTCCCGGCTCGGGCGGCGGACCGGGCACCATCAGCGACCCCGGCGGGACGCTGGCAGGCGCAGCGGGCGGCCTGTTGCTTGCCAACGCAATGAACATCCACAAGCTCATCAAGGCACCCTTCACCGTGGCCAAACACGTAGGCCAATACGGTTGGGTGCTCAAGAACCAGCGGGCGGACTTCATCAAGGCGCTGACCAAGGGCCAGCACCGGCTCGGCGGCCCCGTTTTTGATAGCCGCAACCTGCTGCAGTCCACAAAAGGGACCCGCGCTCTCGAGGACCTCCTGAGGGAGTCCTCGAAAGCAAGCCGCGGGGTCGGCCTCGCCGAGAAGGCTTCGGACATTACCTCCCTGAAGAACCTCAACAAGCACTTTGGGCCGCTGGAGAGGCTCGCCCCGGTATTGGAAGAAAAGGCCTTGATCGGTGCGGGAACGAAGCTTGAATGGCTCGGCAAGTCTGGGCTCGCCCGGGGACTTGGCTGGGCCGGCGTTGGGTTCAGTGCCTACGACTCGTACAAGAGCTTTTCCACGGGCGATGTCCAGGGTGGACTTGCCGGCGTGGGCAAGACAGCCCTCGGCATCGGATGCTTCCTGCCGCCACCGGCCGGGACCGTCTGCCAGGTCGCCAGCGTCGGTATTGCCATATACGAGAACTGGGACACCATCAGCAGCGTAGGAAAGAACGTCGGCGAGGGCATCGTCAACGCTGTGAAGGATCCCGGTAAGTTCGTCAGCGATACGGCGGATACGCTAAAAGACGCGGGCAAGTCCGTGGGTAAGTTCTTCGGGTTCGGCGATTAGGAGACCAGCATGACTGTTCAGGACCAGACCCAGCAGGAGCCTCGCCTCGGCGTCGACGTCATCGGCTTCGGTGTGGGCGAGTTTGCCTATCTGCTCAATGTTTTCGAAGGGCCGGCCCGGGACCGATCCGTCAGCGTCTTCCGTGCCGAGGAAATGGTGGACGACGTTACCTTGTCCACCGCCGGCGCCTCGTCGCTGATGGCGCGGGACATGGCAACCGTCGACGAGGACGGGGACCTGGGCGTGACCGGAGTCGCAGCCGCAGTCGCCACAGCCCTCGGAAAAGCGACCCGTTGGACGGAAATCTCCCTTCTGACCGGCGAAACCATGGACAACGTGGCTCTCCTGGAAGCACCGGGAGTGTCCCTGATGCTCCAGCCACGGCTGCTGGGAACCTGGTTCGTCTTTGCCCAAGACCCCGCCATCACGCCCGCGGAAGCGACTCTTCGAGTGGTGCGGCAGCATGTCGAGCAGAACCAAGGCGGTTCCGCGTATCTCGTATTCAAAACCGTGGGTTCGGAACAGCACCTGCTGATCCGGCGTGAAGACGACACCTGGACTACCGGCATCCCGGACTTCGACAAGGATGAGGTCGCTGAAACCGCGGGCCTGGACGACGCCGGGCTGCTCGCCGCGATCGAGGATACCCGTGGCGCGGCGTAGCCAGGGAGTTCCGCAGGACCCCGGCTACGTGCCGTCCCGCAATTCAAACGACCAGCTGATCTACCGCAGGGCGGAGAACGGCGAGATGGTCGGCTACACGCCGGCCGAATACGGAGTCCGCAAAGACGACGGCGGCGGCCTGGTCAAGCCCGTCAACAGCTCCGGCGGCCTGCTCTTCCTTGCCATCCTCCTCACCGCCTGCATGGGAGGCCTCATCTACGGCGTCGTCCAGATCGCCATCCAGGGTACGTGGCACATTCTGGGCGAAGTATGGTGGGTGTTTCCCGCATGCCTCTATCCCTTCACTTTCGCTTGGGCCAGCTATTTCAAGGAGCGGCGGGCCGAGAAGCTGCGGAAAGCCAGCAACCTGGCCCGCCCCGTTGAGTAGCTTTACCCCTCCGACGAATCCGGCTGAGCCAGGGAGTGACGTAACCGACTGCGCCCGGCCGGTTCCAAAGTCTAAACTGGCCCAATGACTACAGCAGCTACTCCGTCCGTTGGACTGGTCGGTTGGCGTGGCATGGTCGGTTCCGTCCTGATGCAGCGCATGCAGGACGAGGGCGACTTCGCCAACATCAACCCGGTATTTTTCTCCACCTCAAACGCAGGAGGTGCCGCCCCGTCGTTTGCAGACGGGGCCGGCAAGCTCGAAGACGCGTTCGACGTCGAGACGCTGGCGAAGCTGCCGATTATCGTCACCGCCCAGGGCGGCGACTACACCAAGCAGGTCCACGGCGAGCTGCGCAGCCGCGGCTGGGACGGCCTCTGGATCGACGCCGCCTCGACGCTGCGCATGAACGATGACTCCATCATCGTGCTGGACCCGATCAACCGCGACGTCATCGACAAAGGCCTCGCCAACGGCACCAAGGACTTCATCGGCGGCAACTGCACCGTGTCCTGCATGCTGATGGGCCTCGGCGGCCTGTTCAAGAACGGCCTCGTCGAGTGGGGCACGTCCATGACCTACCAGGCTGCGTCCGGCGGCGGTGCACGGCACATGCGCGAGCTCCTCAGCCAGTTCGGCACGCTCAATGCCGAGGTCAGCACGGAACTGGACGACCCGGCGTCGGCCATTCTGGACATCGACCGCAAGGTCCTGGCCCACCAGCGCACCGACATCGACGCCACGCAGTTCGGCGTTCCGCTGGCCGGTTCCCTGATCCCCTGGATCGACGCGGACCTGGGGAACGGCCAGTCCAAGGAAGAGTGGAAGGCAGGTGTCGAGACCAACAAGATCCTCGGCACCTCCGATGAGAACCACATCGTCATGGACGGCCTGTGCATCCGGATCGGCGCCATGCGTTCGCACTCCCAGGCGCTCACCCTCAAGCTGCGCGAAGACCTGTCCGTTGCCGAAATCGAGAAGCTGCTCGATGAAGACAACGAGTGGGCCAAGGTTGTCCCCAACACCAAGGAAGCGTCGATGGCCGACCTCACCCCGGTGGCTGCCTCCGGCACCCTGGACATCCCGGTGGGCCGCATCCGCAAGCTGGAGATGGGCCCGCAGTACATCAGCGCCTTCACTGTGGGCGACCAGCTCCTGTGGGGTGCAGCCGAGCCTCTCCGGCGCATGCTGAACATCGCGACCGGCACTCTATAGCCACCAGCTCTGGCGGCCCTGCCCCGCACGAACGGCCCTGCCCGGGGCCGCTCATGCGGTGCGGGGCCGCTTTTGCGTTTCAGCCCGGGCCAGGGTGGCCAGCAGCCGACGCCTAAGCCTTGATCCACCGATGTTGGTTGGGTTTCGGTCGGCGATTTAAACCGAGAATGCCCGCCTTTTCAAGGAAAATGGAGCTT
>NZ_JAGGPM010000013.1 GCF_018613835.1 Arthrobacter sp. ISL-5 | reverse complement strand
ACTCCAGCGACATCCAGGCCGGCCCGTTGCTGCTGGCCCTCATTCCGCTGGCGGTTTATACCTTCCTGGCGCAGAAGTACCGCCGGTTTTTTGGCACCAGGCCCGCTGCGGCGTGGGTGATCCTTCTTCCCTTGGGCGTGATCACCTGGGGGTTGGTGCATGCATCCGGTATCCATGCCACCGTCGCCGGTGTGCTGCTGGGGTTCGCCATCCCTGTGGTCCGGTCGCAGGCCAGCGGCGGCCCCTCTGCGGGTCCTGGCCTCTCTGAGATCTTCGAACACCGGTTCCGGCCGATTTCCGCCGGGATTGCGGTCCCGGTCTTTGCGTTCTTCTCCGCCGGTGTCGCCGTGGGTGGCTGGGACGGTTTGATCTCGGCTGTGACTGACCCTGTGGCCATCGGCATCATCGTGGCGTTGGTGCTGGGTAAACCGGTGGGGATCCTGGGCACCTCCTGGCTCCTGACGAAGGCCACCAGAGCGTCCCTGGACCGGTCCTTGAAGTGGATCGATGTGTTCGGGATGTCCCTTTTGGCCGGGATCGGCTTCACGGTTTCGCTTCTCGTGGCGGAGCTGAGCTTCGGGCAGGGCAGCGCCCACGATGACCACGCCAAGGTGGGAATCCTCGCCGCGTCGCTGCTCGCCGCCCTCCTGGCGGCGGCAGTGTTGGTCACCCGGAACCGTCAGTACCGTGCCGTGGAGGCGGAAGAGGCCATCGACACTGACCGGGACGGCATCCCGGACGTTTACGAAGAAGACCGCCGCCCGTGACCTGACCCGGTCCACACACGTGGAGGGTCCCCTACCGGCTATGCGGTAGGGGACCTCCCCGTTAAGAGGCGGCGGGGTCAGTGGCCGGCACCGAGTTTCCCGCCGAGGCGTTCGCGCATCAGGACGCTGGCGTCGTTGAGTCCGATGATTTTCACGTCCGTGCCGTGGTGGCGGTACTTCTCGGTGATCGCGTCCAGGGCCGCGATGGTGGACGCGTCCCAGAGGTGGGAGGCGTGCATATCGATGATCACGTGCTCGGGGTCCAGGGCGTATTCGAACTGGGTGTAGAGGTCGTTGGAGGAGGCGAAGAACAGTTCACCGTCCACGACGTAGGTCGCTGTCTGGTGCCCTTCTACTGTTTTCACGGTCCGTTCGACGGTGACGAAGTGGGCGACCCTGCGGGCGAAGAGGACCATGGCGACAATCACGCCAACCCCGACGCCGATTGCGAGGTTGTGGGTGGTGACTGTGCCGATGACGGTGGCGACCATGACCAGGGTTTCGCTCTTGGGCATCATCTTCAGGGTCCGGGGGTGGATGCTGTGCCAGTCGAACGTGGCCCAGGAAACGAAGATCATCACCGCGACCAGGGCGGCCATCGGGATCACGGAGACGACGCCGCCGAGGGCGACCACAAGGATGAGCAGGAAGACGCCGGCGAGGAAGGTGGAGATCCGGGTGCGGGCGCCGGAGGCCTTGACGTTGATCATGGTCTGGCCGATCATGGCGCAGCCGCCCATGCCGCCGGTGAACCCGGTGACGATGTTCGCCACGCCCTGGCCCCAGGCTTCACGGGTTTTGTGGGAGCGGGTGTCGGTGACGTCGTCCACGAGCTTGGCGGTCATCAGGGATTCGAGCAGGCCCACGAACGCCATGGCGAGGGCGAAGGGGAAGATGATCTGCAAAGTTTCGAGGTTGAGGGGCACGTTCGGGATGAAGAGGGACGGCATGGACTCGGGCAGGTCGCCCTTGTCGCCCACGGTCGGGACAGTCACGGAGGCAAAGACCGTGATGAGTGTCAGCACGATGATGGCGACCAGCGGGGCCGGCACTGCCCTGGTCAGCTTCGGCAGACCGAACACAATCACCAGCGCCAGCGCCACCAGCGGATAGACCAGCCACGGAACATTGATCAGTTCGGGAACCTGGGAGATGAAGATCAGGACGGCCAGGGCGTTGACGAAGCCCACCATCACAGAACGGGGAATGAACCGCATCAGCTTCGCGACCCCGGAAACGCCCAGGATGATCTGGAAGATCCCGGCCAGGATGACGGCGGCAATGAAATAGTCCACGCCGTGGGATTTGACCAGCGGGGCAATGACCAGGGCGATCGCGCCGGTGGCGGCGGAGATCATCGCCGGCCTGCCTCCCACGAACGCAATGGTGACGGCCATCGTGAATGAGGCGAACAGTCCCAGGCGCGGATCGACGCCGGCGATGATCGAGAAGGCGATGGCTTCCGGGATCAGCGCCAGTGCGACGACCAGTCCGGCGAGCACTTCGGTCTTGAGCCGACGCGGGGACTTCAGGGTTTCCCGAACAGACTGCAGCTGTTCGGGTGTGTAGGCAGGGGCTTCCCCGCCGGTTTTGACGGCCATTGCTGGCTCCGTTCATGGTCAGGAAGGCGCACGGCAGCGGCTTCGCTTTTTCGAAGAATGAAGGGGCGCAGCAGCGCGCCGGGAAGAAGGGAACTGCCCTTGAGGGGCTACTCACCACGAACTCTACCCTAACGTGATGGTAGAGTCTGAATCGGAACAGGATGGAGGCCCCTGATGACAGCAAAGACGAGCACCAGCACGATGCATATCGGTGAACTGGCAGAACGGATGGGCCTTTCCCTGAGGACCATCCGCCATTACGACGACGTCGGCCTGTTGCCCGCCACAGCGCGGACCGACGGGGGCTTCCGCGTCTATACGGAGGATGACTTCGCACGCCTCATGGTCATTAAGCAGATGAAGCCGCTGGGGTTTTCGCTGGAGGAAATGGCCGAAATCCTCGGCATCCTGGCCTCAAGCGAGGCCAGCGGCACCAGGGAAGAAGCGCCCGCCAGACTCTCCGAGATCCTGGAGAAAGCGGTCCATCAACGGGCCAAGATGGCCCGCAACCTGGCCCAAGCGGACGAGTTCATCCAGAGGCTCAGCGCACAGCCCTGACGGGCGGTTGCCGGTGGCTCTTCCCAGGCGGGTTGGACCGGACGTAGGCTGTGGATCGGAGAGCCGGGAAGCCTGGTCGGCCCGCGGGGTAGCGTGCCCGCGGAACGCCGTGGCAGCCGCCTCGGTCGTTGTCGCTGGACCGAGGGAACGAGACCCACCATGACATCAGCAGCAGATCCGGTCGTTGACGCCACACGGCTCGTGAAGACTTTCGGCAGGACCCGCGCCCTGGACGGCCTTGATCTGCGCGTCGGCCCGGGCGAGGTCCACGGTTTCCTTGGCCCCAACGGGGCCGGCAAATCAACAACCTTGCGGGTGCTCCTCGGCCTTATCCGCCCGATCTCGGGAACGGCGCGCGTGTTCGGGCTGGATCCCTGGCGGGACCCGGTCCGCGCCCACCGGGACATCGCCTATGTTCCCGGGGATGTGAGCTTATGGCCGAACCTGTCCGGCGGGGAAGTCATTGACCTGCTCACCGGACTGCGCGGCGGCTCCGAGGAGCGGCTGCGCCGGGAACTGATCGATGAGTTTGAGTTTGATCCGCGGCGCAAGGCCCGGACGTATTCGAAAGGCAACCGGCAGAAGGTGGCACTCATCGCAGCGTTCGCCCGCCCGGCCCGGCTCTATCTGCTCGATGAGCCCAGTGCGGGCCTGGACCCGGTGATGGATTCGGTGTTCCGCCGCCAGGTCCAGCGCGTCAGCGCTGACGGTGCCACGGTTCTGCTCTCCAGCCATATCCTCAGCGAAGTCGAGCAGCTCTGCGGCCGGGTGACGATCATCCGTTCCGGCAGGGCCGTGGAATCGGGGACCCTGGCTGAGCTGAGGCATCTGAAACTCACCCACTTCCGCATCGAGGGGGCCGATGCTGGCCTGCTGGCAGCCCTGCCCCGGGTGCAGGGCGTCGTGATCGACGGGGACGTTGCCGAGTTTGACGTGGACGCAGCCGACCTCGCACCTGTGTTGGAAGCGGTCGCGGCGGCCGGGATCAGCGGTCTGAGCGTTTCCCCGCCATCGTTGGAGTCCCTGTTCCTGAGCCATTACAGCGACTCCACCGGCCAGGTGCTCTGATGTCCGGCATCATGGGCCTGGTGCTGGCCCAGGCACGCAGAGACCGGATAGTCCTGCCCGTCTGGATCATGGGCATCGCCCTTCTGGGATTCGCCGTGGCAGGTGCGGTGGCCACGGAATTCGCGGACGAGGCCGACAGGGCGGCGATCATCAATGTGGCGGCGGTGAGCCCGGCGTTCCTGTTCGTCCGCGGCCTGCCCGACGGGACCAGTATCGGAGCGGTGGTGTTCTTCCAGGGCTATGCCTTCACCGCTGTGCTCGCAGGACTGATGAGCACGTTTCTGGTCATCCGGCATACCCGTACCGATGAAGAGCTCGGACGCGCGGAGCTCATCGGCTCCGTGCCGATCCCGCGGGCCGCGTCACTGACAGCAACCCTGATGCTGGGGGCAGCCGCGAATCTGGTGCTGGCTCTGTGCGTGGCCGCCGGTTTCGCCGCCGCCGGGCTGCCCGGACCCGGGGCAGTCACAACCGGGGCCGCCGTCGGCGCTGTCGGGGCCTTTTTCGTGGCCGTCTCCGCGGCCATCGCACAGGTCATGCCCTCCGGGCGGGCCGCCAACGGCGCGGCCGCGGGTCTGGTCGGTGCAGCATATTTCCTTCGCGGTATCGGCGATGCGTTCGGCACCCCGAGCGCCGATCTGACCCAGGTCACCAGCGGATGGGTTTCGCTGCTCTCGCCCATCGGGTGGGGCCAACGCTCCCGCCCCTTCTCGACCGCCGATCCCGCGCCGCTGCTGGTCCTGACGGCGGCGGCCGCCGCCCTGGCCGTTACCGTACTGGTCGTCAGAAGCGGCAGGGATCTGGGCGCCAGCCTGCTGCCTGAACGTGCCGGCAGGGAGCGTGCCGGCGCCGGGGGTGGCTCGTTCCTGGGCTTGGCTTGGCGCCAACAGCGGCCCACCCTGATCGGCTGGTGCCTTTTCGCAGCCCTGCTGGGAGGGATCGCCGGGGGCCTCGGGCCCGTGGTCAGTGACGTGATTGGCGGCAATGAATCGCTCCGGGGGCTGATCCTCCGGCTCGTCCCTGGCAGCCGGGCGGAGATCATCGATGTGTTCACCACCGCCCTGCTGGGCATCGCCGGTGTCCTGGCCGCGGCCGCCGGTATCCAGGCGGTGCTGCGGCTCCGCGCAGAGGAAGCCGAGGGCCGGGCCGAACTTCTCCTGGCCACGCCCCGCTCCCGGGCACGGTGGCTTGGCGCGAACCTGGTACTTGCCGCGGCCTCGGTGGCGGTCGTGGCCGTCGTCGCCGGGACCGGAGCGACCATCGGCCTTAGCCTCTCCGGCGTGGTGAACGGCCCGCCGGGCCTGCTGGTGGCCGCTGCGTTGGCGCACGTCCCGGCCGCCGCCGTGTTCGTCGCGGCAACGGCGGTCCTCTTCGCAGCGGTGCCCAGGGTGAGTATTCCCTTGGCGTGGGGCATGTTGGCCGGCGGCCTGGTCGTGGGTCAGTTCGGTGAACTGCTGCGCCTGCCTGCCTGGCTGCAGGATGTGAGCCCGTTCCGGCACTCTGCGGCGATGCCCGTCGAGCCGTTCGACCCCGCAGCTGCCCTGACCATGTCCGCTATTGCCCTCGCCGGGGCAGGGATCGCTGCCTACCTGCTTCGGCGCCGCGACCTCACGGCGTGATGCCGACCGCTCGGAGAAGTGGTGCTCGCTGTGTGGCTGGTGCCGCACCGGACCGTCGTCGGCCACGACCACCAGCGATGACGGTGGCCGGCCCGTCGTCGCTTTCCACTCCAGGCCGCACCCGTGGGCGGTGCACCGGTGCCGACACTGCCCTGACCGTAAGGTGAAGCATGGACTTCCCAGACGTTCTGCTGACCGTCATACACTCCCCTATCCTCACGGTGCGGGTCCTGTATGCAGGATGATCATGCGCGCATTGTGGCTGCTGTCCCGACGGTTATCCGGCCGCGCCGCCACCGTCGCAGCCCCCGTCGCAATGGCAGCGCCCCCACCGAGGGGACCTCACCGAAGCCCTATATATCTCGATGGTCAGCCTGTCCACGGTCGGCTACGGTGAAATAGTTCCGGCGGCACCCTTGCTTCGCCTCGTCACTGCAGCGCAGGCCGTCACCAGCTTCGGGTTGCTCACAGCCACGGTCTCCTGGATTCTGCAAACATATCCCGCCCTGAGCCGCCGCCGCGCTCTTGCCCACGAACTGAACCTGTTCAGACCGGCCACCGGCCCGCAGGGCATGTCCGCGCTGGAACCCGGACATGCCGCTGCACTGCTCGAATCGTTCGTCAGGGGTGTAGCCACGGTCAGCAGGGACCTGCTGTCATTCAACGGAACGTACTACTTTCACGGCGCTGCTTCCGCGGCGCCATCGTGTCCTCGATCAACATGGCATCAATCGCCGGCTTGAAGGGCTCCAGCCGTCAGGACACCTCTTGTCTCGGCTTGCGTTCCGGTGGGGTAGCTGATTCAAGCGCCTGCCGCACCGTTCTTCGGTGAATCCCGTGCCGGGCCGCCAGCGCACGAAGCGACACGCCCGGCGTCCCTTCGGATCCGCGCGAACAACTCCACTCTCGACTCCATCCAGACCAGCCTTCCGCCGCATCCATCCAGTGACGAATCCAACGTTGAAGGCGGGGCCACATATAACCGTCACAAGTGCCCGGAGAGTCACGAAGTGGGGCCAGAAATAGCCGTCCTACCGGGGCCATCCAAACCTGTCACAGTCAGAACGGTAAGTGGCAATAACGCCGAAAAAATTCACCCTCGACGGCGAAGCCCAGTTCCAGCTGCTCGACGACGCCGTTCTCTGAGGTACAGGCTTAGGCGGCGTACACGCTGCCTTGGTACTGTCGCGGGCCCGTGTCAGGAGGGGGCGTTCAGCCGGGCGAAGCGCAGGATGGAGATGATGGACGGGGCCAGTTCGTCTTCCATCTGGTGGTAGTACTCGGGGCTGCGGCGGTACGGGTCAACGACGTCGTTGTCCGCGGCTTCCGGTGCAAGGGCAAGGTGCCTCACGGAGGCGGCCCGGGCCGGGAGCTTGCGCCACAGCTTCGTGTTGGCGGCGAGCTTTTCGCCGTTCAGGAGGCCCGCCTGGCCAGGCTCGGTTCCTTGGCCCTCGCCTGCATGGCCTTCCCGCTCCTCGAGCACATCCAGCATCCGGGCGAACTCGCGGATGGTGAAGGTCCGCTTCAGGAGCGAGGCGTCCAGCTGGAGCACCTCGCCGCGGTGTGCGGAGGTCATGGTGAGGACCAGGTCCACCTTGCGCAGGATCTTGCCGGTGAGCTGGCGCGCCGCGAAACCGTCCGCGGTGCCGCCGAACGTGCGGATGATGCCCGCGGACAGCGGCTGGACAGGATCGCCCACCATGGCCCGGGTTCCGGCGCTGCGGACCTCGAAGCCGCCGGGCAGCACCTGGTCCAGCCCTGCCTGCAGCAGCCGTTCCGCCACGGGGGAGCGGCAGATGTTCCCCGTGCAGACGGTCAGTATTCGGACTGGCGAAGGCGATTCCACGTGTTGGCTCTTTCCGGCGGCAAAGGCGGACAGGTCTGTCCGCATATTTCAACTTAACACGCGGACCCCCGCGGACTCCGGGGGAATCGCCTGCAGTTCGGCAACCCCTATTAAGGAAATGCCCTTCCCACCTAACTCTCAGGTTCCCTTCATCTGGATTCGGGGGACACGGTGGCACGATGGAACCCTTGGATGGATGGGCGCCCCGGCTTTGCCTTAGGAGGCACGATGCCATGACCGCTGGCAACAGCCGGCTACGGAACGGAAGAAGCGGGAACCTGCGCCGCGCGTCAATCCTCCTGGCATGCGTTGCGCTGGTGGCGGCGCTCGCCGCCTGCCAGCCGGGCCCCGGCCCGGGCCCGTCTCCTTCCCCGTCCGGGGCGGCAAAACCGGGGCATGTCTTCGTGATCAATCTGGAGAACAAGTCGTACCGGGACGTCTGGGGCGAACAGTCTGAAGCCCCATACCTGTCCCGGACGCTGCGTCCCCAGGGCGAGCTCCTGACGCAGTACTACGCGATCGGCCACTCATCGCTGACCAACTACATCGCCCAGCTGTCCGGTCAGGGGCCCAACCCCGCCACCAGCCACGACTGCCCTACGTACGCGCCTTTTAGCGCCACGGGCACGGCACCCCTGGGCCAGCTGCAGGGCAGCGGCTGCGTCTATCCCGACTCCGTGGCCACGCTGGCAGGCCAGCTCAGCGCCTCCGGGAAGACGTGGAAGGGCTACATGGAGGACATGGGGACGCCGTGCCGCCATCCGGAGCCGGGCGCCAGGGACCCGAACCAGAACGCGGGCCCGGACGGACAATACGCCACCCGTCACAACCCGTTCGTCTACTTCACCGCGATCACGGCCTCATCCGAGTGCCAGAGCAACGTGGTGGACTTCAGCAACCTCGACGCCGACCTCAAGTCGGCCGCCACGACGCCGAACCTCTCCTACATCAGCCCCAACCTCTGCAACGACGGCCACGACAGCCCCTGCGCTGACGGGCGCCAGGGCGGCCTTGCCTCCGCTGACGAATGGCTCCGGCAGCACGTCCCGGAGATCCTGTCCTCCGCCGCCTTCCGGCAGGACGGGCTCCTGGTCATCACGTTCGACGAGGCTGAGGGGAAGGAAAGCGCCGAGTCCTCCTTGCCGGGCGGCGCCGGCGGCGGCCTGGTCGGGGCGCTCGTGCTGTCACCGCTGGTCAAGGCCGGTTCAGCCTCTGATCGGGCCTACAACCATTACAGCCTGCTGGCCAGCATCGAGGACGCCTTCAACCTGCCCTACCTGGGCTACGCTGCTGCCCCGGATCTCAACCGCTTCGGGCCGGACGTCTACAACGCCGGCTCCTGACGCAGCGCCACAGGTGACTGGTTGGCCGGTTCACCTGTCCGCGCGCGGCCGGGAGAAGAGGCCGCGCGCCAGAGTGAGGCCCTGGCCCAGCTTGACGGTGGGGAGATAGGCCCGGGTGATGGCATTGGCGATGGCTGGCAGCGCGGCAGCATCCGGGAAGAGCAGGTACATGGGCGTGTAGTCCGGCTTGAACTTGGCCTTGAAGGCCAGCAGCGACCGGAAGCCGTAGACGGGTTCCAGCGTGGCCCCCAGCCGGTCGAGCAGCCGGTCAAGGCCGCCGTCGTAGTCCGGCACGGAGTGGGCGGCCAGCGAATCCCGGGGCGGGCGGGCAAGCGGTGCCCCGGAGAGGCTGATGAACTCACAGCCTTCGTCCTTGAGGCTCAGCGCCGCGGAAGCTATGAGGAAGTCGATGCTGGCGCGGAAGCCGTTGCTGCGCCGCCGCATGAAGTCCAGGGTCCAGCCGACGATGCGGCCGTTGCGGTAGACGGGCAGCCAGGACGCCACCGCGTGGACCGTATGGTGTCTGTCCACGGCGAGCAGGCAGCGGACCTCGGGGTCGTCCAGCTCGTCCAGGCTGCCCAGGGTGAAGCCCATCTCGGGCACCTTCTTGTCCGCGACCCATTCCTCGGACAGGGCCTGGATCTGGGCCTGCACGGAGCGGGGCGCGGCCGCGTAGGTGGTCCACTGCGCGCGGATGCCTGCCTTGGCCGCGTTGTTCAGCGCGGTGCGGATATCCTGGAATTTCTTGCCCCGGAATGACAGTGAGTGCAGGGGCAGGACGGTCTCGTGGGCCACCAGCACCGATCCCCAGCCCAGCGAGGCGGCGTGGCTGCGGAGGTCCTGCGGCACGAAGTAGAAACAGGGCGTCCATCCGTTGAGCCGGCAGTAGTCGGCGAACTCCGTGAAGGAGGACTCCCTGTCTGATCGCGGCCCCACCGGGACGCCGAGTGCCAGCGCAATGCCGGCGATGACCCTGTACGCGACAAAGCTCTCCCCGGAGGCGGAGAACCAGTAGCTGTTCCCGGCCCAGGTTGTCATCCAGGACAGCGAGCTGCCCTCGTGCGCCTTGAGGATGGCCCTGGCACGGTCCTCGTCGGCACTGTGCCGGCCATGGGCCGGCCGCAGGAAGGTCCGGAGCAGCAGGATGCCGGTGACGGCCCAGAAGACGACGCCGATGCCCTCGTACAGCAGCACGGCTGCGGTGCTTTCGGGAAAGAACGCGGGGGACAGGTCAACCAGGAAGCCCAGCGGAAGGAACCTGTCCGGCACGTCGGCGATCAGTTCGGGCAGCCCCGGAGCGGGCGTGAAGCCGCTGGACAGGGCCAGCCCGGCGCCCACATACGCAACGCCAAGAACAACCCAGGCAACCACCACGCGCCTGGCCAGCCGCCGGTAGGTCCCGCGCGGGGCAGGAACGGGGAACAGCGTCCGTCCCAGCAACAGGACCGCCGTCAGAAAAACCGGAAGGAGCATCGGCAGCACCAGGCTGAGCGGGTGGGAATAGCCGGACAGCTCGATCCCGCCGACTCCCTCCCGGGCCGCGGAGTCGGGAACGCTGTCCGGAACAGCGGGCTGCAGGACGCCGGCGATAGTGACGGCGGCCAGCACGGACAGCGCCACCTGCATCAGCAACGCCGCAGCCCACGCGAACCGGCGGCCGCGGCGAAGGCCGTCCGCGAGCAGGAGCAGCAGAAACGACGGAAGGATGGCCATGAAGAGCCCGCCGGCGCCGGCCCGCTGCTGCAGCTGGGCCGCCGCACAGTCCTTGGCCTCCGCCGGGTGGGAGCAAAACTCCTGGAGGGCCTGCGGATCTACGGGCTGGATATTGGTGAACAAGTACCGCAGAACGGACAGCGGACCCACCGCGTGCGGCGCCAGGCCCGCCACCACCGGGCCCACCGCCGCCACCACCACGAGCAGCGCCACCAGGACGCGGCCCTCGTGCCGGGAAACGGCGGGGCGGCCGAACCGCGGCCGCCGTCCCAGCAGGACCGGGCCCAGGAGTGCCCCAGCTCCAGCGGCCCCGAGCCTGACCAGGTCCTCGAAGCCGCCCGCGTATAGGGCGAACAGCATCAGCACGGCAACGATGACCACGCGGATGCGTCGCCGCCACAGGGTGGGGGTGGCGGCGGTGGCGGCCATGGCAGCCCCGCAGACCAGCGCGCTGGGCCCCATGAAGTAATGCCCGCTCAGGTCCCGGGTCCAGCTGCCCATCAGCGTTCCGGCCACTGCCAGGAACCCGAGCGTGGAGCCGACGCCCAGAACGTGTGCGCCCACGGCCGCTGCGGTGAAGCGCAGGCTTCCCAGCTTCCGCTCCAAGGGTAGACCGACGAGAAGCACCAGGGCGGTGCCCAGCACATACCCGGTCAGGTCGCGCTCCCAGAACCCGGACAGCAGCACCGCCCACCAGTGCCCGGACAGGGAATGCACGGTGGCCGCCACGTGTGGCCGCAATCCTTCGGGCGGGCCGGACAGGAGGCTGGAGGACAGGGCGCCGGCGGTCCAGAAGATGGCGACGAACCAAAGCGTGGCGGGGGCGCCGCGCAGTATTCCGGACCAGCCGCGAACCGTCCGGGCGTCGAGGGGAAGAGGGAGCCCCGGTTGCGGCAGCGGCATCGGGACTCCTTTCGCGGGCGGACGGAGCTGGCCGCCTTAGATTCTCCCACACACGCGCACTCGGCAGCCTCCACCTGAACAGGAGTTCATTAGTTACCGGCATTCACGAAGACGTCATCAGGGCGTCATGCCGATGCAACTAACGCAGCCCACACTGGTGCCAGTAGGCAGGGAAAGGAGCCGTCATGGACGGTCTAGGAAGGCATATCCGTTCCTGCGCAGAGCTTTCTCCGGGGGACCGAATTGAAGCGTGGCGCGGAGACCGGCCCCTGTACCGGGGCCGCGTGCTGGCAGTGGTCCCGGAACTGGATATGTTCTGGATTCGTGATTCACGGACAGGCACGCGCCAACTGCTGGATCTCGATCAGCTGCGCGTCCTGCGGTGCCCGCTCCGGGTTTTACCGTCCCCGCCGGACCGGGATCCCGGACCGACTGCCGCCTGACGTTTACCCAAGCGAACATTGAGTGAACTTCGGCCAGGGCAGGGATTTCGCCGTCACCCTGGCCCTACCATTTCCCGCATGCATTCCGCCCTGATCAACGCGCGCACCTCGACGGTCTGGGCTGTCCTCACGGACACGGGCGACCTGACCGTCTGGGAATCAGGCATTACCGCTGTCGACGGCGAGCTGCGCAACGGCGGACGGGTCCGATTCCACACCACGGGCACGGGGCGCAGAAGCGTCCGCGTGAGGGTCCAGCAAGTGCCCGGCCGTGTCATGACCTGGACCGCAAGCCTGCCTCTGGGGCTTTCAAAAACCATCCGGACCTTCACGCTCGCACCTGCAGAAGGCAAGACCCGCTTTCACGTGAAGGACGAGCACAGTGGGCTTCTCCACCGGCTCGGCGGACACACCCTGCACCTCAGCGACCGGCCCTTGGCCGACTTCGTCAAGTCAGTCAAGAAGCGCGCCGAGCTGCTCGACCGGCTCTAGGGCCTCTTGGACCGCGCGGGCAAAGTTCGGACGAAGATTCTCCAGATTTAACGGGCTTTTGCGGAATTCCGGACGCCTCTGGAGCGTTTTGTCAGTAGCGCCCCCGGCGTACCGCACCGGGGCGGCTTGGGAAGGACGAGGCGATGCACAACGTCGGCCACTTTGAACCCCGAGGCTCCGCTGCGGAACGCACAGCGGCCCCCCACCCCTGGAGCCGCTACGTGGCAGTGGGGGATTCATTCACCGAAGGCGTGGGCGATCCGGAGCCCCGCAGCCCGGGCGGCCTGCGCGGATGGGCGGACCGCGTAGCGGAAGAACTAAGCATCGGCCATGAGGACTTCGCGTACGCCAACCTGGCCATCCGGGGACTGCTACTGGAAGAGATCCTGGACCAGCAGGCCGGGCCGGCGCTGGCCCTGAAGCCGGACCTCATCACCCTTTCGGCGGGAGGCAACGATCTTGTCTTCCGCGGCACGGACCCGGACCGCCTGGCCGTGGAGCTAGACGCCGGCGTGCAGCTTCTGGGGCTATCGGGGGCAACGATTGTCCTATTCACCGGGCCGGACTGGGGATCCACTCCCGTGCTGGGCCGCAACCGCGCCAAGTTGGCCATCTTCAACGAGAACATCAGGACCATCGCGTCCCGGCATGACGCCCTGATCGCGGACCTGTGGGCCCTGCGCCAGCTCACCGACCCGCGGATGTGGGATCCGGACCGGCTGCATTTTTCCCCGCTGGGCTATCACACCATCGCAATGATGGTGCTGGACACCCTCAACGTCCCCCACACCCTGCAGCCGCTGCATCCCAAGGACCTGCCGGAGAGCAGCTGGCGGACCGCCAGGGCCAGCGACCTCGTCTGGGCGCGGAACTACCTGCTCCCGTGGGTGGTGCGGCGCATCCGGCACCAGACGGCGGCGGAGCTGAGGGCGAAGCGTCCTTTGGCGGGGCCCGTCTTCGGCGCCGGAATGCCGCCGGGGACGTTCATCGGAACAGGCGGGCAGGCCGAAGCGGGCGTCGCCAAGGGCCTCAGATGATGAGGGCCACTGCGTGGGCGCACACGAGGGCCAGCAGCACAAAGCCGCCCGCGGCCTCGATCACCAGCAAAATTGTGTCCCGCGGGGACGGCGGCATGGTATCCGTGGGGCTGAACGCCATGGAGTTGGACGCCGAGAAGTACAGATAGTCCACGACGGACGCCACCCAGCCCGTCTTCAGGGAAGACCTCGTGGCCACCTCCTTGACGGCGTCGTGGTCCTCGTCCTGCGGAAAGCGGAAGTCGGCGGCCGGGAGGTCTTTGCGGTCGGCGTGCCGGCGGGAGACCGGGCCGCCGCGGTCCAGCTACCCGTCCTGCTTCCGGACGAGGTCAGCAGGATGATCAGCAGCGCCACCTCGTTTGACGGCGGGCCAGCGGTGTTCGGCCCGGGCGTCAGGCTTCTCGTCGAAAGGCATCTGATGAGTCTAGGGACCCGGGAGGGTCTGCGCGCGGTTGCGCCGCGTTGTTCGACGCGGGCCCGTGGGCGTGTCTCCTTATTGGGGTAGCCAGACGGCGACTGCATAGGGAACGACGGCGATTAGCCCTACGAGGCAGATGACGTGAGCGGCGATGCACGTATCGAAGGTGACGACTTTCATGAGACGAGGGGTTGCCGGCTCCGGCCCCGAGACTTGATCGGCGGGACCGGCGCCCCCGTCGGCTTAGACCGACTGTTTCGGCCGCCACACACCGAGCCGGTTGCCCTGCGGGTCAACGAGGTGCGCGAACTCGATGGCGCCGTTGTCAACGAACGGTACGGCGACGCTCGCACCGAGCGACTCGGCTTGGGCGATAGCGGCCTTCACGTCGTCGACCTGCACGTAGAAGATCGCCCAGGCGTTTCCGCCCAGCGATGTGGTGTCCCACAGGCCGCCCTTGTCGCCGTTGACCATCCGGTAACCGGCCGGCGAGGGCTCACCAAAGGTCCAGTCGAATAGTGAGCCGTAGAAGCTCCGTGCGGCATCCGGGTCTGGCGAGCCGACTTCGAAGTAGTTCACTACGGCGGCCATCGCCGGCTCCTATCCATATCGACCACAATCGCATGACCGCCCTCCGGACCCCTCGGCAGCGTCCCCCAGTCGTTAGGGCATGACCTTGTACAGATCGATGACGGTCTCTTCCGGAGGCGATGCGAATCCGCCCTCGATGCCCTGCTGCATCCGGGGAAGGAGGATGCCGTCACGGAATTTCTCCCAACTCTCCTTCGACTCATGGACAGCCATGACCGTCCAACCACCGGCAGAAGAGCCTGCAGCATGGAAGATCTGACCGTCGGGTAGGCGCCCCTCGCCTGGGTGAACAGCGGCAAGTGAGGCCTCGTACTGGTCCTTGGTGCCTCCTGGGAAGAAGTGCACGATTCCGTAGGGCGCGGCGTCCATATCTGCTCCTTGGATGGTCTGGATTGTGTTGGACATGCCAACCAATAGACCCCGCCACGCTGGATGTCAATGGTGGCCGGTGCGGTGGGCTCATGAGATGAACTCCTTCGACGCCGTTTCTGCGGGGTGTTCGGTGCACGACGACGCCAAGAACGTCCGCATAACGGACGATTCGGCCACCAGAACCGCCACTCCTGTTTGGGTTCGCCCAACCGTGAACACCACGGAGCCGGATCCGGCGCCGAACCCTCCCCACAGCCTAGTTAGTGCGACGGTCCAAGGGCTCCCGGCAGGCCACGGTTGGATATGAAGTGGCGGGACAAGGTGGAGTGGTACCAGATGGCTTGCCGTGGCGTCTGCGCTTTGCGGCTTGTCGTTGGCGTCAACTGAATCACCACCAAGCAGCCTCAGAGCCCATGCAGGTGGACGAGAGTGTGATGCAAGCAAGGCAGTCGACATCTAGCTACGCCAATAAGGAGACTCGCCCTAACCGCCCCAAACCGAGGACGAGCCGGAGTGCCCGGTGATGATGCTCTGGTAGATCAGGAAAAGCCCGGCCAGCACGCCCGCGGTCAGGAGGGCGATCCTGATCGGTCGGGATTCCTGGAGGCCAGCCAGCGCGCGCACCCGCTGGGCCAGCGGCGCGTAGGTGGCTGCGAGCAAATCAACGCCACCACAACAAGGAAAACCACCGCGGTGTATTTGAAGATGTCACCCTGCCGGGCGTGTGCCTGGATCATGTCGGTGGCGCCCCGGGTGGCCTGCAGCTGCTCGCCCACCTGGGCCGTGATCAGGGACAGGGGAGCGAGGATCAGCGCAAGCACGCCCAGCGGCCACGCCAGGCGTGTGCCTGGATCATGTCGGTGGCGCCCCGGGTGGCCTGCAGCTGCTCGCCCACCTGGGCCGTGATCAGGGACAGGGGAGCGAGGATCAGCGCAAGCACGCCCAGCGGCCACGCCAGATAGTTCCGGGTCCTGGCGGCAAGGCCGTAGACGACGGCGCCCAGCCCGGCCAGCGGCCCGAAGACCACCACGGCGTGGACGAGAAGAATGTGGGCCGGAAGGCCGCCGATCATGATCACCGGTTGCTCCTTGCAGGACGGTTACCGCATGGCAGGACAGGTACTGCGTGCTGTCACGCTAGCACCAGGCAGAGGCCAAGGGCGCCAAGAACCAGACAAGAACTTGCCGTCCACAGAAGGGCGCCGATATCAGGTGCAGCGTTACGGCCGGAGGCCGTCGTTTGGGGGAACTTGGGGCGGCATACCCTCCCGCAGCGCCCCGTCCAGTTGCATTCGTGCGCCCATCTGAAGCGCAGTTGCGATCACGCCGAACAACAGGCCCAACGCGATCAGCGGGAAGTCGACGGTCGCGAACGGAAGGTCCACTACCTCGCGGGAGTCGATCTGGTCCGGCCCCGGAAGGCCCAGGGATTCTGCGGAAATCATGGTGGCCATCGACTCGAACATGCCCGGAAGCGCTGCCGCCGCTACAAATATGGACCCAACCACTACCAACGCAATCTGGCTCGACTTGGCGAACGGTTTGTACTGCAGAATGCGGCGGCAGACGAGGATCATCGCAACACAGATGGACACCATCACAAGGCTGCGCAACACTGCCGCCGCGGTCAGCAGCAGGCTGGCAGGCAGGGGCATGCCGTTCACCGTTAGCCAGGCCCGGTCATATGAGCCGGCCAGGACCCGGGGATTGCCTTCGGCCAGCTCCGGGAAGTAGCTGTTCGCAACCGAGACAGACAGCTCGGTGTCGCCCTGCCAGATGCCGAAGACCTGGAACCCAGCGAGGACAACCGAAATCAGAAGTCCGGCAAGGGACGCCCAGAGCAGGGCCGTCAGAGTCACGCGCTCCGCCCCTGACAGTTTCCCGGTGGCTGTCAGTCCATTCATGGCTTCCCCCAATGCTTGAGCGGCGGTCCCGTTCGTTCGGAACTATGCCGTGGAAAAGCTTATGCGCCGCCAAAAGCAAAGCGTTGCAGCGACGCCCGGAAGTAGCCGCCGTGCTTGACGCCCCTCGCGGCTTCCGCATATCCTGAACGAACGGTCGGTAAATAAATTCCCAGTTCGCACGTGAATGCATAGGAGCAACCATGGCATCGCAGAATCTGCAGCCAGTGCCTGAGGCACTGTCCCCGGAGGATCAGGAGCGGGCGGCACAGCTCGAGGCGGAGGGGCAGGCGTACTTTGACCGCGTCATGTCGGACGACTCCCGGATCGAGCCGAAGGACTGGATGCCTGCCGCGTACCGCAAGACCCTCCTGCGCCAGATCTCGCAGCACGCGCACTCGGAGATCATCGGCATGCAGCCGGAGGCCAACTGGATCTCCCGCGCGCCGAGCCTGAAGCGCAAGGCCATCCTCATGGCCAAGGTCCAGGACGAGGCCGGCCACGGGCTCTACCTCTATTCGGCCGCCGAGACGCTGGGCCAGAGCCGCGACAAGATGATGGACGACCTCATCGCCGGCAAGGCCCGCTACTCCTCGATCTTCAACTACCCGGCACTGACCTGGGCGGACATGGGTGCGATCGGCTGGCTGGTTGACGGCGCCGCCATCTGCAACCAGGTGCCGCTCTGCCGCGCGTCCTTCGGCCCCTACGGCCGGGCCATGGTCCGCATCTGCAAGGAAGAATCCTTCCACCAGCGCCAGGGCTTCGAGATCCTGCTGGAACTCTCCAACGGAACGCCCGCGCAGAAGCAGATGGCCCAGGACGCAGTGAACCGCTGGTACGCCCCGGCCCTGATGATGTTCGGCCCGCCGGACGACGATTCGCCCAACTCCAAGCAGTCCATGGCCTGGAACATCAAGCGCTTCAGCAACGACGAACTGCGCAGCCGCTTCGTCGGCATGATGGTGGAGCAGGTCAGGGTCCTCGGCCTCACCCTCCCGGACAGCGAAGTCCGCTTCAACGAGGAAACCAAGAAGTGGGAGCACGGCCCGCTGGACTGGGAAGAGTTCAAGGAAGTCCTCGCCGGCCGCGGCCCCTGCAACGCCCAGCGGCTTGAGCGCCGCCGCGAAGCGCACGACGACGGCGCCTGGGTTCGCGTAGCAGCGGCCGCTTACGCGGAAAAACAGCTGGCAAAACAGGCACGCAAGCACGCAGAAAAGGAATACGCAGCATGAACCCCAACGATGAGGTTTCGACAAGTTCAACCAGCGTCTGGCCGCTCTGGGAGGTCTTCGTCCGGTCCAGTCGCGGGCTGTCGCACGTCCACGCGGGCAGCCTGCACGCGCCGGATGCCGCCATGGCCCTGCGCAACGCCCGTGACCTGTACACCCGCCGCAACGAGGGCGTGTCCATCTGGGTGGTCCCGGCCGATGCCATCGCCGCCAGCGATCCGGACGCGAAGGGCTCGTTCTTCGAGTCCCCGCAGGGCAAGGATTACCGGCACGCCACGTACTACACCAAGAGCGAAGGAGTGAAGCACCTGTGACCCCGGAACAGACAGAGACCACAGGCCACGGCGACATCTCCGTGGGCGTCGCCGGCAGCGGTGACTCGTCCGCCAGCGCCACCCGCATCACGCCGGGGAACGCGCTCCGCCCGGAGGACATCGCGCTCGAGGTCCGCACCGGCCTGGTGAAGCCCTCCGAGGACGTGGCCGAGTACGCCCTGCGCCTCGGCGACGACGCCCTCATCCTGGCCCAGCGCCTGGGCCACTGGATCTCCCGGGCCCCCGAGCTGGAGGAGGACGTGGCCCTGGGCAACATCGCCCTGGACCAGCTGGGCCACGCCCGGTCCTTCCTCACCTACGCCGGGGGAGCGTGGGAGAAGAGCGAGGACGAGCTCGCCTACTTCCGCCGCGAGCACGAGTTCCGCTCCGCCCACCTGTTCGAGCAGCCCAACGGCGACTTCGCCGTCACCATCGCCCGGCAGTTCGTGGTGAGCTACTACCAGTTCGAGCTCTACCGCCGGCTGACCCAGTCCACCGACGCCACGCTCGCCGCCATCGCCGCCAAGGCCGTGAAGGAAGTGGACTACCACCGCGACCACAGCGCCCAGTGGATCCTGCGTCTCGCGCAGGGCACCGAGGAATCCCGCCAGAAAATGATCCATGGCCTGAAGCTGGTCTGGCCGTACGTCGCCGAGCTCTTCGCGGATGATGAGCTGGCCACGCGCCTGGCTGAAGCCGGTGCCGCCGTCGAGCCTTCCAGCCTGAAGGCGGACTTTGACCGCCTCACCGGCGAGGTCCTGGCCGAAGCCGAGCTGGAGGTGCCGCAGACGCCGGCAGCGCCGGGCGGCGGACGCCGCGGCAAGCACTCCGAACACCTGGGCTACATCCTCGCCGAGATGCAGGTGCTGGCCCGGGAGCATCCCGGAGCAAGCTGGTGACCGCCGTGGCCATGTACGTATCGGACTTCGAAACCGTAGCCGGACCCACCGCGGAGGAGAAGGCCTGGGCCATCGCCGCCACGGTCTGCGATCCGGAAATCCCCGTGCTCACCATCGAGGATCTGGGGATCCTCCGCAGTGTCCGGCTGTTCGACGACGGCGGGCTGGTGCCCGCCCTACAGGTCACCATCACGCCCACGTACTCGGGCTGCCCCGCGATGGACGCCATCCGCGACGACCTCAAGGCCGCCTTCCAGAAGGAGGGCTACCCCAGCGTCCATGTGGAGCTGGTGCTGGCCCCGGCCTGGACCACGGACTGGATGACGGACGCCGGCAAGGCCAAGCTGCGGGAGTACGGCATCGCCCCGCCCAGCGGCAGGGCCGCGGCCGGGGGACACTCCGGGCCGGTCCGGCTGGGCCTGGCCGTGAAGTGCCCGCAGTGCTCGTCGCTGAACACCAAGGAACTCACCCGCTTCGGTTCCACCTCCTGCAAGGCGCTGTACGTGTGCCAGGACTGCAGGGAACCGTTCGACTACTTCAAAGTCCTGTAAGGAATCTCCCATGCCCGTTGTCCGCCAGACTGCCGCCGAATCGGCGCAGGCCACCGGCCGCCGTCGTCCGTCCTTCCACAGCCTCACCGTCGCGGAGGTGCGCCGGCTCACCGAGGACGCCATTGAGGTGACCTTCGCGGTGCCGGCCGAGCTCGCCGGGCATTTCGACTACCTGCCGGGCCAGTACGTGGCCCTGCGCACCACGCTGCCGGATGAGACCGGCGAGCCGAAGGAAATCCGCCGCAGCTACTCCATCTGCGCCGAGCCGCGGAGCTTCGCGGACGGCAGCAGCGAGATCCGGGTGGCCATCAAGAAGGACCTGGGCGGGCTGTTCTCCACGTGGGCCAACGCCGGGCTGAAGGCCGGGGACACGCTGGACGTCATGAGCCCCATGGGCGCGTTCGTGTCCAAGCACGGCCGGGACGGCCAGGCCGTGGAGCAGAACGTGATGAGCTCGATGAACCGCCCCCAGGAAATGGCAGGCGAGCTCGCCGGGCAGCCGGGAAGCTTCGTGGCGATTGCCGCGGGCTCGGGCATCACGCCGGTGATCGCGATCGCCCGCACGCTGCTGGCCGCCAGCCCCGACACCCGGTTCGACCTGATCTACGCCAACAAGGCCGCCATGGACGTGATGTTCCTGGAGGAGCTCGCGGACCTGAAGGACAGGTACCCGTCGCGCCTGGCGCTGCACCATGTGCTGTCCCGCGAGCAGCGGATCGCGCCGCTGCTGAGCGGACGGATCGACGCCGAGAAACTCCGGGCGCTGCTGGGCACCGCCATCCACGCGGATGACGTTGACGAGTGGTTCCTGTGCGGGCCGTTCGAGCTGGTGCAGCTGTGCCGGGACACCCTGGCCGAGCGCGGCGTGAAGCCCGAGCACGTCCGCTTCGAGCTGTTCACCTCCGGCAAGCCGGACCGCCCCGAGGGCAACGCGGGCAGGCCCGTCATCGAGGACGAGTCCAAGGAGACGTTCAAGATCACGTTCAAGCTGGACGGCCTGCAGGGCGACGTCACCAGCCCGACGCACGCCCGCGAGTCCATCCTCAACGCGGCGCTGCGCGTCCGCCCGGACGTGCCGTTCGCGTGCGCCGGGGGAGTGTGCGGCACGTGCCGCGCCAAGGTGGTCGCCGGCACCGTGACCATGGACGAAAACTACGCGCTGGAGCAGGATGAACTGGACAAGGGCTACGTCCTGACCTGCCAGTCCCACCCAACGAGCAAAGAAGTCACGGTCGACTTCGACGTGTAAGTTTTTCCCGAACATCCGGTCTCAACACGAGGAGCCCAATGATCTCCCTCTCCATCGCCAACGGCATCGCCGAAGTCGTCCTGAACGCCCCGCACAAGCTGAACTCCCTCGACGAGCAGGCCCTCAGGGATTTAACACAGGCGTACGACGACGCCGCTGCCGCCGCCTCGCGCGGTGAGGTGCGGGCGCTGCTGCTCAGGGGAGAGGGACGCGCCTTCTGCGCGGGCCGGGACATCGCCGGCGTGACGCCGGAAAACGACGACGCCGAGGCGTACCTGGGCGGGCTGGTTCAGCCGCTGCTGCAGAAGATGAGTGCCTTCCCGGCACCGACGTTCGCAGCCGCCCAAGGTGCGTGCCTGGGCGTCGGCCTGGGGCTGCTGCTGGCCACGGACGTGGTGTACGTGGCGGAGAACGCGAAATTCGGGTCGCCGTTCGCCAAGCTGGGGGCGACGCTGGATTCGGGCGGCCACTGGTACTTCACCGAGCGGCTGGGCATGCACCGGACGCTGGACCTGATCTACACGGCGGAGCTGATGACAGGCACCGAGGCGGTGGCGAAGGGCATGTTCAGCCGTGCCATGCCTGCGGACGAACTGCTCGACTCCACCCGCGCCATCGTGGCCAAGGTGGCCACCGGCGCGACGGGCGCGTTCAAGGCCAGCAAGGAGCTAGTGGCGCACATCCGCGACCAGCGCCTGGGTCTGTGGGCGTCCATGACGGAAGAGAACGCCGAGCAGGCCAGGCTGTGCAAGAGCGAAGACTACGCGGAGGGCTTCAGGGCCTTCCAAGAAAAGCGAGAACCGCAGTTCAAGGGGTAGTCGCTGGTTGAGCTTGTCGAAGTCAGCCTTCCGAAACCGCGGGTCGAAATCAGCCTCTCGACCCCCACTGATTGAGCTTGTCGAAATCAGCCCGTCTCAACCAGTCCTCCAACACACCCAAAACCCAAATACCCAGCATCGCCCCACTCGTATTCGCCACAATATCCATGGCACTCGGGACCCGGTCATGCAGAAACAGCAGCTGCCCCAGTTCCATCCCGCAGGAAACTAGGAACGCGGCGAGGACAATCCGTCCACGGTGGAAGGCTGGAAATGCCAGTGTTGCCAAGGCCCCGATCGGCGCAAACATGAGGATGTTGGACGCGAACTCCACGAAGTTGTAGTTGATCAGTTGGGGGAGGCTGGCCTGGTGCAGGGCAAACAGCACCGTCTGGAGCCGGCCCGCGACTGGCCGGTCTACCGGCGTTGGCCAGAATGCCACTACGGCGAGCCCAACGAGGTAGACAGCCAGCAGCACGCGCGCCGCGCTTTCTGCGTTCGATTGCCCCCATTTGCCCATAGATACGAAGCTACGCGCACCAGCCTGCGGGACCGAAATCTTGAGCTTGAAATTTCGCATTTTGCGAGTCAATTTATAGAGTTCGTCCATGAATACATTGGGGAATCAAGTTCGTAAGGCAGTTATTCCGGCAGCCGGTTTGGGCACGCGTTTCTTGCCTGCCACCAAGGCGATGCCGAAGGAAATGCTGCCGGTGGTGGACGCACCGGCCATTCAGTACGTAGTCGAGGAAGCCGTGAACGCCGGCCTGACCGACGTGCTGATGATCACCGGCCGCAACAAGCGGGCACTGGAGGATCACTTCGACCGCGCGCCTGCCCTGGAGCGCACCTTGGAACTCAAGGGCGACCAGGCGCGCCTGGACGCCGTCCAGCACGCCTCCGGACTGGGACCCATCCACTACGTACGCCAGGGCGAGCCCAAGGGCCTGGGGCATGCCGTCCTGTGCGGCCGCCAGCACGTCGGGGACGAGCCCTTTGCAGTTCTGCTAGGCGATGACCTTATCGACGAGCGTGACGAGCTTCTCACGACGATGATGGAGGTCCAGGCGAAGACCGGAGGTTCGGTGATTGCCCTGATCGAAGTGGAGCCGTCCCAGATCAGCGCCTACGGCTGCGCGGACATCTCCGCCATACCGGGGGAGGACTACGTCCGCGTCAACAGCCTCGTGGAGAAACCGTCAATTGACGAGGCTCCATCGAATCTGGCCGTCATTGGCCGCTACGTTCTACACCCGGCCGTGTTCGACGTTCTGGAGAAGACCGAACCTGGCCGTGGCGGCGAGATCCAGCTGACGGATGCTCTGCAGACGTTGGCGGCCGGCGAAGGGGAGGGATCCGGCGTGTACGGTGTAGTGTTCCGCGGCCGCCGCTACGACACTGGCGACAAGCTCAGCTATCTGAAAGCCGTGATCACTCTGGCCACCGAACGCGCGGAATTCGGGGAGGACCTGAAGTCCTGGATGAAGGAATTCAACGGCTAAATCCAACAAAATCCAACGAAGAATGCCCGTCGCGAATCTCGCGTCGGGCATTCTTGTCTGTTAGTTAGCCCGGACCCGTCGGGACGGGGTCAAGCAAAGAGGCGGTTGCTTCTCCGGAAGTCCGGAGAAGCAACCGCCTCTCGTAATGCTTTTGAAGCTGGTGCTTAGGCAGAGGCCTCAGCGTTGGCACGGCGGCGAACTACTACCACCGAGGCAGCACCGGCTACCAGTGCGCCGCCACCAACCAGCGACCACAGGATGAGGCTGGAGTCCGCACCCGTGTTAGCGAGGCCGGCGCCGGTGCTACCACCGGCGTTGGGCAGGGCAGCTGCGGCTTCGCCTGCGACCGTGACGGTGACCGGGTCGCTGGTGAACCCGGAGTTAACGCCGGTCGCAGTTATCGTGTAGGTGCCAGGTTCGCTGATGGTCAGCGGGATTGCGACTGCACCTGCAGCGTCAGCGGTTGCGTTGATCTCCTGTGCTGCCAGGAGAACACTGATCTTACTGGGTACTGAGCGGCTTGCACCGCCGGCGATGCTAGCGCCAGTTGCCGCCGGAGCGGCGCCCGGCGTTACCCGGATGATCAGGGGTTCGCCAGCAAAGAACCCCCTGGCGGAGAAGGTGAAGGCTTCGCCGGGTCCAACAACGCCATCAGAAACGGCGGCGTTGGCCGGCGGTGCCGGGTAGTTGGCGGCAAAGGCCGGAGCGGTGCCGGTGAGTGCGATGGTTCCTGCAAGCGCGAGCGCAGCAATAGACTTCTTCAATTTGTCCCCCTGAGACCTTATAACACGGATGTCACATTATTGTGGAGATTCCCCATCCCCATGTGACCGTGGGGTGAATCTCGTTGTCTTGCCCAAAAAGAGATTATCACCCTAGTAGGGGTGACTCCAAAGTGAATCCAGACACTTTACATACTGTTAATGCATTGGCTATGCAGCCGGCACGCATTTCGCGGGAACCGTGTCCAAAACCACGTCCTTAAGCGCTTGTACGGTTGGTGTCACGGATAGTTGAGGCTCGGTGTGCTGCACTATCTTGTCGAAAGTAAATTCGACGGTGCTGCTTTGGCCAGGACCGAGGCGAACGGTGACTGACCCGACTGGTCGGCCGCTGTGCCTATGAGATGCGAAAGCTGACTTCTTGCCGGCCACGTACACCGTTTCGACGTTCGACTGGACGGGGCCGTAAGCGACGATGTTTGTCTGGACCGTGCCTTCAGGTACTCCGAAGACGCCGCCGCCAGTCACATACGAGGGCAGCGAAGTGGCGGCGTCCGCCGGTGCGTTGTTCGTGCTGGTCACGCGGACTTTGACCCGTACGTAACCGTCATCGGTGCATTCCGTCACCAGCTGAGCGGTTCTCTTTACGTAGTAATCCATCTTTGCGCCCGTGCCATCGTTGAAATAGACGCCAAATTGTGCGGGAGAGATGCTTGGGCCCGCAACGGATCCACTGAGCTGATATTTCGCAAGCACTCCCTGTTCATTGGGCGCGCTCGACCACAGGAGAACGCGTCCCTCGGATGTTCCCCGAGCTAAACCTTTGACAAGGTCCTTTGCATCGCCCTTACCGCTGGATAGGGCGCTGAAGATTTCCTGCGCAACTCCTGCGAAATACGCATCTTGCAATTTGGGCTGCTCGATCTTGGCATAGACGTCGGAGAGCAGGGTCGGCACAACGTTTTTGCCGTTCAGTTCAGTCGGCAAGCCGCCACCGGCCAAGGCAACTAGCTCTGGCTGGCTGATTTTGATCGGGCCTGTTGCTTCCAACATGTAGCCGAGAGCAACCGGATCTATGGACAGTACCCCGTCAACCCGTTGCTTTGTCTTTCTTTCCCACATCGCCTGGGCGGTGGCGGCGGCGGTTGGGAAGTCAGGAGTCAGATTTACGTCCTGCATGTACTTACCGATGCGGGTGGAGTAGATCTGCCTCTGTTCGGCGTCTACGGTCAACGTTGGTGACATGACCCCAACGCTTCCGGCGCTGCTTTGTGGACCGAGTGTCAGCTTGCCCTTGTCCACAGTCAGCACCGCTAGCGCACCTGGGATTCCGCCAGATGCGCGCGCTTCGGCGTTGTTCTGAATCATGAGCAAATAATTGCGAGGGCCGTCGGCCCCCAACATAACCGGAGCGAGCTGGGAGGCGTCGGCTGCATCATCAAGGGCGCCGGTAACGGCGTTCAACTGTTCTTTTGCCCGGAGGACAGGTTCGGCAATTTGTGGCAGCAGGCTACCAAGTTCTATGCTTTCAAGTCTTTCTGCCGAGACGCGGACGGCATGGGCGGCGGATGAAACGCTCGGGGCTGCTTTCCTCAGAGGTTCCAAGCTCCTACCTGAATTGCGCGGAAGCAAGCTGTCCCACTCTAGGGAACCAAGCACTTTTACTAGCGGAGATAGTCCCAGGTTGGCAACGTCGTCTGCCGACCGGGCAACCTCAGCCACAGCCCCAAAATTTCCCCCGAGTCCAGGTAGGGCAGACGCCAAAGTCCAAAGAGGATCTCCCGCTGATTCGCGGGCGGCGGCCGTGTGTGAGCGTAGAACTAGGACTGTCTCTGCTGCTGCATTTGGTTGGTCGGAGGATATCTCCTCCTTCAGTTGCGGAATGAGCTGTGTTGCGGCCTCGAGCTCGCTCTTGATGGTTTCGGCCTTGACGCCGAGCCAAACGGCCGAAACCAACGTTACGACGAACATTGCAGCAACCGATGCCGCAATGATCAATCGTCTGCGGCGACGCCGGCGGAGGCCGGCGGCACCATCGGGGATTCGCATGATGCTCCCTCCATCGCGGGACCTTGAGGCCTCGAGAGTTTCTGTCATCGACTAAGGACGTCCGAGGCCTCGATAGCTCCAGCCCGCTGCCCGCCATTTTGCGGGATCAAGGATGTTGCGGCCATCGAGGATGCGAGGTGCTGCGACAATGGCACCGAGTTCGTAGGGGTCGAGGTCACGATACTGTTGCCACTCAGTGAGAAGTAGTAACGCATCAGCTTTTGCAAGCGCCCTGGTGGTATCCGGTTCGTACTGTAGCTCCGGAAACCTCTTGGCCGCGTTGGCTAGTGCCTTCGGATCCGTCACCGTGACCACTGCACCTTGCAGCTGCAGTTGAGCGGCGATGCTGAGGGCGGGCGAGTCTCGGACATCGTCGCTTTCCGGCTTGAAAGCGGCTCCAAGCACTGTGATGCGCTTGCCAAGTAGGGTCCCGTCGCACAATTCACGCGTCAGTTCAACGACGCGAGTTCGGCGTCGCATATTGATGGCGTCCACCTCGCGGAGGAACGTAAGAGCTTGATCTGCTCCGAGCTCGCCGGCCCGGGCCATGAAGGCACGGATGTCCTTCGGGAGGCACCCTCCCCCGAACCCGATTCCTGCATTGAGAAATTTCCTGCCAATGCGGTCATCCAGACCGATGGCATCCGCCAAACGAGTCACATCGGCGCCGGCAGCCTCGCAAAGTTCAGCCATGGCATTGATGAACGAAATCTTGGTGGCCAAGAATGAGTTTGCGGCGGTCTTGACCAGTTCTGCAGTGGGATGATCTGCGATCAGCCGGGGAGTGCCAGCCGACAAGGGCACAGCATAGACCTCGTCCAAGATGGCTACTGCAGGATGCTCTTCCGAGCCATCTTGAACGCCATAAACGAAGCGATCGGGACTTAGCGTGTCAGCGACGGCATGACCCTCGCGGAGAAACTCCGGGTTCCAAACCAAGTGCGCCTCAGGTTGATGGTCTTGGACATAACCGGACAAGCGGGCTGCGGTGCCGACTGGCACAGTTGATTTGCCCACCACGACGTCTCCGGGGGCAAGGTGCTCAAGAAGGCCCTGGGTGGCGGCGTCCACGTACCTCATATCGGCCCCATTCTCCCCCTTCTTTTGTGGTGTTCCTACGCAAATGAAATGCACACTGCTTCCGGCAGCGGCGGACATATCCGTTGTGAACGACAAGCGACCAGTTGCTTGAACTTCCTCAAGTAAAAGATCGAGTCCCGGCTCGTAGAAGGGGGACCTCGCTGCAGCCAGTGCGTCAATTTTTTGCTGATCCACGTCAATTCCGACGACGTCGTGCCCGAGCTTAGCCATGCATGCGGCATGAACCGCTCCGAGATAACCACAGCCGATTACTGAAATACGCATAATTGTTGCCTTTCCGTACCAGGATGTTGCGGCATTTGGCCGCGGACGTTGAAGCGGATCCTGGTCAGACCGCACCGGTGCTTGCAAATACTGCCTTGAAAGTCTTGAAAAGTATCAATACGTCGCCCATGAGCGACCAGTTCTCCACATAGTAGAGGTCGAGTCGGATGCTTTCTTCCCAGCTCAAATTTGAGCGTCCGCTCACTTGCCAGAGGCCGCTCATGCCAGGGCTGACATAGAGCCGGCGGTGGGCGGCGTCGTCGTATAGGGCGACCTCGCCCTCACGTTGAGGACGTGGGCCAACAAGGCTCATACTCCCGCCGATAACGTTCAGTAGTTGAGGAAGTTCGTCCAAGGAATACTTGCGCAAAACTCGGCCTAATGCTGTTATTCGGGGATCATTCTCAATTTTGAACAGTGGGGTCTCCCCCGATCCCTGTGCCGCCAATAGGGCATCAAGTTCGGCGTCCGCGTTGACCTTCATTGATCGAAATTTGAGCATGTTGAAAGTCGTACCGCGCAGACCAATCCTCTCCTGCCGGTAGAAGACAGGACCAGGATCGGTGAAGCGGACAAGAACCGCCAATACAAGGAAGACGGGGGAGAGGAGGGCCACTAGCATCCCCGCAATGGCCACATCAAACGCCCTCTTGGCAACCTTCTTGCCTCCGGTAAGTTTGGGCGTGGAAACGTGGATCAGAGGAAGGCCAGCCACAGGCTGCGTGTGTATTCGTGGTCCCGCCACGTCCGTAAGCGCCGGAGCCAAGATCATGCCGATGTCTCTTGCCGCTAATTCCCAGCCCAGTCGTCGAAGATCCTGAGGGTGCATATTGACTCCGGCGGACACGGCAACCGCATCAACGTCCGTGGATAGAATCACGCCCAAGATTGCTTCGAAGTCGGTGTCAACGCCAGTTACTGGAACCGTGATCCCAGAAAGACTACGAGCTTCTGGGATAGCCCCAGGCAGGTGGGCGGCGACCGGCAAGTATCCCGCATCGGGAACGCTGCGCAGGGAGCGAACCAAATGCGCTGCAGAATACGGTCCGCCGATAATCAGCACGCGTGAACTGCTCTTGCCGCGCCGCCGTTCGAGGCTCAAGTGTTGACGAACGAGCCAACGGGCAACGATTAGTCCAAGCGCGCCAGCCGGGAAAGCGAGCCCCACGAATCCTCTGGCCGTATCAATTCGCAGCGCATACGACACGACGGCAACGACGCCGAAAAGCCATGCTGAGCTGGCTATGACCCGCTTGTATTCCTCAGATCCGGAGCCGAGCACGCGAGCGTCCCTGGAACCCCAAAATTCCAACATCAGCCACCAAGCCATCACAAGAACCGCAGATAGCAGCAAATAGTCAACGTCTCGTGATCCGGTAGTAGTGACGTCGGTGAATCCGAATCGAACTCCGTAAGCACCAGCTACGGCCCAGGCCACAACTCCGGCGTCGATAAGCCTGAGCCGAGTTGAGTACTTGCGCCTCCACGGCTCTTGTGCGCGCGAAGTTTCCACCTTCTACCCCCCATGTACTGAATGACCCAGCATCGGTCCGTGACTGACCTGCATCGGTCTGAATAATACTTGGTCACGGAAGCCGGACGAGACCGAAAGGCTGCCTCAAGCTCGAGATACGGCACGTCGCCCGTCTAAGAAGCGCCAGCGGGATATGACTTACAGGGCCCCAAACAGGCATTTATGACAATTTTCGTCAACAAATGTTGCGAGTCACTCTGGTGGCGGCCGGATGGTGGTGACCCTCGTCACGAGGCGCAGTGGTCTCCTTCTAAGGGCGGACATTCCTGAGAGTATTACGTCATGGCACTTCTTGAAAAACTCGTTTACGCCGTCCGACTGCCGTTGTTTGGACGCGCCGCCACCATTCTGACTCGCGCCTTGGGTGTGAACATTCCACCCAGCGTGAACATAGGCGAGGACCTGGGCTTGCCTCACGGTGCTGTTGGGCTCGTAGTCCATGAGCGATCGCAGATTGGAGCCCGCGTTAAGTTGTATCAAGGCGTTACGTTGGGACGATCGGATACACATTTAGCACCGGAGCACACAAATCCTGGCGGAGGAATCCAAGTCGGAGATGACGTAATCATCGGAGCCAACTCGACGGTACTCTTCCGGTCGGGGGAGGTTTTGAGCATCGGTGACAGGGCCGTCGTGGGAGCAAACTCTGTAGTACTGCGCAGTATTCCGGCCGGCGAGATATGGGCTGGCAACCCAGCCAGGCGTGTGTCGACGCGCTAGTGGTGTTCTGGAGGCATTGGAGCCCACCCACCCAGAATGCCAGCTCGTCCTAGATTGCTAGTTTCTTTTTTTACTCATCATTGCACCAGCTAGACTGTCGGGGACCACACGAATAAACGCTGTGCCGGAAGTGCCGACTGGTGCCATCTGCGTGCGGCGCAACAGGGGGACCCGACATTGGCTGTACATGATTACCTACTTATGGTGCGGCGAAATTGGCTGATCGTCGTTGCCTGCACCCTTGTTGGGCTCGGATTCGGCGGTGCGGCGTCCTTGTTGGTCAAGCCAACGTACACTGCTGAGACCCAATTGTTCGTTGCGATCCAGGGAACTGGCTCCGTGCAGGAACTTCAGCAAGGCAATACGTTCAGTCAGGCTCGTGTCCAGTCCTACGTCAAGACGGTTGTTACGCCGATCGTACTCCAGCCCACAATTGACAAGCTTGGCCTCACAATGTCATCGGAGGAGCTTGCAACCAAGGTCAAAGCAAGTACAGATCTCAACACTGTCCTGATCAACATCGCGGTGTCCGACACTTCTCCCGTTCAGGCGGCAGCCATAGCTCAAGCGGTAGCGGATAGCCTCGTGGCAGCTGTTGAGTCTCTGGAAAAGCCGAAAGCGGGCGGATCGTCGCCGGTGGGGCTTTCCGTTATTACGCCAGCAGCAGCGCCCACCAGTCCCTCCGCCCCTAACACGAGATTGAACTTGCTTGTAGGACTCATCGGGGGAATGGCTGTCGGCCTAGGCGCCGCTGCACTGCGTTCCGCGCTGGACAAACAGCTTCGGGGAGAGAGCGACGTTCGGCGCATCACGGATGCGCCCATTCTCGGACGCATCGCCTTTAGTCAAGACGCCTCAAAGAATCCGTTGCTCACGCAGGCTCCACTTCAGGGACCTCGCGCAGAGTCCTACCGCCAACTCCGCACGAACATGCAGTTCGCCAGCGTTTCAACCGTCTCGCGAAGTGTGGCAGTGACCTCGTCAATGCCAGGTGAAGGCAAGAGCACTACGGCTACTAACTTGGCCATTGCTTTGGCTCAGTCGGGCCAGGCAGTCTGTCTGGTAGATGCCGACCTGAGAAGACCAATGGTTAGCGAATACCTAGGACTCGACAGGAACGCAGGACTCACGACTACCCTCGTCGGCGCAGCGGACGTCAATGACTTGCTCCAACCATGGGGTGACGGAAATCTTTACGTTTTGACCTCGGGACAGATACCGCCGAATCCCAGCGAGCTCTTGGGTTCAGAAGAGATGAAGCAGCTTTTGATTAGGCTTGAGCAGGCATTTGACGCCGTGATAATTGATGCTCCTCCGCTATTGCCTGTAACCGACGCCAGTGTTCTTGCCCAGCAGGTGGGAGGCGTCTTGGTTGTGGTTGGATCCCGAAAGATCAAGCAGCATGACCTGGAGAAATCGTTGGGTGCGCTTGAGTTGGTAGGAGGGAAACTACTAGGAGTGGTCCTCAACCTGCTCCCCAGCAAAGGCCCGGACGCCTACTCGTATGAGTACCGGGCCTATGATGCGCATGAAAACTCTCCCAAGAGCTCCGCAGGGATGCGACGAGGCGTCTCGCCCAGCCGAGACAACGGCAGGAAGTCAAGATCAGACAGCCAGCCTTTGAAGCCCGGGGGCGGCCACTCCAATCCTGTAGGGGCGATGCCCGGCTCTGACACCCGTCGGTAAGGTCCGTTCTAGCAATTTGGCTTAGATCAGCGGTAGCCGCCCAATCGATGGAAACTGAACGGCGCGCAACGGGACTTGGCGTGGTATCGCTGAGAGACCATTCTCCACTTGGCGCCTGGGCGCAATAGCTCGTCCACCCCATAACGATTCGGGCAGACAATAATTGGAAGCGACGAAAATGGCCACTGCGACTCGAACGCAATCTGGTAGACGGTCTTCTTTTCACGTCATAACAATGACGTTGGGTAACCTCATCGGACCAGTGTCGACGCTTCTCTGTGCTCCGATACTGGCATATCAGCTGGGGGTACAAGGCCGCGGTGAATTGGCCGCGTCTACTATGCCGCTCGTTCTGCTAAGCGCTTCCCTCACCCTGGGCTTGCCCGAGGCTCTTACCTACCGCCTCGGCCGCTTTGCTGGAGAGAGTCGGCAAGCGCTCAAGATGGCGACCCTCGCTCTATCCATTTCAGGAGCCATCGGCGCCGTTGTCTTGCTTCTCTTGGCTCCGTGGCTTGCGACGGATTCACCCACCGTCATCGACCTCGTTCAGCTCTCGGCACTTGCCGCGATTCCAACTGTAGTCCTATGGGGGCTTCGGGGAACGGCCCAAGGACTACAACAATGGGCGACGCTGAACATGGAAAAAGCTGTAACCGGCCTCGTGCGGCTCGGGGGTATCGCCGGTTTGGCCATCTCCCAGTCTTTGACCGTTCACAGCGCATTTCTTGTCATAGTGGGTGCACCCATTCTTGGCTACGTGGCCTACATAAAGATGCTTCGCCGCATGCCGGCAGGCGGACCGAAGCGTGATGGATTGCTCCGCAAGATGAGTTCGTTCGGAAGTAAAGTATGGCTGGGATCGATTGCTGGAATATTGATCACCCGGCTAGACCAGGTGCTAATCCTGCCACTGTCCTCGGCCGAACAACTTGGGTTGTATGCTGCAGCCGTCAACGTTGGCGACATACCATTTTTCCTGACGGCCGCCTTCGGCAGCATTATCCTCGCAAAAGAAAGTTCCGACTCCTCTAATGGGCGAGTTGAATTCGCTTCAAGAGTCCTCTTCACCGTAGTCCTGGTTGTCACAGCAGTTGTTGCCGCGACCAGTCATCTTTGGTTCGGGTTTCTGTTCGGACCAACGTTCGCCGAGGGTTCGAACACGGCGGTTGTATTGTTGCTCGCTGCCTTGGTATCAGCTCCGGGAACTATTGCAGGATCTACGCTCACCGGTAGGGGCCATGCGCACGACAGAAGTGTTGCATTGGCGGCGGGCCTCATCGTCAATGTTGGACTGCTGCTAGGTCTCGTTCCCACCCTTGGGTCGCTTGGTGCCGGTTTAGCAACCCTGGGTGGGATCGTGATGGTGACGTCGGTCAGCCTCGTTCAGCTTTGGATGAGGCTGGGCATTAATCCAGGAAGAATGATTATTCTCCGGCGGTCTGACCTGAGGAGGCTCAATGCGGAGCTTCGACGACGTAAAAGTGACGCTCGCTGAATTTTTTGTTGTGTACTTATTAGGTTTCGTTTAAGGGGGCATCTATGTCTGGAGTCTTGGTTCATGAGTGGCTAGGTCAGACAGGGGGCGCAGAAAAAGTCCTCGACGTTCTGGCAGAAATATACCCCGATACTGACATCTATTGCCTTTGGGATGACACCGGTCGGCGCGAACGGCGCCACCTTCGTGAATCCTTACTTGCGAAGACTCCCCTGAGGCGCAGCAAAGCCCTGGCGCTGCCGTTCATGCCTTTCGTCTGGCGCCAGTTGACCTCGGATAAAGACTATGACTGGATGTTAGTGAGTTCACACCTGTTTGCGCACCACGCTCGGTTCAGGGGAAGAAACGCAGGTGTTCCTAAGTTTGTTTACGCGCATACGCCAGCCCGCTACATTTGGGAACCCGAGCTCGATGAACGTGGAAATAATGTTTTGATTAGGACCGCGAGTCAGGTTTTTCAAGCTCTAGATCGAACTCGATCCAAGGAACCTTTATCAATAGCAGCAAACAGCATGTTCGTAGCCGCTCGAATCGAAAGATGCTGGAACCGCGAAGCGCAGGTCATCTACCCACCCGTTGACGTCTCCCTGATTCGATCGACGGAAGACTGGACGAGCGCTCTTGGAGATGGGGAGGAGATTCAATTGGCGGCGCTACCTAGTGAGTTTGTGCTTGGCGCTTCCCGTTTCGTTGGTTACAAGAAACTCGACATTGCAATTCGCGCCGCGGAGCTCGTAGGACTGCCGGCGGTTATCGCTGGATCTGGTCCAGATGAAGCTCAGCTACGCGAGCGAGCAGCTTCGTCATCTGTTCCCGTAACTTTCATAGTCCATCCAAGCGATCACATGCTGTTCGCTCTCTACCAAAAATGTAGCGTGTATGTTTTCCCTCCAATCGAGGACTTCGGCATCATGCCAGTGGAAGCGGCCGCAGCCGGGGCGCCCGTTGTGGCGAATCGAGTCGGCGGAACGTCAGAAACTGTTTGGGACGGGGAGTCGGGCTATCTGGCCGCCATGGACGATGACCAGGATCTAAGATCAGCCGTTGAGCGCGCCATGTCATTGGACCGATCGAAAATCGCGCCTACGTCTTCGCGATTCTCAACCGAGAAGTTCCGCCAGAACATATTGGACTGGATCCCTTCAGGTCCGTTTGCTACGCATGACCACATGGAACGGGGCTAGGGTAATGCTGTACGTAGATCAGCGATGGCAGGGCAGGCATGGCATCGGAAGATTTGCCCTAGAGGTATCGAGCAGGCTGGCTATCGGCTATGAGTCTCTCACGAACTTTGGAACACCATCTTCTCCGTTGGATGTGGTTTCCCCGGCTAGATTGCGGTTGCGCGCAAGTGATGTGGTCTATTCACCCGGATATAATGCCGGACTGACTAGAGCCACCCAGATCCTTACCCTTCATGATCTTATTCACCTTCACTCGGAAAGTCGGAGAGCGCGGTTACTCAAGTCGTATTATGAGCTCGTCGTCAGGCCCACGGTAACCCGCGCCGGATCGGTTTTCACAGTTTCAAGGACATCAGCCAACGTAATCGAAGAATGGCTAAGCGACCCCTCAGTCCAAGTTGTGAACGTTGGTAACGGATGTTCAGACATTTTCTCGCCCTTGGGAGACGCGGCTTCAATTCAGCGTCCATATTTCTTGTACGTTGGCAATCTAAAGCCTCATAAGAACTTCGATGTGCTTTTAGAGGCCCTAAGGAAACGTCCGGAGCACAGCCTGGTTGCGATTATTAACGATAAGGCGAACGCCGAGGCGGCCATAGAGTTGTCTGGGCTAAGCGCGCAAGCGCGGGTTGTATCGGGAGTATCTGATATTGAACTGGCAGAACTATACCGCGGTTCAATTGGGCTGTTGATGCCATCTCTGACGGAAGGGTTTGGCTTGCCTGCCGTTGAAAGCCTTTCCTGCGGCCGCGCCGTGGCCTACTCAAAGACATGCACCAGTGTTGCTGAAATAGTTGGTGACTTTGGCGTAGCCGTCGAATACGGTATTGACGCGGAAGAATGGGCCAATGCCATGGACACTCTTGCCGAATCCGAATTATCCTTCACACACCCTGATGGAGAGTGGCGGAATCAGTATAGATGGTCAAATGTGGCCTGTAATGTGAGCAATCACCTTATGTCGGTTCAATCCCTTAATGCGCGGAATGTCTAAAATGAAAATTCTGTTTCTAAGTCATACGCCTGATAATGGCGTCTTCAAGGTCGGAAGCCACCACCTAGCCCGCGAACTGTCGAAGGCTTCCTTGTCTGTTGCGCATATCTCTACTCCCCGTTCGCTGGTACACAAGGCTCTCGGTAAGGGGGCAAGCGGCGTAGGTGATACCGGAACTCTGGATGAGTTCGGCACACTGCACGTTGTGCCAAATCTCATCTTGCCAATCCAGTTTGCAAAAGCCGGTCGAGCACTTGGCGACATAGTGAAAAGGTTCGGTTTCGATGACGCCGACTACATATTAGTTGACCAGCCCCTGATGGCGGGTTATGTCGAGTCCAATCGGCCCAGAGGCAAAGTGGTGTATCGTCCCACTGACACCTACAGCACGATACCAGCCGCCTCACGTCAGTCGCGTTTAGTCAACGCCGCCGATGGCGTGATCGCGACGTCGGCCGCAGTCCTTCAGGGCTTGAAGCTTCCCGACGGAGTTCCGCGTATGGTGCTCGAGAATGGCGTTGAACTGGCACGTTTCATGCAGAAGAGTCAATTTGAGAGATCGGGATTCATATACGTCGGTGCAGTCGACTATAGGTTCGATTGGGAGAGCGTGCTTACCGTTGCTGAGGCAAACCCTACCGAGAGAATAGAGATAATCGGACCAGTTTCTCGTAGTCGAGATCATCTGCCGACTAACATATCCTTACTTGGATCCGTCCCGTATGAAATGGTGCCGAGTTATCTGAACCGTGCGCGAGTAGGACTTATACCGCTGAACGCCACCGACGTGAACCAGGGTCGAAGCCCTATGAAATACTACGAATACTTGGCCTCCGGACTCAGCGTCCTCGCCACTTCGACCCCATCGCTCCGAGAGCGCCATACTTCGCAGACATTCTTATTCCACGGACCTGGAGACGTGGGTGCCCTGTCAAAGGCTGCACTAAGCGCTGCTTCGCCCAACCTGCGCGGGTTGCAAGAATCCACGGAGCAGGACTGGTCTGCGAAGGCGTCGACGTTGCTGTCATTCCTAAAATCGCTTTAAGGGAGTAGCGATGAGAAGACGTTCAATAGAACTGTCGGTGGTAGCTGCCTTTGTCGTGCTTTTGATTTCCCGATCCGTCATTCTGCCTCCCTGGGCGTCTCAGGTTGCACCTTTGCTCGCTGGCGTTTTGATATTCGCGGGAACAGTGCCACACATCCGCCAGTTCAGAATTCCACAAGCCACTCTGTGGGTTTTTGCGCTAGTCGCTACGTACGTTGCGGCTAGCGCCGCATCAGGTATCACCGACAACTTCATCAAGTCGCTCAGTATCGGTTTTTTGTGGTTTATGGCATTCTTTGTTGGAATTAACGTTGACGACCGCGAAAAATCTCGTTTTTACAAATCAATATTGATTTTCGCGGCTCTAGAAACCGGTTTGGCTGTTTGTGAAACACTTATCGGATCGGCTGACATAAGAACGCTGTTGGCTGCTACTCAAGATGGTACGTATACGGTCCGACCCAACACCATCCTAGGACCATGGACGAATAGGGCTCAGGGGACAATTGGTTACCCTATCCCACTGGGACACTTTTTGGCTATTGCACTAGCCGTTGTTATTTTCTCCGCTCTTCGCTTATCAACGTTGCAGCGGGTTCTCGGTGGGCTGGTCCTTTTTGGTGGAATATTACTCACAGGCACACGCTCTGGAATTGCCGCGGCCGTCGCCTTGATTGCTGCGGGCGTATTGTTTACACAACGGGGCAAGTATTCCGGCCTACGCTTCTTAGTAATTGTAGTCCTAGGTGCTTTTGCGTTAATTGCGGCAGTTACCTTGCTTGATGAGGATCAACTTGCCTCTGACGGATCTTTTACCCATCGTGTCGGCGTTCTAACATCAATAGGGGAGATTCTTCGTTTACCGGCGGAGAGGGTCCTATTCGGTTCGGGGCTTAATTCGCACGAGGGCCTGTTCGAATTGGGCTATCTGGGAACGAATGGCACTTTTGCTGTGGACAATGGGTTCGTGACGCTCCTGATCTATGCTGGCATTTTTGGGCTTGGAAGTTTCTTTATAATCACGGGTCTGGCCTTAAGGCGCGGAACTCCCGATGAAGTTGCGATCATCGCGGGTTCTCTTACTTTCTCAATGACATATGATTTCGTTAATTGGCACTTGCTGGCGACGCTCTTTTTTGGGGTGGTTGGTTTAGCTTTGAGTCGAGAGCCCAATGGTTCCTTGAAGGAACATTCAAAAAACCAATACTCCATGAAGCGTGAGACATGAATAATAACAATGAGTTGAGATTTGTTGCCACAACGAGTTTTGAAGGCGGGGCTGAAAAGTATATCGCGTCATTGGCGGAGTTGTTTGCTGCCGCCAAGCATCCAGTTCGTCTTCTCGGCGACCTTCGAACTTGGCCAGGCGGATTGCCTCATTGCTCCCTAGGCGCCGGCCCAAAATGGAGCCTGAGGACACTGCCTTTGGGGCTCTGGCGCCTCATTGGAGAATTGCGTACATTGCGGAAGAGTACGGCGGGGCTAGGACCGGGCGTCTATCACTTGCACTTCAAGCGCGAGCAAATTGGCTTTTCGAAGCATCTGAGTTCTCTTGGGAGAGTCGTGTGGACGGAACATGGAAGGTTCCCCACCGGCCCATTCGGCCTGATCATTCGGCCGTTCTATCGGCACGCTTCGAAGCGTGTCTCAACAGTGGTTTGTGTTTCGGACATAGTTGCCCGGGACATAGCACGTTTCGTGGCGGATCCAGCCGTGATCGAAGTTATCGACACTGCTGTCGATCTTTCGAAATACTCGGTGCCGACGGAGGAGTTCCGCCAGCGAGTGCGCAGAGAGTTGGGCTTGGATGATCGTCCTGTGGCTGTGTACGTCGGCCGTATTGAGCCGAATAAGCGCCCCGCGTTGGCCATCCGAGGGGCTTTGGAGGCCGGTGCCCAAGTCCTTGTCGCCGGATCAGGCTCTCAGCTTCTTCACCTGGCTGATGTTTTTGGGTCGGAGGAGGACGTTCACTTCCTCGGCCAGTTGGACAATGCCTCTCACATTTTTGCCGTCGGTGACGTCCATATTTTCTCATCAACGGGGGCGGGGGAGGGATTTCCGACTGTTATCATCGAGTCAGCAGCCTGTGGCCTTCCGACGGTAGCAACTGCGGACGCTGGCTTCGGAAAGGCCGTCGAATCCGCCGGGGGATATTCGTGCGAGCCGACTGCCGGCGACGTCGCAGCTGCCGTCAAGGAGATCCTTGCAGATCTCCCGCCCCGTAGGGTTGCAGCACGGAACTGGGCAGAGTCTCGCGATCAGGCGACTTGGAGGGATCACTACGGTCGAGTCCTTTTCGGCGCGGCAGGGCGCTGAGAGGCGGACTCGGTCGGGCCAAAGCGCGTGATCGAGGCACTGATATGGTCAGTCGCCCTTCGTTCATCATTTATTTGCCAGCGCCTTATTCGCACTAATGAACAGCAAATCGGCAGACATCAAATTGATCGGCTTGCTGACTAAGTGCCGTCGATCCCTCATGACTCCAAGCCTTGAGCCAAAGTTGTAAACTCCGTACCGTAGAGACGGTTGCCGGTCCAATCGCTGGCTTGGACCAAAATATGTAGGCCAACGCGCTGCGGCCTTCATCCGGTTCGAAGTTTGAGCCCATGACTGGTGACGTCCACGCGCCGGAGCGTTGCTGGCGGCGGAAGGCACGTCCCGATTTTCCGTCGAATTGATCGGCCATGCGCTGGACAAAGTCCAGACGGTCTTGGGCTAGAAGTCATTCCGTCTGTGACCTGACTTTATGCCGGCTGCGTTCCACTTCCTCGGCCGTCCGCCAGCGTCAGGCGTGCCCAGCCTAGGACAGTTTCAATTGGTTATGACGCGGTGGGACTCGGCGGGTTTTTTGAATGCTTTTCTGCTGTCAAAGCGACGTCTGAGTAGGGAGGCCGGCCTCTCAATTACATACCAACTGATCGTTGCAGCGAGCAATGTGGCGACGATGGATGCACTGCCTTGGAAGAAGCTTAGAGGTCTTTCGCCAAACCAGTTGGCAATGGGGTAGTTCCAGAGATAAGCGGCGTAGGACACGGTACCCAACCAATGGAGCGGTTTTAAGAAGGCGCTCGGGAGGCGAACCCACGACTTACATTCGAAGATTATCGCCACGGAGCACAGTGCGATTAGCGGCCCGAGCGCCAGGTAAGTGCCGGGCCAATCTTTGGCTTCCGGAGCGAAACTCAACACAGATAGGATCGCGACGGCAACGATTGCAAACGTCCTGGAAGTCTTTCCAGTCAAGAACGCGCCAACTTGAACTTCCCTGAGCCTGGCTAGGGCGCCAATCAACATGGCGGCAACCCACGACGTAGGCAGGCTGTATATCTTGTAGGTCTCGGGAGATACAACGACAATGGAGGCTGCACAGATCCCGAGTGCCGCTAGGATACTAATGCAAGTCATCAGATCTGCTTTAGCCCGTCTAATTCCAAGTGCAAGAGCTATCGGCCAGAGCAGGTAGAACTGCTCTTCCGTAGCCAGCGTCCAGAGGTGGCTCAGGGCGCCGCTGCCGTGATCGATGCCCGGAACATTCATCGTGTATGTCAGCCCGACAATAATGGATTGTCCGATGAGATGACGATCACCCAAGAGGTTCCAGAGACCTTCTATCACTGCGAAACCCACGAGCATGAACGTTAGGGCGGGCATGAGGCGAAGCAACCTGTGGACATAGAATCGTTGATAACGGACTTTGTCGAAATCCCGGATGTCTCGCTCCAAAAGCCCTGTAATCAGGTAACCGCTGAGAGCGAAAAAAACAACAACGCCGACAATCCCAGCTAGGCCAAAAGTCTCCGGCCAGGCATGTCGTAGGAGCACCAGCAAAATCGCGAATCCACGAATCGTGTCCAGTCCTTGAATTCTTCTGCTGTGAACTGGGACGGTACTCAGAGCCGTCATACTGTTTCCCCCCGTTGAAGCTGTATTCTGCCGTTTGGCTGGGCAGCCTCGATCCATTGACTTAGATTCTATCCGGGACTGTCGGGAAGTTCCCAACCTCACGCTAGTCGCGCTCCGGCTCGCTTTACATGTTCCACAGGTTTCCGTTTGAAGTGTCTGGCTATCCACACTGGTTGATGCCGCACGGAATGGTTTGTTCTTAGCGGTCCTTCTTGACGTCCTGGCCGCGACAAACGAGGTGTGAGTAAGTCGGTATTCCTGACACTTTCAGAGCCGAGCTGCCAAGGTGGTCATTAGACGAGCCGCTTGGAACTGTGCCACTCGGGGCCGCCGTATGCACGCGTCCTGCGGGACTGGGTGCCGCGTCATCCGCGTTACCGCGTATCAACGTCCTCAAACACCAGGAACGTCTGCGTATCCAGCACACCGGGCATGGACTGCAGCTGGTCAAAAATCACCCGCCGCAGGTCCACGTTGTCCACTGCGCGTACCAGCAGGATGACGTCGAAGTCTCCGCCCACGAGGGCGATATGGTGCACCTCCGGGATCGCCCGGAGCAGCTCCCGCAGCTCGCGCCAGGAATGCTGCCGCACCTTGAGCGTCACATAGGCGGATGACTTCAGCCCCGCCTTAATAGGGTCCACGAGTGCCGTGAACTTTGTCAGCACGCCCTCGCCCGTCAGCCGGGCAATCCGCGTGTAGGCATGGGCCCGCGAGATGTGGACGTTCTCCGCCACCTGCGTCACGGACATCCGCCCGTCCCGTGTCAGCTCGGCGATGATGTTGCGGTCCACGTCGTCCAGCGGCACCGCCACCTGCTCAGGCTCCGCTCCAGCCATTTGTCTACAACCCCTGTCGGTAATCCAGCTCACAGTTACGATTTGTCTTTCAGAATAGGGGAATCTGCCGTACTTCTCCACGATTCCCATCGGGGCTGGATACGAAACATCGTCCGGGACCATACTGAAAGTGAATAGTGGCTACAGAAGGACGGACCAATGACGATCTCCGCGGACCACGCTGCGCCCGGTCAGACGGCGCAGGGCCGGCAGTCGCCGGACCACATCGAGGAGCCCCGCAATGAAGGCCCCGTTGCCGAAGCGGTGCGCAAATTCGGCATCACAGCGGAGGACTACATGCTGCCGGCCCGCCACCAGATCCAGATGGTGGACCAGGACGGCAACCTGAAGCCGCACTCCGAACAGGGGGCCGAGCCAGGGCACGAGTACCCGCTGCCCGGCGACGAGGAACTGCTCGCTGCCTATGAGCAGCTGGTCGTCGGCCGGCGAGTCAATGACCAGAACTCCGCCCTGGTCCGCCAGGGCCGCATGGCCGTCTACCCCTCCAGCCACGGCCAGGAGGCCTGCCAGGTTGCGGCAGCGCTCTGCCTGTCGGAGGGCGACTGGCTGTTCCCCACCTACCGGGACTCCGTGGCCGTCATGACCCGCGGGGTTGACCCGGTGCAGACCATGACCCTCTTCCGCGGCGACTGGCACAGCGGCTATGACCCCGCCAAGCACAAGGTCGGCATCCAGTGCACGCCGCTCACCACCCAGCTGCTCCACGCCGTCGGAGTTGCCCACGCCGCCAAGCTGCGCGGCGAGGACACCGTGGTCCTGGCCATGTGCGGCGACGGCGCCACCAGCGAAGGCGACTTCCACGAGGCCCTGAACTTTGCCGCCGTCTTCCACCTGCCCGTCGTCTTCTTCGTGCAGAACAACCAGTACGCCATTTCGGTGCCGCTGGCCCACCAGTCCGTGGCGCCGTCGCTCGCCCACAAGGCCGTGGGCTACGGCATGGCCGGCGAACGCGTGGACGGCAACGACGTCGTCGCTCTCCTCGCTGTGCTGGACCGCGCCGTGAAGCTCGCCCGCGAAGGCTCCGGCCCGTTGCTGGTGGAGGCGCACACGTACCGCATGCAGGCGCACACCAACGCCGACGACGCCACCCGCTACCGCCAGGACAGCGAAGTGGCCCAGTGGGTGGCGCGGGATCCGCTGACGCGGATGCGGACCTACCTCACGGACAAGGGGCTGCTGGACGACGACGGCGAGTCCCGGATCGCGGAAAAGGCGGAAGCGGTTGCCACGCAGCTGCGCAACGGCCTCAGCGATGACGTCCCGGTGGACCCGCAGGACCTCTTCAAATACGTCTTCTCGACGCCGACCCCTCAACTCAAGGAACAGTCCGCCCTGCTGGCCGACGAACTCGCCCGCGACGCCAGCGCCGGCGCTTCAACCAACCCGGAGTCCGCAAAATGAGCACCGCCACGTCCGCAGTCAACGGAAACGTCAGTTCCGCCACGGCCCGGGCAGCCGCCTCGGCCGCGGCCACCGCGGAAGCAACTGGACCGCAGCCCGTCACCATGGCCAAGGCTCTGAACACCGCCATGGCCGACGCGATGCACGCCGACAAGTCCGTCCTGGTATTCGGCGAGGACGTCGGCATGCTGGGCGGCGTCTTCCGCATCACCGACGGACTGACCAAGACCTTCGGCGAGCAGCGCTGCTTCGACACCCCGCTAGCCGAGTCCGGCATCGTCGGGATGGCCGTCGGCATGGCCATGAACGGCATGCGCCCCGTTGTTGAGATGCAGTTCGACGCCTTCGCCTACCCGGCCTTCCAGCAGATCGTCAGCCACGTGGCCAAGATGCACAACCGCACCAAGGGCGCCCTGAAGCTGCCCATGGTTATCCGCGTTCCGTACGCCGGCGGCATCGGGGGAGTGGAACACCACTGCGACTCCTCCGAGTCCTACTACGCCCACACCGCGGGGCTGAAGGTCTACGCCCCGGCCACCGTCGCCGACGCGTACCGCATGCTCCGCGAAGCCATCGACTCCGACGACCCCGTCATGTTCATGGAGCCCAAGAAGCTCTACTGGTCCAAAGACATGGTGGACCTGGAAGCACTCCGGGACCAACACGCCGCGAACACTGCGGCCGGGACTTCCACCGAAGGCCGCGCCGCCGTCGCCCGCCCTGGCACCGACGCCACGCTGATCGCCTACGGGCCGTCCGTCCCGACGGCGCTCGCTGCGGCTGCCGCTGCCGCCGAGGAAGGGCGCTCCCTGGAGGTCATCGACGTCCGCTCGATCGTGCCGTTCGATGACGAAACCGTGTGCGCGTCTGTCCGAAAGACCGGCCGCGCCGTCGTGATTGCCGAGGCGCACGGGTTCGCGTCCGTATCCTCCGAAATCGTGGCCCGGGTCCAGGAACGCTGCTTCCACCACCTGGCCGCACCGATCCGCCGCGTCACGGGATTCGATGTGCCGTACCCGGCACCGAAACTCGAGCACTATTACCTGCCCGGCGTGGACCGCATCCTCGACGCCGTAGACGACCTCCAGTGGGAAGACTGATCAGATGAGCGAAACGAAAGTGTTCCTGCTGCCGGACCTGGGCGAAGGCCTCACCGAAGCGGAACTCGTCAACTGGCTGGTGGCCGTGGGCGACGAAATCCGCGTGGACCAGCCCATCGCCGAAGTGGAAACCGCCAAGTCGATGGTGGAAGTCCCGTCCCCTTACGCCGGCACCGTCGCCGAGCTGCATGGTGAGCCAGGCCAGACCCTGGACGTCGGCAAGCCCCTAATCACGGTGACCGCGCCGGAATCGCTGGTTGAAAAGGAACCGTTGGCTGAGCTTGTCGAAATCGAGCCCGCCGAAACCTACCGCGAAGAAGTAAAAGCCGGGTCAGGCAATGTGCTCATTGGCTACGGAACCCCAGGAGGGGCGGCAACAGTTCGCCGGACCCGCCCCCGGCGCGTTTCGTCGCTGGTTGAGCCTGTCGAAACCCGCATCCCGCTGGTTGAACCTGTCGAAACCAAGGGCGCCGAAACCAAGCTCACCACCTCCGCCGATGACCGCCTTCTCCTGCGCACTCGCGTACCCGGCAAGCTAGGTGCCGTCATCTCGCCGCTCGTGCGCCGCATGGCCAAGGAGCACGGCGTCGACCTCGGGCACCTTCAGGGCTCAGGGGACAGTGGGCTGATAATGCGCCGCGACGTCGAGGCCGCAATCAAACCGGTTGTTGAGCCTGTCGAAACCCGGCCGCGTTCGCAGGTTGAGCGCGTCGAAACCCTACCGCGTTCTCTGGCTGAGCCTGTCGAAACCCGCGCTCGCCCCATCGACCCCCGCACCGGCCTCGGCATTGCCAGCCGCACCCCGGTCCGCGGCATCCGCAAGACGGTCGCCACCAACATGACGCGAAGCCGCGCCGAAATTCCGGAAGCAACGGTGTGGGTGGACGTTGACGCGACGGCCCTGGTGGAGCTCCGCGCTGGACTCAAGAAGGCCGACCCCCACAACACACCAGGCCTGTTGGCCTTCATCGCGCGTTTTGTCACGGCTGGGTTAAAAAAGTACCCAGAGTTGAACACCCGGATCATCACCACCGAGGACACCGCGGGAGGCGAGCAGCAGGAGATCGTCGCTTTTGACGGCGTCAACCTTGGGTTCGCCGCGCAGACGGACCGCGGCCTAGTTGTCCCGTCCGTCCGTAACGCCGACAAGCTCAGTGCCCGCGCACTGGACGCCGAGATCCGTCGGTTGACAGCCGTCGCCCGTGACGGCAAGGCGACCCCCGCAGAGCTTGGAAGCGGCACGTTCACGCTGAACAATTACGGCGTGTTCGGCGTGGATGGATCTGCAGCGATCATCAACTATCCCGAGGTGGCGATCCTGGGCGTGGGCCGGATTATCGACAGGCCCTGGGTAGTGAACGGCGAACTCGCAGTCCGCAAGGTCACCGAGCTGACTCTGACGTTCGACCACCGCGTCTGCGATGGGGCAACCGCTGGCGGCTTCCTTCGCTACGTTGCTGACGCAATCGAGAATCCAGGCTCAGTCCTGGCCGACATGTAGCGCACCAATTGCGTTGGGCGGCCCGGCCTGGGTCGGCGGCCGGGCCACCTGCCCGTCATGATCTACGGTGCGCTGTTCCTGACTTACTAATCTGTCAGATCCGAGTGCTCCGAGCAATTGACCCTAGCCACCAACCCGCTGCCCTCGTGATTATAAGAAGTGACGTGGTTGGTTGTCGTGTTGCACTTCTCGCAGAAGTGCCGCTGTTGTTTGGTCCCCATGACCCCGATCATACCCAACCGGACATTTCGGCTGGGTTACTTTGACGCAAAGAGCATGAGTCAATAGGCACTGCGCCAAGGTCCTGCAGAGAGGAGGGGCAATGCGCTCCCTTCGCCCGCCAGGCATTCGGTACCGAGGAATGCTACAGTCACGTCCCGCGGCGCGTCCTAGGGGGAATCGAGGCATAGGTCGGGTGCTGGCGAAGGAGACTGCGGATACCCGCAGCGGTGGACAGTTCCCTGATAATCCCCAGCTTGATGGGTAGAATCGAGGCCTGAACAACGCAAGTGTTCCCCGGAATTACGGAGAAGAAATGTCACGATGGCTCGAAGTCGGCGCGGACAACTATGTGCTGGTGACCGAAGGTTCGAAGCTCAACACAGGCCTGATCGTAGGAACCGAACGGGCCATGGTGGTCGACACCGGGTGCGGCCCGCGGCAGGGACGGGAAATCCTGGACGCCGTGCGCGAAATAACGCCTCTACCTCTGGTGGTCGTCAACACCCATGCGCACTACGACCACTTCTTCGGCAACGCGGTGTTCGCTGAAGCCGGTGCCACCGAGTTCTGGGCGCACGAGAACTGCGCTGAGGAAATCGGCGAAAACGGCGACGCGCAGCGTGCCGCCGTGGCAGATCTGGAGCCGGAGATGGCCGCCGGCGAAGGCGACAACGTGGAACTCGTGGTGCCCAATGCCATCGTCCGGGACCAGCCCGTCCTGGTGGATCTCGGCGCACAGACCGTCACCCTGTTCTACCTCGGCCGCGGACACACCGACGGCGACCTGCTGGTGGGCACCTCCACCACCCTGTACGCCGGCGACCTCGTGGAGCAGGGTTCCCACCCGTCCTTCGAGGACTCGTATCCGGAAGAATGGGCCGATGCGCTCCGGCACCTGTCCGCGCTCCGCCACCGCTACGAGTTCCTGGTGCCCGGGCACGGCGAGCCGTGCAGCGACCGGTTCGTGAAGACGATGGCGGACACCATGACCACCGCGGTGCGCCAGGCCCGGCAGTCCATCCGTGACACCCCTACCGATGCCACCAAGGCGATCCCGGTGCTGCCCTACGGGCCGGAACAGTCGCGCTGGTTCATCAAGCGCCTGCAGGAGACGCGTCCGCAGCATTAGATCCAAGTAGTCCGTGCATTTGGAAGGACGAAAAAACAGGTAGTGACTACTCTTGGGGCTGCAGGCGGCCCACCCTAGGTTTGGGTCATGAAGACGGGTATCAGCGCAGCCATCCGACGGTTTATCGAGCAGCACATCGTCGCCGACGATCCCTACCCTGAGCGGTCCTGGCTCGACCGGCAGGACATGCCGTGCACATACCGGCGAACCAACACGACGGCGGACCGTCAGCGGGGGACGGGCCGCGCTAACGGCGTGCGGCCGGCGTCATAAATCGCTTGACTTGATTTTCCTGTAACACTGCGCATGTACCATCACCGCCATGGGGAACTATTCAAACGGGAAGATTAACAGGGAATCACGGCGGGAGTCCCGCCAACGGGCGCTTCGAGTCTTGGCTTACGTGGGACTGGGTGCGCTGGCCGTGGCCACGGCCGTTGTGGTGGTGATGGCGCTCCGGGGATAGGGCGGTGCAAGCCTCCGGTGGGAATGGTTGAAGGTTTGACAGAATTTGTCGAACACGTGACGGCTGGATAGGGTCTCTGTAGATCTGACTTGGGGGATCCCACTACCAGTTACTGTCGTCGCGGCCAGGGCAAGAGTGCCTTAGCGCGCGTCGAGAGTGTTACCGCGTTCCGGAGGTTCTTCCGTGGCTCTCACCGATTTTGTCCTCGCGCTGTCAGGCCTGCTGGGCAGCCTGCTGATTCCCTTCGCCGGGCTCTACTGGGTGCTCCGGTTCAAGCGCCGCGCGGTGGCACCCGCCCCGGCCGTCGTTGCTTCGGGGCGGGCGAAGTAAACGTGCCGTACGTCGACATCAACCCGCACCGCCACCGGCCCAAATGGTGGGGTTACGTTGTCCTGGCCGTCCTCCTGGTTGCCACAGTCGTGGTGGTGGTGGCGGCCCTCACGCGGGGCTGAAACCTGTCATTGGGCTGCCAGCGCCTAGAATTGCTGTTTGAACCAAACCAATCGACAAGAGCAGCGGGACATTGCTGCGAGTCCTGGGGGACCGAACATGCCCAAACCAGCGGATAACCAATTGGCCGACGCCGGCAGCGAGACGGAGCAGCCTGAGCTCCGCCGCCGCCGTTCCCGCCGCCGCGACGGCGATGCCTCCGACGACTGGACAGGAATGTTTCCCGCCGTGACACCTGACACCACCTCCACACCAGTAATCCCTGTCCGCAGCTCGTCCTGGGCGGAAGCCGCCGCCGTGGCGGATTCCGTCTCCGACGCGCCGCCAGCCCCAGCGCGCAAACCCGCGGGAGCACCGCCGTCGTATGCTCCGGAACCTGCGGCAGAAACTGACGCGCCGGAGCCGGACCTCACGGCACTGCCGACGTCGTTCGTCCGCGAACAGAAGCCCCGGCCCAAGAGCGGCTTCCGCGGCTTCCTGTACCGGGCGACCGGCGGAGCCTGGAACCTGGGCCCCAGCGCGCAGGAGCGCGAGGAGGACGAGCTGGCCCGCCGCATCTCCCGCCAGCTGCAGGGCAGCTTCAACACCGCCGTACTAAGCCTCAAGGGCGGCATCGGCAAGACCTCCACTACCGTGGGCGTGGGCCTCACCCTCGCCGAGTTCCGCGGCGACCCGCCGTGCGCCATCGACGCCAACCCGGACTCCGGCGACCTTGTAGAGCGCGCCCTGGGCGAGGGCATCTACCAGCAGGCCACCCCGCGGACCATCACCGACTTGCTCAAGAACATCGACTCCATCGACTCGCTCACCGGGCTGTCCCGCTACATGCACCACTCCGGCAGGCTGCACCTCATCGCCGGCGAGCAGGATCCCGAGGTTTCCGACTCGCTGACGGCCGAGGAATACCTGCGCATCCGCAAGGTCATCTCCGCCTACTACTCCGTGGCCCTGACCGACTGCGGCACCGGCGTGACTCACAACGCGATGAGCGGGATCCTGCAGTCGGCGGACAACCTGATCATCGCCGCTGGCTACGCGGTGAGCGGCGCCAAGCGCGCCCGCAGCACCCTGCAGTGGCTGGCCAGCCACGGCTACGAGGACCTAGCCCGCAACGCGATCGTGGTGATCACGGACAAGGACGAGGTCTCCACCCGCGTGGACAAGGACGCCATCGAGGAGCACCTCGCCGGGATGTGCCGCCAGCTCATCGCCGTGCCGCACGACAGGGGAGTGGCCGACGGCGACCTGGTCACCCTGGACGTGCTGAAGCCGGAGACCCGGAGGGCGTACAAGGAGATTGCCGCGGCGATTGTGGACGGGTACCGGTAAGGGTGTCCGCAAACGGGATCATGGCCCCGGCATCACGCTGGCAAGCTGAAATGGTGAATTGACAGAGCAAGATGCGTGTTCATTGTTGAAAGTCTCCTCCATGTTAGGGACTTAATCGTGCCTGGCCCGACGTCAGTAATAGGTCGCCGTCCCAAGAGTCGCGTTGGAGACGGTCAACCGGGCGTACCATCCGTGGGGAACTTCAATGTGGACGAGTTCCACCTGACCGGCCGTTGAGTTAGCCGGCTTAGTCCATGTGCCCAACGCCGTGTAGGTGACGTTGTCAGGCGACAGTTCAACCAGGCAAGTAGCGGCAGCACCCGCCGTAGCGTTGAATGTCACGGGAACAACGACGTGACGGTCGCCGGCACCCGTAAGCTGGGTTCCAGCGCCTGACGTGAAAGTTTTGGTTCCAAGCGTTCCGCCCTGCCGTGTCACGAACGCGCCGAGCGAATGGACCTGCGGCCCTGAAGCCGTGTACCGGTAGCGCAAGTACCCCTGAAAAGTCGTCCCGTCATAGGAGGTAACGATCAGATCCTGGTCGCTGTAGCCCGCGCTGCCGATGTTCGGCGGGTGGCTTACCATCGCGAACAGTGGGGATGACGCCGACACGGCAGTCCTGTTGAACAGGACGCCGCCTGTCGCGCCAGGTTCTCGGGTGGTCGAAAGTAGGTAGCGCTTATCGACTCCGTTTACGTCATTTCCAAAGCCGTTGCCGGCAATGGTGCCGGAGTGACCGAAAATGTGGCCAGCTTCGAAGACTGGAGTGAACCCCGTGCTGTTCACGAAGGCAATGACGCCCGTGTTGCCCAGGATCTTCGACCCTGTCCCGATAGATACCGATGTCCCGGCCGTCCCCGAAGTCATTTCGCCACGGATCGAAAGCGATGAATTGACGATATTCGTGAGGTTGTCTTGGAGCCGGAGGAAGGTCGGCACAACGGTGTTTGCTCCGTTTACTCCGGCTACGTTGCCCATGAAATTGATGTCACAGCCCAGCAGGGCGGCGCCGTTGCGCAGGAGGTATCCGATTTGCGCAGGCGAGCCTGCCGGGACGGCATTGACGTTGACCGTGAAGTTCAGGGCCTCCGCGTACATAAAGCTGTTCGTCCCGCCGTTGACGTCAAAGCAGACAGAAATAGTGTTGTTCTCGGCTACGGCGCCTTGGACGTCCAGACGTTCTGTCCATAGGCGTGTACCGCCGATGGCGATGTTTTGGAACCAGAAGCCGATACCACTGGTTCCAGTGAAGTTCGCTACTCGAATATCGCGGATCTTGGGCTTCACCAGAGAACTTATTCTCAGGCCGCAGGCGTTTATCCCTGCGCCTGCCCCTGAGACAAGGCTGAATCCGGAAAGCGTTCCAGCTGCGCGGCCTGAGAATGTGACCTGCGGCTTCCAATCGATCCCTACCCCGTCAAAATCTACTGCCAGGGTGGTCCTCATGGAGCCTTGCCCCTTGATTGAGTTGTTCACGTCTAGGGCGAGGGTCGATGAGATCGAGAAGCGACCGTCTCCGAGTTCCACGGACCCTGCAGTTCCCGCTGCGCCAAGTGCGGCAGACACGCTTGCTTTTGCCTTGCCCCAAGTGGCACCACTATCCGTGTCACTGCCCGTGGCTGAAACATAAACGGTCTTAGGGTTCTTCACAGTTGCCTCTACAGAGGACGGTGTGGCATAGGTGGCCGAAAGGTCTGGGAATAGGGCTGGCTGGATCTTTGATTCCATGTCCAGTGTTGCCACACCTAGCGGGGCACCCTTTTCGGACATGGGAACGTATGCGGTCGGCGGGGTTTTATCTCCCGGGCCCGCAACGGCCCTGCTGGCACCAATAGCGGAAATTGCGGAAGCACCAGTGAATGCAGTTATTAGGGTCCCGAATCTGAGCAGCCCGCGTCGCTTTACACCGGTGTCGGATTGGGACGTCGCATGATCCCTATCTCCAGTCTCCCCAGCCATGGCTGCGCCGCTACCTAACGGAACCGCACAGAGACGGTGGCACTGTGCCGATGAGCGTGGCCCTCGTTCCGCCGTATTGTGTGGACTGTTCTAAGAGTCAACATCCTGAGCCTCCAAAACTTACAAATCGTCGTCTCTAGAAGCTATTTCCTTGGAATTGCATAAACCACCGTGGAGGGTACGCGCTTTTATTAGTGGCGAGCACGTAATTGCAATCCAGGGGTACTCAGTTATTCGTCATGAGCATTTCCGGCTACGCGGGAAGGAATCCTGGAATCTTCGCCGCTGAATTCTTGACGAAACCTTGACGGATTTCGGCATGCAGTCCTGAGCAAGTAGCGGCAGTGTTCTTGCAACAGGCCCGGGGAGAGTCTTGTGGTTTTCGAAATCTGACGCTCTTCCTCGGCTCCAGCGACCGTGAGGGGACACACGCCGTGAGCATCGCGATTCCACAAGTTTCCCGGCAGCCGTGCGGGGTGGCCGGTGACTGAGCCTAAAGCCGCGCCGCCCGCCGGGGACTCATTCACGCCGAAGGTCGCAGGAAATTCGCGGCCGCGGCCGCAGTTCGGCGTGGATGGCGGCGGTCAACGCGGAAGTCGCCGGCCTGCCGAGGCCGCCGAGAGACGTGGCGGGCCCGGGTTGGGTGCGGCCGGTGGCGTCGCCAGCGTGCTGTTGATGGTCCTGGTCTTCGCCGCCCTTGCCCTGGTGGTCGTGCCCCAGGCTGCCGGGTACCGGACGTACACCGTGTCAACGAACTCCATGGCGCCGAAGTACCCGGCGGGAACCTTTCTGGCGGTGAAGCCGGTGGCGTTCAGTGAACTGAAATCCGGCGACATGGTCACGTCCAGCCCAATCCGGAGCGGCGGCAGGTGGAAACACAGCGGATCGTCGGGTTCGGCATCACACAGTCCGGCGAAAAAACCCTGATCACCAGGGGCGACAACAATGGCGTCACCTCCCCGACGCCCGTCCACGCACCCCAGGTCAGGGGGAGGCTTTTCTACGCGGTGCCTTTTGCCGGCTCCGTCGCGGACGCACTGGGGAACGCGGACCGCGGCCTCTGGATGACGGTGGCCGCTGCCGGCCTGATCGGCTTCGGTGCGCTGTTCATCTTCCGGGCGGTCCGCCGCCGTCGCCGGGCCGGAGGCCGGGGCTGACCTCCCGCGTGCCGGCCCGCCGTCGTCGTTCTCCTTCTTTGAAACGCTCACAGCCCGCTCACAGCGGCACAACAGGCGCACGATAGTCCCGCGTTCAAGTATTGGGTCATAGCCTCCGGGCAGTCGGAGCGGAACCCAAGGAGCACGATGATGAACGCCAGTGCAGGCGCCGAGAACCAGGCCGCCGGGACCCCGAAAACCCGCCGGAGGGCTGGGAAGCGGGTTGGGCCGGCGGTCTTTGTCACGAGCCTGGTGGCCGCGGGTCTCCTGGGCGGGGGCGCCGCAGCCGGGGCGGCATCCCTGTGGGGCACGCCTGCGCAGACGGCCTCCAGTGCGCAGACTGCCCAGTACACCCCGGTGATCGTCAACAACACTTCCAGCGTCAACGCGGTAACGGCCGCCGCGCTGAAGGCCTCGCCCAGCGTGGTGACCATCAGCGCGAGCTCCGGCAGTTCCGGCGGCACCGGCTCCGGCATCATCCTGGATGCGGAGGGCCACATCCTGACCAACACGCACGTGGTCACCCTGGACGGGCAGGCCGAGGCGGCGGCCATCGAAGTCCGCACCAGTGACGGGAAGGTCTATGCGGGTACCGTCGTGGGCACGGATCCGCTCTCGGACCTGGCCATCATCAAGATAACGGCTCCGGGGCTGGTTCCGGCGACCCTGGGTGACTCCGGCGCCGTCAAGGTGGGTGACACCGCCATCGCGATCGGAGCGCCGCTTGGGCTCAGTGGCACCGTCACGGACGGCATCGTTTCGGCCGTGGACCGCACCATTGAGACGGCGTCCTCGGCCGTGCCCAGCTCCGATTCCTCGAGCGCGGGGCAGGGCTCCATCAGCATCAACGTCATACAGACGGACGCGGCCATCAACCCCGGAAATTCCGGCGGCGCCCTGACCAACACACAGGGCGAGATCATCGGCGTGAACGTTGCCATCGCCTCGGCCGGTTCATCCTCCACCGCCCAGTCCGGCAACATCGGCGTCGGCTTCTCCGTCCCGATCAACGTGGCGAAGCGGGTGGCACAGGAGATCATCGCCACGGGCGCGGCGACGCACGGCCAGCTGGGCCTGTCGGTGAAGTACAAGGCGTCCGGAACGTCATCCGAGTTCACCACCGGGGCCGAGGTGGCCGCCGTGACCCCGGGGTCCGCGGCAGCCGAAGCAGGGCTGAAAGCCGGGGACGTGGTCACCGAACTGGCCGGCCACACCGTGACGGACGCATCCGAGCTGACGGCGGCTGCCCGGGAACAGGCAGCCGGGACCACCGTGAAGATCACCTTCCAGCGGGACGGACAGGATCAGGAAGCCGACATCACCCTCGGGGCGGCCACCGCCGGCTGACGCCGCAGGGACCGGTTAGTCGACGCCGGCCCGCTGCGTGAGGCGGCGGAAGTCCCTGGACAGGTACAGGGCGATGGCAGCCGCGTTGGCGCTGTGGACGGTGACGGCAACGGTCCTGTGTCCCAGCGTGTGCAGGCGCCTATCGGGTTCAGTTCCGAATCTGCCGACGGACGTTCTGCTCCGGGGCCACCTTGGCCAGCAGCGTCCGCTCGGCCATCTGGGCCATCTTGCGCGTTGCCGGGGAAAGGTATGCGGCCTCCCGCTGGATCAATGCGATCGTGTCGTACAACGGTTCGGCAAAAGGAACCGCCTTGATGTTTTTCGGGAAGCTCGGTCCGTTGAGGATCGCCTGCGGAACGAACGTATCCGCGGCCCCGGTGGCCACCAGCCCCAGGGCGGTGTCTACGTGCTCCACCTCGATGGCCGGATCGATTTTCAGGCCTTTGAGCCGGGCACGCTCCAGGATTTGCCGGCGCGTGGGGTCGCGCCAGCCGGCAAATGCGTCATAAAGCACCAGCTTTGACTCCGCGAGTTCCTCAATGGTCATGGGGCCGCGTGAGGGATCGCGCTGGGCTGATACGTAAAAAACTTCGTCCCGGAAGAGCGGCCTGACCTGGAGCCCCGTTTCCACCACGGGGAGAACGATAAGCCCCGCTTCAATTTCACCGGATGCCACAGATTCGGCCACAGCGACGGAATTCAGGCCTACCAGCCGTACCTTCACCTTTGGATAGCGCCGGTGGAAGCGCTGGACGAGGTCGGCGAGATCGTAGTGTGCCCCGTACCGCAGGACGCCGAAGGTGCAGACGCCCCCTTCCAGCGATGACATGGACTTCAACGCCTCCACTCCGTTGTCAAAAGACGTCACGGACTGCAGCGCATGCACCTGGAGCTCAACGGCGGCCGTGGTGGGAATGAGCCGTCGCCCGCCGCGGGTGAAGAGACTGTGGTTGAGCTCCTGTTCCAGCCTGCTGATGAGCTCCGAGACGGACGCCTGGCTTGTTTCCAACTTTCGTGCGGCGGCAGTGAAGGAGCCGAGTTCGTAAGCGGCGAGAAAAGCCCTGAGTTGCGTGAGGGTCATGGTTCACCCTATCGGACAACCCTATGGCACGCACGTGTTCAGGTCCCGTTGTGCGATGGTCCGACTGCACGTACGTTTAGCCCATGCAACTAACTGAACGTGACCGAGGGCACATCCGGGGGAACTTCGCCACCCTCAAGAGCGCCGCCGTCGGGGGTGTCCCCGCCCAGCGGCTGCCGGAGGTTATTCAAACGGTCTCGGAAATGCTTGGTGACATCGAGAAGAACGGAATTGACGCCGTCGTCAAATACTCGAAGCAGCTCGACGGATGGCAGGGCACAAGCATGGAGATCGGCCAGGATGAACTGGCCAAGACCGGTGACTTGCTCTCTCCGGAACTGCGGGAGGCCCTGATGGCCAGTGCCGAGCGGACCCGGCTTTTCGCCGTCGAGCAACGCGAGCACCTCACCGATTTTGAGGCCGAGCTCCTCCCTGGCGTCTTCACCGGGCACAAGTACGTTCCCGTCGCACGCGTCGGGGCCTATCTGCCCGCCGGCCGGTTCCCCATCCTTGCCAGCGCCTTCATGACGGTGGGGGTCGCGAAGGCGGCCGGCGTCCGTAGCGTCATCTCCTGCACTCCGCCTGCCGGGCCGGACCGCGGACACCCGGCCGTTCTGTATGCCGCGTACCTCGCCGGAGTTGACCGGGCCTTCGTTCTGGGTGGCGTGCAGGCCATGGCCGCCATGGCCTTCGGCCTTCTCGGAGAGCAACCGTCGGACATCCTGGTCGGCGCGGGCAACGCCTACGTCACCGAGGCCAAACGCCAGCTGTTCGGGCGCGTCGGCATCGACCTCCTGGCCGGTCCGTCCGAGGTCGCCGTCATCGCTGACGAAACCGCGGACCCGGAAATCGTCGCCGCGGATCTCCTGGGCCAGGCCGAACACGGCCCGCAGTCACCGGCGTCCCTCGTGACCACGTCCCGTGAGCTGGGTGAAGAAGTCATCAGGCACATCGACAAGCAGCTGCGCACGCTGGCCACCCGGGACATTGCCGGACCCGCATGGCGGGACTACGGCACCGTCTACCTGGCGGAGGACCGGGAAACGGCAGTGCAGATCATGGATCTGCTGGCCCCGGAGCACCTGGAAATCCAGACCTCGGACGATTCCTACTATCACGCCAACCTGCAGAACTACGGCTCCATCTTCCTGGGACCGTGGTCCACCGTGGCCTACTCAGACAAGGGCGCTTCTGGCACCAACCATGTGCTGCCCACCGGAGGGGGTGCCCGATCATCAGCCGGGCTCTCAGTCTCCAGATTCCTCAAACCGCTCACCTACCAGCGGGTCGACAAGGACGCCACCCCGCGTCTGGCCAACTACGTGGCGACGATATCCGACGTCGAAGGAATGGAAGCCCACAAGGCCACTGCCACACTTCGACTCGAACGCTTCAACCGATAGAACCCATCACTAACAAAAGGCACTCCATGATGAATACAAAGATGCTCCGCAGGCGCTTCGCCGCACTGCTGCCCATGGGCGTTGTTGTTGCCCTGGCCATGACGGCGTGTGGCTCAGGAGGCGGAGCGGGCGGCGGCAACACGGGCGGTGCTGAACAGAAGACCATCACCATCGCAACGTCAAACGACGCACCCTTCTCCTTTACCGACCAGGCGTCCGGCGAACTCAAAGGCATTGATGGGGACATGATCAAGGCCATCGCCGATGCCAAGGGCTGGAAGATAAAGGTCTTCACCTCCGAGTTTGCCACGCTGATTGCGGCGTTGAGCGCGAAAAAGGCGGACGTCATCGTGGATGCCATGTACATCACGGACGACCGGAAGAAGCAGATCAATTTCACAGACCCCTGGTACACCGAGGGTGAGGCCATGGTGGTCCCGGCCGACTCGACCCTGGCCTCCCGCGACGACGTAAAGGGCAAGGTACTTGGCGCCCAGACCGGCACCGTGTTCAAGGACCTGGTGGACAGCCTGGGCGGCAGCCAGGTCAAGCTCTTCGATTCGCAGGCCGCCCTGCTCGCTGCAGTGGAAAACAAGCAGGTTGACGCCGTATTCACCGACAGTGCCGTGATTGGCTACAGCCTGGTGCAGAAGCCCAACCCCAAGCTGAAGCTCGTGTCGCCCTACAAGCCGTACTACCCGGGCATCATCGGCGCCGGAGTGCGCAAGGACGATTCGCAGCTGCTGCAGGACCTGAATTCCGGGCTGGCAGAGCTCAAGAAGTCGCCAAAGTACCTCGAGATCCTCAAGAAGTACGGCCTCGGCGAAGCCAACATGTCCAAGTAGCATTCAGCACCGGGCAGGGCCGGCGGACACCGCTTCATGGGAGCTGTCCGCCGGCCGGACCCTAATTTAGGGATTCCTTAATGGACTTCATCAACAACACCCTCGCCGTTTTTCCGGCACTGCTGGTGGCCGTACCCGTCGTGGTGCAACTGGCGCTGGGCGCCATGCTGCTGGCACTGGTACTGGGCCTGCTGATTGCCCTGGCACGCATTTCCTCGATCAAGATCCTCCGCGGGGTTGCGACCTTCTACCTGGAGGTCATCCGCGGTACCCCGCTGCTGGTGCAGCTGGTCTACATCTTCTTCGTCCTTCCCAGCATCGGCGTGGAAATCGAACCCGTCCCCGCCGGCATCCTGGGCTTGGGGCTCAACTATGCCGCCTACCTCTCCGAGGTTTTCCGCTCCGCAATCCTGTCGGTGGAACACGGCCAGACCGAAGCCGCGCTGTCCCTTGGCTACACTCCCTCGAAGACCCTGTGGAAAGTCGTGATCCCGCAGTCGTTTGTGGTCTCCATGGGACCGATCGGCAACTACTTTATTGCCATGATCAAGGACACCGCCCTGACGTCGGTGATCGCCGTGACCGAGATCCTGAAGACCGCCAACATCCTGAACAGCCAGACTTTCCAGACCACGGCCATCTACACCGCCGCGGCGATTCTGTATCTGATTATCAGCCTCCCACTGTCGCGCGTCGTGGTAGTGCTTGAACGAAAGGCACGGGCCAGTGGCTGACGAGACCATCATCGACGTCCGCGATGTCCACAAGACCTTCATCTCCGAGACGAAAAGGACCCTCTGGAGCAAGCTGACGGGCCGGCCCCACGTGGAAAAGAGGGTGGAAGTGCTCAAGGGCGTGGATCTTGTGGTCCACCGAGGAGAGACCATCGCCATCCTCGGGTCCAGCGGCTCCGGCAAAAGCACGCTTCTGCGCTGCATCAACAAGCTCGAAACCATCGAAGCCGGCCGTATCTACGTCAACGGGCACCTGATCGGCTACGAGGAACGTGACGGTGAGCTAATCGCTGAAAAAGCATCCATCACTGCCCAGAAGCGCACGGACATTGGCTTCGTGTTCCAGCACTTCAATCTGTTCCTCAACAAGACGGCCCTGGGCAACGTCATGGCTCCGCTGCGGGATGTCAAGAAACTCTCCGCGGCCGAGGCCCGGAACATCGCCGTACCCAACCTGGAAATGGTGGGACTGGCAGACAAAATGGAGAACTATCCCAGCAAGCTCTCCGGCGGCCAGAAACAACGCGTTGCCATCGCCCGTGCCCTCGCCATGGAGCCCAGCGTCATGCTCTTTGACGAGCCGACATCCGCATTGGACCCCGAACTGGTGGGAGAGGTCCTCGCCGTCATCAAGAAAATCGCCCAGCAGGGCACCACCATGGTCATCGTCACCCACGAGATGCAGTTCGCCCGGGATATCGCGGACCGCATTGTCGTCATGGACCAGGGGGTAATCGTGGAGGAGGGGCCTCCAAGCCGGATCTTCACCACGCCGGAGCATCCGAAAACCCGGGCCTTGCTGAGCCGTTCGGGCATCCTGCCGGGCTAAGGGGCTCCTGGAAGAGGGCCGGCGGGGAGACCTGGATTCGCTTCCCGCCGTACCGCTGCACAGGGCGGCGTCGCTCTTCCGGCCCTTTTTCTCTTGCGCTTGGACACGGTTCGGCGCCTACTTATGGAAGGAGCCGAACCGCCCTGGTAACACTTGCCGACCAGGCCGTGTTCCGCCCGGCAGCGGCCCGACCCCAAGGGTGAAGGCTGAAGCGGCAAACGGGCTCCACATAGGGAATATTGGAGGTAGATCGATGTTCGCTCGAGTCAGCACCTACAGAACAAGCCCGGACTCAACCACGGAGGGCCCGTCGGAGGACACGCTCAGGAAATTGTTTGATATCCCTGGGTGCAAGGGGGCCTATTTCTTGAACGGGACCGGATCGGACAAGGCCCTGTCCATCACGTTGTGGGAGAGCGAGGAAGCTCTTACCGCAAGCCAGCAGACAGCTAATAAGCTCCGCTCCGCGACCAGCGAAGAGCAGAAAATCGAGATCCTTGAGGTGGAAGAGTTCAAGGTGACCGCCAGCAAGCTTCCCGCGTGAATGCCTTCCAATCCTTAGGAGCCCGTCATGGCGACCTGCGATACCTGCGGCAACGATTACGACAAGACATTCACCATCACAAGAGGTGAGCAGTCCGGCACCTTTGACAGTTTCGAGTGCGCCATCCATGCCATGGCGCCGGCCTGTGCCCACTGCGGCTGCCGGATAATCGGACACGGCACCGAGAGCGGGGGCGCAATGTACTGCTGTGCCAACTGCGCACGCCAGGCCGGTGAGACCGGAGCTGTTGATCGAAGCTAGAACCGCCCCAGCGTTACCGGAAGATGTTGTAGCTGTCCCGGCCGGAGCCGACCCGAGTGCGCGGAGACAGCGATGATCCGCTGCTGTTGCCGTAGTACCAGAGAGTCCCGGCGGAGTCGTAGCCAAGATGCCCGGGTACCGGTCCGTCTTGCACCAGCGGCGGACCGTCACTTGGTGACTGCCCCATCCTGAACCGACGGCGCGGGCCCCTGGGCAACAGGCGTCGGGGATACGGGTGGACGCCAGCGCTCTGCCGACGTCGTTCGTCCGCGAGCAGAAGCCCCGCCCTAAGCGCGGTTCCGTGGCTTCCTGTACCGGGCGACCGACGGGTCCTGGAACATGGGCCCAACGCGCTGGAGCGCGAGGAGGAAGAGCTGGCCGAGGAGTACCTGCGAATCCGCAAGCCGATCTCCAGCTACTACTCCGTGGCCCTGACGGACTGCGGCACCGGCGTGACGCACAACGCGATGAGCGGGATCCTGCAGTCGGCAGACAACCTGATCATCGCCGCCGGCTACGCGGTGAGCGGCGCCAAGCGCGCCCGCAGCACCCTGCAGTGGCTCGCCGGCCACGGCTACGAGGACCTGGCCCGCAACGCGATCGTGGTGATCACGGACAAGGACGAGGTCTCCACCCGGGTGGACAAGGACGCCATCGAGGACCACCTCGCAGGGATGTGCCGTCAGCTCATCGCCGTGCCGCACGACAGGGGAGTGGCCGACGGGGACCTGGTGACACTGGACGTCCCGAAGCCGGAGACCCGGCGGGCGTACAAGGAGATTGCCGCGGCGATTGTGGACGGGTACCGGTAGCGGTTTCTGGGCGGATGTTTGGCCGGGTGTGGTCACTTCCCAGCTGATCCTCGCTTGTTGTCCCGCAATCAGACCAAGCTGCTAGCTACAAATCGCTCCAACCTCTTCTGACGGTGAGGGCACTTAACCGGTGGTAACTTCACCACGTTTACGTAACTGTTCCCGTGTTATGGATCCCAGGGTTGCTGAGTCAATGCAAAGTTAGGCCCATGCTTATCAGACGGCCGCGGGCCTCCCACTTGAGTAAGGTGTCCGGCCCTTGGGCTGAGCGGCACGCCAAGGAACTCTTCACCTACGAGATGGTCCTTCAGCGTGAGTTGGAGCAGGACGCCATGCTTTGGCAGACGCCAACAATCGCGTTGACCGCGCAAGCGTTTCTTTTGACGATCGCATTGAACCCTTCCTCACCAGCTTTCGCCACCTACCTGGCGGCGGCCCTGGGCCTGGTCGTCGCGCTGCTCTCCATGCAATTGATGGCCAAGCACCGCTTCCTCAACCTCATGGACAGAGCGCACCTGCACGCGCTCGAGGCCCGTCTGAGGATGGAGCACCTAAGCAACCGCCAGTATTTCTACACTGACGGCGCCTACCAGATCCCGAATTGGCTCGTCGGGCACAAGTCGCCGCCGTCCGAGCACGGCTTGGCGAGGTTCCGCAGCTACCGTGTCTGGATTGGCGGCATGGTGATCTTCGCGGCCGTCAACCTTGGGATCATCGCCGTACAAATTTGGGCCCCGGGGCTCCTCGACGCCCCTCCCGCGCCAACACCACTGCCGTGAGCTTTGACTCCCTCCCGACTTGCGTGGAGGGCAACTTAGCTGGTCCACTGCGGTGATTGTGGACGGGTACGTGTAGGTCTTAACCGTGTGCATGCGGCTGACTGTCGGCTAGCCTCTTGCCATGACTGACGACGAATTCAAGAGGCTCCTAGACGGAGTGGATGCGCTGTACCGCGAAGTCGTTGCGCTGCGGGAAGGCGCCAAGGGCGGCGGCCACCCGGGCAAAGAAGAGGAGCTCGTGCTAGCGGAACTGCGGCTGGATAACGCATGGCATGAGCTGTACGAGTTCATGGACCTGCCCCTTTCCCGTGAAGGTGGAAGAGGCGCCGGCCCCGAGTGACTGTGCAGTGGTCGGAACCGCGCGAGATAAACGAGGCTGTGCCCCGCTGACCGGCGCCGCAGCGGCGCCGGTGAATTCTTGATGAAACCTTGACGGATTCCGGCATGCAGTCCTGAGCCTGCGGCGGCATTGTTCTTGCAACAGGCCCGGGGAGAGTCTTGTGGTTTTCGAAATCTGACGCTCTTCCTCGGCTCCAGCCACCGTGAGGGGACACACGCCGTGAGCATCGCGATTCCACAAGTTTCCCGGCAGCTGCGGGCCGCCCGGTGACAGAGCCTAAAACCGCGCCCCCAGCCGGGGACTCATTCACGCCGAAGGCCGCAGGAGATTCGCGGCCGCGGCCGCAGTTCGGCATGGATACCGGCGGCCAACGTGGCAGCCGCCGCCCCGCCGAGCCCGCCGAAAGACGCGGCGGGCCCGGGTTGGGTGCCGCCGGCGGCGTCGCCAGCGTGCTGTTGATGGTCCTGGTCTTCGCTGCCCTTGCCCTGGTCATCGTGCCCCAGGTCGCCGGGTACCGGACGTACACCGCTTCAACGAACTCCATGGCGCCGAAGTACCCCGCGGGAACATTTCTTACGGTGAAACCCGTGGCGCTCAGCGAACTGAAAACCGGCGACATTGTCACGTTCCAGCCCAACCCGGAACGGCCGGAGGTCGAAACACAGCGGATCGTCGGGTTCGGCATCACACAGTCCGGCGAAAAAACCCTGATCACCAAGGGCGACAACAACGGCTTCCCGTCCCCGACGCCCGTCCACGCACGCCAGATCAAGGGGAGGCTTTTCTACGCGGTGCCTTTTGCCGGCTCCGTCGCGGACGCACTGGGGAACGCGGACCGCGATCTCTGGATGACGGTGGCCGCTGCCGGCCTGATCGGCTTCGGTGCGCTGTTCATCTTCCGGGCGGTCCGCCGCCGTCGCCGGGCCGGAGGCCGGGGCTGACCTCCCGACTCCCGGCCCGCCGTCGTCGTTCTCCTTCTTTGAAACGCTCACAGCCCGCTCACAGCGGCACAACAGGCGCACAATAGTCCCGCGTTCAAATATTGGGTCATAGCCTGCGAGCAGTCGGAGCGGAACCCAAGGAGCACGATGATGAACGCCAGTGCAGGCGCCGAGAACCAGGCCGCCGGGACCCCGAAAACCCGCCGGAAGGCTGGGAAGCGGGTTGGGCCGGCGGTCTTTGTCACGAGCCTGGTGGCCGCGGGTCTCCTGGGCGGGGGCACCGCAGCCGGGGCGGCATCCCTGTGGGGCACGCCTGCGCAGACCGCATCCAGTGCGCAGACTGCCCAGTACACCCCGGTGATCGTCAACAACACCTCCAGCGTGAACGCGGTCACCGCTGCCGCCCAGAAGGCCTCGCCCAGCGTGGTGACCATCAGCGCGAGCTCCGGCAGTTCCGGCGGCACCGGCTCCGGCATCATCCTGGATGCGGAGGGCCACATCCTGACCAACACGCACGTGGTCACCCTGGACGGGCAGGCCGAAGCGGCGGCCATCGAAGTCCGCACCAGTGACGGGAAGGTCTATGCGGCAACCATCGTCGGCACGGATCCGCTCTCGGACCTGGCCATCATCAAGATAACGGCTCCGGGGCTGGTTCCGGCGACCCTGGGTGACTCGAGCGCCGTCAAGGTGGGTGACACCGCCATCGCGATCGGAGCGCCGCTTGGGCTCAGTGGCACCGTCACGGACGGCATCGTTTCGGCCGTGGACCGCACCATTGAGACGGCGTCCTCGGCCGTGCCCAGCTCCGATTCCTCGAGCGCGGGGCAGGGCTCCATCAGCATCAACGTCATACAGACGGACGCGGCCATCAACCCCGGAAATTCCGGCGGCGCCCTGACCAACACACAGGGCGAGATCATCGGCGTGAACGTTGCCATCGCCTCGGCCGGTTCATCCTCCACCGCCCAGTCCGGCAACATCGGGGTCGGCTTCTCCGTCCCGATCAACGTGGCGAAGCGGGTGGCACAGGAGATCATCGCCACGGGCGCGGCGACGCACGGCCAGCTGGGCCTGTCGGTGAAGTACAAGGCGTCCGGAACGTCATCCGAGTTCACCACCGGGGCCGAGGTGGCCGCCGTGACCCCGGGGTCTGCCGCGGCCGAAGCAGGGCTGAAAGCCGGGGACGTGGTCACCGAACTGGCCAGCCACACCGTGACTGACGCATCCGAGCTGACGGCGGCTGCCCGGGAACAGGCAGCCGGGACCACCGTGAAGATCACCTTCCAGCGGGACGGACAGGATCAGGAAGCCGACATCACCCTCGGTGTGGCCACCGCGGGCTGACCGCAGGGACCGGTTAGTCGACGCCGGCCCGCTGCGTGAGGCGGCGGAAGTCCCGGGACAGGTACAGGGCGATGGCAGCGGAGTTGGCGCTGTGGACGGTGACGGCAACGGCCCTGTGTCCCAGCGTGTGCAGGACATCCATGGCAGAGCGCAGGAGGTCCTCGGCGAGGCCCTGTCTGCGGTGGTCCGGATGGGTGAAAAGCTCAGCGATGTAGGCCGTTCCCGGGGTGGCACTGCCGACATTGCGGTCCGTGATCAGGATGGCCGCGGTGATCTGCCCTACCGCGTTGACGATCGCCAGGGATGCCTGGGGGATGGGGGTTCCGTGCGTGCCGGCAAAGATCCGGCTGATCCTGCCGGCTGCCTTTTCGGCGTCCAGACGGTCCGCTTCGGGATGGTAGGACCGGAGATACAGGTCCGTCAGTTCTGTCAGATCCGTGGATTCCACGGGACGGGGGATGCTTGCGCCGGTCTTGTGTTCCTGCGGGCCGATGAGAGCCGCCAGGGAGATGAGAGGGGCCATGGTTGATCTGCCTTCTACCAGTGGGGGAATGACTCCTGCGCTAAGTGTGGGGCATTCGGGGCTGCGGGGGAAGACCCATGAGAGGGGCGTACCAGCCGCGGGGATTTTCTGGACGACCTTCGCCATGTCTTGCTTGCTGGACGCCTTCTTGACCAGGAAGTGGATCAGACCAGATGCGCTCAGAGACTACCGAGCCCGTCAGCCTCAGTAGGCTTCCCGCGGCGGGCCCCGTTGGAGTGCGGGACCGGCGAAAAACAGCTGCTGGGACTTCCCCGTACCGGAGTCGCCGATCAAGACCTGATGAGTGGTCGGGAGGCAGTCCCGGTGTCCGGCCCGTGTGCCGGGCGGCCCGCAAGAACTACGGCCACCTTCTCCAGCTGGCGCGGCCGGCTGCCGGGTCCCCGCCCAAGGGCATGCGGGCTCTCTGAACGGTTCTCCTTCGTCGCCCACTGACTAGACTTGTGTCAACACGAAAGGCGGGGACATGGTGCACGAGCCGGCTATCAGCAGCCCCGGGACTGTCCTGCAGCAGCGGTACAGGATAGGGGAGGAGATCGGGCGCGGCGGGATGGGCACCGTGTATCGCGGCACCGACCTGGTCCTGGAACGCGAGGTGGCCCTGAAGGTCTTTCGCCCCGACGTCGCGGGTGCTGACCAGCTCAGCAGGCAGCAGAGCGAAGTGCATCTGCTCGCCAAGCTCAACCATCATGGCCTGGTCACGCTCTATGACGCCGGGACAGCAACCCTGGGCAATGAGAACGTGTCGTTTCTGGTGATGGAGCTGATCCCGGGCAACGACCTGCATCGTCTTCTTGCTTCGGCACCCCTGTCGGGCGCCGAAACCGCCAGGATGGGTGCCGATCTGGCCGAGGCGTTGCAGTATATCCACCATCACGGGGTGGTGCACCGGGATGTGAAACCAGCCAACATCCTGCTGACCCGGTATGCCGGCAATGTCGGGCTGCGGCCCAAACTCGCCGATTTTGGCATTGCCAGGATGCTGGACGGTGCACGGCTCACAGCAACCAACACAACACTTGGAACCGCCGCCTACCTGAGCCCTGAGCAGGCCAGCGGCGGGCCCGTGAACTCGCCTGCAGACATCTATTCTCTCGGCCTGGTCCTGCTGGAGGCCCTCACCGGGAAGGTTGAATATCCGGGCCCGCCGTTGGAGGCGGCCGTCGCCCGGCTGTCCCGGGACCCCAGTATCCCTGACACGCTGGGTCAGCGGTGGACGTCACTGCTGACAGCCATGACCGCCCGGGAGGCGGCGAAAAGGCCCGAAGCCGGTGAAGTCGCCAGGACCCTGAACGACGGCGGCGACTGGAGCACCCAAGCCGTCCGGGCGGGCGCCGCAGCGATTCCCGCGGCGCACACTCCGCAGCGGACCATGCCGATCGACGCCACGAAGCCGCAGGAAAACGGAAGCCCGGGCCGGATGGTGCCTGTCATGCCGACCAGTCAAATCACCAATGCGACGGGTTCATGGCAGCCGGCACCGGCCGTGCCGCAGCGCAGGCCTGCGGTCCCGGGGCGGAAGCCGCGGGCCGGTCTCTTCCAGATCAGGGCCCGCGATGTCGGCCGCCGCAGGATCTTCATCGGTGCCGCGGTGGTGGTCGCGGCAATGGCTCTCGTCATCGCCGCGACGTTCTTTTCCCTGCCGCAGGGATCGTCACCGGGACCTACACGGTCCCCGGATCCGGTCATCACCGGAGAATTGGGTAACGACTTCAAGGAGCTGGAAGAGAGCGTCACACCATGACCGCGCTGCAAGCCATAAGTGAGGAAACACTTTCCCGGGCCCGCCGACGTATCAGTGGGCTGAACGTGGCAGTTCTGAGCGGTATCGTTTCCGCAGCCCTGCTGACCGGCTGTTCAGCTGCCCCGGAGCTCGATGAAGCCGCCGGCCGGAGGCTTCAGGACCGCGTCAGCGCCGCGAAACAGCTCACCGCGCAGCAGAACTACACCGGCGCGGTCGCCGAACTCGACCAGCTGGCCCGCGAACTGCAAACCGCCGTGGAAAGGGGGGAGGTCTCGGCCGCGAGGAGTTCACGCATTGAAACATCCGTGAGCAAAGTCCGAGCCGGTCTTGACGCCGCCATCGCCGCCGCTAAACCGACACCTGAGCCTGTGCCGTCCACTACCGCTCCCGCCGGCGGAAACGACAACGCAGGCGGGGACGATGAGGACAAAGAAAGGGGCAAAGGTAAAGGCAAAGGGGAGGAAAAGCAGGACGCTGGAAGTCGCTGAAAACAGACACGGCATGTGTGACGTCGTGGACGAAGTGCCAGGAAGGCACGCACCCACGCTCCGACAGGGCCACGCGGCGCACGGACGCCGCGACAGTCATGATCCTGCTGGTTTATGCCCTGCATCACAAAAGTCGGGTCCACCGGTTACACTCATTTTGACGCGGCGGGGGCCGCGCTTTTTTCTGCGTTCCGGCCATCAGTGGTCTGGGCGCCGCACAGGATGGTCTCAATGTCTCAGACGCGCCGCACTTACTTGTCCTCTTTGCTGACCTCGGCCGGCGTTGCCGCCCTGGTTGCGGGCGCGCTAATCGCGCCCCCGGCCTCGGCTGCAGACGACCCGGCCGTGCCGCCCGCGGCGCCGCGCCGGGCGTCGTCCACCGCTCCCGCGCCCACGGACCAGTTCATTGTGAAATTCAAGGACCCGGCCGCAAGGGCCCCCGCGGAGCGGGCCAGGGCCTACGCCCGGGCCGCGGCCAAGCTGGGCGCCGCCGTCAAGGACATCCGGGCCACCTCGAGCGGAGCCCGCGTGCTGCGGACCGACAAGGAGCTGGGCGCCGCGGACGCTGCCAAGCTCCTGGCCTCGCTGCGCGCCGATCCGGCTGTGGCCTATGCCGAACCGGACGCCCTGCTTCAGGCCAAGGCTGCGGACCCGAACGATACGTACTTCGAATTCCAGTGGCCGCTTTCCGAGCAGCCGGGCGGCATGCGGGTCACGCGTGCCTGGGATGTCACCCGGGGCAGCGGCGTGGTGGTGGCGGTGGTGGACACCGGCATCACCAGCCACATCGACCTGAACGCCAATGTGCTGCCGGGCTATGACATGATCGCCGATCCCGACAATGCCCGGGACGGCAATGGCCGCGACGCCAACCCCAGGGACGAAGGCGACTGGACTGACATCGGCCAGTGCACCAACGGCACCCCCGAAATGGATTCGTCGTGGCACGGCACCCACGTGGCGGGCGTCATCGCCGCCGTCGCCGGCAACGCAGAAGGCGTCGCCGGGATTGCCCCGCAGGCCAAGATCCTGCCCGTGAGGGTTCTGGGCCCGTGTGGAGGCCGCACCTCTGACATTGCGGACGCCCTGGTCTGGGCATCGGGAGCCTCCGTGGCGGGCGTACCGGACAATGCCACTCCGGCGCGCGTCATCAACCTCAGCCTCGGCGGCACCGAAGCCTGCTCGCAGGCCTTCCAGGAGGCCATCAACACCGCCGCCGGCAGGGGAGCGGCCGTGGTGACGGCCGCCGGCAACGAAAGCGCGCAGGCCGCGTCCTCCAGCCCCGGCAACTGCCAGAACGTCATCAACGTTGCGGCCAGCGGACCCAGCGGTGCGCTTGCCCCCTACTCGAACTTCGGGACCGCAGTAGACGTCACGGCCCCCGGCGGCGACATGACACCCCTCCCCGGCGGAGACGCCAACAGCGGCGTTCCGGGCGGCATCCTGTCCACGCTGAACGACGGCCCCACCACGGCCGGACCGGAGGCCTACTACTTCGCCGAGGGCACGTCCGCGGCGGCTCCGCACGTATCCGCCGCAGCCGCGCTGCTCATGGCCCAGATGGGCCCGGGGGCCACCCCCGCCGCCGTCGAGGCACGGCTGAAGAGCACCGCGCGGCCCGTGCCCGGAGGCTGCCCGGCAGGGTGCGGGGCCGGCCTGGCGGATGCCGCGGCCGCGGTGCTGCACATCAACATGGTTGTTGCCGCCGGTGACCTGAGCGGCGACGGGAAGGCCGACGTCCTGGCCCGCGACAACGGCGGCGTGCTGTGGCTGTACCAGGGCAACGGCCGGGGTGGCTGGCTCGGACGGGTGAAGGCCGGGACGGGCTGGAACGGCATGACGGCCATCGTGGGCTCCGGGGACATGAACGGCGACGGCAGGAACGACGTGCTGGCCCGTGACGGGTCCGGCGCCCTGTGGCTGTACCAGGGCAACGGCCGCGGCGGCTGGCTCGGACGGGTGAAGGCCGGGACCGGCTGGAACGGCATGACGGCCATCGTGGGTCCCGGGGACATGAACGGCGACCGGAAAGCCGATGTCCTGGCCCGCGATACCGCCGGTGCGCTCTGGCTGTACAAAGGCAGCGGCACCGGCGGCTGGCTCGGCCGGGTCCAGGCCGGTTCAGGCTGGAACGCGATGACCGCCGTCGTGGGTCCCGGGGACATGAACGGCGACAGGAAAGCCGATGTCCTGGCCCGCGATACCGCCGGTGCGCTCTGGCTGTACAAAGGCAGCGGCACCGGCGGCTGGCTCGGCCGGGTCCAGGCCGGTTCAGGCTGGAACGCCATGACCACCATCACCGGCCGGGGCGACTTCAGCGGAGACGCCCGTAACGACGTCCTCGCCGTGGACACCGCCGGAGCGCTCTGGCTGTACAAGGGCAGCGGCACCGGCGGCTGGCTCGGCCGGGTCCAGGCGGGGTCGGGCTGGAACTAGGCTCGGAGCGCCGCCGATACCCGAGGAAAAACCCGAGGACTCTAAGACATACCGGCCTGCCAATTCCGTCCGATCGCTCCAATTAGCGACGGGTACACGATGAGGTGGCGGAATGGCGCGATTACGGCCATGTAGATCTTCCCGACGATTCCGTTGGGCTTCACCAGGACGGCCATCTGGCCGTGGTAACCGCCGGCCTCGTCCTGGACCCAGCCAATGTGCATCACCGCGTGCACGGTCCGGTTCGCGATCTCCGCCGCCCATTCGTCGTCGGTCTGGTACACACAGGTGAATGGACCCGTGGGGAGGTCCAGCGCGGGTGGAGCGCCGCGAAGATCCAACGGCAATCTGTCGCGTAGCGACTGCACCCGCGAGCCGAGGCCGGTCTCCGACTTGTCCCACCCGAGCAATTTCCCGAGCTTCCAACGGATCTCGAAGAGCGTGCGGGTGAAAAAAGACGTTCGGCGCGGCATGTCAGCCGAAGTGAACTGTCGCACCAGACGTGCGAGATCGTCGGGGCCACCCGGCGTCGGCAATGCCCACACGTCCTCGAGGCGGAAGTCGGGTGTGATTTCGTGGATCCGCCAGGGTCGGGTGGTGTGTGCTGTCTTCGGGAGTTTCACTTCGTGGTCTCCTTCATCCGGTTCTGCGTCACGGCAACGGGGTCGAGTCCGAGTACGCCGGCTACGGCACGGGCTGCGAGGAGTTCGTCATGCGGGGCCAGTCCCGCCACTGCGGCCACGGTCCCCTCGAGCGCGCCGACGAACGCGAGGGCGACGGTACTGGTTGGCGGGCCGGGTGGGATGGTTCCGTTCTCGCGTCCGGCGTCGATCAGGCGGACACAGCTCTGGACGAGCAGTTCGTAACTCCGCTCGATCTCGCGCCCGACAGGATGGTCCTGTCCGGAGAATTCGAGCCGCACCGCGAGAGCCATGCGCGCGATATCACGTCGACAGAAGATGGCGTGCCCGCGGGCCAGGGTGAGCAGCGCCGTGACGGGCTCCGATTCCTGGTCGACGCGGGCAAAAACCTCCTGCCGCATTGTCTGAAGAACCCACTCAATCACGGCCAGGACCAGGTCCTGCTTGTCCTTGAATTGGTGGTAGAGCGCCCCGCGCGTGTACCCGGCATCTTGGGCGACCTGCTCAAGCTTGAGGTTGCCGTAGCCGTAGCGGGACAGTCCGCGTGCGGCCGACTCGAGCAGTGCGTTGCGAGTGCGCGCCCTCCGGTCTGCCTGGGTGGGACGACGACGGCCGGCGTGATCCGGCTCGATCAACCGCTCCCGTGTCTCGTCGTTTGCGTCCGGTCGGAGCAACGCCCGCTCCATTCAATTCGTCGCAGTCTTGCTCGTGATGAGCTGCCGCACCGTTCGGCGATGCCCCGGGCCGACGAGCGCCCAGACGAGGCGGGCGAGCACGGGCCGCTCGTAGTAAAGAACGGTTGTGAGCGTCCGCCGCGTCGGCTCGACCCTGCGTCCCACCACGGCAACGCGCATCAGCGGAAAGTGCGTCTCCAAATGGATCACCTCGGGTCCGGATTCGACAATCCGAAAAGGGCCCAGACGATCGGGCGACGGGGTAGTGGGGGCGCTTCGTATTCCCATCATGCGCAGGATTCGCTTCACCGTCGGCGACGTGGATCGCATTCCGGCCCGGAGCCAAGTTTCGGGCGAGTGGGGATCCGGCTCGGGTAAGCGAACTTCGAAGGCGTCGGCGTAGTCGTACGGGTGAGCGGCTGCGACCGGATCGGTCGCGTCGATCTGACGTACCTGGTCGGCTGGTTGGATTTTCATGCGGCCCTTCCTCCTCATGGAACCACTGAGACAGAACCATACATACGCGTATGTATATAAATCAATACCCTCTCGCAACACCAACCCCGCTGTGCTGACAGCACCAAGCCAGATCAGCGGGGCCGCAGCCGGCTGCCCGAACAGCAACTGGACCGGCGTGAACCCGGTCCTGACGGTGACGTCGATTTCCCTGGTCATCGAGCAACCGCCAGGCACCGTCATTTTCAGGTGCTCGGCGTCCAACTCGCGCGGACTGACCGGCACGGGGGCTCTTACCTGCTGAGCAGCCCTGGACTGAGGTAAACCAAACGCTGATTGTCCGGGCTTCAGGCTCCGCCTTCCGGGGCGGGTCTGGAGCCCGGACATAGGCGGTGCCAGCCGGCTTGACCACATCCTGCAGTTTCACGTGAAGATGTCCGCCACGTACCTGCCGTGCGTGCGTTCCACCTCATCCATCCACGCGTCGGCATCCGCCTCAGAGGCGCCGGTCGCCTCCTGGTAGATCTGTGCGCACGTGTCGCGGACCTGCGGCGCCATGTTCTTGCCGTCGCCGCAGACGTAGACTGTGGCGCCCTGCCTGACCAGCTCCTTCACATCGGCGCGGTCCGCCCAGAGCCGGTGCTGGACGTACTTCTGGCCGTCTGTGGGTGCGGTGGAGAAGACCGGCCGGAGGTCGAGGTTGGCTTCGTCTGCCCAGGATGCCAGCTCCGCCCGGTAGAGGAAGTCGGTGTCCTCAGCCCGGCAGCCGAAGAACAGCATGGAGGGCGCCGGCTTGGTGCCCTCGGCCTCGGCCCGCAGTGCCCGGTCCTGGACGAACCCCCGGAAGGGCGCCAGCCCGGTGCCGGCACAGACCATGATGAGCGGGACCTCCAGGGACTGGGGCGGGTGGAAGGCGGTATTCGAGGGACGCACCGTGACCGCGACCCGTGTCCCGGGCCTGGCCTGGGCGAGGTAGGTGGAGGCGGCACCCTCGAAGACGCCGCGGCCCGACCACGCCGGAGCCTGGATGACGGCGAACGTTAGGGTCACATGGTCCGGACTCCAGAGCGGGGACGACGAGATGGAGTACCGCCGCGGCGCCAGCTGGGTCAGCAGCTGCAGGAACGAGCTGAACGACAGCTTGCACGACGGGTACCTCTCCAGCAGGTCCAGGAGGGAGACGCGCTTGTCCAGGATCTCGGCCGCATGGCGCTCGCGGTCCTCCGCCAGGGCCTCAAGCTCCCAGCGGTGGGCGGGATCCTCGGCCACGTCGGCCAGGTACTCGAGCTGGGTCCGCGTGGCCGGGACCGCAAGTTCGACGTAACTGCTGAGCAGCTCGCCCACGGCCACAGGCGAACCGGTGGGCAGGAACGTGTCACCCTGCTCCATGCTCAGCAGGACGTGCGAGTCGTAGTCGAGGTTGAAGCGGCTTAGGGCCCGCTGCACGAGTTCGCTGGGATTCAGCGGCAGCACGGCCAGATAGTCGCCCGTCCGGTAGCTCATCCCCTCGGGCAGGGCGATCTCGACATGCCGCTTGGACTTGGCTCCTGGCTTGGCCATGTCCACCAGTTCACGGTTTGCCACCACCGTGCCGAGTGCCAGCCCGTTCTGGCGCAGCAGCGGTTCCCGGACGTTGCCCACGAACTGAATCTCCAGCTCGGGCTGTGCGGCCGGCGAGCTGGTGCTCTGCCCGAGCGCGCCGTCGACGGCGGGCCAGAAGCCGGCGTACCACTCGTCGAAATCGCCGAAGAAATCGCCGCGGGCGTTGGCCTCGCCCCGTTCATAGATCTGCGTGGCGCCGGCGGCCTCCAGCCGGGCGTCGATGGCCTTGGGCACCTCCTGGTAGGTCCGCGCCCAGTCCTTGTTTCCGTTGCCGAACACCGTGTACCGCACCCCGGAGAGGCTGCCAGGCTGCAGGCCCTCGGTCCAGGCCATGAACTTCCGGGCGTTGTCCGGCGGCTGCCCCTCATAGGAGGAGGCCACAATGGCGACGATCCCCGCCGTCGGCAGTCCGCCGGCCGCGTCGTCGAGCGGACCGATGGTGGGGCTGTAACCGCGCCGCCCGGCGTCGTTCGCAATGCGCTGGGCGAAGTCCTGGGAGGTTCCCGCGTTGGACCCGTAGAGCACACGGAGCGGGACTCCGTTGGCGGCTGCCGCCGGCGCCTCGGCCTGCCGGGCAAGTTCGACGGCGGCCTCGCTGGCCGCTTGGATCTTCACGTTCCGCCGGCTCACGTTGATGAAGAGCCCCTCGGGCTTCATGGTCAGCGTGTGGTGGATCTTCAGTTCATAGCCGGGGTCGGCCGGCGTGATGTCGAAGCGCTGCAGGAGCTTGGCCAGGAACAGCATGGCCTCCTGCAGGGCAAATCCACGGCCGATGCAGGAACGCTGGCCGTTGCCGAAGGGCTTCCAGGCATTGGCAGGGATTTCCGCGGCACGTTCGGGCGAGAACCGGTCCGGATCGAAGAGCTCCGCGTCCTCGCCCCACGCCGCCTTGTCCCGGTGCAGCTGCGGGATCAGGACCAGGATGCCCTGCCCCGCGGGGACCTGGTAGCGGCCGCCGAGCGTCGTGTCCTCGAACGGGGCGACGTTGAATCCGGGGGCGGTGGGCCAGAGCCTGAGCGTTTCCTTCAGGATCTGGTCCAGATACCCCAGCCGGGGCAGGTGCTCGAACCGTGCGCCCTCGGTGCCGAGGACCTCGTCCACCTGGGCGCGCGCCTTGGCCAGGACATTGGGATGGCGCAGCAGTTCGTAGAGCGCGAAGGACAGCAGGCCGCTGGTGGTCTCATGCCCGGCCACCAGGAAGGTGACCATCTGATAGCGGATGTTGTCCTCGGACAACCGCTCACCGGTCATCGGGTCCGCCGCGTTGAGCATGGTGTCCAGGATGTCTTCGCTGCCCGGCGGGCTGGGGTTGCGGCGCCGGTCGCTGATCATCTGGTCGGCCACCTCGAACATCAGGGCATTGTCTTCCTCGAGCTGGTGGCGCCTGCGCAGCATGATCTTGTTCTGGACCGGGAGCCTGCGCGCCCGGCTCCCGGATTCGACCAGGGCACGGACCATGGCCCCGACGAAGGGATGCAGCTCCTCCCGGTAGAGGCTGTTGAAGCGGTAGCTGAACGAGCACAGGGCAATGGTGTCCAGGGTCAGCCGGGTGGCGTTGTCCGGAACATCGATCCGGGCCGTGGGGCCGAGCCTTTCCCACTTGAGGAGCAGCTGCTCGGCGATGTCGTCCATGCCGCTGAACATCCGCTTCAGCGCCGCGGGCCCGAACGCCGGCATCAGGATCCGGTGCGCCTTTTGCCAGTTCGGTTCTTCTGTCCGTGCGGTGAACAGGCCGTCTCCGATGAAGTCCCGCACCTCCCGCAGGGAAACGCCCAGCACCTTGCCGAAACGGGACTCGTCGCACACTTCGTTGACGAGCTGCTGGGAGGAGACGGCTATGACGCTGCGGTTGAAGAACTGGATGCGGACAATGGGGCCGTACCGCTCGGCCACCTCGGCTATTCCCAGGATCCCCTTGCTGGAATCGATGTCCGGCAGGTTGCCGACCACCGGCTTCGGGGGAGGCTGCGGTATGGGGACGGTGGGCGAAGTCATGGCCCCTCCTAGGCGATTCTCAATCGACGCTCAGTGAGCTCTAATTGCTGCCTGACCGGACGGCACTGTCCGGACTCGACACAGGATACTCCGGTCAGTTCCGGGGCACTACGGGAAATTTCCGGGACGCAACGGGTGGCATCCTCAACGTTGACCTCGGTGCCAAAGTCCTCGGAGTCCTGCTCTCGCTGGAGTTCGTTTCCTGATGCGGCAAGTGGGACTGCTACCGGACTTATCGGACCCATGATGTCCGTTATCCGAATCCTCTCCAGACCATGAGTTGGTGGCGTTGTACGCGAGCAGTTGAGCTAGTGGAGAATTCGTTCATGACCAATGACGATCTTCGGCCCGTCTACTTCCTTTCGGACAGCACCGGCATCACAGCGGAAACGCTCGGCAACACCTTGTTGACGCAGTTCCCCGCTAATAACTTTGACCGCATCACGGTCCCCTTCATCACGACCGTCGAACAGGCCAGGACGGTGGTCGGCTCCATCGACAAACTGGCCGCCACCGGCCTGCGGCCGATTGTCTTTTCCACCGCTGTCAGCAGCGATGTCCGGCAGACCCTGGCGACGTGCAACGGAATCATCGTGGACCTCATCGGGACGCATGTCGGACAGCTGGAGCACGCCCTCGGCACCCCGGCGAGCGGAGAACCGGGGCGGGCGCACGGCCTGGGCAATGCGGAGCGGTATCGATCCCGGATGGCCGCCGTCGAGTACGCCATGGAACACGACGACGGCCAGAGCCTGCGCGCGCTGGAAAAGGCGCAGGTCATCCTGGTGGCGCCGTCCCGCTGCGGAAAGACACCCACCACCATGTACCTGGCGCTGCAACACGGAATCTTCGCCGCGAACTTCCCGCTGGTGGACGAGGACTTTCAGCGGGAGGGGCTACCCAAGCCGCTGCGGCCTTTCGTTGAGAAATGTTTCGGCCTCTCCTCCAACCCCCTGCGCCTGAGCCAGATCCGCACCGAACGGCGCCGCGGCTCACCCTACGCGTCGCTGCGGCAGTGCGGCTTCGAGCTGCGCAGCGCCGAGCAGCTGTACGTATCCCACCGGATTCCGTACCTGAATTCAGCCACGGTGTCCGTGGAGGAAATGGCGGCCACCATCCTGCAGCGCATGAACCTCAAACATTAGGAAAAGTTTCACAAGCCCGGTGTGGCGCACATCATGTGGAAAGAGCGCTCGAGACCTGACACTGTGGACAGGATTCGCGCCCACCAACCGGCCATCGCCGCGAGCGGGGCGGCACATCTGCATGCCATCATCTGCAAAGGAGCAGCAACTATGACGACAGACATCCTGTGGTTCTCGGAACTCGGACTCAAGGACCTGGACCGGGTGGGCGGGAAAAACGCCTCCCTCGGTGAGATGGTGCAGAACCTGACCTCTGCCGGCGTCCAGGTCCCGGACGGCTTCGCCACGACGGCCGACGCCTACCGCACCTTCCTTACAGACTCCGGCCTGGACCAGAAGATCGCCGACCGCCTGGTCGGACTGGACACCGACGACGTGACAGCCCTCGCCGCGGCTGGCCAGGAAATCCGGACCCTTATGCGCGAGACCCCCTTCCTGCCGGACTTCGAAACGCAGATCCGGAACTCCTACCAGCAACTGGTGGACAAGCACGGGGGCTCCGAGGACCTCTCCTGGGCCGTCCGGTCTAGCGCAACGGCCGAAGACCTTCCCGACGCCTCCTTCGCCGGGCAGCAGGAAACCTTCCTGAACGTCCGCGGCATCGAGAACATCCTGCTCGCCATCAAGGACGTGTTCGCGTCTCTCTACAACGACCGGGCCATCGCCTATCGCGTGCACCACAAGTTCGAACACGCCGAGGTGGCGCTCTCTGCCGGCATCCAGCGGATGGTGCGCTCCGACGTCGGCGCCTCCGGTGTCATGTTCACCATGGACACGGAGTCAGGGTTCCAGGACGCCGTATTCGTCACGTCCTCCTACGGCCTCGGCGAGGCCGTCGTCCAGGGCGCCGTGAACCCCGACGAATTCTACGTGTACAAACCCGCGCTGCAGGCTGGCCGCCCCGCCATCCTCAAGCGCGGACTGGGCGAGAAGGCCCTCCAGATGACTTACACGAGCAGCCGCGAGGTCGGCCGTACCATCGACTTCGTACCGGTCGAGGCCTCGTTGCGGAACCGCTTCAGCCTCAGCGACGACGACGTTGAGCAGCTCGCCCGGCACGCCGTCGCCATCGAGAACCACTATGGCCGCCCGATGGACATCGAATGGGGCAAGGACGGGGTCGACGGCGGCCTGTACATCCTGCAGGCACGCCCGGAGACCGTGCAGTCCCGCCGGGCCTCCGGCAGCCTGAGCCGTTTCCGCCTCAACGGGACCGGCCGGGTGCTGGTCGAAGGCCGCGCCATCGGCCAGCGCATCGGCGCCGGCAGCGTACGCATCCTCACCGCGATCGACCAGATGGCCGCCTTCAAGACTGGCGATGTCCTCGTCGCAGACATGACCGACCCGGACTGGGAACCGATCATGAAACGTGCCTCCGCGATCGTGACCAACCGCGGCGGGCGCACGTGCCACGCGGCTATCATTGCCCGGGAACTGGGAATTCCCGCCGTCGTCGGCACCGGAGTCGCCACGGACGCCCTCTCCGACGGCCTCGAAGTCACCGTCTCCTGCGCCGACGGTGAGACCGGCTTGATCTACGAAGGGCTCCTGGACTTCAGTGTCGAGGAAGCCGAGATCACCCAGCTGCCCGAGGCCCCCGTCAAGGTCATGATGAATGTCGGCACCCCGGAACAGGCGTTTACGTTCGCGCAGCTTCCCAACCACGGAGTGGGCCTGGCCCGGCTCGAATTCATCATCAACCGCCAGATCGGCATCCACCCCAAGGCACTGCTGAACCTGAACGAGCAGCCGGCGGACGTCGCCGCGGAAATCCGTGAGCGGATCGCCGCGTACGACGGCCCGCGCGACTACTACATCAAGCGCCTGGCCGAAGGCGTGTCCACCATCGCGGCGGCCTTCGCGCCGGAACCCGTGATTGTGCGCATGTCCGACTTCAAGTCCAACGAGTACGCCAACCTGATCGGCGGACCCGCCTACGAGCCGCACGAAGAGAACCCGATGATCGGCTTCCGCGGCGCCTCACGGTACCTGGAACCGTCCTTCCGGGACTGCTTCGACCTCGAGTGCGAGGCCCTGTCCTTCGTCCGCAACGAGATGGGGCTGACCAACGTCAAGCTGATGATCCCGTTCGTGCGGACCCTGGACGAGGCCCGCGGCGTCATCGAGCTGCTGGCCGAGAACGGCCTCACCCGCGGCGAGAACGGCCTGGAGGTGATCATGATGTGTGAAATTCCGTCCAATGCCCTGCTCGCCGACGAGTTCCTGGACTACTTCGACGGATTCTCCATCGGCTCCAATGACATGACCCAGCTGGCCCTGGGCTTGGACCGGGACTCCGCGATTGTCTCGGGCGGCTTCGATGAACGCGACCCCGCCGTCAAGAAGCTCCTGAGCATGGCCATCAAGGCCTGCAAAGAGCGCGGCAAATATGTCGGCATCTGCGGCCAGGGCCCCAGCGACCACACGGACTTCGCCGAGTGGCTGGTCGAGGAAGGTATCGATTCCGTCTCCTTGAACCCCGACACCGTGGTGGATACTTGGCTCCGGCTCGCCGGCGCTGCCCTCGAAGCAGGGGTCGGCGCCTAGCAGTTTCGGCCGATGGAGGAGCAGCGTTAAGACTCACTCGGTTGTTACGGCGGATGCACGAGGCCCCGCCCAGAATCAATCATCTGGACGGGGCTTCGTCAGTTAGTGCTTACCGGTGACTGCTAGACCACCTTGACAGTAGCCGCCGACGTCCTGGCGACGGCGGTGTAGCCCGCCTTCCGACCCGTGACCGTGACCGTCAGGATCTTTCCTCGCACCGCGGCGACCGGCTTGTAGGTGCTGGCGGTGGCGCCGGTGATGGCGATGCCGTTTGCCTTCCACTGGTAGGTCAGCGTGACGGGTGCCGGTCCCCAGGTGCCAGGAACGGCGGTCAGGGTGTAGCCCACCCTGACCGTGCCGGTGATCCTCGGTGCCGGCGCCGTCAGAGTGCCCGCTGCCACCCTGAGCGTTGCTGCGCTGGTCTTGGCTACGGTGGTGTACCCAGTCTTGGCTCCGGTGACGGTGACGGTCAGGGTTTTGCCCACCACCGTCGACACCGGCCTGTACGTGCTGGCGGTGGCGCCGGTGATGGCGATGCCGTTTGCCTTCCACTGGTACCTCAGGGCGACCGGTGCCGGCCCCCAAGCGCCAGTTGCCGTCAGCGTGTAGCCCACCTTGGCGGTGCCGGCGATGCCCGGTACCGGTGCGGTCAAAGTTCCCGCTGCGACCCTGGCCGTTGCCGCGCTGGTCTTGGCGACCGCGATGTAGCCGGCCTTTGACCCCGTGACAGTGACGGTAAGGGTTTTGCCCAGCATGGTTGCTGCCGGCCTGTACGTGCTGGCGGTGGCGCCGGTGATGGCGATGCCGTTGGCCTTCCACTGGTACGTCAGCGTGACCGGTGACGGGCCCCACGTGCCTGCTGCGGTCAGCGTGGAGCCGACCTTCACCGCGCCCGTGATCACGGGTACTGGCGCGGAGAGCGTGCCGGCGGCGACCTTGACCGTTGCCGCGCTGGTCTTGGCCGCGGTGGTGTAGCCCGCCTTTGTTCCGGTGACCGTGACGGTCAGCGTCTTTCCCACCACCGTGGAGGCAGGCTTGTAGGTGCTCGCGGTGGCGCCGGTGATGGCGATGCCGTTTGCCTTCCACTGGTACGCCAGCGCCACCGGCACCGGTCCCCAGGTGCCCGGTGCCGCGGTCAGCGTGTAGCCGACCTTCGCCGTGCCCGTAATGGCGGGCACCGGTGCGCTGAGCACAGGGTTGAGGGCCATGACCGTGCCGGTGCGCACTGACGTCTTAGCCGTCGTCGTGTAGCCCGCCTTGGTGCCCGTCACGGTGACGGTTATGGTCTTGCCGACGTCGGCCGCCGTCAGTTTGTACGTGCTGGCGGTGGCTCCGGCGATGGCGAGTCCAACGGCTGTCCCGTTGGACTTCCACTGATAGGAAAGCGCGACCTGCCCCGGCCCCCACGTGCCCGGGACCGCCGTCAGGGTCGAGCCCGCCTTGGCGGTTCCCGTGATGGTGGGCACCGGTGCGGTCAGGGGTTCCGTGGCGTACGACAGATCGTGCGTGGTGGCGCTGCCGCTGGCAACCGTCACGGGTGTAGCCGCGGCTTCCGTGGCGGCGTTGCCCGAGTAGAGGTCCCCGGCAATCGGGCCGCCGATGACCCGCAGCGTGTACTTTCCTGACGTCAGGCCATTGATGGTGTACTTTCCGGCCGCGTCAGTGAAACTGGCGCGGGTCACGAGCGAACCATCGGGGGTGTAAGCGTGGACGAATGCATCCGCGAAGGGCTTTCCGTCTTTGTTCAGCACGGTGCCGGTGAGGGATCCACCGGTGGCCAGGGTCGCGTCAATGTTCTGTACCTGCTGGCCTGCCGTCACCGGGAGCGACTGCGCCTGGCCTGCACCGGCGGACTCGGGCTTGTTCTGGTAGAACTGCGCTTCTTCCTGCGCATAGCCGCTGGAGCGGTTGAAAGCTACCTTGTAGGAGCCTTCGGCAAGCCCCACCACACTGTAGTTTCCGGCGGCGTCCGAGAAACCTTCCTTGACACTCTTGCCCGCGGCATCAAGCACGGAGACGGGGTATCCGTAGGTGGTGCTGGTGCCGGCGATCTTTCCCTTGATGGACGCTCCGGTAATCACGGTCATGTCCACGCCCGTCACGGTCTGCGAGACCGCCACTGTCACGGGGGTGGCGCTCGCTGCCGTTGCTCCGCCGTGCCAGGTATCCGTGGCGCCGCTTTGGCCGCCGGAGAACCGCACCGTGTACGTGCCTCCCTCCAGCCCGATCACGGAGTACGTTCCGTCGGAATTCACGGAGCCGTACACGGGGGCCGGATTGCTGACCCCGTTCTTCGTCGCGACGACCTGCGATGCAGCGAGGTTGGTCCCTGCGGGGGCCGTGATCTTGCCGCTGATGGTGCCGCCCTTGATCAGGGTTGCGTCAATGGCGGTCAGGTCCTGGCCCTCGGTGACCGGCACCGTGGTGGCAGTTTCCATGGACGAAGCGTTCTTGTACCACTGCGGCAGCGCTCCGGTGCCGTAGGAGCCGAAGGAGATTTTGTAGCTGCCCGGCGTCAGGCCGCGGATTGAGTAAGTGCCGTCGAAATTCGAGTTGGCGGAGCCGGCCATGGTGTTGTCGCTTGCCCTGAAAGCAGTGACGAAGACGTTCGGGGAGTATTCGGCTGCCGGCAGCGTGACCTTGCCGCTGATGCTGGCACCCTTGGCAAGAGTGGCATCAACGGCCGTGCGGTCCTGGCCTGCCGTGAGCGTGATCGGAGTGGCCTCCGCCGCGGTCAGGACGTTGTTGTACCACTCGTCCAGGGCGCCCGAGTTGTAGTTGGAAAAACTGACCTTGTAGGTTCCCGCCGGAAGTCCCTTGACCGCGAAGGTGCCGTCGGCGTTCACCTGCCCATACGAGCCGTTGGCGCTTCCCTCTCCGGTGGCGGACACGTTGACCATCGTCAGGTCGACGCCGGCGGGAGCCGTGATTTTGCCCGCGATGGACGCGCCCTTGATCAAAGTCGCGTTGATGCCTGTGAGGTCCTGGCCTGCGGTGAGAGGCAGTGTGGTTGCCGAGTCCATGGTGGTGGCGTTCGCGTACCACTGGTTCAGCGCGCCGGTGTTATAGCCCGCGAATTGAACTTTGTAGTTTCCGGCGCGGAGGCCGGTCACCTTGTACGTGCCGTCGGACTGCACCTGGGCGTTCACGGCGTATGACCGGAAGTTGTCAGCGTTGTAAACGGACGCCGTCACCGCGGAGAGCTCGACGCCGGCAGGAGCCGTGACCTTGCCGCTGATGGACGCGCCCTTGGCGAGAGGCGTGTCACTCAGAGTCAGATCCTGGCTGTCCGCTACGGGGACGGGCGTGGCCTCGGTGAACGACAGGCCGCCGTACCACTGATCAAGTGACCCCGAGCTTCCTGCGCTGAACTGCACCTTGTAGGACCCGGCCGCTAAGCCGGCAAACTTGTAGGAGCCGTCCGCTCTGACGTCGGCAGAGCCCGCGTAGGAGTAGCTGTCCGACGTATAGAGATAAGCCTGCACCGCGGACAGATTGACGCCGGCCGGAGCGGTGACCTTGCCGGATACTGACGCGCCCTTGATCAGGGTGGCGTTGACGCCGCCATGATCCTGGCCTTCGGTCAGGGCGACCGGTGTTGCGGCATCAAAGGATGAGGCGCCGGCATACCACTGCACCAGTGCGCCGGTGTTGTACCCGGCGAACTGCACTTTGTAGCTGCCTGACGGGAGACCGGCCACCTTGTAAGTGCCGTCGTCGTTGACCGAGGATGAAGCCACGTAGTGGGGGTTCGTTCCGCCGGCCTGGTAGACCGTGGCCTGAATGGAGCCAAGATTCACCCCGGCGGGGACGGTAACAGTTCCGCTGACAGACGCGCCCAAGACCAGGGTCGCGTCGATCCCGGTACGGTCCTCGCCCGCGGCGAGCGTCACGGGCGTGGCCGTGGCTTCGGACGAGGCGCCCGCGTACCACTGCTGCAGGGTGCCGCTGTTGTACCCGGAGAACCGGACTTTGTAGCTGCCTGCCGCAAGGCCGTTGACTTTGTACGTGCCGTCGGCGCCGAGTTGGGTAGATCCCCCGTAGCTTCCGTTAGCCGAGAGGACGTCGGCCTGCAAGGAACCGGGATCCACGCCGGCAGGAACGGTGACTTTGCCGCTGATGGAGGCGCCCATGACGAGGGTCGCGTTGATTCCGCCAAGATCCTGACCTGCCGTGAGCGTTACTGGCGTAGCGGTCTGGGAGGACGACGCTCCCGAATGCCACTGGGTGATGACGCCCGAGTTGCCTCCGGAGAACTGGATTTTGTAGCTGCCGGCAGGCACTCCGTGAACGGTGTAGCCGCCGTCCTGGCCAACCTGCCCGTAACCGGAATACCAGTCGGGGCCATAGGCAGTGCTGGTGATCCAGACGCCGACTGAGCTGGGATCGATGCCTGCGGGGACCGTGACGTGCCCGCTGATGGAAGCGCCCTTGATGAGGGCTGCGTCGATGCCGGCCAGGCTTTGGCCGGCCGTAAGGGTGACGGGTGTGGCCGAGTCAAAGGACGATGCGCCCGAGTACCACTGGTTCAGTGCACCGGAGCTGGAACCACCGAATTGGACCTTGTAGGAACCTGCCGGAAGGCCGCTGACCGTGTAGCTGCCGTCTGCGGCGACCTCCCCCCAGCCAGTGTAGGAATACGCCTCAGCGGTGTGGACCGTAATTCCGACGGAGGTGAGATCGACGCCTGCAGGGGCCGTCACCTTTCCGCTGATCGAAGCATTCGACAAGTCTGCTGCGTTGGCCGGCGTTATGCCGAGCAGTACCAGCGCTGACAGAACCGATAATAAAACGACGATTCGGAAACGGAATCGCCTGCTCAAAGCGAGCATTTTTACCCCCCATGGGTCATGCAGCAGCTGGGCCGCATCATTTAATTGTCAAAGAACGCCTCAGTGTAACCGTTATAAACGGCATTCAAAGTACTTTTTCCAGAAATTTCGGCCGTATGTCCAATTGAGTTAGTAACCGTGCCTCTTGTCGGCTTGACATAGTCCTGTGTCAGGGCGGGGCGGTTATATTGGAGCAGTCTCCCTTGAAAGGTCACCAACCCGCGCATGAAGCAAGCGATTACCCGGCTGCCCGCGCTCTGCATCATCCTGATGGCAGGGTCAATCCTGGTGTTTCAGCCCGGAGGCCTTTTCAGGTTCGTCTGGATCAAGCTTGTGGTGGTGATCATCGCCGTCCTCGCCGGCCTGCTGTCTCCGCTGCGGGCCCGGATTCCCTGGGCGGTGCAGGCGGCGACCGCCGCCTGCGTGGTGTGGATCGCCGTCGCCATGCTCTTGTCCGATACTCCGCTGGCCAGCATGGCCGGACGCTGGCCGCGCTACGAGGGAATGTTGACCCTTGGCGTGTACGTGGCCGTGTTCGCGGTGGGCGCGAAGGTCCTGGGCGGTGCGTCGGCCGGCCAGAGACGCAAGCTTCTCAGCATGTCGCTCGCCGCCGCCGCCTTGGTTCTGCTGCCCATCGCAGTCCTGGAAAGCGCGGGTTTGCGGCCGCTGGGAGGGGCCGCTGACGTGCGGCCTGGCGCCACGCTGGGGAATGCCACGGACCAGGGCCTGGTGGGCTTCGTCATCGCGGGAGTGTTGTCCGCCGGCGGTAGTTCTGAGCGCGGATGGCAGATGTGGCTGCGGCGGGCAGGCCTATTCGCCGCTGCCGGGGTGGCGATCCTTTCGGGCTCCCGGGCTGCGCTGGCCGGGCTGCTGATCGTGGCGTTGTTTGCCTCCTACATGTGGATGCGGGGCCGGTCCTGGGCGCGGCCAAAAATCGCGGCGGGAGCCGCACTCGCTGTGGCGGGCGTCGCCGTCGGAGTACTGCTGGTCCCCGCTGCCCGTGACCGGCTGCTGTCCGCGGGAACCGTGGACGGACGCCGGCTGCTATGGGACCGGAGCCTCGGCCTGATAGGCGCCGATCCGGTCTTCGGCGTTGGGCCGAGCGGCTTAGTTGATGCGCTGCCGGCGTATCTGAACCAGGAGTGGGCCCGCTCCGTGGGCGACAGTTTCCCTGCCGATTCTCCGCACAGCTGGCCCCTGCAGGCACTGGCCTCTGGCGGAGTTCCTCTGCTTCTGTTGGTCCTGGTTCTCGGTGCGGTTGCCGTGGTGGCTGTGGTCCGGCGGATGAAGGAAGCCGGGCACGGTGCAGACCGCCGGTACCTTGCCGTGGTGCTGGTGACGGCGGCCGCCTACGGTCTGGCGCTGCTGACGCACTTCACGTCAATCGGCACCACGGCTCTGGTGGCTTTCCTGTGCGGCGGCCTGGTGGGGTGCGAGGGCGTGGGGTTCTCCGTCTTCCGTTCACGGGTTTCGACGGCGGCTGGCCTGGTTCTCGTCGCGGCCGGCCTGACCGTTGCCGTCCCGGCCACCATTGCCGAATGGCCGATGGGCTCTGGAGCCCAGGCTGCCGCGGCGGGGGATGCTGACCTTGCCGAGCAAGCGTTTCAGCAGGCCCGGCAGCTCAGGCCGTGGGACAGCGATACCGCGCTGCTCGCGGCCCAGGCGTTTGCCGGCCCGGCGACGGCGGGGGACCAGGGGGCGGCGCGCTACGCCGTCGATTGGGGAAGCCTGGCCCGGGACCGGACGCCGCGCTCGCAGGAGGCCGGGACGGCGCTGGCCATCGGTTACCTCTACAGCGGGGATCCGGGCGCGGCCAAAAACCTGCTGGACGACCTGGTCCGGGATGCCCCGTATTCCACCGGACTCTATATGCACCGGGGCGTTGCCCAGTTCGGCCTGGGGCGACCCGCCGAGGCCGTAGCGGACCTGCAGTACGCGGCAGCCCTGGACCCCGGCTTGGACACGCCCTGGCGCATCCTCGCGAATATCCATCAGCGATTGGGCAATGCCGAAGCCGCCCAGGCTGCCAGCCAGCGCGCAGATGCGTTGTCCGGACGCTAGCTGTGGGGAATTAACGGCGGGCTGTCCTCGAACCGTGACGAATAATTACCCTGTCCGGGTGGAAATTCGATTCCGGCAAATTGAACTCTGCATAAACATTCCGGAGTGAGAAGTTCTTAACCCAAGAATGACTCAAGATTTGATCAAGAAAAGCGCAGTTTTTTTAGGAAAGAATGGAAATTCTCTTCGGCGGTGATATTGTCCGCGCGGCCGGTTGGGCGGGGTCGTGTCCCAGTGGTGCGGTATTACGCCCGTCTGGAAACAGTGCAGACACACAAGGAGCACAATTTCGAAACCCTGCAGAAAACTTCATCGTGCAGGCTGGGCATATTGAGCCGGACCGTGGAAGGGGACACAGCAATGATGACGGATGAGGACCTTGAGGTGCGTTCGTGCGCGGAGCTCTCGGCGGGGGAGGAGATCGAGGCCTGGCACCGGGGACGTCTCTCGCACCGTGGGACAGTGGCTAACATACTCGAAGACATTGACCTGTTCTGGATCATCGATGCCCGGACCGGCGCGCGCCGGCTGCTGGATCTCGAGCAGCTCAGCGTCAGGCGCGTCCCGGTGGGAAAGCCGGCCGCCGCCGTCGGGAAGCTGAAGCCGGCTGCCGCGCGGAAGCCAGCTGCCGCCGTCGGGAATCTGAAGCCGGCCTCCGCCGCGAAACCGAAGCCAGCCGCCAGCCTGAGGCAGGTCGTCTTCATGGAGGCGCGGTGACGTGCGTCAGGTGAGGTTGCTAAATCTCTCCGCCTGGGTTTTGCTGCCCTGGACGATGATCTGGTCCTCCTCGTAGAGGACGGTCTGGGCCGTGGTGTGGCCCCAGATGCCGCCGGGGCGCTTGACGGCCACGATGGTGATGCCGTACTTGTCCCGGAGCCCCAGCACGCCGAGCGGTCGGTCCTGGGCTTCCCGCGGAGGGCTGGTGCGGATCATCACGAAGTCGTCCTCGAACTCCACGTAGTCGAGCAGGGAACCCCGGACCAGGTGGGCCACCCGCTTGCCCATGTCGTGCTCCGGCCGGATCACGTGGTCCACGCCGAGCTGGTTCAGGATCTCGGCATGCGGTTCGCTGATGGCCTTGGCCCAGATCTGGGGTTTGCGGAAAGTCAGGAGGCGGGACGTCGTCAGGATGCTGGCCTCGATGTCCGAGCCGATGCCCACCACGGCCCGGTCGAACTCATGCACCGAGAGCTGGCGCAGCACCTCTTCCTTGGTGGAGTCCGCCCGGACCACGTGGGTCAGGCGGCCGTTGTAGGACTGGACGATCTCTTCGTTCGCGTCGATCCCCAGGACCTCGGTGCCCTGCGCTTCGAGTTCCAGCGCCAGCGCCCCGCCGAAGCGGCCCAGCCCGATCACGACGACGGAGTCCGCCTGCGGTTCGCTGCCGGCCGAGCGGGAGAAAATGTTCTTAGCCAATGAGGGGCCTTTCCTTCGGGTATTCGTAGAGCGGAGGGCGTTCCCGCAGTGCAAGGGCGGCGCCCAGGGTGACCGGGCCGAGGCGGCCGATGAACATCAGCAGGATCAGCACCACCTGGCCGGCCGGCGGCATGGCCGCGGTGATTCCGGTGGAGAGCCCCACCGTGGCAAACGCCGAGACGACCTCAAACAGGATCCGTTCCTGCCCGAAGTCCGTGATGATCATCAGGAACATGGTGGAGCCCACCACCAGGGCGATGGCCAGCAGGACCACGGTGATGGCCTGGCGGTGCACGGCCCGTGAGAGGCGCTTGCCGAAGATGTTCACGGCCGTCCCGCCCTGAAGCTCCGTGGCCAGGATGAAGAACAGCACGCCGAACGTGGTGATTTTCAGGCCGCCGGCTGTTCCGGCCGGACCGCCGCCGATGAACATCAGGATGTCCATCCCCATCCAGGACACCGGGTGCATCTGCCCGATGTCGACGCTGTTGAAGCCCGCCGTGCGCGTGATGACCGACTGGAAGAAGCCGGCAAGGACGCGCTCGCCGGGCCTGAGGCCTCCCAGCGTGGCGGGGTTGGACCACTCGACGGCGGTGAGGAAGACGGTGCCGCTGGCGAGGAGCACGGCGGTGCCCACCAGGACCAGCTTGGTGTTCATGCTCCAGTGGATGGGCTTGCGGTACTGGCGGCGGAGTTCGAACAGCACCGGGAAGCCGAGGCCGCCGATGATCACCGCCGCGGCGATGGGCAGGCAGATCCAGGGGTCCCCGGCGAACCCGATCAGGTTGTCCGTGTACAGGGCGAAGCCGGCGTTGTTGAACGAGGACACGGAATGGAAGACGCCGTGCCAGAGCGCACGGTCCGGCGCGTACCCGTACCCGGCCACGAACCGCGCCGCGAGCATCCCGGCGAGGGTCACCTCGACGGTCAGGCTGATGGCGAGCACGCCCAGGAGCACCCGGCGGACATCGCCGAAGCCGGTGCTCTTAATTTCGGCCGCCGCCGAGAGGCGCGAGCGGAGGCCCAGCCTGCGGGCCATGAGCACGCCGAGCAGGGTGCCGAAGGACATCACGCCGAATCCGCCCACCTGGATCAGGGCCAGAATGACCACCTTGCCGAAGCCGCTCCAGTAAACCGGCGTGTCAACGGTGATCAGGCCGGTCACGCAGACCGATGACGTGGAAGTGAACAGGGCATCCAGGAAAGGCGCGCCCTCCGGCCCGTTCCGCGCTGCGGGCAGCATCAGCAGCAGGGTTCCCACGGCAACTGCCGCCGCGAAGCCGAGGACGATCACCTGGGCGGGGTGCTGCGGCGCCAGGATGTTCAGGATGGCCGGAAAGGCCTTCGACGCCCGATGCCAGTGGCCGTGGAGGACTCCGCCGGAGGCGTCCTGCCGCCCTTTGGAATCCGGAACGTCGCGCATATGCGTCACGCTACCACCGCGAATCCGCCGCGCACGGCCTGAACGAGGTGGCGTTAAGAAAGCGTTAAGATCCCGGGTTCCGGCCCGCGGCGGGAAGCGGCCGGTGCTACGCTCCCGTGGTCATCAGCAAACTTTCCGTTCGAATCGAAGGACCCCGTGGCCACCACAAGCGCGCAAGCGGAGACCGGCCATGCTCGCTGATGCAGCCCCCCTGCTCCTGCTGATTCTGGGCTGCGCCGTGACGGGCTACATGATCTACCGGTTCATTAAGGCAACCAAGTAGCCCCCGCCGTCGCCCGTTCCCGGCCTGAACCGACGCACCCGGAACCCCAGAAAGACACTTCATGACCGCACCCGCCCAGTATTCCGTTCCCGCCAGCGTGCCCAATCCGGAGCAGGAAGCCGGCCCCGGCAGCCCCCTGACGCGGTGGCTGCTGGAGCACAAGGTGCACCAGCCGATGGGTCCGGAAGTGGCCGAAGCCGGGGCGCACCAGCAGCCCTGGTGGAAGGTCATGTGCCTGACCGGCGTGGACTACTTCTCGACGCTGTCCTACCTGCCCGGCATCGCGGCCCTCGCGGCCGGCGCGCTGTCCCCGCTGGCCACGTTGCTGATCGTGGCCCTGACGCTGCTCGGCATGCTGCCGATGTACCGGCGGGTGGCGCAGGAGAGCCCGCACGGGCAGGGATCGGTGGCCATGCTGGAGAAGCTGCTGCCGTTCTGGCGGGGCAAGCTCTTTGTGCTCATCCTGCTCGGGTTCGTGGCCACGTCCTGGATCATCACCATCACCCTCTCCGCCGCGGACGCCACCGTCCACATGCTGGAGAACCCCTATCTGCCGCCCTTCCTGGAGGGCCAGGCGGTCCTGATCACCGTGGTGCTCCTGCTGATCCTGGGCGGGGTGTTCCTGCTCGGCTTCTCCGAGGCGGTGGCCGTCGCCATCCCGCTGGTGGGCGTCTTCCTGCTGCTGAACGCCATCATCATCGGCACGGGAATTTACGACGCCGTCACACAGCCGGGTGCGCTGTCCGACTGGACCGCTGCGCTCACCTCGTACGGCGGAGTCGGCAGCATTGCCGGGCCCGCCATCCTGGCGTTCCCGCTGCTGGTCCTGGGGCTCTCCGGCTTCGAGACGGGGGTCAGCATGATGCCCCTGGTTGCGGCCTCGGGGGCCACACCGAAGGAGATGCTGCAGAACCGGATCCGGAACACCCGCAAGCTCCTGACCACGGCCGCGGTGATCATGAGCGTATACCTGATCGGCAGCAGCTTCGTGACCACGGTCCTGATCCCGGCCGAGGCATTCCAGGAGGGCGGCGAAGCCAACGGCCGGGCGCTGGCATATCTGGCCCATGAACGGCTCGGCAACGGCTTCGGCTCCGTCTACGACGTCAGCAGCATCCTGATCCTGTGGTTCGCCGGTGCCTCGGCGATGGCCGGGCTGATCAACATCGTGCCCCGGTACCTGCCGTCCTACGGCATGGCGCCCGACTGGACGCGGGCGGTGCGGCCCGTAGTGCTCGTCTACACGGCCATCAGCATCCTGATCACCATCGGCTTCAAGGCCGACGTCAACGCCCAAGCCGGCGCCTACGCCACCGGCATCCTGGCCATGATGGTCTCCGGCGCCCTGGCCGTCAGCATTTCCGCGGCGCGCCAGAAGCGGCAACGTGCCGCCGTCGGCTTCTCCGTCCTGACCCTCATCCTGCTGTACGCCTTGGCGGCGAACGTGATCGAAAAACCGGACGGCCTGGCCATCTCCGGGTTCTTCATCCTGGGCATCGTGGTGATCTCGCTGGTCTCGCGGATCAGCCGGACCACGGAGCTGCGCGTGCACCGGATCGAGTTCGACGATACCGCCCGCCGCTTCGTCACCGACACGCTTGAGTTCGACGGGCGGATAAACCTCATCGCCAACCGGGTGCAGGACGGGGACGCCGCGGAGTACGCCGCGAAGGAAGCGGAGCAGCGGGGCATGAACCCGGTGCCGGGGACCGCGGACGTGATGTTCCTGGAAATCGACGTCACGGACCCGTCAGCATTCAGCGACGTCCTGGAGGTCAGGGGCGTTGAGGTGGACGGCCACCGCGTCCTCCGCGCGAAGAGCCCGGCCGCGCCCAACGCGATCGCCGCGACCCTCCTTGCCCTGCGCGACGGCACCGGGGTCATTCCCCACGCGTACTTCGAATGGGCGGAGGGGAACCCGCTGGCCCACCTCATGCGGTACCTGCTGCTGGGCCGCGGGGACACGGCGCCGGTGGTCCGGGAAATCATCCGCGAAAACGAGACGGACCCCGAGCGCCGCCCGCGCATCCACGTGGGCTGACGCTCTCTCACTTCCCGTCGCGTCTTTCCCGACGCTCTCTCACTTCCTGTCGCTTTTTTTCGGACGCTCTCTCACTTCCTGCCGGTTCTTTCCTGACGCTCTCTCACACGTCCTGTCGGGTTTTTTCGGACGCTCTTTCACTTCCTGTCGGTTTTTTTCGGACGCTCTCTCACGTCCTGCGCGAAACCGCTAGGCGTATTTCAGGCTCATTATCAGGGCCTTGAGCTGGGCGTACTGTGCCGTGGCCATCCACGCTTTCGCCGCTTGTCGGCTCGGGAACGCCGACTGGGGGTTCGGGTACATCGTCTGGTTGAAGATGACCTGGTTCTGCGCGCCGCCGTTTCCCATAATGAGCAGCGTGCAGTGCGACGAGACGTCACCCTCCTTCAGGTTGCGGGCGTGCATGACCGCCATGACGTACCAGTCTTGACCGACGACGTTTTCCACGATAAATCCGAACATCGGCGTGGTGCCATCAACTTCGCGCATTCCTGGGACGGCTGCACTGTCGAACACTGTGCGGTTGGCCGGTCCCGCCGTGCAGCCGATGCCGTCGGCGCCGCTTGAGACGCTGAAGAGGTCGGCGCCGGTTCCGTCCGAGACAATCGCTTCAAGGGGCTGCCAGGGAGGCCCCTCCCGGCCCGGCCCACGTTGGGTTCTGACGGACCAGGACGCCGGGTACGAGAAGGAAATGTGCCCATCGGGGAACGTGAAGGACTTCAGTGCTGGCTGGACCGGCGCGGCAGGCGCCGCTGGTGGGGTGGGAATTTTAGGAGCAGGCGCAGCGGTCGTGGCGGGCGCTGTCGGAGTTGAGGTAGCGCTGGCAAGGGCTGTGGGCGCCGATGTCGCAGCGGCCCTCAGGCTGCTGGGAGCCGCATTTTCCGCAGTCGCATTTTCGGCTGGCTGTGGCCCGCAGGCTGAAAGGATAAGGCTGATAGTAAGACCGGCCACAGTGACGGCACCATAAAGTCCGAAGCGATTGGAACTCATGTTTCTAAAATCCCCCTGAAAGCGCTTGATAGCGCGGTTTCTGCTCCCTCATCCCGTAGATCGGGGCCGGCGGCATTGGTCAAAGACTAGACGGGAATTCCGCATCGTCGGAGGCAGGATCATAACTGACTAATAACGAAATTTCTTGGCGGGAGAAACGGTCCTCGAGGTGCTGATCGAGGGTGAGTGCTACCGACTCGATTCCGCGCCGTGACTTCGGACTCCTTACCTGCTTCAAAGGAATATGCAGGACCCCAAGGACCTTGTCCTAGGTGGGCGTCGACGATCGGCTGCCTCGTGAAAGGACCCTCTTTGCCCACCTTTATTCCGTTCAACATGCGCGCTACCGTCCGCGAAGACCACAAGCGTTCCTTCCGCACCGACATAGAACGTCTCACCTCCGGCCACCGTGGTTGGGCGCCGCTGGACGTGGTCAAGTCCACCGACACCCAGGCGCTGCTACGCGGAGCGGTCCCGGAAAGCGTTCACACCGCTACCGACGCGAGCCTTGCCCGCTACCTCCAGGATCGCCTCGTCGCCGACGACGACATCCACGTGGATCTCACCGTCTGCATCGAGCGCTAACAGCTTGCCCACGCGAGCCCCGGACCCTTCAGGTCCGGGGCTTTTCTGTGTCCACTGATCGAGGGTTGGGTTTTGGGCGGCAGGATCTGAGAGAGGGTTGGGTTTTGGGCGGCAGGAACTGAGAGATGGTTGGACGGCGGCTCGTGACGCGCCCTGTTCACCGGGGCGTCAGCCGCCGGTGGGGAAGCGTTAGCCAGCGCGGGGCAGTGTGGTGGGGCACGCCGTCGGGCCTTCCCTATCCGGGAGGCGGGCGGCGGACCCATCCCGCACTGAAGGAGAACCCTGTGCTGATCAAAAGCACCGTCACCGCACTCGTTGCCCTCACGGCCCTGGCCGGAATTGCCGCCCCGTCCTCGGCGGCGCCGGCGTCCGACGTCGTTCTGGGGCAGCCGCAGGCCGCAGCCCACGCGCACAACGACTACGAGCATGACCGTCCGCTGCTGGACGCCTTGGAGCGTGGCTTCACCAGTGTGGAGGCCGACGTCTGGCTGGTGGACGGCGAGCTCCGCGTGGCCCACGACCTCGTGGATGCCAAGGCCGGCGTCACCCTGGAGAGCCTGTACCTGGACCCGCTGGACGAGCTGGTCCGGCAGGACGGCCACAGCGTCTACCCCGGCTGGGACGGCAGCCTGCAGCTGCTGATCGACATCAAGAGTGAAGGCGAGGCCACGTACACCGCGGTGGAGAAGGAACTCGCGGAGCACCCGGCCCTCATGAGCCGGTTCGCCAACGGCAAGGTGTCCACCGGACCGGTCACCGCGGTCATCAGCGGCAACCGCCCGCTGGCCACGATGCAGGCCGCGGACAAGCGCTTCGGTTTCTACGACGGGCGTTCCGCGGACCTCGCCTCCGGCATGCCGGCCGCGCTGATGCCGCTGGTCAGCGACAACTGGACCAAGCTGTTCACCTGGCAGGGCGTCGGTCCGATGCCGGAGACCGAGCGGACCAAGCTGCGCGCCTACGTGGAAACCGCCCACTCTAAGGACTACCGCGTGCGCTTCTGGGCCACGCCGGACCAGCCTGGACAGGCACGCGACGCCATGTGGGCCGAGCTTCACAACGCCGGTGTTGACCACATCAACACGGACGACCTCCCCGCGCTGGACGAGTTCCTGAGCGACCTCGGACAGTAGCTGCTGCGCCCTCCCGCGCGGGGTGTGCGGGAGGGTTCGTCGTTTCGCTCCGGGAAGTGCAAGAGGGTTGGTCGTTTCGCTGCGGGAAGTGCAAGAGGGTTCGTCGTTTCGTTGCGGGAAGTGCGGGAGGGTTCGCCGTTTCGCTGCGGGAAGTGCGGGAGGGGCGGTCAGAAAAATTGCGCTCCTTCTATGGCCGCGGCCGTCACGCGCGGCTAGGCTACAAGCTCAAGACGGTGCTTCAGCCTGAGGCCGCCGGCGTGGAGTTGAGAGTCATTACTCTCGGACGCGGTAGGGGGACCAATGGCTGAGGAACGCCATGATGATCTGGTCATGCAGTCGCTGCTGCTCGATGACATCGGACAATCGGTCATCGGGATGGACAGTGAGTGGCGGGTCACGTACTGGAACCGCGCCTCTGAGCGGTTGTACGGGTTCAGCCTGGCCCAGGCGTTGGGGATGAAGATCACGGATCTCGGAATCATGGGCGGCGCTGACGGGCCGGGGCAGGATGCCACCGATCAGGAGATAGCAGACAGGCTCGCCCACGGCCGGGACTGGGCCGGCGAGCTCTGGATGCACCACCGGACCGGGAGGGAGTTCCCGGTCCATGCCACCGTCAGCCCGATCCGCGGCCGGCACACGGTGCCCGTCGCCGTCGTAGCGATCTCCAAGGACATCACCGACCGGAAACAAAGCGAGGCCATTCTGCGCCGGCTCTCAGCCATGGTGGAATCCTCCGGGGACGCGATCATCGGCGCCGACCTGACCGGGAAGATTTCCAGTTGGAACGCAGGCGCTACCAGGATGTTCGGCTGGAGTGCCCGGGAAGCTGTCGGACAGAGCTATCGCCTGCTGACCACCAGCGACGCAGCGGACCACGACCAGGAATTCACCGCGCGCATCGGAAGCAGGACGTTCGCGACCGGAGTGGAAGCGCGGTGGCGCTGCAAGGACGGGTCGGTGATCGACGTCGAGCTGACCGTGTCCCCGGTCTATGGCCAAGACGGTGCACAGGTCGGAGCGTCTGCCATCGCCAGGGACATCACCGAGATCCAGCGGCTGAAGGCAGCGGCCGCCGCCGAGCGGGAGCGGCTTCTGGCTGCCCAGGAGATGGCTCATGTCGGAAGCGTCGAATACACGGTCGCGACCGGGGAGACCTGGCACTCGGAGGAGTTCGCCCGCATTCTGGGTGTGGCAGCCGGTACCCCCGCGGCCAGGGATTCGATGCTTGAGTTGACGCATGTGCAGGACCGCGATCTCGTCCGTCAGGCATGGAAGAGCCTGGAGAACGGACAGGGATTCGCGGACTTCGAATACCGGATTATCCGGCCCGATGGGGAGCAGCGATGGCTGCATTCACGGATCCGGAGCGTCGACGGCCCGGACGGGAAACCTGTCAGGTTCCTGGACACAGTCCTGGACGTCACCGAACGGAAGAACGCCGAACAGGTTCTGGAATGGCAGGCCCGCCACGACGCCCTGACCGGACTGCCGAACCGGTACATGATCACCGAGGTGCTTCAGGGCTGCCTTGACCGGGCCTCCCGACCCGTGGTGATGTTCGTAGACGTCGACCGGTTCAAACTCATCAACGACGGGATCGGCCACGGGGCCGGTGACACAATTCTGGTTCTGCTGGGGGAGCGGCTGAGGACCGCCGTCAGGGCCGGCGATACAGTCGCCCGGTTCGGAGGCGATGAATTTGTCGTGGTCTGCGATGACCTGCTCAGAGGCGGAGCCAAGGCGTTGGCCGAACGGATCAGGGACGCCACCCGCCACCCCTTTGAAGTCGACGGGCGCAAGGTCTACCTGAACGTCAGCATCGGCATCGCACTGGCGGGCCCTGATGACACCGCCGAGGCGATGCTCAGCGGTGCAGATGCTGCCATGTACCGCGCCAAATCCGCTGGCGGCGATTCCTCGGCCGTGCATGACGCGCGCCTGACGGCCCGGGCCGCGGGCCGGCTAGATCTGGAATCTGACCTGAGGCTGGCCCTGGACCGCGGAGAGCTTTCCCTGAATTACCAGCCAATCATTGACGTCACCACCGAATGCCCTGTCGGCTTCGAGGCGCTGCTGCGATGGCACCATAACGAACACGGCTTGATCATGCCCGACACGTTCATTCCCATCGCCGAGGAAACGGGCCTCATCCTTCCTATCGGCAGCTGGGTTCTCCATGAAGCGCTGCGCCAGGTGCAGCAGTGGCGAAGCCAACTTCCCGGGGCGGAAAACCTTTCGGCGGCAGTGAACATCTCGGGGCGACAGCTCGTGGCGGACGACTTCCCGGACGTCGTGGAAGCAGCAATGCTCAGCTCCGGCATCGATCCAGCCGCTGTCCACTTGGAAATTACCGAAACTGTGCTCATGGATCAGCCCGATCTGCCCAAAGAAACCCTGCGACGGCTCTCCCGTCTGGGTGTGGGACTTTCCATCGATGACTTCGGCACCGGGTACTCATCCCTGAGCTACCTCAAGTGGCTCTCGGCCCGGACCCTGAAAATCGACCGCAGCTTCGTAGAAGAGCTCGGCAGCGACCCTCACGGTGCGACGATTATCGAACTCGTCATGGGCATGGCCGGCAGCCTGAATCTCGACGTCGTTGCCGAAGGAGTGGAAACCGCGGACCAACTCACCGAACTCCTACGCCTGGGCGTCCGCCACGCCCAAGGCTATCTGTGGAGCAAACCGATAGCCGCGGAGAGCATCCCGGTGTGGCTCGCTGCCCTTCCGGCCGGCCCTCACGGCCGAGAACCGGCGCAGCAATTGCAGTAGGTTATCCGTCGGGCACCGTCGCCATTGCTCCTCGAGCTGTAGTCAGAGAATTTCCTCGAGGTGTGAAACCCGCATTTTTTCGACCTGCTCCCGAAGTGCCCGGACACGGAAAGGTTTGGTCATGACCGCGCTGGCACCGGCAGATAGCAGCGTTTCGGTCAGATCATCGTGACCGGTGAGCATGAGGATCTGCACCGCACTGAAGCTCCTGATAAGCCTGATCACTTCCAAACCAGTGATGTCGGGAAGACCGTAGTCCAGGACCACGAGATCGGGGCAGTGCCCCCGGACGGCGGCAACGCCGTCGGTCCCTGTTGCAGTCAGTCGGACCTGCATTCCGGTTGCGGACAGGACTGTTTGAACGAGCCGTCCAACGTCCGCGTCATCTTCAATCACCACAGCCGTGCACGTATCGGGCATCGCAACATCCCCCTTAGACCCGCCCCAGCAAAGCCTTAAGTGCACTCTATCAACGGGTGAAGGCTCCCGGCAGTGGCCATTCGAGTCGGCAAGCGATTTGTACCGGACCCAGCCCCGTCAGGACCGCGAGCCATCCCCCCAGTGGCGGTCTTGCGCATATCTAGGGGCTAAGCTGCCTCGGGCTTGAGCCTGATACGGGAAGGTGGTTACGTACCGTGCAGCAGAGCCGCGGTGCCCTTAACCCAGTTTCAGGAAGGTCAGGGATGAGCACCCCATGGCGAGACATCGCCGGCACCGGAATTCCGGCTATCGTTCAGGTCTCAGGAGCGAGCCACAGGCAGGAAGGGCAGCAGGACGGGGGGTCCCTGCCGGTGCTGGACAGGGCCCCGATCCGGTTCCTCGCCGACGAGGCAGGTCCGGGTGCGGCGCAGAAATTCCTTGAGGACTACCTGGGCTTGCTGCCCGCCCGAGCCGCAGCGATCATCGACGGTCTCAACTCCGAGGACCGGGAGAAAACCCTGGATGCGCTGGTCAGCCTGGGGGTCAGCTCTGCCATGGCCGGCGCCTCGCGAGTGGAATACCATGCCCGGAACCTGCAACGGCAGGTGCAATCCGGTCATTGGCCCGATGCCACCTCGGCGAAGGCACTTCTGTCCCAGGCAATTCTCCAGATCAAAGATGCGACCGTTGGCCCCGTGCGCCCGGGCTAACGGGGAAGCCTGGCCGAGCGAGTCAGCCTGAGCCTGTCTCCGTGCCACCGCCGCCTGCGCGCGTTGGAGGAGTCCGGCGCGATCAGCGGCTACCGGGCCCAGCTCGACGCCGAGGCCCTGGGCCTCACGTTCGACGCGCTCGTCTTTGTCACCATGCGGGACGCGGACAGGGACACCGTCGAGGCCTTTGAACAGGCTGTCGCCACGATTCCCAACGTCCTGACGGCTCAGCGGCTTTTCGGGGATCCCGACTACCTCCTGCAGGTCGTCGCCCGCGACCTGCGCGCTTTCCAAAAGCTCTACGACGAGCGGATCTCCACCCTCCCCGGTGTCCAGCGCCTGAGCTCCACCCTGGTCATGAAGAGTGTTGTCGAAAACCGACCGCTGCCGCTGTGAACCGGTTCTGCGAGAGGGTTCGTCGTTTCGCTGCGGGAAGTGCGAGAGGGTTCGTCGTTTCGCTGCGGGAAGTGCGAGAGGGTTACACGGTTCAGCGCTCCGTGGCCTGGCGCGCCAGCTTCACAGCACTACTGCTACGGCTGACAGCGGGTGAGGACGTGGATAGTCTTAGTAATAAGTCTCGCGTTGTGATTTATATCGCAGCCGATGACCTTGTGCCCCCTGGGGCACGCTCACGGCAGGGGCACCGAGGTGAACAGAACCAGAGGTTTGGCCAAGGTAAGTTTCCTTGCAGCAGTTTGGCTGGCTGTAGCCTTTCTGGCGGGCTGCACGCCAGGCGGCGGCTCAGCAGGTGCTCCCGTCAATACGCCGGATGCCCACGACATAACTGTCTGGACCACGGACGTCCTCCCGGACCGGGTGGCCAAGACGAAGGCGATCATCGCCAACCTCACCACCGCGACGGGGGTGAGAGCGGAGCTGGTGAGCGTGCCCGAGCACCGGTTTAACCAGGTTCTTAAGTCCTCAGCCGCATCCGGTAACCTGCCGGATATTATCGGCGGCATTTCGCTGGGGCACGTTCGCACCCTCGCTTCCAGCGACCTGATTGACGCCGAGGCCAACGCCAAGGTCATCGGCAATCTTGGCGAGGGTACCTGGTCCCGGCGGTCGTTGGAGCTGACCCGCGACGGCGTCAAACAATTGTCCGTGCCAGATTCCTCGTGGCAGCAAATCCTGTATTTCCGAAGGGACCTGTTCGCGAAGGCCGGCATAGCGGCGCCGGCTACCTACGGTGACATCAAAGCGGCCGCGGCAAAGCTGCACAGCCCGCAGCTGGCGGGATTCGTCGCGGCCAACAAGGCTGATCAGGCGTTCACACAGCAGTCGTTCGAACACATCGCGCAGGCCAACGACTGCGAAATGGTCAACGCCGAGGGCGACATCACCTTTGACAGTCCGCAGTGCGTGGGTGCCCTCGGCTTCTACCGCGACATGCTGAAGAACTACTCCGTGCCCGGGACCCAAGACATCAACTCCGTGCGTGCCATGTACTTCGCCGGCAAGGCCGCCATGGCGATCTGGCCCACGTTCATGCTTGACGAATTGGCGGGCCTGCGCAGCGACGCCAAGCCTAACTGCCCCGAATGCAAAGCTGACCCCGAATTCCTGGTCAGGAACACCGGCGTGGTAGCCGGCATTCTCGGTGGCGGTGGCAACCAGCCCGCGCACTTTGGCGAGATCACCTCCTGGATTATCACCAATGACTCAGACACCGAACCGGCACGCCGGTTCGTGGAGTACTTCATGAGCGACGGTTACGCCGACTGGCTGTCCATCGCCCCGGAGGAGCGGCTGCCGGTCCGGGCCGGCACGGCGTCCAAGCCCACGGAATATGCGGACGCCTGGAAGACCATGCCGGCAGGCATCGGCACGAAGGAACCCCTGGGGAAGTACTACGGACAGGACGTCGTTTCTGTCCTGACGCAGGGCGCCAAGGACCTCAAGCACTGGGGCATCCTAGAAGGCCGCGGCGACCTCGCCGGTGCTGCGATGAGTGAACTGCCCATCGCCAAGGCGGTTAGCGAGGTTGCTCTCGGTGTAACCGATCCCAAGGTCGCAGCCAAGAAGGCGGCTGCCACCCTCCGATCCATCATGGGCTCCCTGTAGTGACCGGAACTGTCTAACGCCGTTCGGTGGCCCGACGCACAAGTTTCGCTGCGGGAAGCGAGAGAGGGTTTGTTGTTTTGCGGCGGGGAGTGCGAGAGGGTTGGTCGTTTTGCTGCGGGGAGTGAGAGAGCGTTGGCTTAGCCCGCGGGGGTTTCCGGGACGCGGACCACTTCGAAGGCCAGGGGATCCAGCAGCTTCCGGGTTCCGGTCCTGGAGTCGAGGATCCAGAACATGTCGAGGACCGGCACCGTCTCCGTAACCTTTCCCTGGTAATACATGAGGCCGTTGTAGCGGGCCTCGATGACGTCGCCGGGGGAGAGGTCACCGCAGTGGGTGATCCTTCGCGTCGTTGCCTCGTTCATGGCGGGCTCCATCCTGGCGTTACTCGCGCCTTGACCCTGTGCGCTGACCCTGCGGGCTTGACCCTGCGCGCCGATTGGCGCACTGCGCTGATGTGCGCCCTTTCAGGATGGGGCCTCCACGTTGCCGCGCCGTTTCGGCCAGGTGATTTCCCCGTGTCCAATATCCGCGCAGGGCTCCTGCCCTAAACACTACGCGCGCCGCGGGCTCCCTGCACGCCCCGAGCCGCGGGTTCCCCGCGCGCGTCGCGGCCGCCGCCAAGGCACTGCCCCAGGCGCAGCCGCCGGCCCTGCTGCAGACGCCGACGACGCCGATTCCGCAGCCACCTCAGGGTGGCGGACCTGCGCCAGCAGGGCCAGGGACGGCGCGATGGACAGGTTCGGCTCGTGCCGGGTCAGGTCGCGGGCGCGGAGCACCGTCATGGACCGCGCGGTGACTTTCAGCACCGAGCCGGCGACCAGGGGTCCGCGCTCCACTCCGTTCCCGGCGGTGTTGATCACCATGTCCCAGGACGCAGCGAACTCGGCGGCCGGAAGCGTGAACTTGATGTCGTCGTCGTGCGCGTTGAAGTAGAGCAGGAAGTTCACGTCCGTGATCTGGCGGCCGCGGTCGTCGCGGCCCTGGATCCCGTCGCCGTTCAGGAACGCGCCGATGGTCCGCCCGAACCCGCGGCCCCAGTCCTCCGGCAGCATCTCCGCGCCGTCCTCGTTCAGCCACACGATGTCCGGCAGCTTGTCGTCCTTTCCGAGGCGGCGCACCGGCCGCCCGTCGAAGAAGGTGCTGCGGCGGAACGTGGGGTGCGCGGCGCGCAGCCTGTTCACCGCGGCCGTGAACTCCATGAGCGGCTGGTCCACCTCATCCCACTTCACCCAGCTCAGTTCCGAGTCCTGGCAATACACGTTGTTGTTGCCCTGCTGCGTCCGGCCCAGCTCGTCGCCGTGCGCGATCATGGGCACGCCCTGCGAGAGCAGCATGGTGGCGATGAAGTTCCGCTGCTGCCGGGCCCGCAGGTTCAGGATTTCCGGGTCCTCCGTGGTCCCCTCCGCGCCACAGTTCCACGACCGGTTGTGCGATTCGCCGTCCCGGTTGTCCTCCCCGTTCGCCGCGTTGTGCTTCCCGTTGTACGAGACCAGGTCCCGCAGGGTGAAGCCGTCGTGCGCGGTGACGAAGTTGATGGACGCCACCGGCCGGCGTCCCGAGCGTTCATACAGGTCCGACGAGCCGGTCAGGCGCGACGCGAACTCGCCCAGCGTGGCCGGCTCGCCCCGCCAGAAATCCCGCACGGTGTCCCGGTACTTGCCGTTCCACTCCGTCCACTGCGGCGGGAAATTCCCCACCTGGTAGCCGCCCGGCCCCACATCCCACGGCTCGGCGATCAGCTTCACCTGCGACACGATGGGGTCCTGCTGGACCAGTTCGAAGAACGTGGAGAGCCGGTCGACGTCGTAAAATTCCCGGGCCAGCGCCGCCGCGAGGTCGAAGCGGAAGCCGTCCACGTGCATCTCCGTGACCCAGTACCGCAGCGAATCCATGAGCAGCTGCAGCGAATGCGGGTGCCGCACGTTCAGCGTGTTCCCGGTGCCGGTGTAGTCCACGTAATGCTGCCCGGCGCCGTCCACCAGCCGGTAATAGGCCGCGTTGTCGATGCCCCTGAAACTCAGTGTGGGCCCCAGATGGCTCCCTTCCGCGGTGTGGTTATAGACGACGTCGAGAATCACCTCGATGCCCGCACGGTGCAGTGAGCGGACCATCGACTTGAAGTCCTGGACCTGCTGGCCCATCTCCCCGATGGAGCTGTACGTGTTCTGCGGCGCGAAGAATCCGATGGTGTTATAGCCCCAGTAATTGCCGAGGCCCTTCGCCTGCAGCTCGCCGTCGTTGACGAACTGGTGCACCGGCATCAGCTCGATCGCTGTCACCCCCAGCAGCTGCAGGTGCGCAATGACGGCGGGATGCGCGACGGCGGCAAAGGTGCCGCGCTGCTCTTCGGGAACCTCCGGATGCAGCTGCGTCAGCCCCTTGACGTGGGCTTCGTATATGACGGAGCGGTGGTAGGCGGTCCTGGGCGGGTGGTCCCCGGCCCAGTCAAAGAACGGGTTGATCACCACGCCCAGCATGGTGTGCGCGGCGGAGTCTTGGTCATTGCGGGAGGCAGGGTCGCCGGCGCTGAACGAGTACAGCGACGGATGCCAGTCCATCTTCCCGGCGATGGCCTTGGCGTGCGGGTCCAGCAGCAGCTTGTTCGGGTTGCATCGCTGGCCCCTCGGCGGGTCGTACGGGCCGTACACCCGGTACCCGTACATCTGGCCGGGCTGGACCTGCGGGAGGTAACAGTGCCAGACGTAACCGTCCACTTCGACGAGGTCCACGCGTGACTCCGTGCCGTCGTCGGCCATCAAACACAGCTGAACGGCCCTGGCCGCCTCGCTGAACACGGCGAAGTTTGTCCCGGCTCCGTCGAAGGTTGCACCCAGCGGATACGCGCGGCCCGGCCAGACTTCCATGGTCACTCCTGTGGCTTCAGTTTTCCCATATCCGGCCGGGTTCCGCGTGCCACGCCCTGAGACAATGCTAAGGAGACTTAGTAGAATCGCCAAGCGTTTTGCCGGTCCGGTTGCCGGGAAGCTGTGATCCCCGCCTCTCCGGCGGTCCGCGTCCGGGGAGTCCGCGGGCCGCCGCGGGGCAGCCTGCCTAGGATGAAGGGGATGACTCCGCCAGACAGACCGCCGCCCTTCAGCCTCCGCAGCATTGCTGTTCCGGCGTTCGGGCCGGCGCTCCTGTTCAACATCGGCGAAGGCGCGGTCCTGCCCGTGGTGGCGCTGTCCGCCTATCGTGGGCGCCGCGGCGGCGGGGGCGCTCGCGCTGCTGGCCGCCGGGCTGTCCCTGATGATTCCGGACGGACTGTGGCTGCTCGCCGTGGCGATGGCCGTCGTCGGAATGTCCGCGAGCGTCTTCAGCCTGGCCCGGCAGAAGTACCTGACCGAGGCCGTGCCGGTGGAGTTCCGGGCGCGGGCGCTGTCCACGCTGGGCGGCGTGAACCGGATTGGCATCTTCATCGGCCCGTTCGTCGGGGCCGCGGTGATGCATTTCGCCGGGATCAGCGGCGCCTACTGGGTGGGCGTGGCCGGGATGGCAGCGGCGGCCGTGCTGGCCGTGACCATCCCCGACCTGGTGGTGGCGCCGTCGTCCTCCGCGGCCGGGCCGGAGCCCACGCTGCGGGGCGTGGCCATGTCACATGCCCGCGTGTTCCTGAGCGCCGGGGCGGGCATCCTGCTGCTCAGCGCCCTGCGGGCATCGCGCCAGGTGGTCATCCCGCTGTGGGCCGACCACGTGGGCCTCGACGCCACACAAGCCTCCTTGCTGTACGGGCTTTCCGGGGCGATCGACATGCTGGTGTTCTACCCCGCGGGCAAGGTGATGGACCGGCGGGGACGGCTGTGGGTGGCCTTCCCGTCGACGCTCATCATGGGCACGGCGCTGATGCTGATACCGCTCACGGCGGGGTTCACCGGCCTGCTGCTGGTGGCCCTGCTGATCGGCTTCGGCAACGGCATCAGCTCCGGGCTGGTGATGACCCTGGGCGCCGACTTCTCGCCCGACCGCGGCCGCGGGCAGTTCCTGGGCCTGTGGCGGTTCATTGCCGACGCCGGATCCACGGGCGGCCCCGTGCTCCTCTCCGCGGTCACGGCCGCGTCATCCCTGGCCGCGGGCGTGACGGCCACCGGCGTACTGGGGTTCGCAGCGGCAGCCGTGTTCGCCGTCGTCCTCCCCAAACTCAAGCACCGCCGGAACTACTGACGGCTCCTCACCCACCCCAACTAGCTCGCATTTGTGGTCGTTTTGAGCGCTCAAAACGACCACAACTGCGAGCTAGTTGGGAGTTCGCTCACGGTCCGGCCTTGTTCTTCCGCCCGGTGAACAGCAGGTACTCCCAGTCCATCTGCGACGGGGCATCGCCGTGCGCGTCGCTGAAGGCGTCGGCCAGCTCCGTGAGGGCCTTGTCCAGGGCTTTCAGCCTGTCTTCGTCGCCGGCGAGGGACTTGTACACGGAGATGGTGGGGCCGTAGTGGGATTTGAAGTAGCGCAGGAAGTCGTCCGGCTGGTGAAAACTGGTGATGGTGGCCGTCTGCTTCCGCGTCTGGATGTCCGCGACGCGGTCACCGAACAACTGGCGGAGGTGGTCCTCGCTGCCCCACAGCGGCGGTGGCTGCGCGCCCGGCGGTGGCGGGGGAGCGAACGGCTTCATGGTCTTGGACATCTGCCCGATGAAGCCCTCAGGCGTCCAGCTCAGCAGCCCGATGGTCCCGCCCGGTTTGCACACCCGGACCAGTTCGTCGGCGCCCGCCTGGTGGTGCGGGGCGAACATGACGCCGAGGCAGGAGATCACGGCGTCGAACTCGTTGTCCGGGAACGGAAGGGCCTCGGCGTCCGCTTCAACCCATTCCAGCTCGACGCCGCGATCGGCCGCTTGGCGACGGCCGGCGTCGAACATCTCCGGGGTGAGGTCGCTGGCCACCACCTCGGCACCCATCATGGCCGCGGGAATTGCCGCGTTGCCGGCGCCGGCGCCGACGTCCAGCACCCGCTGCCGCGGCCTGAGCCGGCACGCCTCCACCAGGATGGCGCCGAGGTCCGGGATGAGCTCGCTGGCCAAGGCGGGGTAGTCGCCCTGTGCCCACATGGCCCGGTGCTTCTCCTTCAGGACGCGGTCCGCATCGGCTTGATCGTTCATGTCGGCACCCCTCTGCTCGTGCAGGATTCGGTGACAGCGCGCTGCTGACCAGTGGAGGCTGTGGTGCGACTTATTGTGGGCGCCGACGTAGGGGATGTAAAGGAGGTGCGGCTACCGCTCCGGCGCCGTTCCGGCCCCGCTCTGGCCCAAGTAGGTCGCAATTGATGCCGTTTTGAGGGCTGAAAACGACGTTAACTGCGACTCAGTTGGGTGGGGAGGGCGGGAGGTGCGGAGCGCGACCCGGTTGGGTGGGCGACTCAGCGGCGGCCGCTTACCCCGGGTAGTCCGCCTTCAGGAGGGCCGACTGCTTCGCGAAGATGGGGTCGCCGGTCTGTCGGCCAAGAATGGCCAGCTGGCTGGTCACGCCCTTGTGGTACGTCGCGGGGGTCCGCCACACGTACTGCCCGAAGGCGCTGGCCGCGTACCACGAGATACCTCCGGGGCGCCGGTAGACATTGAAGTGGTCGCGGATGACTGTTGCCGCGGTGTTGAACATGAATTGGGCGGTGGGATTCTTCGTGATCCGGTAATAGTCGTAGGCTCCCCAAGCAGCGTAAATGTGCCCGTTGACGACGCGTGTGGAGGGAATGTCTTTGCCGACGTATTCTTCGAACCATATGTAGATTTTGCTGCCCTCAAGGACCTTGTTCTGGAACCACGGCTGGCCGTTCCGTTTCGGCACCTGGTAGGACTTGAAAACGCGGTCGGCATTGGTTTTCCAATAGGTGTTCCCGGTGGTCTCATAAAGGTTTACGAGCGTGGAGAGCATCATTCCCTGGGCCATTCCTGAGTACCACGGCCGGCCCATATTCATCCTGTTTCCCGGGGTGTGCCGGAAGTTGTAGGGAAACCACGTGGCCCCGCTTGCATCCGAGAACGAGCCAGACAGGATGTACCGCGTGGTAGCCTCGGCACGCCGCAGATACTCCCGGTTCTTGGTCACGCGGTACGAAGAGAGCATCTGGTTGATGAACCAGGCGCTGTTGACCGGGTGGTACACCGCCACGTTGTTAATCTTGACTTGCACCACTCCCTGGCTATTCACGGTGCCCCATGTTGTGGCGGTTAGAGGCACCACGGCGGTGCCGATGTACGGCGATCCGAGTGCCGTATTTATGGTGTAGCCTGCATTCGCATAAGTGAGCTTTACCGGTGCCGCCTGGGATGACACCCCGGCGGTCAAGAGAATCGCTGCAACCGCAATAAGAGCTGTTAAAGAACGCGAGACACCACGGAAGCGCAAAAGAAATTCCCCCAATAATTAAGTCAAGATGCGCCAATGCTAGCAAGGTTAATTCCGCAACTTGGCAATGCGCTCTCGGGCACCGCGTTGGGTAAGGGCGGGCGGGATGTGCGGCTCTTGGCCAGAACGGGCCCCTTCGCCCAACTGGGTCGCAATTGATGCCGTTTTGAGGGCTGAAAACGACGTTAACTGCGACCTAGTTGGGTGGGCAGGGGGTGGGGGAGGGCGGGAGGTGCGGCTACCGCTCCGGTAAGTCCCGCCGTCGGGCCGTGTAGGCGAACAGCGACGTCGTGGCCACGGTGGCCAGGTACCCGGCGATCACGATCAGCGAAATGCCGGCCCAGAAGTAGTTGGTGGTGCTGTCCTCCAGGCCCGGGGCGATCTTGAACAGCGAATACCCGGCCACCGCGGCTGACGCCAGCCCCAGCACCACCGGCAGCGTGATCCACAGCCGCGCCGAGGCCCAGTGTCCGCCGAAGCCGTCCCAGACCCTCCATTCGTGGCTGTCGTTGCGGATGATCAGCCAGCCCGCCGGGATCATGAAACAGCCCACCAGCAGGAACGCCGCCACCACATCCGCCGGCCGGTGCCACTGGTTCACCAGCGTGGACATCCCCGACGCGATCGCGAAACTGCCGCCCACAAAGCCCGCCAGCGGCCGCCACCGCGGCGACGCCATCAGGAACACGGCCGCAGCCGCCGAGGCCGCCAGGGTGGTGTGGCCGGACGGCAGCGAGTTCAGCTCCAGCGTCTCCACGCCCCGGTACGGCCGGGCCGGCAGCAGGTCCTTGAGCACCTGCGTGGCGATGTTCGCCGCCACGCACGCCGCCACCGCAATGCCCGCGGCCCGCCATCTGCGGTGAATCACCGTCACCGACAGAACGACGACGGCGGCCATCACCAGTGAGATGGTGGGCAGCCAGTCCAGGAACCGGGTGGTGACCTTGCCCGCGGGCCCGTGGATGGCCACCGCCTCCACCAGCGCGGACTCGTCGATGAACTGCCCGGTGGTGGTTCGCACAAAGTAGTAGTAGGTGGCCGCGAGCCCGGTGGCACAGGCCAGGGTTGCCACGGCAAAGAGGAAGCCGGTGCCCCTGGCGAGGCGAATCCGGCCCGCTGCCTGCTTGCGTCGGGGGTCCCTGAGCTGGAAAGTCATCGTAACAAGGGTGTCACAGTTTGCTGGGAGCCGCCTGTCCGCCGGGTGGGAGCACGGATCCGCCGGTTGCGTGCAGGAGGGGCCAATCCATCCCCGCGGCCTAGCGCCCCGAACGGCTATTTCGGCGCCGTCTGGCCGATAGAGTTGGAGCATGGCCGGACTGGTGGATGCGCTGGGACCCATCCTGGAATTGATGACGTGGGTGGGGTTCGTTCCCGGCGTGCCGCTGCTCGTCTGGGGCCTCATCATTGCCCGGCGGCGCTGCGTCTGGACCCGCACCACGGGCGAGGTCTACACCGCCGGCGGATTCACCGGATTCCGCTGGACCGACCAGGACAACGTGCCGCGCCAGACCCTCGTGGACGCCGACGTTGCGCCGGGACTGGTGGCAGGCAACGAGGTGGAACTCCACTACGACCTCTGCCACCCCTCCCGCTGGGGCCTCGGGCCTCCCAAGCATGACAACACCGTGCTGATCCTGGGCTGGATCCTCACCTCGGTGGGCATTCTGTGCACGGTCGGGGGCTTTGTGCTGCTGCTGTTCTGACTGCTGGTCCGCTATGGCTGGTTCCGCTATGCGTGCTTCCGCTAAGCGTGCGGATCCAGGCTCGGACCGCGCCCGCCAGTGCGCGGTGACCGCCCGCCGCGGCGGTTCCTGTCCCGCAGATGATCCAGGAGCGCCTGCTCCGGATGCCCCGGATTCTCCGCCAGGTGGCGCAACAGACGGCGCCGGACGTCCGACCGGGCGTCAGTAGTGGCCAGCACACCCTGGATGATGTCCAGCACCTGCTGATGGAGTTCCGAATCGTCGACACTGACAGTGGAGGGCTGGCCGAACTGGTCCGCGCCGGCGTGACCCCACCGGTCCGGCGGAATGGGTTCGTACAGATCGCGGAAGTCGGTGTGCATCACGGGCTCCTTCATGAGAGGGGAAACTGATTCAGGCTGCCGCCGCGGGCGCTTACTCATTGCTGCCTCCGGTGCCTTTGTTTCCGGAGAGACCGCCGTTGTCATCGGGGATGGTGACCGACGTCGAATCGTCGAGGGTGCTATATAATGTCGAGTCGTCGAGGTCGGTTTGCGACGTCGAGTCGTCAGTGGGGGCCACCGCGGGGGAGGTGACCTGCGCCGGTTCCACGCGCTCCACGGTGACCCCATCCTCCGGAGCGGCGGTGCCGGCATCCGGTGCCTCGGCGGCCTTTGAGGCGGGCGAGGTTGCGGGGTTAAGCGGCGTCGACTTGAGCGCGGGCGAGGTTGCCTTGGGCGTGGCAATGGGTGCCAGGCCGGGGCGCTTGGTGAAGCCGTCAATGTTGAGAACAGAGTCGCGGGGTGAGGGTTCGCGCACGACCACGCCGGAATACTGGTCAGCCGGGGCCCCGGCGACGGCCTGCGCCCAGACCGAAATGCTGGCAAGTCCGACCAACGGAATGCTCAGCAAGGACCACTTCTTCATCGGCTTGCCTTCCCTCATTCGTGCTTCCACTGTGAGGGGCGAAGGTGAGGCAGGGATGAGACGCGGATGAGAGTCTTCTCATCCACCGCCTACACGGCGGTTCATGCACCGCCTACACGGCGGCAGGCTCCTGGCCGTTGGGGTCGCCGTTGCGGTCCTTGTTGCCGGGCTGGTCACCGGCCTGGTCCCCGGAGCCTTCGGGGCCTTCGGGGCCGGTGCCGGATGCCTCTGCCGGATCGCTGGCTGGGGGTTCCGGATGCGGGGCGGGCATGCACATGAGGCGGTAGCCCACGCCCCTGATGGTCTGGATGCGTTCCGCGCCGAGCTTGTGCCGCAGGTACCGGACGTAAACGTCCACGACGTTGGAGGAACCCTCAAAGTGGTAGCCCCAGACGCGGCTGAGGAGCTGTTCGCGGCTCAGCACCCGGCCTGCGTTCTCCATGAAGGTCCGCGCCATGACGAATTCCCGCGCCGACAGGTCGATCACGCGGCCGCCGATTTCCGCGGTGCGCAGGTTCACGTCCAGGGTCAGGTCTCCGCAGACGAGGGAGGGCGTGGCGGTCACGCCCTGGGTTCCGCGCAGCCGGAGCTTGACGCGGGAGAGGAGCTCTTCGAACCTGAACGGCTTGGTCATGTAGTCGTCCGCCCCGCCGTCGAGCGCGGCCACCGTGTTTTCCAGGCTGTCCGCCGCGGTCAGGACGATCACCGGAACCGTGGAGCGCATGGCCCGCAGGTTCCTGAGGACCGCCAGGCCGTCCATCCTTGGCATCCCGATATCCAGGATGAGCAGGTCGAACTCGCCGGAGGTGGCGTAGTCCAGCGCCTTCACCCCGTCAGACACCTGGGTGGTGGTGTAACCGGCGGCCGTAAGTCCCTTGGCGAGGAAGGCAGCAATGCGGGGCTCGTCGTCGGCGATCAGGATCCGCGTCACGGCGTTCCCCCGGCCTGGGTCAGGATCTCAGTGCCCGACGACGGCCCCCTCACGTGCAGTTGGACCACCTCGTCAGCTGCGCTGTTCGCCTCACCGCTGCCTGCTTCGCCGCCGCTGTCACCGCCTCCGGACGGAATGACCAGCACGAAGCGGCTCCCCTTGCCCACCTCGGATTCCAGCCGGACCCTGCCGCTGTGGGCCTCGGCAATGGCTTTCACGATCGACAGGCCAAGGCCCGAGCCTTCGGTGCCGGCCGCATTCCGGCCCTTCCAGAAACGCTCGAAAATGCGCTCGTGATCCTCGGCGGGAATTCCGGCGCCGGTGTCCGCGACCCAGATCTCCAGGTTCTTCGCAAGGCCGGGCCGCGCGCCCTGCGGGGCGCCGCCGTCGTCGTTCTGCGCCCAAGCAGCCCCGACCGAAATCCGGTCCGCCTCCGATGTGTGCTTCACAGCGTTCGCCGCGAGCTGCTCGACGGCCTGGGTCAGCCGGCGGCGGTCCGCGCGGACCAGGCCGCCGGGCGTGGCATCCAGCTGCCAGCGGCGTTCGCCGAGGACCTTGATGCGGTTCATGACGCCCACCAGGAAGTCGTCGGTTTCGATCCAGTCCGGGGAAATGAAGTCGGGACGGCCGCTGCGGGCCAGGATCAGCAGGTCATCCACCAACTCCTGCATCCGGTCCAGCTCGTCCAGGAGCAACACCCGCGTCTGGTCGACGTCGGCCGGATCGCCGGCGCGGAGCAGTTCCAGATATCCGCGGATGATGGTCATGGGGGTCCGGAGTTCGTGGCTGGCGTCGTGCACGAAGCGGCGCTGGTTTTCGAAGCCGGACTCCAGCCGTTCCAGCATGTGGTTGAAGTTCATGGCCAGCTGGGCGACGTCGTCCGTGCTGGCCGGAACCTCGACGCGCTTGGTGAGGTCGTCGAACGTGGTGCTCTGGGTGGCCTCCCGCAACCGCCGGATGGGACTCAGCAGGCGCCCGGTGACCAGGTACCCCACCACACCTGCCAGCCCTAGCGTTGCCAGCGAAGCCAGGCCGTAGATCCACATGGACTGGATGACCTCGCCGCGCTGGACCCCGATCTCGTTGGAGACCACAAACAGCCCCTGGTCAGGCCGGCCCTCCAGGGAGACGGAGGTGATGGCGAGCCGGACCTGCCGGCCGTCAATCTCCGTGTCCCTCAGGACGGTCTGGCCGGGAACCCGCCAGTCCCAGACACGCTGGATCACTTCACGGGACCCCAGATTGGTGCGCTGTTCCTCGATGGGCAGGATGATGTTGCCGCCCCGCACCATGGTCATGACGGACTCGTAGCCTCCGGGCGAGCCGCCCCGCAGGTAGGTGGTAAAAAGCTCTTCAAGGGAGGTGTAACCCGCGCCGCCGGCGTTTGGCCGGCCCCGCTGGGCCAGGGCGTCCAGGTTCTTGCTGGGCAGCTGCAGTTCTTGGTTGACACGGTCGTTGAGGTTTTTCAGCTGCGCGGCGTGGGTGAATGCGCCGGAAACGAATAGCCCTACGGCCATGAACACCAGAAGCGTGGCCAGCACCCGGAAGCGGACGGAGTGGATCTCCGCCCGCAGCGCGCTGGCCGGGTTCACTGTTCTACCCGTGAATGCCGGGGTGGTGCCGGCAGGGCTGATTCTGCCGCTACGTGCCGCCGGATTACCAGCCGGTAGCTTAACGCCGTACACGAAATCGCCCGTTCGGCAAAATATTTTTGGCCGCGGAAGTCGCCCGGAACGCCCCTCAACGCCCGGTACACGGAGTACTTGGTTGTACCCGCCACGGCCATGTTCCGTGTCATTGGATCACCCATCTCATGGTTATTTGGCGGTCCTCCGGGGGCGAGGATCGCCGAATCACCGCTGGAACTGCGGTAATACGAAACTAACCCCCTGTGCTTGGGAAAAACTTGGTGTTTCGGCACCCCCACAGATGCCCTATCCCAAGTACTCGGGGGGTCCCCCGGCAGGCAGCAGACAGGTGGTCGCCAAAGGCCGCCAGAGCATCCAAGTGGTCCCCGCGGCAAAAATCGAGTACTCGCTACTCGTGCCCCTACTTGGCCGAGTGGCAAGTATGAGGACAAGACATTCATGGGGAATGCAGTTTGATGGGGATAGTAGGTGCACAGATGGTTCAGACAGTTGCAGAAGACACTCGCTGGCCGGGCAGGGCGCACGAAGACGAGTACCTTCCCCCGACTTTGGCAGCTGGGCAGACAGCACGTCTGTACATCAACATCCTGGGTCCGCTCCGGGTCCGCCGGGGCAACGTGGTGATCGGATCCCACGAGCTGGGCGGACCTAAACCGCGGCAGGTGCTGGAGCTCCTGTTGCTCAAGCTGGGCACACCGGTCTCCAAGAATCACCTGATCGACGTCCTGTGGAACGGGCAGCCTCCGGCCGAGGCCCTGTCCACCCTCGAAAGCTACGTCAGCGTCCTCCGGCGCCACCTGCAGCCGGGCTCCGGCAAGGGCGGTGCGCTCCGCACGGTCACCGGCGGCTACATGATTGACCGCACCATGGTGGACCTCGACCTGGACCGGTTCGATGACCTCCTGAAGCAGGCCGGACATGCCGGCCCGGAGGAATCGTTCCAGCTGCTCGAGAAGGCACTGGAGATCGCCTCGGTGCCGCTGCTCGGCGATGAGCTCCTGGCAGGCTGGGCGGAAGAGGAACGCGGACTGCACTCGGCCCGTGTGGCCAGCATCAAGGCCCGTGCCGCCGAAGCCGCCGTCACCGTGGGCCAGCCCGAACGCGCCGTGGCACTGGCCAGCGAACTGCTGCTGGACGATCCCATCAACGAGCGGGCCTGGACCGCACTGGTCCTGGGGCTGGAGGAATCCGGACAGTACATGGAAGCCCTGCGGGCCTACGGCCGCTGCCGGCGGGTTATGGACCAGGAGATCGGCTGCCTGCCCGGACGTGCCCTCCGCGATGCGCACGCCAGGCTGCTGCAGGCAACCGCCGCCAGCGACGAGGACACCTCTGAGATGTCCGACGGCGACGCACCGCTGCCGGCACTGTCCGTGCAGAACGCCCGGGAAATCAGCATCCTGACCATCGACGACCACAGCACGTTCACCGAACTGCTGACCGCCGCCCTCGACCGCGAGCCTGACCTCCGGAGCGTCGCTTCGGCCACCACCGCCAAGAGCGGCGTGGAGCAGAGCATGGCGCTCAAGCCCGACGTCGTCATCATGGATTACCACCTGCCCGACGGCGACGGCCTCACCGCCGCTGCCCGCATCCTGGCCGATGCACCGAACACCCGGATCGTGATGCTGACCGGCGACCCCACGCCGGACGCGCTGCGGACCGCCGCTTCGATGGGCATCTGCGCCTTCCTGCCCAAGGGCGGCTCGCTGTCCACGCTGCTGGATACGCTCCGGTATGCGCGGGCCGGGAACATGGTGGTCCACCCGTCCCTGGTGGCCCAGCTGGGCATGAGCACGCCGAAGCCGGCTCCGGCCGTCCGGGCGGTGGAGGCGGGCGGTCCGGTGCTGACCCCCCGGGAGCTTGACGTGCTCCGGCTGATGGCGGGCGGGCACGGCTCCAAGGAAGTGGCCAGCAAGCTGGACATCTCACTGAACACCTGCCGCGGCTACGTGAAGGCAATCTTCGCCAAACTGGGCACCCATTCGCAGCTCGAATCGGTCATGGAAGCGTCACGGCGCGGCATGCTCGAGCAGCCGTCCCATGGCTAGGCCGTCCCTTCGAAAGCCTGCCCTGTTCGGCCCGTTTGAATCGCCGGCGTCCGAGAATTCCGAGGTCTTCAAGGCCGTCCGGCGGTTCTTGCTCATGGGCCTGGTTGCCCTCGTCATCGTCACCACTCCGGTAGCCTTCTGGATCTGGTCCGAGGCCGAACACCACGCCCTGGAGAACTCGAAGGAGGCCACCGAGCACCTGGCCAGCAACGTGGTGGGGCCCCTGCTGGACGAAGAAGTCCTCTCGGGGAACCCGACGGCGGTGGGGCGTCTTGACGAGCGGCTCCTCCCTTGGATGGGCGAAACCTCGGTTTTCGAGATCCGGCTGTGGGACAAGGACGGGCGCATTGTCTATTCGGACGACGAGAATCTGATTGGCAAAAGGTTCGATCTCCCACATGACGCGGCGGAGGTGCTGGCCGGACGTCTCGTGCCGCCCAATCTCGAGATGCAGACGGACGAGGTGAACACGCCCAATGCGGCGCCGGAGGAGTTGGTGGAGGTTTACGTTCCTGTCACCGCCCCGGACGGCCAGCGGCTGGTGTTCGAGGCCTACTACGACGACGACGAAGTCCGGGCTGAGCAGGCTTCGGTCCTGTTCGGCATGGCACCGCCGTTCCTCCTGGCCCTCGGTGTGCTGCAGCTGGCACAACTTTTCCCGGCTGTACGGCTGGCCCGCAGGATCCAGGCACATGAAGCGGCGCGGAGCCGCCTGCTCCGCCGGGCGATCGAGGCCTCTGAACTGGAGCGCCAGCGCATTGCCCGGGATCTTCACGATGAAGTGATCCAGGACCTCTCGGGCCTGTCCTATGTGTTGGAATCCGAAGAGCGCCACGGTCCCCAGGCACAGCGTGCGCTCTTCGCCGATGCCCGCAGGATCCTGCAGGACAACGTCCGGAGCCTTCGGGCAATGACCACCGAACTCTATCCGCCGGACCTCAACAGGCTGGGGCTCAACGGAGCCTTGGCGAGGCTTGGGGATCCGCTCGAGGAACGCGGGATCAGCCTCGAACTCGAGCTGCCGCCCGAGTGCGAGCTGGACAGGGACCGCGCCGCGCTGTTCTACCGGGTGGCGCGGGAGGCCCTGGCCAACACGGCCAAGCATTCCAAAGCGGCCACAGCCCAGCTCCGGCTCAGCCAGGACGGCAACCGGGCAGAAATCCGCATCCAGGACGACGGCTGCGGCTTCGACCAGAGCCTTGGGTCGCCGGAAGGCCACTTCGGCCTGCGCATCATGGAGGACACCATCGGCGAGGCCGGCGGTACCCTCCAGGTGATGTCCGCTCCCGGGCGCGGGACCACCGTGATCGCGCGCTTCGGTGCAGAAAATGATGCTGTCCTCCGTGGTGTCCCGCAGCCGGTGCCTTAGCGCCGGCCCCAAAGCCGCCGGCCCCTCCAAAGGCGTGGGGACCGGCGTAAAACCTGAAAGAGTTCCTTCTATGACCCCGACAGCACCCGAAGGGCCGGCTGGACTAGGGCCGGCTGGACTGCAGCACACGCGGTTCGCGCGTGCGTACGCACGGGCCGTCGTCGGAATGAACCGGCGCGGAGGCGCCGAACACCGGCGCCGCCTGCTGGCCGGCTTGCGCGGGAGCGTCATCGAGATCGGCGCCGGGGAGGGGTCCTCGTTCGGCCTCTATCCGGGAACGGTGACCGACGTGCTGGCCATCGAGCCCAACGACTACCTGAGGAACCTGGCCCGGCGGCGGGCCGAGTCGGCTCCCGTGCCGGTGGTCCTCGTGGCCGGCGTGGCGGAGCAGATCCCGGCCCCCGATGCGGGCGCGGACGCGGTGGTCACGAGCCTGGTCCTGTGCAGCGTCGCGGACCAGGCCAGGGTGCTGGCGGAAATCCGCCGGGTGCTGCGTCCGGGCGGAACGCTGGCCTACTACGAGCACGTCCGGTCCGGGAATCCGGTCCTGGCCGCGGCCGAGGACCTGCTGACCCCTGCCTGGCAGCGGATGGCGGGCGGCTGCCATCCCAACCGGGACACGCTCGAAGCCATCACGGCCGCCGGATTCCTTGTCCAGGACAATGAGCGCTTCGGCTTCGGAGGGCACCCGCTGGCGCCGAGGGTCGCCCATATCCTGGGCCACGCAACGAGCCCTGGCCGTTGACGGTGGGCTGTTGGCGGCCGCGCCCGCTGAGGGCCGCGACGGGCCGCCCGTTGAGGGCCGGCTGAGGCGCTTGGGCTGGTTCCGGTCGGGGTTGTCCACATAGCCGCACGGGCGCTGAGGGGCCGACCGGCCCCACCGGTACAGTGAAATCATGCCTGCCGCTTCGCCTCCCGGGGCCCCCAAGTTTCCGCCGCTCCATGCGTCTCCGCTGCCGTCCTGGGGCGGAATGCCGCCGCTTGCGGAACTGCTCGACGGCGCCCGCGTGGTGGCGCTGCCCATGCGCGTGAAGTTCCGCGGCATCCTTGAACGCGAAACGCTGCTGTTGCGCGGACCCGTGGGCTGGGGCGAGTTCGGCGCCTTTCCCGAATACGGCGACGCCGAGGCGTCCCGCTGGCTCGCAGCGGCCATCGAAGCCGGCTGGCACGGCTTCCCGGAACCGCTGCGGGCCAGCATCCCGGTGAATGCCACGGTGCCGGCCGTTCCTGCCGAGCGCGTGCCGGAAATCCTGGCCCGGTTCGGCCGCGTGGACGCGGTCAAGGTCAAGGTTGCCGAACCCGGCCAGTCCCTCGACGACGACGCCGCCCGCGTTGCAGCCGTCCGGGCCGAACTTCCGGAGGCCGCCATCAGGGTGGATGCCAACGGGGGCTGGGACGTGCCGGCGGCGGTGGAGGCGCTGACCCGGCTCGCCGCCGTCGGGCTGGAATACGCGGAGCAGCCCGTGCCGGACATCGAGGGCTTGGCGGAGGTGCGGCGCAGGCTCCGCGCGCTCGGCGTGCCGGTGCTGATCGCCGCCGATGAAAGCGTGCGAAAGGAGGAAGATCCCCTGAAGGTGGCACGCGCCGGGGCTGCCGATCTGATCGTGGTGAAGGTGGCGCCGCTGGGGGGAGTGCGGCGCGCGCTGGACCTCGTGGCGCAGGCCGGGATGCCCGCCGTCGTGAGTTCCGCGCTGGATACCTCGGTGGGGATCCGCGCGGGGCTGGCGCTCGCCGCGGCGCTGCCGGAACTGCCGTACGCCTGCGGACTGGGAACGGTCTCGCTGCTCGCCGCGGACGTCACCACCGATCCCCTGGTGGCCGACGACGGCGCCATCCGCCTCCGCGATGTGGCCGCCGACGAGGGGCTGCTTGAGCAGTACGCCGCCGCTCCCGAGCGGAGGGAATGGTGGCTCGCCCGGCTGCGCCGGACCTACGCGGAGATTGCCTGAACCCGGACGCCGTCGTCCGGGCCAGTGATGTTCACCGGCTCTTAACCAGAGCGTCCTCTCATCTTTGGTTAGCGCTGACAGGGTGGGCGGGACCGCATCTCACCCCTTGGCGGGTAAGCGGGACCGCATCTCACCCCTTGGAAGGTCTCTCTCCATGTCTGAAATCTCCGGACGCAAGTTTGCCCTGCTGCCCATGCTTGGCCACACCAAAGGCAAGCGCAGCCCTGTCACGTGTGCCCTCAAGTGCGACAACGCGTGCGCGGGCGACGTCTGCAACACCAGCTCCAACAGCTACTTCCGTGACATCGCCTCGACCACCCTGTCGCGCCGCGCCGCCCTGGGCTTCGGCGCCGCCGGAGCGCTCGCCGTCGCATTCGGCGGTGCCCTCAACTCCTCCGGCACGGCAGTGGCCGACGGCGGGTCCGGCCTTTCCCGCGCCGCGACCACGGGCTACGGTGCAGGCGCATCGAAGCTGCAGTTCACGGCCATCCCTTCCATCGCAGCCAACGTCGATGCCGTGACCGTGCCGGCCGGCTTCACCTGGCAGCCCGTCATCCGCTGGGGCGACCCCATCTTCAACGACGCCCCGGCGTTCGATCTCGCCAACCAGACGGCCGCGGCCCAGGAGCGCCAGTTCGGCTACAACAACGACTACTCGGACATCCTCGAGATCCCGGGCAGCAGGGGACGCCGCGCGGTCCTGTTCGCAAACCACGAGTACACCAACGAGAACATCATGTTCCCGGCCACCATGCCGGCCGCCGAGATGCGGGCCGTCGGTGCCGCGGCCCACGGCCTCTCCGTTGTGGAACTGGAGCGCGCCAACAAGAGCACGCCGTGGAGCTACGTCCAAGGCGCCGGCCTTAACCGCCGCTACCTGAACAGCACCCGCTATGAGCTGACCGGCCCGGTTGCCGGTTCCGCCCTGGTCAAGACCACGGCCGATCCCGCAGGCCGCTGGATCAACGGCACCCTCGGCAACTGCGCCGGCGGCACCACCCCCTGGGGCACCATCCTCTCCGGCGAAGAGAACTTCAACGGCTACTTCGTGGCCCCCGGCACGTCCGCCTCGGACAAGCGCTACGGCCTCACCAACAAGGTCACCGCACGCCAGTGGGAACTGGACGATCCGCGCTTCAACACCAACAACCCCGGCTACGAGAACGAGGCCAACCGCTTCGGCTGGATCGTCGAGGTTGACCCGTTCGATCCCACGTCCACGCCGAAGAAGCACTCCTCCCTGGGACGCTTCAAGCACGAGGGCGCCAACGTGATCGTGGCGAAGTCCGGGCAGGTTGTTGCGTACTCCGGCGACGACGAGCGCTTCGACTACCTCTACAAGTTTGTCTCGAAGGCCAAGTACCGCGAGGGCGACCGCAAGCACAACATGACGCTCCTCTCCGAGGGTGACCTCTTCGTTGCCAAGTTCAGCGGCGACGCACCTGCCGCCGAGGTCGACGGCACGGGCACGGTGCCGGCCGACGGTTCGTTCGACGGCAAGGGCGAATGGCTGCCTCTCGTCGTCGGCGGCAAGTCCATGGTTGCCGGCATGACCGTCGAGGAAGTCCTCGTCTACACCCGCCTGGCCGCGGACAAGGTGGGCCCCACCAAGATGGACCGCTGCGAGGACGTCCAGCCGAGCCTGCACACGGGCAAGGTCTACGTGGCCTGCACCAACAACTCCGACCGCGGCAAGCCGGGCAAGGAAGGCGCCACGGAGGTCAACCCGCGCAACGAAAACCGCGACGGGCACATCGTGGAAATCACCGAGACCGGCGACCAGACCTCAAGGAAGTTCACCTGGAACCTCCTGATGGTCTGCGGTGATCCGGCGCAGGGAGACGTCACCTACTTCTCCGGCTTCCCGGCAGACCATGTGTCACCGATCTCCTGCCCGGACAACCTCGCGTTCGACTCCGTGGGCAACCTCTGGATCTCCACCGACGGCGCCCCCTCGGGGATCGGCCGTGCGGACGGACTGTTCAAGGTGACGGTCGACGGTGCAGAGCGCGGCCGCGTCGAACAGTTCCTGGCCGTGCCGCGGGATGGTGAAACCTGCGGGCCCATCATCCACGACGACGAAGGCCACGTGTTCGTCTCGGTCCAGCACCCGGGCGAGGAAGGCACCTTCGCGGCGCCCAACTCGTACTTCCCGGACTACGTGCGGGCAGGCGCCGCGCCGAAGCCCGGCCAGGTCCGCGCCCCGCGCCCGTCCGTGATCCAGGTCTTCCGTATCGGCGCCTAGGGGCCTAAGCGCCTAACGGTTCCTGCCCCTCCTAGACGCTCTCTCACTTCCTGCGGGTTTTCGGCCGACCCTCTCGCACTTCCTGCGGGTTTTGGCCGACCCTCTCGCACCTCCTGCGGGTTTTCGGCCGACCCGCTCGCACCTCCCGTCGGTTGGTGTCCAACGCTCTCTCATCTCCTGTCGCAACACGGACAGGAGATGAGAGAGCGTTGCCTTTACGGCAGCAGGAACTGAGAGAGCGTCCCGGCTTTAGCTGCGAAAAGTGAGAGAACCTGTGCGAGTTGGCGCAGCTGTTCACGTCCTGTTATGACCAGTGCCCTGTGCGCGCTCATCCTCCGCAGGCTCTCCGAGGGGCTGCACCTGCTGGGCATCGAGACGTCGGCGAACATGTAGCCGCGCGGCCGGCCTGGCCCGCCTCCCTTCCGCCTGCAACGCTCTCTCATTTCCTGCAACATTTTTTCGCGACGCTCCTCCAGATCCGCGGGTTTTTCCCAAACGCTCTCTCGCCTCTCGCGGCATGACCGCAGGGGATGAGAGAGCGCCGCGGGTTGGCGTGCAGGAAGTGAGAGAGCGTCGCGGGTTGGCGTGCAGGAAGTGAGAGAGCGTGCGGCCCGCGTCGGACCTGCTTCCGGCCGCGTTCGCAACGTATTACCGCCCCCAGGTTGTGACGCTTGACACGTGTTAGGTCGCTCATCTACAGTTCCTAACACGTGTTAGGAAGGAAATTGACATGACCGGAGCCACAAACGGGCACCTGCGGGAAATCACCCGCCGTACCGCCCTTGGTGCCCTCGGCGCGGGAATTATCGGAGCAACCGTGGCATCGTGGCCGCGTCTCTCCGGGACGGACATTCCGGGCCGCGGGGACAACAGCCTCAGCATCGCCATCATGGGCACCGCCGCGGACGCCGCCGCCCGCCAGCGCGCCATCGACGCTTTCACCCGACTCCACCCGGAGATCAAGGTCAAGGTCCAGGCCATCCAGGCCGTGGACTGGAAAGACTTCTTCACCAAGATCCTCACCATGGTGGCCGCGGGCACACCGCCGGACGTGGTCTACGTGGCCACCGAAGGCGCCCAACTGTTCGCGGAGAAGCTCGCCCATCCGCTCGACGAGTATGTGCGCCGCGACGCCGCGGACATGGCCGAGTTCTTCGACGACGTCCACCCCAGCCTGGTGGAAGCCTTCATGTACAAGGGCAGCCTGTACCAGCTCCCGATGGACTGGAACGCGGCCAACATGTACTACAACACCACCGCGTTCACTCAGGCAGGGCTGGAGCGCCCGGCGGATGACTGGACCCACCTGGACTTCCGCAACAGCCTAGCCGCCATGCGCAAGGCCCGCACGTCGGACTTCACCCCGTACTACTGGACCAACCGGCTCTTCGGCGGTGTGGTGCCGTGGCTCTACGCGAACGACACCAGCTTCCTGAAGGAGACCAGGTCCGCCGGCGGGGAGTGGCTCTGGGACGGCTTCTACGCCAACGATCCCTCCCGCAGCCTCCGTTCGGGCGGGTACCAGTGGCTGGAGCCCAACGCCAATGACGACCGCGTATTCGAGTCCTTCGACTACCTGCGCGGGCTGGTCAAGGACGGACTCGGTGTCCGCCCGGAGGAAGGCGGCGGCAGCTCACTTGTCGGGCTGTTCGCGTCCAACCGCATCGGGACCACGCCGGCCGGCGGCTACTGGGTGCAGGGCCTGCACGAGGCCGGGATGGGCGAAAGCGATTTCGACGTCCAGTTCTTCCCTCGCTGGAAGACCCAGCGCCACCAGTTCGGCACCGCCGGCTACGCGATCATGAAGACCGCCAAGGACAAGGACGCCGCCTGGGAGTGGATCAAGTTCAGCTCCAGCCGCGAGGCGATGGAACTGATCTTCCCCAACCCCATCACCACCCCGGCGCGGCGCTCCATGGTCAACGAGCAGCTCTACGCCGGCAAGGGACCCGCCAATTGGAAGGTCTTCTACGACACCCTGGACCGGTTCCCCACCACCGGCCCCATCCCGGCACCGCCGCAGCAGGCCGCCGTCGAAACGGCCCTGATGAAGAACGTATCGCTGGCTGTCAGCGGCGACGAGCGCCAGCTCAAGCAGGCCCTCGCGTCCATGCAGCGCGACCTTGAACTGGCCCTGAGGAGGCAGTCATGAGCACCACCACCCGCCGCCTGGCAGGGGAGTCCGGCAAGAGGCAGTCCGGCAAGAGGGCAGTCGGCGAAACGACGACGCCTGACGCCAACGCCCCGGCCCAGCACCAACCCACCGCCAAGTCACGGCAGAGCCAGCGCTGGCTTGCCTGGATCTTCCTGGCCCCCACCATCCTCGGCATGGGCCTGTTCACCCTGATCCCGATCGTGGCCTCCGTGGTCCTTGCCTTCTTCCACTGGGACATCATTTCGGCGCCGACCTTCGTGGGCTTCGACAACTTCTCCGAGGTGGTCCAGGACCCCACCGTCCGGGTGTCCTTCCTGAACACCATCCTGTTCGTGGTGGTGGCCGTGGCCCTCCAGCTGGGGCTCGCCCTGGCGCTGGCCATCATGGTGCAGGAGAAGATGCCGGCCTGGCTGCGCGTGTTCTTCCGCTCGGCCTTCTTCTTCCCGCTGATCCTGTCCGCGGCCTCGGTTTCCATCTTCATGCGGTACCTCTTCAACGAACAGTTCGGCGTGGTCAACTGGTTCCTGTCCCTCGTGGGCATCCCCGCGGTGCCGTGGCTGACCACACCGGGCGGGTCCGCCGCCGTCGTGATCTTTGTCTACGTGTGGCAGAACTTCGGGTTCTCCTTCCTGCTGTTCATCGGCGGCCTGGCCTCCATTCCCGTTGAGACATATGAGGCGGCCTCGATCGACGGCGCCACCGGCTGGCGCAAACACCTGTACGTGACGCTGCCCCTGCTGAGCCCCACCACGCTGGTGGCCTCGGTAATGGCCATCATCAGCGCCCTGCAGGTGTTCGACCAGCCATACGTGCTAACCCGCGGCGGCCCCGGCGACTCCACCCGCACCGCCGTCATGGTCATCTTCGAATCGGCCTTCCAGCGCCTCGAGTTCGGTCAGGCGTCCGCCATCGGCGTGCTTCTCACCCTGATCATCATGGCCATCACGGCCGCGCAGTTCCGGCTCAGCAAACGATTCGTCTTCTACCAGTAAGGCCAGCCATGACAACCACAACAGACCACGGCCTGGCTGGGCATTCCCCCCGGCTTTCCGAAGGCCTCCCGGAAACGTCTCCCAACCGGCGCAGGTTCAGCTGGAACTTCGCCATCCGCATCGTCCTGCTGCTGATCGCGGCCGCCCTCACGCTGGGCCCGGTGCTGTGGACCCTGTCCACGTCCCTGCGGTCGCCGTCGGAATCCTTCAAGCTGCCGCCGTCGTTCTTCCCGTGGAACCCGGACTTCACGTCCTACGGTGAAGTATTCCAGCAGCTGAATATCTTCCTCCTCGTCCTCAACAGCGCCCTGGTGACCGGGCTGATCGCGGTGGGCCAGATGGTGTCCGCGGCGATGGCTGGCTACGCGTTCGCGCACCTGAAGTTCCGCGGCCGCGGCGCACTCTTCTCGATCGTGCTGGCCACCATGATGGTGCCGGTGCAGGTCACGATCGTGCCCGTCTTCATGCTGATCCGCGGCATGGGCCTCTCCGACACGCTGCTGGCGCTGATCCTGCCGGCCATTCCGACGGCGTTCGGCACCTTCCTGATGCGCCAGTACTTCATGGGGCTCCCCGCCGAGCTGGCCGAGGCCGCCTCGATCGACGGCGCCTCGCCCTGGCGGACGTTCCGTTCCGTATATGCACCGCTGGCGATGCCCGGCATGGCGATCGTGGGAATCCTCGCATTCAACTTCCACTGGAACGAGTTCTTCCGCCCGCTCATCCTGACCATCTCCGAGCAAAACTTCACGCTCCCGCTGGGACTTGTCTCGCTCCAGGGCAACCTGGGAACCGGCAGCATCTCCGTGGTGCTCGCAGGCGTGGTCCTGTCCATGATTCCGGCGCTCGTGGTCTTCATGTTCGGCCAGCGCGCACTCCAGGACGGCCTCACGGCCGGCACCGGAAAATAACCTCCTCACCGAAAGGCCCCGCATGCCCTCCCCGGACCTCGCCGCCATGCGCTTCGACGACGTCGCCGCCGCCCACCCCGACCCCGCCTTCCCGCGGTTCCACCCGCGTCCCGCGCAGGGCTGGATCAACGATCCCAACGGCATCAGCCACATCAACGGCCGGTACCACGTGTTCTTCCAGTACAACCCGGACTCCGCCCGGCACCACAGGATCGCCTGGGGCCACGTGAGCTCCGCCGACCTGGTGCGCTGGGACGAACACCCGGTGGCCCTGCGCCCCCAGCACGGCGGGCCGGATGAGTACGGCTGCTGGACCGGTGTGGTGATGGACGACGGCGGTGTTCCCACCGCGGCGTACTCGGGCGTCCGCGGCGACGGGGGCCACTCGCAGGTGGTCATCGCCCGCGGTTCGGAGGACCTGGTCCATTGGGAGCAGACCGGCCACGTGGCGGCCTCGATGCCGGACGACGGGCAGGTCACCGCGGTGCGCGACCCGTTCATCTTCCGTTTCAACGGCAAGCGGTACGCCATGCAGGGTGCCGGCCTCGCCAACGGGCACGCCGCACTGCTCCTGTACACGGTGGAGGACCTGTCCGACTGGAAGTACCAGGGCATCTGGCTGACGTCGGAGAACCCGGTGGCTTCGCAGTTCACGCCGGCCGAGATCTGGGAATGCCCGCAGCTGGTGCGGGTGCCTGATTCCACCGGGGACTCTTCTGACTCAGGCAACTCGGGCGCCTCCTCAGGCGACTCAAGCGATTCGGGAACCTGGCTCATGATGTTCTCGCTCTGGCTCTCAGGCGACGCGCACGAACACGCCAACGGCGTGGGCCACCTGGTCGGTTCGCTGACCGAGGACCCGGAGACCGGCTTGCCCGTGTTCACGGCCCGCGGCGGCGGGAAGTCCGACCTCGGGCGCGACTTCTATGCGCCCCAGATCGTGGCGCTGGAGGACCGGGCCCTGCTGTGGGGCTGGGCCAATGAAGGCCCGGGCCGCGACGGACGCAGCGGCCGGAGCCAGGACGAAATTGACGCCGCCGGCTGGGCCGGGGTCCTGACGTTCCCGCGTGAACTCTCGGTGGTCAACGGCGCCTTGGCCGTCAGCCCGGCCCCCGAAATCGACGCCTACCGTGGAGCGCAGACGGCCAGCCAGGTGCGAGGATCCGTTGTGCTTCCGCCGTTTGCTGAAGCCTTGGTGACCGCTGGCGGGACCGGGTCTGGTGACGCGGCGGGCACTAGCGGGAACACCGCCGTCGAACTCCTGCTCGTGGGGGACGGCAGCCGCCAGACGGTCTTCAGCGGAACCATCGCACCGGGGGATGAACTGCGGGTCTTCGTGGATGCCTCGCTGGTGGAGGTCTACCGGACCGGTTCGGTGGCCACGACGCTGCGCGCTTACCCGGCTGCGGGGGAGCAGTGGCAGCTGCACCTTCCGTCCGGCGCCACGGCGGACGTCTGGGAACTGAAGCAGCCGTCAGCCCAGGGCTGAGCCCGGAAGTCTTGGAGCCGTCCGGGCGTCAGCGCCCGGCCGGGACGGGGCCCGTGGAATCCCGGACCACCAGCCGGCACGGAACCATCGTCTCAGCGCTGGTCGCGGGCTCAGCGCTGGCACCGGGGCCGGCACCCGCGCCGCCGTCGTCGTTCTTTCCGCTCGGCGACGCCTCCACCTCGGCGAGCAGAGCCGTCATGGCCGCCGCCCCCATCTCCCGGAGCGGAAGGGCCATGGTGCTGAGCGCCGGGACCATGGCCTTGGCGACGCGGAATTCGTCGTCGTAGCCCATGACGGACACGTCCTGCGGGACGTTCAGCCCCAGCCGGTAGCAGGCCAGCACGACGCCGATGGCGAGGCGGTCGTTGGCGCACAGGATCGCGGTGGGGCGGGTGGACGGTTCCACGCCGTCGAGGAGTTTCATGGCGCCGTGGAATCCGGCGTCGATGTCCCAGCCCACCTGGAGGACCCGGTCCTCGTTCACCGGCAAGCCCGCGGCCTTGAATGCATCGCGGTAGCCCTCGATCCGCCGGGGCGCGGCGGGCGTCAGGGAGTCGCCGGCGAGGAAGGCAATGTCCCGGTGGCCGAGGGCCATCACGTGCTCGGCGGCTTCCCGTCCGCCCCTGACCTCGTCCGGGATGACAGCGGGAAGGCCGGCTTCGGGGCGGTCATCGAAGCAGTTGGCCAGGATCGACGGGACCCTGGCCATGTTCGGGGGCACGTGCAGGGGACGCAGGCCCACCGTCACGTACATGAGCCCGTCCACCTGCCGGTCCAGCAGGGTTTCCACGGCGCTTTCGTCCCGGGACTCGTCCAATTCCGTATCCATCACCACGGTGACAAAGCCGTGCGACCGCGCCACCGCGTCCGCGCCGGCGATGATGTTGCCGTCGAACGGGCTGGTGACCCCCAGGTCCGACACGATCCCGATGACCCGCGACTGCTGGTTGCGCAGGCTCAGGGCAATCTTGTTCGGCGAGTAGTTGAGGGCCGCCGCTGCTTCCCGGATGCGCTGCTGGCTTTCCAGTGCAACATTGCCGTCCCCCCGCCCGTTGAGCACGAGCGACACAGCGCTACGCGAGACACCCGCCAGCTTGGCGACGTCCAGTGCGGTGGCCTTGCGGTTCATGGGCTGTTCCTCTGGGTGCTAAATCACTGCTTTGCTGCAGTTTACCTAACTCGTGTGAGCCGCGCCCTCCCTGCCACGCTCTCTCACATCCTGTGTGTTTTTCAGGGACGCTCTCTCACTTCCTGCGGGTCTTCTTGAGACGCTCTCTCACCTTCAATGTCTGGGCGGCGGGAAGTGAGAGAGCGTTGTGGGTTGGGCGGCGGGATGTGAGAGAGCGTTTGGTTGATGGGAGACTGGATTGGTGACTTCTGAGAACCCGCTGGACCCGCTCAACGCCTATGCAGCAGCCGATGATGCCCCGCTTTCCGAAGGCGACCCCACGGGCGGCCCAGCCGACTCGAACGCACACAGCGACGCGGACAGCCCTGTCAACGCCTCCGCGGACACCATCAGCCACCCCGCCGCCGGCCCGCAGCACACGCTGACCTCGCTGGGTGCGGCCCGGATTGCGGTCGCGGCACTGCTCGACGGCGGCGTCCGCTTTGTTGTGCTTGCGCCGGGGTCGCGCTCCGCGCCCATGGCGTACGCGCTGGCCGAGGCGTCGGCTGCTGGGAAGGTGGAGCTACTGGTCCGGATCGACGAGCGCTCGGCCGGCTTCACCGCACTGGGCCTCGCCCTGGCGACCGGAGCTCCGGTGGCTGTGCTGACCACCTCGGGGACCGCCGTCGGAAATCTTCTGCCGGCAGTCATGGAAGCCAACCATGCCGCCGTGCCGCTCGTGGTGGTTTCGGCCGACCGGCCGGAGGAGCTCCGCGGAACCGGCGCCAACCAGACCACCATCCAGCTGGACCTCTTCGGCGAGCACGTGCGTTTCGCCGTCGATGTTCCCGCCGGCGACAGCCCGCAGCGCGCCGTCGATACGGCCCTGGCCGCAGCCACCGGGGTCTTCGAGGACACGCCGCCCGGGCCCGTCCAGCTCAATCTCGCCTTCCGGGATCCGCTGGTTCCCGAGGCGGGGGAGCGGCTGCCGGAGCAACACGGCCGCGGCACGTTCCGGATCGCAACCGAGCCGCTTACCATGACGCTGACCCACACCACGGCCGACCTTCCGGAGCTGCGCACCGTGGTCCTCGCCGGGCACGACGCCGGGCCGGTCGCCGAAGCCTTCGCCCGCGCCCACGGCCTGCCGCTTCTTGCCGAGCCGTCGTCCAACTCACGCTTCGGCCCGAACGCCGTGGGTCCCTACCGGCTGCTCCTAGAGCACTTCGGACCGGACTCGGTCATGCCGATCGAACGCGTCGTGGTCTTCGGCCGCCCCACGCTTTCGCGGCCCGTCTCGGCGCTGCTGGCACGGGCAGACGTCCCTGCAGCCCTCTACGAGCCCGTTCCCGTGGCCTGGTACGAGCCCGGCCGGCGCCGCGAAACCCCGATCGCGAGCCTGACCGAACTGGCGGAATTCGCGGGGCGCGGCTCCTCGGCGTGGCTTGATGCCTGGCTGCTCGCCGGCGCCGCTGCCCAGCACGCCCTCGACGGCGTGCTCGCCACGGCCGACGCAGCAACCGGCCCGTCCGTGGCCGCCGTCGTCTGGCAGCACTCCCGCGGCCAGCTGGTCCTCGGTTCCTCCAACGGCATCCGCGACGTCGACCTCGCCGGCCAGCCCGCTCCCGAACCCGCCGCCACCGTCTTCGCCAACCGCGGCCTCGCCGGGATCGACGGCACCATCTCCACCGCCACGGGCATCGCGCTCGGCGGCCGCCAGGAAACCACCCTGCTTCTCGGTGACCTCACGTTCCTGCACGACGCCGGCGGCCTCCTCCTCGGCGCCGGGGAGAGCGAGCCGCAGCTCCGCATGGTGGTGCTCAACGACTCCGGCGGAGCCATCTTCAGCCTCCTGGAGCACGGCGCGGTGGCCGAGGCAGGCGGCTACGGAGACGCCGTCGAACGCCTCTTCGGCACTCCCCACTCAGTGGACATCGCGGCACTCGCCGCAGCGTACGGCGTCGGGCATTGCTCGGTAAGTACGACGGCGGGACTCGCCGAGGCGCTTGCCGCGCCGTTCGCGGGCCGCACCATCATTGAGGTGCGCACGGACCGGTCCGAGCTGCGGGCCCTGCATCGGCGGATCAAGGCGGCGGTAAGCGCAGCCGTGGCGGGAGTGCTGGCGGAGTAGCGTCTTCGCGAAGATCCGCACCGGTTTCGGACATCCGCGCCCCGGATCCGAGGTGCGGATGTCCGGAATCGCCGCGGATTCCGGTGCGAGCTTGTCCACATACGGCCTGTCGCCGGTGTTCATTGCACGAATGCGGCGCAAGCATCGAAGCATGCCGCAATCAACCCTGATCCTCACCAGCGAATATGCCAAGCTGGGCCGCGATGCCCGGCAATTGGCACGGCTCCAAGCTGCCGGCGAGCTCAGCAGAATCCGGCAGGGCGTGTACGTGCCAGCCGCGGAGTGGCGGGCCCTGACGGCCTGGGAACGGTACCCGATGTTGATCCAGGCGGCCGCATCCACGCTGCGGAGCACCACCGTATTCTGCCGGCAGTCTGCTGCGTGTGTGTGGGGCGTCCCGTTGCTGGGCACTCACACGCTGGTCCACGCCTGTACCGGCGACGGCCGCGGCGGGCGCTCCCGTGCCGGGGTCCGCCGGCATCGTGTGGACACCGAATCCTTGGAGATCGAAGAGCGGTCCGGCCTCCTTGTCACCAGCCGAACCAGGACTGTGCTTGATCTGGCCGCCTTCGGGTCATTCGAGCAGGCCGTCGTGGCGTTTGACCATGTTTTGAAACCGGACCGGCCGCGTGGCCTGCAGGCGGTGACCAAACACGAGCTCGCGGCGGCATTGGCACCGTATAGCGATGCAGCCGTGCGGCGAATCCAGGCTGCCTTGGAATTTGCTGATCCTGCGGCGGGGTCACCAGGGGAATCGCTGAGCCGGGCCTTGATGCACCTTGCGGGCTTCAAACCACCCATGCTGCAGTCGGAGATCCGCGATGCCAGCGGGCTTGCTGGCTACCTTGATTTTGAGTGGCCGGAGGACGGTCTGGCCGGAGAGTTCGACGGCATGGTCAAGTACCAGAAGGACGAGTACTTGCGGGGACGATCCACGTCGCAGGTGGTGATCGACGAAAAGCGCCGGGAGGACCGCATACGCGCCACCGGCCGCCGTGTCATCCGATGGACGTGGTCTGACCTGGCGGACCCGAGGAAGTTTGCGGTCTTCCTCGATCTGGCCGGGGTACCACGGTTGAGGCGGCCCTCGTGTTGAGGGTGAGCCTGCGCCCCATCACCGAATTCGCTACAAAAACGGACAGCCGCTACGTGGATCCACGTAGCGGCTGTCCGAAAACGGCGCGGAAAAAGGAAACCTACTCCGAGATCTCGATGTGCGTCGGGTCCAGCACGCGCTTGAGGAACTCCTTGGTGCGGCCCTGCGTGGGGTTGCTGATGACACGTTCGGCCACGCCTTCCTCCACCACCACGCCGCCGTCCATGAAGACCACACGGTCGGCCACTTCGCGGGCGAAGCCCATCTCGTGCGTGACCACCAGCATGGTCATGCCTTCCTTGGCCAGGTTCCGCATGACGGAGAGCACGTCGCCCACCGTCTCCGGGTCCAGGGCCGAGGTGGGCTCGTCGAAGAGCATCAGCTCAGGGTCCATGCTCAGAGCGCGGGCAATGGCCACGCGCTGCTGCTGGCCGCCGGACAACTGGTCAGGGAAGCGGTCCGCGAGGTGCCCCAGACCCACGCGGTCGAGGTTGGCCTGGGCCACCTTGTCCGCCGCGGCCTGGGAGCGCTTGAGTACCTTGGTCTGCGCGATGGTGCAGTTGCGCAGCGCGTTCAGGTGCGGGAACAGGTTGAACTGCTGGAACACCATGCCCACCTTGCGGCGCATCTTGTCGATGTCCACGTCGAGGTCCGTGGCCTCGAAGCCGCCCACATGGATGGTGCCTTCGTTGGGCTGCTCAAGCAGGTTGACGCACCGCAGCAGCGTGGACTTGCCGGAACCGGACGGGCCGATCAGGCAGACAACCGCGCCCGGGGCAACGTCCAGGCTGATGCCCTTGAGGACCTCGTTGGAGCCGTACGACTTGCGCAGGTCCTTGATGGAAACCCCGGCGGCGTGGACAGGCCCGGTGTGGTTGCGGGAGGGAATTACGACGTCGTTCATTGACTTCTCTGCCTAACGCTTGGTCCGCGCGGAGCGGCTTTCGAACTTCCGGGCCAGGAGGCTCAGCGGGATGGTCACCACGAGGTAGAACGCACCGGCTACGAGGAGCGGGGTGAGCCCTGCGCCGAGGCTGGAGATGCCGTCGCGGCCGAACTTGGTGAGCTCGTACTGCGAGGCGGTGAGGCCCAGCACGTAGATCAGCGAGGAGTCCTTGGTCAGCAGGATAACCTCGTTGGTCAGCGGCGGAAGGACGATCCTGAAGGCTTGCGGGATGACGATCGTGACCATCGACCGCCACATCGGCATGCCGAGGGACCGCGCGGCCTCCATTTGGCCCTTGGGCACCGCCTGCAGGCCGGCGCGGAGCGTCTCTGCGATGTAAGCGGCCGCCACCATGCCCAGCGACACCATCACCACGACTGTCACGCTCCACTGGACGCCGAACGCGAGCGGAACGCCGTAGCCGAAGGCGATGAACACCAGCAGGGCCGGGATTCCGCGGAAGAACTCGATATAGCCGGTGGCGATCCAGCGGTACAGCGGGAAGGTGGAGAGCTTCATGAGGGCCAGCAGGAGACCCCCGGAGAGGCCGACGATGAACCCGAGGAAGGTGTAGATCAGGGTGTTCTTCAGGCCGATCAGGATGATGTCCGGGAACATCGGACCGATCTTGCCGAAGTTGAAGACGTTGTCCGTGACGGTCTTCCAGTCGGTGGCCAGGATCAGCGCGGCCATGGCCACGACGAATATCCCGGCCTGGACGTAAAGACTTACTCTGGCTCGCTGTCGTGCGGTCATTGCCATGGTGTACTCACATTCGTTTTGCGCAGTTGAGGCCCCGTACGGACTGCTGAACAGATCCGGAACGGGGCCCCTGCTGCGTAGGTGTCAGGCGCGCCGGTTACTTGGTGGCTTCGCCGAACCAGTTGGTCTCGAACTTCTTGAGGCTTCCGTCGTCGGTCAGGCGCTTCAGCGTGGTGTTGACCTGGCCGAGCATGGCGGAGTTTCCCTTCTTGACCGCGATGCCGAGCTTTTCACCGGTGGCGTAGTCCTCTACGCGCTTGAACTTGGAGTCATCCTTGATGGCGTAGCCGAGGACAGACTGGTTGCCCAGGGCGGCGTCAATGGTGCCGGCCTTGAGGGCCTGGACCAGGAGTCCCGTGTCCTCAAACTGCTGGGCGTCCAGGCCTTTGTCCTTCGCGTACTGGGCACCGGTGGTGGCCTGCTGCACGCCCACCTTCTTGCCCTTGGCGCCGTCGATGTTCGTGATGCCTGAGGCCTCAGTGGCCACGAGGGTCAGATCGTCATTCAGGTACGGGTCCGAGAAGTCCATGACGTTCTTGCGGGTGTCCGTGATGGAGATCGAGGAGATGGAAACGTCGCACTGGGTTAGGGCCGTTCCAGTCTCGATGGCTTCGAAGGAGCTGTCCACGACGTTGAGCTCGGCCTTCATGTCCTTGGCCAGCTCGCCCGCGATGTCCATGTCGAAGCCGACGATCTTGCCCTCCTTCTGGAACTCGAACGGCTCGTAAGGGACGTCGGAGCACACCGTGAGCTTGCCGGCATTGATCAGCTGCACCCCGCCGGTGGTGGTGGCAGCGGGAGTGGCGCCGCCGCCTCCGCATGCGGTGAGGCTGAGGGCCCCGACGGCTAGGATTGCGGCTGCCTTGGCGCTGAGCTTGGCCGTGGCAAGGGACTTGAGCTGCATTTTCTTACCTTTTGTTGCAGGGGTATGCGGACCTAAATCGGTTTATAGTGTACCGCCGAACACGAGAGGTACATCACAGAAAACTAAGTTTCACTATTGGATAACTAAATCACACTGTAATTCAAGACCTTCGGCGGCCCGCGTGTCTGTAATCCCGGATTCCCGGCCGCCCGACCGCCGTCTGGCCCCGCCGCCCGCCCGCCGGCTGAGCATAGGCTAGCTGATGATGCCCAGCGATTCGAGCATCGGGCGGAACTTGGCCCAGGTCTCCGCCAGCTCGGCCTCCGGGTGCGACCCCTCGACTATTCCGCAGCCGGCATATAACCGCACGGTGTTCGGCGATTCGATGACGGCGCCGCGCAGGGCGATGCCCCATTCGCCGTTCCCCGCGGCATCGAGCCACCCCACCGGCCCGGCATACGGCCCGCGGTCCAGGTGCTCGAGTTTGCGGATCAGGGCGCCGGCCACTTGCGTGGGGGTGCCGCACACGGCCGCCGTGGGGTGGAGGGCATTGATCAGCGCCAGGCAGGTGGGGACGTGCCCCTCCACCTCGGTGAGCTCTGCCTTGACGTCCGATGCCAGGTGCCACACATTGGGCAGCTCCAGGATGAACGGTTCGCTGTGCGCGTTCATGGCCTCGGAGAAAGGCGCGAGCTGAGTGGTCAGCGACTGGATCGCGATCTCGTGTTCGTGCCGCTGCTTCTCGGACCCGGCGAGGACCCGCTCGGCATAGTCCAGGGGCAGCCCGGCCTCGCCCACGGCGTCGAGGCGGTCCAGCGTTCCCGCCAGCACGCGCGCCTGGGCAGTGCGGCCCTCCACCTGGATCAGCATCTCCGGCGTCGCGCCCACAAGCCCGTCCACGCCATACGTCCAGCATTCGCGGTACCGCACCGCCAGCTGCCGCAGCACTTCGGCGGCATTGACGCCCTCCGGCACCGTGGCCACCACGTCCCGGGCCAGCACCAGCTTTTCCAGCCGTCCCGTCCGGATCTCGGCAACACCGGCGGCGACGGCGGCCATCCAGTCCTCTTCGCTCAGGGACCCGGTCTCCAGCGTGGCGGGGTGTGAAAGTTCGACGGCGGCACCCGCCTCCGCGGGCACCCCGCCGCCGGAAGCGCCGCCGGAAGCGCCGCCGGAAGCGGCGCCGGCGGCAGCGCCACTTGAAGCAGCAGTCGACTCCAGCCACCCCTCCAGGGCGGCGAGGGCGCCCGCTTCGGTGAGTTCGCCGTCGTCGGCCGTGATCTGGGTGAGCCAGGTGCGGCCGTCACGGACGCCCACCACGATCTCCGGCACGATCAGCCGGGATTCATGGGCGGAAACCTTGGAGAACGCGAAGGAGCCGAACGCGACGGGGCCGGTGCCGGGGCACTCCACGTGGTCGGTGATGTCGGCCTCGATGACCAGGTGCCGCCACCAGATGTCCGCCTCGAGGAAGCGCTCCGGGCCCGTGGCCGTGAACCGGGCGACCTCGCCGAAGCCCACCAGGCCGGCCTCGCGGCGGGTCCAGCAGAGGACATCGTCCCGCACCAGATACGACGGCAGCCCCCCGGGAGTCGATTCTCCATCCAAAGGGACTGTCAAGGTGCGGAGCGTTCTGGTCATGATGGGTCAACAGTACTCCGCGCGGCAAACTTCGGTAGAAAACAGCAACTTCGGCCGCCCGCCTCGCCGGGGCTTACCGCTTCCCGCCGGCAGCGGCAAGTACCTGACGGTAGATTCGGGTAGATTGTCAGGGTGAACCGAGCATCCTTGGATAAGCGTCCGGACGAAGTAGCCACGATGTTTGACGACGTCGCACCGAAGTACGACGTCGTCAACGATGTCCTGTCGATGGGGCAGACGCGCCGGTGGCGCAAGGTTGTGGTCGAGGCCATGGATGTGCGGCCGGGCCAGCGAGTGCTGGACCTGGCGGCCGGAACCGGGACCTCCAGCGAGCCATATGCCGATGCCGGCATAGACGTGGTGGCCTGCGACTTCTCCCTCGGCATGCTCAAGGTGGGCAAGCGCCGCCGCCCCGACATCGACTTCATCGCCGGTGACGCGACCAACCTGCCGTTCGCGGACAACACGTTCGACGCCACCACCATCTCCTTCGGCCTGCGCAACGTCAACGAGCCCAAGAAGGCCCTGGCCGAAATGCTCCGCGTCACCAAACCCGGCGGGAAGGTGGTCATCGCCGAGTTCTCCCAGCCGGTGGTCCCGCTGTGGCGCACTATGTACACCGAATACCTCATGCGGGCCCTCCCGGCCATCGCCGTCAAGGTCTCCTCGAACCCGGACGCCTACGTCTACCTCGCCGAGTCCATCCGCGCCTGGCCGGACCAGGACCACCTGGCCGCGTGGCTGCAGGAATCCGGCTGGCAAGACGTCACCTACCGCAACCTCAGCGGCGGCATCGTTGCGGTCCACCGCGCCCACAAGCCCCTTGATTCAACGCCCGACGGCGGGGCTGCCGCCATCGCCGCCCACACCGGCCCGGTGGCCAAGCTGCGCCGCAACATCCCGCGTTCCGCCCGCTGACACTGTGAAAGTACTGATTGTCGGCGCGGGTCCGGCCGGGTCCACCGCTGCATATTACCTCGCCAAGGCCGGCATCGACGTCACGGTGCTGGAAAAAACCAGCTTTCCGCGCGAAAAGGTCTGCGGCGACGGCCTCACGCCGCGGGCAGTCCGGGAGATCCAGAAGCTCGGCCTGCCTCACCACCAGGAGGACGGCTGGCGCCGGAACAAAGGCCTGCGCCTGCTCGCTGGCGGCCGCTCCATCGAACTGCCCTGGCCCGAGGTGTCCGACTTTCCGCAGTACGGGCTGATCCGCACGCGGCTCGGATTCGACGAGGAACTGGCCCGGCACGCCCAGGCCGCGGGCGCCGTCGTGCTGGAACGCCACAGCGTCACCGAAGCGCTCCGCAGCGAGGACGGCCGGGTGACCGGCGTCCGCGCAGCGCTCCTGGACGAGTCCGGACGCAAGACGGGGGAGACGCTCGACTTTACCGCCGACGTCGTCCTCGCAGCGGACGGAAACTCCACCCGCACCGCCGTGTCCCTCGGCATCCAGAAGCGCGACGACCGACCCCTTGGCGTCGCCGTGCGCACGTACTTCACCTCCCCGCGCCACGACGACGACTGGATGGAGGGCTGGCTGGAGCTTCCGGGCCGCGACGGCAAGCTGCTGCCCGGCTACGGCTGGGTGTTCGGCGTGGGCGACGGCACCTCCAACGTGGGCCTCGGCATCCTCAACTCGTCCAAGGAATTCGGCAAGCTGGACTACAAGCAGGTGCTCCGCGAGTGGACCGCCGGCATGCCTGCCGAATGGGGCTTCACTCCGGAAAACCAGGTGGGCGAGATCCGCGGTGCCGCCCTGCCCATGGGCTTCAACCGGACGCCGCACTACTCGCCGGGCCTGCTGCTCCTCGGCGACGCCGGCGGCATGGTGTCCCCGTTCAACGGCGAGGGCATCTCCTACGCCATGGAGTCCGCCCGCTTTGCGGCCGAGTTCATCATCGACTGCACCGCCCGCTCCGCTTCTGCCGGCTGGTCCACGCACGACGCCGATGCCCGCCTCGCGGGGTACGCGGACTACGTGCGCAAGCAGTGGGGGTCGCACTTCACGCTGGGCCGGGCCTTTGCCGCGCTGATCGGCAAGCCCGCGGTGATGAAGCTCGCGCTGCGGACCGGAATGCCCGTCCCCGTGCTCATGCGCTTCGTGGTCCGGCTCCTGGCCAACCTGACCGATCCGGCCGCCAAGGGGTTCGAAGACCGCGTGATCAGGGTCCTGGAACTGCTGGTGCCCGCCACGTCCAATACGTCCGCCCATGCCCCGTCAGGCCTCAAATCAGCGGTTTCCGCAACAAAAAGTTAGGGTTAACCCGTGACCAACTCCGCGAACCACAGCTGGACGCATGCCGGGCATGGCCTGCCGGCCTCCGAACCCAGCCTCAACACCACCGCCATCGCCACCGGGCTCCAGCTGCCGGCAGGCTTCGCGGCCATCGCGGGGGACCCCGAACTCGGGCCCGCGATCACCAACAACCTGGCCCGCGTGGAGAAGAAGCTGCGCGAAGCCATCGCCAACTCGGACCCCCTGGCTGACGCAACGTCGCGTCACCTCGTGGAAGCCGGCGGCAAGCGCATCCGCCCCCTGCTGACCTTGCTCTGCGCCCACCTCGGTGACGCCTCGCTGCCCGCGGTGGTGCAGGCCGCCGTCGTCGTGGAACTGACGCACCTGGCCACGCTGTACCACGACGACGTCATGGACTCGGCCCCCTTCCGCCGCGGTGCCCCCACGGCGCACGAGGTCTGGGGCAACTCCGTGGCTGTCCTCACCGGCGACCTCATCTTCGCCCGCGCATCGATCCTCGTCTCCGAGCTGGGCTCCCGCGCCCTGGGCATCCAGGCCCGCACTTTTGAGCGGCTGTGCCTGGGCCAGCTGCACGAAACCGTGGGCCCCCGCCCGGACGAGGACCCGGTGGAGCACTACCTGTCGGTCATCGCGGACAAGACCGGTTCCCTGGTGGCGGCCTCCGGCCAGTTCGGCGCCATCTTCTCCGGCGCCGACGAAGCCTACGAGCACGTCCTGGTGGAATACGGCGAAAAGGTGGGCGTGGCCTTCCAGCTGGCCGACGACGTCATCGACGTCACCGGTGTCAAGGTCAAGTCCGGCAAGTCCCCGGGAACGGACCTCCGCGAAGGCGTCCCCACCCTGCCGGTGCTGCTCCTGCGCAACGCCGCGACGCAGGGCGACCAGTCCGCCGTCGAGCTTCTCAAGCTGATCGACGGCGACCTCTCCTCCGACGAGGCCCTCGCCGAAGCCGTGGCCGGCCTGCGCGAGCACCCCGTGACCGCGGAGTCGTGGGTGGTCGCCCGCGCCTGGGCCGACGAAGCCATCGCCGCGCTGGCGCCGCTGCCCGAGGGCGTGGTGAAGGATTCACTGACCAGCTTCGCCCGGGCCGTGGTGGACCGCGCGAGCTAGGCCCACGGCCTCCCCGGCCTGGACCGAGCAGGCTTAAACGGAACGGCCCCGGTTCCCTGCAGCGTTACGAGTCATACGCTGCATGGAACCGGGGCCGTTTCTCCGTTCGCATCAGATCCACCGGAGGCATTTAGTGGATCCATGAAACAGTCTATGACACGTTTGTCACACAATTCAAATCTGCTGTTAACGGGCGTGTCACAACCCTGCGCCGTCCGTGCCGCCGTCCTGACCTTGTTTGGTCTCCGTCCTTGAAGGACACGCCGGTGGGGTGGCGCGCCGTCGGCAGTCGGCCACGAAAGTGGGTCACGGCGGACCCGGGTAGGTTGTGCACATAGGCAAGTCCATGGCTCCCCATGGCTGCCGAGCACGGGGACCGTGGGGTGATGGACCTTGCAACCTTCCTGGCGCGACGCGGCGGAGCGGCCCGGAGGAGCGACCTCCTGCGCGCCGGCTTCCTCCGGCCCGCGCTCGAGGCTGCCGTCGACGCCGGGCGGCTGCACCGGACGCTGCGGGGAGTGTACGCGCTGCATAACGCGGACGACGGCGTCCTAGCCGCCTTTAGGTTCAACGGCCGGCTCACCTGCGTGTCGGCAGCGCGGTTCTACAGCCTGTGGGCCCTGCATCCGCCGCAAGAAGTGCACCTGAGCTGCGGCAACGGTGTGCCAAAGACCGGCGTGATTGACCATGCCCCGTGCACGCACGACCCCCACCGGGCCTATCCCGTGGCGGGCCTGGCAGATGTGCTCCTTCATGCGGTGCGCTGCCTGCCGGAGCTCGAAGCGCTGGCCCTGGTGCAGTCAGCCACGGGCCGAGGCCAGATTTCCGCTGACTTCCTGAGGAACAAACTCGTCGGGAACAGGAACGGCCGCGGCCGCGCGGTGTTGGATCTGCTGATTCCGCGGGCAGACTCCGTGCTGGAGATACTGGCCCATACGCACTTTGTCCGCGCCGGCCTCAAGGTCCGCATGCACGTTCACCTGCCGGGGGTGGGCGAGGTGGATTGCCTGGTTGAGGAATGTCTGGTGGTGGAGTTGGACGGCTCCACGCACTTTGAACCTCGGCAGGTCAAGAAAGATCAGCGGCGCAACAATGCCGGCATGCTCGGGGGCCATCTCACACTGCGCTATTACTACGATGACGTGGTACATCACCCCGAAGCCATGGTGGAACAGGTCTTGGCGGTGCTCCGCCTGCGGGCATTGGGCAGGTTCGCACCCGAATGACGCCCTGGTGAGGGCCGCCGTCGTGGTGAGTGCCGCCGTCGTGACCCTCTTTGACGCCGCGGGATCCCCGACACGCAGGCTCAGCGGCGAGCCGCTGCCGGTCGGCGGCCAAACAGGGTCAGGACGGCACAGAAAGGTAAGGCAAAGGTGAGGGTCAGTCCTCGTCCTCGTTGAAGGCCCAGTCGAACATGTCGAACACGAATTCCGAGAAGGTGCCTTCTTCGCTCTTCCACTGGCCGCGGAGGTTGTTGCGGCGGTACACGATGGGGTCCGGGACGCTGAGATCGCCCATGCGGAAGCCCCAGGTGAACTGCTCCGCCTCGTCTTCAAGGAACATGAGGAAACCGTCGTCGTCCACTTCGAGTTCCTCGGGGTCCCAGAAGTAGTGGTAGGCCTCCATGAGGTCCTCGCAGCCGCCAAGGGCCAGGTAGAACTCGCGGAGCACCAGCGGAACGGCGAACTGATGTTCGGCAAGTGCGGAATCGAGCTCCTCGGCGGGCAGCCCGTCCTCTTCCTGCCATTCGTCTTCGAGATACTTCGGAACGAGCGCGCGGAACTTCTCGAGGAACATGTCAGTCATGGCTCTTATCCTAGCTAATCCCGGCCCCGTGAATTGCCGGTGTCCAGCCCCAGCCGGTGCCACCCTCGGACGGCCAGCGGAGCGTGCCACGAGCGGCGCCAGGCCAGCACCCGGAAGGCGAACACGACGGCCGCCACGGCACACGCTGAGAGGGCATTGAACGAACCCGAAACCCACAGCACGGTTGTAAGCGCGGCGCCTGTGAACGCGGGCAGGGCGTAGAGGTCCCTGGCGTCGAACAGCTGTGGCACCTCATTGGCCGTGATGTCGCGCAGCAGGCCTCCGCCCACCGCCGTCGCGACCCCCAACAGCACCGCCGCGATGGGATTCATCCCGGAGGACAGCGCCTTGAGCGTGCCCGTAATGCAGAACAGGGCCAGGCCGCCGGCGTCGAACAGAGTCAGCAGCGAGGTGAAGCGCTGCACGCTGGAGAACAGGAAATACACCAACACAGTGGCCAGCAGCGGCGGCGCGAGGTATGCGGGGTTGGTGAAGGCAGCCGGCGGCCCGGTGTTGATGATGATGTCGCGGATTACGCCGCCGCCCAGCGAAACAAGGGAGGCGAGCAGGAGGGAACCGATGATGTCGAACTGTTTCCGCGCCGCGAGCAGGGAACCGGAGACCGCAAAGAAGAAGACGCCGGCCAGGTCCAGCCATACCAGGGCGATGTCAAAAGGGAATGTCATGGAGCGTCCCGGCTAATTCAAGGGGCGGACAGGGCGGCTCCAACGTTACGCTAGCCCGTATGAACAGCCCGATCATGATCGCTTGTGCCCACGGGACCTCCAACGCCCAGGGAGCCGCCGAGGTCAACGCCCTCCGCGACGCCATCGCCGCACTCCGCCCCGGGCTCGACGTCCGCGAGGCCTACGTGGACGTGCAGCAGCCCGACCTGGTGGACGTGGTGGCGGGCCTTCCCGGGGCTCCCGGCGACCAGGCTCCCGCCCAGGCCCCCGGAGGCGGGGGAGACGGCGGACCGGCGCCCTCCGCCGTGGTGGTGCCGCTCCTGCTGAGTGTGGGATATCACGTGAAGGTGGACATCGCCCGGGCCGTCAAGAGCCGCCCGGGGACCCTCGCGGCCGCACCGCTGGGACCCGACCCCCGGCTGGCCGCCCTGCTGGACCAGCGGCTCAGGGAGGCCGGCGTCACGGACAACGACGCGATCGTCCTGGCCGCCGCCGGCTCCTCTAACCCCAACGCCGCGCTCAGCGTGGAGAAGCTCGCCGAGCAGCTCGGAGCCCTCCGGTCCAACCGGATCGAGCCCGCTTACGGGGCGTCCGCCAAGCCCTCCGTGCCCGAGGCCGTGGCCATGCTCCGCGAGGAGGCCGCCGGCGGTGCCGGGGCGGGGGAGTCCGCCGGGGCCGTTGACCTGGGCGGCCGGGTGGTTATTGCGTCGTACCTCCTCGCGCCGGGCTACTTCCACGACCAGCTCGCCAAGGCGGGCGCGGACGTCGTGACGGCACCGCTGCTGCCGTCGCCGGTGCTGGCGGAGATCGCGCTGGAGCGTTTCGACGCCGCGCTGGCCGCGCACACGGCCGCCGCCTGACGCCGCGCCGCCGATGCCCAGAGGCCGCGCCGCCGATGCACAGCCAGGCCCCGCCGCCGATGCACAGCCGGGCGGTCCGTTCAAGGCCATTCGGCGATTCATGACGAAATATTTCCCTAGGTGACTTAGCGTTTCCGGGGCCTTTGTGGCGGGTTTCCGGGCGGCCCTACAGTCGATGCATGACTGATACAGCTCTAGCCGGAGCGGCGACCGATAAGCCCGCGGAAAAGCCCGCGCGCCCGGCCCGTGCCTCCCGCCCCGCCGCAAAGCCTCACGGCCAGTGGAAGGTGGACGGAACCACCCCGCTGAACGCCAACGAAACCTGGAAGCAGGAAGACGACGGCCTCAACGTCCGCGAGCGTATCGAGTCCATCTATTCCAAGGACGGCTTCGACTCCATCGCGGGCCAGGACCTCCACGGCCGTTTCCGCTGGTGGGGCCTGTACACCCAGCGCAAGCCCGGGATCGACGGCGGCAAGACCGCCACGCTTGAGCCGCACGAGCTCGAAGACAAGTACTTCATGCTCCGCGTGAGGATCGACGGCGGTGCTCTCACCACCGAGCAGCTGCGCGTCATCGGCAACATCTCGGTCGACTTCGCCCGGGACTCCGCCGACCTCACCGACCGCCAGAACATCCAGCTGCACTGGATCCGCGTCGAGGACGTGCCGGAGATCTGGCGCCGCCTCGAAGGCATTGGCCTGTCCACCACCGAAGCCTGCGGCGACGTGCCCCGCGTCATCCTGGGCTCCCCGGTGGCCGGCATCGCCAAGGACGAAATCATCGACCCCACCCCGCTCATCGCCGAGCTGGGCGAACGGTTCATCGGCAACCCGCTGCTGTCCAACCTGCCGCGCAAGTACAAGACCGCCATCACCGGCCACCCCAGCCAGGACGTGGTACACGAGATCAACGACTTCGCGCTCGTGGGCGTCAAGCACCCCGAACTCGGCATCGGCTACGACCTCTGGGCCGGCGGAGCACTGTCCACCAACCCGATGCTGGGCAAGCGCCTCGGCGCCTTCGTCACGCCCGAGCAGGCTGCCGACGTGTGGCTCGGCGTCACCAGCATCTTCCGCGACTACGGTTACCGCCGCATGCGCACCAAGGCCCGCCTGAAGTTCCTCATGGCCGACTGGGGTCCGGAGAAGTTCCGCCAGATCCTCGAGGACGAATACCTCGGCTACAAGCTGGCCGACGGCCCCGCCGCGCCCAAGCCGTCCACCCCGGGCGACCACGTGGGTGTGCACGAGCAGAAGGACGGCAAGTTCTTCATCGGCGCCACGCCGGTGGCCGGCCGCCTGTCCGGCACCCAGCTGGTGAGGCTCGCGGACACCCTCGAGGCCCGCGGCTCGCACCGCCTGCGCACCACCCCGCACCAGAAGCTGGTTGTGCTGGACGTGCCCAAGGACGAGGTTGAGCCGCTCGTGGCAGAGCTCGACGCCCTGGGCCTCTCCGCCCGGCCGTCCGTGTTCCGCCGGGGCACCATCGCGTGCACCGGCATCGAGTACTGCAAGCTGGCCATCGTGGAGACCAAGGTCACCGCGGCCACGGCCGTTGCCGAGCTGGAGCGCCGCCTCGCCGACCTCGCGGACAGCGGCCAACTGCCCCACGCACTGTCCCTGCACATCAACGGCTGCCCCAACTCCTGCGCCCGCATCCAGACGGCGGACATCGGGCTCAAGGGCATGATGCTCCCCACGCCCGACGGCGATCCAAGCCCCGGTTTCCAGGTCCACCTGGGCGGCGGGCTGGCTTCGTCGGACCGCGAAGAGGCCGGCCTCGGACGTACCGTCCGCGGCCTGAAGGTGTACGTTGCGGACCTGCCGGACTACGTGGAACGCGTGGTGCGGAAGTTCGTGGCGGAACGCGCCGAAGGCCAGACCTTCGCCGAGTGGGCCCACGCGGCAGACGAAGAGGCACTCCAGTGAATCCCCAGCCACTCCCCAACCTCGCAAGCTCGGCCGGGGACCCCGGTGGCCGTGGCCCCTCTTTGGGAATTAACCCGGCCAGCGGCGCCGAAACCCCGGTCTCGACGACCGTGCCCAAGCGGTCCGTCGAGGAGCTCAAGGCCTTGGCCGAGGCCGGCGCCGCCGAGCTCGGCTGGGACGCCCCCGCCCGCGACGTGATCGCCTGGGTGGAGCGCAACTTCGAGATGCCCGCCGTCGCCGTCGCCTGCTCCATGGCCGACGCCGTCCTGCCGGCGCTCGTCGCGGACCAGATTCCCGGCGTCGACGTCCTGTTCCTGGAGACCGGTTACCACTTCCCGGAGACCTACGCCACGCGTGACGAGGTGGCCGCGAACCTCCGGGTCAACGTGGTGGACGTGCTTCCGGAGAACACCGTGGAACAGCAGGACCGGCTCCTCGGCAAGGACCTCTTCGCCCGCGACGCCGCCCAGTGCTGCGCGCTCCGCAAGGTGGCCCCGCTCCGCCGCACCCTCGCCGGCTACGAACTCTGGTTCACCGGCGTCCGCCGCGACGAAGCCCCCACCCGCATCAACACCCCGCTGGTCACCTTTGACGAGGCCAACGGCCTGGTCAAGGTCAACCCGGTGGCAGCCTGGACGTTCGACCAGCTGGTGCAGTACTCCGATGACAACCTCCTTCCCGTCAACCCGCTCCTCTCCCAGGGCTACCCGTCGATCGGCTGCCAGCCCTGCACCCGCAAGGTGGCCCCGGGCGACGATCCCCGCGCCGGCCGCTGGGCAGGAACCAACAAGACAGAATGCGGACTACACGTATGAGCACTTTCCTAACTGAGGAGCCCACCCTGGTGAACGACGCAGCCGTTTCAACGCGCCTCTCCAGCCTGGACACCCTCGAATCCGAAGCGATCCACATCATCCGCGAAGTCGTCGCCGAGTTCGAGAAGCCGGCCCTGCTGTTCTCCGGCGGCAAGGATTCCGTGGTCATGCTGCACCTCGCCACCAAGGCCTTCTGGCCGGGCAAGGTCCCGTTCCCGGTGCTGCACGTGGACACCGGCCACAACTTTCCCGAGGTCATCGACTTCCGCGACCGCACCGTTGAGCGCCTGGGCCTGAAGCTGGTTGTCGGCTCCGTCCAGGAGTTCATCGACCGCGGCGAGCTGGCCGAGCGCGCCGACGGCACCCGCAACCCGCTGCAGACCGTCCCGCTGCTGGATGCCATCCAGTCCAACAAGTTCGACGCCGTCTTCGGCGGCGGCCGCCGTGACGAGGACAAGGCCCGTGCCAAGGAGCGCATCCTGAGTCTCCGCGACGAGTTCGGCCAGTGGGACCCGCGCAACCAGCGCCCCGAGCTGTGGAACCTGTACAACGGCCGCCACACAGTGGGCCAGCACGTCCGCGCGTTCCCCATCAGCAACTGGACCGAGCTGGATGTGTGGCGCTACATCGAGCGCGAAAACATCGAGCTGCCCGGCCTGTACTATGCCCACGACCGCGAGGTGTTCGCCCGCGACGGCATGTGGCGCGCAGTGGGCGAGGTGTCCCAGCCCCGCCCCGACGAGGAAGTCATCACCAAGACCGTCCGCTACCGGACCGTCGGCGACATGTCCTGCACCGGCGCTGTTGAGTCAGCCGCCGCCACGGTGCGCGACGTCGTGATCGAAGTTGCCGCCTCCACCATCACCGAACGTGGCGCCACCCGTGCGGATGACCGCATTTCCGAGGCCGCCATGGAAGACCGCAAGAAGGATGGCTATTTCTAATGAGCACCGAAATTGACACCGCCCGCGCGGCTGCCCTTCTTGACGAGGCTCCGCTGAAGGACGCCACCCTCTTCCGTTTCGCGACCGCCGGATCGGTCGACGACGGCAAGTCCACTCTGGTGGGCCGCCTCCTGCACGACTCCAAGGCCATCCTCGCCGACCAGCTCGACGCCGTTGCCCGCACCTCTGCGGACCGCGGGTTCGGCGGATCGGCCGGCGGCATCGACCTGGCGCTGCTGACCGACGGCCTGCGTGCCGAGCGCGAGCAGGGGATCACCATTGACGTCGCCTACCGCTACTTCGCCACGGACCGCCGCAGCTTCATCCTGGCCGACTGCCCCGGGCACGTTCAGTACACCAAGAACACGGTGACCGGCGCGTCCACCGCGGATGCCGTCGTCGTCCTCATCGACGCCCGCAAGGGTGTCCTGGAGCAGACCCGCCGGCACCTGTCCGTGCTGCAGCTGCTGCGCGTGGCCCACGTGATTGTGGCCGTGAACAAGATCGACCTGGTGGACTTCAGCGAGTCCGTGTTCCGCGAGATCGAAGCCGACGTGCAGAAGGTGGGCCGCGAGCTCGGCCTCGGTTCCGACGGGATCGCCGACCTGCTGGTGGTTCCGGTTTCCGCGCTCGACGGCGACAACGTGGTGGAGCGCTCGGAGCGCACCCCCTGGTACACCGGCCCGGCCCTGCTCGAGGTGCTCGAGACCCTGCCCGCCGCCGACGAACTCGAAAGCCACCTGGAGAGCTTCCGCTTCCCGGTGCAGCTGGTGGTCCGGCCGCAGGGTGCACTGGCCCCCGACGCAATTGCCGGCGGGCTCGACGTCGAGAAGTACCGCGACTACCGCGCCTACGCCGGGCAGATCACCGAGGGCTCGGTCAAGGTGGGGGACGAGGTCAGCGTGCTGACCCCCGGCCAGGCCCCGCGCACCACCACGGTGACGGGCATCGACTTCGCGGGCGCTGAGCTCACCGAGGCCGTGGCACCGCAATCCGTGGCGATCCGCCTGGCCGACGAGTTTGATGTGGCCCGCGGTGACACCATCGCCGCGGCCGGCACCGTCCGCGAGAGCTCGGCCGACCTCTACGCCGCCCTGTGCTGGCTGTCGCCGAAGCCGCTCCGCGAGGGTGCCAAGGTGCTGGTCAAGCACGGAACCCGCACGGTGCAGGCGCTGGTCCGCAGCGTCAGCGGCAAGCTGGACCTCGCCACGTTCAATCTCGAGGGCGCGTCCAGCCTGGAACTCAACGACATCGGCCACGCGCAGCTCCGGCTCGCCGCCCCGCTGCCGCTGGAGAACTACCTGCACCACCGCCGCACCGGCGCGTTCCTGGTGATCGACCCGCTGGACGGCAACACGCTGGCCGCGGGCCTGGTCAAGGACCACCCGGGCGACCACGAGGACGAGCGTTACAGCATCTGATTCCTTGGAACACCAAGAGGCCTCGGCCCGGAATTATCCGGACCGGGGCCTTCTTGCTGTCCCCGCTTGACCGGCCGCGCCCCGGGCCGCGCGTGCGGGCGGGGGCCGGTCAAGCGTGGGCGAACTTCGCACCGGGGGAACGAGTCCGTGCGCAACGAACTGTTGACAGCCGCCGCCGGGTGCACAATAGTTTCTCCGTGATGGCCCGGAACGGGACATTCCCATGGCAGGCCTCCGGGCCGCGAACAGTGCGGGGACAAAGTGGCAAGCAGCATGCAGTTAAGGCAGCGACAGGAAGCACTCCTGCCGCTGCTGCGTGCTGCCGTCGAACAGCTACCCGCCACCCGCCGTCGCCATGGGTTGATTGTGAGCTAGAGCCTGTATCCAGCAGGCCTTAGCCCCGCAACCAGCAATGGTTCGGGGCTTTGTCTTTGGATCCGGACGATACCCGAACCTCTTTGTTTCACCGAAGTGCCCGCGCCGCCGAACCGCGGAACGGCCCGACGAGAGGAAATCGTGGAAACCATCAACAGCCGGCTCATCAACTGGGCATCCATCTTGGATGACAAGACCCGTGAGCAGGCCCTGGCAACCTCCCGGCTGCCCTTCATCTACCCGCATCTGGCGCTGATGCCGGACGCACACCTTGGCAAGGGCGCCACGGTCGGATCCGTCATCCCAACCCTCGGCGCCATCATCCCGGCCGCCGTTGGCGTGGACATCGGCTGCGGCATGATCGCGGTCAGGACCCAGTACTCGGTGAACGACCTGCCCCGCGACCGGAAGCGGCTGCGGGAGGCGATCGAGCGTGCCATTCCGCTGTCCGCTGGCCACAACAACCGGAGCGTCGCGATTACGGCGGTACCGAGGATCGGCGAGCTGAAGAGGCTCGCCGAGAAAGCCGGATTCAACCCCGCCCAGTACACCGGGAAATGGGAACTGCAGCTTGGCTCGCTGGGATCGGGAAACCACTTCATCGAGGTGTGCGCGGACGAGACGGACGCCGTCTGGCTCTTCCTGCACTCCGGCTCGCGGGGCGTGGGCAACCGGATCGCGCAGCACCACATCAAGGTGGCGCAGGGCGTGGCCCGGCAGAAGCGCGTCACGCTGCCGGACCCCGACCTCGCCTACCTGGAGGAGGGCACGCCCGAGTTCACCCGGTACATCAAGGAGCTGCGCTGGGCCCAGCACTTCGCCCTGCTGAACCGCGAGGAAATGATGGACCGCGTCGTCCGGCAGTTCAGCGAGTGGGTGGGCGGCAGCGTGAAGGAGAGGGAGCGGATCAACTGCCACCACAACTTCACCCAGCAGGAGACCCACTACGGCAAGTCCGTCTGGGTGTCCCGCAAGGGCGCGATCCGGGCCGAAGCCGGGGACCCTGGCCTGATTCCCGGGTCCATGGGCACGGCGTCGTACGTGGTGGAGGGATTGGGCAATGCGGTTTCGCTGAATTCCTCGCCGCACGGCGCCGGGCGGGAGTACTCCCGGACGGCGGCCCGCAAGACGTTCTCGCTGGAGGAGCTGAAGGCGGCCATGCACGGCATCGAATTCCGGGCCACCGAGGCCTTCATCGATGAGATTCCCGCTGCGTACAAGCCGATCGACGTAGTGATGCGCGACGCGGAGGACCTGGTAAAGGTGCGCCACAGGCTGCGGCAGCTCGTCAACGTCAAAGGCGACTGAACCGCGCGGGCCGCGGCCGACGTCGAGAGCGCAAGGCTCTGGACGTCGGCCGCGTGACGGTGCCAAGGTGAAGCAGTAGGCGCGAACAGTCCGGCGTCGAAGCAACGGAGGTTGGTCATGAATCTCGACGAATTGGTCTTCCACCCGTGGGCTGTGCAGGGGCCGCGCGACGTGCCTACCTTGGTCGGTGGCTCCGGGAGCTACGTCATCGACGCCAGCGGACGGCGCTACCTGGACTTCAGCTCGCAGCTGGTGTTCACGAACCTTGGTCACCAACATCCGCGCATCGTGGCTGCGATCAAGGAGCAGGCCGACCGTCTGTGCACGCTCGCACCCGGCCACGCGTCCGACGTCCGGGGAGAAGCGGCACGGCTGATTGTGGAGGTCGCGCCGGAGGGCCTCGGGCACGTGCTGTTCACCACTGGCGGGACGGAGGCCATCGAGCATTCGGTTCGGATGGCGCGCCTTTACACCGGACGGCCGAAGGTGCTCGCCGCTTACCGCTCCTACCATGGCTCGACGGCGACATCGATCCACCTCACCGGCGACCCCCGCCGCTGGGCCTCGGACACCGGCGCGGCGGGTGCCGTCCACTTCTTCGGTCCCTTCCTGTACCGGTCGGCGTTCGGGTCGAGGACCCAGGAGGAAGAGTGCGACCGGGCGCTCGCCCATCTCGAGCAGGTGATCCTCCTGGAAGGCCCGTCGACGATCGCCGGCCTGGTCCTGGAATCGGTGATCGGCAGCTCGGGCGTCATCGTGCCACCAGCCGGCTACCTGCGCGGGGTGCGGGAGCTGTGCGACCGCCACGGCATCGTCTACATCGCCGACGAGGTGATGGTCGGCTTCGGCCGGACGGGAGCCTGGTTCGGCGTCGACCACGATGGCGTGGCACCCGACCTGATGGCGTTCGCGAAGGGCGTGAACTCCGGGTACGTGCCGCTGGGCGGCGTGCTGGTCGGCGACGCGATCTACGAGATGTTCACCAAACGCCCCTACCCGGCGGGCATGACGTACAGCGGCCACCCGCTCGCCTGCGCGGCAGCCGTCGGCGCCATCAACGCCATGCGCGAGGAGGACACCGTCGCGGCAGCTGCCCGCCTCGGCACGGACATACTGGGTCCAGGACTCAGGGCGCTTGCCGAGAAGCACGAGTCAGTAGGGGACGTTCGCGGCATCGGCGGCCTCTGGACCGTCGAACTGGTCCGCAACCGGCTGACCAAAGAGCCCCTCGTGCCTGCAGGAGCCACTGGCACGGCGAACGCGCCGATGGTCTCCTTCGCCAAGGCGTGCCGGGATCGGGGCCTGTTGCCGCTGATCCAGGGCAACCGCGTCCATGTCGCCCCTCCCCTCAACGTGAATGACTCCGACGCCGCCGCGGGCCTGGCCATCCTGGACGAGGCACTGGCGGGAGCCGACACGTACGTGACGTAAACCTGGGTCCACCGAAGGGACCAGCCCGGCCGAGGACAGGAGGTTCGGATCGTCGAACACCGGCCGGCCAATGGCGCACGCTAACGCCGGTCCGAATGTGACGTTAGATGAACCCGCGTGACCCCCCGTTTCCGCTTCATTGAACGGGTTTATGACACTCCCTATGGTGAAACCATGACAAGTCCCCAGCCCGGAATGACCCGCATCGTGGCAGGAGAGAGCAACAAACCCCGCCGCAAGCGCGCCGTCGAGGTTCTGGTTGCCCTCGGCCTGGTGCTGCTCATTGCCGCCGGTGCCGTGGCGGCGTCAACGATTTCCCGCAATAGCGAAGCCCAGGCGGCCGGCGCCCCGTCGGCCACGCCGGCTGCGGAGCTGAAGCTGGGCTACTTCGGCAACATCACGCACGCCGCCGCCCTGGTGGGTGTCAAGCAGGGCTTCATCGAGAAGAACCTGGGCGGCACGAAGCTGTCCACGCAGGTGTTCAACGCCGGTCCGGCCGCGATCGAGGCGCTGAACGCCGGCGCGATCGACGCCACGTACATCGGCCCGAACCCGGCCATTAACTCGTTCGTCAAGAGCAAGGGCGAGTCCGTCAGCATCATTGCCGGCGCGGCGTCGGGCGGGGCGCAGCTGGTGGTCAAGCCGGAAATCAAGACGGCGGCGGACCTGAAGGGCAAGACCCTGGCCTCGCCGCAGCTGGGCGGCACGCAGGATGTGGCGCTGCGCGCCTGGCTGGGCAGGCAGGGCTTCAAGACCAACACCGACGGCGGCGGGGACGTGGCGATCAACCCCACCGAGAATGCCCAGACATTGAAGCTGTTCCAGGACGGAAAGCTCGACGGTGCGTGGCTGCCGGAGCCGTGGGCCTCCCGGCTGGTGCTCCAGGCCGGCGCGAAGGTCCTGGTGGACGAGAAGGACCTGTGGGACGGCTCGCTGACCGGGAAGCCGGGCGAGTTCCCCACCACCGTCCTGATCGTGAACAGGAAGTTCGCCGCCGAGCACCCGGAAACCGTGGAGGGGCTGCTCAAGGGGCACGTCGAGGCGGTGAAGTGGCTCAACGACACCCCGGCCGCCGAAAAGGCAGCGGTGGTCAACGGCGCCCTGAAGCAGGACTCCGGCAAGGCGCTGCCGCAGGACGTCATCGACCGCTCGCTGCAGAACATCGTGTTCACGGTTGACCCGCTGGCCGGGACCTTCACCAAGCTCCTGCAGGACGGCGTGGACGCCGGCACCACCAAGCAGGCCGACCTCAACGGCATCTTCGACCTCCGGACATTGAACTCCGTGGCCGAGGACAAGACCTCCGCAGCCGGGCTGGGCCAGGACTAGCCGCAGCCCGAACACGCACCACCGCACTCCAAGCATCACCCACCACGAACAAAGGACGGGACCATGCCAGTCGTACTGGAAAACCTGGGCAAACGCTTCGGCGACGGCGCCCCGGTGCTGGACGACGTCAACGCCACCATCGGCAAGGGCGAGTTCGTCGCCCTCCTCGGTGCGTCCGGCTGCGGCAAGTCCACCCTGCTGAACATCATGGCGGGACTGGAGGTCCCGACGTCGGGCGCTCTTGAGGTGCCCAGCGACGGCGCCGCCTTCATGTTCCAGGACGCCGCCCTCTTTCCGTGGCTGACGGCCCGGGAAAACATCGAGCTCGCCCTGAAGCTGCGCGGCGTGGGCAAGGCCGACCGGCGCACCAAGGCCAACGAACTCCTTGACCTGGTTCACTTGGCCGGTGCCGGCGACAAGCGCCCCCACGAGCTCTCCGGCGGCATGCGCCAGCGCGTCTCCCTGGCCCGTTCGCTCGCGCAGGATCGCCAGCTGCTCCTCATGGATGAGCCGTTCGCGGCCCTCGATGCCATCACCCGCGACCTGCTGCACGATGAACTCGAACGCATCTGGAAGGAAACCGGCCGCACCATCGTGTTCGTGACGCACAACGTCCGCGAGGCCGTCCGCCTCGGCCAGCGTGTGCTCCTGCTGTCCTCCCGGCCCGGCCGCGTAGTGCAGGAATGGAACGTCACCGAGGAACACCGTACCGACGCCGGTCTTGCCGGACAGCTGACCGGGGTCATCACCGCCCGGCTGCGAGAGGAGATCCGCCGCCATGCCAAGTAATCCATCTCCCGTGGCCGAGACGCCGGAAGTATCCGAGACCCCGGTTTCGACAGGCTCACTCGGCGAGCACGAAGAGACACGTAAGGTCCACGCGGCGCTGACCCGCTCCTCCACCGGCTCCGCCGACCTTCGCGAACTCGAGTCCGGGCTGGACTCGCTACAGTCCGACACCGTCCGCAAGGCGCGCGTCGACTGGAGCCGCATCCTGTTGCCGGTGGCCGCCGTCGTGGTGCTCATCATCATCTGGCAGGCATACGTCTCGCTCGGCCTCAAGCGCCGCGACCTGGTGCCCGGCCCGTTGGATGTGGCGCAACAGTTCGGCGCCCTCTGGGCCGATGGTTCGCTGCAGGAAGCCGTGTGGACATCGCTGCAGCGCGGGCTCGTGGGCTTCCTCATCAGCGTCGCCATCGCCACGCCCATCGGACTGCTGCTGGCCCAGGTGGCCCCGCTCCGCCGGGCATTCGGCCCGCTCATCTCCGGGCTCCAGGTGCTGCCGTCTGTGGCGTGGGTGCCCGCGGCCATCATCTGGTTCGGCCTCACGGACTCCACCGTCTACTTCGTGGTGTTCATGGGCGCCATCCCGTCCATCATCAACGGCCTGATCTCCGGCGTGGACCAGATCCCGCCGCAGTACCGCAGCGTCGGCACGGTACTGGGCGCCTCACGCCTGCAGATGGCCGTGCAGATCGTCCTTCCCGCGGCCCTTCCCGGGTATCTCAGCGGACTCAAGCAGGGCTGGGCCTTCTCGTGGCGTTCGCTCATGGCCGCGGAAATCATCGCCGTTGGCGGCACCATCGGCTTCGGTCTCGGCTCCATGCTGAACCAGGGCCGCGACCTCGCCGACATGACCATCGTGATGTCCGCGATCCTGCTGATCCTGGCCGTCGGCATCCTGATCGAGCTCCTCGTCTTCGCGCCGATCGAGAAGCGACTGCTCCAGCGCCGCGGCCTTCTCTCCGGCAGCACCCGCTAAAGCACCCCGGCAATACCCAACACGGAAAGCCCGACGGCGACCATCGCCGTCGGGCTTTCCGCTGCCTGTTGTCAGCCGCGGACCCTTGTTCGGCGGATGCCCCGTGCCTAGACTCGCGACTAGGCGGGCACCCGGCCCCATCCCGACAATGATTTGAGGCGATAGCCGTGGCACCAAAATTTGGCTTGCTGGCACTGGTCGAGGCCAAGTCCGGGAAGGAACAGGAAGTTTGGGACTTCCTCAACGAAGGACGCGAGATAGTGCTCAACGAGCCGGGCACCAGGACCTGGTACGCGTTCCGGATCAGCGAGGACACCTTCGGCATTTTCGACACTTTTGACACCGAGGAGGACCGGCAGGCCCATCTCAACGGGGCCATTTCCCGCCGCCTTGGGCGAGCGCGGTCCGTCCCTGCTCGCCATTGATCCGTACATCCGGCCGGTTGAACTCATCGCCGTGAAGTAGCGGGGCCGGGGCGGCCGTAGGCCGCCCCATCCCTTTGTGACGCAGCGTTACCTTACGTGAACTGGTGTTTCCGCGCCGTTGGTCCGGTATATGACGTGGCCCTACCGTTGATTCATGGCAATTCAGGACATCTACCCAACGGCACTGCGCCTGCTCGGCCGCCCCGTGCTGGTGGTGGGCGGCGGACCCGTGGCCACACGCCGCGCGAAGGGCCTGCTCGACGCCGGTGCCCGCGTCACCGTCGTGGCCCCTGACGCCTCCGCCGGGCTCCGCGAACTCGCCGACGCCGGCCTGCTCACCTGGGAGCCGCGCACCTACTCTTCCTCCGACGTCGACGGCGTCTGGTTCGTCCAGACCGCCACCGGTGATCCCGCCGTGGACGCGCAGGTGTCGGCCGACGCCGAGGCGCAGCGTGTCTGGTGCGTCAACGCCTCCGACCACGAAGCCTCCGCAGCCTGGACCCCCGCCGTCGCCGTCGTGGACGACGTCAAGATCGCCGTCAACGCCGGGGGAGACCCGCGCCGCGCCATGGCCCTGCGCGACGCCGTCGCCACCGCCCTGGAAACCGGCGACCTTCCGCTGCGCCGGCGCCGCGTGCCCAAGTCTGATTCCGGCCAGCTCAATCACCGGGGCTCCGTGGCCCTCGTCGGCGGCGGCCCCGGCGACACCGGGCTCATCACCGTGCGCGGCCGCCGGCTCCTGGGCCAGGCCGACGTCGTGGTGGCGGACCGCCTGGGCCCGCGCGAGCTGCTCAACGAACTGGCCCCGGATGTCCGCGTCATCGAGGTCGGCAAGACGCCGGGCCACCACCCCGTGCCGCAGGCCGACATCAACCGCATCCTCGTGGAAGAAGCCCTCGCCGGCCACCGCGTGGTGCGCCTCAAGGGCGGGGATCCCTATGTCCTGGGCCGCGGCGGCGAGGAAGCAGAGTTCTGCCGGCACCACGGCGTCGAAGTTGAAGTGGTTCCCGGCGTAACGTCCGCCATCTCCGTGCCTGCTGCCGCTGGCATCCCCGTGACGCACCGCGGCTTGGCCAAAGGCTTCAGCGTGGTGACCGGCCATGAGGAGCTGTCCGAGGTCCCGGCCCGCGCCGACCACACCGTGGTGCTACTCATGGGAGTGGGCCAGCTGCGCGAATCGGCGGCCGCCCTGGTCCGCGCCGGTCTGCCCGCGGACACCCCGGTTGGTATTGTGGAGAACGGCTACCTGCCGAACCAGCGCGTGACGATCGGCACGGCCGCGACCATCGCCGACCAGGCCGAGGCCACCGGCGTCGCGAATCCTGCCGTGATCGTCATAGGTGACGTTGTCCGCGTGAGCCCCTTCGCGCCGTCGCACTTCAAGACCGCTGACTACAGCACCACCAGCCCCAACAAACCCCGTACGAGCACCACCCGCGTTCTCACCCCCTAGCCCCCGTTCCCCAACTAGGTAGCAGTTGTGGTCGTTTTGAGCCGTCAAAACGACCACAACTGCGAGCTAGTTGGGCGGGACCGAAGAAAAGGAACACAGCCGTGTCAACCAGCACCACCGTAGGAACCGCCGCCCGCCCGTTGCGTGTGGCCGTCGTCGGGTCCGGCCCGGCCGGCGTCTACGCAGCGGACATCCTCACCAAGAGCGAGGCCGTCAAGAGCGGCGAGCTGACCGTGAGCATCGACCTCTTTGACCGCTACCCGGCCCCCTACGGCCTGATCCGCTACGGCGTTGCCCCGGACCACCCGCGCATCAAGGGCATCGTCAACGCCCTGCACAAGGTCCTGGACCGCGGCGACATCCGCTTCTTCGGCAACGTGGACTACGGCACGGACCTCTCCATCGAGGACCTGCGCACCCACTACGACGCCGTCATCTTCGCCACCGGCGCCATCAAGGACGCTGACCTGAACATCCCGGGCATCGAGCTGGATGGCTCCTACGGCGGCGCGGACTTCGTCTCCTGGTACGACGGCCACCCCGACGTGTCCCGCGAATGGCCGCTGGATGCCAAGGAAATCGCCGTGATCGGCAACGGCAACGTGGCCCTCGACGTGGCCCGCGTCCTGTCCAAGCACGCTGACGACCTCCTGGTCTCCGAGATCCCGGACAACGTCTACGCGGGCCTGAAGGCATCACCGGTCACGGACGTCCACGTCTTCGGCCGCCGCGGCCCCGCCCAGGTCAAGTTCACCCCGCTGGAACTGCGCGAGCTGTCCCACTCCAAGGATGTGGACATCATCCTGTACCCGGAGGACTTCGAGTTCGATGAGGAATCCGACCGCCAGATCCAGAGCAACAACCAGACCAAGACCATGGTGGGCACGCTCACCAACTGGATCGCCGAGCAGCCCGAGGACCTCTCCGAACTCAAGGCCTCCCGCCGCCTGCACCTGCACTTCCTGCACAGCCCGGTGGAGATTTACGACGACGCCGAGAACCCCGGGCGCGTCAGCGGCATGAAGTTTGAGCGCACCGAGCTGGACGGCACGGGCAACGCCCGCGGCACCGGCGAATACATCGACTACCCGGTGCAGGCCGTCTACCGCGCGATCGGCTACTTCGGTTCCGCCCTTCCGGAGGTCGAATTCGACCACAAGAAGGGCGTCGTCCCGAACGCCGGCGGCCGCGTCCTGGACGCGTCCGGCGAGCACGTTCCGGGCATCTACGCCACCGGCTGGATCAAGCGCGGCCCCGTGGGCCTGATCGGGCACACCAAGGGCGACGCCCTCGAGACCGTGACGTACCTGCTGGAAGACCGCGAAAACCTGCCGGTTGCCGAGGCACCCGCCGCCAGCGCCGTCGTCGACCTCCTGGAAAGCCGCGGCGTGCAGTACACCAGCTGGGAAGGCTGGCTGGCCCTGGACGCGCATGAACTCGCCCTGGGCGCCGAGGCCACCGCGGCCGGCGGATCGCACGGCGTTGAGGTCAAGCGCGAGCGCATCAAGGTTGTGCCGCGCGAGGACATGGTTGCCATCTCCCGCGACGGGGTTGCCGCCAGCGTCTAGCTCTCTGCAGTTCCGCCGGGGTCGCTCCCTGCCCGTTAGCCGGGCGGGGAGCGGCCCCGCGTCGCTTTAACGTCCGCTAGGTTCCGGCTCCGCCGGCAGCCATGAGTTCGAGCCGCTTCAGGGTCTCCGTGTTGCGCACTCTGATGAGCGGATCCCGCACCATCTTGGGAACGGCGAGGCCCGGACCGCGGACGGCGTCCTCGGCGATGGTGACGCGGCACTGCGGCCCCAGGTCTTCGAGGGTGATGACCACCTTGGCCTCGCCCACGGGCCAGCCGCGCGCGATGAGCTCCAGTTTCCGGCCGGGATCGGCAGCAGCGACCCTGGTGGAATCATTGATGAGCAGGGGCCACGCCCCCACGGAATGATGGAGCCGCGCGTCCATCTCCGGCCAGTGGGCGTCCACCGAGCGGATCCTCGACGCGCCCACAACCCAGCCGGAGTAGAGCCAGCCGTCGGCCATCACCTTCCAGACGTCTGCCGCCGGAGAATTGAAGACCCGAGTGACGGTTGACATGGGGTTCCTTTCGTCGGGCTTCGGCGGAGTCTTTAGCGCCGCAGTCTTTAGAGGCGCAGCCTTTAGCGGCGCAGGCCGGCGGGCCGCGCGGTAGGAGCGTTCCCGGAGCCGGCGCGCCCACGGATACGTCCCGGCTCCGGGCAGCGGATGCTCCAGGGGATCGAAACGGGCTGACGCGTCATCGGAGGCCGGGGCTGCCCGCAGCCGCAGCACCCCGGCGGGGACCCACCGGCCGGCGGGCGTGGCGAAGGAAAGCGCCAGGGACCATTCGCCGTCGGCCAGTGAATCCTTGAAGTTGCCGCCCGTGTCGGCCCGGCCCGTGGCGCCGGAAGGCAGGGAAAGCGTCCGCAGCCCCAGGAGTACGGGCCCGTCCGCGCCCTGGTAGGGCATCAGCGTGGTGAATCTGGCGGAGCGGACGTCCAGCTTCGGAATCAGCATGAACCGGGCGGGGAAGCCCCAGCCGGTCGAAGCGAACAGCATATCCGCCGGCTGGTCGGCCGGACCGGTGCGGAGGGCCAGGCCGAGAATGTCCGGCAGCGCCTCCGGCAGGCCCACGGAGCGGGAGAAACGCGCCTGCACGGGCTCGGTTCCGGCGGCGTCCAGCCAGCTGATCCCGCTTCGCGCACCGGGGATCCCGCCGGCTGCGCGTCCGTCAGCACCGGTTTGGGTGAGCTCACCGAGCAGGCTGATGCCCCGTGGATGTATCGGGCGGACCGGACGAACGGCCTTGATGGCGCGGAAAACTGTGGCGAAGGCCTGCCCGGCGAGATCCGCAGCATGCCCGCCCGGTTCCGGCCAACCAGGTAGCAGCTGACGTCGTTTTGGCGGCTCAGAACCGCGTGAGCTGCTACCTAGTCGGGGAACGGGCCCCGACCTGCGGATGGTGTCGCTTGCCTGCCGGGCGAGCTCACGGAACTCGCGTGCCATACTGCGCCTGCTCATGATTCACATCCTGCCGAACTTTGACCGAACCAGGGCAAAAATGCCGTAGCAAATGAAGCCGGCGCCGATCGCCAGCAGCAGGTAGGGCCCGTAGGGGTGGTCGCGCAGTGCCTTGAGGCTGCCGTCCAGGCCGGTGGATTCTTCGGGGGACTGCTTCGCGGCCGCGATCACGAACAGCAGCCCGGCCAGATTGAGGGCGATGCCTTTGGCCACGTGGCCCGTCACGCCCAGGGAATCGATGATCTTTCCCCGCCGCGTGCCGTCAAAACGGAACAATTCCTCCTTGAAGCCGCGCCGGAGCCCCTTCACCACAAAATAGACCCCCACGCCCATGACGGTGAGGCCCAGGGCGCCCAGCACTACCGCGCCAAAGGGGGCGTTGATGAGGGCTGTGCTGATGTCCCTGGTTGTTTCGCCGGAGTCGCCGCGGAGCCCCACGGCAAAGCCGCCGAAGGTGAGCCCCACGGTGCCGTACGCAATGGCGAGGAACCCCGAGGAGATGAGCTTTCCCGCCCGTTCTTTCCGCGGCTTGCGCCGGGCCCGGAGCGTCGCCTCGCTGAGCTGCCAGAGGGCGAGGCCCGCGCAGCCGATCATGCAGGCCCACATGACGGCGGGGCCCCACGGATTGGCGGCCAGCTGCTCGATGGCTCCGGTGGCTTCGGCCTGCCCGGGCTGTCCCAGCGCCAGTGCGATCGAGATTGCGCCGACGACCATGTGGAGCAGGGCCATCACGGCAAAGCCTGAACGCGCGACGACGTCCAGCGCCTTGGTGTTCGACGCCGCCTCTGCGACGTCCGCCGCTTCGCCGATGGTGGACTCCTCTTCCGCCGGGGCCCTGGTCAGCCGTTCATGGGTCCTTCGGCGTGGATATTGTTTGATCCCTCACCCACGAGCTTCACCGTGCAGCGAACCACCAGGCTGTCCGGTGCAGTGTCCACATCCACCAGGGCATCGCCGGCGCTGAGGATGGTGAAGACCTCCGAACCGGGCTCAACGTCAAAGCCCTTGGACTTCGCAGCCTCCGTGGCGTTGTTCAGGGCTTCCCGCTTGAGCTCGCCGACGTACGCTGCATCGTCCTCGCGCTCGGAGTCCCCGAATGCCCAGCCGAACAGTGTTCCTGTTGATCCCATGGCGTTGATTTTACGCACAGGACAGCCGATATTGCGGGCTACCGTAACGTTAGTAAGTGTGCTTACCATGTTGCACCGTGACTTTGCTGCGGGAGGCAGCTCCGGCGACGCCGGGGCTGCTGAAGCCAACTGATCCACCTTGCAGGTTTGATCTCTACGTTAGGAAGCACAACATGACAGGAAATCTTTTGGCCCGGTCCGTTCACGACCTGACGGCGGCGGCGTGGTTCGGCGGTTCGCTCATGGGCGCCATCGGCCTCAACGGGGCAGCGGCGGAAGCCCGGGAGCCCGCCGAACGCACACGGCTCTCGAGCCGCGGCTGGATGAAATGGGCTCCGATTCAGACCGCAGCCTTCGCCGCGCACCTCGCCGCGGACCTGGCGATCGCCTGGGAGAACAGGGAACGCATCGCCAAGCAGGACAGCGTGGGAGCCGACACCATCTACAAGACGGCAGTCACCGTGGCGGGTGCAGCGGTGACGCTGTATGCGGGCGTCCTCGGCAAGAAGGTTGAGAAGCTGGCGGGCCAGGGTGCCGAAGGGGCCACCGAGCCCGGCGCCGGCGCGTCCGACAAGCTGCAGTCGGCCCAGAAGCAGCTCAAGGCGCTGCAGTGGGCCATTCCGGTGTTCGCCGCCTGGGTCATCGTCCTCGGCGCCAAGCACGGTGAGATGCAGCGGCCCAAGAACGTGTTCAAAGGCCTCCGCTAAGGGCAGTTCCGTTTAGAAGGTCGACCCTTTAAAGGGCGACGGCGGCTGGGCACCTCAGGTGCCCGGCCGCCGTTCGCGAGGCAACACTGACCGGCCTTCTCTGCACTTTTCAAGTGGGTAGGGTGGCGCGCCCAGGTTCGTTCGGCCGTTCCGGGTCCGGGTTCCGCCGTGAGCAGGGGACGGCGGTGTGCTGGCGCCGGGTTCACCCCGAGTACGAACCCGGGGGACCAGAGGTGTTCACGGCGGCCTACACCGCCAAGATCTGTGCGGCCTGCGGGCTGTCCATGCGACCCGGTGAACCCCTTTCACTGAGGGTGGACGTTACGCAGGATGCATCCACCGGGCACGTTAATTTTCGCCCTCGGAAGGGGCTCGCTGTGCCGCGCGCCTCGGGTCAAGGAACAGCAGATCCAGGAGCCAGGGACCAAGTGGTGGCCATCCCGTTCTGAGTACAAGCACGAGAGACCGAAGACGGCACCGGACTATTAGCGGGTATCGGGTACTCGTGACGCGCGCTTTCCCATGCTGTGGACTTGCGGTTCAACTGAACACCGCCTATCGCAAAAGGTCTCAAAATGCGTGAAGAAGCGATATTCCTGTGCGCCCTGCCTGAGCTGGCTGGCCGGATGCACGCCAACCCCGCCACTTGGCCGTGATCACCATGCCGGATTTGATTGATTCCGCGCTGATGACGCTGGGTCCGTTCCTGTTCGTGGCCGTCTCCGTTATCGGCGTCCGCATGGCCGGATACTGGTTGAGCTTCGTCTTCTTCTGGAGACGCTACCGGCGGCGGGAGGCTGTGACCACCACCGAACTGCGCGGGCTGGACGTGCCGTTCGTCAAGATCCAGATCACCACCCGCGGCTCAGACGGCAGCACCGGTGTCATCCTGCGGGGGATCCGCAACGTTGTCGAGCTTGGCCGTGAGGACCCCGCGTTCTACCGCCGGTTCCTGTCAGTGGAAGTAGTGACCGAATCCGCCGATCAGGCAGAGACAGTGCGGAGGGTCTTCCACGACGCACCCATCGCCGTCGACGCCCTGGTGATCCCTGCCAACTACGAAACCCCCGCCGGGACCGGCCTCAAGGCCAGGGGCCTGCACTACGCGGTGGAAAACCGGCGGGGACTGTGGAACAGAAAATCGGGCCGCACCTTCATCGTCCATTACGACGAGGAGAGCGTCATGGTCCCCGAGGAGCTCCGCAAGCTGATGAAGATCCTCTCCGGCACCAGCAAGCAGGTCCTCGAAGGCCCCATCTTCTACCCACTCGAATACCTGCGCGCATCCGTCCTCTGCCGGTCGATGGAGGCCAACCGCCCCATCGGCTGCTACGAGTGCCGCCACGTGATGGAATCAGGGGTCCCGCTCCACCTGCACGGCTCCAACCTGGTGGTGGATGAAGCCCTCGAGAACGAGCTGGGCTGGGACATCGGCTCCCTGGACGGTCAGCCGTTCATAGCCGAGGACTACGTGTTCGGAATGAACGCGTTTACCAAGTACGGCCGCGACATTTTCGACTGGCACGGCTGCCTCATGCTGGAACAGCCCCCCTTCTCGGTGCACAGCGCCTTCAAGCAGCGGTACCGCTGGATCTTCGGCGTCCTCCAGGGGATCACCGCCGCGGCCCGGAGCTCGCTCTTCCGCACTCTACCGCTGCGGACCAGGACAGGACTGCTGTGGGGCACCCGCTTCCGCATCACTACCTTCGCGCTCGGCGCCATCGTCGGGACACTCTCACTGCTGGTGGTTCCCCTCTTCGTGGCCCGTGCCATCGCAGCCTTGATCCTGGACGACGTTCCGCTGATCCCCGAGGCAGCCAGTCTCTGGCTGGCCGTTATCGGCGCAATGTGGCTCGGCTCGGTGTTCGTTGGTGCCTGGCACAACGTGGCCGACGCCGGGCTGGACAGATGGACCCGTGCGGCGGAGATCGCACGCGCAGTGGCCGTTGCCCCGATCGCGGGGATCTGTGAAAGCTCCGCAGCCCTTTGGGCTGTTGTGGGCTGGGTGTCCGGAAAACGTGGGGTGGCGTGGATACCCACCCCCAAGACCAAGCAAGCAGACCTCGCGAGCATCAGGAACGGTGAGTGACATGGAACCAAGCATAGGATTCGCCGTCGGAGACGGCTTGACGGCAGAAACAGCCGCAACCGCGGCCGCCGTCGCAAACGAGGAACTGCCCATGCCGACGGCGGCTGGCAAGGCCAGCCTGAAAACTCGGGTGGCGTGCCTGGCCCTGTTGTTCACCGGAGCGCTCATGGCCTCTGTCTTCATCGGTGTACCCTTGGCGGCAGCCCTCCATGGGGTCCTTGATCAGCTCCTGCCGGACATTGTTTTCGCGGCGGCGATCACCGCAGAACTGGCGTTGATGGTGGTGTACGTCATCCTGAAGACCGAGAAAAGCGTGAGGGTGATCCCCGCATGAACCGGGAAGGCACAGCCCGGAAGGTGGTTGTCTGCATGGTGGCGCTTGCGGTCGCAGCCGCTTCCCTGGCCTTTGCGTTCACCGAACGGCGCGTCCCATTCCCCGTTCCCGACGACGGGAAGGCCTATTACGGCGTCCAGCTGGACTGGCAGCAGGATTCCGTGGAGGACTATGCATCCCGACTCGGAGCGAGCCCTGCAATGTACGGACGCTACGTCAGCTTCCCCCTGACGCCGGAGGAGGAAAAGGCAGTGGGCGAGGAGGTAGCGGAGCTGGCTGCGGCCCATTCCGCCATGATGCTGACGCTCGAACCCCGGAACGGCCTCGCCTCCGTCACGCCAGAGGTGCTGGCGGCGTTCTCGCGGGAGCTGACGACCTGGACCCGCAAGGGTGTTCCCGTCATGGTGCGCTTCGCCCATGAAATGAACGGATCGTGGTATCCATGGGGCCAGCAGCCGGCGCTCTTCATCGAAAAGTTCCGCCAGGTGGCCGCAGCCGTCCATGCGGTCCCCGGATCCACCATGCTCTGGTCCCCGAACGAAGGCGGCGGCTACCCGTTCCCTGGAGGGGCGCAGGAGGCGAAGCCCGGAACAGCCGCATTCTCCGCCCTGGACACAAACGGCGACGGGAAGCTGTCCATGGACGACGACCCCTACAGCCCCTACTGGCCCGGCGACGACGCCGTGGACTGGGTGGGACTCACGCTCTATCACTTCGGCGACGTCTACCCCTGGGGCGAAAACGAGATTCCCGCCCCGGGCAAGCTGGCCGCGAAAATCACCGGAACATACAAGATCGGCCTCGTGGATGAAACCGCCGTCCCGGACTTCTATGCCACCTACGCGGAAGGGCACGCCAAGCCATTCGCCATTTCCGAAACAGCAGCGTTCTACAACACGGCCCGCACAGACGGAGCGGCAGCGCTGGACATCAAATCCGCCTGGTGGAAGCAAATGTTCGACCCCGGTCTCTCAACGCGGTTCCCCCTGATGAAACTGGCCATGTGGTTCGAGTACACCAAAGAAGAGACGGTGCCGACCAACCAGGTCATCGACTGGAGGGCCACCGCGGATCCGGCCACCCTGGCGCCGTTCCGTGCAGCGGTCCCTCCGCGGTTCATCATGGCACCGCTGGGAGGGTAACAGGCGCGCCGGGCAGGGGACTGAACCGGCCGTCGTACCTTTCCTACTTGACCTGCAGAGTGAGGTTCTCCACCCAAGCAATAGACCGGCCTTGGCAACAAGTGGGACTTATAGAGCAGACCGCTGCTGCCGGCGCAATGCTCGCCGTCCACGCGGAGGACGACGATACCGTCATGTACTCCTATAAGAAGCTGCAGCACGAGGGCCAGATCGGCATCGAGTACATGCACCATCCCCACAACAACCTATCCGAAAACCTCTCGTTCCAGATGGCGATCACGCTGGCGCCCATGTAGGAGCCCCACTTACCAGATGCACGTCAGCGTCCACGAAGACGTGGACGCCATCCGCGAGGCGCGCGGCAAGGGTCAACCGGTCTACGGGTACGGGGAAGCGTTGCCTGGCCCAGTCCACCTGGTCACCCCGGACCCCGAGAAGCTCGCTCGCCCGGGCACCCGAGGACAAATACAGGCTCACGAGCGCCCGATCCCGGCTCGTGCGCAAGACCCCGATCAGCTCATCGACGAGACCATCCGGAATCGACCGCGCCAGCACGGCCGCTTTCTGCCGCAACGGCGCCCGGCGCATCCCGGCGTTCTCCTCCAGCGGGATGCGGTGCGCCAACCGGGCACGCCGGCCAGGGCTCTCCGGCATCGGTTCAGTCTCCTCTGAAGTTCAGTCAACAGGACGGGTGCGGCCCGCCGTCGTGCGTTGGTTACGTCGGCTGGCTGTTGGCAGGGGGCAGGTCCGGGTTCATGGCTTCGAGGTCAGGATCTTCCGCGGTCCACACCTGGATGATCGCCCAGGTCACGGCTGCCAGCGGCACCGAAAGGACGGCGCCGACGATGCCCGCCAGGATGGTGCCGGCCGTCAGTGCCATCAGGATGACCAGGGCGTGGAGCTGGAGCGATTTGCCCATCACAATCGGCTGCAGCAGGTCACCTTCGAGCTGGTTGACCACGATCACCACGGCCACCACGATCAAGGCCACCACCGGCCCGTTGGCCACCAGGGCCACCAGTGCGGCGAGGATCCCGGCCACGGTGGCTCCCACGAGCGGCACAAAGGCGGTGATGAAAACGACGATGGCCAGGGGGATGGCCAGCGGCACCTGCAGGATCAGCAGGGCGGCGCCGATTGCCACCGTATCCACCAGTGCCACGATGGCGGTTCCGCGGACGTAGCCGCCCAGGACCTCCAAGGTCCGCTGGCCGGCGCGCCGGAGCCTGGCCTCGCGGTGGCCTGAGTAGGGCCGCAGGAAGAAGTTCCAGATCTTTGCGCCGTCCTTCAGGAAAAAGAACAGGAACACCACCATGAGGGCGGCGCCGGCGAGGAATTCAGTGACCATCGACAGTCCCAGGATGGCGCCGGAGCGCACCTGGCTGCTGGCCGCGAACTGGACCAGGCCCTCCCGTGCCTGGTTCAGCTGCTCGCGGTCGAGGGGAACGGGGCCGGTCAGCAGGAAGTTTTCCAGTTCGTCCAGCCCGGAGGATGCCTGCTGCGCCAGTTCGCCCCACTGGCTGCGGACGGATAAATAGATCACCGTGGTGACCCCGGCCAGCAGGAGCAACAGGCCCACGAAGGCCAGTCCCGTGGCAATGCCGCCCGGTATGCCCCGCCGCCGCAGTATGTTGACGAACGGGCCGATGGCGGCTGCCAGGATCAGCGCGATCACGACCGGAATGACCAGGAGCTTGACCTGCAGGAGGCCGTAGGTGGCCACGGCGGCGACGGCGAGCATCAGCAGGACCTGCGCGCTCCGGATGCCTACCCTGCCGAGGCCGTCGGCCCAGAGTTCCCCGGGGGATTTCCGGTCACGCAACTGCCTGTTCTTCCGAGGCTGCGGGGGCTGGGCCGGCGGGTCCTGGCCGGGTGATTCTTGCTCGGACAGTTCTGCCGATCGGGCCATCGGAACTCCTCGTCATCAGCGGGCGGCGGGGAGCATTGAGCTCCCCGGAGTTAATTCCCCGGTTCAGGTAGTAAGCCTACTGATGTGTCTGAGGATGGTGAAACCCCGCAGGCGCGCCACTGGACAGGAGCGTCGCTGGACGCCGCCTGCCTCAGAACTCGGCGTTGACGAACCCGATGACGATCGCAGTCCACCTCCACAGGCGCTACTCCCGGAGCCACTCCGCGCAGGAGTTGAGGTTCCGGTGCACGCTGGCCACAGCAGCGTCGCCGTCGTGCGCTTCGATGGCGTCCACCATCTCGCCATGGCCCTCGTGCGGCAGCCCGTTGAAGCCGCTGCGCCGCTGCTGCTTCAGCAGGTCGTTGTGGAAAACGTCGCCGAAGCTGACGTAGAGCTCGTGCAGGAGGGGGTTGCCGGAGGCCTGTGCCACCCGTTCATGGAAGCCCCAGTCCGCGCGGGCCCAGCGCGCATAGTCGGCTGCGTGCCACGCGTCTTCGCGCTCGGCGAGCAGCGCGCGCATGGCGGCGACGTCGTCGGCGGTTGCGTGCCTGGCGGCGAGGCGTGCGGCCTGGGTGTCCAGCCCCACCCGCACTTCGAGGATGTGCTCATCGGTGTGGTCCTGGTACAGCCGCCGGGCCGCGCCCGAGATCTCGCTCGTGGCGCGGACGTAGGTGCCGTCCCCGCGGCGCACTTCGAGCATGCCGCTGTGGGCCAGGGCCTTGATGGCCTCCCGCAGGGTTCCGCGGGATACGCCCAGCCCGGCCATGAGCTCGGTTTCGGACGGGATGCGCTGTTGCAGCGGCCACTCGCCCGAATGGATCATCTCCCGGAGTTTGGTGGTGATTTCGTCCGCCAGGGGCGGGCGGTGCGAGGTGCTCAGAGTCATGGCGTCCTATTCTTTCATTCCAGCAGTGGCCGGCGTCCTGGCCGTGCGGCCGCCGCTCAGGAGGTGGGCCACGACGATCTGGGCCAGTGCGATGGCAAGCAGCAGCGCCAGCGGCAGCGTCCAGCCGCCGGTAGCGCTGTGCAGCAGGCCCATGCCGAAGGGGCCGACCGTAGCCAGGAGGTAGCCGGTGGACTGCGCCAGGGTGGAGAGTGCCGTGGTCTCGGCCGTGTTCTGCCCGCTGCGGCTGATCATCACCATGACCAGGGGGAAAATGCCCAGGCCGAAGCCCAGCAGGACGGCGGGGATGACCGCCAGCGCAACGGGAAGGAGGAGCAGCGCCGCTACCCCGACGGCCATGGTGACGGTGGACAGATAGAAGGCCGGGCGCAGCATGCCGGGGCGGGAGCCGATGGCGATCAGCACCATGCCGGCCGGGACGGAGACGAGCTGCATGAGCCCGTACAGCAGGCCGCTCTCCGCCGCGCTCAGCCCCATCGTGGTCAGCATGTAGGGGAACCAGCTCAACAGCGCGTAGGCGAGCAGTGCCTGCAGCGTGAAGATCGCGGTGATCAGGAGCCCTTTCCTGGTGCGCAGCAGCGGCCACGGAGAGACATGGCCGGCAGTTTTCCGGACGCTGTTGCGGTGCGCGTGGAGTGCCACAGGCACGAAGCCGAGGAAGGCGGCCACCGCAAGGATCCCGATCGCGCCCAGGCCCGCGGACGGCGAGCCAAGCAGCTGGGCCAGCGGTACCACCACGATGGCGGTGACCGTGGCGCCGCTGGTCATGGTCACGGTGTACAGCCCGGTCATGAGGGACGTGCGGCGGGCAAAATGCTCACGGATGAACGAAGGCATGGCAACGTTGCAGACCGCGAGGCCGGACATCCCCAGCACCGTTCCGGCCACCAACATGCCGGTCGACGGAATGCCGCGGACCAGGAGCCCGGCCGCCAGCATCGCGAGGGACAACAGGATGGACTTCTCGACGCCGAGCTTCCCCGTGAGCCACGAGGTGGCCGCCCCTGCCACCGCGAAACACAGCGTGGGAATGGACGGAATGATCGAGGCGACCAGCGGTCCGTAGCCCAGGACGAGCTGAAGGTCGTGCAGCAGCGCCGACGCCCCGGTAATGCCAGCGCGGAGGTTGAGCCCGATCAGCACGAGTGCAATGACGCCGGTGACGACGGCGGCACGCGGCCTGGGCAGGCCGGTTGCCGTCGCGGGGGGAGCTGAAGAAGTGGTGGCCATCCCTTAACGTTAGACGTTTGACGTTTGATGTCTAGGGTTTTGTGGCCAAACTCTCGCGGCGCTGCGGTCCTGGGAATAGACTCAGGCCACCGAGACATCCGGGCCGCAGCGGCCCGCCGATGGGAAAGGATGCCGTGCGGCCATGACTGCCGAGGGCACTGAAACCGAGAAGAAGTACGACGTCGATCCCGCGGCTCCGCTGCCGACCCTCGAGGACATCCCGGGAATCGGGCGCGTGGCGGAGCCCTACGAGGCACACCTGGAAGCGGTCTATTTTGACACGGAGGACCTGGCGCTTGCCGCCCGCCGCATCACGCTGCGGCGCCGGACCGGCGGGTCCGACGCCGGCTGGCACCTCAAGCTGCCGTCGGCGCCGACGTCTCCGTCAGCATCGGACGCCGAGCAGCGACGGGAGATCCACGCGCCGCTGGGCCAGCCCGACGTCGTGCCTGACAAACTGCTGGCGCACCTCCACGTCTACCTCCGGGGTTCCGATCTGGAGCCGGTGGCCCGGCTGGACACCCGGCGCACCACCGTCGCCCTCTACGGGCACGACGGCGTGCACCTCGCCGACTTTGCCGATGATCACGTGGACGCCGAAGTGATGGCAGGGGCGGGGCTGGCCGAAGGGGGTCAGGAAGCGGCAGATCAGGCCGGGGCGGATCTGGCCGCAGCCGCGCGGAAGCGGCAGTGGCGCGAATGGGAACTCGAACTCGTCCACGGGGGGCCGGATCTTTTTCCGGCCGCCGCGGCATGCCTGGCCGCGGCGGGCGCGCGGCCCGCGCCGCATGAGTCCAAAGTGGGCCGGGCGCTGGGGGAGGCATGGCCGCAGCGCCTGGAAGCGGCGCACGACGACGGCGCCGCCGCTGCGGAAAGGGCGCAAGCCGCAAAGAAGCGCGGCAAAAAGAAGCCCGGCAAGAAGTGGCCGGCGTCCGCCGTCGTTACCGCATACCTTGGCGGGCAGATCGACGAACTCCTGGCGCAGGATCCCCGCGTCCGGCTGGAGGAGCCCGACGCGGTGCATGCCATGCGGTCAGCCGCCCGCCGGATGCGGTCGGCGCTGGCGGTCTACCGCAAACTTTTCGGCGGCGCGGCGGTGCGCAGGCTCAGAGACGAACTGCAGTGGATTGGCGGGATCCTCGGTGCTCCCCGGGATGCGGAAGTCATGCTCGAACGGCTGCGGCAGCACGCCGCCGAGCTCCCGCCGGAGCAGGCCGGTGACGTGGTGAAGGAGCGCGTGGAACGGGAACTGGGCACCAGGTTTGACGCCGGCTACCGGAAGGCACACGAAGTCCTCCTGACCGATCGCTACTTCCGCCTCCTGGACGACCTTGAAGGCTTCCGCGACTACCCGCCGGTCCGGCCCCTCGCGTCGTCGCCGGCGCGAAAGGTGGCAGGCAAGCTGGTGAACAGGACGGTAAGGCGGCTGCGCCGGGCCCACAAGGCGGCAGCCCGTTCCGCGGAGGGCTCGGCCCGCGACGCCGCGCTGCACCAGGTGCGCAAGGACGCCAAGCGTGTCCGGCATGCCGCGGAATCGGTTGACCCGGTCTACGGCAAGCGTGCCGCGAAACTCGCCAAGGCCTCGCACAAGCAGCAGACGATCCTCGGCGATCACCACGACAGCGTCATCGCCCGGGACCTGCTCGGAAAGCTCGGATCGCCCACAGATCTTCCGGAGCCCGTGGCCTTGGCCTACGGCTCGCTGCTGGACATGGAGGAACGCATCGCCGCCGCCGACGAAGCCAAATACCGCAAGGCCCGCAGGAAGGCCCGCAAGCTCCTGAAGCGCGGCGTCAAATAGCGCGTTGCCTGACCGACGCGTTGCCTGCCGGCCCGGGGGTGCCAGTTCGGCCGGCCGTCAGGAGTGCCTTGCCCCGAGCCGCGAGACGGCCAGGGCCAGCCACAGCTGGACACGGTCGGCGGTGACCGAGGGGTCGTAGCCGGTGAGCTCGGTGATCTGCGCGAGCCGGTACCGGACCGTGTTCCGGTGCAGCGTGAGGGCCTCCGCCACCGCTGCCACCGAGCCGTTGTTGTTCAGGTAGCTCTCCAGCGTGGCCATCAGCTCGGCGCCGTGGGCGGCGTCGAAGGAACGGAGCGGAGTCAGCGATTCGTTGGCCATGTCCGCGAGCGGCACGTCCTCGCTCGCGAGCAGCAGCGATGTCAGGCTGAGCCGTTCGGGCTCGTTGACCGGCAGCCCGTGGCTCGCGGCGTCACGCGCCTCGAAGTAGCTCCAGCGGAGACCGTTGGGCTTCGTGTAGGCGCCGCCGATGCCGATCGTCGCGTGGATGCCGGCCTCGGCCAGGTGATCGCTGAGGCTCTTGGCCAGCGCCGTGGCGCCGCGGCCGTCGTCGGGAATCACCGTAATCAGATCCTTCCCGACGACGGCGGTCACCGCCTTCTCGAGGGACTGCGGCAGCGATGAGGTAACGAGCTGCTTGTGGTGCGCCTCGGAGCCGGCCAGTATCACCACGTTCTTGCGGGTGCTGTTGATGCCCGTTCCCGCGAGCCGCCGGGTGGCCTCGCTCGGGTCAAGCGTTCCATGAATCACGTCTTCGAGCACCTGGCCGCAGAGCGCGCGCTCGGCCTGGCGCTGCTTCACCATGTTGTTGAGCTCCACGCTGATGAGGTTCTGGGCGTATCCCACGATGCCCGAATCCTCGAACGGCTGCTTCACCCACAGCGTGCACGCGTCCCGGCGGCCCGTGGGAATCGGATAGGACGCCCAGGAATCTGCCGACGGCGGCTCTGCGCTGCTGTTGTAGAGCTGCGCCGTGAACTGGGTCAGGACAATATCCGTGCGCAGCATTCCGCCCAGGTGCCTGAGGAGCTCGGCCAGGCCGCCGCCGGTGAGCAGGGCGCGGGCCAGGATCTGGTGCCCGGCGATGAGCCGCTCCAGCTTCGAGTAATGGTCGGCCGACTGCGCGTCGGCCACCAGCTTGCCGATGGCGATGAACGGCGTCTCATAGGGGACCTCAACTACAGGCAGCCCCCAGCGGTTGGCTTCCGCGATCAAGGCCGGCGGAACGGCTTCGTGCGTCAGTCCCACGCCGAACCCGATCCCCACCGCACCGGCACGCTGGACCTGGCGGACGAACCGCCGCTGTTCCGGCGCGCTGCGCAGCCGCATGCCGGTGGTGAGCACCAGTTCGCCGCCGTTGAGGAAACGCTGCGGATCCTCCTGTTCGGTGACGGCCACCCAGTGGATGTCCTGATGGGAAGTGGTCTCGGCCAGGCCGGCCTTCTTGAGCCCCAGGGAATGCACGGCGAGCAGCGCCGCCAGGGAAATTGCCATGCCATCAAGCGTAGCCGGATGCTGGCCGATCGCACTAAAGCCTCCGGACAAGGGTGTGCAGGTGACTATTCCCCGGCTTGCCGGGCTGGCATAGGCTCGAAGCAGCTGCATCCCATCATTCAGTACGAAAGAGGTTGTACACCGTGGTTCAAACCTTGCAGAACTTCATCAACGGCGAATTCGTCACGCCCGCCGGCACCGGACTGCTTGACATCGTGAATCCCACGAACGGTGAAGTGGTGGCCAAGTCGCCCATCTCCGTCGCGGAAGACGTCGACGCCGCCATGACGGCAGCCAAGGATGCCTTCAAGACCTGGAAGCACACCACGCCGGGCCAGCGGCAGCTCATGCTCCTCAAGCTTGCGGACGCCATCGAGGCCAACAGCGACGAACTCGTCGAAGCCCAGCACCGCAACACCGGGCAGGTCCGCTCCCTGATCGCCTCCGAGGAAGTTGCCGCCGGCGCCGACCAGCTCCGTTTCTTCGCCGGCGCGGCCCGCATCCTCGAAGGAAAATCCGCCGGCGAGTACTTCGAGGGCCACACCTCCTTCGTCCGCCGCGAACCCATCGGCGTCGTGGCCCAGGTTGCGCCGTGGAACTACCCGTTCCTCATGGCCATCTGGAAGATCGGTCCCGCGCTCGCCGCCGGCAACACGGTGGTCCTCAAGCCCTCTGACACCACGCCGGAATCCACCCTGGTGCTGGCAAAGCTGGCCAAGGACATCTTCCCGGCCGGCGTTCTCAACGTCATCCTCGGCACCGGCGAAACCGGCGCCATGATGGTGGAGCACAGGGTCCCCGGACTCGTCTCCATCACCGGGTCCGTCCGGGCCGGCATTGCCGTTGCGTCCGGCGCCGCGAAGGGACTCAAGCGCGCCCACCTGGAGCTCGGCGGCAAGGCCCCGGCCATCGTCTTCAAGGATGCCGACGTCAAGAAGAGCGCGGCGGCCATCGCCGAGTTCGCGTTCTTCAACGCCGGCCAGGACTGCACCGCCATCACCCGCGTGCTGGTCGAGGACTCGGTGCACGACGACGTCGTGGCAGCCATGGTGGAGCACACCAAGACGCTGCACACCGGATCGCAGAACGACGAAGACAACTACTTCGGCCCGCTGAACAACGTCAACCACTTCAAGGCGGTCAGCGCCGTCGTGGAGTCGCTGCCGGAAAACTGCCGGATCGAGACCGGCGGCCACCGCTCCGGCGACAAGGGCTTCTTCTTCGAGCCCACCATCATCACCGGCGCCAAGCAGACCGACGACATCGTGCAGAAGGAAACCTTCGGCCCGGTCATCACCGTGCAGAAGTTCAGCACGGAACAGGAAGCCGTGGACATGGCCAACGACGTCGACTACGCGCTGGCGTCCAGCGTCTGGACGTCCGACCACGGCACCGCCATGCGGCTCAGCCGCGATCTCGACTTCGGTGCGGTCTGGATCAACACGCACATCCTGCTCACCGCCGAAATGCCCCACGGCGGGTTCAAGCAGTCCGGCTACGGCAAGGACCTCTCCATGTATGGAGTCGAGGACTATACGCGCATCAAGCACGTCATGAGTGCACTTGATGCATAGCGCGGATGCATAACTCAGACGCATAACAACTCCGGGGGTCGGGCCTGTCCCGACCCCCATCACGAAACACGAGCACCCGGTGGTCGAGCTAGTCGAGACCCGGACCGGCACCCACCCCACCGGCGCCCTAACCTCGCTTCGCTTCGGCCAGGGAACCCTGCCGACGGGGGCCCAATCAGTTGCAAAGGAAACACCATGACCACCACCGCAAGCGAAATCACCTACCGTCTCGAGCAAAAGCGGCGCGTCCAGGCCGACTTCCCGGGCCCCAAGTCGGTGGCACTGTCCGAACGCCGCAAGGCAGTGGTTGCCGCCGGCGTCGCCTCCAGCGTTCCGGTTTACGTCGCGGACGCCGACGGCGGCATCATCCACGACGTCGACGGCAACTCGTTCATCGACCTCGGCTCGGGCATCGCCGTGACGAGCGTCGGCGCGTCCGATCCCGCCGTCGTCGGCGCCGTGAAGGAGGCCGTGGAGCACTTCACCCACACCTGCTTCATGGTAACGCCGTACGAAGGGTACGTCGCGGTCGCCGAGCAGCTGAACCGCCTCACCCCGGGCGACCACGAGAAGCGCACGGTCCTCTTCAACTCCGGTGCGGAGGCCGTGGAAAACGCCGTCAAGGTGGCGCGGCTCGCAACCGGCCGGGACGCCGTCGTCGCTTTTGACCACGCCTACCACGGCCGCACCAACCTGACCATGGCGCTGACCGCCAAGGCCATGCCGTACAAGACCAACTTCGGACCGTTCGCGCCCGAGGTCTACCGCATGCCCATGAGCTACCCGTACCGTGAGGAAAACCCGGAGATCACCGGTGCCGAGGCCGCCAAGCGCGCCATCACCATGATCGAAAAGCAGATCGGCGGCGAATCCGTTGCCGCGATCATCATCGAGCCGATCCAGGGCGAGGGCGGCTTCATCGTTCCGGCCGACGGCTTCCTGCCGGCGCTGGCCGCGTGGGCCAAGGAGAAGGGCATCGTCTTCATCGCGGACGAGGTCCAGTCCGGCTTCTGCCGCACGGGCGAGTGGTTCGCCGTGAACCACGAGGGCGTCGTTCCGGACATCATCACCATGGCCAAGGGGATCGCCGGCGGCATGCCGCTGTCCGCGATCACCGGCCGGGCCGACCTGCTCGACGCCGTCCACCCGGGCGGCCTGGGCGGAACCTACGGCGGCAACCCGGTGGCATGCGCCGCCGCGCTGGCGTCCATCGGATCGATGAAGGAATACAACCTCAACGGCCGGGCGAAGCACATCGAGGAACTGGCGGTGGGCCGCCTGCGCGAGCTCGCAACTGAGCTTGGTGAGCGTTCCGTGATCGGCGACATCCGCGGCCGCGGCGCCATGCTGGCCATCGAGCTGGTCCAGGCCGGGTCCAAGGAGCCCAACCCGGAGCTCACCAAGGCCGTGGCGGCCGCCTGCCTCAAGGAAGGCGTCATCATCCTGACCTGCGGCACCTATGGCAACGTCATCCGCCTGCTGCCCCCGCTGGTCATCAGCGACGAACTCCTGACGGACGGCCTCGACGTGCTGGCCGCGGCCATCAAGGCCAACGCGTAGCCGCTGCCACACAGAAGCGCGAACGGGCAGATAACGCCCCCAGTAGGCGCTGAACAGGGCATTATCTGCCCGTTCGCGCTGGGCTGTGCGAACCGGCGGGCCGGGCACTTTCACGGGTGCCCGGCCCGCCGTCGTGTACGCCCAGCATGGGCATTTGCTTGGAGGTGAAAGTCCTCTGAAGGAGAAGGTGGTTTAACTTCTAGCCAATGGCAACTGCGTCATCGTGAGGTGGGGTGGGAAGGAAGCCGGAGGCAAATCCCTGCACCGAGGGACACGAACCGCATAGAAGGCATGCTGGTCGGGGTGAGCCAGCACGTGATGGTGAAGCCCGTTCCACCGAAACGGCCACTGTGTAAATGCGGCGGCGGCAG
>NZ_JAGGPM010000012.1 GCF_018613835.1 Arthrobacter sp. ISL-5 | reverse complement strand
AACCATTAACACGTGACACTAGCTCCTGAGGCACCGGTGCACGGGTGGTCAGGCGAGGCTTCGGCGATCGGCAGGTCACGGAGATTGTTCTTGGAAGACAGGAAGATGGGGTCATTATGCTGTTGGACCAGTTAGCCGCGTTGGCCGCCTGCACGGTTCTGGCCGTTCTGGCCGTCTTTCAGGGCGCCCTTATCGGCGGCGCGCCCCTTGGAAGATTTGCCTGGGGAGGACAGCACGATGTCCTGCCGGCCAGGCTGAGGGCCGGAAGCGCACTATCAATCGTCCTTTACGCTCTTTTCGGGTACGCGGCGCTGGCCAAAGCCGGCATGGTTCCTCTGCTGGGCAGCGAGCCTGTCACTTCGATCTTTATGTGGGTGCTGACGGCGTACTTCGCCCTCGGTGTGATCATGAACGGGATCTCCCGCAGCAAGCCGGAGCGCCTCGTCATGACGCCCACCGCCCTGCTCCTCACCGTCCTCTACCTGATCCTTGCGGTCGGCTGATTCCCGGCACGTGCTTGCGTGGGCCGTATAAAATGTGTTCTACGGCTCGTTGGCCTGTCCTGTTGGACTGCCGTCTACGCTTTGGCGATGCCGGAAGGAGACCCGGATGGCGCAGGCACGCAGCCCATGGACGCCCGGGGATCCGTGGTGGGTCAGGGACAATCTGCGCGAGGCCATTGACCGTCTCGTGAAGCTGGGGTACACGGTGCGCGGCGGGCAAGGCGAGGACCCGGAGCTCATCGACCCGGGAGGCTCCGCGGTGGAGACGTGGCGGGAGGACTATCCCTACCACGAGCGGATGTCCCGGGAGGAATACGAGCTCGACAAATACCGCCTGCAGGTCGAACTGCTGAAGTTCCAGTACTGGGGCCAGGATCTCGGCCTCAAGAACGTGATCGTTTTCGAGGGCCGTGACGCCGCCGGCAAGGGCGGGACGATCAAGCGCTTCACCGAGCATCTGGATCCCCGCTCGGCCCGGACCGTGGCGCTGAGCAAGCCCTCCGACCGTGAACAGGGCCAGTGGTACTTCCAGCGCTACGTCCAGCACCTGCCCACGGCCGGAGAAATCGTGATGTTCGACCGCTCCTGGTACAACCGGGCCAATGTGGAACGGGTCATGGGGTTTTGCACCGACGAGGAGTATCGCACGTTCATGGGGCAGGCGCCGCTCTTCGAGAAAATGCTGGTGGATTCCGGAATCCACCTGAGCAAGTTCTGGTTTTCCGTCACCCGCCACGAGCAGCGAACGCGCTTCGCGATCCGCCAAATTGACCCGGTTCGGCGCTGGAAGCTCTCACCCGTGGACCTTGCCTCCCTGGACCGGTGGGAGGACTATACGGAAGCCAAGGAGCAAACGTTCCTGCGCACCGACACGGACCACGCGCCGTGGATCACCGTCAAGTCCAACGACAAGAAGCGGGGGCGGATCAACGCCATGCGCTTCTTCCTGAATCAGTTCGATTATGGAGCTAAGGACACCTCGATCGTGTACGACCCCGACCCGCTCATCGTGCGCCGCGGCCGAGAAGCTGTGGGCGACTGAACCACGGCGGGAACGTAATCCCTGAGCGCTACACAGGCCGGGCACTTTGGAGCCCCGGCGGGTTGATGGCGCATCAGGTGTGGAAGGATGCAGCCGTGACGAAAAAGCGGCGAACGGCCACTCCCCATCCGGAGTGGGTTCTGATGTACCGGAAAGGCTTGTCCCGGAAGAAGATCGCGGAACTGACCCGGAATGACGTCGCGACCGTCTCCCACTACATTTCCGTGGCGAAGACCGCGGATCCCGCCCTGCACGCCGAACATGCGGCAGCAGCCAAAGGGTCCGCCGCGCGTGCAGTGCCCGGCCTGAAGCGCATGCATCAGGTGGTCGCGATGGTCGAGGCAACTGGCCGTTATCCCTCGCGGAATGCCGAGGACCGGGCGGAGCGGGAGCTCGCGCAATGGCTGCGGCGCCGGCGCCGCGACGCCGAGGCAGGGATCCTGAACCCGGTCATCCGCGAAGGCCTGGCAGCGCTGCCTGACTGGCAGCGGAAGCCCAGAGAAGCCGCAGGCCAGCAAAAATGGCAGGACCGCTTCCGTGAACTGGTCGCTTACCGGGCAGCAGGGCACCCCTGGCCGCGCGCCACGCCCACCGTCACCGGGAAAGAGCATGAACTCGGCGTCTGGCTGCGGGGCCAAAGGTACAAGTACAAGCACGGCCAACTACAACCCGCGCGGGCCCAGGCGCTGGATACGGCACTGCCAGGATGGATCACCGGCCGGAAAGCTGCCCCCACCCTGCCCCAATAGCCGGATTCAACTATGGCTCTCACTCCGCCGAAACGTGCCGATAAACCGTCGCTTCATTGAATCCGCGGCCGGGGGGCTTAGGCGCCCGGCCGCTTTTGGCCTTCTGGGGTTTCTATGAGGCTCGGTCGAGCAGTTCGGCACGGTTCGTGACGGCGTTGATGTAGTCGATTAGGGTGTGGGCGGTGTCCGGGCGTGTGTTTCCGGGGAGCCCAATGAGGTGTGTGAGACCGGCCTGCGGCGACAGGGTGAAGGTGCGGACCCGTTTTAGCAGGCCGAGCGGCAGGCCGAGGCTCCACGTCATGACCTCTCCGGGCATTTGCTGGACAAGTCGCCCGGTAACCCGGATTCGGCCGTGGCTCGCGAATGGCAGCAACTCAACGGTGACGCTGCCCGGAACATCGAGGAACGGATTGGGCCCCCGCTGTTGCACCGTTGCGCTGAAGCGGACCATGCCGTCATTATTGCGCCGCGAAAAGCCGCCGTACAAGAACTCGAACCGGCTGACGGCGGCGCTGGTTTCGAGAAGCTCAACCAGCGGCCTGACCTGACGGCGGGGCTGGTTGCGTCACGCTCAACCAGCGGCGCCGAAGGCCCCGGAACGGCACCAGTCTCCGGACTTCATGACCGCCGCCACCTCAAGGCCCTCGTCGAGCACCACCAGATCCGCACGCAGGCCCGGCTCAAGCCGGCCGACGTCGGTGAGCCCCAGCATGTCCGCCGGGTTCTGCGTGGCCGCGCGGACCGCATCGGCGAGCGGAACGCCCGCATGCCGGACCGCGTGCCTCACGGCGGCGTCGAGCGTGAGGATGCTGCCGGCGATGGCGCCGTTGCTGACCAGCCGTGCCTCGCCGTCGGCCACGCGGACCTCCAGCCCGCCGAGGTCGTACGTTCCCTCATGCGCGCACGCCGCCGCCATGGCATCGGTGACGAAGACGGCCCGGGCCGGACTTCCGGAGATGAAGCGCACCAGCGAGGGGTGCAGGTGCACGCCGTCGGCGATCACCTCGGCAAAAACCGACGGGTCCTCCAGCAGTGCCAGCGCCGGCCCGGGTTCGCGGTGGTGCAGGGACCGCATCGCGTTGAATACGTGCGTCCCGGCGGTGGCGCCCGCAGCGATCGCCTGACGGGCCAGGTCATAGTCGGCGCCGGTGTGGCCGACGGCGGCCACTGCGCCGTAGCCGGTGATCTGCCGGATGGCCGCGAGGCCGCCGTCCAACTCGGGCGCGATCGTGACCATTCTGATCGTGCCACGGCCGGCCAGCATGAGCCGGTCGATGCTGGCCGGGTCCGGGGTCCGCAGCAGGCTTTTGGTGTGCGCGCCCCGGTGGTACGGGCTGAGCCAAGGGCCCTCCAGGTGGATCCCGGCCAGCACGCCCTCCTCCACCAGTTCCGCCAGCGCCCCCACCGCGCTCTCAAGGTGCGCGAGGGAGGCGGTGACGAGGCTTGCCATGAGCGTGGTGGTCCCGTGCTCACGGTGCACTGCGGCGATCTTGACTGCGGCGACAGCGGGATCAGCATCATTAAAGCTGAAGCCGCCGCCGCCGTGGATATGGGCGTCGATGAAGCCGGGCGCGAGTGTCCCGTTGGGATAGCTGGCGTCAGGCTCCCGGGGAGGAACCCCGCCGCCCACGGCACTGATCCGGCCTGATCGGACTTCCACCCAGCCCGGCTCGAGGACAGCCTCGGGCGTGATCACCCGGGCGGCGGAGATGAGCGTCGGACTCACCAGGTTTCCGTGATTTTGCGCAGGCCCCGGGGCGCATCGGGGTCCCGGTGGCGGGCCGCGGCCATGGCATGCGCCAGCCGCTGCAGGGGCAGTATTTCAAGGACCGGAGCGAGCTGCTCGCTGACGGCCGGGAGGGGCACCACATGGTTCTGCGGACGGGCGGCCCCGGCGTCGCCCACCAGGCAGACGTCAGCCCCGCGCTCCGCCAGCCGGTCCAGCACCGGCTGCAGGGCACGGCCGCCCGCACCCTGGGAGGCGATGGCGATGACGGGGCGGTCCTCGTCAATCATCGCGAAGGGTCCGTGCAGGAGATCGGCTCCGGAGAAGGCATGCGCGGCCAGATAGGACGTTTCCATCAGTTTCAATGCCGCCTCCCGCGCGGTGGGGTATGAGAATCCGCGCCCGGTGGTGATGATGTGGCTCACGTAGCGGTAGCGGTCTGCCACCTCCAGTATCTCCGGTCGGGCCAAAACATCCGCCGCGTGGCCGGGGAGGGCCAGCGCTTCGGTCCCGTCCCCGCCGGCCCAGGCGTCGATGAGCAGCCAGAGTGCCAGCAGCTGGGAGGTGTAGCTCTTGGTGGCGGCCACGGCACGCTCCGGCCCGGCCAGGATGTCCAGGTGGTGCCGGGCCGCGCCAGCCAGGGGCGAGGACGGCGCATTGGTCACCGCAACGGTGAGCGCGCCGCCGCGGGCGGCCGCGGCGGTGGAGTCCACCAGGTCGGGGGATCCGCCCGACTGGCTCACGGCCAGCCAGAGGACCCCGTCCATCTTCGGCTCGGCGCCGTACACGGTAAGGCTCGACGGCGACGCGAGCCCGGCCGGCAGGCCCAGCACGGTCTCGATGAGGTACTTCGCGTACAGGGCGGCGTGGTCACTGGTGCCGCGGGCGGCCAGGAGGACGTACCGGATGTCCGCGTCCCGAAGGACGGCGGCCAGCCGGCGGATCTCGGGCCGGCCGTGGTCGAGCTGCCGGGCAAGCGCCTGCGGCTGCTCGAGGATTTCGGCGGCCATCAGCACGCCGGGAGGCTGGGTGGCCGCGCCGGCTGCGGTCAGGGTGGTGTTCGGCGGGGTCATGGGGGTCTCCTCGAAGGGTCGGGGCTTGGGCTTGGAATTGGGTGCTTGGGACAGGATGGATTGGGGCAGGCGGACTCAGGCCGGGACCTGGCGGTGCCGTTGCGGTGACGCCGCGGTGGCATCGTCGAGGGCCAGTTTCACGGCACCCCAGGCGGGGGCGCGGTCCAGCACCCGCACGTCGGTCAGGCCGCGCCCTTCCAGGAGCCCCCTGACCCGGCCCGCCAGCGCCGGCTGGTTGACCAGCATCCCGCCGGCCAGCAGGACGGGCCGAGCGGCGGGTCCGGACGCGGGGATGGTGCCCAGCCTCTCGTTGACGGCGACGGCGATGACGGCGAGGTGCCGGGCGGCGTCGTCGACGATCGCGGCGCTGACCCGGTCCCCCCGGGCCGCAAGGGCGAAGACCGTTCCGGCCAGGCCGGCCCAGTACCTGCGTTCCGGATTCCGGTAGAAAAGGTCCAGCAGTTCCGCGGGCCCGGCAACGCCGGTCCGCTCCAGGAGGTGGGCCGTCAGCGGCCCGGCGGGCAGGCCGCCGTCGTGCTCGGAAAGGGCGTTGCGGACCGCACTGCGGGCCACCGCGTAACCGCTTCCCTCATCACCCAGCAGGTATCCCCAGCCGCCCGCCCTTGCCTCGCGGCCATCGCCGGTCCGGGCCCAGGCCGCGGAGCCGGTGCCGGAGATGAGGACTGTCCCGGACTCGAGCCCTCCGGCGGCGAGGATGATGTGGGTGTCGTGGACCACGCGGATCCGGGCACCGGGGAACCGGCGGGACAGCAGGGCGGCCAGCCGGTCCCGGCCGTCGCGGGTGTCTGCCCCGGCGGCCCCGGCGACGACCGTGCGAATTCCGTGGCTGCCAGAGTTGTCTGCGCCGAGCCGGACGGCGATCTCATCCAGTGCCGAGGCCGCTGCCTCGGGCCCGACGGAGGCGATGTTTGCGCTGCCCGCCGTGCACTCGGCGTCGCCGTGTCCCGGCAGCATTCCGCCGCCGCCCGGACGGGCACCGCCGGTACTGTTGGCGCCGAAGCCGGCACCGCCGTCGTCGGCGAGAATGGCGTGGGTCTTGGAGCCGCCGATATCCAGGCCCAGGACGCGGTCCTTACCCAGGAGGCGCGGCATCACTTGGCCGCCGGCTTGCTGCCGGTGGCTTCCGGCCAGCGGGCGCCGTTTTCCCAGTAGTGGCGGATTTCCTCGAGGTTCCGGCCCTTGGTTTCCGGGGCGAGGCGGTGGACAAAGACGAACCCGGCGACGGCCAGCAAACCGAACACGGCGAAGGTGCCGGCGCCGCCCAGCCGCTGCAGCATAGTCAGGAAGAAGGCCGCGACAATCACGTTGGCCACGAGGTCGGAGGTCAGCATGGCGCTGGCGCCCAGGGACCGCAGCCGGGCGGGGAAGGATTCGCCGGCGTAGACCCAGACCAGCGCCCCGAAGCCGAAGGTGAAGCCGACAGTGAAGAGCAGGACTCCCAGGAATCCGACCACGGTCAGGGCGCCGCCGAAGTCGCGGCCCACCATGAAGACGGCGACGAGGATGATGTTGGCGACAATCATCATGCCGATGCCGCCGAGGAGGATGGGACGCCGTCCCACCCGGTCCACGAGGGACAGCGACACGAAGACGGCAACCAGGGCAGCGGCCTGGACCAGTGCGGGCAGCAGGAGCAGGGCGGCGTTGCCGGTGAAGCCCATCGCCTCGAAGATCCGCGGGCTGTAGTAGACCACGGCGTTGATGCCGGTGATCTGGATGAAGAACCCGAGACCGACGACGAAGACGGTCGCCTTGAGATAGGGGGAGCGCAGCATCTCGCGCAGGCCCCCGCCGCGTTCTTCGCTGATGGCGCGCTGCATGTCGGCCAGTTCGGCGTCCACATCGGCGTTGGGCTCGATGGAGGACAGGGTGCGGCGGGCCTCTTCCTTGCGTCCGCGCATCATGTACCACCGGGCGGTGTCCGGGAGGCGGAGCGTGACGGCCAGGACCGCGACGGCGGGAACTGCGGCGAGGCCCAGCATCAGCCGCCAGTTCTCGGATGCAGAAAGCGCGTAAGCAGCCAGGTACCCGATGATGATGCCGATGACGGTGGCCACCTGATAGGCGACAAGCAGGGCGCCCCGCACCTTCGGCGGCGCCGATTCCGCCACAAAGACCGGCACCACAACCACCGAGATGCCGATGGTGAGGCCGAGCAGGAGGCGGGCGATGAGCAGCATGGGGACATCCGCGGCCAGGGCGCTGAGCACGGCGAAGGCGGCATACGCTCCGGCGACGCCCACCATGCAGGCCTTCCGGCCGATCTTGTTGGCGAGCCAGCCGCCCAGGACGGCGCCGAGCACTTCGCCGATGACGACGGCGGTGGTCACCAGCTCCTGTTGGCTGGTGGAGAGCTGGAATTCCTTGGTGATGAACAGCAGGGCGCCGGCGATATTCGACAGATCGTAGCCGTAGATAATTCCGATGGTGGCGGCGGTGCCGCCGACCAGAAGGCCAAGACGGGGAGTCTGGCGCAGGTCTTGCAGGAACGACATCATTGGGTCCTTGTGCGTGGGGAATGTGGTTGGGGTGCGTCCATGTGAGGCCTTGGACGATTGGTATAAACCAATTTCTCCTATTTTGGCGTAGACCAATTTTCCTGTCAATAGGTAATATCGGATCCATGGAGACCCCCGCCGCTGCCGCGCTGCCCAAGTACTACGTACTCAAGGAGCAGATCCTGGCCCTCATCGAGGACGCGGTCCCGGGCACGCTGATCCCCACGGAGCGGGCGCTCGCCGAGCAATACGGCACGTCCCGCACCACCGTGCGGCAGGCGATCGGCGAACTTGTGGCGGAGGGCCGCCTGGACCGCACGCAGGGGAGGGGCACGTTCGTGGCGCCGCCGAAGGTGACGCACGTCCGCCAGCTCACGTCGTTTACCGACGACGCGGCAAGCCAGGGGATGACCGCCTCCGCGAGGATCCTGGACATCAGCGAGGTGCCGGCGGATACTGTGACCGCCAAGCGGCTGGCGGTGGAGCCGGGCGCCGGAGTGCACCGGGTTGAGCGCATCAGGCTGGTCAACGGCGAACCGCTTGCCCACGAGACGGCCTTCCTCGCGGGAGAGCTGCCGGGTCTTGCGGGCAATGTGGAGGTCCGGGGATCGCTGTACTCTGCCCTGCGCGAGGACTACGGGATCCGCATCAGCGAGGTCGAGGATACGGTGGAGACCAAGCTCGCGGGCCCTGAAGAGGTCCGGTTGCTGGACGTCGAAATGGGGGCGCCCATGCTGCTGGTGCACCGGCTCGGCCTCGATCCGGACGGCCGCCCCGTGGAGTGGACCGAGTCGGTCTTCAGGGGCGACAGGTTCCGCTTCGTGGCACGGATGCACGTCTAGGCAGTTCCTTACGCTGCACGGCGCCACGTTAACCTGTGTTGCGTCCTGAGTCGGTGGGTGTCGCAGGGCATTGAGAAGTATGTACCCGGGTGGTTGTGTGGGTCCACAAGCATCAACGGGGTGGCCCAGCGCCTCCTTGAATCGGGGGGCCATGATCACAGCTTTGGTTCACAGGATCCGGACGCAGTGCAGCGCGGAACTGAATCTCTTCCGCAGCCAGGTGCATGCCCTGACCTGGCAGGACATCGGCCCCGGAGGCCTGGACGCAGCGGCCACCACCATGGCCCGCCGGCCCTGCCTGGCCACTCCCGGCGTCTCCGTGCAGATCGTTGGCTTCACGCGCTGGCTTCCCGCTCACGGGACTGCCACGGTGGGCGTGGCGGTGGCCATGAACCTTCATCCCGACCGCAGGGCGTCCAGCGTTCACTGGGAAGAAGCCCATGCGTGGGCCGGTGCGGTGGCTGAGGAGCCGTGGGTGACGGCCGAATACATCGGAAGCCAGGAGAGTCCCGGCGGCATGGTCTTCCACTACGCGTTGAAGTCCGCCGACGATCTCTACCGCTTCGAGGAAGTTCCGACGGCGTTATAGGCGCATCTTTGCCGGATCAGTCCTTGCCGAGCCCGGCCGCGGACGTCTTCTGCCCGGTGACAGTGTTGAGCGTGGTGAGGTCGAAGATGCCGTTGATGTCGGCCTGCTTGGTGGTGCCGGCGTCCACGCCGTCCTGCAGGAGCTTGGTGAACGTCCCGGCCAGCGGGTCAACGGTGAACACGATGTTCTGCAGCGAGCGGTCGATGACGTCCTGCTGCAGCGCCTTGCCCGCGGCTTCCTTGAGGGCTGCATTCACCTCGGTGGCCTTTTCGGCGGCGGGGGTGTCGTTGAGCCACTTCACCGCCTCGACGTGGCCCTTGAGCAGCCCTCCACGGTCTGCGGGTGCTCGGCGGCGAACTTCCTGTTCACGATCAGGATGGTGGTGGGGAACTCGCCCGGCTTCCCGGTCAGCGAGCCGTCCCACAGGTCCTTCTCGTCCACCAGGACCTTCGCGCCGGCCTGGAGCTCCAGCCGGGAGGCCCACGGCTCCGGCAGCCACGCACCGTCGAGCTTTCCGTCCTGGAACAGCTTCAATGTCTGGGCATTCTCGGTGGGGTTGATCGCGACGTCCCCGCCGCCGTCGGTGTTGGTCTTGTAGCCCTGCTTGCCCAGCCAGGCGCGCAGCGCCACATCCTGCGTGCCGCCCAGCTGCGGGGAGGCCAGGGTCTTGCCCTTCAGGTCCGCCGCCGTCTTGATTTCCGGCTTGACCACCAGCTGCGCCCCGCCCGACGCCGCGCCGGCAATGATGCTGACGGACTCGCCCTTGCTCTTGACGAACGAGTTGATCGCCGGGTTCGGGCCGATGTAGGTGGCGTCGATCGCGCCGGCGTTCAGCGCCTCGATCGCGGCGGGCCCGGCGTTGAACACCTGCGTGGACAGCTTCGTGCCGCCCAGGTTCTTCTCGATGAAGCCCTGCTTCACGCCCACCAGGGCGGCGGCGTGCGTGATGTTGCCGAAGTAGCCCAGCTTCAGCTCCGCGGCCGGGCTGGTGGCGGCTGCGGTGTTGGCGGCTGCCGGTTCAGTGTTTTGGGCGGCCGTGGAGGCCACGGCGGCGCCGGCGCCGAGGACGGCAAGGACGCCGACGGCGACGCCGATCTTGAGCCGGCGGGAGTACTTGGGGCTGCGGGTCTCGCCCGCGGCGATGCGGGTGGATCCCGCGTTGTCCTTTGAGGTCGACATGGTGTTTCCTTCGGGGGTGTGTTGGGGGTGTTGGACTGAGGTTACGTAGGGCCTCAGGCCGCCCACAACGGCCGCCGTAGCAGAGATTCACCGGAGGTCGCGGACGTTCACCGCGAGTCGCAAACCGTCAAATTTCACCGGGAGCCGCAAGCGTCAAACAGCGTCCGGCGCAGCCTTCAGGGTGTTCAGGACGGCAGCCAGGAGGCGGTCGTTCCGCCCCCACACGGGGTCGAGCAGCTCGATGTACCAGGAGTCGGCAAGGACCAGGGCAAGCGTCTCGTTGCTTTCCTCGGCCCAGTCCCGGATCTGCTCGGATTCGATCGGGCTCTCGCTGGTCCCGAGGACGGTGACCACCTCGTCGCCGTCCAGCGAAACCGGAATGGACGCATTGCTCATCTCACCAGGGGCGTGGGCGACGGCAACGAGCTCCGTCTGCGTCGAAAGCTGCAGGAGGAGCCGCGCCGACTCGGGCGAGCAGAAGCCCGTCACGTACTGGCGCTGGGCCTGACCGGCATCCGCCGGAAGGCCGGGCTGGGATTCCTTCGTGAAGAACCCGCTGCGGTTGATCTCGGCCAGCTGCGCGGCAATGGGGCCGGTTTCGGCGTCGAAGCTCGGGGCAAGGGTGCCCGCCTGGTACTGGCTCTTGCCTTCCAGCCAGCGAGCGGTCAGCTCGCCCGCCGCGGCAAGCGTGGTGGCCTGCCGCCACACTTCCCTGTCCAGCAGGAGCCTGCCGTAGCTGTCCCGTTCGTCCGTGAAGTGATTGTTCATAGTGTCGAGCCTAGAGCCGTTTGCCGGCGGGCGGACAGGGGACATGACGGCGCCGGACGCGGGATGAACCGCCGTTACGCCGTGTATCCCACCGTTTCGGGGCGCTTTGACCGGGTTTTTCGGCTGCCGGATAGTTGCTGCCACAAGAACCTCAGCCGCTACTTCCAAGGGGAAAATCATGGCCCGCAACACTCTCAAATCCGGCGCCGGCACGCTCAGGCCGGGTGTCAGCCTGGCTCTCGCGGCCACCATGCTGCTGGCCCTGTCCGCCTGCTCGGATCCGGGCGCCACCGCGGCTGAAAATGCCCCCGCACCCTCCTCGGGCTCTTCCGGAGCCAAGACCTTCAACCTGTCCCCGCAGCAGGACCGTGTCCCCGTCACCGTGGACGAGGCGGCGGCCGCCCTCGTTCCGGAGGCCATCAAGAAGGACGGGAAGCTGACGGTGGCTGTCAGCCCGTTCGCGCCGCCCCTGGCGGTTTACGCAACCGACAACAAGACGCCGGTGGGCAACGAGGTGGACATCGCCGTCGCGCTCGCCCAGGCGCTGGGTCTGGAGGCTGAGATCGTGCCGACCGCGTGGGCGGACTGGCCGCTTGGCGTGGAGTCCGGCAAGTACGAGGCCGTCCTCTCCAACGTCACCGTCACCGAGGAACGGAAGCTGAAGTACGACTTCGCGAGCTACCGGGACGACAAACTGGGTTTCTACGCCAAGAGCGACAGCGAGGTGACCAAGGTCGAATCCGCGGCGGATGTCGCCGGAAAGCGGATCATCGTCGGCTCGGGCACCAACCAGGAAGCCATCCTGCTGCGCTGGGACGAGGAGAACAAGGCGAAGGGGCTCAAGCCGGTTGAGTTCCAGTATTACGACGACGACTCCGCCTCGAACCTGGCGCTGCAGTCCGGCAGGGCGGACCTGACGTTCGGACCGAACGCCACCGCCGCCTACAAGGCTGCCAGCGACGCCAAGACCAAGCTCGTGGGCCTGGTCGACGGCGGCTGGCCGCTGAAGGCCAGCATTGCCGCCACCACCAAGAAGGGCAACGGCTTCGCGGCCGCAGCCCAGGCCGGACTGAACCACCTGATCGAGGACGGCAGTTACGCCAAGATCCTGGACCGCTGGGGCCTCTCCTCCGAGGCCGTGCAGAAGGCCGAACTGAACCCGGCGGGCCTGCCCAAGAAATAGGCCCGCCGACGACGAATCCCCGCCGGGACCATCCGGCGGGGATTCTTGCTGTCAGCCCCGCCGTCTAGTTGGACAGCACCGTTTCGCTGGACAGCACGGTCAGTTCGACGGCGTCCGGCCGAGCGGCAGTGCTCTGGATGGTTACCGCTGCCCCGCTGCGGGCTGACTCGAGGACCGATTCCATGATTTCGAGGACGTGGTACGCCAGCGTCCCGCCGGCACGCGGCTCTGCGCCTGGCGGCGTGGAGGCTAGGTCGGCGATGCCGAAGCCGCGGCCGGAGTCAACGTAGCCGGCCGAGACGGGCAGGGTCTCCCACGCGTCGGCGCCCAGCGGAAACAGCTGGACGTCGCCGTCGAAGTGGTTGGGATCCGGCACCACCAGCGATCCGAGTTCCCCGTGAATCTCGATGTTGGGCGACGTGGACTTTACCGCGTCAAAGCTCATGAACAACGTGGAGAGCGCGCCGGAGGCATGGACCAGGACGCCGGTGACATGGGAGTCGATGTCCACCGGGACCTCTTGGCCTTGGCGGGGTCCGGAGCCGATGGTGCGCGTATTGCGCGTATGGCTGGCGGCGCCCATGACCGACACCACGGGGCCGAGCAGGGTCACCAGGGCGGTGACGTAGTAGGGGCCCATGTCCAGCAGGGGGCCGCCGCCGGGCTGGTAATAGAAGTCCGGGTTCGGGTGCCACCGCTCATGACCGGGGGTCACCATGGTGGCGGTGGCCGAGACCGGCGCGCCGATCAGGCCGTCGTCGATCGCCTTGCGGGCGGTCTGGATCCCGGTGCCGAGCACCGTGTCAGGAGCGCAGCCGACGGCGAGGCCCGCCTCGCGGGCAGCGTCCAGGACCTGCCGCGCCTCGGCGGTGGCGGCCGCCAGCGGCTTCTCGCCGTAGACGCTCTTCCCGGCGGCAATGGCCTTCAGGGCAACCTCGCCGTGCGCGGCGGGGATGGTCAGGTTCAGCACCAGTTCGACGTCGTCCGCGGCGAGCAGTTCCTCCACGGAGACGGCACGGACGCCGTCGTAGTCCATGGCGACGGCCTGGGCGCGCGCGGGATCCAGGTCCGCCACGGCTACCAATTCGATCTGGTCGAGTCGGCGGAAATTGGTGAGGTACTGGGCGATGATGGCGCCACAGCCAATGATTCCTACTTTCAACGGCTTGCCCACAGCAGGCCCCTTTCGATGATGGTGCGTACGTTCTGGTCTTGGAGGATTTCCACGCGGTGGCCGGGGGTCGCGACGAAAATCCGGCCCTGGCCCCACTGCCGCGTCCAGATGGCCGGGGAGGTGACTTCCCTGTGCCAGGGGTCCCATTCGCGGACCTTTTGGGTGGTGGTGGCCAGAACGTCGATGTAGTCGTCGGAGAGCACCCAGTACTGCTCGGTGACCAGGTCGAAGTCGGAGATGCCTTCGGTGATGGGATGGCTGGCGGCGGCGGGAAGCATGTTCACGGTGTAGGGCACGTAATTGTCTGGCTGCTCTCCGGTGCATTCGTCCGGGTGCTTGCCGGGATGGCAGGCGAACTGGCCCCCGACCAGGTGCAGGTAGTCCGAGTTGTTGCGGTAGGAGTCGGCGATGCCGCCGTGCCAGCCGGCCAGGCCTGTGCCGTTTTCGACGGCGGTCCGCAGGCCCGCGAACTCCTCCTTTTCGATGGTGGTCATGGTCATGCACTGCAGGATCAGGTCGACCCCGGCCATGAAGGCCGCGTCGGCGTAGACCTTGGGCGACTCCTCGACGCGGACGTCATAGCCGGTGTCTTTGAGGTAGGGGATGAAAAGTTCGGTGGCTTCGAAGGGCTGGTGCCCGTCCCAGCCGCCGCGGACCACGAGGGCGGTCTTGCGTTCTGTCATGGGGTTCCTTTGATGAGCGCCGGCCGGTGGCCGGCGGAAGATGGTCATCGGGTGGTGCTCAGCGGGCGGCGAAGGCGGCGTCGAATGCGGCGGCGGGCGGGGCGATGGCGGCGAGGCCTTTCACGAGGGCCAGGGCCTGCGGTGCCCCGGTGAGCCGGTCCATGCCGGCGTCTTCCCATTCGATGCTGGTGGGTCCCGCGTAGCCGATCGCGTTCAGGGTCCGGAAGATCCTGTTCCACTGCACGTCGCCGTGCCCGGCGGTCACGAAGTCCCAGCCGCGGCGCGGGTCGGCCCAGGGAAGGTGCGAGCCGAGCCGGCCGTTGCGGCCGTCGAGCTGGCGCACGGATTCCTTCACGTGCACGTGCAGGATGTGGTCGGCGAAGTCCTGCAGGAACATCACGGGGTCCAGGTCCTGCCAGATGAAGTGTGACGGGTCGAAGTTAAGCCCGAAGGCCGGCCGGTGCCCGATGGCCTCGAGGGTGCGTTTGGTGGTCCAGTAGTCATAGGCGATTTCGGAGGGGTGGACTTCCAGGGCGAAGCGCACTCCAACCTCATCGAACACGTCAAGGATCGGGTTCCAGCGGTCCGCGAAGTCCCGGTACCCGGCGTCGATCATGGCCTCGGACGCGGGCGGGAACATCGCCACGGCTTTCCAGATCGAGGAGCCGGTGAAGCCGGTGACGGTCTTCACCCCAAGCCGGGCCGCGGCCCGGGCAGTGTCCATCATGGAGCGTGCGGCGCGGGAACGGACGCCTTCGGGGTCGCCGTCGCCCCAGACCTCCGGAGTGAGGATATCCCGGTGGCGTTGGTCGATCGGGTCGTCGCACACCGCCTGGCCGGTCAGGTGGTTGGCGATTGCGAAGACCCGCAGGTGGTTCTTTTCCAGGATGTCCAGCCGGTCCTGGACGTAGCCATCGTCCTCGGCGGCGCGGCGCGGGTCCAGGTGATCGCCCCAGCAGGCGATCTCCAGCCCGTCAAAGCCCCACTCGCCTGCGAGCCGGGCCACCTCCTCAAACGGCAGGTCGGCCCACTGGCCGGTGAACAGCGTAATGGGTCGGGTCATCGTGCTTTCCTGTTCTGTGTTCATGCGCTTAGACCGTCTGCCACTGGCTGGAATTGGCGGCGCTGGATTCCACGGCGGCGAGCACCTGCTGGACCTGGAGGGCGTCCGCGAACGACGGTTCCGGCTGCCTTTGCTGCCCCAGCGCGTTGACGAGGTCCACCACCTGGTGGGTGAATCCGTGCTCGTAGCCCAGGCCGTGGCCGGTGGGCCACCACTTGCCCACGTAGGGGTGCTCGGGTTCGGTCACGAGGATCCGGCGGAATCCGGCGTCGGGGGACTCGGCTGCGTCGTAGAAGGAAAGTACGTTCATGTCCTCGAAGTCGAAGGCGAGGGATGCCTTGGTGCCGTTCAGCTCCAGGCGCATGGCGTTCTTCCTGCCGAGAGCGTACCGGGTGGCTTCGAAGACACCGACTGCGCCAGCTGAAGCAGCGCCGCCGTCGAAACGGGCGCTGAAGATCGCGGCGTCGTCAACGGTCACGGCTCCGCGGGGCGCATCAGCGCCGGCGTCGCCCTGCCCGCCAAGCCCCACCAGGTTCCCGGCAAGGGGCCGCTCGGGCACGAACGTTTCCAGTAGCGCCGAAACACCGCTGATCTTCTGGCCGGTGAGCCACTGGGCTGTGTCGATGCTGTGCGCGCCGATGTCGCCGAGGGAGCCGGAGCCGGATTTGCTCTTGTCCAGCCGCCAGGTCATTGGCGCGTTCTCGTCGGCCAGCCAGTCCTGCAGGTATTGGGCGCGTACGTGCCGGATGGTTCCCAGCCGGCCTTCCTCCACCATCCGCTTGGCCAGCGCAAGCGCGGGCGTGCGGCGGTAGCTGAATCCGCACATGGCGAAGACTCCCCGCTTTGCCGCCGCTTCGGCTGCGGCGGTCATCCGCTCCGCCTCGTTCACGGAGTTGGCCAGCGGCTTTTCGCACAGCACGTGCTTGCCGGCCTCAAGGGCGGCGATCGCGATTTCGGCGTGGGTGTCGCCGGGGGTGCAGATGTCGATCAGGTCGATGTCGTCGCGTTCAATCAGGCGCCGCCAGTCAGTTTCGGCCGACTCCCAGCCCAGTTTCCCGGCGGCGGCCCGGACGCCGTCGGCATTCCGGCCGGCAACCGCCGTGAGGTGCGGCTGCAGGGGCAGGTCGAAAAAACGGGGCGCGGTCCGCCAGGCGTGTGAGTGGGCGGCACCCATGAACGCGTAACCGGCCATGCCGACCCGCAGCGGCTTTGTATCAGTCAAGAGTGGTCCTTTCGGTTTTTTGGTGGTCGGGTTCTGGTGGTTGAGCTTGTCGAAACCGGGCCTCGACAAGCTCGACCACCGGGGCATCTATTTGCTGAAGCCTGCGGTCAGGCCGCTGATCAGCTGGCGCCGGGCCACGACGTACAGCACCAGCAGCGGCAGGGTGGCCAGCACCACGGACGCCAGCACTGCCGGGATGTTGACGCTGAATTCGCCCTGGAAGGTCCACAGTGAGAGGGGCAGTACCCGGGTGCCCGGGCTCTGGGTCAGGATCAGCGGGAAGAGGAAGCCGTTCCAGACGTGCAGCGCGTTGTAGATGCCCACCGTGATCACGGCCGGCTTGGTCATGGGCAGCGCCAGGCGCCACAGCATGGCCCAGTCGGAGCAGCCGTCCAGCCGCATTGACTCGAAAAGTTCATTGGGCACGTCGCGCATGAAGTTGGAGAGGATCAGCACCGAGACCGGAATGGCGAACGCTATGGACGGCAGGATCAGCGCCAGCAGGGTGTCGTACAGGTGGGCGCGGGTGATCATCCAGTAGATCGGAATGATGGTGGCATGCAGGGGAATGGCCAGCCCCAGCAGGAAGAGGTTGTTGGTCCAGTTCACGAATCGGCCCTTGCCGCGGACGATCGCGTAGGCGGCCATGAACGAGACAAACAGCGCCGGAATGACCGTGCCCAGCGTGACCACGACGCTGTTTGTGAAGTACCGGACAAAGTCGTTTTCCAGGACCAGTTTGTAGTTGTCCAGTGTGGGTTCGGCGGGCGGCAGCATGGGATTGCTGGCGAAGAATCCGGCCTGGTTCTTCAGGCTGGTGATCACCACGTAGTAGATGGGCAGGATAATGACGCCGAGCCAGAGCCAGCCCCCGAGGCCGCCGAGGAGGTTCGGCCGGAAACGTGAGGCACGCCTGACGTCCGGACGGGGAGCCGCCGCTGTGCGGACGGGTGCCGCCGGGGGAACCGGAAGCTGTGTCGTGGAAGTCGTGGAAGCCATCAGGCTCCTTCCAATTGGCTTGCGTTCCGGTTCTTGCCGCCCAGGCGCTGCAGGAGCAGGGCGAGGCCGAGTCCGATGACGATCAGGATGACGCCGAGGGCGCTCGCGGCGCCCATGTCGTTGGCCTTGAAGCCGGTCAGGTACATGTGCAGCGGCAGCAGCCGGGTGCTATAGCCGGGGCCTCCGCCGGTCAGGACGAAAATGAGGTCGAAGTAAGCCAGACTCCCCACCACCATCAGGGTGGAGGAGGTGATGATGGTGTACTTCAGTTGGGGCAGGGTGATGTTCAGGAACTGCCGGACGCGTCCGGCGCCATCGATTTCGGCCGCCTCATACAGCGATGTGGGGATCTGCCGCACGCCGCCTTGGTAGATGAGCGTGTGGAACGGAACGAACTGCCAAGCGATGACGAACACCACCACGAACAGGACCAGGTCCGAGTTTCCGAGCCAGTCCTGGATCAGGATGGGCACCTGGAGCCCGGGGCCGAGGCCGAAGTTGGGGTCCAGGAGAGCCTTGAACGCGATCGCGACAGCGGCCGACGACAGCAGCAGGGGCAGGAAGTAGAGGACGGCGAGTGCTGCCCGGTATTTCTGGCCGCCGGCCGTGAACACCCCCAGCAAGAGGCTGACCGGCGCCTGCACCATGAAGGAAAAGAACATGATCTTGGCGGTCACCAGCAGGGCGTTGCCTGTGACCGGGTCGGTGAGGACGGTCGCCCAGCTGCCAAGGCCGTCAAGGCGGATCTCACGCAGCCCGTCCCAGCTCGTGAAGCTGAGGAAAACCACGCCCGCCAGCGGTACGACGGCGAACACCAGGAAGAAGACGAGGGCCGGCACTGCCAGCCACCCCGAGGGGCCCGCGTCGCGGACCGCCCGGGGGACGGAACTGTTTGCAGCCACGGCTCTACTTTCCGATCGTGGCGTTCATCGTGGAGACAAACTGCTCGGGGGTGATCTTCTTGAGGAAGATCTGGTCAAGGTTGGACAGCATCGCATCGCCCTGGGCGGGGCTCAGCGCCTGGTCCCAGGAGAGGGTGAAACTCGGGGCCTCCTTGGCCAGGCCGTAGACGAAGGTCAGGAAGTCCTTGTCGGGTGACGCCGCGAGCTTGTTCTCGATGCCGTTGACCACCGGCACAGCCCCCGAGCTGATCAGGGCGTCCGTGTCGGTGTCAGTGAACATGCCGTCCTTGACGTAGTTGAGTGCCGCCTTCTTCTGCTCGTCCGTGGCCATGGCGGAGATCGACCAGAAGTTGGAGGGATTGCCCACGACGTTGGCGGGATCGCCCTTACCGCCCGCGACGGTGGGGAAGGTGGTGAAGCCGAGCTTGCCGCTGCTCACGAAGTCGGCCGCGTCCTTCTTCATGCCCTGGTAGATCCAGCCGCCCTGCAGGACCATGGCAGCCTTGCCGGTGTAGAGCAGTGCCTGGTCCGCGTTGCTGTCGGCCGCGATGGAGGAGAAGCCGTTGACGAAGCCGCCGGCGTCGACCAGTTCCTGGATCTTGGTCAGTGCCTGGCTCACGGCGGGGTCGGACCACGCGTTGGGCTTGTTTGCGGCGATGTTGGCGAAGACCTCGGGGCCGCCGATGCGCTCGACGAGGTATTCCAGCCACATCAGGTCAGGCCACTTCGACTGCCCGCCCAGGGAGAACGGCGCAATTCCGGCCTCCTTGAATTTCGGCACCAGGGCAATCATGTCGTCCCAGGTCTTGGGCGCTTCGGCTCCGACCTTGTCGAACACTTCCTTGTTGTAGTACAGGACGACGGGCTGGACGTTGTTGTTAGGCAGGGCGTAGGTCTTGCCGTCGATTTCACCGTTCTTCAGGACGGAGGGAAGGTAGCGGTCTTTGACCTCGGGGTTGTCCTTGATGAACGCGGAGAGATCCTCCACCTGGCCGGCATCCACGTAGGACTTCAGGACACCGCCGCCCCATCCGTAGATGAAGGTGGGGCCCTCGCCGGCGCCCACGGCCGTGCGGACCTTCGTCTTGTAGGCATCATTGGCGAAGAAGTCCAGCTTGATGGACTGGTCGGCGTGCGCGCTGTTCCAGGCCGCCACCGATTTCTGCAGCACCGGCTGGTTGCCGCCGGTCAGCCCCCACATCGTGGCGGTGCCGGAACCTGCGGAAGTGGAACCTGCGGGGCCGCTGGAACCGCACGCCGCCAGGCTGACGGACAGTGCTGCGGCAGAGATGGCCATGACGGCGGTGCGCAACTTACGGGTTTTCATCTGGTCTTTCATCCGTCCTCCGGGGTCGGCGCTGATTGCCCGGGTGTGAGAGCTGGCAGGCTGGCCGTCCAAGGGGAGGCCGCTCAGCCGCTGATGATGATTTGGTGAGGTCTGGGGTTCCGAAAAATTTCGTAAAACCTTCGACTCGTGCAACCCAAAGTAGCGGTGACCCAGATCACCGGTCAAGACCGAAATGGAAAAAAGTTTAGAACGTTGACTATTGAATGGTTGACCTTATGGGCCACGCAGGACAAACTGTTTGTGTCGAAACTTTTCGAAACCTCTGGGAGTTCTTGTGTCAACAGTTCAGGGCGTGGGCAGGCCAACACTTGCTGCCGTCGCGCGGGAAGCCGGAGTCTCGGCTCCCACCGTCTCGAAGGTCATTAACGGGCGGGAAGACGTTGCGGCCGGCACGCGGGCCAGGGTCCTGGCCGCGCTTGAGCAGACGGGGTACCAGTCTCCCCTGCAGCGCAAGACGGCAGAGGGCAGGACGCCGACCGTGGAAGTGGTGTTCGATTCCCTCAATTCCGCCTACGCCGTGGAGGTCCTCAACGGCGTGATGGAACACGCCGCCGTCGAGGATGTCCAGGTCATGCTGAACGTCACCGGGCGGCAGTCGGCATCAAAGCTGACTCCCGAGCGGCGGGCCCAGCGCATCCTGGACGAAGGCCGCGTGGGGCTGATAGTCGTGACTTCTGCGTTTGGGGAGGCGCAGCTCGACGCGTTCTACCGGCGGCACATTCCCGTCGTCGTCATCGATCCGCTCAACCCGCCGCCGGGCGACGTGGTGAGTGTCGGTGCGAGCAATTGGGCGGGCGGAAAATCCGCCACCGCCCACCTGCTGGAGCTGGGACACCGCCGGATCGCCTACCTGGGCGGCCCGGCGGAAGCCGAATGCAGCCAGGCCCGCCTGCACGGCTACATGGCCGCGCTGATGGCAAGCGGGGTGGCGGTGAATGACGAGTACATCATCCCGGGCGTTTTCCGTCCGGAGCATGGCGTGCGCGGCCTGCGGAAGCTGCTGGCACTGGATGAACGTCCCACGGCGATCTTTGCGGCCAGTGACAGCATCGCCTTGGGCGTGCTTGCCGAGGCCCGCCGGCAGCGCATCCGCATACCTGACGATCTGAGTCTTGCGGGCTTCGACGGCACGTTCCAGGCCGAGGAGGCGGTGCCCGCACTGACTTCCGTGGCGCAGCCTCTGCAGGAGATGGGGCGGGCTGCACTCCGCTTCGTGCTGAGGCAGGCCCGCGGTGAGCTGCTGGACTCCCGCCGCGTGGAATTGGCCACCCACCTTGTGGTCCGCGAGTCGACTGCTCCGCCCCGCTGACGGCCGCCCCGCTGAACGGGCCCTGAACGGTCAGGTCAGCAGATCATGCGGACTGGCAAAGACCTCGCGCAGCCTGCCTCCCGCCGCCCCGCGCAGCGCCGCCGTCTGCCCGAGGTCGGAGAAGGCGACGCCGTCCGGGGGCACCACGCCGGGGGCGTAGGTGCCGAGGCTCCGCAGCAAACTCGGCCTGATCCACTGCTGCAGGCCGGCGAAATGCCCGCCCAGGACCACCGCGGACACGTTGACCATGCGGGCGGCGGACACGAGGGCCACGCCCAGATAATGGCCGGCCGTTTCCACGGCCCGGGCCGCCTCCGGTGAGCCCGCCTCGAGGGCCAGCAGCAGCGCGGCCATCCGGTCGGCAGTCGAGGTGCCGTCGATGCCCGCCGCGGAGAAGATCGCGTGCTGTCCGGCCACCGTCTCCAGGCATCCGCGGCCCCCGCAGCTGCACTGCTGGCCATCGGGCTGGACCACGAGGTGCCCAACCTCGCCGGCATGCCCGTTCGGGCCCGTGAAGAGCTCGGACCCGAAGATGAGTCCGCCGCCCACGCCGACTTCACCCGAGACGTAGAGGTAGTCCCGGAAGGAGGAGCCGTGGCCGTACCAGAGTTCGGCCATGGCTGCGCTGTTGGCCTCGTTCGAAAGGACGACGCCGAGCGGCGCCCCGGGGAGCAGTGCCTCCAGATCCTGCGCCAGGTCGGCGTTTCGCCAGCCGAGGTTCGGTGCGGTCAGGACGAGTCCGTGTGCCGGATCCACGAGGCCGGGCACCGCCAGCCCTCCGCCCAGCAGCACCATCCCGTCGGCCTCGGCTGCCGTGGTGACCCGCCGCGCCAGTGCACGGATTTCCCCGAGCACCTCATCCGGGCTGCCGCCCGCCTGCCGCTCAACCACTTCGTGGACGCGGACTTCACCGAGCAGGTCCACGACGCCGGCAGCCACGTAGTCAACGTTGACCTCCGCGCCCAGCGCCCCCCGCTGCCGGTTGAGCACGAGCCCGCTGCCGGGCCGGCCGCGCTCGCCGTCGCGCGTAACCCCCACTTCCTCGACCAGTCCGGTTTCCAGCAGGCCCGCGACGAGGCTCGAAACCGACGCCTTGGTCAGGCCCGTGCGTGCGGCGATCTCGGCGCGGGTGGAGCGTTCCGTGCGCTGGATGGCGCCCAGTGCCACGGCCAGGTTCTGCCGCCGCACATCCTGCACCCGGCCAGGAGCCTCACCCTGCACTGTTTACCCCGCGCATCTTCTGCCCTTCCGCTGTTTCTTTTCGGCTCAGTGCCAAAAACTGTTGACCCAAGTTCACCACAAGCCATATAGTTCAGATTCCATACTAATTCGTTTCCTTTCCGAAACCACACTCCTGCTAGCCCAATGAGGTGCTCACTATGGCTGTTACGCCAACCCCGCAAGACCGCTTTACCTTCGGCCTGTGGACCGTCGGCTGGACCGGCAATGACCCCTTCGGCGTCGCAACCCGCCCGGCCCTGGACCCGGTGGAGGCCGTCCACAAGCTCAGTGAACTCGGCGCCTACGGCATCACCTTCCACGACAACGACCTGGTCCCCTTCGATGCCACGTCCTCCGAGCGCGAACTGATCCTGAAGAACTTCAAGGCAGCCCTGGCCGAGACCGGCCTGAAGACCCCGATGGTGACCACCAACCTGTTCAGCCACCCGGTCTTCAAGGACGGCGGCTTCACCTCCAACGACCGTTCCGTCCGCCGGTTCGCACTCAGCAAGGTCCTGCAGAACATCGACCTGACGGCCGAGCTGGGCGCCGAAACCTTCGTCATGTGGGGCGGACGCGAAGGCAGCGAATATGACGGTTCCAAGGACCTCTCGGCCGCGCTGGACCGCATGAAGGAGGGCGTGGATACGGCCGCGGCCTACATCAAGGAAAGGGGCTACGGCCTGCGGATCGCCCTGGAGCCCAAGCCCAACGAGCCCCGCGGCGACATCTTCCTGCCCACGGTCGGCCACGGCCTAGCCTTCATCGCCCAGCTCGAGCACGGGGACATCGTGGGCCTCAACCCGGAAACCGGCCACGAGCAGATGGCCGGCCTGAACTTCACGCACGGCATCGCGCAGGCACTGTGGGCGGGCAAGCTCTTCCACATCGACCTCAACGGCCAGCGCGGCATCAAGTACGACCAGGACCTGGTGTTCGGCCACGGCGACCTGACCAGCGCGTTCTTCACGGTGGACCTGCTCGAGAACGGCTTCCCCAACGGCGGCCCCAAGTACGACGGCCCGCGGCACTTCGACTACAAGCCCTCCCGCACGGACGGCTACGACGGCGTCTGGGAATCCGCGAAGTCCAACATGGCCATGTACCTGCTGCTGAAGGAACGCGCCCTGGCGTTCCGTGCCGACCCCGACGTCCAGGAGGCTCTGAAGACCTCCGGTGTCTTCGAACTCGGCGAACCCACGCTTGCTGCCGGCGAGACCTCCGCGGATCTGCTGGCTGACGCGTCCGCTTTCGCGGAGTTCGACGCCGACGCAGCCGCCCAGCGCTCGTTCGCCTTTGTCCGCCTCAACCAGCTCGCCATTGAGCACCTGCTCGGCGCCCGCTGATACTGGAATCCTGAACCGCCGCCGGGCCCGCTCCTCCGGGCCGGGCGGCACCAGCCCCCCGTCCTGGCGGGGCCCCGACTGAAAGAATAGTCCCATGCCCCTGGTCGCCGGAGTGGACAGCTCCACCCAATCCTGCAAGGTCGTCATCCGTGACGCAGAGACCGGTGCGCTGGTGCGCCACGGGTCAGCCCCGCATCCGGGAGGCACCGAGGTGCACCCCGACGCCTGGTGGGAGGCCCTGCAGGAAGCGATCGCCCAGGCGGGCGGTCTCGACGGCGTTGCCGCCATATCAGTGGGCGGCCAGCAGCACGGGATGGTCTGCCTGGACGCGTCCGGCGAGGTGGTCCGCCCCGCCTTGCTGTGGAACGACACGCGTTCCGCGCCCTCCGCAGCGGCCCTGATCAAGGAAGCCGGCCGGGGGAGCGACGAAGCTGGCCGGCTGCACTGGGCCAGAACCACCGGCACGGTACCGGTCGCTTCGATAACGGCCACCAAACTGCGTTGGCTGGCCGAGAACGAACCGGACAACGCGGCCCGCACGGCCGCCGTCTGCCTCCCGCACGACTGGCTCAGCTGGCGGCTGGCCGGGTTCGGACCCGGAAGCGGCGCGGAGGGCCTGGCCGCACTGCGGACGGACCGCTCGGATGCCTCCGGAACCGGCTACTGGTCACCCCCTACCGGCGCCTATCTCCCCGATGTGCTCGAGAGCACGCTCGGGCACATCCCCGTCCTGCCTGCGGTCCTGGCGCCGCTCGCCAGCGACTTCGCCACGCCCGCCGGCGCCCTGATCGGCCCCGGCGCGGGGGACAACGCCGGGGCGGCGCTCGGCGTGGCCGCCGGAGTGGGCGACGTCGTGGTTTCGATCGGGACATCCGGCACGGTCTTCGCCGTCGCCGACAGGCCCACGGCTGATCCCGCCGGTCTTGTTGCGGGCTTTGCTGACGCAACGGGGCACTACCTGCCCCTGGTGTGCACCCTCAATGCCTCCCGCGTGCTGGATGCGACCGCGGCCCTGCTTTCGGTGAGCCTGCCGCGGTTTTCCGAGCTCGCGCTCTCGGCCGGTCCCGGCGCCGGCGGCCTGGCCTTCGTGCCGTACTTCGAGGGTGAGCGGACCCCCAACCTCCCGGACGCGACGGGCTCGCTGCACGGAATGACGCTGCAGAATTTCACGCCGGAGAACCTGGCCCGCGCCGCCGTCGAGGGAGTTGTCTGTTCCCTCGCGGACGGGCTGAAGGCGCTTACGGACCTGGGGGTTTCCGCTGGGCGGATCATCCTCGTTGGCGGAGGCGCGCGGTCCGCGGCCGTCCAGCAGGTGGCGGCGGCCACCTTCGGCCTGCCCGTCGTGGTGCCGGAGCCGGGGGAGTACGTGGCCGACGGCGCCGCCCGGCAGGCTGCCGGCGTGCTTCTTGGCGCCTTCCCTGACTGGCAGGCCGCAAGGGCCGCCGTCGTCACCGCAACCCCGGCCCCCGACGTGCTCGGGAGCTACCGCGCCGCCGCCGGCAGGCAGTTTCAGTAACGGCCGGCCTGAAGCCTGGCGCCGGGCGGAACCTCGTTGTCCCGGTCAATGGACGGGCGGGCGCGACCCTGAGAGGATGAACCGTGATCTCGGGCCGTGGTCCTTCGAGTGTGGCTACACCGGGAATTGCCCATGCCTAGCGGGCTTTTCCACGGCCTGGTCGCAGCCGTGATCATGCTCGCTGTATTGAAGAGCGCACTGCCGGAACGCATCACCGGGGCGCGCGGTGTGGACTCGCGCTACAACTGGTTGCTCGACGGAGTCGAACTCGCGGTCTGCCTTCTCATGCTTGTCCTCTGCGCCACACTTCCCGTTCTGACAGGATTTGCCGGCCTTTGGCCTTTGGCCGCCGTAGCGTGCAGCCTTCACGCAGCAGCCCTTGCGGTTCGCCAGAGGGAGTTCCTGCCACTGTGGGCAATGGGCGAATGGACGGGCGCAGGCCGGCGATCGGCTGCGCGGACCAGCCTCAGGCAATCTCGGTGGCCATTCGAGGCAACCTTCAGGATCGGCAACATCACAGGTGTTCTCTACGTCATCAGCATCGCCCCGGCCCTGGGTTAGAGCCATGCCCGGCCGCCCGGTACAGCCCGGGACCGGCTACTCATTGACCGTGGAAAGACAGCTCGCATAAGCTCCCGCCGGGCACCAACGGCCGCGCCGTTCCGTGAGAACGATGCCCTGGCGCGACGGATCCTCACCGTGCTGGCTGATCTTTCTCCGTCTCGAACCGCTACCGCCGCTGCCGAAAAGCCTGATCATGCACCTGGAAACCGCCCCGCCGCAGCCCGCGGCGCCGGACGCCGCCCTCACTGTCCTGGAACTGCCCATGAACGACGCGCGGGTCCGGCCGCTCCTGGACGAGCTCGCCGTCGAGTACGACTCCCGTTACGGCGACCTGTTCGGCCGGGGCTCGGCCGCCGCGAAACTGAGCAAATATCCGGCGGCGGAATTCCGGGCCCCGGCCGGGGCGCTGCTGATCATCCAGGAGAACGGTGAATCCGGGGCCGGCGGGGCGTTCCGCCGGTACGACGCGCAGACGGCGGAGTTCAAGCGCATCTGGACGCATTCGGCGCACCGCCGGCGCGGCCTTGCCCGCCGGGTCCTGGCCGAACTGGAACACCTGGCGGCGGCGCGCGGGTACCGGAGCGTCTACCTCACCACAGGCCCCCGCCAGCCCGAGGCCAAGCACCTGTACCTGAACACCGGGTACACGCCGCGCTTTGACCTGGCGGCCGACCCCGAAACGATCGGGCCGCTGGCTTTCACGAAGGAACTGCAGGGCTGACGGCGGATTCCGTGGATGCGACGGCGGTCCTCACCGCGGCGGAAGCCCTCCGGCACGTCCACCGCGTCAGCCTAGAGACGAAGAACCCCGCGCCAATCGTCCGGCGCGGGGTTCTTCTGGGTAGCCACTCCGCACTTGGGGGAATGCGGAGGGGCTGAGACCAAACTATCGGTTTCCGCCGTTCTCTTCAACCGGACCCTAGTTCACGCATGCCGGCAGTTCGACGGGCTCAGGGGCGGGCGGAGGACCCCAGGTTCACCGGGTCCTCGTCCGTGAGGTAGGCGAACTCGGAGTGTGCGGCCAGGTCAATGCCGCGCAGCTCGTCCTCCTCGTGGATGCGAAGTCCCATGGTGACGTCCATGACCTTGGCGATGACCCACGTCAGGCCGAAGGAATAGGCCAGCACGGCCACCGTGGCGATGGCCTGGATGCCCAGCTGCTCCGGCCCTCCGCCGTACAGCAGGCCGCTGACCCCGTTCGGCGCGCTGTCAGTGGCGAAAATGCCGATCAGGAGCGTGCCGATGATGCCGCCCACCAGGTGCACGCCGACCACGTCCAGGGAATCGTCGAACCCGAGGCGGAACTTCCATTCGATGGCCAGCGAGCAGACCGCTCCGGCAATGGCGCCGATGGCAACCGCCCCGAGCGGGCTGACGGCGCCGCAGGCGGGCGTGATGGCCACCAAGGCCGAGACAAGTCCGGAGGCCGCGCCCATGCTGGTGGTTGCGCCGTGCCTGATCCGCTCAACGAGAGCCCAAGCGAGGAGGCCAGCAGCCGCCGCCACGGCCGTGTTCAGGAACACGACAGACGCGGAGTGTCCGGCCGTCAGGGCGGAGCCGGCGTTGAATCCGAACCATCCGACCCAGAGCAGGCCTGCGCCCACCAGCACCAGGGGCCGGCTGTGCGGCTTGGTGTGCTCCATCTTGGGCCAGCCGGAACTCCGGCCCAGGACCAGCGCCAGGGCGAGGGCCGCGGCGCCGGCATTCATGTGGACGGCTGTTCCGCCGGCGAAGTCGATCGCCTTGATGCCGTTTGCTATCCAGCCGCCCGTCACCGAGCCGTCCGCGGAATTGAAGGCGAAAACCCAGTGCGCAATGGGAAAGTACACCAGCGTGGCCCACACTCCGGCGAACACCATCCAGGCCCCGAACTTCATCCGGCCCGCGGCTGCCCCGGCGACCAGTGCGGTGGTGACGCAGGCAAAGAACAGCTGGAAGGCAGTGAAAAGCGCTGCGGGCAGGGCAGCCTCGGGATCATCCGCCAGCACGGGTTCGAGGCCGGCGTATTGCGTGATGTCCCCGATCAGGCCCATGCCGTTCACGGAATTGCCAAAGGCCATCGAATAACCGAACAGGGCCCACAGCACTGCCACCAGGCTGGCCCCGCCAAAGCACATCATCATCATGTTCAGGATCCGGCGCGATCCCACCATGCCACCGTAAAAAAGGGCCAGGGCGGGAATCATCATGCAGACCAGGGCGGAACTTGCGAGGATCCAGGCAACATCTCCAGCGTTCACGGGAACTCCACTCGTAATCGGGATGAGGCATCTTGCTGAGACCGACGAATGCCGTTGTCCACACAACATAAAGCGCACGGAACTGCGGTGGGTTTCACGCACGTAAAATGCTTGTCACCGCGGGTCTAATGGGAGGCGCTGTGCGGCCTAGAAAATCGGGGCCAGGCCGTTCCAACCGGGGCCCACCTGCGCCCTGGGAAGAAATGTGCCGGATCCGCTGCCGGGGTAGAGCCACAGGACGCCGGCGCCGTCGCGCGCCAGCAGGTCGGGGTTGCGGTCGCCGTTGAAGTCGCCGGGGCCCACGACGGCGGTCATGGAGTTCCAGCCGTTGCCCACTTTCACGCGGGGGAGCCAGCCTCCGGTGCCGTTGCCGCGGTAGAGCCAGAGATCCCCGGTGGCCGCTTCCCGTGCCAGCACGTCGGAGGCTCCGTCGTTGTTCATGTCGCCGGGACCCACGACGGCATTGAAGATGTTCCAGCCGTTGCCCGCCTGGACGCGGGGCAGGAATCCGCCGGTGCCGTTACCGGGGTAGAGCCACAGGTTTCCGGTAGCCGCCTCCCGCGCAAGGACGTCCACGCGCTGGTCGCCGTTGAAGTCACCGGGACCCAAAATGGCGCTGAAGATGTTCCAGCCGTTGCCCGTCTGGACGCGGGGCAGGAATCCTCCCGTCCCGTTGCCGCGGTAGAGCCACAGCTTTCCAGTGGATGCTTCCCGGGCCAGGACGTCTAGCGGGCCGTCGCCGTTGAAGTCGCCCGGAGTTTCGAGTGCGTTGAACACGTTCCAGCCGTTGCCGATGCGGACGCCGGGCAGCCTGCCGCCCAGCCCGGTCCCGGGGTACATCCGCAGATCGCCCGTCGCGGTTACCCGGGCGAGGACGTCGTTCTTCCAGTCCCCGTTGAAGTCTGCCGTCGCCCTGGACAGGGTGGACGCCGGAACGGGCAGCGGAGTGAAGGCGTAGGGGTCGCACGTCAGGTCGTAGTCCCGCACGTCGTCGTACCACTGCGAAAGGTAGACGCGGCCGCCGGAGAAGCTGGCCTTCCTGCAGAGATCCAGGGCCTCAGAGGGGAAATCGAGGCGGCCTGCGGTGGCCCAGACCGGGACGCCGGAGAGACGCCAGGAGCCAGTGATGCTAGCCCAGCCGGAGGCGAACGAGTACACGCCGTACGAGAATCCGGCGTCGCGCAGGCCCCGCATCAGGCCCTCGATGAGGTAGCGGTTTTCACGCTGCTGCAGGGCCGTGGCAGTGGGCCATGGCTGGGCGGGCCGGGGCTCAACGTCGATCCACACCACCCGCGGCGCAAAGCCGGCCCGGGTTAGGCTGGCCACCGCGAAGCGCGCCTCCGCGTAGCCGACGTTGGAGAGCTGTCCGGTCCTGGTGCCGGAAGACCACGGTCCCTGCGTGCGGTAGGTGGAGAGCTGTGCCGGGGTGGGGAAGGCCGCCATCGTATAGGCCTGCGCCGGCTTGCCGTTCGTCCTTGCCCAGGCCACCTGGCTGGCAAGGCACGGGTTCTCGGTGAAGGGCAGCCCTTTCGTCAGGCCGATCACGACGAACTGTGATGACGCGGGCGGAAGGGGAAGGCCAAAGCCGCCCACCGCCGTCGGGCATTGGGGCCAGGAGATGTCGTGACCGTTCAGCGGGGCGGCCTGCGCGCGGTGTGCCGCGGGAACGAAACCGAGGAGGAGGGCGAGGCCCACGATAAGTGCCGTCAGGAGGCGCCTCGCTGATGCCGCCATCACGCCGCCCACCGCCCGCGCTCGCCGGCCGGGGGCGCCGGGCAGTTCCTGATGTTCCACCGGGGGAAAAACCAGCCCCGAATGATGACCCTTGCCGTCCATCTCCGACTGCTCCTTAGCCACCCCCATTTTATGTCCGGACGGCGCCGTAAATCGCCTGCCGGCTGGGGCCGCTCGCGGAACGGCGGGCAGAGGCGCTAGGGAAACATGGCGAGAAAGACAAAAGCGGCGAACAGCACGAGATGAATGCTCCCCTGCAGGCGGGTCGCCCGCCCCGGGAAGACCGTCAGAATGCCTACCGCCACCGTCAGGACGACCAGGACGATTTGGGTCCCGCCCAGCCCCAGCGTCAGCGGCCCCTCAAGCCAAACAGAGGCGACGGCGATCGCCGGAATCGTCAGTCCGATGCTGGCAATCGCCGAACCTTAGCCCAGGTTCAGGCTCGTCTGTACGCGGCCCGCGGCGGCCGCGCGAGTCGCCGCCAGGCCCTCCGGCAACAGCACGAGCAGCGCTATGACCACCCCCACGAATGACTCGGGGATGCCGGTCTGGGTCACGCCCGCCTCGATGGCCGGGGACACGGTTTTCGCGAGGCCGACGACGGCGACGAGTGCTGGGCACAGCAGGCCAAGACTGGTCACGGTGGCACGAACCGTAGGTGGGGGAGCGTGCACGTCCTCCGGGGTATCGCCCGGCAACGCGACCGGAAGGAAGAAGTCCCGGTGGCGGACGGTCTGGGTCAGGACGAATACTCCATACAGGGCCAGCGACGCAATGGCGGCGAATCCGAGCTGCAGCGGCGAGAATTCCGGCCCGGGCCGGGAGGACGTGAAGGTGGGCAGAACCATCGTCACGGTGGCGAGGTGGCGACGACCGCCAGTTCTGCGCCGGTCCCTTCAGGGTTGAAGCGGGTGACACCGTGACGGATTGCGCCGACAAGCAGTGCCAGTCCGACGATGCCGTTGGCGGTGATCATCACGGCAGCAAAAACAGTGTCGCGCGCCAGGGAACGGCTGCCGGGTCCCGAAGCGTCGGATTCAGCGATTAATCACGCCCTGTTGGAACGGGGATATGTCCGGGGCGGCATGTGTAACGTCCATGGTGTGCCTCAGATCCCCAAATCGTCCCGGTCGGGCAGAATCCGGTTGCGCACCGAACGGGAGCAATCGGTCTTTCACCGCCAAGAATGGTCCCATCCTGCCGGTGTTTGCAGGTCGGGACTTGCTCGTGGGGAGGTTCCGCCGAAGGCGTTGCATTCAATTTACCTATGGTTTACAGGGGAAGCCTTGTGAGGGTATGCGCGTCCGCGACAGACTTTTATCACTAGATGAGCGGACAATTCGAGACCGTTCGACCAGACCAGCGGGAGCCGGACAAAGCGATGCGTCCGGGCCTGCTCCGCGGCAACGAGGCTCGCGGTGAGGGGCCCGCAGACCGGAAGGATGGCTATGGCCGGCAAGTTTGAAGTGTTCGTTGACGCGGAGTCGCATTTCCGGTTCCGGCTCAAGGCCGCGGACGGTACGGTGCTCGCCGTGTCCGCCGCCTTCGATGACAAGCGCGGCGCTGCTGCCGGCATCGCCGCCGTGCGTGAGTGTGCCGGCATGGGGCTGGTCACCGACCTGTGCCCCTCCAGTCGGCCGAACGCATCGCCCGAAGCGGCAAAGCCCGCCGTTCCGCAGGCATGCGAAAACCCGCTATCCACGGCAGGCGGTCTCCGCGCCCGGAATCTCCGTTCGGCCGCGGCCAGGCCCCGGTGGACGGGTGCAGCCTGAGTGAGCGCACGTGTGGCTGAGTCCTGACTGAGTCCTGACGCGGCGAGGTAGCCGTCCTGTAGCGGTCAGGCGGCGTTGCTACAGGGTGGCGGCCGTCGGCTCCCAGTCCTCGGGGAGGATTGCGGACGCCGGTGCCCAGCTTTCGACGTCGACGAAGGTTCCGGAATCCACGGACTCGGAGATGCAGACCAGCGTGTCCAGCACGTGGTAGCCGAGTTGTCCGGTTGCGCGGTGCGGGACACCGGCGCGGATGGAGCGAGCCATATCCAGGACGCCCATGCCGCGGCCATTGGCGGGACCGGTTGCCGGGATGGTGGTCCAGTCCTCGTCGCCCGCCCGCCAGAGCCGGATGTCGCCGTCGAAGTAGTTGGGGTCCGGCAGGGAGATTGTGGCCTCCGTGCCGGTGATTTCCACGAAACCCATGCGCTGGCGCGGGGATTCGAAGCTGAAGACGCTGTGCGAGGAGGCGCCGCCGTCGAACTGCGCCATGGCGCTGACATGAGTGGGGACCTCGACGGCGAATTCTTCGCCGGCCCTGGGGCCGGAACCGATGATGCGGACGTCCTGGGCCTTGGAGCCGACGGCGGCCACCTTGCTGACGGAGCCAAATGTCTGGACCAGCGCGGTGATGTAGTACGGCCCCATGTCGAACAGGGGGCCGGCGCCGTGCTGGAACAGGAACGCCGGATTGGGATGCCAGGATTCCGGCCCCGGCGTCTGGAACGTGGTCATGGCGGTCAGCGGGGTCCCGATGTCGCCGCGTTCGATCAGCCGCCGGGCAGTCTGCAGTCCGGCGCCGAGGACCGTGTCCGGGGCACAGCCAAGACGGAGCCCGGCGGCATCCGCCGCCTTCAGCAGCGCCAGGCCCGAGGCCCGGTCCAGCGAAAACGGCTTCTCGGTCCAGACATGCTTTCCGGCGCTGACGGCGGCCGTGGCCACCTCCACATGGGCCGCCGGAATAGTCAGGTTGACGATGATTTCGACGTCGGGATGGTTGAGAGCCGCGTCCACCCCGCCCCACTCGGGTATGCCGTATTCCTTAGCCCGTGCCGCCGCGGCCTCCTCGACGAGGTCGGCGATGATGAGAACCTTGAGGTCGGGAAAGACCGTCAGGTTGTCCAGGTACTGCTTGCTGATGTTGCCCGCGCCGATGACGGCGATGCCCACCGGCCCCCGGAGGGAGGATGCGCCGCTCATGCGTCGGCCGCCTGCTCGCTGGCCGCGTCCGCCTGCAGGTAGGCCAGGCTCTGGGCAATTCCGTCGAAGATGTCGCCCGAGTAGTCGTCGAACTCCACCACTCCGACTTCCAGGGACGCGGCCGCGGCGATGACCTCCAGGACGGGCACCCGGCCCTGCCCCGCGGGCTGCTGGTCCTTGGTGTCGGTGGTGAGCGGGCCGTCCTTGATGTGGATGAATTTCACCCGGTCACCCAGGCGCCGGAGCAGTTGCACGGGGTCCTGCCCGCCGACGGCCACCCAGTACGTGTCGACTTCGAGGACGAGTGCCGGATCGAGCAGCCCCTCGAAATACTCCAGGGCAGTCCGGCCCTCGATGGTGGACTCCAGCTCCCACTGGTGGTTGTGGTAGCCCACCCGGATGCCGTATTCGGCGCCCTTCCGGGCGGCCGCATTGAGCTTGGCGGCAGTGGCCTGGATGTCCTCCGCCGACTGCCAGTGTTCGGCCGTGATGTACGGCTCGATCACCGTGCCGATTCCAAGTTCCTGGGCGGCGGCGAAGATCTGGTCCTGGTCCTGGCTGAGCAGCGGGGCATGCCCGGAGGGAGCGGTCAGGCCGTTCTTCTGCAGGGCGGCGCCGAGTTCCGTGGCGGTGGCCACGAAATTGTACGGTTCCACCTGGGCGAAGCCGATCTCGGCCACTTTCTTGATAGTGCCGGGCAGGTCTTCCTGCAGGGCGTTGCGGAGGGTGTACAGCTGGATTGAATAAGACACGGCAGTCCTTTGCGGGAGTCTGGTGATCTGTAAACCTAGGGCGAGCCTAGCCTAGGAAATCTGGGCAACGGTGTATTCGAAACGGCCGGAACCGACCTCCCGGGGCTCCTGCCCCGGCAGCTCAACGCGGGCGGTGGCTCCGGTGGGCACCTCGGTGGAGACGCTGTGCCCGCCGTCGGCGTTTCGCCAGGAGATGGCGGCTGTTCCGTAGGGGGTCTCGTGCCGGGCAGAGGCGGAGGTGAGGCCGCCTCCCGGCTGGGGGCGGAAGAGGATCCGGCGGTAGCCGGGCTCGAGCGGCGCGATGCCGGCCACCACCCGGTGCATCCAGTCCGCCACGGCGCCGAGCGCGTAATGGTTGAAGGACGTCATCTCACCCGGGTTGACGGATCCGTCGGCGAGCATGGAGTCCCACCGCTCCCAGATGGTGGTGCCGCCCTGCTTCACCGCGTACAGCCAGGAGGCCCAAGTGGGACTCACATCGGTGGACCAGTCGGGAATCGAGATGGGCTCGCTGGCGGCGAAGCTGCTGGTGGAGCGCATCCAAGGACGGCAGGAAGCTGTGTCGACGGTAGTAGCCCCGCGGCTCGTAATCCGCAGGACGACGGCGCCCCCGCCCGGCGTGTGAGCTCCGCCCGTGTGAGCTGCGCCCGTGTGAGCTCCGCCAGGGTTCAAACTTGAAGTTGCCGTATGAGCACTTCAAATTCCTCCACACCGAGGATCTGCATGTGTTGCTCGGCGCTGGTCTCGGAGCGGATGGTGTTGGCTGCCCGCTCGCTGCCGGCGAGGGCTTCCGCGTCCTCCCAGAGGGTGATGGACAGTGACTTGTTGTCCTTCCCCAGCAAGTAATAGATGCCCAGGCATCCGGGCAGCTGGAGCACGCGGTTGACGGTGTCGTCAGACGGTGCGCCTGTGCTGTCGGGGGCCGGCTTATACGTGCTGATACGAGCGAACATGAAGTGCCTCCTAGTCGACGGTCGGAGCGCTGTCCGCTTGGCCCCTGGATACCGCGACTTGTAGGCATGGCGGCCCCGCTGGCCGGCGGCTCGGGCTCCTCCCACCAGTAAGGACCGTGATGTCTGGATGTACAAGCCTCGAACGGGATGCCATGGGCCGGTCCCTGAGGATAGGTCAGGCGGTGCCTCCGGCGTCGAGCCCGTGCTTAGGTCCTTGGACGCCAAGTCGCCGTCGAGGACCGGATCTTGAGTCGGGGCTCTATGAGCGTCAATTGCGTGGGGATGTCGGAGTTGCCATCGGCGAGGCGTTTCATCAGCATCTCGGCGCCGGTTGTGCCGATCTGCTGCGGGAATCCTGCCACCGACGTCAGCGGCGGAACCTGGCTCGCGGCGATGCGGGTGTCGTCGAAGGACGCGACGGCGATGTCCCGGCCCGGTTCGAGCCCGCGGCGGCGCATTTCGCCGTAGACGCCTTCGGCGACAATGTCGTTGTAGGCAACCACCGCATCCGGAAGCCGACCCAGATCGAACAGCCGGCCCACCGCCGTCGCGCCTCCCTCAGGGGTGATGGAACTGCGGAACTCATCCACGCTCCACAGTTCGCGGGCTTTGTGCTCCAGCGAAGCGCGAAGGCCTTCCTCCCGCTCCGTGAGGGACGGTGCGGCACGCCCGCCGAGGAACGCAACGCTCCTGCAGCCCAGGGCCGAGAGGTGTTCCCCGAGCATCGTCGCGCCTTTGACGTTCTCGCTGCCGACGTAATCGAAGCCAGCGAACCGGCGTGCGAGCAGCACCACCGGGACGTTGGCGGCGTTGACCTGCTTGGCGAGCCTTTCCGGGTCGGTATCGGGAGCCGGGAGCAGGAGCAGCCCGTCGACCTGGCGTTCAATCATGGACGCGATGATTTCGTGCTGCCGGTCGGCAAGGTCGCGACTGTAGCCGATGAATATCGTGTATCCGGCGTCATGGGTGATCTGGTCCACGGCCATGGCCAGCTCGGCAAAGTACGGGTTGATGATCTCGGTAACGATGAGGCCGATGGTCATTGACCTGCTCTGCCGCAGGTTGGCCGCCTGGCGGTTGTACACATACCCAAGCTGGTCCATTGCTTCGCGGACCTTCAGGGCCGTGGACTCCGGAATGCGGGAGCTGCCGCGAACGACGAGCGAAGCGGTTGAACGTGAGACGCCCGCGGCCTTGCTCACGTCTTCGAGGGTGATGCGCGGGGCCATGCTGTATTCCTGCCGGTGAGTCGATAGGCGGAGAAGCGGCGCTCCCCGCCTATCGACTTTACCAATGTGCATGTCCCGGTCCGGGGACATCCTGTCCGTCAGGCGGCCTTCTCGTGGATTGCGTCCCGCGGGTCTTCCAAGCTCCGGCCCCCGGTCTCGGGAACTGCGAAGGTCGCGGCAATGGTGATGGCCGTAGCAGGGCCAGGTATCCCGCGATGGGAAGCCAGGCCCCGGCGCCGGCACCCTGGACGGCGCTGCCGCCCTCGGCGGTGACCGCGAGGGACATCAGCCAGGCGCCGACCATGGGAGCGATGCCTCCGGCGATGACCGCAGAGCCTTCCCGGGCCACTGAAACGCCCAGATACCGCTGCCGTGAGCCGAAGAGTTCGCACATGAGGGCACTTTGGGAACCGAACATACCCCACGTGCCGACGCCCAGGCCGATGGAGACGACCACGATGGTCAGCACCGTGTCACCGAAGCTGAGCGCGTACCAGACGGGGAAGGCGGCGACCAGTTGGAAGATCGCGAAAGCGCGGTACGTGCGGACCCGCCCGTACCTGTCAGTCAGCCAGCCGGCAAGGGGAACGACGGCGGCGCCGACGGCGGCGGCGAAGACGAGCGAGAGAGCCCCGATGGGGCCGTTAATGCCGATCGCGGCGCTGGAAACGTAGGCAATCGCGAGCGCCTGGTAGATGGACGAACCGCCGTTTTCGGCCATGCGCAGTCCGATTCCGAGCAGGACCGTCTTCCCGGAGCGCTTCAGGAGCGTCCTGAGGGGCCGCTCGCTGACCTGTTCGTGGGGTTCGAGCTTCGCGAAGGTGGGGGACTCCTTGAGGCGGAGCCGGATGTAGATGGCGATGCCAAGGATGAGCACGCTGGCCAGGAAGGGCACCCGCCAAAGCCAGGTGTCGGTGATCTTGACGGCCTGGTTCGCGTTCAGCAGCAGGAAGTAGACCAGCGCCGCCGCGACCGTGCCCATCTGGACACCGAGGAAGGGCAGCGAAGCGATGAATCCCCGGCGCTTCGCGGGAGCGTACTCGGTCATCAGGATGGAGGCGCCGGCCATCTCGGCGCCCGCACCGAGCCCCTGCATCAGCCGGAGCACGATGAGCAGGATCGGTGCGAGGACCCCGGCTCCGGCCCCGTACCAGTCACCGGGGGAGCCGTTGTAGGTGGGCAGGACACCGATGAGCGTGCTGGCGCCGCCCATGAGGAGGATGGTGGCGAGCAGGACGAATTTACGGCCGAGCCTGTCACCCAGGCGGCCGAAGATGATGCCGCCCAGCGGCCGTATGGCGAAGCCCAGGAAATAGGTGCCGAAGCTCAGGATCAGGCCCGTCGCCGGGTTGCTGCCAGGGAAGAACAGGGGACTGAACACGAGGGCGGAGGCCAGGCTGTACAGGGCGAAGTCGTAGTATTCCAGGGCGCTGCCCAGCGAGCTGGCCCAGGCGGCCCTGGCCAGGTCGCGGGTCGAAACGCCGGGTTCCTGTGCCGCCGGGGCTCGTGTTGCTTCGTAGTTAAGGCTCACGTAAATGCCTGTCTGTTGTTGTTGACGGTGGGATCGGCTGACCGTGTCCGGCCGGGCGCGCTGCCTTCGGCGCGGATGACGTCCGCGACGCGCAGGGCGTTGGCGGCGATGGTCAGGGCGGGGTTCAGTGCCGCTGAGGACGGGAAGAACGAGCTGTCCACGATCCAGAGGTTGTTCAGGTCGTGGGCGCGGCAGTCGGGCGTGAGGACACTCGTCCGGGGATCATGCCCTGCCACGGCGGTTCCGCACTGGTGGGAGTTGGTCTCGATGCCCATCCGTTCAGTGAAGATCACCGGATATCCGGCTTTCCGTACGGCCCGGCTGACCCGCCGGACCAGCTCCTTGTGCGGCTCGAGGTTGTTCGGTTCCCACCAGACGTGGATCCTGCCGTCCGCCACGGTTACTCCGTTGCTCCGGCGCGGCAGGTCCTCCGTGGTGAGGTAGATGTCGATGCTGCGGTCCGACATGGCCCTCAGGAGCCAGGTTGGTGCCCAGCTTCGGGCCATCTTGAGCATGCTGGCACGCAATTTCCCGAGCATCTGAAGGTTTCCCAAGGGAAACCGGTTGGTCGGGCCGGCTTCGTACCAGTCGTTCAGTCCGAGGGTCTTCTGCCAGAGGGTCCTGTTGACCTTGAACGGGTTGATGCCGATGAAGAACGTGCTGTTGTGCACCATGTAGTTCCGGCCCACCAACCCCGAGGAGTTGGCCAGGCCGCGGGGAAACTCGGGTGTGGCCGAGCGCAGGAGCAGTGCGGCAGAATTCACTGCCCCGGCGGCGAGGATGAATTTGTCGGCTTCGATGCGGATGATCTGGTCACCGCGTTCGGCCAGGGCAGCGACGACGCTGCGGCCGTCCGGACCGGGAACGAGGCGGATGACCTTGGTATCGGTCATCAGGGCGGCGCCGCTTTCCAGCGCGGGATTGACGGCGATCTTTTCTGCATCGGACTTGAGCCCGGCCTCGTTTGGCGCGCCGTCGCTGGTAGCGCACAGGGCACGCTTTTCCGGGGTGTCGGCGTCGAGTCCGTTGGCCATCCGGAACGGATGCAGCCCCTGCCGACGCAGAGAGTCGGCCAGGTCCTGGATCGCGGGTTCATGGTCCAGGGCAGCGAAGGGGTAGGCCTCGGAGTGCAGCGGCTCGGTGGGGTCTTCGCCGATCTGGCCGCGGACCTGGAACAGCGTCTCGGCCCGGGTGTAGTACGGTTCGAGGTCGGAGTAGCTGAAGGGCCAGGCCGGGGATGTTCCGTCGTGGTGCTGGGTTTCTTCGAAGTCGCTGGCGCGGAAGCGGGGCAGGCACGCCCCGTAGACCTTCGTGTTGCCGCCCACCCAGTAGTAGACGCCGGGTTTGAAGGCGGCACCGCTGCGGCCGTTGTACCAGGTGTCGGCGTTCTTGTAGCGGCCCTTGAGATAGACCTCGTCCAGGTCGGAGTTCTGCGGTTCCGCGGGAAGTCGGTGGCCGCGTTCGATGATGAGGACCTTGGCGCCGCAGTCTTTGAGGGCGTAGGCCATGGTTCCGCCGCCCATGCCGGAACCGATGATGGCGACGTCGGTCCGGATCACCTCATCCGGGGCCGCCGCCGCTGCCGGAGCCTCCGGCAGCGGTGCGTCGTCGATGGATTTCCAGATCACAGTGCTCACCGGCCCCGCTGGACTTCGTCGAGGCGTTGGGCTTCGTCGAACTGCTGGATCTGGTCGACGGTGTCCAGGAACCAGTAGTCGCCCCACATCACCGATTCATCGACGCCCAGGTCCTTGCCCTCGTGGTAGCTGCCGTGCTTAAGCACGCCCTCCCACTCTTCATCCGGGCTGGCCAGGAAGTCTTCCTCGGTGAGGCGGCGGAGGATGTTCACGGCGTAGTCCGCGTAGATTCTGGCCTTGGTGCGGTCTTCGACGAGGCCGGCCAGCTGCCAGAACCCGCCGGCAGCTGCGGCAGCCGCGGAGGATTCGTACGGCCGGACCGGTGCGGGTTCTTCCCAGTCGTTCGGCGGCACGAGGCGCTCGCCGGTCTTTTCCATGTAGAAGTCGGCGGCCGCGATGGCTGTCTCGAGGAAGCGGCGCTCGCCGGTGAAGCGGTAGACGGTGCCGAAACCGTACAGGGCCCAGGCCTGACCGCGGGCCCATGATCCGTCGTCGGAAAAGCCCTGCTGGGTGGTCTGCTTCAGGAACGCGCCGGTGGCGAGATCGAACATGCCCTCGTGGGACGCGGAACCGTCGCCGCGCATGAGGAACCGGCGCGTGGTGAGGCAGTGGTCCACGGCCTTGCGGGCCATGTCCTGGTCGCCGGTCTGCTGGGCGGCGTACAGAGCCAGGTGGATGTTCATCATGATGTCGATGAAAAGGCTGTCCGGCTGGCGGAAGCTGGGCATGTACCGTCCGGCTTCCCGGTAGCGGCTGGCGGTGGTGCGTCCTGCTTCCACGACGACGTCGCGCTTGGCGGTGTCGCCGGTGGCTTCAAACCAGCGCCGGTAGGTGGACCAGAACAGGAACCCAAGGTCGTGGACGCTGTCGTCGTCCTTGCGGTGCTCGATGAGTTCCGAGTAGTGCTCGGCGGCGCCGCGGAAGCGGGCCTGGTCGGCGTCGTCGGCACGGCGGGAGAGCATCCACAGCTGGCCGCCGAGGAACCCTTCACACCAGTTGGTCCAGGCTTCACCGTCGACCACCCATTTGCCTTCCTCGGTGTAGAGGGGGAACCGGTCCGGGTGTTTGGTGATGAGTCCGTCCAGTTTCGCTGACGCGGTTTTCCAGGCCTTGGACGCGGATTCCCGGAACGGTGCGGGCACTTCGTAACCGGTGGGGAGGGTAAGCGGCAGCATGGCGGGCAGCACTGTGGCGGCGGATGCCGGGGCTGTTGCGGTGGTGGCAGTCATGGTTGTTCCTTTGGGGTATCTGTGGATTAGCGGCGGGGGGCATCGGGGGCGTCGACCCACCGGGTTTCGCGGGCGCCCACCTGGAGCTGGATGGTCTTCAGTTCGCTGAACTCGGCGAGGGCCTGGCGGCCGAGTTCGCGGCCGATGCCGCTTTGGCCGTAGCCGCCAAAGGGTAATTCGGGGTAGCCGTCCATCCAGCGGTTGACCCAGACGGTGCCGGCGCGCAGGTCCCGCGCGGCGGTGAGGGCCTCGTTGATGTCGTTGCTCCAGATGCCGGCGGACAGTCCGAAGGACGTGGAATTCGCGATCCCGACGGCCTCCTCGAGGGTGTCGTAAGGAAGCACGGACAGAACCGGGCCGAAGATTTCGTCGGTGGCGATGGACATCTGCGCCGTGACGCCGGTGAAAACGGTGGGCTGGTAGAAGCGGCCGTCCAGGCCCGTGTCGAGGCGGTCGCCGCCGGTGAGAAGGTGGGCGCCGGCTTCGCGGCCTTCGGCCACGTAGCGTTCGACGACGGCGAGCTGGGCGTCGTTGACGAGGGACCCGACGAGGGTGTCGGCCTTCAGCGGGTCGCCAACGCGCATGTGCCTGGCCCGTTCGACGACGGCGGCGGCAAACTCATCGGCGGTGGAGCGGTGCACGATCAGGCGGCTGCCGGAGTTGCAGCACTGGCCGACGTTGAAGTAACCGCCGAAGACGCCGGCATCCACCGCGGCCGTGAAGTCCGCGTTGGGCGTGATGATCTGCGGGTTTTTTCCGCCGAGTTCGAGTTCGACCTTTTTCAGGTCCCGGCCGGCGGTGGCGGCGATGCTTTTGCCGACGCCGGTGGAGCCGGTGAAGCTGACCATGTCGATGCCGGGGTGCTCCGCGATGGCCGAGCCGACGACCCGGTCGCCGGTGACGATGTTCACCACACCTGCCGGGAAGCCCGCTTCGCGGATGAGCCTGCCGAGCATCACTGTGGTCGCGGAGGTGCTTTCGCTGGGCTTGATCACGGCGGTGTTGCCGGCCGCGAGGGCGAACGGCAATTTCTGGCTGATGATCAGCAGCGGGAAGTTCCACGGCGTGATCATGCCGATGACGCCGATCGGTTCGTGGACCACCAGGGCCAGGGTGTCGGGTCCCAGGGCGTTGTGGGCGTCACCCTGGGTGTTGCGGGCGAGGCTGGCGGCGTATTCCCACAGTTCGGCCGTGCCCGCGACTTCGTTGCGCGACTGGGTGATCGGCTTGCCGGTCTCGAGGGTTTCGGCCAGGGCAAGCTCTTCGGCATCCCGGCGGACGAGCTCCGCGACCTTCAGCAGCAGCTTGGAGCGCTGGGATCCGCTGGACTGCCGCCAACCGCGGTCCAGTGCCTTCCGCGCCGCGCTGACGGCGCGGTCAACGTCCGGCCGCCCACCCTTGGGGAACGAGGTGACCTCGACTTCGTGGGCCGGGCTCAGCCGGATGAAGGTCTCCCCGCTCTGCGCCGGGGCATCTTCGCCGTCGATGATCATCGGACGGTAGGTGGGCTCGACGTCGTCGAGCGTGTAGCTCTTGGTTTCCATCTCAGGTGTCCTTAGTAAGTGAGTGATTCGCCTGCGGCGATTTAGTTGTCCGTGAAGTGCGGGGTGCGCTTTTCCCTAAAGGCTGCGACGCCCTCGGCCAGGTCATCGGTGGCGGCGGCTAGTCCGCCGGCCAAAGCCTCGAGTACCCTGGACGGCGCACCGTCCGCGGCGGCGTCGATCAGCTGCTTGCCCAGCTGCACGGCCAGCGGGGCCCCGGCAAGCAGGTCATTGTTGAGCCGGGAGACTGCCTCATCGAGGTCCGTTTTGGGGGCGACGGCGGTGGCCAGTCCCCAGGCGAGGGCTTCCTCGCCCGAAAGCTGCCTGCGGGTCAGGACGAGTTCCTTAGCCCTGGCCCTGCCGATGAGTTCGGTGGCACGCTCAGTGCCGCCCCAGCCGGGAACCGTGCCGAGGCCCGTCTCGGGCAGGGCAACCCGTGCCTCGGCGGCGATCACGCGGAAGTCGCAGGCCAGCGCGAGTTCCAGGCCGCCGCCAAACGCGAGGCCGTCGATGACGGCGATACTGGGCTGGCGCAGGCCGGCGAGGGCGTCGAACGCCCGGTGGCCCGTGGCGATCCAGTCCCGCCACATCCCCGCCGCGGAGAGGCCGGCGAAGTGGTTGATGTCCGCGCCGACGCAGAAGACCTTCTCACCTGCGGTTCGCACGATGACCACGCGCGCCGCCGAAGCGGAAACCTCGCGGGCCGCCGTGGCCAAGTCCTCGAGGAGTCCAAGGGTGAGGGCGTTCAGCTTGGCGGACCTGTCGATCAGGATGGTGGCGGTGTGGCCGTCCGGGGAGTACCCGACAGTGACCTGCTCGGTGATCTGATCCGTTGCGGTGCTCATGGCTGGTCCTTTCGCTGGCCGCCGAGCTCGCCGGCCAGGTGTTCGGCCGCGCGCATGACGATGGCCCAGATGGTCAGGGTGGGGTTGATGCCGGGGCAGCTGGGGAAAGCGGCGCCGGAGTACATGTACAGGTTGCGGGTGTCGTGGACGGCGAGGTGCTCATCCAGGACGGAACCGGCAGGGTCGTGGCCGAAGCGGGCGCCGCCGAGGTCGTGGCTGGAGCCGACGCCGGTGAAGTACGGGCCCTGCCAGGTTTTGGTGGCACCCATGTCTTTGAGCAGTCCCGTGGCCTTGTCCGCCATCCAGCAGGCGAGGCGGCGCTCATTCTCCCGCAGCCGGTAGGTCACGCGGACCAGCGGCATGCCGAGGCCTGAGGAGTCGCGGTGACGCGGGTCGATTTCCAGCCGGTGCGAGGCGTAGGGCAGCGCGTCGGGCTGGATCCTGATCACGCCCTGTTGCGACCACAGCTTCAGGTGGTCGCGGTAGCCGGCGCCCCAGCGGCGGACGTCCTCGGGCAGGGTTTCGCGGGCGATCTGCAGCGGCAGGGCCTGCTGTTCGGCGCCGAGGGTGGCGCCGCCGATGAAGCCGTGGTCCAGGGATCGGAATTCGGGGGAGAGGAAGTCGTCCAGGACGACACCCTGCGCGGCCGGGCCGGTGTGCCGGTTGAATTCGGTGCCCGGGAAGAGCGCGTCGACGTGGCCGAACATCTTGGTCATGTAGTGCATGCCCAGCTGGCCGGTGTTGTTGCCGAGGCCGTTTTCGTGCCGGGAATCGGCCGAGAGGTACATCAGGCGCAGGTTCTCGTAGGTGTAGGCCGACAGGATGACGGCGCGGGCGTACTGGCGCCGGACCCGGCCAAGGGGATCGACCCATTCGACGCCGCGGGCTGCACCGGATTCGTCCATGATGATCCGGGTGACACGTGAATGGGTGCGCATTTCGAAGTTGCCGGTGGCGATGGCTGCGGGCACGGGGCCGAGGCCGGGGTGCCAGCGGTCCCCGCGGAACGAACCCAGGCCGTTGTTCCAAGCGCTGTAGCCGGTGGCGGGACGCCCGCCGTAGGACTCGGTGGTGAATCCCACGGGAACGGGGTGGGGGTGGAGCCCGGCAGCCTTGGTCGTCTCGGTGAATTTGTTGCCTAGGATGAACGGACGTGTGGGCGGCAGCGGCAGGGGCTTGCTGCGCTTGATGAACGGGTTGGATTCGTCCCCGGCGATGCCGATCAGGTGCTCGAGCTTCGTGTAGAACGGCTCCAGCTCCTCGTAGCTGACGGGCCAGTCCGCCAGGGTGCAGTCCTCGGGCAGGGCGCCGGTGCCGTAGAGGCCGTCGTAGTGGCTCTTCGGGGCGAACTGCCAGGGGTGGAAGCGGCGCAGCCAGGACCCGTAGTGCCCGGCGGATCCGCCGACGCCGTTGACCATCCGGCCCAGGGAGAAGGTCGCTTCGCGGCTGTCCTCCTCGTCGGTGGATTCGCGCCAGCGGGGCGTTTCCTGTTGGAATTTCGGACCCAGTCCGCCGCGCGTGTAGTAGGCGTGTTCGAGTTCGTCGGGGAGGAACTCGTCCATCGGCCGGAACGGTCCAGCTTCCAGGCCCACCACGCTGAGGCCGGCTTCCGCGAAGACCTGGGCGCTGAGTCCGCCCATCGCGCCGACGCCGACCAGCAGGACGTCCACTTCATCGGTCATCTGCGGGCTGACGGCATTCTCGTAGCCGAGCTGCTTGAGCTTGTGGCCGTCGGTGTCGCGCGGGATTTCCCGCATCGCGTCGGCGAGGGTCTTGATGATCCCTCCCTTGGTCACGTGCTCTGTGCTGAGGTTCTCGTCGGCTGAGTTTTCCAGCCACACACCGGGGTGCTTGAGGAACTTCCAGCCGGCGGCGTCCTTGTTTCCGCCGTGGGCGGGGTCGGCGAATAGGCCTTCCTGCAGGTGGGCCACGACGACTCCGAAAAGGTCGCGCTGGTCCTTCACCGGCACCTGGCCGGTCAGTTCGCCCTGTTCGAGCAGGGCCACCATGTCGGTGCGCTCGTCCAAGGTCAGCGAGGCGAAGTTCCGGCCGTGCTTGTCCTCGGCGTAGCGGTCCAGGGCGCCGAAGAGCCACTGGTACCGGGGGAGGTCCTTGCGTCCGTAGCCCTCGAGCGTCAGGTCCAGGTATTCGGTGACCCCGGCGTCGCGGACGTCGGGGCTTTCTCCGTCGGAGGGGAACATGGCTTCGAACAGCGCGTCGGCGAGCTCGGTTTCGTAGGGGGTCAGGATGCGGAAGCTTTTCATCGCGGGAGTCCTATCAGGTGCTTCGGCCGGGCGTCAGTGCACGGCCAGAGAGGGAGAACGCTGTTCGATCCGCTCGTGCAGCGGCAGCGCGGGAAGGTGGAGACCGACCGGCGCGTCGGCGAAAAGCGCGAGATCCATGGTGCGCAGGTTGTCCGAGACGATCAGCGGGAACTCACTGCGGTCCAGGACGTCCTTTTGAAGGTCGACGCCGGGGGCGATTTCGGTTACGACGAGGCCTTCGGCGGTCAGTTCCAGCACGGCGCGTTCGGTGATGTATTTGACCTTTTGGCCGCGGGCGAGGGCCCTCGGTCCGGAGAAGGTGACGGCGGAGACGTCGTTGACGAGCTTGGTGAAGGGCCCGTCGGAGCGGATGTCCAGGCCGGTCTCCCCGGCGGCGATGTCACGGCGCCCGGCGGTGAAGGCTCCCATGAAGATGATCTCCGGGGCGGAGGAGGTGATGTCGGCGAAGCCGCCGACGCCGGCGGTGACGTGCCGTTTCTTGGGAAGGTGGTGGACGTTGACGTTGCCGTGGCGGTCGATCTCCAGGAAGGAGAGTAGCGAGCGGTTGAAGCCGCCGCCCTGCAGGAGGGTGAACTGGTCGATGCTGGGCATGATCGCGTCCGGGTTCTGGGCGCATCCGAAGGCGAAGTCCAGCAGCGGGATGCCGCCGACGGCGCCCTGTTCGATGACCCAGCTGACTTCCCGGCCCTGGTTTTCTTCGACCAGGATGTGGGGCACCAGCGCTGAGACGCCGAAGCCGAGGTTGACGATTTCGCCGGCCTTGAGTTCCTGGGCGGCGCGGCGTGCGGTGATTTTCTCGATGGAGAAGCCGATGTGCGGGAGGGAGCTCAGGGGCCGGCGCAGCTGACCGGAGATGGCAGGGTCGTTGGGGGTCAGGGTGGTCTGCAGCTGGTCTTCGGCGATCACGATGGCGTCCACGAGGATGCCGGGGACCTTCACGTGCTGGGGGTGGAGGCTCCCGGCTTCGGCAACGCGCTTGACCTGGGCGATGACGACGCCTCCGTTGTTGTGCGCGGCGTAGGCCAGGTCCAGGGCGCCCAGGGGGGAGCCTTCGTCTTCGAAGGTCAGGTTGCCGTACTCGTCGGCGGTGGTGGCGCGGATGATGGCCACGTTGGGAATGACAGAGGGGAAGAAGAGCCATTCCTGCCCGGCCACGGTGGCGGTTTCGACATATGCGGCGGGGGTGGCGCCGTTCATGCGTCCGCCCTGCAGTCGGGGGTCGATGAAGGTGTCGAGTCCGACCTGGGTGAAGACGCCGGGCTGCTTCGATGCGGCGGTGCGGTGCATCTGGTAGATGACGCCGGAGGGGAAGTTGTAGGCCTCCACTTCATTGCGCTCGATCATCTGCCAGATCAGGGGCGGCTCGGCGCTGGAGGGGCCCGAAGGGTAGGAACCGGCGATAACCTTGCGGAGCAGGCCCGGGCGGGCGATGTGGTCGATGCCCTTGACGCCGTACATGTCGCCGGCGGCGATCGGGTGCACGGACGTCAGGTTGGTCGGGTGGGAGGTTTCCTCGAACCGCTGGCCGATGCCGGCCAGGACGCTGTCCGGGCAGCCGAGGGCGCTGGAGGAGCTGACGGTGATGACGTCGTCGTCGTTAATGAGGTCCGCTGCCTCGCGGGCTGAGAGGATCTGTACCTTCTGCATGATGTTCTTTCTGGCTGTTAGTTGATGTGGACGGTGCGTCCGGAGATCGCGGATTCCTGGGCTGCCAGGGCGACCTTGAGGGCCATCAGGCCGTCCCGGCCGGTCGCCGTGGGGACCCCGGTGCCTTCGACGGCGGTGGTGAAGGCCCGAAGGCCGGTGACATAGAGATCCTCTGAGCAGTCGACGTCGACCGTCTGGACGCCTGATCCGGTTGTCAGGATCACCTGTCCCTCGGTGTCCTGGGTCATGGCGTCGAGGACCTGGATGGTGCCTTCGGTGCCGTGGACTTCCAGGGAGGTCCTCGCGTATCCCACCGTGAAGGAATCATGGGTCTGGGCCAGTACCGGTGCCTGGCCGCCGTTCTCGTAGCGGATGACGGTCATCGCGGCATCTTCCTGGCCGCCGGTATTCCAATCGGCCTGCTGGACGGCCAATGCGGTGACGGCGACGGGTGTGCCCAGCAGGGGGTTCAGGACCGACGCGTCGTGGCAGGTGATGTCCAGGATGACGCCGCTTCCGGGCGTCCCCTGCCCCAGCCGCCAGCCGCGCAGCCGTTGCGGCAGGAGAACGGCGTGGGCAACCTTTGCCGAAAGGACGGTGCCGATGGTCCCGGCAGTGACGAGGTCGCGGACTTTGGCATGCAGGGGGCTGCCGGGGAGGTGGTGGTTGGCTGCAAGCGTGAGGCCGGTTTCCTCTGCGAGCCTGACCATGGATTCGGCCTGGCCGGCGTCAAGGGCGAGTGGTTTCTCGCACAGCACGTGCTTTCCGGCCTTGAGCGCCCTGGTTGCCTGCTCGAAGTGCTTGTCGTTGGTCGAGGAGATGTAGACGGCGTCGATGTCCCAGCGCAGCAACTCGTCCAGGTCGGCGGTGGCTCTGGCCAGCCCGTGGATGGCCGCGAAGTCGCGCGCCCGGCCGGCGGATCCGCTGAAGACCCCGACGGCGGTGCCTCCACTTGCGCGGATGGCACCGATCACTCGCGTGGCAGCGATGTCGCTGGCTCCGATCAGGCCCCAATTCAGTGCTGGCATGGTGTTTCTCCTACGTTCGGGGTCGCCATTGGGCGGTGGAGGCTCTGATCTTCAGAGCCGGTTCGATGAGGGATCGTTGAGGTTCCAGCGACGAGTCGCGGATCCGGTGGAGCAGCATGTCCGCTGCCTTGCGGCCGATGCGGTCCGGGTACGTGGACACCGAGGTCAGGGGCGGCAGCAGCAGCTCGGCCATCGTGATGTCGTCGAAGCTCGCCACCGACACGTCACGGCCCGGTTCAAGATTCCGCCGGCGAAGCTCCGCGTAGATCCCCAGCGCCACCGCGTCGCTGTAGGCGATGATGCAGTCCGGCCAGATTCCCTGGTCAAGGACCCTCGACACACCGTGCCCGCCGCCGGCCGCATTGTTGGTGGTCGGCGCGGAGAGGGACGGATCGAAGGCCACGCCGCTCCCCGCGAACCCGGTTTCCAGGCCCTTGATCCGTTCCGTGCGGGCCGACGAATGCTCCGGACCGCCGATCAGGACGGCGGAGGATGCGCCCAGCGAGGCAACGTGCCTGGCCAGCTGCTGCCCGGCGGCAATGTTGTCCGGGCCCACGTAGTCCATTTCTTCGGAGAAGTACCGGGCCAGCTGCAGGACCGGCACCGAGGAACGGTCAATGATCTGGCAGACCGGGGGCAGCTCGGTTCCCTCGGCGGGCAGCAGGAAAATGCCGTCGACCTGCTGCTGGACCATGGTCTCGAGCTGCAGGGCCTGCCGCTCGACGTCGTCCCGGCTGTAGCCGACGAACAGCGTGTAGCCGGCCTCGTGGACGGCTTCCTCAATGGTCATGGTCAGCCCGGCGAAGTACGGGTTGCGGATGTCCGTCACGATGAGGCCGAGGGTCATGGATTCGCTGCGGCGCATGTTGGCGGCGTGGCGGTTGTAGACATAGCCGAGCTCGGCCATGGCGAGCCGGACCCGGTCCGCCGTCGCCTCCGGGATGCGGGAATTCCCGCGCAGGACCAGCGATGCGGTAGATCGAGATACTCCGGCGGCCCGGCTGACGTCATTCAATGTCACTTTCTTCACTTCTTCTCCACCTCCTCCGGAAACCTGTCCACCATTTCTACCATGTTCTTGAACGTTGCGGTAGACCGATCTACCAATAATTTAGCTGAACAATTCCCGTGAATAAGCCGAAATCCAAGGGTGGGTCTGGCTTACGGGGCGTGAGGCGGTAGAAAAGAACGGCCTTCATCAGGCATCTATTGCATCGATCTACTTAACTATGTAACCTGAACCACAACGCAGGCTCTAGCCGGGCCTTATCCGGCGTCTGACAACCCAAAGGAGAGTAGTCATGCGTGCACCAAACAAGCTCAAGATCTCGCTGGCCGTTACGGCCGCCGCAAGCCTCATTGCAGCAACCGGATGTTCCGCCAACCAGCCGGCCGGCAGCTCCGCCGGTGGCTCCGACAAGCTGGAAATCACCTCCTGGTGGACCTCCGGTTCGGAGGCCGACGCCCTGAACGTTCTGATTGACGGCGTGAAGGCGTCCAAGGCCGGACTGGCCGTGGACAACGCCGCAGTCTCCGGCGGCGGCGGCTCCAACGCCAGGCAGGCACTGGCGGCACGGCTTCAGGCCGGCAGCCCGCCAGATTCCTGGCAGGTACACCCGGCCGGGCAGCTCAAGAGCTACGTCGACGGCGGCCAGGTCGCGGACCTGACCGAGCTGTGGACGCAGAACGACTGGGCATCACAGATGCCCAAGGACGTGGCCGAGGCACAGCAGGTCAACGGCAAGTACTACACAGTTCCGATCGGCGTCCACCGCGGCAACGTGCTGTGGACCAACCCCGCCGTGCTCTCCAAGGCCAACGTCAAGATTGATCCGGCAGGCGGCGTGGACGGACTGATCAGCAGCCTCAAGCAGGTTCAGGCGGCCGGGGCCACACCGGTGTGCCTCGGGGACAAGGACATTTTCGCGTCCTCCCAGCTGCTCGAGTCCATCATCATGTCGCGGGCGGGCGCCGATAACTGGAAGAAAATCTTCACCAACGAGTACTCGTTCGACGCACCCGAGGTGAAGCAGGCCCTGGAGGACTACAAGACCATCCTGTCCCTTGCCAACAAGGACCACTCCGCCATCACCTGGGATGAGGCGTCGAAGAAGATGGCCAACGGTGCCTGCGCCGTCAACCTCATGGGGGACTGGGCTTACGGCGAACTGGTCAACGCCAAGAAGAAGCCCGGCACCGACTTCGCCTGGGTGACGTTCCCCGGCAAGGAGGACATCTTCGACTACGTCGGTGACGGCTTCTCCATCCCCGCGAACAACATTCCGCACGCGGAGGCGGCCAACGCCTGGCTTAAGACGCTGATGGACCCCAAGGTCCAGACTGACTTCGCAGCGAAGAAGGGCTCCATCCCCGCCGTGAAGTCCGCCGACATCTCCGGCCTGTCCCAATACCAGCAGGAAGCGGCCAAGAGCTTCGCTTCGGCCAAGGTGGTTTCCTCCCTGGCACACGCCCAGGCCGCCGGGGCGGAATTCGCCCAGACCTACGCCGACGCTGTTTCCACCTTCAACGGCAGCGGCAACGCCGATGCCTTCATCGCCAGCATGACGCAGGCCCAGAAGACCCAGCTCTAGCAGCCGGTCAACCAACCAAGTCGCAAAGGGTGTGGCTGCAGGCCACTGCAGCCACACCCCGGACAGGATCAGTTCTCACATGACAACTTCAACAGCACTGCCGCCCGCGCCGGCCAGCCCCGGCCCACGGCCCACGAAACAAGTCCCCCACAACGTCAAGACCTCCCGCCGGGCGGCCTGGATCTTCGCCCCCAGCCTTCTGGTCAGCTTCCTCTTCGTCTATGTCTTCATTGGCATCACGGTCTACATCTCCCTGTCGAACTGGAAGATCGGCACTAGCCCGAATCTGTCGCTGCGCCAGCCCCTCGGAGGCACCTACGCCGAGATCGTCCAGGAACAGCGCTTCCAGGCAGACATCCGCAACGTGGTGATCTTTACCGTCATCTTCCTGGTCCTGGCCATCCTCGGCGGACTCATCGCGGCCCTCTTCATCCACCATGTCTCCGTGGGCAAGGGCCTGTTCCGGACCGTCTTCCTCCTGCCTTACGCCCTGTCCTTCATCGTCACCGGTGTTGCCTGGCGCTGGATTTTCTCTCCCTCCACCGGCGTCAACGAAATCCTCCGAAGCATGGGCATCGAGAACCCGCCCGGCTGGACCACGGACCCGACCATCCTGGGGGCGCTGAACAACCCCTCAGGTACGGACTTCCTGAAGGTTCAGTTCGGCATCCCGGTGGCGCTGCTGCCGATCATCTTCGCTGCGGCCTGGCAGCTCGTGGGCTTCGCGATGGCCATGTACCTGGCCGGCCTTGCCTCCATCCCTGAAGAGCATCTCGAGGCGGCTAGCGTTGACGGGGCCAATGTCTGGCAGCGCCTGCGGCACATCGTCCTGCCTCAGCTGTGGCCCTCCACCATCACCTGCTTCGTGCTCCTGCTTCACGTGGCCCTGAAAATCTTCGACCTCGTCGTCGCCATGTCAGGCTCCGGCCCCGGCTTCGTCACGGACGTCCCCGGCATCTACATCTACAACTACCTCACCAGCCGATACGACAAAGCCTCCGCAATGGCGATCATCCTGCTCCTGCTAACCCTCGCGGTAATCGTCCCGTACCTCATCCGCGGATACCGGAAAGAGCGAAAGGCATAGAAATGGCCGTCGAAACACTCGAAGCGACCCCGTCCCAGCCTGTCCGAGAGGCCCGCCGACGCCCCGGAAAGCCGGCCCCCAAACCCCGGTCCTGGAGCCTGCCCAAGTCTCTTGGCGGCTGGATCGTCCTGGCTGTCTGCACCATTGCCACGCTTGGCATGCTGGTGCCTGTCTACGTCATAATCACCACGGCACTCTCCGGAAGCACCGGGGCGCCGAACTTCTTCCTCGCCTTCCCCGATGCGCCCAGCCTGGATGCCTTCAAGGGCGCCTGGACAAAACTCCACGGCTCCCTGGCCAATTCACTGCAGATCACCGTCCCGGCTGCCCTGATTTCCTGCCTCCTCGGATCGATCAACGGCTATATCCTGTCCAAGTTCCCCTTCCGGGGGTCCAACGCGCTCTTCACGGTTCTGCTCGTGGGTATGTTCATCCCGTTCCAGGCCGTCATCATCCCCGTCTTCCAGTTCCTGAACATGCTGCACCTGCAGGGAAGCATCATCGGTCTGATCCTGGTCCACATCATCTACGGCATCCCGATCACCACACTGATTTTCCGGAACTACTACGAGGGCATTCCCAGCGCCATCATCGAAGCTGCGTCCATCGACGGTGCAGGGATCTGGAAAACCTACTTCCGAGTGATGCTGCCGCTCTCCGTTCCCGGCTTTGTAGTCGCCGGAATCTTCCAGTGCACCAACATCTGGAATGACTTCCTCTTCGGCTTCATCCTGGCCTCCCCGGCCGCGTGGCCTGCCACCGTGACCCTGAACAACCTCATCGGAACAACCACCGTTGACTACTCCGAGCTGATGGCCGGCGCCGTGCTGGTCGCCGCACCCACCGTCCTGCTCTACCTCGTCCTCGGCCGGTTCTTCGTCAGCGGCCTCACCGCAGGAGCCGTGAAATGAGCATGGACGTGCTCTGCGTCGGCGAAACCATGGCCGTCGTCACTCCGGCAAAGGCCCAGCCACTGAGCGAGGCTGAAGAATGTTTGCTGGGATACGGGGGAGCGGAGTCCAACGTCGCCGCGCACCTGGCCGAATTCGGGTACCGGGCCGGGTGGGCAAGCCGCCTCGGCCAGGACCCGTTCGGTGACCGCATCATGGAGGGCCTGGCCGCCCGGGGCGTGGACGTCAGCCTGGTCACCCGCGACAGCACCGCCCCCACGGGCGTGTACTTCAAGGACCCCGACCTGGGCCACGGCGCCAGGACGCTCTATTACCGGGCCGGGTCAGCTGCCTCAGCGATGGCGCCGGAGGATTCCGGCGCCTGGCCGCTGGAGCAGACCGGCTGGATCCACACCAGCGGCATCAATGCCGCCCTGTCGGCCAGCTGCTCGGCACTGACGGAGCACCTCCTCACCCACGCTCGCGAGAAGGGATACAAGGTCTCCTTCGACGTCAACTACCGCCCCGCTCTGTGGGGCGTCGACGCCGCCGGACCGCGTCTGCTGGAACTGGCCGCCAGCGCCACTGTCGTCCTCGTGGGGCTCGATGAAGCAGAAACCCTGTGGGGATGCACCGCGGCGGAACAGGTATCGGCACTCCTGCCCGGTCCCCGCCATCTGGTCATCAAGGATTCGGCCGCCGAGGCAGTGGAATTCGTCAGGGAACACGCCAAGGAAGAACGCGCCTTTAGGGTGCCGGCACACCGGGTCCAGGTGGTCGAACCCGTGGGCGCGGGCGACGCGTTCGCGGCCGGATACCTGGCCGGCCTTCTCCGCGGAGACCAACCCGACGACAGGCTCGCCCTGGGACATTCCTTCGCCGCCTGGACACTGGGCACCCGCGCCGACTTCCGCCCGGGCCACGGAACCAAACCCCGCAGCTACGACGCCGGGCAGCATCATGCAACCGTGAGCTGACGGCACCGGCGATCCGGGGAAACACCGCCCCGCACCACGACATGAAAGAGAACACCTTGGCAGCCCACACATTGCTCCACGACTGGTTTGACGACGACTTCTTCCGGGTCCCGGTCATCGCCGTACTCCGCGGCCTCACACCCGGCGAGGCAGTCAGGTCCGCCACCCGGGCCTGGGACGCAGGCGTCCAGCACGTCGAAGTCACCATCGAAACCCCCGAAGCCGTCCGCACGCTGGCAGCAGTGGCCAGCGCCGCCGCCGAACGCGGCGTGGCCGTGGCCGCAGGCACCATCATCAGAATCGACCAACTGGACGCCGCGGCATCCGCCAACGCATCTTTCACAGTCTCCCCAGGACTGGATGAAGGAATCATCCAAGAGAGCATCCGCCGCGGCATGCCGCACCTCCCGGGCGTGGCCACGGCGGGCGAAATCCTCCGCGCCAAGGCCTTCGGCCTCACCTGGCTCAAGGCCTTCCCCGCCTCGGTTCTCGGCCCCGACTGGGTCAAGGCCATGAAAGGACCTTTCCCCGACGTGCAGTTCGTCGCCACCGGCGGCATGAAGGCGGCCACCGCGCTGACCTACCTCGCAGCCGAAGTCAGCGTCGTAGGCTTGAGCTCAGACTTCTCCTCCGACGAGGGGGCGGACGCGGTTCGGGATCTGCTCGCATCCGTCGCCGGGAACGCGGTGGGTGGATGAGCGCAGCAGCAGGTCTCCGGAATTCCGAAAGGACGGTCGGGGCCATGACTTCAATGGACCCGCATGAGCTCAAAGCCGTTCTCTGGGATATGGACGGCACCCTGGTTGACACAGAGCCGTTCTGGATGGCTGTCCAGCGGGATCTTGCGGAGACGCACGGCGACAGTGGACCGCCGACAACGCCCGCTCCACTGTCGGGCAGGCCATGCAGGTCTCCGCTGCCATACTTCAGCAACACGGCGTACCCCTGTCCGCCGAGGAGATCATCAGCGAGCTCCTCAGGCGTGTCGTGGCGAAACTCCAAGAGGGCATCCCGTGGCTCCCCGGCGCCGAAAGGATCCTCGCTGAACTAGCGGCGGCCCGGATACCCTCGGCCCTGGTCACCATGGCCTTCAGCCCGGTCGCCACCCGCGTGGCATCCGCAGCACCCATCGGAACCTTTCACGCCGTCGTCGCCGGTGACATGGTCCCGCAGGGAAAGCCCCACCCGGCCCCCTATCTGGCGGCCGCCGAACTCCTCGGCGTTGAGCCCTCTAATTGTGTGGCTGTGAAGGATTCCGTCAGCGGCACAACAAGTGCCCAGGCCGCCGGGATGGAAGTCGTGGTGGTCCCGGGAGTTGTCCGGCCCTCCTCCGCCGCCGGCCGCCACTTTGTGACGTCGCTTGAAGCCGTCACCGTGGAGAGCCTCCGGAACATACTCCGCAGGTAGTGGCCCACCCGATTCGCCACGACATGAGGGCCGGAACAAAACGTGCCGGTGATCAGGCCGATCCATGGAGCGCTGAAGGGACCAGGACGGGTTCGTAGTTGATTGTTTCGGTTCGTCCGCTGCGGAGCGAAGCCATGGCCGCCTCCGCGATGGCCTGGGCCTTCAGCCCGTCCTCGAGCGACGGGGTGATCAGTGCGCCCTCGATCAGTGCGCCGTCGCCCAGGGCGCACTTGTCCAACGCCGCGACGAAGTGGGCGAGCGCGGCCGCGTAGGTGGGCTGGACCCGTTCGAACCAGCCCGGGTGCAGGCCGTCGTCGATGACGCGCCCGGCCTGGTAGCGGGATACTGCGCCCGTCCGGTGGCGGCGCGCCTCGGCCATGCCTGTGGACCCCATGATCTCGATGCGTTCGTCGTAGCCGTAGCCGGTGCGGCGTGCACAGTCGATCTGCACCAGGGCGCCGCCGGGGAGCCGGAGCGTCACGGCGGAGGTGTCAACGTCGCCGTATTCCTCCAAGCGGGGTTCGGCCAGTGCGGATCCGGTGGCGAAGACCTCCACCGGGTCGAGGCCGGTGAGCCAGCGGGCCAGGTCGAAGAAGTGAACGGCCTGATCGCGCATCTGGCCGCCGGACGTGGCGATGTAGGACAGCGGCGGCATCGCGGGGCCGCGGCTGGACAGCTGAATGAGTTCAACCTTGCCGATCTCACCGGCGTCAACAATCCGCTTGAGCTCGGCATAGTCGCTGTCGAACCGGCGGTTGAAGTCCATCATCACCGGAATCGCGCGCTCAGAGGCGTAGGCGGCAGTCTCCCGGGCATGCTCCAGGTCCAGATCGATCGGTTTCTCGCAAAGCACCGCCAGGCCGGCCTCGGCCGCGCGGCGCAGGTGCTGCGCATGCGTATCGGTGGAGGATGCGATGAAGACCGCGTCGATGGCCGAGGGGTCAAACACCTCATCCAGCGAGGTGGCTGCCCGCGCGCCGTGGGCTGCGGCCAGGGTTTGGGCCCGGTCTTGATCGACGTCGTAAACCAGACGGAAGTCGACGTGAAGGTTGGCCGCAAGGTTTGCGGCGTGGACGGATCCGATGAATCCTGCCCCGATGAGTGCGAAGCGTTGCATGGCTAGACCCGTGCTTTCTCTGCGGCGCCCGCCGGGACGGCCCAGGCGGCATCGTTGTGGTGGGAGGCCGCGACGGCTTCGACAAACCTGACGCCGGCGAGGCCGTCCTCGCCGGTGGGAAAGCTCAGCTCGCGCGTTGCGGGCAGGGTGCCATCCCGCCTGGCGCGCAGCTCCTCTGCCAGGTCGCGGTAGAAGTTGGCGAAGGCCTCGAGGAATCCTTCGGCATGCCCCAGGCCAACGCGGGTGAGGCGCGCCGCGTCCTCGGACAGTGTGCGGAGACCCTCCGTGAGGATGGTCGTGGTCCCGTCGAGGTCCTGCACCCTGAGGTGGTGGGGGTCTTCGTGATCCCACTCCAGGCTTCCCTGGTCGCCAAAGACGCGGATGCGCAGGCCGTGGTTGTGGCCGGTCGCGGCCATGCTGGCCCAGAGCCGGGCGGGAACCTCGCCGGTCAGCTGCAGTTCGACTGTGGCGTGGTCGAACACGCGCCTTCCGGGCACCAGCGTGTGCAGCCGCCCGGAAAGCCGCTCGGCCTCAAGCCCGGTGATGTAGCGCAGCAGGTGGAAGGCATGCGTGCCCAGATCGCCAACAACGCTGGGGAATCCGGCAATGTCCGGGTCAGTGCGCCAGGCGGCCTGCTTGTGTCCGAGCTGCTCCAGCGGAGTGGCGGCCCAGCCGGAAGCGTGCTCCACGTCCACGAACGTGATGTTGCCCAGCCGGCCGTCGCGGACCATCCGGGCCGCCTGGCGCACCATGGCATAGGCGGAGTAGCAGTGCGGGACCGCCAGCACCACGCCGTTGGCGGCGGCCACTTGGACCAGCTCCGCGGCGGTGGCCGAATCGCGCGTCAACGGCTTCTCGCACACCACCGAAATGCCCGCTTCGAGAAACGTCCGGGCGATCTCGAAATGGCTGTCGTTGGGCGTGGCGACAACAACGACGTCCACGGCGTCCTCGCGGTCAGCTTCGGCTTCGGCCATGTGCCGGTAGTCCCGGTAGACGCGGTCCTCCGGCACGCCCAGCTGGCCGGCCAGCACCGCAGCCTGGCGCTGTTCGCGGCCGAAGACGCCGGCCCGCAGGTCGAACTGGCCGTCCAGCCGCATGGCGGAGCGGTGGGTCTTGCCGATGTCCGCCCCGGACCCGCCTCCCACCATGCCGGCCAGCAACTGTCGTGTGTGCGGTGCGCTCATGAAGATTCTTCCCTCCTTGGAATTTCCTTGGACCGGTCCATAATGAGTGAAACGGGACGAAGCCGTCAACCCCTTAGGCTGAGATGGCACCGAGAGGAGTTACCGTGACCCACCCGTCCGCCGCGAGCGGCACGCCCGCCAGCAGGCCCACCATCCGTGACGTCGCCACCCGCGCCGGGGTATCGAAGTCGCTGGTCTCCCTCGTCCTGCAGGGTTCCGGGAACGTCAGCGAAAGCCGGCGCCGGGCGGTGCTGCAGGCGATGGAGGAACTGGGGTACCGCCCCAACAAGCTGGCCCGCGGGCTCTCGATGCCCCGCACCGGCACGGTCGGAGTCCTGCTGAACGACCTCCGTAACCCCTGGTTCGTCGAACTCCTGGAGGGGCTGACCGCCTCACTGCACGCAGCCGGAGTTTCACCCATCCTGGCGGACTCCTACACGGACCGCAGGGTGGGCCGGCGTTCCGTGGAAGCCCTGCTCGAACAGCGTATTGACGGGCTCGTGGTGGTAGGAACCACCACGGAATCATCCGCCATCGAAACAGCTGCCGCAGCTGTGCCGGTCGTTCTGGCAGGAACACTTGACCCTGCCCTGCCGGGCGTGGACATCGTGGTCAACGACGACGAAGCCGGCGCGCGGAAGGCAACCGAGCACCTGCTGGCCCTCGGCCACAAGCTCATCGCGCATCTGCAGGGCCCCGACGAGATCGGCAGGCGCCGGCGGGCGGGCTACGAGCATGCGATGAAGGCTGCGGGACTGGAACCCCGGGTCGTGTCGGGCGGCATGAGCGAGGAAAGCGGCTTCGCGGCCGCCGACCGCCTTCTGGCCGGCCCCGACCGGCCAACGGCAATCTTCGCCTTCAACGACGTCGCCTGCATCGGCGCCCTTTCGGCTGCGGCCGACCACGGCCTTGCCGTGCCGGGGGACGTCTCGCTGGTGGGGTATGACAACACGTACCTCGCGCGGATCCGCCACCTCTCCCTGACATCGGTGGACAACGGCAACCTCGCCGTCGGAGTCCAGGCAGGCAGGTTCATTCTCGAACGCATCGGAAGCCCTGACTTGCCGCGCCGACTGCATCTTGTGTCCAGCGAACTGCAGATACGGGGATCCACCAGCCACCCGCCCTCTGCCCCGTGAAGCGAGGCGCACCCCGTGAAGCGAGGCGCACCCCGTGACCCTGGACGACGGCGGCCGGGCGCCCCTCCGTGCCCACGTAGACTGGCAGCATGCGGTTGGTAGCAAGTGACATAGACGGAACGATCCTTGGGCACGATGGGAAAATCAGTGACCGCACCATCCGGGCCTTCCACGCCTGCCGGGGGGCCGGCGTCGAACTCGTCTTCGTCACCGGACGCCCGCCGCGCTGGCTGCATCCGCTCGAAGAGCAGCTGGGCCATACTGGGACGGTGATCTGTTCCAACGGTGCCGTGGTGTGGGACCTCGAGGCGGACAAGATGGTTTCCGCCCGGACCATGGCCCTCAATGACGTCTTTGAAGTCCGCCGGATCATCAAGAAACTGCGGCCCACGGCCCTCTTCGCCGCGGAAACCCTGACCGGCTTCCACCTCGAGCCCGGCTTCATCGAAAACGGCTCCAGCGAGCTTCTTTCCGAGTTCACGCCGGCGCCGCTGGCTGACACACTCACGGCGGATGACGCCGTCGTCAAATTCCTGGCGATTGTCCGTGAAGGCACCGCGGACGACTTCCTGGCCGAGGTGTCACCCGCCGTCGGGGACCTCGCCACCGTCACGCATTCGGCGCCCACCATCGCCATGCTGGAGCTGTCCGTCCCGGGCATCAACAAGGCCGTCACGCTGGCGGAGTATGCCGCCTCGCTGGGGATCGAAGCCGCCGACGTCGTGGCGTTCGGTGACATGCCGAACGACATCGAGATGCTCCGCTGGGCGGGCCACGGTTACGCCATGGCCAGCGGCCACCCGGAGGCGATCCGCGCCGCCGGGCAGCAGGCGCCGCACTTTGACGACGACGGCGTGGCCCAGATTCTCGAGGAAAAGCTCGCGGCGCTCGGCGTCAGGCTGCCGTAAACACTGCCGTTGCCGGCTTGCCACCGTTCTCCCAGCTGGCGGTCAACTCACGTTCACGTTCGCACCCTAGAGTGGGCGCGTCTGATGATTGATGTGTGTGAGCGATAGGGGACGTCGTGGCCAGGAACAAGACAGTCAGCGCGGCCGATATTCCGTTGCGCCGCGCGGAGCCGGATGCGCACTGGTCCGCCTTGCGTGCGGGCGACCGCGTCACCGTGCGGCTCAGTCCGGGATTCGAAACCGGCGGGCTCATTACTGCGGTCACGGCGGATCACACGGTGGTGTGGGTGGACCTCGACGGCGGCCGCGGCCGCACGCTGCTGCACTGCGGCGACGGCGTGGAGATCCTCCCGGGCTGACCGGGAACCCGGGCCCTCCGCTACGCTTCGAAGGTGACCGAACCGCTGCCTTTCTTCTCCGCTGCAGGGACCTTGGCCGGTCCTGATGCCGGGGATGTTCCCGGTGCGGGCCGGCCAATCGCCATGGCCCACCGCGGATTTTCCCGCGAAGGCCTGGAGAACTCGATGGCTGCGTTCCGCGCCGCCGTCGAACTCGGCTGCCGGTACGTCGAAACGGACGTCCACACCACGGCCGACGGCGTGCTGCTCCTCTTCCATGACCCCTCGCTGGACCGGCTCACGGACAGCATCGGGCGGATCTCCGGCCTCAGCGCGGAAGAGGTATCACGGGCCCGGATCCGCGGGACGGATCCGGTACCGACCTTCGATGATCTCGTGGCGGCCCTCCCGGACACCCGGTTCAACCTTGACGTCAAGGACTGGCGCTCCGTGCGCAGCCTCGCCGCCGCGATCGAACGCCACGGCGTCCATGACCGGGTGCTGATCGCAAGCTTCTCGGACCTCCGACGGCGGGCGGTGCTGAAGCTGCTCAGCCGCCGCACGGCGTCCTCGGCAGGGATCGTCGCCAACGCCCTGGTTTTCGTGCTGGGGCCCCTGCTGGCCGTTCCGGCGCTGGGCTCGTTGGTGCGGGCCGCGCTGCGCCGTGTGCTGGGCGGCGTGGACGCCCTGCAGGTGCCGGTCAGCTACAAGTCCGTTCCCGTGGTGACGCCGGGATATGTCCGCCGCGCCCATGAACTCGGGCTGTACGTGCACGTGTGGACCGTCAACGATCCTGCCGAGATGCGCCGGCTGCTGGACCTCGGCGTGGACGGCCTCGTTACGGACCGCGCCGACCTGCTCAAGGAAGTGCTGCAAAGCCGCGGCGAGTGGAACTGACCTGTTTGCGGGGTGTTGGTCGCCCTCGGCGGTGGCTGTGTTGGTGGTCCGCTCCGGTAGTGCGCACGGCTCGAAGCACTGCTCGAAGCACTGCTCTGCGGGCGGGATGCTGGGGGTGGGCTTGCGCGTTAAACTCCTTCATTGAGCTCTGTGGGAAGGCCTGACCCGGCGGAACACTGATGTTGCTTGCGCAGGTGCGCGATCTGCCAAAGTTGCCAAAACGGTTTTTCGCCGGTCCGGGATCACGTTAGGGCTTACTGCCCCCGGCCGTCAATAGGTGGAATGTCGGCTGATGTGACGCTTGACACTTTCCAAGAAGTGGTCTTAGTGTGAATGCCAAGTCGTTTTAGCAAAACGATTTTTCACCCCAGATTCTCGCCATTTCCGTTCGAGAGAAAGTGAGTCGACAGCGATGTCCACTCGAAAGACCATCAACAGGTTCGCCACCATCGGCGGCATCTGCACCGTCGTCGCCCTGGCGGCCGCCGGGTGCGGCGCAGGGGGCCCGGCGGCAACGTCGGGTAGCGCCGGCACCAGCACCGTCAACGTCCTGGTCGAGGCCGGCGGCCACGCCGAGCTGACGGGCGTCGCCGAGCAGTGCAAGAAGGACGCCGGTGTCGACGTGAACTTTGTCGAATTGCCCTACGACGGCATGTTCAACCGGCTCTCCAGCGAGTTCTCCTCCGGCACCGTTTCCTTTGACGTAGCAGCCCTGGACTCCGTCTGGCTGCCCAGCTTCAAGGATGCTGTCCAGCCCATCGATGAAATCTTCACCGACGAGGCCAAGAAGGACATCTTCCCCGCCCTCGTGAAGGAAGCGAACGTGGACGGGCACTTCATCGGCCTGCCCGCCTGGACCAACGCCGAAATCATCCTCTACCGCAAAGACCTCTTCGAGGATGCCAAGAACAAGGCCGACTTCCAGGCCAAGTACGGCTACGAACTCGCCGCACCCAGCACCTGGAAGCAGTACCAGGACATCTCCGAGTTCTTCACCAGGGACGGCATGTACGGCACCGACGTCAAGGGCGGTGTAGAAACCGAATGGCTGGCCCACGTTCTGCAGGCCGGCTCGCCCATGATCCTGGACGAAAACAACAAAGTGGTCATCGACAACGCCGCGCACAAGGAGGCCCTGGACTTCTACGTCAGCCTCACCAAGTCCGCTCCGTCCGGTGCCGCGCAGGTCGACTGGGCTGCCGCCCAAAACCTGTTCAACCAGGGCAAGACCGCAATGACCCGCTTCTGGGCCCACGCTTACCGGCAGATCCCCAAGGACTCACCGGTGGCCGGCAAAGTGGGAGCAGCTCCCATGATCGCCGGATCTGCCGGCATCGGGGGCGTCCCGGGACCCTGGTACCTCACAGTCCCGAAGGCAACCAAGAACACTGATGCAGCCAAGAAGTTCATCAAGTGCGCCTATGACAACAACAGCATGGGCATTGAATCCAGCCTCGGTCTGGCCTCGCGCATCTCAGCTTTTGAGAAGTACCAGGACAAGGAAGGCTACGAAAGCTTCGGTCCGCTGATCGAAACCCTCAACGGGAAAGCCACGGCCACCCGGCCGGCTACCGAGAAGTGGCAGCAGATCGTAGACACGGTACTGGTTCCCATGCTGCAGAAGGCCGTGGCCGGCGGTGACTCCGCAACCCTCCTCGCCGACGCTAAAAAGCAGATCGAGGACCTCCTCAAGTAAGACCCCGTGGCCGGCACCTGATTGACCGGTGCCGGCCGCGGTCCCCAACCAGCGGAAGAGAAAACCGTGCGTATCTCCGATCGCCGCTTCGCATTGTTCCTGATGACACCAGCGGCGCTGTTCCTGGCAGTGTTTGTCGCCTTCCCGCTGTTCCGCCTCGTGGCGGACAGCTTCTTCAAGATCTCGCCGATCGCCGGCGGCCCCCGCGACTTCGTGGGTCTGGATAACTACTTCCGGGCCTTCGCCTCCGAAGCCTTCATGGGTGCCGGATGGCGGACCCTGGCCTACACCCTGGTCGTGGTCACCCTCGAATTCGCCCTCGGCCTTGGCATGGCGCTGCTGTTCACCACCCTTGGGAGAAGCTCCCAAATTTGGCGGACAGTGTTCATGTACCCACTCATGATCGCCCCGATCGTGGCAGGCCTCCTCTGGAAGTTCCTGATGATCGACAACTTCGGCCTCATCGGAACCCTCCTGCACCAGGCCGGCATGCTGTCCAACCCCAACCAGATCGGCTGGCTCTCCGACCCGAATATAGTGCTCTACTCCGTCGCCATTCCTGACATCTGGCTGACCACATCGTTCATGTGTCTGGTGCTCTTCGCCGGGCTGCAGAACATCCCAGGGGACCTGATCGAAGCAGCACGCCTGGACGGCGCACGCGCACCAGCGATGCTGTTCCGCATCATCCTGCCCCTCCTGCGGCCGGTCATCGCCGTGGCACTGGTGGTCCGCGGCATCGATGCAGCCCGGGCGTTCGACACCATCCTTATCCAAACCAACGGCGGCCCGCAATCCGCCTCGGAAACCATGAGCCTGCTGATCTACCGGACCATGATCCGCTTCGGTGACCCCGGACTGGCCAGCGCCATGGGAACCCTCTACCTGCTGGCCATGCTCGCCGTCGCGTTCGTCGCGTTGTCCACCATCTGGCGGCCAGGAAAGGACAACTGATGCGCGTCGCTGAACGAACCAGGCCCGACGGCGGGAAGGCAGCACCGGTCGTTGCCGGACCTTCCGTGCCAACCACCACAAGGAGCAGCGGCCGCAAGCGCCGGGGCGTCAACCGTGAAGGCCTGGAAGCGGGCCGGCGGAGCACCAGAACCCTGCTTTGGGTCCTCCTCGCGGCAGCCATGGTGCTTTACGGTTTCCCGTTCCTGTACCTGCTCTTCACATCCTTCAAAACCCCGATCGATACCATCGCGGTGCCGCCGACCATCCTCCCCAGGGAATGGACGCTGGAGAACTACACCAACGCACTGGGCCGCAGCGGAGTCCTGGCCTCCTTCATCAACAGCATCCAGACGGCCATCATCAGCACCGTGCTGTCGCTTGTACTGGCAGTACCGGCCGCCTACGGCATCACCAGGTACAAAACTCTCAGCGGCCGGATCTTTATCATGGCCGCACTGGTCACCCGCATGGTGCCGCCGGTGGCAATCGGCATCCCGCTGGCCTCGATGATGGCATCCATGGGCCTGTCAGATACACCGATCGCACTGTCCATCGCCCACACCACCATCTCACTGCCGCTCTCGATCTGGCTGATGTCCAGCTTCTTCGAAGCCGTACCCAATGACCTGGAGGAAGCGGCCACGGTAGACGGCTGCAGCAGGCTCGGCGCTCTCTGGCGGGTGGTGATCCCGGTGGTCTCCGGCAGCATCGCCGTCACCGCGATCTTCGCCTTCCTCGCCTCCTGGAACGAGTTCCTCTTCGCCCTCCTGATGACAGCGATCCGCTCCCAGACAACGCCCGTGGTGATCGCGAACTTCCAGACCCAGTTCGGCCTGGACTGGGGGTCCATGACGGCGCTGGCCGCCGTGTATTCCATCCCGGTCATCCTCCTCACGCTTCTCTTGCAGCGCAAGATCGTCGCAGGCATGACGCTCGGCGCCGTCAAGGGCTAGACCACCAACAACGAAACGAACAACAACCCGCACGGGAAAATCGAAAGGTACGCAAGCGAACATGGAATTTTGGCAGCCAAATGGCCCGCTCAACGGTTTGGCGCAAGGGCAACGACTATTCCTCGGTAGCCTACTGGTGCAAGACCGGCAAGCACACGCACCACGAGCTGCCTCCGGTCGAGGAACGGCTTCCTCGCCGCTGGCCCGAACACGGCCTCTGGGACGAGTGAACCCGGCCCCTCAAGAGCATCACCAACCATAAGGACGTGGGAGACAGATGAGCAACAGGAACATCGGTATCAAGGACGTGGCCGTCGCCGCCGGCGTTTCCGTGACAACTGTCTCGCACGTCCTCAACGAGGTTTCCTACGCCCGAATCAGCCCCGAAACCAGGGACAAGGTCAGGACCATTGCGGAGCAACTAGGCTATGGCCCCAACCGCCTTGCCCAGGCCCTTCGCACCCAGAGGACCGGCATGCTGGGTCTGGTCAGCGAGGATATCGCCACCACGCCCCACGCCGGCCGGATCATCCTCGGCGCTGAGGAGGCTGCCAAAGCCCGAGGGTACAACCTCATGATCATCAACACCTCCGGCTCAGCCAGCCTCGAATCCCGGCAGGCCGACGTCGAGGCCCTCCTGGAACGCCGGGTGGACGGAATCCTCTACGCCACCATGTATCACCGCAACGTGGAGCTGCCGGCCAACCTCGGCAGCCTGCCCTCCGTCCTGGTCGACTCGGTGGCCACCGGCGGAGACATCACAGCCGTGATCCCGGACGAAGAAGGTGGTGCACGCGCCGCCGTGGGCGCGCTCCTCGAAGCGGGCCACACCCGGGTGGGCTTCATCAACAACACCGATGATGTCCCCGCAACCCGTCAGCGGCTCCAGGCCTTCCGGGCCACGCTAACTGAAGCGGGGCTCGACGGCGACGCGGCACCTGTTGAGTCCGAGGTCTCCGAGGTGCAAGGCGGCTATGAAGCGGCCCGGCGGATCCTCGCACGCGAGGACCCGCCCACCGGCTTGTTCTGCTACAACGACCGGATGGCGATGGGAGCCTACCGCGCCGCTGCGGAGTTGGGACTCACCATCCCCGCTGACCTTTCAGTGGTCGGCTTCGATGACCAGGAACTGATCGCCGCCAACCTTCACCCGGGCCTCACCACCGTGGCCCTGCCTCACTACGAGATGGGTGCTTGGGCCACCGAGCACCTGATTGACGCCGTCGAGGGGAAGACCGACCTTACCCTCATGGCACTTCACCCGACCATTCTGAGCTGCCCCCTCGTGCGCCGCGATTCCATCACGGCTCCCCGGCAATAGGCAGCCAGCCCCCTTCCACTTCCCAAGAGGAACGCCAGACATGTCCAGTTGCCTAGATGCCGCACGCCCGGAAACAGCCCCGGCCGGAACCTCCAGGTTCCGGCCTGCCATCCACTTCACGGCAAGGGATACCTGGCTGAACGATCCCAATGGCCTGGTCTTCTACGACGGCCTGTACCACCTCTTCTTCCAGAACAACCCGTACGGCAGCGTCTGGGGCAACATGTCCTGGGGCCACGCCACCTCCCGTGATTTGGTGCACTGGACGGAACACCCTGTTGCCATTGCCTGCGACGAGACAGAGGACATCTTCTCAGGGAGTGTCGTAGTCGACCACGGCAACACGTCCGGTTTCAGCACGGCGGACGCACCTGCCCTCGTAGCCATTTACACCAGTGCCTATAAAGCCGCGTCCGAACACAGCGGCACGCAGGCCCAGTCTCTGGCCTACAGCACAGACGCAGGAATGACGTGGCAAAAATACGAAGGAAACCCTGTCCTCACCAGAAACTCCGCGAACTTCCGCGATCCCAAAGTCTTCCGCTATCAAGGGGACCAAGGTGCCTGCTGGGTCATGGTCGCCGTCGAAGCGCAGCACCAAAAGGTGGTCTTCTATCGTTCGGAAGACCTCAAATCCTGGGACTTTTTGAGCGACTTCGGCCCGGCCAACGCCGACGCCGGCGAATGGGAGTGCCCCGATCTCTTTCCCCTGGCGGTGGACGGGGACCCGGACAACATCAAATGGGTACTGATCGTAAACATTAACCCCGGCGCAGTGGCAGGAGGTTCCGGCGGCCAGTACTTCATCGGGCACTTCGACGGCGCCCGGTTCCTCCCGGACGCCGGTTCACTCGCGGCGCCAGCGGGACTGGCCTCCCTCCCTGACCCCAAGGCGGGCTCTGCAGCCTTGCAGCACTGCCTGTGGCTGGACTGGGGACGCGACTGCTACGCCTCCGTTTCCTTTAGCAACGCCCCGGATGACCGGCGCATCCTCATCGGCTGGATGAACAACTGGGACTACGCCAACGAGCTGCCCACGGCCCCCTGGCGGTCCTCGATGACCCTCGCCCGCGAAGTGCGCCTCACAGCAGTCAACGGCTCCGCCCGTCTGATCCAGCAACCGGTCCTGGCCGACCTTTGCGCAGGAGAAGAGCTGCCTACTGCCAAGGACCAAATAAACGCAGACACCTTTGAGCTGCGAAATTCAGCCCTCCGATTGCCGGATGCGGTACCCGGTAGCGCCCAAATCATCGAGGCGGAGATACTGCCCGGAAGCGCCGAACGTTTTGATTTCCGACTCTTCGGAAGCAGTGACGGGAGCAAGGGCACCATTCTTAGCTACAACACAACCAGCGCCCAACTCATCCTTGACCGCAGACAATCAGGAAACACCTGCTTCCACGGGAAATTCGCTTCGGTCGAGTCAGCACCAGTTGACCTTGAAAACGGCGTGCTCAAATTACTCATCGTCGTGGACCACTGCTCGGTCGAAGTATTCGTCCAGGGAGGCAAGGTCGTCCTGACTGATCTCATCTTCCCCGAAACCGAAAACCCGGAGAACTGGCTATCGGCTGAGGGAGGCTCAGCAACAATACTGAAGCTCGCGGTCTCAACACTCAGTTAACCGCGACACAAAGGAAAGAAGCTATGTCAAGCAACAACTACTACGACGTGACTACGTGGCCCGTCGGCAATCCGTCCGAGGACGTCGGTGAAGTAATCAACAGCATCATCGCTGACATCAAGGACCGGCAGACCGTCACCGATGCGAACAATGGAGGAAAGCCAGGCGCGGTGATCTACATTCCGCCCGGGGACTACCACCTTCGTACGCAGGTGGTGATCGACGTCAGCTTCCTCAGGATCCATGGCTCGGGACACGGCTTTACGTCGTCGAGCATCCGGTTCAACGTTCCCGAAGACGAATGGCCCGACTTGCATGAGCTGTGGCCCGGAGGGAGTCGCATTCTCGTCGACATTCCCCTCGGCGGAGACGGCGAGGAATCCAAGGGAGCCGCCTTCTACGTTGAGCGAAGCGGGAGCCCGCGGATCAGCTCGGTCGAGTTCTCCAACTTCTGCATCGACGGGTTGCACTTCAACTCGGATGGCTCGGGGATGCATCCGGAGAACACGTACATCAACGGCAAGACCGGTATCTATGTCGCGAACGCCAATGACTCATTCCGCGTAACCGGCATGGGGTTCGTCTACCTTGAGAACGCCCTCACTATCTACAACGCGGACGCGCTTTCCGTTCACGACAACTTCATCGCTGAATGCGGAAGCTGCATCGAGCTGCGCGGGTGGGGACAGGCATCAAAGATCACCGACAACATGGTCGGAGCAGGCTTCAAGGGTCATTCGATCTACGCCGAGCACCATGGCGGGCTCCTGATAACCGCGAACAACGTCTTCCCCCGTGGTGCGAGCAGCATCCATCTCGAAGGCGTCACGCGTTCAAGCGTCACCAACAACCGTTTGCATTCGTTCTACCCTGGGATGCTGATTCTCGCAGCGAATAGTTCGGAAAACCTCGTGGCCACGAATCACTTCTTGCGTGACCATGAGCCCTGGACGCCCTTCCTGGGAGTCGACAACGGACTGAACGACCTCGACGGACTTCTCTGTGTCAGCGGCAGCAACAACTCTGTCGTCGGCAACCACTTCTCCCAGATCATCGACTCACAGAGCATCCGGCCGACAGGTGCGACGCCTGTCATCATCCGGCTGATGGCGGGGGTTGGCAACTTCGTCTCCAACAACCACGTGGTGGCGATGGACGTTCACTCCAAGTCAAGTGACTCCTGCTTCTCGGCTCAGGTGGACGCTCTGTTGACGACCGAGGCTTCGGACAGCCTCGCCGTTACGGCCGTCATGGTCGATTCCGAATCAGCTCGGAATACGATCCTTGATTCCGGAAGTGACGCCCAAGTTATCGCAGATAGGGCTGTTAACGCCTTTAGGGCCACACCCACGGTCGGTTTCTAGGCGGCACGTGCACTTGTGGCCCAGCAACCCGCCCAGGCCCGGCGATACCCCAGGGGATCACCATCATCGAGGGCAGCGGCCGCATACACGCGAAAAGCGTATGAAAATGAAGCAAAGACCCATCAGCTTGCTTCTTCTGTGCGGCCCGCGGCGCCGGCGCGGCCGAGGCTCCTTTGCCGCGCGCGGCATCTGACTGGTCCAGAATTATCAGCATGCTTACAATTAGTCCAGTGTCGCCGGGCCCGGAGGCGCCAAGCTCCACCGTCACCGACCCCCGGTGTCATCAGCAGATGACCCTAGCCACGGAGGACCGCAGGAACATGAGCACCTACCATCCCGAAAACGACCCCGCCAACCCGGACCGGCCCGCCCCGCGGGACGCCGCGGACGAACGGCCCCAGGCCGAGGCAGAACGCGAGGACTCGGCCAGCTCTCCGAATCCGGATCCGCTGAACGGCAACATCACCGGCCTTGAGCCCGGCGGCGGAGTGCCGCCCGGGGAGACGCCGCCCGCCGAAGACCAGATGAGCGGGGACCAGGGGCACGAGGAGTAGTCCCGCGCCGCACGCCGCACGCCGCACGCCGGCCGCCAGGCGTCACGCGCTGCCCGAATGACGGAAAGGGCAAGCGTATTCCCCTGCATTGCTGGCAGGATGGTGCCATGCGTATCCTCATCGCCCCGGACAAGTTCAAGGGGTCCCTCACCGCCGCCGAAGCCGCCGCCGCCATCGCCGAAGGTGCCCTCCGCGTCTATCCCGACGCCGTGGCTACCCAGTTTCCGGTGGCCGACGGCGGCGAAGGCACCCTCGAGGCAGCGGTCGCTGCCGGTTACGAGGAGCGGCTCAACGCCGTAGTGGGCCCAATCCTGGCGCCCATCGGCGCGGCATGGGCACTGCGGAAGGACGGCGCCGGCGGGGCCACGGCCGTGATCGAGACGGCCCAGGCGTCCGGCCTCGCCCACATGGAGCCCACGCCGGAGAACTCCCTTCGGGCGCACAGCTACGGCTGCGGCCAGCTGATCGCGGCTGCCCTCGATGCCGGCGCCACCGAGATCGTGCTGGGCGTCGGCGGCTCGGCCATGAGCGACGGCGGCAGCGGCGCCCTGCGTGCCCTGGGGCTCAAGCCGCTCGACGCCACCGGAAACGTGGTGCCGCTGGGCGGCGGATTCTTGGCTGACGCGGTGTCCGTGGATGTCTCGGGGCTGGACCCGCGCCTGTCGGCCGTGACATTCAGGATCGCCGTCGACGTCCAGAACCCGCTGTATGGCAGCACCGGCGCCGCGTATGTCTTCGGCCCGCAGAAGGGCGCCGACGGCGACGCCGTGGAAAAGCTCGACGCCGGCCTGCGCAACTGGGCGTCCCTCCTCCGGGAGGCTACGGGCCGGGACGTCAACGTTCCGGGCGCCGGAGCGGCCGGCGGGTTCCCGGCGTCGTTCCTTGCCTTCACGCGAGCCACGCTGGAAGGCGGCTTCGCGCTCGTGGCGGGGCTGACGGGACTCGCCGAACAGCTCAAGGACGCCGATCTGGTGATCACCGGGGAGGGCTCCATGGACTCGCAGTCCCTAACGGGCAAGGCGCCCATCGCCCTCGCGGATGCTGCCCGGGAGCGGGGTATCCCGGTGATTGTCGTGGCCGGCCGGATTTTGGTCACTCCGGAGGATCTGGCCGAACACGGCGTGGTCGCCGCGGCGCAGCTGCTGGACGTGGCCGACAGCCCGGAGGACGCCGTCGCCAATGCCGGAAAGTACCTCGCGTGGGCCACGAGGCAGGTGCTCGAAGGAGCCTGACCGCTGACCGTCCGTCGCTTTGAGGGCCCGACTCAGGCTCCGGTCTCGTAGTGCGGCTCGGCCACCGGTTTTGATTCGGGGGAGCCCTTCTCGCGCAGGTAGACGGACGTGCCCACCAGCACCGCCACGGCGAGGAACTCGCTTTGCCAGTTCTGGAAGGACTCGAACCAGAAGCGGCTCGTGGCGAGGTAGCCCAGGATGCTCACTGTCGGCTGGCCGTGGCTCTGCTGCTCGCTGTTGTATTCCTGGGTGCCGCCGATTGCGTGCAGTGCGAATGAGGCGAGGAACAGCAACAGGAACATGATCGACAGAGAGTGTTCATAGAGCTTGAGCACCACGCCGCCGCGCTTGACGGGCCAAGGCGTGGAAGGCTTGATGGTGGCGTCGCGCGGGTCCTGGTCCTGCGGTGCGTCCTGGCCCATGGGCTTGGATTCCGAGGACCCCTTCTGGAAGAGGAAGACGGTGAGGATGACGTACATGCCCATCTGCAGGAACTCGGATTCCCAGTTTTCAAACGTGGCCTCCATAAATGCGCCGGTTCCCAGATACTCCGCGATGGTGACGGCAGGCTCGCCGTGGGCCAGTTGGTCGTCGCTGTAGCTGCTGGCGCCACTGAGGATCATGCCGCCGAAAAAGATCAGGAACAGCGCCACGTTTGCCAATAGCAAACCGTGCTCTTTGACCCACTTACCCATTAGTCCTCCGCGCTAGTTGAATGGTGTCCACGCCTGATCAGTGTCTCCGTCCTGGATGTCCCTGCCCTCAATTTCGCCGCCCTGGCCTGGCAGCCTATTTCCGCGCCTGCCGATGCAGATGCAGGGGGACATAGGCCAGGAGGATGGTGAGCACCGCAAGGAGCACCCCTCCCGCGATGAGGCCGGCGCTGCGCCCGGCAGTGACGTCGAAGACAAGCGCGGCGGTCCCTACGCTGAGCGCCGCCACGCCTCCCAATGCGATCTTGGTGATGTTGTCCGCGCTGGTCACCAGGGTTTCCTTGAGCCGATGCCGGAAGAGCCTCCGGTGCACGCTGACCGGCAGCAGGATGAAGGCGGTGGTCAAAGCGGCAAGCGCCACATTCACGAGGTAAAGGTTGGTCTGAAAGTCGTCGAGCGTTTCGAACCGCTGCTGAAAGGGCAGCGTCAGCAGAAAGCCGGCAAGGATCTGCACGCCCGTCTGCAGCACGCGCAGCTCCTGGATCAGTTCCATCCAGTTCCGGTCGAGCTGTTCCTCCCGCGTCTCATGCCTGCCACTGCCAGCCGGACTCTCGGGATCCGTCATGCATCCTCCTCCATCGGCGTCGCGGCTGCCTCTTTTGCTCCAAACCTAGGCTCAACCCTAGCCGAATTCAACAACTGCTAAGTTTGCTGTCTATTTTCGTCCAGATGGTGGACTTGGTCGTCAAACCTGCGTTAGGTTCGAAGAGCCGGACCGGCCGGCCGTGCCGGAGCGGGGACGGACCTTGCACCTACCGCCCGTAGTGCCGGCCCTGAACGATCTGCACTGTTAGTAGCCCGACACTTTTGAGTAGGTGGACTATGAGTGATTCAGCGAAGCAGCCTGACCAGCCCGCCGATCCCCGGGGGACGTACCACTCGGGGCCGTTTCCGAAGCAAGAACAGAAACAGCCGGGCCTCACTGCCCCGATGGATCCCCAGCCGGACCACGGCGAGCTGAGCTACGAAGGCAGCGGCGCGCTGCAGGGCAAGGCGGCGCTCATCACGGGCGGCGATTCCGGGATCGGCAAGGCCGTGGCCATCGCGTTCGCCCGGGAGGGGGCCGACGTCGCCATCTCCTATCTTCCCGAGGAAGAGGACGACGCCCAGGACACCGCCGCATGGATCCGCAAGACCGGCCGGCGTGCGCTGCTCCTCGCCGGGGACGGCCGGACAGAGGAGTTCAGCACGAGGTTGGTGGATGACGCCGTGGCGGAGTTCGGCCGGCTGGATGTGGTGGTGTTGAACGCTGCCTACCAGAAAAACCGGGAGAGCTTCGAATCGCTCCCCACCGAAGAGTTTGACCGCGTTTTCAAGACCAACCTGTACTCGCTGCTGTGGACTGCCCGCGCGGCTGTGCCCCACCTCAAGGCCGGTGCGTCCATCATCACCACGGCGTCCATCCAGGCCTTCAACCCGTCCCCGGGGCTCATTGACTACGCCATGACCAAGGCAGCCCAGGTCGCCTTCACCAAGGCCCTCGCCCAGGAGCTCGGACCCAAGGGAATCCGCGTCAACGCCGTGGCGCCCGGCCCCATCTGGACCCCGCTCATTCCGGCCACCGAATGGCCTGACAAGCTACCCAAATTTGGCCAGGACACGCCCCTGCAGCGGGCAGGTCAGCCCGCCGAGCTGGCCCCCGCCTACGTCCTGCTGGCATCCGACGCAGGTTCGTACATGTCCGGGGCAGTGGTACCGGTCACCGGCGGCAAGGGACTCTGACTGCGGCGCCGGGGTTTGACCATCAGCAACTTCCAGTAATTTCCAGCCAACCATTTCCAGCCAACCAGGAGGAAAAACATGAGCCAGGACAACCAGCACGCAGCCCCTGAAGAGGTGGCGGGAGGTTACGGCACGCCCACCGTGGAGCAGGAAACCGGCGGAGATGCCCAGCAATTCGCCCAGCCCCGCGAGGAGGAGGATTTCGATGCCGCGGGCCTGAACCAGAACAGCCCGGACGGCGAAACCTTCGATACCGGCACCCCCAACCTCAGCCACTTCGCCGAAGAGGACCAGGACAGCGCCGGCGAGCCCGGGGCAGGCCGCTTCGGAGGTACCGACGAGCAGCTCCACGCAGAGGGTGACAGCGGCGGGGCGGGATTCGACCAAGACTCAGGGGGGTCGCCCATTCCGCGCGATCCCGGTGCTCCTCCCGGGGCCCGCTCAGATGATGCCGCGGTGCCGTCTGCGGACGCCGAAATCGATGAGGGCAATGCGGACGAGCCGGGCTCCGGGCAGTTCTCCTCGGAACCGGGGCAGGAGGCCGCCGGGCTGCCGGACGGCAGCGGCAACGACCTGCCGAAGGAAAAGTCCCCCAACGACGAGGACGAAACGTTCGACGCCGGGTAGCCGCGGGCCGGGAACCCTAATCCGTCTGGGCCTACCGCTTCTTGGAAGACCGCTTGGCGGCCGCGTTGATCGCTGCCTTGGCGGCCGGGGGCAGGTTGTGCTGCACCGGCCCCTCGGCCTCCGGTTCGGCTGCCGTTCCGCGGGCCTTCGCGATGGCCTTCATGCCGTGGTAGATCACCAGGGCGGCGGCGGATCCCAGCGCGATGCCGGTGAACTTCAGGTCGCCGATGGTCCAGGTGTAGTCCGCGATGCCGATGATGAGGGCGACGGCGGCGGTGGTCAGGTTTACGGGGTTGGAGAAATTGACCCTGTTCTGGACCCAGATCTTCACGCCCAGGATGCCGATCATGCCGTACAGCATGGTGGCGGCGCCGCCCAGCACCCCCGGGGGCACGGTGGCGATCAGCTCGCCGAATTTCGGTGAAAAGCTGAGCAGAATGGCGAAGATGCCGGCCACCCAATACGCGGCGGTGGAGTAGACCTTGGTGGCAGCCATGACGCCGATGTTTTCCGCGTAGGTGGTGGTGCCGGAACCGCCGCCGAAGCCGGCCAGCACGGTGGCCGCGCCGTCGGCCATCAGGGCGCGGCCGGAGACGCCGTCCAGGTTCTGGCCGGTCATGGCGGACACGGACTTCACGTGCCCGATGTTCTCGGCCACGAGCACCAGCACCACGGGAACGAAGAGGCCCACCACGCCGAGGTGGAATTCGGGCGTCTGGAAGTGGGGCAGCCCGACCCACGGGGCCGCGTCCATCTTGGCGTAGCTCACCTCGCCGCGGATCATGGCCGCGAGGTAGCCCACCACCACGCCCACGAGGATGCTCAGGCGGCCCACGATCCCGCGGAACAGCACGCTCACCAGGATGATGGTCACCAGCGTGATGAGCGCGGTCACGGGCGCGGCGTCGAAGTTGGTCTTGGCGGCCGGTGCGAGGTTGAGGCCGATCAGGGCCACGATGGCACCGGTGACGATGGGCGGCATTAGCCGGTTGATCCAGCCCGCGCCGAATTTCTGCACGATCGCACCGATCACGGCAAGCCCGACGCCGGCCAGCACCACGCCGCCCAGCGCTCCGGCCACGCCGTACTGCTGCTGGGACGCCATGATGGGCGCGATGAACGCAAAGCTCGATCCGAGGTAGCTGGGCACGCGCCCCTGGGTGATTACCAGGAACAGGAGCGTGCCGATGCCCGAGAAGAAGAGCGTGGTGGCTGGCGGCATTCCGGTAATGATGGGCACCAGGAATGTGGCACCGAACATGGCCACCACGTGCTGCATGCCAACGCCGATGGTCAGTGGCCAGGTGAGCCGTTCACCCGGCGCCACCACTTCGCCCGGGCGGACGGCTTTGCCGTTGCCGTGCAGCTTCCATTTGGTTCCGAGCATGCTCATTGCCGGGGCCTTTCAGAGGGGGTAGCCGCACTGTCGGGGGCTGGGATCTTTCGGTGCAACAATACCGCGCTGCGGCCCGGCGCAGGAGGGCCAATGCGAGAGGGCGAATGCGCGGGCTGCAGGAGGGCCAGCGCGGAAGGGCCGGTGCACCCGCACGGTGCACCCGCACGGCGCGAGAGCGCGTGTGCGAAAGGTCACGCTCCGTAACGGTCCGTCACGGGAAGAGGACGCCCGCGCACGAAGTTGAAACCATGGAAAGCAGGACTGCCCGACCGTCCCGGCAGGGACGGCGGCCAAGTGAAAGGGACCCGAATGACAATCGCCCATGAAGAAGCCGTTATCGATTCCGCCGCCGTGGACGCGATCTTCGCCGAAGCCCGCACAGCCAACGCCTTCACCGGCGAGGTCACCGAGCAGCAGGCCCGCGCCATCTATGAACTGACCAAGTTCGGCCCCACAGCCTTCAACTCCCAGCCCCTGCGCGTCACCTACGTGCGCTCGTCGGAAGCCCGCGCCAAGCTCGTGGACGCGCTGTCATCCGGGAACCGGGCCAAGACTGCTTCCGCGCCCCTCGTGGCGGTCCTCAGCTACGACACCTCCTGGCAGGAGCAGTGGGACAACTTCCTGCCCGGCTACAACGCACCGAAGGCCATGTACGACGCCTCACCGGACCTCGCGACTTCCACGGGCAACAACAACGCCCACTTGCAAGCCGGATACTTCATCCTCGCTGTGCGTTCGCTCGGCTTCGCCGCGGGTCCCATGACGGGCGCGGACTTTGCCGCCATTGACGCCGAGTTCTTCCCGGCCGGCGACCAGAAGAGTTTCCTCGTGGTCAACATAGGCCAGCCCGCAGCCGGCGCCTGGGGCGATGTGAAGCCGAAGTTCGCCTACGAGGACGTCGTCCGCACCGTCTGATCCCGAAAAAGGGTTCCGGCTCGCAAAATGGTCACGGCGCAGAATGCCTCCGGCAATATGGGGGACATTCCGGAGGCATTCGGGACAGCATTTCTGCAGCAGAACTGCACGGCAAGCATCCGGGCCAATTCCAATATTAGTCCTGTTCAGCCCCGGCTGGGCGGGTGGCCGGTGCCAAACTTGGGGTATGCGGAACCTCATCATGGTCGCGTTCATCGAACCCGTGGCGGTGGGCCAGGAATTCCTGCGAAGCGACTGGCCGCTGCACGTTACGCTGGTGCGGTTCGACGTCGGGAACGACGGCGACGCAGCCCGGTTCGCGGCACTCGCCGAAATGCCGGCCAAGCAGGCGCTGGGCACGGTCCTGGCCGTCGGCGGGGAGGACCGCTTCGGGCGCCAGGGGTCCGTTCCGGTCAGCCTCGTCGAGACTGACCCGGCACTCCAGATGCTGCATGATTCCCTAGTGCAGGCCGTGCAGCAAGTCTCCGGACGCGTCGCCAGCCCGCAATACACGCGGCGGAACTTCCGCCCCCATGTGTCGCATCACGGCGACAGGCGCGTGCACCGGGGCGACGCCGTCGTTCTTGACCAAATAGCGCTCGTGGACATGGCGCCGGATGGCAACCACACCATCCGGCGCATCCTCGAGCTGTGGGAGCTTAGGAAATAACCCCGTCCACCAGCGCCTTGGCCTCGGCCTGGACCTGCTTGAGGTGGTCGGCGCCCTTGAAGGACTCCGCGTAGATCTTGTAGACGTCCTCGGTGCCGGACGGGCGGGCGGCGAACCAGGCGTTCTCCGTGACCACCTTCAGGCCGCCGATGGACGCGCCGTTGCCGGGAGCCTCGGTGAGCTTGGCGGTGATGGTTTCGCCGGCGAGCTCGGTGGCGGTGACATCGGACGGCGACAGCTTGCCGAGTGCCGCCTTCTGCTCGCGCGTGGCCGCGGCGTCAATCCGGGCGTACACCGGGGCGCCGAACTGGTCCGTGAGGCCCTTGTACAGCTGTGACGGCGACTTGCCTGTGACGGCGGTGATTTCCGAGGCCAGCAGGGCGAGCAGGATGCCGTCCTTGTCCGTGGTCCAGACGCTGCCGTCCATCTTGTTGAACGAGGCTCCGGCGGACTCCTCGCCGCCGAACGCGCCTTCGCCGGACAGCAGGCCGGGAACGAACCACTTGAAGCCGACCGGCACTTCGACGAGCTTGCGGCCCAGGCTTTCGGCCACCCTGTCGATGATGGAGGAGGAGACGAGCGTCTTGCCGATCACCGACTGCGGGTTCCAGCCGGTGCGGTTGCGGTAGAGGTAGTCGATGGCGACGGCGAGGTAGTGGTTGGGGTTCATCAGGCCACCGTCGGGCGTGACAATGCCGTGGCGGTCGGCGTCGGCATCGTTGCCGGTGGCAACGTCGAAGGTGGCACCGTCGGACATGCGGTTGATCAGGGACGCCATCGCCGACGGCGAGGAGCAGTCCATCCGGATCTTCTCGTCCCAGTCCAGGGTCATGAAGGCCCATTGCGGGTCAACGGTGGGGTTGACCACCGTGAGGTTCAGGTGGTGCCGCTCACCGATTTCGCCCCAGTAGTCCACGGACGCGCCGCCCATGGGGTCGGCTCCGATGCGGACGCCGGCCTCGCGGATGGCGTTCAGGTCCAGCACCGACGGGAGGTCGTCCACGTAGCTGCTGAGGAAGTCGAATTTGCCGGTGGTGCCGGCGGCGAGGGCGTCGGCCACGGGGATGCGCTTCACGCCCCGGAGCCCGTTTTCCAGCAGTTCGTTGGCGCGGTTGGCGATCCAGCCCGTGGCGTCCGTGTCAGCGGGGCCGCCGTGCGGCGGGTTGTACTTGAAGCCGCCGTCAGCGGGAGGGTTGTGGCTTGGCGTGACCACGATGCCGTCGGCCTGCGGGGCGCCTGCCGGGGCGTTCCGGTTGTACGTGAGGATGGCGTGGCTCAGGGCCGGGGTGGGCGTGTATCCGTGGCGGGCGTCGATGAGGACGCTCACGCCGTTGGCTGCCAGCACCTCCAGCGCGGAATTCTGCGCCGGTTCACTGAGCCCGTGCGTGTCCTTGGCCAGGAACAGCGGCCCGGTGATGCCCTGGCCGGCACGGTATTCCACGATGGCCTGGGTGATGGCCACGATATGCCCTTCATTGAAGGACGCTTTCAGGCTGGATCCGCGGTGCCCGGAGGTCCCGAACGCCACGCGCTGTCCGGGGTCTCCCAGATCAGGCTTGACGTCGTAATACGCATCCAGAAGTGCGGTCAGGTCAACAAGGTCTTGGGGTTGGGCAACTGTGCCCGCGCGGCTAGCCATGGCACCAGCATGCCAGACGGCGGCGGGGCGCAACACGACATGTCCGAAATCCGGTCCCTGTGACGCCGGATGTCTCCAAATCGGGCTGACTACTTGGACTTTTTTGGTCCAAAACTGAGTACAGGGGCCAAAAAGTACCTATATACCGGCCGATTAGGGGACTGCTACCTTCAACATCAACGACGACGGCGGGCGCGCGGCCGCGTGGAGAGCGCCGGCCGCGCCCGGCGCGCGCAGCGCGGCAGGGCGCATCTGGCTTTCGGGGCGGCGATTGCCCGGAAGCGCGGCCGCCGTTCGGAAGGCGAAGAACTGAGGGGGACTCATGGGGGCTGCAGATGGCGCATTCGAGCGGACGCGGCTGGCCTCAGAGCGGATTGCGCGGCTGAAGCGCGACCTTGACCGGGCGGAACACGCCCCGGGGTCAGGTCGCGTCGGTGCGGGTCCGGGCTGCGATCAGCTGATGGCGGCCAGGCTTGGAGAGCTGGTTCCGCGGGGTTGGTTCCTCCTGCATGACGTCCACTGGCCCGGTCGGCCGCTGGCCCGTCTGGATCACGTGCTGGTGGGCCCCGGTGGCGTGATCGTGCTCGGAGCCAAGAGCTGGACCGGCAAGGTGGAGGTCACTGACGGAGTGCTGCGCCAGAACGGCTATGCACGGCACCCGGCCATCGAAGTTGCCCTGGGGCAGGCCGCTGCTGTGGCCGCCCTGCTTCCGGCGCCCCGGCGGCGCTTCGTCCGTTCCCTGATCTGCATGGCCGGGCAGCCCGGCCTGTCCGGAACCACCGCCTCGGGTATTGAAGTCCATGGAATCGACAACGTGGTGGCAGCGGTGGCCGGAATGCCGGCTGTGCTGGATCCCCAGGCCGTTGTGGAGCTCTATGCCCAGCTCGGCCGGCTTCTGACCCGGCCCCACGTGCCGGAGGCAACCGGCCTCGGGGGCCGTCCCGGGAGGATTGCCGTGGCGAAGAACGCGGGAGCCCGTCCGGATGCCCCAGATTCGGCGGCTCCCCGTGCGTCAACCACCCAGCCGCCGGCTGCCGGCTCATCAGCTGCCCGATCTTCCGCGCCGCGGCACGTCGCCCTCCGGAACTCCGCCTTTCGGCACGCCACCGTCCTGCCGTCAACTGTTCTGCCGTCAGTCCGCCCGTCAACGGCCCGGCCGGCTTTTCCGCCGCCGCAGCGACCCGGGTCCCGTGGCCAATATTCCCTCCGCCAATACTCCCTGCGCCAACACTCTCTGGACCGCTACTCTCTGGGCCGGGAGCATCAGTCCAGGCCTGTGCTTCGCTCCGTCGGGATGGCCCTGATCGCCGGCCTCGTCTCTATGGTGCTGCTTGCCCCGCCCCTGTGGCTGCTGTGGGAGTTGCTGCCCAAATAGAGCCGGGCTGGGGGCCTTTCGCAACACATGCCGCCGCTAACGCGGGAGGAATAAAAAGCCCTGTGCGGCGGTAGTGTTTTGTTCAGGACTTAATGAGGGGATTTCCATGACTGAGCAGCGCCCCGCCGGGACGGGCGGCGACCCAACACCTGACGGCTACCAGCCGCCGTCGTATATTCCGCCGCAGGGATCGGATATCCCGGCGCCGCCGCTCTACACGCCGCCGGGCGAGCAGTATGGGCAGCAATACGGTCAGCAATACGGTCAGCAGTACAGCGAGCCGGGCCGGCAGCATGATCGGGCCGGGGAAGGGTACGGCAGTCCCTACTCGCAGCCCGGCAGCCCCTACGCCCAACCTGCCAGCCCTTACGGCCAGCCGGGGCAATACGCTGGACAATACGGCAGCCCCTACGGCCAGCCTTCCTACTACGGCATGGCCGCCGCGCCGAAGAACCTCAGCATCGCCAGCCTGTGCTGCGGGATTGCGGTATTCGTGGGATTCGGTGTTTTCCTCCTGCCGCAGGTGGCGGCAGTCATCCTGGGCCACATGGCCCTGCGGCGCGAACCGTCGGGCCGGGGCTTCGCCATTGCGGGCCTCGTAATGGGGTACATCGGTATCGCCCTGACCATTCTGGTGATCGTTGTTTTTGCGCTGCTTCTGGCGGGCCTCTCCACCACGTCCTCCGGCACCTTCTGACCGGCAACTCTGACCGGCACCTTCTGACCGGCACCTTCTGGCGCCTAGCCCGTCAGCGCCTCACCGTCAGCGCTTCGACCAGCCGCGGCGTGTTGTCTTCCAGCCAGCGGCCGCGGCGGCGGATCAGGCCGCCCACACCGTCGGCCCACATCCGCGCCCAGCCACCTCCGATAGTGCGGGCGTTGTGCGCCATGCGGTCGTGCGAGAGCCTGGCGGCCTCCGCGCCGAACTGCGGAAGCCGCCGTCGTTCGTCTTCCGTCCACCCGGAGGCGTCGGCGAAAATCCGCAGGCGCCGGAACGGATCCACGGCTTCCCAGCCGGCCCAGGCGTCCGTCGGGTCCCGCAACGGCACCCAGTGCATCGCGGTGTTGAAGGAATCCTTGAAGCCGGTGCTTGGCCCGGCGAGGTCGAAGTCTATGAGGCCCACAGCCCGGCCGCCGCGGACAACCACGTTCTGCGGGGTCACATCGAGATGGCAGACCAGTTCGCCCCGATCCTTGCGGACCGGCCCAGGCGGAAACAAATGCGGCGGAAACGGATGCCGGGACGGCACAAAGCCCGCCGACGCCTCGTGCAGGCGGCGCACCAGCAGCGCCACGGAGCGCAGCAGCTCCTCGGACTGCGCCCACGGTTCCGGCACGGCCCCGGCGCACTCGCCCGGGACGAACGTGAGGACATCCCGGCCGGCCTCGTCCCGGCCCAGGAACCTTGGCGTGCCCTCGAACCCGGCGTCCTCCAGCCAGTCGAGGTAGTCGGCCACGGCGTAGCTTTGCGGCTGGTGCGGGCGGCGGACGGTGCCGCCCACCCGCACCACGCCGTCGGTGACGTCGCCCGCCGGCAGGAGTTCGACGTCGGATGCCTCACCGGGCGCCGGGGCGTAGAGGCGCCGCTCAACAGGGAGGCGTGTCACGGGGTGCACGCGGTCAGCGTACGCCGCTCATCAACTTCCTGATAGCCGGCGACGCGGCGGCCAGGCCAACAGCCAGCAGCATGCCGGTGCCGCCGATGCCGACGAAGTACGGAAGTTCCTCGTCGGGGTTGTACAGCCCGGCCAGGATGCCCGCCAGCGTGGTGCCGAGCGAGACCGACAGGAAGAACAGGGCCACCATCTGGGTGTGGAAGGTCTGCGGTGCGAGCTTGGTGGTCACGGACAGGCCGATGGGGGAGAGGAACAGTTCGGCGAGGGTGAACAGGAACAGGATCCCCACGAGGGCCAGCAGGGGCGTCTTTCCTTCCCCGGCGAGCGGAATGAACGCCAGGAATGCCAAGCCCATCACGAACAGGCCGATCGCGAACTTGAGGGGCGAGCCGGGCTGCCGGGAGCCGAGCCGTGTCCAGAGAGCGGCCATGACCCCGGCGAAGATGATGATGAACACCGGGTTGATGGACTGCACCCAGGCAGCCGGCATTTCCCAGCCGAACAGGTTGCGGTCCAGCTTTTCCTCGGAGTACACGGCGATGAACGTGAACTGCTGCTGGAACAGGGCCCAGAAAGCCGCGGAGGCAATGTACAGCGGGATGAAGGCGGCCACGCGCTTGCGTTCGGTCCCGGTGACCTTCTTGCTGGCGAAGATCAGGACGAAGTAGAGGATGGAAGCGCCGATCGCGGCGTAGGCCACGGTCATGGCGAGGTTGTCCGCGTTCACCATGCCCGTGGCGAGGAGCAGTGCAAGGGCGGCGCCGATGCCGAGGAAAATGAGCCCGCACCGGGAGCGCTGCCCGGCGGGCAGCGGGCTGGGCACCCGGTGCGCCTCCTCCGGGAGCTTCTTGCGGCCCAGCGCATAGATCACCAGGCCCAGGGCCATGCCGACGGCGGCAGCACCGAAGCCCCAGTGGAACCCGTTTTCTTGCTGCAGCCAGCCGGTGACCAGCGGGCCGATCAGCCCGCCCAGGTTGATGCCCATATAGAAGATGGAGAAGCCCGCGTCGCGGCGGTCATCCTTCTCGCCGTACAGCGTGCCAACGAGGGCGGTGGCGTTGGCCTTTAGGCCGCCAGAGCCGACCCCCACCAGCACCAGCCCGGCGATCAGCCCCGGGATTCCCGGCACCAGTGCCAGGGCGATGTGCCCGCACATGATCAGGATGGCGGAGCCGAAGAGCACCCGTTCGGAACCGAACAGCCGGTCCCAAGCCAGGCACCGAGGATGGTGGACAGGTAGACCCCTCCGCCGTAGGCGCCGACGAGGCCGGCGGCCAGGCCCTGCTCAAGTCCGAGGCCGCCCTCGGCCGCCGTGAAGTACATGTAATAGAGCAGGATTCCCTGCATGCCGTAGAAGGAGAAGCGCTCCCACATTTCCACGGAGAAGAGGGTGGCCAGCATCTTTGGGTGGCCAAGAAATGAAGTATCGCCCGGCGTTGTGGCGGGGCGATCGGATAAATGAGTAGTGCTCATTTACTTAAGGGTGACACCCCGGCCCCCGGTTGTCACATTTTCGGTTGCCTGCAGCAACTGCCGCCGGCCGGCGGCCTAGAATCCCAGCTGCGCCGCCGTCTGCAGGAGCAGTGCCTCGGAGCCCGGGCGGCCGATCAGCTGGATGCCCATCGGAAGCCCTTCGCCGGCAGCTCCACCGGTCCAGTGCACCGGGACGCTGACGGCCGGCAGGCCGCAGACGTTCACCATGGAGGACCACGGCGCGAACTCGCACTGCCTGCGGTAGTCGCCGTCGGCGTCGCCGGCCCACTCCGAGACGGGCCAGTGCCCGTCCCCGTGGGCGGAACCCGTAAACCAGCCCACGGGCCGCGGTGTCTGCGCCAGCGACGGCGTGAGGATCAGGTCCCACTCGGCGTACTGTGCCACGGTGTCGCGCTGGAACTGCCGCAGGAAGGCCAGCGACTCGCTGAGTTTCGAGGCGCTCCGCTGCTGTGCGCGGCGCCGGAACGTCCGCGTCAGGGGGGTCAGCAGGGCTTCGCGCTGCGGCGCGATCCGGGCAGCCCCGACCCCCGCGGTCCATGCCGACGTGAAGGCGTCCGGGTAGCGGTTGTCGTAGCGGACGGCAGTTTCGACGACGTCGTGCCCGGCCTCGGTCAACAGGCGGACCCCGGTCTCCAGCGCGTCCAGGGCCTCTTCATCCGGCGTGAACGGGAAGATCCCGGACCACGGGCTGTCCAGGGTCACGCCGATGCGGAGCTTTGCCGGTTCGCGGTTTACGGCCTTGAGGTACCCGCCTTCGGACTCCAGGGCTGCTGTGCCATGGCCTGAATCTGCGCCATGGCCGGCGCTATGGGATCCTTCCCCAACCAGCGCGTCCAGCATCAGCGCGGCGTCCGCTGCCGAGCGCGCCAGCGGCCCGGCCACCACCAGCTTTGCCGGATCCCCGCCGCTTTCCCCGGCGGGGACCAGGCCCCGCCCGGGCTTGAGGCCCAGCAGACCGCAGGCCGCAGCCGGAATCCGGACCGACCCGCCGCCGTCGGTTCCCGGCGCAAACGGCAGCAGCCCGGCTGCCACGGCGGCGGCACTGCCGCCGGAAGAACCGCCCGAGCTGCGGCTCAGGGCGTAGGGATTTCGCGACGGCGGTGCGATGCGGTTTTCGCTGTAGGCCGTCAGTCCGAACTCGGGCACCTGCGTCTTGCCCAGGGAAATGGCTCCGGCACCTTTCAGCGCCGCCGCCAGTGCCCCGTCCATCGGGGCGGGGCGGCGTTCCAGGGCAGCGCTGCCGTGAGTCGTGACCACGCCGGCCACATCGGTGAGGTCCTTGAAAGCCAGCGGCACGCCATGGAGCGGCGGCAATTCCTGATCCGGAGGTCGCCGCGCGTACAGGCGGTCCGCCGCGGCTGCGTCAGCCATGGCCATGTCCGCGGTGACGGTGACGAATGCTCCCAGCCGGGGATTGGATTCGTCGATCCTGCCGAGGAAATGAGTCACCGCCTCCCGCGCGGAGAGCTCGCCCGAGCGAATCGCATCCCTGAGCCGGACGGCGGAAAGGTGGTGGATATCAGCCACGGAAGCGGGGCTCCGGCCGCTCGGGTATTCCCGCCACGCTGTCAGTGGGGGCGGCACGTATTGAGAGGGGGCGGGCAGGCAATGAGGCTCTCCTTCGGGGTCTGCTGACCAGCGTAACCTGCGCAGCCCGGGGGGTGCGCGGCCCGCTGCTGGCGATACGCTGGTGCAGAGAGCTTGAGCAAAGGAGAGGACTCCCATGAGCGACTTCGATACCGTCACCGTCAGCGACGTACCTGCGGACGCCACGATCCTGGACGTGCGGGAGGACTACGAGTGGGTGGCCGGACACGTGGAAGGCGCCGTGCACATCCCCCTGGACCAGCTTCCCGGACGCCTTGACGACCTTGACCCGGACGATGACCTCTACGTCATCTGCCGCACGGGCGGACGGTCCTTCCGGGCTGCGCAGTGGCTCGTGGGCCAGGGCTACTCGGCAATGAATGTGGCCGGGGGCATGGATCAGTGGCTCGAATCCGGCAAGCCGCTGGTCTCGGACAACGGCCTCAAGCCAGTGGTTCTCTGACCTCGGCGCCGTCCGCGCAGTCCCGTATATAACACCAAAGGAATACCGCTCATGCCTGCGTCCCGCCCCACGTATACCTTCCTCGGCCCTGAGGGCACGTTCACGGAGGCGGCGCTCATGCAGGTTCCGGATGCGGCGGAGGCGGTGCGCATCCCGTCGTCCAACGTCAACACCGCCCTGGACAAGGTCCGCGACGGATCCGCGGACGCCGCGATGGTGCCCATTGAAAACTCGGTGGAGGGCGGCGTGACCGCCACGCTGGATGCGATCGCCACCGGCCAGGAGCTCCGGATCATCCGGGAGGCCCTTGTGCCCATCAGCTTTGTCCTTGTGGCCCGGCCCGGCGTGGAAATCTCGCAGATCCGGCGGGTCTCCACGCACGGCCACGCCTGGGCGCAGTGCCGGCTCTGGGTGGATGCCAACATTCCCGGAGTTGAATACATTCCCGGTTCCTCCACCGCGGCCGCGGCCATGGGGCTGCTGGAGGACAACCCGCACTACGACGCCGCCATCTGCGCGCCGATCGTCGCCGCGGAACAGCCCGGGCTGCATGTACTGGCGGAGAACATCGGCGACAACCCCGGAGCCGTGACCCGCTTCGTCCTGGTCAGCCGCCCCGGAGTGCTGCCCGCCCGGACCGGCGCGGACAAGACAACGGTTGTGGTCCCGCTGCCCGAGGACAGGCCGGGGGCCCTGATGGAGATCCTGGACCAGTTTGCCACCCGCGGCGTCAACCTGAGCCGGATCGAGTCCCGGCCCACGGGCCAGTACCTGGGCCACTACTTCTTCAGCATTGACGCCGACGGCCACGTGGCAGACGCCCGGGTGGCCGACGCCCTCGCCGGGCTGCACCGCATCAGCCCCGCAACACGGTTCCTGGGCTCCTACGGTCGCGCGGACGCGCAAAGCCTGGTGGTCCCGCCGCATACGTCAGACGAAGCATTCCGCAATGCGCATGCATGGGTCCGAGACATACTCGCAGCCGAAACTCTCGGCTCCGGGATGACGGTGAATGCTTCGCCCACAGCGTAGACAAATGCCCCATGGGGCACTTCCCTGCCCTTGTTACTGTGCGTATGCTTGCCTGATCAACATGGGGGGTGGCCCCAACGAAGGGAGCGGGTCATGTCAGACAGAACCAGCACCGACAACGACGGCCAGGGAATGATCGTCAATCCCAAGCCGACCTCCGACAACCAGGACTGGGACGGGGACGATGCAGACCGGGCGGACCGCCTGCGCTTCGAAGAGGAACAGGCCATGATCCGCGAGCAGTCCGAGGCCCGCGCAGCCGCCAAGGCCGCCGCCGACGCCGCCAAGCGTACCGGCACCGCCAAGACGGCCTAGACCGCCCAGCATTCCGCGCCCACCATTCCGCGGCGCGCGCCTCAGAACCTGCGCGCCATTCCAGAACTTTCCCGCCAGTCCTTACACTGCAAGTCCCTGGCTGCCGATCCTGCTGTTCCCGCTACTGACGGGCGGTGTCTTCCCTGACCCGGACCAGCAGTGACCTGGGCTCCACCTGAACTGTGACCTTTGTCGCGTCCCCGGACGTGTCGCCGTCGAGTTGCGTGGGCATCGGCTCCGGGCACTTGATGACCACTTTGCCGGAACGGTAGACGCTCATGACGGGCAGGTGCCGCTTGTGCTTGAAGAGGATTTTGGCGTACATGGCCAGCCACCCGACGGCGCTCCGGGGGCTCATGACCACCACGTCCAGCATCCCGTCGTCGATCATGGCCTGGGGAATGAGGTCGATTCCGCCCGGGACAAGCCCGCAGTTGGCAAAGAGGACGCTCCGGATCTTGCGGGCCTGCTCGGGCTCGTCGTTCAGGGAGATTGACACTTTCTTCCGCCGCCCGGGCAGGTGGCGGACGCCTGCCTCCGTGTATGCGAGCCAGCCCACGGCCCGCTTCAGCCCGGCGTTGGTATCGCCCACCACCTCGGCGTCCATCCCGATGCCCGCAATCACGAGGAACGCATGGCTTGACGAGTGGCCGGTCTGCGAATTCTCAATCCGCATCCGTGCGGTATCGATGTAGCGCTGATGGCCAAAAAGAGCGGTCTGCACATTGCCGTGAAGGTCATAGACGTCCAAGTCCACGTTGCGCGCCAAGAGGTTCCCCGTGCCCAGCGGGATCAGGCCCATCGCAACCCCCGTGTGCGCAAGGGACTCGGCCACGACGCGTACTGTTCCGTCGCCGCCGCCCACCAGGACGACGTCGGCCCCGTATTCCAGCGCCGCCCGCACCTGCGAGTGGCCGGGATCCTCGGGCGTCGTCTCGAAGAAACGGGGGGCCTCCCAGCCTGCCGTCAGGCAGGCCCGCTGGATCGTGGCGCGTGCCTCCGCGGACTTGGCCGCGATGGGGTTCAGGACCACGGCAACACGCTGGTGTTCTAGGCCGTGCTCGTGGGTGTCCTCCCGGACGGCGCTGCGTGCGTGTGCGGCCTTGAGCCTGCGCACACCCCACCAGCTGGAGACGGCGAACGCCAGTGCCCCAGCGATCAGGACGTAGAGAAGCAGGTCGCTCATGGTGCTCCAACACTATCCCGCCCGGTGCCGCCCACAGTTCAGCAATGTTCGGCAACCTGTCCCGTCATCCCGGTCCGGAGCCGGCCGCCAACGGCATCCGCCCGGACAGCCCTCCGGATTCGATACTCTTGTCTGGTGATCGACGTAAAAGACCTCAGCGACAACCCGGACAAGTTCCGCGCCAGCCAGCACGCCCGCGGTGCGGACGAAACCCTGGTGGACGCGATCATCGATGCGGATGCCGCGCGCCGGGCCGCGCTGATCAGCTTCGAAAACCTCCGCGCTGAACAGAATGTGTTCGGCAAGAAAGTGGCCCAGGCCAAGGGCGAGGAAAAGCAGGCGCTCCTCGCCGAGGTCCGCGAGCTCGCCGGAGCGGTCAAGGCCGCGTCAGCCGAGGCCGACGCCGCGCAGGCCAAGCAGGAAGAACTGCTGCGCACCATTCCGAACCTCATCGAGGACGGCGTGCCGGAAGGCGGCGAGGACGACTACATAGTGGTCAGGACCGTCGGCACGCCGCGTGAATTCCCGGACTTCGAACCGCGGGACCACCTGGAGATCGGCGAACTGATCGGCGCGATCGACATGGAGCGCGGCGCCAAGGTTTCCGGCTCACGGTTCTACTTCCTCCGCGGCGTAGGCGCACGGCTGGAGATGGCACTGCTGCAGATGGCCATGGACCAGGCCATCGAGGCCGGCTTCGTCCCCATGATCACCCCCACGCTGGTCCGTCCCGAGACCATGCAGGGCACCGGTTTTGACGTCAAGCACGACGCCGAGATCTACCGTCTCGCTGAAGACGACCTTTACCTTGTGGGAACCTCCGAGGTGCCCCTGGCCGGCTACCACGCGGACGAGATCCTGGACCTCACGCCGGGGCCCATCCGGTTCGCCGGCCAGAGCTCGTGCTACCGCCGCGAGGCCGGTTCGCACGGCAAGGACACCCGCGGCATCATCCGTGTGCACCAGTTCAACAAAGTGGAGATGTTCGTCTACACCACTGTCGAAGAGGCTGCTGCGGAACATGAACGCCTGCTCGCCTGGGAAGAGGAGATGCTGGCCAAGTGCGAGCTCCCGTACCGTGTGATCGACACCGCCGCAGGCGACCTCGGAATGTCCGCGGCCCGCAAGTATGACTGCGAGGCATGGGTTCCGACGCAGGGCGCCTACCGCGAGCTGACGTCCACCTCCAACTGCACCACGTTCCAGGCCCGCCGCCTGAACATCCGTGAGCGGGTGTTCACCGAGGACGGCACGCCCAAGGGCACCCGTCCCGTGGCCACGCTCAACGGCACGTTGGCCACCACGCGCTGGATCGTGGCCATCCTGGAGCACCACCAGAACCCGGACGGCTCCGTCAGCGTGCCGGCAGCCCTGCAGAAGTACATCGGCGGCCTCGAGGTCCTCCCGGTCCTCTAGGGTAAACACTCACACCGGGGAAAACCTGTGAGTATTTACCTGCTGTTCACACGCTGCTGTGGCCTGCGTCCTAGCGGGTGTCAGGGGCGTCTGCTCTACTAATAGGCATGACAATATTGACTGAAAACTCAGCCGCTGGCATCGAAGACCAGCAAGATATCCGGCAGAAACTCATGATCGCCCTGGACGTGGACGGAACCCTGGTGGACCACGACGGCCACATGTCTGCCCCCGTCCGCGACGCCGCGCAGGCCGTGGTTGCCGCCGGCCATGACGTCATGATCGCCACCGGCCGGTCCCTTAACGCGACCCTTCCCGTCATTGAGCAGATCGGGATCGACCGCGGCTACGCCGTCTGCTGCAACGGCGGCGTGACGCTGCGCCTGGATCCGGAGTTGGCGGACGGCTATGAAATCATCCACAAGGCCACGTTCGATCCCGGCCCCGCGCTCCGCGCCCTCCGCAAGCGCCTGCCGGCAGCCAAATACGCGCTCGAGGATGAGGACGGCAACTTCCTCTCCACCGAGCGCTTCCAGGATGCGAGCTTCGGGGTGGAGGCGATCGGCGTCGACTTCCAGACCATGCTGGAGGCCACGGCCGTCCGCGTCGTGGTCTTCAGCGCCGAGAACACCCCGGAGGAGTTCAACGAGGCCATTGAACACATCGGGCTTGCCGGCGTCACCTACTCGGTGGGCTGGACCGCCTGGCTGGACATCGCCGCAGCAGGGGTCACCAAGGCCAGTGCGCTCGAAAGCCTGCGCCGCAGGCTCGGCGTCGAGGCTGCCAGCACCCTAGCCATCGGCGACGGCCGCAACGACATCGAAATGCTCACGTGGGCTGGACGCGGCGTCGCCATGGGCCAGGCCCCGGAGGAAGTGGTTGCCGCGGCAGATGAGGTCACCAAGTCCGTGTACGACGACGGCGCTGCGCACGTGCTGCGCGGACTCCTGTAAGCGACGGGCTGCTCAGGCGTTCCCGCGCTGACGACCCGACCGGAACTGTCTACCGCACCTCGAGAATGAGGGAAAGCAGTCTTGCCGCGGCTGGCCGGGCAGCGTGCTCCTCGTTCCACTGCGACCTCGCCACGGCCTTGCTGACGGCCTGGGAGGTGATGCCCAGTTCCGCCGCCACGGCTTTCTGCTGGCCGCGAACACCGGGGGTCAGCAGATCCAGGACACGCCATTCGGCCTCGCTCCTGTCCCGGACAATATGGCCCAGGAGCCGGAGCACCGACTCGGATTCCGCTGCCACGTCCGCCAGGGGGCCCTCCACGGCCACGGGAATACGCTCCTTGCCGTAGCGGAGCCGGTCCACGGCCCGGCGCGCGTACACCAGCCCGTGCCCGGAGGCGTCCTTGATCTGGTTCGGCAGCGGCTCGTTCACAGGGCCCACGCCGATCCCCACAAACCAGCTGCCGCACCGCAGCGCGATCATGGCGGCTTCCACGGTCTGATGGGGACAATCCAGGATCCCCTGCACTTCGTCTTCCACGGAGCGGTCGAAGTCCAGGCGCGCCGGGATATGCCGCAGGTCCTTGAGGAGCTGCGGGACCCGGTCGCCGTCGCGCCGGCTGTCTGTTTGGTTGATAGTCAGCGTGAACATGGTGGAAATCAGACTACCCGGTGGTCGCTGGGAGGCAAGATCTCCGGCCGGGGACGTCACGGAGCTCACTTCAGCCCCCGGCGGCGTGCGATATCCTGCCCGGCTGTGCCACCCGCGCTGACACGGCGGGTCCGGAAAAACGCGAGGGCGGCAGGTGCGGTTCACAAGGAACCGCGCCTGCCGCCGTCGGTGTCTAAAGCGGTGGGTGGGGTCAGTGTGCCGCGGGCACGTAACGCTTGATGGAAGCCTCGAGCTCGGCTTCAGCAGCGGCGCGGTCGGCCCAGCCCTCGGCCTTGACCCACTTGCCGGGCTCCAGGTCCTTGTACCGGGTGAAGAAGTGCTCGATCTCCTTGATCAGGAACTCGCTGACGTCGCTGACTTCCTGGATGTGGTCGAACCTGGGGTCGGCCGGAACGCACAGGACCTTGGCGTCCCCGCCGCCGTCGTCGGTCATGTTGAAGACACCGATCGGGCGGGCTTCAACGATGACGCCCGGGTGCAGATCGAAGTCCTGCAGGAGCACCAGTGCGTCCAGCGGGTCGCCGTCTTCGCCGAGGGTGTTCTCGAAGAATCCGTAGTGGGTGGGGTACTGCATTGAGGTGAAGAGGACGCGGTCCAGGCGGACTCGGCCGGTCTCATGGTCGACTTCGTACTTGACGCGCGATCCCTTGGGGATCTCGATGGTCACGTCATGCTTCATGGAATGCTCCTCGACGATTGCTTGGTGTTCGCGGCACACTCGATCAGCCAAAAATAGGACAGTCAGTGCCGCCGACTACTATTGAGGATATAGCGAGAGGCCCAGGTTTCAGGAACTTATGGGGTAATTTCAGGACTTTGAGGACCAGCAGCATGAGCGGCACCACGGGCACGGCACGCAGCCGCGAAAGACTCCATGCGCTGATCCGGTCCTGGCCCACCGCCTTGCTCACGCTTCTGCTTGCCGTGCTGGCGCTGCCCGCCGGAATGCTGATTGCCCCGGCCCTGACCGGCCCGGACCTGTCCGCCGCCGGAGCCGCCGAAACCCCTGCGTGGCAGCTCGTGCCGGAACGCCTGTCCGTCCCGCAGGGCATCGGGCCGCTCAGGAACGCCGCGCCCGTTCCCGTGCCCGCGGAAGTGGCGGCCCGGCTGGACCCCGTCCTCAAGACCGACGGCGGGGGCACTTTCACGGGCGTGGTCCAGGACGCGGCCACGGGCAAGGTGCTCTTCGACCGGGACGGTGCCGCCAACAGGATCCCTGCGTCGAACATGAAACTGCTTACCGCCGTGGCTGCGCTGCGGTCGCTCGGTCCTGAGGCGCGGTTCAGCACCAAGGCGGTCGCCGTTCCCCCTGCAGGTTCGGCGACGCCGTCCGGTTCTGCGCGCTCCGGGACACGCTCGGTGGTGCTGGTGGGCGGCGGGGATGTCCTCTTGAGCGAGGCCGAATCCGCCGAGGGCAAGGTGCTCGGCCATGCCGGGCTGGCCACTCTTGCCAAGCAGACCGCGGAGTCGCTCCGCAAAGACGGGTTCACCGGCGATGTAAAGATCCTGGTGGACGATTCACTCTTCACCGGGCCTTCGCTCAACCCGGCCTGGAGCCCTGAAGACGTGGCAGCAGGGGAGATGGCTCCGCTGTTCCCGCTCGCGCTTAACTCGGCACGGTTCGATCCCGCAGTGACCATCGGGCCGCGGCCCCAGGACTCCGCCCTCGCCGCGGGCGAGGCATTCGCGGCCCGGCTCAGAACGGTTGGCGCGGCCGCGGGACTGAGGGTGGCGCCCGCCGTCGGACGCCTTGACGGGAAGACGGCGGCGAATGCCGCTGTCCTCGGGGAAGTGCAGTCGGCCACGGTCAGCCAGCAGGTCGACCACATGCTCCAGACCTCCGATAATTACCTCGCCGAGACCCTCGGCCGGATGTCGGCTGTTGCCACCGGCCAGCAGGCGAGCAACGAGACGGCCACCGCCGCGGTCCTCAGGCAGCTCGCGGACCTGGGAGTTCCCACGGAGGGCATGGTGGTGGCGGACGTATCCGGGCTGGCGCTGGACAACCAGGTTTCCGCCCGCCAGTTCTCGGAGGTGGTCCGGGCCATCACCTCGGGCCGGGACACCCGCCTGAGGGCGGCGCTGGCCGGCTTCCCGGTGGCCGGACTCACGGGGACGCTCGGGGACAGGTATATCGACGAATCCACGGCCGAGGGCGCCGGGCTGGTCAGGGCCAAAACGGGAACGCTGAACAGCGTCATTGCGCTGAGCGGTTACGTGGTGGACGCGGACGGCCGGCTTCTGGTGTTCTCCTTCATCGGCAACGGCCTGACCCCCGGTGCGGCGGGCAACAAGCCGGCCTTGGACGCCTCGGCCACGGTGCTCGCCGCCTGCGGCTGCAGCTAGGCGTCCGGGACTGGTGCCTGCGGGCTCCGGGCCCGGCTGCCGGCTGTTCGCCGGTCAGCGAACTTTAAGGCGCGTTGGCAGGCGCGTGTGTTCTGATGGACCGTATGGAGTCAACTGCAGGCCAGACAACAGCCCCGGCCCAGGCCCTGATCAACTGGGATCTTGCCGCGTCCACAGCAGCACGGCTTGCTCCCGCCGGCCCTTCACTGAAACCCGCAGAGATCGGCGAGGCCGTGCACCAGCTGCGCGAACTGGCCGATGCGTCGGTGCCGCACGTCCACCACATCACCGGGCTCGAGGCAGCGCGCGATCTCCGCGATTCCACGGTCCTCGTTGTGGACCGTGCCTCCTGGGCCAAGGCCAACACGCAGAGCTTCGCGGTCATGCTGAAGCCCGCCATCGAAAAGATGCTGGAGAACCGCCGCGGAACCATCAGCCCGGGTGCGGCGACCGTCAGCGGAGCCATCACCGGCAGCCAGCTTGGCGCCGTGCTGGCGTTCCTGTCCAGCAAGGTGCTGGGCCAGTACGATCCGTTTGCCGCCCTCGCGGAAGGTTCGCACGCGCCGTCCGGCGGGCGCTTGCTGCTCGTGGCCCCGAACATCATCTCCGTGGAGCGCGAGCTCAACGTGACCCCCGAGGATTTCCGGCTCTGGGTGTGCCTGCACGAGCAGACGCACCGGGTGCAGTTCGCCGCGGCGCCCTGGCTCCGGCACCACATGCTGAACGAGATCGACAACCTCAGCGGCCACCTTCTGGGCAACGTCGACTCGCTCATGGAGCGGGCGTCGGCGGCCGCCCGGTCGCTGAAGGACCGCACCGCCGCAGGCACCACGCCAGGCAGGGGCGCCATCCTGGATCTCCTGCAGAATCCGGAGGAGAAGGCCGCGCTGTCCCACCTCACGGCCGTCATGAGCCTGCTTGAGGGCCACGCCAACGTGGTGATGGACGCTGTGGACGAAAGCATCGTGCCCTCCGTGAAGACCATCCGGCAGCGTTTCAACGCCCGCGGCAAGGACAGGGGCGCCATCGAGAAGTTCATCCGCAGCCTCCTGGGCCTCGACGCCAAGATGCGCCAGTACAGCGACGGCGCCAAGTTTGTCCGCGCCGTGGTGGACGTGGCCGGAATGGAAGGCTTCAACAGGGTCTGGGAGGCGGCGCAGAACCTCCCCACCGAGCCGGAGATCCACGACGCCAGGATCTGGATCGACAGGATGGGGCTCTAGTTTCCGTGCAGGGCGCGTCGCCGGCCGCCTCAGTGCCCGCTTCCGGCGGCGGCAGCCCCGCCCGCAGCGGCCGGCGCACGCCCGGACGGCTGGCGCCTGTGCTCGGCACGGCGCGGAAGATGCTGCAGGAAGCGCTGTCCCAGGCCGGCTACCCGGAACGGATCCTCGTGGCCTGCAGCGGAGGCCCCGATTCGCTGGCCCTCGCCGCCGTCGCCGCGTATTTCGCCCGCCGCGGCCACGTGGACGGCCACCCGGTAGCTGTGGGGGGAGTGGTGGTGGACCACCAGCTGCAACCCGGTTCCGCGGACGTGGCAGCCAGTACGGCAGAAACCCTCACCGAGCTTGGCCTCAGCCCGGTTCATATCCGCACCGTGGACGTTGCTTCCAGCGGCGCTGGCCCCGAGGCGGCGGCCCGGGACGCACGGCATGCCGCGCTCGAAGCCGCAGCGACCGAGTGGGGCGCGGACGCGATTCTTCTGGGGCACACCCTCGATGACCAGGCCGAGCAAGTGCTGCTAGGCCTCGCGCGCGGCTCCGGCACAAGGTCGCTGGCCGGCATGCGGCCTGTGCGCGGGAGGCTGCTCCGGCCCTTCCTGGGCCTCCGGCGCGGGGACACCGAGGAGATCTGCCGTGCCGAGGAGCTCGAACCCTGGCACGATCCCAGCAATGCCGACCCTGCCTTTGCGCGCTCCCGGACCCGCGTGGAAGTCATGCCGCTGCTCGAGGAAAAGCTGGGCCCCGGCGTTGCGGAGTCCCTTGCCCGGACCGCCGCCATCCTCCAGCTGGACGCGGACTATTTGGAGGACGTGGCCAACAACACCTATGCCGCGCTCGCCGAGCGCACCGGTCCCGATGTCAGCCTGCCGGAGGCGGCCCTCAACGAACTGGCGCCGGCCATCCGGTTCCGGGTGATCGCCAAGGCCGCCGCCGAGGTCGGCGGTCAGCAGCCCAGCTACCAGCGGCTCCTCGCCGCGGAAGCGCTGCTTCGCCGGCAGGGTTCGGCCGGGCCCGTGGAGCTGCCCGGCGGAGTGAGCGTCTACCGTCTTTCGCTCGCCCAGCTGCTGGCAGGCGAGCGGGACGGGGAGCAGAGCGGCGCCGCCGGGGTTCCCCGCGAGGGCGCACGCTGTGGGAAGCTAGTATTCCGGCTTCGAAAACCGATCCGTAAATAGTCGCACCCCGCACCTACACATCCCCGCATCTACACAGGAGCAATTGGTGGATTCATCCGACGTCCAGGCAGACCTCAAGCACGTTCTCTACACCAAGGAACAGATCCAGCAGCGCATCACCGAACTCGCGGCGCAGATCGACAAAGACTATGAAGGCCGTGAAATCCTCATCGTGGGTGTGCTCAAGGGCGCGGTCATGGTCATGGCGGACCTCGCACGTGCACTGCACAGCCACATCTCCATGGACTGGATGGCCGTCTCCTCCTACGGCTCCGGCACGCAGTCCTCCGGCGTGGTGCGCATCCTCAAGGACCTCGACACGGACCTCATGGGCAAAGACGTGCTCATCGTCGAGGACATCATCGACTCGGGCCTCACGTTGTCCTGGCTGAAGACCAACCTCGAATCCCGCGGCACCGCGTCCGTCGAGGTCTGCACGGCCTTCCGCAAGCCGACGGCCGCGAAGGTGCAGATCGACGTCAAGTACGTCGGCTACGACATCCCCAATGAATTCGTGGTGGGCTACGGCCTGGACTACGCCGAAAAGTACCGCAACCTGGACTTCGTGGGCACGCTGGCCCCGCACGTATACGAGTAAGCGGACAAACTTCCCGCGGGCCGCGCAATTCTGCTCCGCTTTGGGCTCCCACGCCGCCTTCGAACCTTGCAAACAAAGGCTCGATGGCGGCGTGAGGCGGTTAATAGGGTACAAAAATGCGCAAGGGAGACACTCCGCTTAGCGCGGCGTCCGCGGCGGCGTGGCCAGGGCCAGCCGGATCTGTTCCAGCACCTCATCGGGCCGGTGCAGCACGTCCTCGTAAAGGTATCTCAGGACGCGGTAGCCGGTTGCGGCACCAATGTTGTTCCGCCGGATGTCCTTCTTGAACTGCGGCTTGTTGAGGTGGAAGCCCACGCCGTCGATCTCGACAATGAGGCAGCCGTTGATGATGAAGTCCACGTAGCCGATGCCCTCGAGGTAGACCTGCGTCCGGACGTCGAAGCCGTGCCTCCGGAACAGCACGCGGGCGACCGTCTCGAGCAACGAATCCGACCCGCGTTCTGCACTGGAGGCAATGAACCAGGACGTCCTTCAGGGGCAGGACCGGAGGAAGCAGCGTCGAGACGTTTCCGCTGATCGTGTGGGCAAGGTGGCCGGCGGGGAGGCGGCGGTGCGAGGCTGCCGGATGTCGACGGTCCGGAGCCCGAACGGTCCACAGCGCGTAGTGGCCGCGGCCGAGACGCAGGGTGACCGCGGCGTTGAGCTCATAGGCGCGGACGAAGTCCGGATCAGCCTGGGGCAGGCGGTAGACCCCGTGCCGGTGCTTGAGCATCAGGCCGGAGTCCACCGCGTGATCGATCTGACCCCGCGTGAAGCCTGCCCTTCGCAGGTGCGCGAGCCTGGTCACTCCGCCCTGGACGGTGAGGAAATCCGCAGGAAGCATGGTGTCCAGCCTGCACCGGGTCCCGGAATTGCGGCAGTCGCCGGGCTGGCTATGTGGACAACCCGGCCCGTGCCAGTGCTGTGGAGGGAGAATCGGCGCTGCGGAGCGCGATGGCGGCGGGTCCGTCCCGCACATCTGCACCGCTTTGGCCGCCCAGGGCAGGGCCGGGCCCGTCAATTCCGCGGCACCGGGTCCCGCCGGCCTGGAAGTGGTGCAAAAATGCGCACTCGGGAGCCACCGGCCCACTCGGCCGCACCGGCGGGCACGCAGCCACGCCCGTGCTACGCCCAGAGGGAACTTTTGCCCTACATCGTGCGTGATTTACTCCGGACGGTGTATAGCTAGAAGCGAAGCAGCACCACACGCGCGCACTCCACGCGCCGTGCAGCACTACCAGGAGGGACGGGGCCAGCCCCCGAACAGATGAAAGCTAAGAGTTTCTTCAAAGGCCCGGGCATCTGGATCATTGTTGTGGTCGGCATGCTCCTGCTGGCCTTTGCAACGTTGGCTCCGGGCGGTGCGACACGGATCGACACCCAGCCGGGCCTCGAGCTCCTTGCCCAGAACGGCAAGGTGGAACAGGCCAAGATCTTCGACGGCGAGAACCGCGTGGACCTGGTCCTGAAGGACAACCTGGTCATCGATGGCCAGGACAAGGGCAAGAACGTCCAGTTCTTCTTCGTCAACGACCGCGGCCCGGCCGTGGTCAAAGCCGTTACCGACTCGAACCCCTCCAAGGGCTACACGGACCAGCCGATCGAGAGCAACTGGCTGTCCGGCCTGTTCTCGCTGCTGATCCCGGTGCTGCTGCTCGGCGTCCTGTTCTGGTTCCTGCTGTCCCGCATGCAGGGCGGCGGCTCGAAGGTCATGCAGTTCGGCAAGTCCAAGGCCAAGATGGTCAACAAGGACATGCCGCAGGTGACCTTCGTGGACGTCGCGGGTGCCGACGAAGCCGTGGAGGAGCTCCAGGAAATCAAGGAATTCCTTGCAGAGCCCGCCAAGTTCCAGGCCGTGGGCGCCAAGATCCCCAAGGGCGTGCTGCTGTACGGTCCTCCGGGCACCGGCAAGACCCTCCTGGCCCGCGCCGTCGCCGGCGAGGCCGGCGTGCCGTTCTTCTCCATCTCGGGCTCGGACTTCGTTGAAATGTTCGTCGGCGTCGGTGCCTCCCGCGTCCGCGACCTCTTCGAGCAGGCCAAGTCCAACGCGCCCGCCATCATCTTCGTGGACGAGATCGACGCCGTCGGCCGCCACCGCGGTGCCGGCATCGGCGGCGGCAACGACGAACGCGAGCAGACCCTCAACCAGCTCCTGGTTGAAATGGACGGCTTCGACGTCAAGACCAACGTCATCCTCATCGCCGCCACCAACCGGCCCGACGTCCTGGACCCGGCGCTGCTCCGCCCCGGCCGCTTCGACCGGCAGATTTCCGTTGAAGCGCCGGACCTCGTGGGCCGCGTCCAGATCCTCGAGGTGCATGCCAAGGGCAAGCCCATGGCGCCGGACGTGGACATGAAGGCAGTGGGCAAGAAAACACCCGGTTACACAGGTGCGGACCTGGCCAACGTGCTGAATGAGGCGGCGCTGCTGACCGCCCGCTCCAACGCCAACCTGATCGATGACCGCGCGCTGGACGAGGCCATTGACCGCGTCATGGCCGGGCCGCAGAAGCGCAGCCGGGTCATGAAGGAGCACGAGCGCAAGATCACGGCCTACCACGAGGGCGGCCACGCGCTGGTTGCCGCGGCCCTGCGCAACTCCGCCCCGGTCACCAAGATCACCATCCTGCCCCGCGGCCGCGCACTGGGCTACACCATGGTTGTGCCGGAGACCGACAAGTACTCCATCACCCGCAACGAGCTGCTCGACCAGATGGCCTACGCCATGGGCGGCCGCGTTGCGGAGGAGATCGTCTTCCACGATCCGTCCACCGGCGCCTCGAACGACATCGAGAAGGCCACGGCCACGGCCCGCCAGATGGTCACGCAGTACGGCATGAGCGAGCGTGTGGGCGCGGTCCGGCTGGGCCAGGGCGGCGGCGAGCCGTTCCTGGGCCGGGACGCCAGCCACGAGCGCAACTACTCGGACCAGATCGCCTACATCGTGGATGAGGAAGTCCGCCGCCTGATCGACCAGGCCCATGACGAGGCCTACGCCATCCTCACGGAAAACCGCGACGTCCTGGACCAGCTGGCCCTGGAACTGCTCGAGCGCGAAACCCTGAACCAGGCCGAGATCGCCCACGTCTTCCGCACCATCCGCAAGCGCGACTTCCGCGAAGTGTGGCTGTCCAAGGAAACCCGGCCGGTCCAGACTGCCGGCCCGGTGGAGTCCCGGCTGGAGAAGGCGGAACGCGAGGCCCAGGCGGAAGCCAAGGAAGCCCGGCTGGAGGAACCGCTGGACGCGCTTCCGCCACATCCGCAAGGCGTTTCGGAGGACGCCTCCTTCCAGGGCGGAGTAACGGAGGCCGGTCCAGACGGCCACCACGGCTAAGCTCTTTGGTGTGACTCACTTCGACGACGACGACCATTCCGCCTCCGCCGACCACTCGGCGGGGGGCGGATCCGGCCGGCACCACAAGGTGGACAGGCCGCGGATTGAAGCGGCGGTGCGGGAAATCCTGCTGGCTATCGGCGAGGACCCGGACCGCGGCGGACTGCACGACACGCCGCGGCGCGTGGCCAAGGCTTATGCCGAGGTCTTTGCCGGCCTGCACCAGGACCCGGGAAGCGTCCTCTCCACCACCTTCGACCTCGACCACGAGGAACTGGTGCTGGTGAAGGACATCCCGTTCTACTCCACCTGCGAACACCACCTGGTTCCATTCCACGGGGTGGCGCACGTGGGCTACATCCCCTCCCATGACGGCAAAGTCACGGGACTGAGCAAGCTCGCGCGGCTGGTGGACATTTTCGCCCGCCGGCCGCAGGTGCAGGAGCGCCTCACCACGCAGATCGTCGAGGCACTGGTCACGCACCTCAAGCCGCGCGGAGCCATCGTGGTGGTGGAATGCGAACACATGTGCATGTCCATGCGCGGCATCCGCAAGCCCGGGGCCAAAACCGTCACAAGCGCGGTCCGCGGGCAACTTCATGACCCGGCCACCCGTGCCGAAGCCATGAGCCTCATACTCGGAAGGTAATAAACAGACTATGGATTCCCTAGCTGCAGCACCTGGAACCGGACCCGCCACATCACCCCTGCCCGTCCTGCGCAAACCGCGGCCGGCAGCAAAATTCGAAGACCTGCCCACCGGCCGCACGCTGGTAATGGGCATCCTGAACGTCACCCCGGACTCATTCAGCGACGGCGGCAAGCACCCCACGCCGGACACCGCCATCGCCGCCGGCCTCCGGATGTTTTACGCGGGAGCCGACATCATCGACGTCGGCGGTGAATCCACGCGCCCGGGCGCGGAGGAAGTCAGCCCCGACGAGGAGCAGCGGCGGGTCCTGCCGGTCATTGAGGCCCTGGTCAAGGCCGGTGCGCTGGTCAGCATCGACACCACCCACGCGTCCACGGCGGAAGCCGCACTGGACGCCGGAGCCGCGATCATCAACGACATCTCCGGTCTCAGCATCGAACCCGGAATGGCCGAGCTCGTGGCCGCGCGCAGGGCACCGTACGTCCTGACGCACCGCCGCGGCGACGCGAAGACCATGACGTCCCTGACGGAGTACGACGACGTCGCGAACGACGTCGTCTCCGAGCTCAGCGGGGTCCGGGACAAGCTGTACGCAGCGGGCGTGCTGCCCGAGCAGATCATCATTGACCCGGGCATCGGCTTCTCCAAGACGGACGAGCAGAACTGGGAGCTCCTCGGAAACCTCGGGCAGCTCGAAGCGATGGGGCACAAGGTCCTCGTGGGCGCTTCCCGCAAGCGCTTCCTTGGAACCCTCCTCACCGTGTCCGGAAAGGCCGCGCTCCCGGACGAGCGCGACGCCGCCACCGCCGCCATCACGGCCATCAGCGCAGCCCGCGGGGCGTGGGCTGTCCGCGTGCACGACGTCGGATCCAGCCTGGACGCTGTCAAGGTCGCCGCCCGCATGGCCCCCAGACCCGGCCACTGAGCAGGCGGGCACGATGGACAGGATCTCATTGAGCGGTGTCACGGCCACCGGCTACCACGGAGTGTTCGACTTTGAACGCCGCGAGGGCCAGCCGTTTGTCGTTGACGCCGTGCTGCACCTGGACTTCAGCCAGGCTGCGGCGTCGGACGATGTCCGGGACACTGCCCACTACGGCGAGGTGGCAGGACGCATCACGGACTGGATCACCGGTGAGCCCCTGAACCTGATTGAGGCCCTGGCCGTGCGCATGGCCGAGGGACTGCTCAAGGAATTCAAGATCGAAGCCGTGGAGATCACGGTGCACAAGCCAAAGGCCCCAATCGAGGTCCCCTTCGGGGACGTCGCCGTCAGTGTCTACCGGGAGCGCCCATGAACACCCAGTACACGCGGGCGGTGCTCGCCCTGGGCAGCAACCTCGGCGAACGGAACGACACGCTGTCCGAAGCCGTAGCGGATCTCGTCGACCGGCCGGAAGTGCGCCTCCTCGCGGTGTCCCCGGTGGTGCAGACCAAGGCCGTGGGCGGCCCTGCCGGCCAGCCGGACTTCCTCAACATGGTGATTTCCGTGGAAACCACCCTCGAGCCGCTGGAACTCCTCAAGCACTGCCAGGCGGTGGAAAACAAGCACCACAGGGTGCGCGAAGTGCACTGGGGGCCGCGGACGCTCGACGTCGACATCATCGTCTACGGGGACCTGCAAAGCTCCGATCCCGTGCTCACCGTTCCGCATCCCCGCGCGGCGGAACGGGCGTTCGTGCTCTATCCCTGGTCCCTGATCGAACCTTCGGCCACCCTGAACGGGGAGCGCGTCGGCGAACTGGCGGTCAAGGCCGCCGACTATCCGGACCTCACCCCGTTCGACGGGTTCGGGGACTTCGACGGCGTGCCCACAGCGGGGGCGGTGTAAGGCCGTGAAGCCCATGAACCCGCTGCTGCTTGCCGTGGTCTGCCTCGCCGTGGCCGTTGCAGGCTGGGCCGCCGCCATCCTGACCAGCAGGTACGGCATGGCCACCCCGGTGCTGCCGGCCACCGCCCTGGTCACGATGGGCGTGATCGTCACGCTCACCCTGGTCCTTGGCATCAGGGTCCTGCGCTGGCGCAACAGCACCAAGAAGAGCAACGGCACCAAGAAGAGGACTCCGCTCAATCCGATCCTCGCCGCGAGGACCCTTGTGCTCGCGCAGGCCTGCGCGTACGCGGGATCCGTCCTGCTGGGCTGGCACGCCGGAATTTTCGTGGACCAGCTGCGGATCTGGAGCCTGCGCAGCACCCTGGACGTCACCTGGGTTGCCTTCGGCATGGCGGGCGGCGGCTTGGTCATGGTGGTGGTGGGGCTCGTCGTCGAACGCTTCTGCAAGATCCCGCCCGAAGACGGCGACACCGATTCGGCACAGGGCCTGCCCGGCCAGGGCCACCGCGGCAAGGCCAAAGGGGAAGGCGAGTATGCATACCGCGGCGATTGATCCGCCGGGGATCACGTGGCTTCGCGTTTCCCCCAAATACGTCACGGTCCGCCTGGTCGAATGGGCCCTCGGCAACCTGATCGCGATTGCCCTGCTGAGCCTGCCCCTGCTGTTCGTCCTGTTCGGCTGGTGGACGTGGCCGCCCCGCTGGCTGGCCGTCGCCGTGCCTGCGTTCATGCTGGTGCTCGCGCTGTGGCGCCTTGTCCTGATTCCGCGCCAGGTCCGCGCCATCGGCTATGCGGAGCGCGACGACGACCTCCTCATCCGCGGCGGCATCTTCTTTCAGCGCGTCATGGTGGTCCCGTACGGGCGCATGCAGTACGTGGACATCAGCGTGGGGCCGGTGGAGCGGCGGCTGGGGCTGTGCACGTTGAAGCTGCACACGGCGTCCGCCTCAACAAACGCTTTCATCCCCGGGCTTCCCGCCGAGGAAGGCGCACGGCTGCGAGAACAGCTCTCAGCGCGCGGTGAAGCCAGGCTGGCCGGGCTGTGACCGCCGGCGGTCCCGCGGCTCCCGGAGAAAAGTACGACGGCGAGTGGCTGCGGGTGCATCCGGCCTCGCCGTTCGTGCGGGGCTGGGTGGCGCTGGCTGCGATCGGTTACTTCTTCGGGCGGGACACCTTCGAGCGGATGCTCCAGGGCCAGCCGCTCATGGACGGCCAGATTGCCGGCCGGACCCCGTTCCTTCTGGCCGGCGGGGCCGTGGTCCTGGCGCTGGCGGTTCTCGGGTTCATCCTGTCCTGGTATTTCACCCGGTACCAGGTGGCCGAAGGCTACGTCCGGGTCAACACCGGCTTCCTGTTCAAGCAGCAGCGGCAGGCCCGGCTGGACCGGGTCCAGGCGATCGACATCGTCCAGCCCCTGCTGGCGAGGATCTTCGGGCTGGCGGAACTGAAATTCGAGGTGGCGGACGCGGGCGAGTCGGCGGTCAGGCTCGCGTACCTCCGGATGGAGGATGCCCGGCAGTTGCGGGCCACCATCCTGGCCCGCGCATCGGGGGTGGAACTCGATCCCGGGCGTCCTGAAGCAGCCGCGCCGGAGGCGCCGGAGCAGCAGGTCCTGCAGGTCCCGCCGTCGCGCCTGATCGGTTCCCTGCTGCTCAGCGAGCAGAGCGTCTTCGTGCTGTTGGGCGCTGTGGCGTCCGTGGTGCTGTCCGCGGTGACGGAGAACAAGGGCTTCTTCCTGTACCTGATCCCGGCGGCGCTCGGCCTGATCGCCGCGTACTGGAGTTCCTTCCACAAGGGCTACAACTTCACGGTGGCAATTTCCCCGGACGGCATCCGGCTCCGGTACGGGCTCCTGGACACGCAGGCGCAGACGCTTCCGCCGGGCAGGATCCAGGCGCTGAGGGTGGTGCAGCCGCCGCTGTGGCGCATATTCGGCTGGTACCGGATGCAGGTCAATGTCGCCGGGTACGGGGCCGCCGGCAACAACGGCGAGGGGGGATCCCGCACCACCCTGCTGCCGGTCGGGCACCTCGGTGACGTCCTGAACATGCTGGCCCTGGTCCTGCCGGATCCGGGCACCGCCGACCCCCAGCGGGTTTTCCAGTGCGGGCTGGACGGCTTGGATTCCGACGGCGGTTTTGTCACCACTCCGCGCCGGGCCCGGCTCCTGGCGCCCCTCGGCTGGCGGCGCAACGGATTCGCCGCGACTGACACCGCCCTGCTGATGCGATCGGGACGCTGGTGGCGGCAACTTGTGGTGGTGCCGCACCAGCGAACCCAGTCGATGGCGCTGCACCAGGGACCGCTGGCGCGCAGGTTCAGGCTGGCCGACCTCGTGCTCCACACCACCGCCGGGCCGGTGACCCCGCGCGTCATCCAGGCGGACGCCGGGACTGCCCTGGCCCTCTTCGACGCCCAGGCGGCCCGCGCCCGCGCCGCCCGCAAACGGCAGACCAGCGAACACTGGCTAGCGCAGGTGTCCCCGCCGGTTGAGCCTGCACCCCCGGTTTCGCCGGTTGAGCCCGTCGAAACCGGAGAGCCCGGCCCCCAGCTCGAACACCAGTCGTCCACTCCAACCCAACAGGAAGGCCCGCAACGTGGCTAAGCCCGGCCGCCTCGGCGTCGGAATCATCGGGGCCGGCAAGGTCGGCGCGGTCCTGGGCGCGGCTCTGCGCGCGGCCGAACACGCCGTCGTCGGGGTTTCCGCCGTCTCGGACGCAAGCCGGGAACGGGCCGAAACGCTGCTCCCCGGAGTCCCCGTGCTCGACGTCCAGGACATCGTGGAGCGCGCGGAACTGGTGCTGCTGGCCGTGCCGGATGACGCCCTGGAAGGGCTCGTGGCGGGGCTGGCCAAACTCGGCGCTTGGCAGCCGGGGCAGCTCGTGGCGCACACGTCCGGCCGCTTCGGCGTCGGCGTCCTCCATCCTGTGCGTGCCGCCGGAGCCGTGCCGCTGGCGCTGCATCCGGCCATGACCTTCACCGGCATGAGCCTCGACCTGACCCGGCTCCTGGACTGCACGTTCGGCGTCACGGCTGATGCCGCCATGCTGCCCATCGCCCAGGCCCTTGTGGTGGAGATGGGCGCGGAACCCGTGGTCATTGCGGAGGGCGACCGCGTCATTTACCACGCAGCCCTCGCGCACGGCTCCAACCACCTGGTCACGCTCGTGGCGCAGGCATCGCAGCTGCTCCGCGAAGTGGGGGTGGACGCCCCGGAACGCATGCTCGGCCCGCTGCTGCGGGCCACCCTGGAGAACGCCCTCGCCTCCGGCGAGTCCGCGCTCACCGGGCCCGTGGCCCGCGGTGACGCGGGAACCGTGGCCGCCCACGCGCGGGCGCTCCGGGAGCACGACGGCGGTGCCGGCGCCGACATCCTCGAGGCGTACCTGGCGATGGCCAGGGCCACGGCAAGGCGGGCTGAAGGGCGCGGGCTGCTGAAACCGGACCAGCTGGAGGACATCCGCAACGCCCTTGCCAGCACAGATGACGACGGCCCCCAGGCCCCGGGAGGACACTGATATGGGAATCCGACTTGTGACCACCGGAGCGTCGCTCCGTGCCCAAAGCCGCTTGCTCCTGACCCAGAAACACGGCTCCTCCCAGGGGCTGGTGCCCACCATGGGCGCCCTGCACGAGGGACACGCGCAGCTGGCACGCACCGCCGTCGAACAGAACGACGTGGTGGTGGCGTCCATCTTCGTGAACCCGCTGCAGTTCGGCGAGGCGGCGGATCTGGAGCGCTATCCGCGGACGCTCGAGGCGGATATGGCCCTGCTCGAGGAACAGGGAGTGGACCTGGTGTTAGCCCCGTCCGTGGACGAAATGTACCCCGGCGGCAGGCCACTGGTCCGGATTACGGCCGGCCCGCTGGGGGAAAAATGGGAGGGCGCGTCCCGTCCGGGGCACTTCGACGGCGCCCTGACAGTGGTGGCGAAACTGCTCCATTTGGGGATCCCCGGCACCGGACTCCCGGGGAACGGCGCGTTCGTCACCGGCGCCGGAGGCGGGCTGCCCGGCTACCGCGCCTACTTCGGGCAGAAGGACGCCCAGCAGCTTGCCCTGGTCCGGCGGATGGTGGCTGACCTGAACTTTCCCGTGGAGATCGTTGCGGTGCCCACGGTGCGCTCGGAAGACGGCCTGGCGCTGTCCAGCCGCAACCGCTTCCTCTCGGGGGAGGAGCGCGAGGCCGCGCTGGTCCTGTCGCGTTCGCTGCGGCTCATCGAGGACCGGGCCAACGCGAACGAGGCCCTCGATGTGGAGTCTGCCCGGGCGCTCATCGAATCCCAGCCGCTGGTTGACCTGGACTACCTCGAAGTGGTGGATCCCGGGACACTGGAACCGCTGGCCGAGAACTGCCGGGAGACACCGTTCCGCGGTGAAGGACTGGCGATCGTTGCGGCCAAGGTGGGCGCCGTGCGGCTCATCGACAACGTGCCGCTCAGCTCCTAGCACCAGCTCTTGCCCGTGTACGGGAATGAGTCCGGCCCTTAGACTGTTGGAGTCTGCAGCGGCGGCGTCCGCAAGCCATCACTCCCAACTCCCCGAGGGTCTCTCCATGTCTATCGAAGTCTCGTCAAATTCCCCCGGTGAACCCGGGGAGCCAGGCGCTGCGTTGAACCCGCCGGCCGGTGCGGCCACTGAAACGAAGCAGGCCGCCCCAACCGGAACCCTGCCGGTTGACAAGATGTCCCGCGAGTCCGTGACCGTCATCGTCACGCTGCTCGTGGCCACCTTCGTGGTGATCCTGAACGAGACCATCATGAACGTTGCCCTGCAGCGGCTCATGGTGGACCTGAGGGTGGACGCCCCCACGGTGCAATGGCTTTCCACGGGCTTCATGCTGACCATGGCGGTCGTGATCCCCACCACCGGCTTCATCCTGCAGCGGCTGACCACCCGCGCTGTCTTCCTGCTGGCCATGGGCCTTTTCGCGGGGGGAACCGCACTGGCGGCCGCCGCGCCCGGCTTCGAAGTCCTCCTGATGGCGCGAATCGTCCAGGCCGGCGGCACCGCCATCATGCTGCCGCTGCTGATGACCACCATCCTCACCTTGGTGCCGCTAACGCGCCGCGGGGCTGTCATGGGCAACGTCAGCATCGCCATTTCCGTGGCGCCGGCCATGGGCCCCACGGTTTCAGGCCTGATCCTGGAGCACTTTTCGTGGCGCTTCATGTTTGTTTTCGTCCTGCCCATCGCGCTGGCGGCGCTGGCGATCGGTGCCAGGTTCCTGACCAACGTCGGCGAAACAGAAAAGTCCAGGCTCGACTTCCTGTCCGTGGTGCTGACCATCCCCGCGTTCGGCGGCCTGGTGTACGGCCTCAGCCAGATCGGCGGCGGTCACGGCGGCGACGGCGGACCGAGCACGCTCGCCCTGGCTGCACTGGTCATCGGCGTAACCGGACTGGTGGCGTTCGTGCTGCGCCAGCTCCAGCTGCAGAAGTCCGAGGCCCCGCTGCTGGACCTGAGGGCCTTCAACTTCCGCATGTTCACGGTGTCCGTGCTGCTAATGGTGGTGGCCATGGTGGCCCTGTTTGGTGCCGTGATCCTGCTTCCGCTGTACCTGCAGGAAATCCGCGGCCTGAAGTCCCTCGAGACCGGCCTGGCGCTGCTGCCCGGCGGCCTCGCCATGGGCCTGCTCGGACCGGCGATCGGCCGCCTGTTCGACAAAGTGGGCCCGTTGCCGCTGACCGTGACGGGATCGTCCCTCATGGTCCTGGCGCTGTGGCAGTTCTCCCTGCTGAACGCCGGGACCCCGGTGTGGTGGATCATCGCCCTGCACGTTGGCCTGAGCCTGGGGCTCGCGCTCCTGTTCACCCCGGCCTTCACCACCGGGCTGAATCCGCTGCCGCCGCACCTGTACTCGCACGGGTCCGCCATCATGAGCACCCTGCAGCAGGTGGCCGGTGCCGCCGGCACGGCGCTGCTCGTGTCCATCTTCGCCGTTGTCTCCGCAGGATCCGGGCTCGTCGCCGGGATGAACGCCGCTTTCCTGACGGCCACCATCATCGCCGTTGCCGCCGTCGTCCTGTCCGCCATGATGCGAAAGACGCCAGGCGCCGCCAGCCACTGAACGGACACTTAAGCCCCTCCCGCTGAGCGCGAACAAGCACATAATGCCCCGTTTTCCCCCGAATGAGGGGATTACGTGCTTGTTCGCGGAGGGCAGGTCAGCCGGCGAAGAACTCGCTGAGTTCCGTGATGAGCTTGTCCGGTGCGCGGTTGACGCCGTCGTGCCCGAAGCCCGGCAGGATGGTGTAGCTGGAACCGGACAGGACGTCGTGGATCTGGCCGCAGGCCACGCCGAAATAGGCAGGGCTCTTCTCGCCCACAATGATGAGCGTCTCCAGCGGCAGATCCAGGAACGGCTCCGCCGGCATGTCCGCGGCAATGATGGCCTTGATCTCACGGACGCCGGTGCGCATCATCTCGCGCTGCTGCTTGCCGACCGAGGTGCCTGCCGTGAGCTTGTTGGCCAGGGTCAGCATGGACAGCGGCATGCGCGACGAGAACGCGCCGCCGGCCTCAAGTCCCCGCTGCAAAACGGCGAGGGCGCGGTCATCGTCTCCTGCCGCCGTCGCGCGTTCATATTCAGTGGTCCAGTCAGCCTTGACGCTGTGGTTCACGGAAACGGCCGGGTCATAGACGGCAAGCCGCTCCACCGGGAGGGTCCTGGCAGCGTGAATCGCCACGGCGCCGCCGAAACTGTGGCCGAAGACATCGGTGCTGGACGTGTGCTTCATCACGGCATCGAGGTCGCGGATGTCGACGTCCAGCGTGTAGTCCCCGGGCTGCTCGGACGATTCGCCGCGGCCGCGGCGGTTGAAGGTGTGGACCGGGCGGCCCAGTTCGGCGCTGAGCTTCTGGGCGAAGCGCGTGTAGTCGGCAGCCGTCACCATGGAGGCCGTTACGACGACGACGCCGGAACCCGCCGATGCGAGCTCCGCGCCCGTGGTGAACAGCTCAAGTCTGCCGTCGTCGGGTGTGCTGATGATCTCGCGCGTCATGCTCCGAGCCTAGCCGAGGCCGGGCCCTCCTGACAGCCCGGCCCGCTTGCGCCGCCGTCTGCTCAGGGACTGCAGGCCCACTGACTGCGGGCCGCCGTCAGTGCCGTCCAGGAAGCGCGCCATCCTGATGGCCAGGCGCTTCCCGGGGCGGATGGGGCCCTCGTGCAGCTGGCCCGGGACCACGCCGAACTCGATCGCCGGAACGGCCGCGGCAAGCTGGCGCCCCGTGTCGGCGAAATATCCGGGGCTCCAGCCGCCGCTGAGCATGAGCGTGGGGGTGGACAGCCCCACAAAATCGTCCAGGTGGGCGTCGGCGTCGAGCACGGCCCGCATTTCCTTCACGGCAGTCGGCAGCAGCTCCCGCATCTCGGCGCCGAGGTTGGTCCTCGCGGACAGGATGCTCAGCATCCGGAGCGCCCCGAGCGGCAGGTAGGAGACCGGCCCGGCCGTCGCCAGGCCCTGCACCAGATGCGCCCAGGCGTGGTTGAGCTGCCCTTCCGTCACGGCCTGCTCCAGTTCCGGACGCCAGCGATGGTTCAGGTTCCCGGACAGCGACACCGCGGCGTCATACGTCACGAGCCGCCGGAGCGGGATGCTGCGCGCGGCCTGAAGCGCCACGAAGCCGCCGTAGCTGTGCGCCACCACGTCCTGCGATCCCGTCGCCCGCATGACAGCCGTGAGGTCGCTGACCTCGGTGGCCACCGAATAGCCGTCCGGCTGGGGCGGGGACCCGGCCCTGCCCCTGCGGTTATAGCAGTGCACCGGCCGGCTCAGCAGGAGGCTGAGTTTGCGGGCGAACGGACGGTACAGCGCGTCGGTCACCAGCGTTCCGTGGATCACGACGACGCCGGGTGGCGCCGGTGCGGGCGGGTCACCGTGCGCTGCGGTGAGGCCCGCGGGCCGGAAGGAATGCACCTCCAGCCGGCCGCCGCCGTCGTCCGTCTCAACCGTCCACGTCTCCACAGCCCGAGTCTATGCCCCGCCCCTGACAGGAAATCGGGGAGGGCAGGCCGGAGCAGCGGCGGCCCGAAAGCCGGGTGCGCGAAGTCCCGGTAAACTTGATGATTGTGACTTCCCAAAACACCCCTGCCCCCAAGAATGCCCCAGAGCCGGTCGACGCCAGCGAACAGATGCGCATCCGCATGGAAAAGCGCGCCAAGCTGATTGAACGCGGCACAGAGGCATATCCGGTGGGTGTTGAGCGCACGCATTCACTCAGCGAGATCCGTGAAAAGTACGCGCACCTGGAAGCCGACGACACCACGGGCGACGTTGTCGGAATCACCGGGCGCGTGGTGTTTGTCCGGAACACCGGCAAGCTCTGTTTCGCCACGCTCCAGGAAGGCGGCGTCGACGGCAAGGGCACCCGGCTGCAGGCCATGCTCAGCCTGGCCAACGTCGGCGAAGAGGCACTCGCGGACTGGAAGGCCCTGGTGGACCTGGGCGACCACGTCTTCATCAAGGGCGAGGTCATCTCCTCCCGCCGCGGCGAGCTGTCCGTCATGGCAGACTCCTGGTCCATGGCGTCCAAGGCACTACGTCCGCTGCCGGTGCTGCACGCGGGGCTGAACGAGGAAACCCGCGTCCGCCAGCGCTACGTGGACCTGATGGTCCGCGATGAGGCGCGCGAAATGGTCTACACCCGCGCCGCCATCACCCGTTCTATCCGGGAAAGCCTGTACCGCCACAATTATGTTGAGGTGGAGACCCCCATCCTCCAGCTGGTCCACGGCGGCGCCCTGGCGCGCCCGTTCGAAACGCACATGAACGCGTTCGACCAGAAGATGACCCTCCGCATCGCCACCGAGCTCTACCTCAAGCGCGCCGTGGTGGGCGGGATCGACCGTGTCTACGACATGGGCCGCGTGTTCCGCAACGAGGGCGTGGACTCAACCCACAGCCCCGAATTCACCACCCTCGAATGCTACGAGGCCTGGGCCGACCAGTTCGTCATGGCAGACCGCATCAAGGAGATCATCCTCGACGCCGCGGACGCCGTGGGCGCCGGACGCACGCTGCAGACCGAAGCCGGCGAGATCAACCTCGACGGCGACTGGGCCTGGCTGTCCGTGTACCCCGGCCTTTCCGAGGCTGTGGGCCAGGAGATCACCCCGGACACCACGCTGGAGGAACTGCGCGCGGTGGCAGAGAAGCACGACGTCAAGACGGACCCGAAGTGGGACGCCGAGAAGCTGGCCGTGGAGCTCTTCGGCGAGATCGTGGAGCCCACCCTGCTGAACCCCACGTTCGTATACGACTACCCGCCGTCGGCCCAGCCGCTGGCGCGGCCGCACCGCGAGGACGGCCGCCTGATCGAGGCCTGGGATCTCATCATCGGCGGCATGGAGCGCGGCACCGCCTTCTCCGAACTCATTGACCCCGTCATCCAGCGTGAGCGTCTCACGGAGCAGTCCCGGCACGCGGCCGCCGGCGACGTCGAGGCCATGCAGCTGGACGAGGACTTCCTCCGCGCCCTCGAGTACGGGGCGCCGCCCATGGGTGGCATCGGCCTCGGCATCGACCGCCTGGTGATGCTCTTCACCGGCGCCGGCATCCGCGAGACCATCCTCTTCCCGCTCCTCAAGCCCGAAGGGCACTGACCGTGGATTACGTAGCCGTACTGCTGCCTTCGCTAGTGGTCGGCCTGCTCTTCTGGTTTGCCATGAAGTCGATCTTCAACGCTGACAAGGCCGAGCGCCAGGCCGAAGCCCGGGCGCAGGCCGAAGCCGACGCGCGGGCGGCTGGCGGCGGGCAGGCCGGTTCGGGTGGACCGGCGGCCGGCGGCGGGCCCGACGCGGGCCCGGACAGCGCAACCGGGCCCCGGCCGGACTCGGCTCCGGACGCGCCTTCCGCGCCGCCGGCTGAATCAGACAAATAACAGGCAACATTCATTCCGGGACTTTCCCACAGGGAACCCTTGCGCGTTTTGACGCGTTGCCTTAATGCGGGAGATACTTAAATAGTTACATCCTGCTTTTCTGGATTCAGGACCCTTTCCAAAAGAGAGAATTTTCATGGCACAGAAAGTTAATATCGTCCTCGTGGACGATCTGGATGGGGGATCGGCGGACGAAACTGTCCGCTTTGGGCTGGATGGTGTGAGTTACGAAATTGACTTGTCATCCGCCAATGCTTCAGAACTGCGGTCCGCGCTGGAACGCTTTGTTTCCTCCGGCCGCAAAACATCCGGTGGCCGCCCTGCCCGCACCAAGGCAACGGGTGGACGCGGCCAGGACTCGGCGCAGATACGGCAGTGGGCGCGGGACCACGGTTACACGGTTAATAGCCGCGGCCGCATCCAGGCTGAAATTCAGGAAGCCTACCAAAAGGCAAATTCCTAGGCTGCCTGGACTCTGAGCATAAGGACGGCGCCCCCGGTGTTTACCGGGGGCGCCGTCCTTTAAGCCTGCTGTTCTTCCTGCAGCGTTAATCAGCCGGCTTCTCGTCCTGGCGTAATCATCTGCCGGCCGCCGAGTAATCCGTCAGCTCGTGAATGCCGGCTCCTCGGCGGCGGCTATATCCGTAAATGCTGCGGGGGCCATCAACCGTTATTCCGGACCGGTTTTGCGATTGAGGGCCGCGCAATGCACGGCAGGCCGTGCGGGAGCCCGGAAGGTCGCCCGCGGAGGCGTATTGGAGGGCGCGCCGGCCGGTTCCGGTAGTCGCGTGCGGAGGCGGCGCAACCCTCACGGTTTCCCCTGTGGCGAACAAGCTCCCCAAGTCCGGATCTCCCACGTAGCATCAAAGTACGTCGTAGCTAGGAGTGTGGCGAAATGTTTGAGCGATTTACGGACCGTGCCCGTCGCGTAGTTGTGCTTGCCCAAGAAGAGGCACGCATGCTGAACCACAATTACATTGGTACCGAACACATCCTCTTGGGTCTGATCCACGAGGGTGAGGGTGTTGCCGCCAAAGCTCTTGAGTCCTTGAGCATTTCGCTCGACGGCGTCCGCGAGCAGGTACAGGAGATCATCGGCCAGGGCCAGCAGGCGCCCTCCGGCCATATCCCCTTCACCCCGCGTGCAAAGAAGGTGCTGGAGCTGTCGCTGCGCGAGGCCCTGCAGCTCGGCCACAACTACATCGGCACGGAGCACATCCTGCTGGGACTCATCCGCGAGGGTGAGGGTGTTGCGGCGCAGGTGCTGGTCAAGCTCGGTGCGGACCTCAACCGTGTCCGCCAGCAGGTCATTCAGCTGCTTTCCGGCTACCAGGGCAAGGAAACCACCGGCGCAGGCGTCGGCCCCGGACAGGCTGAAGGCACGCCTGCCGGCTCGGTTGTCCTGGACCAGTTCGGCCGGAACCTGACGCAGGCTGCGCGCGAGAACAAGCTGGACCCCGTCATTGGGCGCGAGCAGGAAATGGAACGCGTCATGCAGGTCCTTTCCCGCCGCACCAAGAACAACCCGGTGCTGATCGGCGAGCCCGGCGTCGGCAAGACCGCCGTCGTCGAAGGCCTTGCCCAGGCGATCGTCCGCGGCGATGTGCCGGAGACCATCAAGGACAAGCAGCTGTACACGCTGGACCTCGGGTCCCTTGTGGCCGGCTCCCGTTACCGCGGTGACTTCGAAGAGCGCCTCAAGAAGGTCCTCAAGGAGATCCGCACGCGCGGTGACATCATCCTCTTCATCGATGAAATCCACACCCTCGTGGGTGCCGGTGCCGCAGAAGGCGCCATCGATGCGGCCTCGATCCTGAAGCCCATGCTGGCCCGCGGTGAGCTGCAGACCATCGGCGCCACCACGCTGGATGAGTACCGCAAGCACATCGAGAAGGATGCCGCGCTGGAGCGCCGCTTCCAGCCGATCCAGGTCAAGGAGCCTTCGGTTGCGCACGCGATCGAGATCCTCAAGGGCCTGCGTGACCGCTACGAGGCGCACCACCGGGTCACCATTACCGACGGCGCCCTCGCCTCGGCAGCGAATCTCTCCGAGCGCTACATTTCGGACCGCTTCCTGCCGGACAAAGCGATCGACCTCATCGACGAAGCCGGTGCCCGGCTCCGCATCCGCCGCATGACCGCTCCGCCGGAGCTGAAGGAGATGGACGAACGCATCTCCGTGCTGAAGATGGAGAAGGAGTCCGCGATTGACGCGCAGGACTTCGAGGGTGCTGCTGCGCTGCGTGACAAGGAGCAGAAGCTCATCACGGAACGCTCGGAGAAGGAACGCCACTGGAAGACCGGCGGCATGGACGACATCTCCGAGGTGGACGAGGACCTGATTGCCGAAGTCCTGGCGAACTCCACAGGCATCCCGGTGTTCAAGCTGACCGAGGAAGAGTCCTCGCGGCTGCTGAAGATGGAAGACGAGCTGCACAAGCGCGTTGTCGGCCAGAACGAGGCCATCAAGGCCCTGTCCCAGGCCATCCGTCGGACCCGGGCAGGCCTGAAGGATCCGAAGCGCCCCGGCGGTTCGTTCATCTTCGCCGGCCCCACCGGCGTCGGCAAGACCGAGCTCGCCAAGGCCCTCGCCGAATTCCTGTTTGGTGAAGAGGACGCCCTCATCACGCTCGACATGTCCGAGTACTCGGAGAAGCACACGGTGTCGCGGCTCTTCGGTGCCCCTCCGGGCTACGTCGGCTACGAAGAAGGCGGGCAGCTGACCGAGAAGGTCCGGCGCCGCCCGTTCTCCGTGGTCCTGTTCGACGAAGTGGAAAAGGCCCACGCGGACCTCTTCAACTCACTGCTCCAGATCCTGGAAGACGGCCGACTGACCGACTCCCAGGGCCGCGTGGTGGACTTCAAGAACACCGTGATCATCATGACCACCAACCTCGGTACCCGGGACATCTCCAAGAGCGTGGCCACCGGTTTCCAGTCCGGCACCGACACCCAGACCGGCTACAACCGGATGCGGGCCCGGGTCACGGAGGAGCTCAAGCAGCACTTCCGCCCCGAGTTCCTGAACCGTGTTGACGACGTCGTGGTGTTCCCGCAGCTGACCCAGGACGAGATCATCGAGATCGTGGACCTGTTCGTGCAGCGCCTCGAGAAGCGCCTCAAGGACAAGGACATGGGCATCGAGCTGACCAAGGCGGCCAAGGTTCTCCTGGCCACCCGCGGTTACGATCCCGCCATGGGTGCCCGGCCGCTGCGCCGCACCATCCAGCGCGAGATCGAGGACCAGCTCTCCGAGAAGATCCTCTTCGGCGAGCTGCACTCCGGCGACATCGTGGTGGTGGATGTGGACGGCGAAGGCGACGACGCCAAGTTCACCTTCGCCGGCAACGCCAAGCCGCGCATTCCGGAAATCGCCCCGAGCGCCTAGGCCCGAGCCGCACTCCAGCGCCAAAGAAGCCCCGCCCGCCCCGCAAGGGAGCAGGCGGGGCTTCTTGCGCATCCGTTCACGTGCGGTGGCTGGGACGCTGCGGCACCGGCGCCATTTGCCGCTTGCTGCTCCTTCGTCGCTCTGACGCAAGCTACACAAATGCCACCGGCCCCTCCGCTTCGCTTGAGGTGCGCCGTGAGCGGGCGGTGTCGGTCAGGCATTTGCGTAGGCGCCGTCAAAGCGAGGAACGAGCAGGCGCCGGCAAATGGCTCGGCCGGCGGCGCCAAGCCGACCACACGTCTCTGCGCCCGGCAAGGTCTGAAAGCACCGTTTCACCGTCAGTGAACGTCTCTGTGATCCGGGGCACAGAGAGTGTTGAATCGCCACATGGCTTCCGATGACGCAGCGATCCTGCGCGAAAAACCAGCGACCCCCTTCCACGACCTCGACCACTACCTGGCGATCCCGCGCGTCAGTGGCCTGGCCCTCAGCCCCGACGGGCGGCGGCTGGTCACGACTGTCGCCACGCTCAACAGCAAAGGCACGGAGTACGTCACTGCGCTGTGGGAAGTTGATCCCGCGGGCCAGAGGCAGGCACGCCGCATCACCCGCAGAGCCAAGGGCGAGGCCGGTGCCGTGTTCGCGGCCAACGGCGATGTCTACTTCACGTCCGCCCGGCCCGACCCGGAAAGCACAGGCGGCAAGGACAGTGACGATGAACCCGTGGCTGCTCTTTGGCTGCTGCCTGCCGACGGCGGGGAGGCCCGGGTGGTGCTGTCGCGGACCGGCGGAGTGGAGAAGGTGATGGCGGCCCGGGACGCCGACGCGGCCTTCGTGGTTGCCTCCGTGCTCGCCGGCTCGACGGACGAGGACGACGACGCCGAGCGCCGCAAGAGCCGCAAGGACAACAAGGTGGCGGCAATCCTGCACAGCGAATATCCGGTCCGGTACTGGGACGCGGACCTCGGCCCCGCCCAGCCGCGGCTGTTCGCCGTGGAACCAGGTTCGGAGGGGGAATCCGGCAAGCCCGGCACTGTGGACAGCGCCGCGCCTCTGAAGCTCAGGAATCTCACCCCGACGGCGGGATCCAGGCTCCGGGAGGCCGAGTCGGTCATCAGCCCGGACGGGAAAACCATCTACACCAGCTTCGCCAAGCCCCTGGCCAAGGCGGACCTGCGCTCTGTCCTCGTGGCGGTGGACGTCGCCACGGGCACGCAGCGCGTCCTCCTCGACCGGGAGGGGATGAGCTACTTCCCGGGGCCCGTCAGCCCTGACGGGAGGTTCCTGGCCGTCGTCAGCGAGAGCGACACCACGCCGCAGGAGGCCCCGCAGGTCAAGCTTCATCTTCTGGATGTATCCGGTCAGGCCGGGCTTGAGGACCTCACGCCCCTGGCTCACGAGTGGGACCGCTGGGCGCACCCCGAGGCGTGGCTCCCGGACGGCTCGGCCCTGCTGGTCACCGCGGACGACGACGGCGCGTCGCCAGTTTTCCGCGTCACCGTTGCGGCAGGAGTCGCCCGGGGGAGCGTCACCCGGGTGACGCCGGACGCGGCGGCCTATACCGACGTCGTGGTTTCACCGGACGGCGCTGCCGCCTATGCGCTCCGCAGCTCCTACGAGTTTCCGTCTGAGCCGGTGCGGATCGACCTCGCCACCGGGGCCGTCACCAGGTTGCCGGCGCCCGCTGAGCGGCCGCAGTTTGAGGGTTCGCTGGAACGGGTGGAGACGACGGCGGCTGACGGCGCGCGCGTTCCCGCCTATCTTGCCCTGCCGGCAGGGGCGTCGGCGGGCAGCCCGGCGCCGCTGCTGCTGTGGATCCACGGCGGCCCGCTGGGGTCCTGGAACGCGTGGACCTGGCGCTGGAACCCGTGGCCGCTGACGGCCAAGGGCTACGCCGTCCTGTTGCCGGACCCTGCCCTGTCGACCGGCTACGGCCAGGTGCACATCCAGCGGGGCTGGGGCGACTGGGGCAAGGCGCCCTACACCGACCTGATGGCCATCACGGACTCGGTGGTGCAACGCCCCGACATTGACGAAAGCCGGACTGCCGCGATGGGCGGATCGTTCGGCGGCTACATGGCCAACTGGGTGGCCGGGCAGACGGACCGGTTCAAGGCGATCGTGACGCACGCCAGCCTGTGGGCGCTTGACCAGTTCGGACCCACGACGGACTCGTCCCAGTACTGGCTCAAGGAAATGACGGCGGAGATGGCGCTGGAGAACTCGCCGCACCTGCACGTGGAGAACATCAGGACGCCCATGTTGGTGATCCACGGGGACAAGGACTACCGGGTGCCCATCGGCGAAGGCCTGCGGCTCTGGTACGAACTGCTCTCCAAGTCCCAGCTTGCCTCCGACGAGAACGGCCAGACCAGCCATCGCTTCCTGTTCTACCCCGACGAGAACCACTGGATCCTGCAGCCGCAGCACGCCAAGGTCTGGTACGGCGTAGTGGAGCACTTCCTGGCCAGGAACGTCCTGGGCAGGGAGTTGCCGCCGCCGGCCGAGCTCGGACTCTAGGTCTGGCGGGGCGGAAGTGGGGGCGACGGTTGCTGGGGTGACTGGGCCGGGGAGGCGCCCGCCGTAAGATGGGGGCTGTGACTGACGCCTTCACTATTCGCCCCGCCCGCACCAGCGACGTGGCCGCCATCAAGAGACTCGTGGCGCCGCTGGCCGACCAGCGGATCCTGATGGCCAAGGAGACGGTGGCCTATTACGAGAGCCTGCAGGAGTTCCGGATCGCGGAGTCGGCCGACGGAGAGGTGATCGGCTGCGGCGCCCTTCACGTCATGTGGGAGGACCTCGCGGAGGTCCGCACGCTTGCCGCCTCGGACGCCTGGCGAGGGAAAGGCGTGGGCCACGTCCTCGTCGAGAGTCTCCTGGAGGAGGCCGCGACGCTCGGTGTCTCGCGGGTGTTCTGCCTGACGTTCGAGGTGGACTTCTTCAAGCGGCACGGCTTCGAAGTGATGGCCGACCAGTCGGCGGTGGACCCGCAGGTGTACTCCGAACTGCTGCGCTCGCATGACGAGGGCGTTGCCGAATTCCTGGACCTTGCCAGGGTCAAGCCGAATACCCTCGGCAACACCCGGATGATCAAGACGCTCTAGGAGTTAGCGGCCGCGCCGGCGCGCATCGGCTATGTGCAGGACGCTCCGCAGCCGGGGATGACCCCCTGGCTGGGGGTGTGGGCGGTCACCGGAACCTCGGCAGAGACAACGAACCACAGCAGGGTAGCGGCATCAGCGGCGGCGGCAGTGATCTGCAGCCCCGCGGATCCCTGAGTGGGACGCTTCGAGTTCATCTATTACCGCGGCTCTCCGGATTTATCGGTCCAGTGACCGCCCAACACCTTGATGGTGGCAGCGATAGTGCGGAATTCCCGCTGGAATGGATCAAGATCTGCTCAAACGTTCCCGCCATAACATCTTTCTTTTTATACATTTGCTGGATAAACTTTCGGGAGGTCGGAAGGGACAGTCATTGGGGGCTGTCCCTTTCGCTGTTCCCGGCGGTGTTCCAGGGGCTGATCCTGCGGCCGTTTGCGGGCTTTCCTCACATAGCCGTAGCCAGAGCTACCGAAGGCCGGGTCCCGGTAGTAGGGTCAAAGCACATCCTGACCGATGTCAATGACGAAGCACTGAGAGCCCAGGAGCCCGGCCGTGAAAAAGCTCATCAATGACCCCCGCGCTGTGGTGGACGAATCAGTGGAAGGATTTGGGCTCGCCCATGCCGACCTCGTGACCGTCAGCGCAGACCCGAAGTTCGTTACCCGCCGGGATGCCCCCGTGGCGGGGAAAGTAGGCCTGGTATCCGGCGGCGGCAGCGGGCACGAACCCCTCCATGCCGGCTTCGTCGGGCTGGGAATGCTCGACGCCGCTGTGCCCGGCGCCGTCTTTACGTCGCCCACGCCGGACCAGATCATCCCTGCCACACTGGCCGTCAACTCCGGCGCCGGCGTAGTCCACATCGTCAAGAACTACACCGGCGACGTCCTTAATTTCGAGACGGCGGCGGAGATGGCACAGGCGGAGGGCGTGGAAATCCGCACCGTGCTGGTCAATGACGACGTCGCGGTGGAGGACTCCCTCTACACTGCCGGCCGCCGGGGGGTGGGCGGCACGGTCCTGGTCGAGAAGATCGCCGGCGCCGCAGCTGAGCGGGGCGATGACCTTGATGCCGTTGCGGCCATCGGGGACCGGGTGAACCAGAACGTGCGCACAATGGGTGTCGCGCTCTCCGCGTGTACCGTCCCGCATGCTGGTTCCCCGAGCTTCGACCTCAAGGATGACGAGATCGAGATCGGCATTGGAATCCACGGTGAACCGGGGCGGCACCGGATCGCCATGGAAGGAGCCGACGCCATCACGGACCGTCTTCTGGATCCCGTACTCGGCGACCTCGGAGTGGCTTCCGGAGACAAGGTCCTGCTGTTCGTCAACGGCATGGGCGGAACTCCGCTGAGCGAGCTCTACATTGTCTACCGCCGGGCCGCGCAGGTCTTGGCGGATAGGGGAGCCACCGTGGAGCGTTCACTCGTCGGGAACTACATAACGTCCCTTGAGATGCAGGGCTGCTCCATCTCGGTGCTCCGGCTTGATGACGAACTGACGGCCCTCTGGGATGCGCCCGTGCACACCGCTGCCCTCCGCTGGGGCATGTAGCCGTGGGGCTGGACGTCAACTGGGCCGTGAAATGGCTGACGCTCTCTGCGCAGGCGATGGCGGAGCACCGGGTGTGGCTCATCGAACTGGACCGGGCCATCGGCGATTCGGATCACGGGGAGAACATGGACCGCGGCTTCCAGGCGGTATTGGACAAGCTGGCTGAAAACCCGCCGGAAACCCCGGGGGCTGCGCTCAAACTGACGGCCATGGCATTGATGTCGAAGGTGGGCGGCGCGGCCGGTCCGCTCTACGGCACGGCGTTCCTGCGCGCCGGCACCTCGCTCGGCGACGCGGCCTACGTCGATGCTGCCGCGCTCGCTGCGGCGCTTGGCGCTGCCCGGGACGGCATCGTTGCCCGGGGCAAGGCTGAGTCCGGAGACAAAACCATGGTCGATGCGTGGACCCCCGCCGTCGAAGCTGCCGCCGCAGCAGCCGCCGACGGCGACACCCTTGCCGTGTTGATTGCCGCGGCGGAGGCCGCCGAGGCTGGGGCCGTGGCCACCGATCCCCTCGTAGCACGCAAGGGCAGGGCCAGCTACCTTGGCGAACGAAGCGCCGGCCATCGCGATCCCGGGGCGGCCTCGAGCGCCCTGATCCTCCGCGCCGCAGCGGGAGCCGCCGCGTGACAGTGCGGATCGTTGTGGTTTCCCATAGTGAAAAGATCGCCGACGGCGCTGTGGAACTGGCAGCCCAGATGGCGCCGGACGTCATGATGGTCCCGGCCGGGGGGACCTCGGACGGCCGGATCGGCACCAGCCTGGAAAAGGTGATGTCCGCCTTAGAACTCGCGGCCGGCGGCGAAGGCGTTGTGGTGCTCACCGACCTCGGATCGGCCGTCATGACCGCTGAATCGGCGTTGGAATTCGCGGAAGGGCCCGGCACCGTGCTGCTCGCCGATGCGCCCATTGTGGAAGGCCTCGTGGCGGCCGCCGTGGCCGCACAGGGCGGCGCCAGCGTCCACGCAGTCAAGCGGGCGGCCGAGGCGACCCACGGCTACCCCGCCTCACGGCCGAAGGACGAGGAGCATATTCCGTCGGCCGCACACGTTGCCGCAGGTTCCGGCGTCCGCGCAGCCGGAGTGGCCCGCGCAGGACCCCCCCAGGCGGGAGGTTCCGTAGCCGCAGCGGTTCCCGCGGTTCCGGACGCCAGCGGCGACTTTGAACTCGTCAACCTGGCCGGCATGCACGCCCGGCCCGCGGCAAAGATCGCCGGAGGCCTTGCCGGGCTCGACGCCGAGGTGACGGTGAACGGCGTCGATGGCGCCTCCATGACGGGGCTCATGACGCTGGGGGCAGGAAAGGGCTCGGTGCTCCATGTGGAAGCGTCCGGCCCGGATGCGGAACGCGCCGTGGCGTATGTGGCCGGCCTGGTGAGGGCGGGCTTCGGGGAACCCTGAACTGCCCCTCAAGAACGCCCTGGCGGCCCTGACACCTGGCGGTCTCGAGGCCTAGCAGCTTGGCAGCCTATCGGTCCTGGCGGAGGCCGGTCTCATCCAGTACCACCGAAGCGGAGACAAACCGCCCGCACGGCTCGCCGAACGGGTAGTCGCCCCTCGGAGTGAAGCGCAGCGTCCGCACCGGCAGGGGAGTTCCGTCAATGGAAGTTCCGGAGGCCGTAACGTCCATGGGCGACTCCGTCAGGATATCCAGCATGAGCATTCCCCGTTTGGTCCCGTCAGGCGACGCCGTGGCTGAGCACGGGCGGTCCGGTCCGCGGTCGCCGTGCTCCGGAACGTCGGTCGGCGGAACCGGGGGCACTGGAATAGCGGTCGGCGGAACGGGGGGCACTGGAACGACGGGCGCTGGAACGGCGGTCCCCGGAACAGCGGGCTCCGGAACGACCTGCCCCGGAACCCCCTGCCCCGGAGCGCCCGGAACGCTTTGCCCCGGATCGCCAGGCTTCGGAACACCGGGCTCCGGAAGGTAGGGCACGCAGCCCAAGTCCACGGAAATGCTGCCCGGCACCAGCACCAGGTCGCTCTCCCTGCATACGCCCTCCTGGCACGCCTGTAGGTGGAGGGTCTTCACAGCCGGGGCGTAGCTGGCCGCCACCGTCACCGACACCCCTGACGCCTGGGCGATTGCCGGGCACGCCACCTCGAATATGTGGCATCCGGAGACCAGCACCGTCGTCGCAAATGTGGCCAGAAGTACCTTTGCCTTGCCCATAACTTCAGGGTAGATCCGGCCCAATGGTGTGCGGACCGCTAGGCGGAAACTGGTGCAGACATCGTTACCCCTGGCACCGGAACGACGGCCAATTTGAGATAAAAGCCGGCCCGGAGCACAGGTTAAGCCGGCAGCCTGTACCCGCCCTGATGCAGCTCGGCGAGGCCGTCTTCCAGCAGCCCTGCCAGTGCCCGCTCCAGCTGCTCAGGCGCGCAGTTCAAACGGTGCAGCGCGGCGAGCGGGACGCCGATGCCGGTGGCCTCGAAACCGAGGTCCGCCGGCGCCTGCTGGAACATCTCCGCCGGCACCGGCGCGTCGGCCAGCCGCAAGACGGCCATCACGCCGCCACGGACCTGGCGGTCGGTGCCGTGCCAGGCCTGGCCCTTGGGCGTGTACGACGGCGGCGGCTCGCCCGCCGCCAGCCACGCGCACCGCTTCCGCACCGGACACGCGGCGCATTTGGGCGCACGCGCAGTGCAGACCAGCGCCCCCAGTTCCATGACTGAAGCGTTCCAGCGGACGGAACTGCCGACGTCGTCCGGCAGCAGTTCGGCGGCCAGCCGGATTTCCGCGGCCGTCAGCGCCGGAGCCGGCAGCGCGCTGCCCGAAAAGAGGCGCGCGTGGACGCGCCGGATGTTGGTGTCGACCACTGTTTCGCGCCGCCCGAAGGCAAAGGCGGCGACCGCGGCCGCCGTGTAGCCGCCCACGCCCGGCAGGCCGAGTAGCTCGGAGTAGTCCCCGGGAACCTCGCCGCCGTGGTCCTGCACGATCGCAAGGGCCGCGCCGTGCAGCCGGAGGGCACGCCGCGGGTAGCCAAGCCGGCCCCAGGCACGGACGGCTTCACCTGCCGGTTCGCCGGCCAGTGCGGCGGGGTCGGGCCAGCGCCGCAGCCACTCTTCCCAGACCGGGAGAACCCGCACCACGGGGGTCTGCTGGAGCATTATTTCGCTCACCAGCACACCCCACGGAGAGCAGTCGGGCGATCTCCACGGCAAGGCCCTTGCTTCGTCCGCGAACCAGTCTTCCAGGGCTCGGTGGATCGCTGACAGCTCTGTGTCGGCAGGGGCGTCCGTGGACGCGGCGGAGTAATCGGTTGTGGTTTTGATGCCAACACTCTAGTTGAATCCGCTCCGGCCGTGCCGACCGGTGCTTTGTCAGCTGGCTTCCTGATGCATGTCCGGGTCTATTCCGTTGGGCCGTGTCCCGTTGGGCCGTGCCGGCAGGCGTTTCACGTGGCCGTGAAGCGTCTCGCCTCCCCGGCCGTTGGCGGCTGGCACGGCAAGCGCGACCACAAAGCTGGCACCGTCCGGATCCGCGCAGCGGATGGTCAGGCTCCGCGTCCCTTCGGGAATCGACGGAGCAAAGAACTGCAACTGACGGGCGCCGACGGTGGCAACCTCATCCAGCCGGTACTCCGTGCCGAAGTGATCGTGGATGGCAATTTCCGGGGTGTGGGGCTCGGAGCCGTTGGTTGATGCAAGGTGCAGATTGACCACGATGCCGGTGTTCCAGATCTCAACGGCGAGAACTGTGAACTCCGTTCCGTGGCTCTGATGCTTTCCAAAAGTCAGCGGCAGCAGGACGCGTTCAAGATGACCGACAGACACATGATTTTCCATCAGTGGTCCTCTCCTACTAGGACCCGGTAAGTGGTAACCGGGATTCAATTTTAGTAAGCCTGCTGAGAGTTTGTCACGGAAATTGAGCAACGAATTGGACATGGCTGGTCCTGGGTCCGGCGTGGTGGAACTCCATAAACCCGGCCGTTCTCTAGCCTAGAAGGATGGGTAGGCAAGACGATCCGACATCCGGCGCGGGCCGGGTTCCGGCGCAGAAATCGGCGATGAAGAAGAAACCGGCAGCGAAGGCGCCGGCCGGGCGAACCGCGGGAAAAGACACCGCGGGAAAAAACACTGCCGGTCCGCGCCCCCGGACCGTGCGGAAACCGAGCCCTGCCGTGTACCGCCGTCGTCGGCTGTTCGCCGGCGGCGCGCTGCTGCTGGTCCTGGGCCTGATCGCCGGCGGTGTTGCCACAGTGTCCGCCGCTGTCAGCGCCAAAACGGAGCAGGTGGCCTCCACGGAGGGTGGAAGCACTCCGCAGCCCACCGGCGGCCAGACGGCGGCGGCGCCGTCCGCGAGCCCCTCAGCCACGCCGTCGGCCTCGCCTACCTGTGACCAGAAGCTGGTGACCGTCACAGCCGCCACGAACAAGGCTTCCTACGGCCCGGAGGAAAAGCCGGTGCTGACCCTGAAGGTCACGAACGGCGGGAAACTACCGTGCAAGGTGAACATCGGCACGTCGCAGATGGAGTTCCTGGTCACCAGCGGCTCGGACCGGATCTTCTCGTCCGGAGACTGCCAGGCCTCCAGCGACGACCTCGTGAAGACCATCGCCCCCGGCAAGAGCGAGACGGCGAACTTCCCGTGGTCGCGCAGCCGATCGGTGCAGGGCTGCGAGAAAATCTCCGAGGGGTCAAGCGCCGGCAGCGGATACTACGTGTTCATCGCCAAGCTCGGCGCCAAGGTCAGCCCGCCGGCGGTCTTCCAGCTGAACTGACGGCGCCCAGCACGCCCAAGCATCCGTTGCTCCATAACTGCCCTTATGGGCGCCCAAAAGGGCAGTTGCGGAGCAATCGTTGGGGGTTTAGAGGAAGCGGTCCAGGAGGCTGGCTTCCGCCATGCGGCTGAGGCCCTCGCGGACCGTGCGGGCGCGCTGGTCGCCGATGCCGTCCACGGTCATGAGGTCGTCGATACTCGCGGCCATGAGGTGCTGCAGCCCGCCGAAGTGGTCCACGAGCCGGTCCGCCACGGCCTTCGGGACAGCCTTGAGCCCGGAGAGCAGGCGGTAGCCCCTCGGCTGCACCACGGCGTCGAGCGTGTCCACGCCGCCGGCGAAGCCGATGATCCCGGCGATCTTGCCGAGGTCGATCAGCTCGGTGGGGCCCAGGCTGAGCAGGGCGTTGACGGCGCCGTCGATGTCCTCCGGGGAGGCGTTCGGCCCGGCGTAGTCGCGGATGATGATGTCGCTGCCGGGCCCGCGGCCCACCGTGAGCTCGTCCAGCTGTAGGGACAGGAGCCTGCCGTCCTCGCCGAGCTCCAGCACGTACTGCGAGATCTCCTCGGAGATCCGGCGTACCATTTCCTGGCGCTGCAGCGTGACGGCGACGTCGCGCACGGTCACCATGGCCTCGATTTCCAGGGCGGAGAGCGAACTGGTGACCTGGTCCAGCCGGGAGCGGTAGCGTTCCAGCGTGGCGAGGGCCTGGTTGGCGCGGGCGAGGACTTTCTCCGAGCCCTCCAGCACGTGCCGCAGTCCGTTCACGTAGAGCGCGATGATCTGCATGGACTGGCTCACCGAGATCACCGGGACGCCGGTCTGGATGGCGACGCGTTCCGCGGTCCTGTGGCGGGTGCCGGATTCCTGCGTTTCAATGCTTGAGTCCGGGACGAGCTGGACTGCGGCGCGGAGGATGTTCCCGGCGTCCCTGTCGCAGATGATGGCGCCGTCCATCTTGGCCAGCTCGCGCAGCCGCGTGGGGGAGAAGTCGATGCCGATGTCGAAGCCGCCGGAACAGATCGATTCGATGGTCCTGTCCGATCCCAGCACAATCAATGCGCCGGTGCGTCCGCGGAGAATGCGTTCCAGGCCGTCCCGCAACGGGGTTCCCGGGGCCACCCTCCCCAAAGTCGCTTTCAGCGATTCTTCAGGGCTGCGAGCCATATACATTCCCTTCAAAGGTGCAGGGCGGGCCTGCAGGTATGCCGGTTTTCACGAGTCCGCCGGCAGGATCAAAAGTACTCGGTTTCCCGCATGCACCATCCTAGACGTAGATTACCGCAACAACCGCAGGGACAAGCCTCAAAGTGCCCCGTCGGAGGCCTGCGGCGAAGCCCTCCGGAGTGCGTTCGACGGCGGCCGGCGGACGGCCACTTTTGGCCCGCCTTCCGCACGGTTTCCGGCCCTGCGATAAACTTGAAGCCTTGGCTGGCGCTTTCCCCGCCGCCACCCGGCAGCTGAATTCTCGTAAGCCTCAGATTTTTCAGGGCTTCTGACCTTTCAGCCCCCCGCATATATTTCCGAAACCAGGATCCTCCGCGGATCGCAGCGAAAGTAGCACCGTGTCCCAAGAAGTCCTCAGCCCCGCCCGAGTCCATGAGATTCACAAGCAGGCGGGCCGGCGCCGGACGTTCGCTGTCATCTCACACCCGGACGCCGGCAAGTCCACGCTCACCGAGGCCCTAGCCCTGCACGCCAAGGTCATCGGCACGGCTGGAGCCTCCAGCGGAAAGGCCAACCGCAAGGAGACAGTGTCCGACTGGATGCAGATGGAAAAGGACCGCGGCATTTCCATCAGCTCCGCGGCGCTCCAGTTCTCCTACCGCGACACCGTGATCAACCTGCTGGACACCCCGGGCCACGCGGACTTCTCGGAGGACACGTACCGGGTGCTCGCCGCCGTCGACTGCGCAGTGATGCTGGTGGATGCGGCGAAGGGCCTGGAAACGCAGACCATGAAACTCTTCGAGGTCTGCAAGCAGCGGAACCTGCCCATCATCACCGTCATCAACAAGTGGGACCGCCCGGGCCTGGACGCGCTGGCGCTCATGGACGAGATCACCGATCGCACCGGGCTCCAGCCCATGCCGCTGACCTGGGCCGTGGGCATCTCGGGCGACTTCCGCGGCGTGTGGGACCTGCGCAACGACCGGTTCGCCCGGTTCCAGCGCAACAACGCCGGCGCGAACATCGCACTGACCGAGTACTTCACCCCCGAGGAAGCGGCGGCGAACCAGGGCGATGACTGGTCCAACGCTGTGGACGAAGCCGGGCTGGTCATCGAATCCAACCTCGAGTTCAACGTGGAGAGCTTCCACGCCGGCAAGGCCACCCCCATCCTGTTCAGCTCCGCGGCCCTGAACTTCGGCGTCAAGGAAATCCTGGACGCCTTGGTGGACTTCGCCCCGCCCGCTGCGCCGCGCCCCGACGTGGACGGCCAGCCGCGCGCGGTGGACTCCCCGTTCGCCGGGTTCGTCTTCAAGGTCCAGGCCGGCATGAACAAGGCCCACCGCGACCACGTGGCATTCATCCGGGTCTGCTCGGGCGTGTTCGAGCGCGGCATGGTGGTGACGCAGACGCGCACGGGAAAGTCCTTCGCCACGAAGTATGCGCAGCAGGTGTTCGGCCGCGAACGCGAAGTCATCGATGAGGCCTTCCCCGGCGACGTCGTGGGCCTGGTCAACGCGTCCTCGCTACGGGTGGGGGACAGCCTCTTCCTCGAGGAGCCCGTGGAATTCCCCGCGATCCCGCTGTTCGCACCGGAACACTTCCAGGTGGCCCGTTCCAAGGACCCCAGCCGCTTCAAGCAGTTCCGCCGCGGCATCGAGCAGCTCGAGCACGAGGGCGTCATCCAGGTGCTCCGCTCCGACGTCCGTGGTGACCAGGCGCCGGTGCTTGCCGCCGTCGGCCCCATGCAGTTCGAAGTGGTGGAGGACCGCATGGCCCACGACTTCAGCGCACCCATGCGGCTGGAGCGCCTCCCGTATTCCATGGCAAGGATTTCGACGGCGGACGCCATGCCCGCGCTGGCCAACGTGGTCGGTGCTGAGGTGCTGCTGCGGTCCGACGGCGAATACCTCGCCCTGTTCAACGACGTCTGGGCCCTGCGCCGCATCGAGAAGAACCATCCGGACCTCACGCTCGTGCCGATCGGAACCCACAACCCCGCAAAGTAGCCGCTCCGGCCATCCGCCGGCCAAACGGATCCGAATACTCCTTGGAACCCGGGGTTGTCCGGTCCTTCGGGCCGGCACCGGTTTTCCCGGTCGGCCGAGCGGTGCCGAATTGTTTAACGCCGGGCCTCAGGTCCGGTCCCTGGAAGCAAGGTGTGCCATGTCTGCAGTTTCAACCCGGGCCGTCGTTACCGGCATGGGCTCGCTCAACCCCCTCGGCGCCACGGTTCCGGAGACCTGGACGGCGCTGCTCGCCGGGCGTTCGGGCATCGCCGCGCTCAGCGAGGACTGGGCGCAAGCCCTGCCGGTGCGGATGGCGGGACGCGTCACGGCCGATCTGGCGTCGCTGCTCAGCACCCGCGAGCTCAAGCGGATGGACCGCTGCGGACAGCTTGCCCTCGTTGCGGCCCGGGAGGCCTGGGCCCAGGCAGGAACCCCCGACGTCGACCCCGAACGGCTCGCCGTGGTGATCGGTTCGGGCTACGGGGGACTGGACACCACGCTCGCCCAGACCCGGGAGCTGGATAACAGCGGCCCGCGAAAGGTCTCGCCGCACACCCTGACCCGGATCATGGTCAACGGCCCGTCCGCCTGGGTCTCCATCGACCTTGGCGCCCGCGGCGGGGCACGCACGCCCGTCAGCGCCTGCGCGTCCGGCGCCGAAGCGATTGCGCAAGGTGCCGAGATGATCCGGTCCGGAGCGGCCGATGTCGTCATTGCCGGAGGTGTTGATGCGTGCGTCAACGATCTCATCATCAGCGGCTTCTCCCAGATCAGGGCCCTTTCCACCCGCAACGACGACCCCCAGGGAGCCTCGCGTCCGTTTGACCGGGACCGGGACGGCTTCGTCATCGCGGAAGGCGCCGGGATCCTGGTGCTGGAGAGCGAGGCCCATGCCCGGGCGCGCGGCGCGGCGGTCCTCGGCGCGATAGCTTGCGGCGCCGTGACCTCGGACGCCAGCGACATCGTGGCGGCTGATCCCGACATGCAGCGCCGGGTCATGGAGAAGGCGCTCGCCTCGGCGGACCTCTGCGGGGCGGATATCGGGTTTGTGCACGCCCACGCGACTTCCACTCCGGTGGGCGACCGGCTGGAGGCGCAGGCCATCAAGGCCGTGATCGGCGCCGCGGTGCCGGTGACGTCCACGAAGTCGCTCACCGGGCACCTGCTCGGCGGTGCCGGCGCGCTGGGTGCCATCGCCACGCTCCAGGCAATGAGGACCGGCGACCTTCCCGGCACCTACAACCTGGTCAACCTTGACCCCGAGGTGGACCTCAACGTCATCACCGGAACAGTCAGCGGCAGCACCGCGACGGCGGGCATCGTCAATGCGTTCGGCTTCGGCGGCCACAGCGTGGCGCTGGTGCTAACGGCTTCCTAAGCCAAAGCCCCGCCTTCCGCCCGTGGTGCGACGGCAGCGTGGGAAAACCTTGTGCCCGGGAGGCCGGTCGGACAGAAAGGCCGCCGCGGAAAGGTGGCCGCGTGTCATGATCGCCCGCCGTTGAGGGGCGGCGCGGGCGGGCCAGTAGAATTGGGCCTGCCCGCGCCGTGATGTTCCGGAAAGGACCGCCGATGTTGCCTCGCGCCTCGTTCCGGCTTTTCCGGACCGCGCTGATCGGGTCCATCGTCGTCGGATTCTCGGCCGGCGGGCACCTTGCTGCCGGCGGCCGGCTGCCGGAGCCCGCGATCCTCGCGGCGCTCTGCGCCGTGTCCATGATTCCGGTGGCCGCGCTAACGCGATTCCGGCTCACATTCCCCGCGCTAACAGGTCTGCTCGGCGCCGGGCAGCTCTGGCTTCACTGGGCCTTCGGAGCGCTGCAGCCCGTGTCGCCGGCCACGGCGCCCCAACCGCTGATGCCGGGCCATGCCCAGCACTCGGGGACAGTCCTGGCAGCGGAGGCTTTCGTTGGTGCAACACCGGCCCACGCCGCCTCCGATGGCCTCATGTTTGCTGCCCACGCCCTGGCCACCCTGGCCACCGCGCTGATCATGGCCCGCGGAGAACAGGCACTGGGAATCCTGGCGTCCTGGCTGCGTCCCCTGGTGCGTCGGCCCCAGCCGGTCGGCATCGTTCCGGCCCGTGTACCCGGCCCCTGCTCCGTGCCGGCAATCCTTCCTCCGGACGGCCCGGGGCTGCGCTTGCCGTCCCTGCGGGGACCTCCGCGTTCGCGCCGGCCGCCTAGAGTTCCCTTCGCATAAGGACAGGGACCGAAGGCGGCTCACAGCTGCTTTCCTGCGCCCGCCACGTTGCGGGCCTGTTCCTGATGATTTTTTCTTATGTGAAAGGCACCCTGCCATGAATAGCTTCCTTCGCCGTACCCTCAAGACCGCAGCCGCCGCCTCGATGACGGCAGGGCTTCTCGCCGCCGGCGTCGCGGCCGCTTCCGCGCACGTCACCGTCGATCCGTCCAAGACCGCCGAGGGCGGGTTCACCAAGCTGACCTTCAGCGTCCCGAATGAATCCGAGACCGCCAAGACCAACCGGCTCGAGGTCAAACTCCCCACCGACACCCCGCTGACGTCGGTCTCGGTCAAGCCGATCGAGGGCTGGAAGGCGCAGGTTGTCACCACCGCACTGCCCAAGCCTGTGGAGATTGGCGGGGCCACCGTGACCAAGGCTCCCACCAGCGTGATCTGGACAGCCGACACCGCCCACCAGATCGGCCAGAACGAATTCCAGACCTTCACCATCTCGGTGGGCCGGCTCCCGGCTGCCGGTATCACGGTGACGCTGCCGGCCGCGCAGGGCTACACCGACGGGACCACCGTCAACTGGGCTGACACGGAAGAGGCCGGGCACGGTCACGCCGCAGCATCCCCGTCCGCGCCTGCGACCGAGGAAAAAGAGCACCACCCGGCACCCACCTTCGTGACCACCGCGGCCGCAGCCACGGGATCCGCAACCACGACGCCGGAGGCGGCACCGGCCGCGTCAACGGCCCCTGCGGCGTCCGGCGGCGAAACTGCCGGCTGGTTCGGGCTGGTAGCAGGCGTCCTTGGCCTCGCCGCGGGCGCCACCGCATTGGTCCGCACGCGGAAGAACTAGTCGCAGGCCCCCCGCCGGAGGCGAACAGCAACAGCAGTGGCCCGCGCCGGCAGACCGGCCCGCGCCGGCATCCCGGCGCGGGCCATTTGCATTGCCTGCGTGCACCGGCCCAACCGGTGCGACCGGCAGGCTAGAACACGCGCAGCCTAACTGATCAGCAGGCTCAGGGCCTCGGCGAGGTGGCTGACTTCCCGCAGCGAGAAGCCCGCCGGCACCGGGCCCGGCCCGTTGTGGCTGGAGGGAACCACGGCGTGCGTGAAGCCCAGCCGGTGTGCCTCCTGGATGCGCTGGTTGATGCCGGGCACGGGGCGGACCTCACCGGCCAGCCCCACCTCGCCGAAGGCGATGAGCCGCTGCGGCAGCGGTTTCTTGGCCTTGGCAGACGCGACGGCCAGCGCCACGGCAAGGTCCGTGGCCGGCTCGCTGAGCTTCACGCCGCCAACGGTGGCCACGTAGGAGTCGTCCTTGTGCAGCAGGCAGCCCGCCCGCTGCTGCAGCACGGCCAGCAGCATGGCCACGCGCGAACTGTCCAGGCCGCTGGTGGCCCGGCGCGGCTGGGAGTTGGGGCTCTCGGCCAGAAGCGACTGCACCTCGGCCAGCAGGGGGCGCCTGCCCTCCATGGTCACCGTGATGCACGTGCCGGACACGGGATCCTTGGTGCGGGTGACGAACAGCCCGCTGGGGTCCGCCAGGCCAACAATGCCGTCCTCGTTGAGGTCGAAGCAGCCCACATCGTCTGTCGGCCCGTAACGGTTCTTCACCGCACGCAGCAGCCGGAGGCGCGAGTGGCGCTCGCCTTCGAACTGGCACACCACATCCACGAGATGCTCCAGGAGGCGCGGCCCGGCGATGGACCCGTCCTTCGTCACGTGCCCCACCAGCAGCGTGGTCATGTTGCGGCGCTTGGCGGCAGCAATGATGGACGCCGCCACCTCGCGCACCTGGGAAACCCCGCCCGAGCTGCCCTCCACGTCCGCGCTGCTCAGTGTCTGAACGGAGTCCACCACAAGCAGCTTCGGTTCCACCTTCTCCACTTGGCCCAGTGCCTGGCCAAGATCGGTCTCCGCGGACAGGTAGAGAGTGTCCGCGATGGCGTCGATCCGCTCAGCCCGCAGCTTCACCTGCGCCGCGGATTCCTCGCCCGTGACGTACAGGACGCTCTGGCCCGTTCGCGCAAACTTGGCGGCCACGTCCAGCAGCAGCGTGGACTTGCCGACGCCCGGCTCACCGGCCAGCAGGATCACCGCTCCGGGGACAACGCCGCCGCCCAGCACGCGGTCCAGCTCGTCCACGCCCGTGGGCAGGAAGGCGGCGGTGGTGGCGTCCACCTCTGCGATGGGGCGGGCGGGCTCCAAAACGGTGGTGGCCGCCGTCGTACGGGCCACGGCGGCGCCGGTTTCCTCAACGGTGCCCCACGCCTGGCACTCACCGCAGCGCCCCACCCACTTGACGGTAGTCCAGCCGCATTCCGCGCACTTATAGCCCGGTGTCTTGGACGCCCGGGAAGTCTTTGTAGCCATTGCTCCACACTATCCGGTGGCTCCGACATTCCTGCTCCGCGGGTGCAGGCTGCTACAGCGGGTGCAGGCTGCTACAGCGAGGGCAGGATGTCGCGGGCCTCGCGGGAATCCATGCCGGCGGCCTCCAGCAGGTCCACCATCAGCGGCCGGAAAAGCATCACCACGGTTTCGCCCTCCAGCCGCTCCACTTCGAGCATCTTCGGATGCACCCGGCCGGCGATCGCGCTCAGCTCCTGCCGGGCGCTGCGCAGGTGGGCACGGCGGGCGCCTTCGTGCACTTCAGCGAGCCCGAGCGAGAGTTCGTCGATGGCCGCTGCGGTCTCGTGCAGGACCTCGGCAATGTTCTCAGTGGCTTCGTCGGAGAGCGCCGCATGGTTGATGGCACTGGTCAGCCTGCGGGCAAAGACGCGGCTGTTGCGCAGCGCGAGGTCGATGTAATCAAGCGACTGGTCCAGCTGGTCGATTTCATCCCGGTGCCTCCGGTAGGCGGGTGCCAGTGTGGCCACCTCGCCGGATGCCCTCAGCGAGTGCCGCATGGCATCCACCAGCGGCTGGCTGCTCCGGCCGCGGACCAGGGCGTGCCAGGCCTGGGTGGAGTCGCTGTGCGTCAGCGCGGAGGCACACTCGCGCAGCACTTCTGCCAGTTCATGGAGCAGCTTTTGGACGTCCTTGCGAGGTTCCCGCCGTGGATCCTTGGGCGCCAGGACGGTCACCAGCAGGGCCACCACGCCGCCCACCACAGCGTCGAGGCTGCGGGTGAAGGGCCCGCCGGCAGGTGCAGGCAGAAGCACCACCAGCAGTGACTGGAGCGCCAGCTGGGTCGTGAAGATGGTGCCGCTGTCCAGGAAGCGCGCCAGCAGGATTGAGATCAGGAGGACGACGGCGGCCTGCCAGATCCCAGCTCCGAGCCAGTGGAGCAGCAGATCGCCCACGGCAATGCCAATGGTGCAGCCCAGCCCCACCTCAATCACCCTCTGCAGGCGCGGATCGCGGGAGAAACCCAGGGCGATCAGGGCGGACGTGGCGGCGAACAGCGGGCCGGAATGGCCCAGGACGTACTCGGCGAAGGCGTAGGCTCCCACCGCGCCGACGGTCATCTGAATCCCGGGGATCAGCGAGTTCCGGCTGCGGACCAGCCCTGTGCGGATCCGGCCGCGAAGAAACCGTCTGCTTGCGGAGAGTCCGGTCTGGGGCATGACCTCAGTCTATTGCCGGAGCCGGCCCCGGCTGTGCCGGATACTATCTGGCGGCCCACGGGTCGGCGATGCCGATGTACTGCGTCGTGGTGTATTCGGCGATGCCCTCGGAACCGCCTTCGCGGCCGAGTCCGGACTGTTTGACGCCGCCGAAGGGCGCTGCGGCGTTGGAGATCACGCCTGCGTTGAAGCCCACCATGCCGAATTCGATCTGCTCGGCCACGCGCAGCAGCCGGTTGAAGTCGCGGCTGTAGACGTAGGAAGCCAGGCCGTATTCGCTCGCGTTGGCCAGCCGGATGGCGTCCTCCTCGGAGGCGAAGGTGGTGACGGGGGCGACGGGTCCGAAGATCTCCTGGCGCAGGATGGCGGCGTCGTTGGGGACGTTGGCGAGCACCGTGGGCTGGTAGAAGTAGCCCGGTCCGTCCACCGGTCCGCCTCCCGCGGCGGCGGTGGCACCGGCGTCGACGGCGGCACTTACCAGGGCGTGTACGTCGTCTCGGGCGCCAGCATCGATGAGCGGACCCACCTGGGTGGCCGGTTCGGTGCCGCGGCCCGTGGTCAGGGCGCCCATGGCCGCGGCGAACTTCCGGGTGAACTCGGCGGCCACGGATTCCTGGACCAGGAAGCGGTTGGCCGCGGTGCAGGCCTCGCCCATGTTCCGCATTTTCGCGGCCATGGCGCCTTCGACGGCCTTGTCCAGGTCGGCGTCCTCGAAGACGATGAACGGGGCGTTGCCGCCGAGTTCCATGGAGGTGCGGAGGACATTCTGCGCGGCGTCGGCCATGAGGCGCTTGCCGACCGGGGTGGAGCCGGTGAAGGAGACCTTGCGCAGCCGCGGATCTGCCAGCAGCGGGCCGGAGATCCCGGACGCACTGCTGGATGAGACCACGTTGAGGACTCCCGCGGGCAGGCCGACGTCCAGCATGGTCTGCGCGAACAGCTGGGCCGTCAATGGCGTCAGCTTGGCCGGCTTGAGCACCATCGTGCATCCCGCCGCCACCGCCGGGGCGACCTTGCGGGTGGCCATGGCGAGCGGGAAGTTCCAGGGCGTGATCAGCAGGCAGGGGCCCACGGGCTTGTGCTGGACAAGGATCTTGTTCTTGCCCTCGGGCGTCGTGAGGTAGCGGCCGTAGTCGCGGACGGTTTCCTCGGAGAACCAGCGCAGGAACTCGGCCCCGTAGGTCACCTCGCCGCGGGCTTCGGCCAGCGGTTTGCCCATCTCCAGGGTCATCAGCAGCGCGAAGTCATCGGCCCGTTCGGTGACCAGGTCGAAGGCCCGGCGCAGGATTTCTGCCCGTTCCCGGGGTGCCGTCCGTGCCCAGGAAGCCTGGACCTTGTCCGCGGCGTCGAGCGCCGCCACTGCGTCCTCGCTGGTGGCGGAAGCGAGCGTGGCGAGTACCTCCCCGGTGGCGGGGTCGTGGACGTCGAACGTGCCGCCGTCGGACGCGGCGCGCCACTGCCCGCCGATCAGCAGGCCGGTCGGGACGGACGCGAGCAGCGCAGCCTCACGCTCGGGTGAGACGGCAGGGGCGATCGCAGCAGATGTAACTGTCATGGAAGAAGTCCTAAGAATGGGTTCAGTAGCTTGCGGGGGTTTCGCTCACTGCTGGCGCAATGTATTCGGCGGCGAGCGCTTCGGAGCCGCGGGCCAGGATGGCGACGTCGGCCCCGACCAGGATGAAGGCGGCACCGGCGTCGAGATAGGCTCGGGCGGTGGCAGGGGCGAAGGCGTTCACGCCGGCCGGTTTCCCGGCCGCAACCGCGGCGGCGATGCAGTGTTCGACGGCGGCCCGCACCGTCGGGTGCTCCTGCTGGCCCAGCAGACCCATGGAGGCTGCGAGGTCGGCCGGGCCCAAAAAGATGGCGTCCACCCCCTCCACCGCGAGGATCTCGTCAACAGCGGCTACGGAGGCCGCGGATTCGATCTGCACTGTCACGCTCACGGTTTCGGAGGCGCGGACCAGGTAGTCCGGAACGCGGTTCCAGCGGGCGGCCCGGGCCAGCGAGGACCCCACGCCGCGGACGCCCTGCGGCGGATAGCGGGTGGCAGCCACGGCGGCCTCCGCCTCGGCCGCGGAGTTCACCATGGGCACCAGCAGGTTCTGCACGCCGAGGTCCAGGTACTGCTTGAAGATGACGGTGTCGTTGACCGGGGGCCGCACCATCACGTACCCCGGGTAACCGTGCACCGCCTGGAGCTGGGCCAGGATGGATTCCAGGCCGTTGGGGCTGTGTTCGGCGTCGATCAGGAGCCAGTCCAGGCCGGCCCCGGCGCAGATTTCGGCGACGAGCGGGCTGCCGGAGCACACCCACATCCCCGCCAGCGGCCGGTCCGCCGCGGCCAACGCATCCCGGAAGGTGTCTTCTACTCGAAGCGGCATGTGATGCTCCCCAGCGGTCCATAGTCGGCGTGCACGGTGTCACCTTTGTAGACCCACAGCGGGCGGGTGAAGGACCCGGCCAGGATGATGTCCCCGGCCTCCATGCCGTCACCGTGGGCGGCGATCTTGTTGGCGAGCCAGTGCACGCCGTTCGCCGGGTGGTCCAGGACGCCGGCGGCGACCCCGGTTTCCTCCACGGTCTGGTTCTTGTAGAGGATGGCGGAGACCCAGCGGAGATCGACGGCGTCCGGGCGGACGGGATTGCCGCCCACCACCATGGCTCCCATGGCGGCGTTGTCCGCGATGGTGTCCACGATGGTCCGGCCCTCCATCTCGATCCGGGAATCGAGGATCTCGAGGGCAGGAACCACATAGTCGGTGGCATTCAGGACGTCGAAGATGGTGCAGCCGGGCCCTTTGAGCCCGTCCTTCAGGACAAACGCCAGTTCCACCTCCACCCGGGGGTGCGTGTATTTGTCCCACTGCACGGAGCAGCCGGTTTCCAGGACCATGTCGTCGAAGATCGCGCCGTAGTCGGGTTCGGTGATGCCGGTGGCGGCCTGCATGGCCTTGGACGTGAGACCGATCTTGCGGCCCACCAGCGTGCGGCCGGCTTCCTCGTTCCGCCGCCGCCACAGCTGCTGCACGGCATAGGAATCCTCCACCGTCATGTCGGGGTAGCGGGCCGTCAGGCGCGGCACCGGCGTCCGGCTGCGGCCGGCCTCCACGAGTTCGTCGGCGATCGCCTCGATTGTCTTCGGGTCAAGCATTCGTGCGCTCCTCAATGGTCGGGCAGATAGTTCGTGGGGATAGGCGGCCGGTCCGGCACCTGGCGGTGCGGGACCGGCCGCGCCGGCACGCTAGACCTGCGCCCCGAGCTTGAAGCCCTCCGCGTCCGAGCCCTCCTTGCGGGTGTAGGAGAAGCCGTCTGCTCCGACCGTGACAGCCATTTCGCTCTTTTCCTGGCGTTCGATGACCGGCTGGGGATTGCCGTCCAGGTCCAGCACGAGGGAGGCCTCGGTGTACCAGGACGGGACAACCGGGTTGCCCCACCAGTCGCGCCGCTGGTTGTCGTGCACGTCCCAGGTCACCACAGGGTTGTCGGGGTCGCCGGTGTAGTAGTCCTGGGTGTAGATCTCGATGCGGTGGCCGTCCGGGTCCAGGATGTAGAGGTAGAACGCGTTGGACACTCCGTGCCGGCCGGGGCCGCGTTCGATCCGGTCCGAGATGCGCAGGGCGCCCATCTTGTCGCAGATCTGGATGATGTTGTGCTTCTCGTGCGTGGCGAAGGCAATGTGGTGCAGGCGCGGGCCGTTGCCTCCGGTCAGTGCGGTGTCGTGCACGGTCTGCTTCCGGTGCATCCACACGGCGTACGTGACGCCGTCGGAATCCTGGATGTCTTCGGAGACGCGGAAGCCGAGGTCCTCCAGGTACTTCCGGCCGCGGGGCACGTCCGGGGTGACCTGGTTGAAGTGGTCCAGCCGGACCAGCTCGCCGGCGGAGTAGAGGTCGTAGCGCTGGGTGAGGCGCTCCACGTGCTCCGTCTCGTAGAAGAACTCGTAGGGGAAGCCCAGCGGGTCCTCCACGCGGACCGAGTCTCCGATGCCCTTGGTGAAGCCTTCCTTGCGGCGCTCGGTGCGGCAGCCGAGCTCCTTGTAGTACGCCTCGGCGGCGTCCACCTCTGCGGGGGACTTCACCCGGTACGCGAACGCCGCAGCGGCCGCCACGGGACCCTTCCGCAGCACGAGGTTGTGGTGGATGAATTCTTCCAGGGACCGAAGGTAGATGGTGTTCTCGTCTTCCTCGGTGACGTGCAGGCCGAGGACATCAACGTAGAACTCGCGGGACTTGGCGAGGTCAGTGACCACGAGCTCCAGGTACGCGCAGCGGACGATGTCCGGCGCCGGAACGGAGGGCTTGGGGATGATGTTGTTCATGGGATTCTCTCTTCGTTGAAAGGGGTCTGTTTGGGTGCCGTCCGCCCAACTGACTCGCAGTAGATGTCGTTTTGGAGGCTCAGAACGACCACAATTGCGAGCTAGTTGGGCCAGCCGGCCTCAGGCGCCGAATTTAGGGGTGTGGACGGTGCCGAGCGTGATGTGCACGGCCTGCTGGTCGGTGTAGAAATCGATGGAACGGTAGCCGCCCTCGTGGCCCAGGCCGGAGGCCTTGACGCCGCCGAACGGGGTGCGGAGGTCGCGGACGTTGTGGCTGTTCAGCCACACCATGCCGGCCTCGACGTTCTGCGAGAAGTTGTGGGCCCGGGTCAGGTTCTGGGTCCAGATGTAGGCCGCCAGGCCGTACTTGGTGTTGTTCGCCAAGGCGAGGGCTTCGTCGTCGTTCTCGAACGGCGTGATGGCGACGACCGGGCCGAAGATCTCCTCTTGGAAGATCCGCGCGTCCGGGGCGACGTCGGCAAATACCGTGGGGGCGATGTAGTTGCCTTCCGGGAGGTGCTCCGGGCGGCCGCCGCCGGCCAGCAGCCGGCCCTCGGACTTGCCGATCTCCACGTAGGACGCCACCTTTTCGTAGTGCTCGGGGTGGACCAGGGCGCCCACCTGCGTCTTGGGGTCGTGGGGATCGCCGACGACGATGTTCTTCGCGCGGGCGGCGTACTTCTCGCAGAACTCGTCGTAGATGGCGCGTTCCACGAGGATGCGGGAGCCGGCCGTGCAGCGCTCGCCGTTGAGCGAGAAGACGCCGAACAGGGCGGAGTCGATCGCGGCGTCGAGGTCGGCGTCGGCGAACACGACGCACGGGGACTTGCCGCCGAGCTCCATGGACAGGCCCTTGAGGTTCGCGGCGGCGTTGCGGAAGATCGTCTGGCCCGTGGTGGTCTCGCCGGTGAAGGAGATCAGCGGCACGTCCGGGTGCTTGACCAGGGCGTCGCCGGCCTCCTCGCCGAGGCCGTTCACCAGGTTGAAGACGCCGTCCGGCAGGCCCGCGTCCTTGAAGATCTGCGCCCACAGCGAGGCCGAGAGCGGGGTGAACTCGGCCGGCTTGAGGACCACGGTGTTGCCGGTGGCCAGGGCCGGGGCGAGCTTCCAGGACTCCAGCATGAAGGGCGTGTTCCAGGGGGTGATCAGGCCGGCGACGCCGATCGGCTTGCGGTTCACGTAGTTGATCTGCGAGCCGGGGACCTTCATGGCGTCGTCGAACTGGGCCACGATCAGGTCCGCGAAGAAGCGGAAGTTCTCCGCCGCGCGCAGCGCCTGGCCCTTTGCCTGGGTGATGGGCAGGCCGGTGTCGAAGGTCTCGAGTTCGGCGAGGCGCTCTTCCTGGGCCTCGACGGCGTCGGCAATCCTGTTCAGGACACGGGCACGTTCGCGCGGCTTCATCTTCGGCCACGGGCCGTTCACGAACGCTTCGCGGGCGGCGGCGACGGCGAGGTCGATGTCCTCCTTCTGGCCGGCCGCGGCGGTGGCGTAGTTTTCGTTGGACACTGGGTCCAGGACGTCGAAGGTCCTGCCGCCCACCGAGTCAACGAATTCGCCGTTGATGTAGTGCTGGATGTGGGTGGGCAGGTCCTGGGGGCGGTAGTGGGTTTTGGCTGCCTCTGCAGTGAACGTCATTGTTTTTCCTTACTGCTGCGGGGTGTGGTGGTCGGTTGCTGCGGCCTGGGCGAGATAGGCGTCCAGGGTGGCGCTGCGGTGGAGTCGGGCTGCTTTTTCTATGTCGTCGGCGCTGGCACCGGTTTCGATGAGCCGGAGCAGGGCTTCGTGTTCGTCCACGGACTGGTGCGCGCGTCCGGGGACGAAGCGGAACGTGGAGGAGCGCAGGGCGGCGAGGCGGTTCCAGCCGCGGTGGACGAGGTCCAGGATGTGCGGGTTGGGGCAGTGCTCGAACAGGACGCTGTGGAAGTCCTGGTTCAGCTGGGTGAAGCGGACCGGATCGAAATGCTGCAGGCAGTCGCGCATCTCCGCGTTCACGGCACGTGCCCGGGCGATGTCAGCCTCACCGATCAGCGGGGCGGACAGCGCCGTGGCCGCGCCCTCGATGATGCTCAGCGTCTGCATGGTGTACAGGTACTCGGTGGGGTCGATGCCGGACACGGTGGCGCCGACGTTCCGCTCGAACTTCACCAGGCCCTCGGCTTCGAGCCGCCGGATGGCTTCCCGGACCGGGACCACGCTGACGCCCAGGTCCTCGGCGATCTTGGCCAGCACCAGCCGGTAGCCGGGGGAGTAGGCGCCGTCGATGATCCGGGCCTTGACGGCGGCGTAGGCCTGCTCCGACTTGCTGCCGGTGCTGGTACCCGCGGCTGTGACAGTCTCAGTCATTGGCTTTGTCCGTTTCCCATTGCTTCCCATTCCTCGTACTTAATGCGCCATTCCGCGTTCAGCGGGTAGAGCCCGTCGACGCTGTGGCCCTGTTCCACCATCTCGGCGATGAAGACTTCCTCGCGTTCCTGCGCGATCGAATCGTCCGCGAGCTCTTCGGCGAGGGCCGGCGGGATGACCAGGATGCCGTCCGCATCCGCCACGATGATGTCCCCCGGCTGCACGGTGGTGCCGCCGCAGGCGATGGTGATGTCCGTGTCCCACGGGATGTGCCGGCGCCCCAGGACCGCGGGATGCGGGTTGGCGTAGTACGTGGGCATGTCCATGGCGGCCACCGCGGCGAAGTCGCGCACGCCGCCGTCGGTGATGATGGCTGCGGCGCCGCGGACCTGGGCGCGGAGGGCCAGGATGTCGCCGATGGTGCCGGTGCCCTTCTCGCCGCGCGCCTCCATCACCAGGATCTCGCCCGCGTTGACCGAGTCGATTGCCTTTTTCTGGGCGTTGAAGCCGCCGCCGTGGGTCTTGAAGAGGTCCTCGCGGTTGGGCACGTAGCGCAGGGTCCGGGCCAGGCCCACGATCCGTTTGTCCGGGCGGGTGGAGGTGAGGCCGTCGATGCTGACGTTGTTCAGGCCGCGCTTGCGCAGCTGGGAGGACAAGGTGGCGGTGCAGACGCTTTCCAGCTTGGCCTTCAGTTCAGGGGTCAGGACAGGCCCGACGGCGGCGGCCTCCACCGCGGCAAGGCCGGCCGCTTCCCGGGAGCCGTAGGCTTCCTCCCGCTGCAGGTCATCGGTCTTGGGCCGGGCGCCGAAGTCGGCGAACGCCGCCGTGCCTTCCTTCACCCGGGTGACCAGGCGGCCGGTGGAGAGGCCGGAAGCGGTGGCGTCCGCCGTCGTCGTACTGGTGCTGACCTCAACCTCGACGACGTCGCCCGGCTTGGCCACGGAGGCGCCGGCCGGGGTGCCGGTGAGGATGATGTCGCCCTCTTCGAGCGTGAGCAGCTGCGAGAGGTCGGCGATGAGCCGGGCGAACGGGAAGAGGAGGTCTTCGGTGGTGTCGTCCTGGACCAGTTCGCCGTTGTGCCAGGTGCGGATCCGGAGTTTCGCGGGATCCACGGCATCCGCGGCGATCAGTCCCGGGCCCACGGGCGTGAAGCCGTCGCCGCCCTTGGACCGCAGGTTGGAGCCCTTGTCCGCGTAGCGGAGGTCGTAGACGCCGAGGTCGTTGCTGGCCGTGACCCACTCGACGTGGCTCCAGGCGTCCTCGATGCCGACGCGGCGGGCCGGCTTGCCGATGATCAGGGCGATCTCGCCTTCGTAGCCGAGGAGTTCGCAGCCGGCCGGGCGTTCCACCGTTGACGGGGCTTCCGCCGAGCCGGTTGCCAGGGAGGACGATGGCTTCAGGAAGTAGGAGGGCTGCTCCGGTGTGCGGCCGCGCTGGGCTGCCCGGCTGGGGTAGTTGATGTGCACCGCGATGACCTTGCGGGCCGCGGCCAGGATGTGGTCGGTGACCTGTTCCAAGAGTTACTCCTCATCGAGTACGAAATCGTATACGAAAACTATTACTCAGGAAGTGCGGGGCGTCAACCCCTGTTTTGCAAGGACTTTCGGGGCACTTGTAACCCACGTCATATTTGGCGTACAGTTCTGGATCAACGATCAAGTTTCGATATTGGAACTGGCAGTTCTAATATCGAACACAGAATGGCGATACACAGCCACACAACGAAGTGAGGAAAGCCCGTGCAGTTCCACCACCACGGTTACGTATCCGGTGACCCGCGAGTCCAGCCGGCCGCCGGCGTCGGCATTGATCGGCCCGCCCAGCTTCCCGACGAACTGGACGTGCTCATTGTGGGCACCGGGCCTGCGGGCATGCTCACGGCCGCACAGCTGTCCCAGTTCCCGGGCGTCACGACGCGGATCGTGGAGCGCCGGGCCGGAAGGCTCGCCATCGGCCAGGCCGACGGCATTCAGGCCCGGAGTGTCGAGACCTTCCAGGCGTTCGGGTTCGCCGAGCGGATCATCGCCGAGGCATACCGCATCACCGAAATGGCGTTCTGGAAGCCGGACCCCGCGGATCACTCCCGCATCGTCCGCGCCGCCCGCGCCGTCGACGACCCTGCCGGCATCAGTGAATTCCCGCACCTGATCGTCAACCAGGCCCGGGTTCTGGATTACTTCGGCGAATTCATGGCGAATTCGCCTGCCCGCATGTCACCGGACTACGGCTATGAGTTCCGCAGCCTGGAGGTCACCGGCGAGGGGGAGTACCCCGTGGCCGTGACCCTGCTCCACACGGCCGGCCCCGACGAAGGCCGCGAACGCATCGTCCGGGCCAAGTACGTCGTGGGTGCTGACGGCGCCCGGAGCAAGGTGCGCGAGTCGATCGGCTGCACGCTCGCCGGCGACCAGGCCAACCATGCCTGGGGCGTCATGGATGTCCTTGCCGCCACGGACTTCCCGGACATCCGCCTGAAATGTGCCATCCAGTCCGGCCAGGGCGGCAGCATCCTGCTGATCCCGCGCGAAGGCGGCCACCTCTTCCGCATGTACGTCGACCTGGGCGAAGTGGACCCCCATGACAAGGGCGCCGTCCGCAGCACCACCATCGAGCAGATCATCGCCAAGGCGAACGACATCCTCCACCCGTACACGCTCGACGTCCGCAACGTCGCCTGGCACAGCGTGTACGAGGTGGGCCACCGCCTGACCGACCGGTTCGACGACGTCCTGCCGGAGCAGCGGGGCACCCGCACGCCCCGGGTGTTCATCGCCGGCGACGCCTGCCACACGCACAGCGCCAAGGCCGGCCAGGGCATGAACGTCTCCATGCAGGACGGCTTCAACCTGGGCTGGAAGCTCGGCCATGTGCTCGAGGGCCGCAGCCCGGAGAGCCTGCTGTCCACCTACTCGGCCGAGCGCCAGGTCATCGCGAAGAACCTCATCGACTTCGACAAGGAGTGGTCCACGCTCATGGCGAAGAAGCCGGAGGAATTCGAGAACCCCTCGGAGCTCGAGGACTTCTACGTCAGCACCGCCGAATTCCCGGCAGGCTTCATGACCCAGTACGCCCCGTCCGTGCTCATCGGCGAGCCGGCGCACCAGGACCTGGCCACCGGGTTCACCATCGGCAAGCGCTTCAAGTCCGCGCCCGTTGTGCGGGTCTGCGACACCAACCCGTTGCAGCTCGGCCACCAGGCGAAGGCGGACGGCCGGTGGCGGATCTACGTGTTCGCGGACGCAGCAGCGGACGCAGCAGCGGCCGCACCGGGACAGCAGGCGACCGCGTCACCCGTCGTCGACTTTGCCGAGTGGATCGCGAAGGCGCCGGACTCGCCGCTCGCCGCAACGCCGTCGGGCGCCGACCGCGACGCCTGGTTCGACGTGAAGGTCATCTACCAGCAGGACCACACGAACCTCGATATAAGCGCCGTGCCGGCGGCGTTCAAGCCGGAAGTGGGCCCGTTCAGGCTCACCTACCTGGAGAACGTCTACGCCACCGATCCGGCGGCGGACATCTTCGACCTGCGCGGCATCGACCGCGGCGGCGTGGTGGTGGTGGTGCGCCCGGACCAGTACGTGGCCAACGTCCTGCCCCTGACGGCCACGGCGGAGCTCGCCGCGTTCTTCGCGCCCCTCCTGCGGACAGGACAGCCCGAGGCGACCGGACCCGAAGCGCTGAACGCGGCACCCACCGCAGGCTCCACCCTCATCAGCAACGGAGCTTGAGATCCAATGTCATCGTCACTAAGCACAGCCGCGCCCGTACTCCGCCAGCGCATGAGCCAGGCCGACCGCCGGGTGGTTGCCGGAACCATGGTCGGTACCACCATCGAATGGTACGACTTCTTTATCTTCGCCCAGGCGGCAGGGGTCGTTTTCGCCAGCCTCTACTTCAAGCCCCTGGATACCGACAGCCCCGGGCTCGCACAACTGGTCTCGTGGGCAACCATCGGGGTGAGCTTCTTCTTCCGCCCCCTGGGAGCGGTGATTGCAGGACGGCTCGGTGACCGGGTGGGGCGGAAAGCCATGCTCGTCCTCACCTTGGTCATGATGGGGGCATCCACCGCCTTGATCGGCCTCCTCCCGACCTACGCCCAGATCGGTGTTTGGGCCCCCATCCTGCTGATGGTCCTGCGCATTGTGCAAGGCTTCTCGGCGGGCGGGGAGTGGGGAGGCGCAGCCCTGATGGCAGTGGAGCATGCCCCACGTGACAAGCGGGGATTCTGGGGTGCCTACCCGCAGATCGGCGTGCCCGTCGGCATGATCATTGCGACCCTGGTGCTGTTTCTGCTCCGGCTCTCCATGACGCCTGAGCAGTTCCTCGAATGGGGCTGGAGGGTTCCCTTCCTGCTGTCAGTCGCCCTGATTGTGGTCGGCTACTTCATCCGTGCCGCCGTGGCCGAGAGCCCGGTATTCAAGGAAATGGTGGAACGCAAGCGGGAATCGGCCACCCCGTTGGCACAGCTGCTCCGGACGAACAAGAAGCAGGTACTGCTGGCCGCTGTCATCTTCATCGGCAACAACGCTGCCGGATACCTCGTGATCGCGTTCCTGTCATCGTATGCGCAGAAGACCCTGAAGATGGAAGCGTCCCCGGTGCTGCTGGCCACCCTCCTTGCATCCTTTGGCTGGCTCATTTTCACCCTTTTGGGCGGCGCTCTGTCGGACAGGATCGGCCGCGTCCGGACCTTCCAGGTTGGCTACGTCCTCATCTTTGCGTGGATGATTCCCATGTTCCTGCTGATTGATACCCGCAACATCTGGGCGTACGGGGTGGGAATCTTCGTCCTGACCGTTGGCCTGGGGCTTTCCTATGGACCAATGTCTGCCATGTACGCGGAAATGTTCCCGGCCAGCGTCCGTTATTCGGGAATCGGAATCGGCTACGCCCTGGGGTCCATCCTCGGCGGAGCCTTCGCACCGCTCATAGCCGAGGCGCTGCTCAAGGATTCGGGCTGGTCAGGCTCAATCGGCATCTACATCATGGCTCTCTGCGTCATCTCCTTCATTGGCGCCAGCCTCGTGAAGGAAACAAAGGGCGTTCCCCTGGAGGCAACGGATTCTGATGCCCTCAACGAGGAATACTCCCGCTTGTCCGGCTAGCTGGCGATGACCCAGATGGATTCTGCGGCTGAGGGGCCCAGGTCAATGTCGAGGTCGCGGTCCGGCAGGCGGATCGTTGTGACGTCGGCGTACGGGCGGTGGGCCAGCACGGTCAGCCGGGTGTCCGGCGCCAGTCCTAGCTCGGTGAAGTATCGCAGCATGTCCGGATCCGCATCGGAAATCCTGGTGATCGTTAGCGGCCGGTTCGGGTCCACGGCGGCCAGCCGGACCCCTTGCGGCCGGCGCAGCTGGCCGTCCGGCGAAGGTATCGGATCCCCGTGGGGGTCGCGGACCGGGTGGCCGAGCAGTTCATCAATCCGCGTGATCATCATGGCCGAAACGGCGTGCTCGAGAATCTCAGCCTCATCGTGCACCTCGTCCCAGCCATAACCCAGAACATTGACGAGGAATGTCTCCAGGAGCCGGTGCCGGCGCACCATTTCGACCGCGTGATCCTTCCCCGTCTGGGTTAGCTCGATGCTTCCGTACGGCGCGTGGGTGACCAGCCCCTGTTTGGCGAGCCGCCTTATCCCGTCCGACACAGTGGACGGCTTCACACCCATGCGCTCTGCCATCGCCCCGACGGTGATCGGGGTCGCCGACCATTCCGTGGCGGACCAGATCATCTTCAGATAGTCCTGGGCGGCGGAACTCAGTTCGGAGACGCTCATGATCCGATACTACCAACAGAACTTGAATGTTAGACTGGCCTAACAAAATTGTTCTCTCATTGGAGATCTGATGGAGCGATTGCCTAAATCGGCGGCAGTCGCGCTGCCGAGCCGGCGGACGATGCTCTCCGGCGCCGCTGCGCTCGCCGCTGTGCCAGCCCTGGCATCGTGGGTGCCAGGGGCAGTCAGGGATCCGGGACAGCCCGCAGCCGGTCACCACCCTTCCCATATGGAGAACCATGCCGGGCACGCAGGATTCGCCGGCGGCTCCGTGCCGCCGGCGCGGGCCGGCATCGACCCCACGGCAATCCTTCACGACTTTGACCGCGGCAAGGCCAGCACCCTGCCTGACGGCCGGACGCTGCGGGAATGGGACATCATCGCGGTGGATATGGACTTCGAGATCGCCCCCGGCGTGACGTTCCCGGGCTGGAGCTACAACGGCCGGATCCCCGGACCCACGCTCTGGGCCCGCGAGGGGGACGCGCTGCGGATCCATTTCACCAATGCCGGTGCGCACCCGCACACCATCCACTTCCACGGGATCCACCGGGCCGAGATGGACGGCACCCCGGGCATCGGCGCCGGATCCATTGCCCCCGGGCAAAGCTTCACCTATGAATTCGATGCCACGCCGTTCGGCACCCACCTGTACCACTGCCACCAGTCGCCACTTGCTCCGCACATCGCCAAGGGCCTCTACGGCGGCTTCATCGTCGAACCCAAGAAGGGCCGCCCGAAGGCCGACAATGAAATGGTCATGGTGATGAACGGCTACAACACCGACGGGGGCGACGACAACGAGTTTTATTCGGTCAACGGCCTGCCGTTCCATTTCATGGACTTCCCCGTGCAGGTCAAGCAGAACGAGCTGGTGCGGATCCACCTGATCAACGTGCTCGAATACGACCCCATCAACTCCTTCCACGTACACGCGAACTTCTTCCACTACTACCCGACCGGAACGATGCTTACCCCGAGCGAGTACACGGACACCGTCTCGCAGGTGCAGGGGCAGCGCGGCATCGTGGAGCTTCGCTTCCCCTACCCGGGCAAGTACATGTTCCACGCGCACAAGACCGAATTCGCGGAGCTGGGCTGGATGGGCTTCTTCGAGGTGAGCGCAGCATGACACGGACAGACACTCCTACGACGAACACCCACAGCGGCACAGCACTACGGCGGCCAAAGCCGCGCTGGCTGCTCGGCCTGGGCCCCCTGGTGCTGATAGCCGTCCTCCTGGGCCTGTTCTCCCTTCTGAACGGACCCGGACTGTCCCGGCTCGGTGAGGGAATTCCGCTCAAGGAAGAAGTCGCCGTCGAGGGCATCCGGCTGACACCGGGCCAGATCATCCTCACGGTCCGCAACCAGGGGCCGGACCCTGTCGCCATCGCCCAGGTCAACGTCTCCGACTACTACGCAGCCTTCACCCAAACCCGGGAGACCATGGCTCCGATGGAGGCCAGCACCATCACCGTCAGCTATAACTGGGTGGACGGGGACCCCTACGAGCTTGCGCTCGTGACTTCAGCCGGCGGCAAGATCACCGCTGCCATCGACGCCGCCGCGCTGAGCCCCGAACGCGACAGCTCCTTCTTCGGACTCATGGCACTGCTGGGAATCTACGTGGGTGTCATTCCCGTGGCCTTGGGAATGCTCTGGATGCCGTTCGTGCGGCGTTCATCCGCGGCCTGGGTGCGGGGGCTTATTGGATTTACCATCGGGCTGCTGGCCTTCCTGGCCTTCGACGCCACGCTCGAAGCCTTCGAACTTGTCTCCGGCAACGCCTCCTTCGGCGGCCCCCTCGTTGTAATCCTTGGTGCGGTCATCGCCTACCTGATCCTGGAAGCCACCGACGCCTGGATGCGAGGGCACCGGAACACTCTCACCACTGGCCAGCCGGCAGCGCTGCCACCGGGCAAGCTGGCGTTGCTGATCGCCGTCGGCATCGGAATGCACAACCTCGGCGAAGGCCTGGCGATCGGCTCGGCCTATGCCGTCGGGTCGCTGGCCCTCGGCGCGTCCCTGATTGTCGGCTTCGCCATTCACAACACCACCGAAGGCCTCGCCATCGTCACGCCGCTGGCCAGGGAACGTCCCTCGCTCGGACGCCTCGCTGTACTGGGACTCATCGCAGGGGCTCCGGCAGTGCTCGGATCGCTCATAGGAGCCACGGTTTACCAGCCCACCCTCGCCGCATTCCTCCTTGGGCTGGGCGCCGGAGCCGTCGGCCAGGTCGCCATCAAACTGCTGCCCATGCTCAAGGACGGGACCGGCCGGACCCTTGCGCCACTGACCGCCACCGGAATCATCCTCGGAATCGCCATGATGTTCGCTACAGGGCTGCTCGTCCAGGCTTAGGGCTGCCGTCGCCGGCGTGACGATGGGCCGGGGTGCTTTTGGCGCCCCGGCCCTTCGCCGTCGTTCTTCGGAGCCGAAACTTAGCCGTTGATCACCTGCGGCACGCCGAGGGCTTTGAGGCCTTCGACGCCGAACTCCAGGCCGTAGCCGGACTGCTTGGCGCCGCCGAAGGGAACGCGCGGGTCAACGGCGCCGTGCTTGTTGATCCAGACGGTGCCGGCCTGGATCCGGGCTGCGACCGCGCGGGCCGCGGGCAGGTCGGAGGACCAGACGGAGGCGCCGAGTCCGACGTCGAGCGCGTTGGCCTTGGCGACTGCCTCGTCCACGGTGCTGTAGCGGATGATCGGCAGGGCGGGACCGAACTGCTCCTCGGCAACCAGCGGGTTCTCGTTGTCGATGTCGGCCACCAGCGTGGCTGGGTAGAAGTGGCCGGGCTGGTCGGTGTCAGGGTTGCCGCCGATCAGGATCCGGGCGCCGGATTCCCGGGCTGCTTCCACGAGCCCGGCAACGACGTCGTACTGCGCCCTGTTCTGCAGCGGGCCCAGGACGTTGTTCTCGTCGAGCCCTACGCCCATGGGCATGGCGGCGGCGACCTTGGTGAGCTCCTCGCAGACGGCGTCGTAGATGTCGTCGTGCACGTACAGGCGCTTCAGGGCGGCGCAGGTCTGGCCGGTGTTGATGAAGGCGCCCCAGAACAACCCCTCTGCGATGGCTGCCGGGTCGGCGTCGGGAAGCACGATCCCGGCGTCGTTGCCGCCCAGCTCCAGGGTCAGGCGCTTGACGGTGTCCGCTGAGGACCTGATGATCGACCGGCCGGCGGCGGTGGAACCGGTGAACATGATCTTTCCGACGGCGGGGTGTTCGGCCAGGCGTGCGCCCACCTCGCGGTCCCCGGAGACGACGGTGAGGACGCCTTCGGGGAGTTCCTCGTTGAGCACCTTGGCCAGGGCAAGGACGGACAGCGGGGTCATCTTGGAAGGCTTGACCACCACCGTGTTGCCCATCCGGAGGGCGGGGGCGATCTGCCAGATGGTGATCATCATGGGCCAGTTCCACGGGCCGATGGCACCGACGACACCGATGGGCTTGTAGTGCAGTTCGGCGTAGGTTTCGCCGTCGTCCACCACGACTTCCGGTTCCAGCGGCGTGGTGGCGGTGGCGCGGAGCCAGGCGGCGCAGGCGCCGACTTCGAAGCGGGCGTTGGGGCCGTTGAGCGGCTTGCCCTGCTCGCGGGAGAGCAGCCGGGCGAGTTCTTCGGCGGAGCGTTCGACGGCGTCCGCCGCCTTGAGGAGCGCGGCGCTCCGGGCGTCGTGGCCCAGCGCAGCCCAGGCCGGCTGGGCTTCCGTGGCGGCGGTGATGGCCTGCTCAAGATCCTCAAGGGTGTGGACCGGGGCTTCGCCGACCGCGGTGCCGGTGGCGGGGTCAAAGATGGTCCGGCTGCTGGAGCCGGAGTCCGCAGTGATCGAGGCCAGCAGGGCGTCGTAAGTTTCCATGGGGTACTCCACTTCGAGTAGGCAATGCGCACCGGCCAACGTGGCCTGAGGCTATGCCTCGAGTCTGCCCGGCCGCCCCCGGGGAGTCTTGTGTATCCGCGAACGGCTCTTGACCCCAGGCGAACACCTGCCGCCGGGCGCCCCTAGGTCTGCCTGCCGGCGCCGGTCCGAAGCAGCAGTACGTCGTGAACTTCCTCAAGCGACGCTGCGATGAGGGTGCGCTCCACTCCCGCGAGGTACTGGAGAACCAGGCCGTCCAGGGAAGCAAACAGCGTCCTGGCCACCACCTGCACGTTATGGGTCAGTCCGGCGGCGCTCAGGCCTTCGGCCAGCGCACTGACGTAGTTCTCGTAGAGGGCGGAGACCGCTTCCGCGAGCTCGGGCCGCCGGCGCGCCTCCAGGATCATCTCGTATTGGAAGACCTGCAGTTCCGGTTCAGCCAGCAGCAACTCCAGAAGGGATTCCGTGAAGGAATGGCCAAGGGCTGCGGCTTCACGGAGCCTGGATGCACTGATGGACTGCTCGGCGGCCCAGTCCAAGGCCGCCGCGATCAGGGCGTCGCGGGAGCCGAAGTGGTGCGCCACCAGCGTGTTGTTCACCCCTGCGGCTTCCGCGACCGAGCGGTAGGTGAGGCCACGCAGGCCTTTCGCGGCCACAACGGCCACAGCGGCGCGCAGCAGGGCCTCCTTGCCGGTCCCGTATTTCGACGGCGGGGCAGGAGCGGCGGGTGTCTTCATAAGCCGAGTCTAGCCAGTGCCCGCACCATGAAGGCCGCACCTATTGACTTAAAACTAAGCGTTTGCTTAGATTCAATCCTTAGGTGATGCAGCTCACGTGGAGCGTTATCGCACCACTGCTTCATCTGGAACCCGTACATGCCCGGCCTTGGCGCCGCTGCCCTCAAACCCCTGGAGTCAACATGTCAGAAACCACCGCCTTCACCACTTCGTCCGCGCTGGATCCGAACAAGAACGAACCCTTCGAGCTAGGCAACGTGCAGTGGGTTCGCCGATTCGGGGAGGGCGACCGCGCCGCGCTCGCCTGCGGGTACTGGCACGTCACGCCCGCAGAGGCGCCCCAGCCGTTTGACCTGGTGATTCACGCAGATGAGACGATCTCCATCGTCGAAGGACACCTGCGGATCGAAGTCGAGGGCGGGGACACCCACGATCTGACTGCCGGCGGTGCCGCTTCCTTCAACAAGGGCGCCCGCACCAGATGGGCGGTCCTCGCGCCCACGGTCGAATTCTTCGTGTACTCCTAGGCGGCCGCGATGGAACACGAACTCTACGACGTCGTCGTGGTGGGGGCCGGCTTCGCCGGGCTCACAGCGGCCCGCGAACTCAGCAGGCAGGGCATCGCTGTCCATATCGTGGAGGCGCGGGACCGGATCGGCGGGCGGACCTGGTTGGATCACCGGCTGGGACGGGACCTCGAAATCGGCGGGACCTGGGTGCACTGGACCCAGCCGTATGTCTGGGCCGAACTGAAGCGCTACGGCCTGGACACCACGCCCAGCCCCGAGCCGGAGCGGGCATTCTGGTGGGCGGACGGCCGCCGTCACGAGGGCGGACCGGATGACTTGCTCAAACTCATCGGCGAGACGAACGGGGAGTTCGTCCAGGACTCCCGCAGGTATTTTCCGGAGCCCTTCAGGCCTCTGGCCCGCGACGAATTCAAAGCGATCGACGAGGTGTCCGTCCTGTCGCGGATCCGTGAACAGTTCCCCGCCGGCGCGCAGCGGGACATCCTCGAATCCTTCTGGGCGCTGAACTTCAACGGACCGTTGGAGGATGCGGCGCTGACCCAGGCCCTCCGCTGGGTTGCGCTGACCAACGGCGACTGGGCGGTGAACTTCGAAGCCTGCGCCACCTACAAGATCGTTGGCGGCACTGCCGCCCTGGCTGCGGCAATCCTCGAGGACTCGAGCGCCAGCATCGAACACGGCTTCACCGTGGAAGCCATCTCGGATGACGCCGCCTCCCTCGTCGTCCGCAGTGCGGACGGGCGGACCGTCCGCGGGCGGACGGCGATTGTCACGGTTCCGCTCCACGCCCTGAACGCGGTGGCTTTCGAGCCGCCGCTGCCGGCGGCCAAAGCCGAAGGCGCCGGCCTGGGCCAGGTCGCCAAGGGTGCCAAGGTCTGGTTCAGGCTGCGCGGCGAACATGCGCCCTTCGTGGCGCTGGGGGGCGCAGACTGGCCCCTGAACTTCTTCCAGGTGGAATACGCGCTCGACGGCGACACGATCGCCGTCGGCTTCGGTCCTGACGCGTCAGAGATTGACGTTGAGGATCCGGCCGCCGTACAGGCACAGCTCACCCGTCTGGTCCCCGGAGCCGAAGTGGTTGCAGTGGCCAGCCACAACTGGGTGGATGACCCGCTGTCCGGTGAAACCTGGCCCATGCACCGCACCGGCTTTCTCTCGACCTACCTCCCCGCCATGCAGGCGCCGCACGGCCGGATCCTGTTTGCCGGATCCGATATCGCCAATGGCTGGGGCGGATTTATTGACGGCGCGATCGAGAGCGGTATGGAAGCGGCCAATGGCGCTGCGTCCATGCTGGCGACCGGCAGGATGGCAGACCGGCAGTCCCTGGCGTGACTGCGCTCAGGAACAACAACTGATCGCTGCACGACAAGGCACAACCGGACTTCGGTGCCATTCTGGAATTCACGGCGCAGCCCACATGCGCAGCCCCACACTTCGAAGCAGCCCGCAGATATAGAAGCAGCCCACACACATCAGGGCAACGTCGCCCAGGAACACCTCCCCAGCACTCATGACCGTTAAGAAGGATCAAATGAGTATTTCCAATTCCGAGTCCCGGACCGCAGAATCCAGTCCACCCCAGGAACACTCCACCGCCCTGCGCGCGGGCAGCATAGGCGTGCTGGGCATCCTCTTCTTCGTCCTGTCCGCGCAGGCCCCGCTGACCGGGATCGTCGGCGCCGCGCCCCTGGCAGCAGCGCTCGGCAACGGTGCCGGCGCCCCGGGCGCCTACCTCATCGTCGGCATCGTCATTGTCATCTTCGCCGTCGGGTTCGTCGCCATGAGCCGGAAAGTGCAGACCAACGGCGCCTTCTACGCGTACGTCACGGCGGCGTTCGGCCGTAAGGTCGGCGCTGGGGCTGCATGGCTGGCGCTGCTGGCGTACAGCACGGTGCAGGCAGCGATGTACGGCCTGTACGGGGTCGCCTTCTCCGGGCTGCTGGCATCCGCCGGGATAGTTGTTCCGTGGTGGCTGCTGGCGGTGGCCACCATGGCAGGGGTCCAGGTGCTGGGTTCCATGAACATCGAACTCGGCGCCCGTGTGCTGGCTGTTTTGGTCGGCCTGGAAGTGGCGATCCTCCTGATGTTCGGCTTCTCTGTCCTGTTCCGCGGCGGCGGCCCGGAAGGCCTGAATCTCGCGGCTTCGTTTTCCCCGGAGGCCATTGCGGGTGGCGCGCCCGGCGTGGCCATCATGTTCGCGGTGGCGTCCATGTTCGGTTTCGAATCCACGGCCATCTACTCCGCGGAAGCCAAGGATCCGCACAAGACCGTCGCCCGGGCCACGTATCTCTCCGTGGGCATCATCGCCGTGTTCTTCTCCTTCATCACCTGGATGCTGGTCAGTTTCTACGGGCCCTCACAGGTGGTCGGCGCCGCGGGGGCCGCACTGGAATCGGGGGACGCGACCTCGTTCGTCATCGGCCCGATCGTCGAGATGTTCGGACCGTGGGCAGGCGTCACCACCGGAGCCCTGCTGGTGACATCCCTGCTGGCCGGCATCATTGCCTTCCACAACGGCATCAACCGCTACCTCCATTCGCTGGCGCTGCGCGGCTCCATGCCCGCCGTCGTGGCCCGGACCAACAAGCACCGTGCGCCCGCGGTGGCGGCCTGGATCCAGACGGCGGTGGCCGTGCTGCTTGTGGCGCCGTTCGTGCTGCTGGCCTTGGATCCGGTGCTGACGCTCTTCTCGTGGTTCAGCGGGCTCGCCGTTGCGGCGCTGCTGGTGCTGTACATGCTGTGCTCGCTCGCCGTCGTCGGCTATTTCCGCCGGGAACGGGTGACCGGGCAGCATTGGCAGACGCTCATCGCCCCGTCCCTCGCGGCCCTGCTCCTCGGGTGGGTGCTCTACCTGGTGGTCAGCAACTTCACCTCGCTCATCGGCGGAAGCACCGAAACGGCCGTGGCGCTGCTGGCGGCAGTGCCGGTGGTCTTCGTGGCGGGCGTGCTGGTGGAGTTCCGGGTGGAGAAGTGGGCCCGGACGCTAGAGCCTGAGTTCGCCGGGTAACGGGCTTTCGGCGGCGGCGGCGCGGGCACCGGTTTGGTGCCGCCCCCGCCACGCGAGGCCGGCGGCAAGCAGCAACAGCGCCAGCAGGGATGCCGCGGCTCCCGCGGCGGTCTCCGGTTCGCCGGGCCACCGGCCGGTCAGTCCCATGAACGCCGGCACCGTGGCCGATGCCTGGCTGGTGAGGACAAGGGACCAGCCAACCAGCGGCGCCAGGCGCGCGAAGCCCAGCGCCAGTTGAAGGAAGAACAGCATCCACAGGTAGGCCCAGCAGAGCCACAGGACGGCCAGGAACGGATCCTCCCCGGACCATGCCGCAGCGAGCAGGAGGCCGCACGCGCCCACCAGCCCGCAGAACCAGCCGAGTCCCCTGGAACCGAGTGTCAGCAGGTAATCCAGCCCCACATAGACATACGTCAGGCCGAACAGGAACATCCCGGCTGCGCCGAGGAGCAGCTGCGGGCCGTCGCCGGCAGCACCCGGAGTGACCGCACTCAGATAGGTGACGCCCAGGGCCAGCTGAACACCGCCGATGACCAGGCTGAATGCGGCCGCGTCCCTGCGGGGGAGGGTGCCCAGCAACGCCAGTCCATTGATCAATAGCGCTGCGCCCGAGAGGAGGAGGCAGATGTGAGTCACGGGTGAGCTTCCTTACGCAGCGCCATCGCAGTCTGTAATTTCATTTGATGAAATGTTTGTATCACAATACGGAATGTTAGTGCTTGACTGCGTGACCGCCCACGGGGGCGTCGGTCGCAATCCGTTGGATGGGAGCCAGGCGCACCGTGCTGCGAACGTTGCGGACAGGTGGCCGCCCCCGTAGCGGGGAAGCAAGATGAGGAGAGTTTGATGGACGCACGGCTGGAAGCTGTCCGGAACACGGTGCTGGCCAGGAACCCGGGCGAAGCCGAGTTCCATCAGGCCGTTACCGAGGTGTTCGAAAGCCTGGGTCCGGTGCACGACCGCCACCCGGAATTCCTTGAAGGCGCAGTGCTGGAGCGGCTCTGCGAGCCCGAACGGCAGATCATCTTCCGGGTCCCCTGGACGGACGATGCAGGCCGGGTGCAGATCAACCGCGGCTTCCGCGTGGAGTTCAACTCTGCGCTGGGTCCCTACAAGGGCGGCCTGCGCTTCCACCCCTCGGTGTACCTGGGGATCGTGAAGTTCCTCGGCTTCGAGCAGATCTTCAAGAACGCCCTCACCGGCATGCCGATCGGCGGCGGCAAGGGCGGCTCCGACTTCGATCCACGCGGCCGCTCGGACGCGGAGATCATGCGCTTCTGCCAGTCGTTCATGACCGAGCTGTACCGCCACATCGGCGAATACACCGATGTTCCCGCCGGTGATGTCGGCGTGGGCGGGCTGACATCGGCTACCTCTTCGGACAGTACAAGCGCATCACCAACCGCTACGAATCCGGCGTCCTGACCGGCAAGGGCTTTTCCTGGGGCGGTTCACTGGTGAGGCCGGAGGCCACGGGCTTCGGCACGGTGATCTTCACCGAGGAGATGCTGAAGACCAGGGGCGCTTCCTTTGACGGCCGGCGGGTGGTGGTTTCGGGCTCCGGCAACGTGGCCATCAAGGCCATCGCCAAAGCCCAGTCGCTCGGCGCCGCCGTGGTGGCCTGTTCCGATTCCTCCGGCTACATCGTCGATGAGGCGGGAATCGACGTCGGCCTGCTCCGGCAGATCAAGGAACTGGAACGCGGGCGGCTCAAGGACTATGCCGTTCGCCGGTCCGCCGTCGCCTACGTGGAGGGCGGCTCGGTGTGGGACGTTGATGGCGCAGTGGCCTTGCCCTGCGCCACGGAGAATGAGCTCGACGGCGATGCCGCTGCCCGGCTCGTCCTGAACGGGCTGCTCGCCGTCGGCGAGGGCGCCAACATGCCCTCCACGCGTGAGGCGGTGGCGGTGTTCCAGGACGCCGGCGTGCTGTTCGGGCCGGGCAAGGCTGCCAACGCAGGCGGCGTCGCCACCTCAGCCCTTGAAATGCAGCAGAACGCGAGCCGGGACTCCTGGAGCTTTGAGCACACGGAACAGCGGCTGACCGACATCATGGTGGGAATCCATGACCGCTGCGCAGCGACCGCGGACGAGTACGGCGCGCCGGGGTAACTACGTGGCGGGCGCGAACATCGCCGGATTCGTCAAGGTGGCCGATGCGATGCTGGCCCAGGGGCTCATCTAGGGCGGATCCAGGCCTGATCGACAACGGCAGGCGGCGTCAGGCGCCGCGCCGCCAGTCGGTGGGGGATTCGCCGAATGCTTCGCGGAAGGTGCGGCTGAAGTGGGCCGCGTCCAGGAACCCCCAGGGTGCCGCGACGGCTCCGACCGAGGTGCCGGCGTGCAGGGGGTCCCGCAGGTCGCGGCGGATATGCTCCAGCCGCTTGCTCCTGATCCAGCTGGCAACGGTCGAGCCTGATTCGTGGAACACATTGTGCAGGTGCCTGGTGGAGATGAAGTGCGCCGCCGCGATGCTGGCCGGCGAAAGGTCCGGGTCCGCCAGGTTGGCCTCGATGTACTCGCGAACCGAGGTTGCCAGCACTGCCTGGGGCTTCATCCTGTCCGGCGCCATGGCCAGTTCCGAGTGCAGCATGGTTGAGACGAGATCGAGCGCGTTCGTGGCCAGCCGCGAACCGCTGGGGCCGCTGAGGGCCTCCAGGTTCTCTGCGAGCTGCGCAATAAACGGACCCACGATGCCCGTCAGGCCAGTGCCGGCGGGCAGCCGGACCGCCGAGAGCTGCCCCACGTAGTCGGGCGGCAGTGACAGCGAGTCGTGCGGGAACATGACCACCATCATCCGGGCCTGTTCTTCAAAGGCGAGGGTGTACGGCCGGTTGGTGTCATAGATGGCAAGGTCTCCGGGCCGCAGTACCGCCTCGCGGTTGTCCTGGATGAGAAGCCCGGTACCCTCCAGCTGAAGATTGAGTTTGAAGTAGCGCTGGTCCGATTGCGCCAGCAGGGCGGGCGTGCGGTGCACCTCGTGCTGCGTCGCTGAGACCTCCACGATGCACAGGCGGTCCATTACCCGGGACCGCATTCTGCCGCGGAAAGTGCCGGCGTCGTCCGTCTCGGCGAGCAGCGGCACGAAGGACTCCGCCACGAGGTGCCGCCAGTGGTCGAACGACTCCGCCACGCTGGTTCGGACGCCCTGCCGCCCGGGGCGGGCAGTAACTGCAGACATGAATGTTCCTGACGACGGATGGCCATCTGAAGTGGGTCCCCAATACTGTGTCCTGGAACACAGTCATTTCAGGTTAGCGCCGAAGTTCCGCGGTGTCATCTTTTTTCAACACATGTCGAAAAAAGATTTCTCGGCCGGCTTAGTCGTCACCTGTTTTTTCCCCGGGCAGCCACGGCCCACCGGTCCACGAGCTCGCCGCGCCTGGTGACTGCGACGTCGTCGGCAAGGTTCACCGCGAGGCACACGTGGTTCGGGATGACGCGCAGGCGCTGCCCGATGGCCGGCATGGTCCCGTGCTCGGGCCACTCGACGGTGGCATGGTGCTCCGACAGTGCGGTGATCCGGGCATCGGGCTGGTCGAGCAGCCGTCCGAAGCCGCTTGCCCACGCCGGCCGATCGCTGCCGAGAACCTTGCTGCCGGCGTCGATGATGAAGCGTGCGGGACCGTCCGCCGGGGTTTCGTGGTGGCTGACCACTGTGGCCGCCACCGTCAGTGCGATGTCCTCGACGGCGCACCGCCCCAGCTCCAGCTGCTGGGCGTCGCCAAAGACATAGACGCCCGGACGCACCTCGGTGGCAACCGTATTCTCAGTCAGCATTGCCGTCGGGGTGGAACCGCCGCTTCGGCACGTGATGTCGAACCCTGCCGCGGCAAGGACTTCGGACGCCTGTTGCAGCGCCTGCTGCTCCTGGCGGGCAGCCTCGACCGGCATGCCGGGTGCATAACTGTGGCCCGGGAAGGTGAAGACGCCCGCGACCTTCAGCCCGGCGCGCGCCGCTGCTTGGGCGACCGGCACCACTGCCTCCGGACTGACGCCGCTCCGGTGGTGGCCGCTATCGACCTCCACGAGAACGCTCACGCTCCCCGCCTCCTTCCCCAGCCCGGCTCCCAGCATGGCCGCCCCCGCCGCGGAATCCACGCCGACGGCGATTTGTGCAGTTTCCGACAGGCGCCGAAGCCGGTCGGCTTTTTGTGGAGAAACCCAGAGCGGATAGGCGATGAACAGGTCATCGACGCCCGCAGCTGCGAACACTTCCGCTTCGCCGATGGTTGCCACAGTCAGGCCCGAGGCTCCCGCTGCGATCTGGCGGGCGGCGATCTCGGGGATCTTGTGCGTTTTGGCGTGCGGGCGCAGGCGTATGCCTTTCGCCCGGACAGCCGATGCCATGCGGTCGATGTTCCGCTCGAGTATGTCCAGGTCAACCAGGATTTCCGGCGTGTCGATTTCCTTTGGGATGGTCACAGCCGGCGTCTCCTGGTTGGTTGTCCCCGGTCGTCGCGGTCCGGGGGATGGGATCGTGAGGTCACAAGGCTAGCGGGTCAGCAGGGCCAGGAAGGCCTCGAGCTGTTCGTTCAGCCCGAGGTCGGTCTGGCCTTCCGGGGCCAGCGCTGCCCATATCTGGGCGCCGAGGAGCATGTTCAGCAGTTGGCCGGCGAGGGCGTCGTCGTCGACGGCGGTTGTGACGGCGCCGCTTTCCCTCGCCTCCGCGAGGTGCCCCAGCAATGCTGCGTGCCACTGCTCCATGGATTCCCGGTGGATGGCAGCCTTTTCGGGGTCGTTGACCGCCTTCTGCCAGAAGGGGATCACGATGCGCGCCTCGTTGATGCGCTCCTCGTCCAGCGGCAGCACTTCCACGCAGAACGCCCGCAGGGCGGCGATCCCGGTTTTGCCGGCGGTGACCGCCTCGATCCGCTCGTTGGTCCGGTTGAAAACGTGGCTGAATGCGAATGCCAGCAGCGTGTCCTTGGTGGGGAAGTACGGCTTCAGGGCTCCGTTGGCGAAGCCGGCCTCAAGCGCGATCTCCCGCATGGTGGCGCCCTCGATGCCCAGCCGGGCGATGATCCGCCAGGTCGCGTCAACCAGTTCCAGGCGACGCTCGTCATGGTCAACAATCTTTGGCACGCTGGCGCTCCCCCGGAACTTTTTTGTGTCGAACCCTTGTGATCCATCTTACGGACGCTTTATTCTCTACACCTATAGAAAATAAAATCCGACCTGCCAAGGTCCCGGACAAAAGGCCGTCATGACCCCCTCCATAACTGACACGCTTACGCCGTACCGCCTGGCAGCGGGCGCCGAAATCACCGACGTCCAGGGCATTCTTCGCGCCGGTGGACTTCTGGGCCCGGAGAAGCGGATCGCCTATCTCGGCCTGCTCGATCCGGCCCGGGACGCGGCGGCCGAAACGGAGGACCGGCGCTTCCGCGTCTTCATCCATGACGTGTCAGGCGGCCGACCCCTGGACGTCACCGTCTGCGCCACGAGCGGCGCGGTGCTTTCCGCCGTCGAACTGGACACCTCCGTGACGGGTGAACTCCCCGTTCTCGAGGAGGAGTTCGAAGTGGTCGAGGAACTCCTCGCCTCCGACGAGCGGTGGCTCAGCGCGCTCGCGGCGCGCGGGCTGGACGTCAGCAAGGTGCGCGTGGCCCCGCTGTCCGCCGGCGTCTTCGAATACCCGGAAGAGAAGGGGCGCAGGATCCTCAGGGGACTCGCGTTCGTCCAGGAGTTCCCCGCGGACAGCGCCTGGGCCCATCCGGTGGACGGGCTCGTGGCCTACGTCGACGTCGTCAGCAAGACGGTGACCCAGGTGCTGGACACCGGCGTCGTCCCGGTTCCCGCGGAACACGGCAACTACACCGATCCGGAGCTGACCGGCCCGCTCCGCACCACCCAGAAGCCCATCAGCATCACGCAGCCCGAGGGGCCCAGCTTCACCGTCACTGGCGGCAACCACGTGGAGTGGGAAAAGTGGAGCGTGGACGTCGGCTTCGATGTCCGCGAAGGCGTGGTGCTGCACAACATCGCCTTCCAGGACGGAGAGCGGAAGCGCCCCATCATCAACCGGGCATCGATTGCCGAGATGGTGGTCCCCTACGGCGATCCCTCACCCATCCGGTCGTGGCAGAACTACTTCGACACGGGGGAGTACCTCGTGGGCCAGTACGCCAACTCGCTCGAACTCGGGTGCGACTGCCTCGGCGACATCACCTACCTCAGCCCGGTCGTCAGCGACGCTTTCGGCAATCCGCGCGAAATCCGCAACGGCATCTGCATGCACGAGGAGGACTGGGGCATCCTGGCCAAGCACAGCGACCTCTGGTCCGGCGTCACCTACACCCGCCGGAACCGCCGCCTGGTGATCTCCTTTTTCACCACCATCGGCAACTACGACTACGGCTTCTACTGGTACCTGTACCTCGACGGCACCATTGAGTTCGAGGCCAAGGCCACCGGCGTGGTCTTCACCAGCGCCTACCCCGAGGGAGGTTCGGACAACATCTCGCAGCTGGCTCCCGGGCTGGGGGCGCCCTTCCACCAGCACCTTTTCAGCGCCCGGCTGGACATGGCGATCGACGGGTTCACCAACCGGGTCGAGGAAGAGGATGTTGTCCGGCAGCCGATGGGGGAGGGCAACGAAAGGGGCAACGCCTTCTCGCGGCGGCGCACCCTGCTGGCCCGCGAATCGGAAGGCGTCCGTGATGCGGACGCGCGCAACGGCCGGACCTGGATCATCTCCAACCCGGACTCACGCAACAGGCTCGGCGAGCCTGTTGGCTACAAGCTTCACGCCCAGGGCCAGCCCACGCTGCTGGCAGATCCGGGGTCCTCCATCGCGCAGCGGGCGGCCTTCGCCACGAAGGACCTGTGGGTCACCCGTTTCGCGGAAGACGAGCGCTACCCCACCGGGGACTTCGTGAACCAGCATGCCGGGGGAGCGGGCCTGCCGGCCTACGTAGCCCAGGACCGGGACATCGACGGGCAGGACATTGTTGTCTGGCACACCTTCGGCCTCACCCACTTCCCTCGGACCGAGGACTGGCCCATCATGCCGGTCGACACTGTCGGCTTCAAGCTGCGCCCCGAGGGATTCTTTGACCGCAGCCCCGTACTCGATGTGCCTGCCGGTCCGCAGCCGGCCGCCGGCGGACATTGCTACGGCTAGGCTGACGCCGTGACAGCCCTTCGGGGATGGGGCCGCGCCGCCGGCCCCATCCTCCGCCCTCGCCCCCTTGTTCACTCGCGAGTTGTCCACTCCCGCGTTGTCGCCGCTGCGACGGCTGCATCCTGCCTGGTGCACTTGTGGCTCGTGGCGGGAAGCCACCACGGGCTGTGGCTGAATTTGCTGATGCTGGCCATGGTGGGAGTCTGCCTGCCCTGCGCTGTCCACATCTGGCGCGATGGAAGGGCTGGTTCCCTGCGTCAGGTGATGGCATGCGGGCTGGCCATGGCGGTGCTGCACGCCGCCCTGCTCCTGGGTGGTGATGCTGCCGGTAGCGGGGCGGCCGGCCATAGTCACGGGGCGGCTGCCCTGCCGGCAGCAGGGGCGGCCGGATCCGCGGACGGTTCTGCCGCTGGCGGGTTGCTGGCCATCGTCGCCATGGAAATTACGACGGCGCTGCTCGCCGCCACGCTGCTCGCCCGCCTTCGCCGTCGGGTCATCGCTTGAGGCATCCCAGTGACGGAACGCATAGATGGCTAAACCCATTAAATGACTGAGCCTGTCGAGACACCGGGTCTCGACAGGCTCAGTCTGTTAATGCGTCAGCGGACCGGATTGCCCAGTTGGCGCAGCGGGGTCTTGCTGGTCTCGCGGGCCCAGAATGCGCCGGCGACGGCCAGGAGTGAGGAAGCAGCCACGATCCAGGCGGCGGGGCCCCAGTTTGCCTTGTCCGCTCCCACGAGTGCTGTGCCGAGCAGCGGGGTGAAGCCGGCGCACAGGATGCCGACCTGCAGGCCGATGGCCATGCCGGAATAGCGGACCTTGACGTTGAACAGCTCCGAGAACCAGGCCGGGTAGATCGCATTGGACATGGCGTACGTGCCGGCAGTGATCAGCGTGCTGGTCAGGAAGATCATCGGAATATTGGCGGTGGAGATGACCGAGAAGTACACGAAGATCATTACGCCTGAGCCCAGGACCCCGGCGATGAAGACGGGGCGGCGGCCGTACTTGTCAGAGAGCCAGGCCATGGCCGGCTGGGTTGCCACGGCTACCACGTTGCCCAGGATACTCACCCACAGCATGGTGGAGGCGGGGACGCCGACGGAGACTGCGTAAGCCAAGCCGAAGGACTGCATGAACGTATTGGTGACGGTCTCGAAGGACATCAGGGCCACCTGGAAGAACTGGGCAGGGTGGGTCTTGAACATCTTGGCGAAGGGGAGCTTCACCAGCTCGCCGTGATCGTGCTTCTCCTCGAACACTTCCGGTTCTTCCAGCGAGCGCCGGACCAGGTAGGCGACGACCAGCACTATGAGCGAGAGCCAGAACGGAATGCGCCAGCCCCAGGCGAGGCGGTCGGCTTCGCTCATGGCGGCCACCGGCAGGAAGGCCAGCGAGGCCAGCACGATGCCGAAGGAAATGCCGCCCATCGCGAAGCTGGCGAAGAATCCGCGCCGTCCTTCGGGGGCTTCCTCGGTGGACAGGGCCGAAGCGCCTGCCGTTTCCGCCCCGGCGGAGAGGCCCTGCATAAGGCGCAGGAGCACCAGGAGGGCAGGTGCCCAGTAGCCGGCGCTGTTGAAGTCGGGCAGCGCGCCGATGAGGAATGTAGCCGAACCCATCAGGACCAGGGTCAGCACCAGGGTGTTCTTGCGGCCGATCTTGTCGCCCAGGTGGCCAAAGACCACGGCGCCGAAGGGGCGTGCCACGTACGCTACGCCGAAGGTGGCGAAGGAGGCGATCAATGCGACCGTCGGGTCTCCGGCCGGGAAGAAGATCTTGGAAAAGACCAGCGAGGCTGCGGTGGCGTAGATGAAGAAGTCGTAGTACTCAAGGGCCCCTCCCAGGAAAGCGGCAAGCGACGCCTTCTTCGCCCTCTTCAGCTGGCGCTGCTCCGCTCCGACGCTGGCGCCCGTTGCTGTGTTTGTCATGGTGCTGGTCCTTCCGCACTGAAAGACGGTTACTGGTGGTTTTGAATTTGTGCGCATTCCGAACAGCTGTGCGGTATGCGATTATTGAATAGCTTACCGCAGAGTGAGGTGCCTCACAACGCCTCCCTAACTGAAAGGCGTCATCATGGAAGACCCAACGCCCGGACACCGGCTGTTCCTCATTGGTTCGGAAGCTTCGGCGGCAATGTCGCCGGCCCTGTGGAACCCGGTGTTCAGTGGGCTCGGCAGCAGCTGGACGTATGAGGCGTGGGACGTGCCGGCCGGGCAGGACATGGCCGGCGTCCGCGCCGCCTTGCTGGAAACCGACGTCGTGGCCGCCAACGTCACCATGCCCCATAAGCAATGGGCCGCCCGGACGGCTGACACCGTCACCGGGCAGGTCCGGCTCAGCGGAGCCGCCAATCTGCTGGTCCGGCGTGACCGGACGCTCAGCGCACACAACACGGACATAACCGCCGTCGCCGGGCTCCTCGGCAACCGCCGCCAGCGGCACGCGCTCATGCTGGGGGCGGGCGGAGCCGCACGGGCGGCGCTGATCGCGCTGAAGGGACTGACGGGCAAGGTCACCGTGACCGACAGGGATCCGCAGGCGTCCCGGCAGTTGCTGTACCTCGCCGACAGCCTGGACATGGATGCCAGCTCGGTGACCTGGGCGGAGGCCCAGGCTCAGGCGCCCCGGGCCTCGGTGATTGTGAACGCCACGCCCATCGGCAAGGGAAGTGACGATGAACCGGCGTGGGGGCAGGCGAAACTGTCCCCGGACGCGTTTGTCTACGACTTCGTCTACGCGGGGCACGTGACCGCCACCATCGCCAGCGCGAAAGCGCAAGGCGTGGAGTGCGCTGACGGCTGGGACCACCTGCGCGCCCAGGCGGCCGCCATGGTTCCCATCCTTGGCCTGGCGCCGGAGACCGGAACCCTGCTGGGCCAGGCACTCACAGCCATCCAGGCGAAAATCTGACGTCGTCGGACTTCGCCAAGCGCATTCGCGAGGCGACTCCGCCAGCCGCCTCCGCCAGGAGGCCATGCCTCCCCGCCGCGGGTCGGCGTCGTGCTTTATCCGGATATGATCGAAATAAGCCGGCAGCCGAGCGCGTGCGGGCGCCGAGGGTCAGCTTCAGGGAGGGCAAACGATTCCATGGCGGAACAACCCGCGTACTTCGTGAAGTCGGTGGAGAAGGCCTTTGACGTGCTGCGCGCCTTCGCCCCGGACGAGCCCCGGCTGACCGTCTCCCAGGTCGCCGCGAAGTCCGACATGACCAGGGCCTCCGCCCGGCGGTTCCTGCTGACGCTGACTGACCTGGGCTACCTCCGCGCCGACGGCCCGCACTTCGAACTGACTCCACGGTCGCTGGACATCGGGCAGTCGTTCCTGGCCAACCTGGCGCTCCCGAAGATTGCGGAGCGGCACCTCAAGTCACTGGCCGCAGAGCTCAACGAAACAACGTCCCTGTGCATCCTTGACGGCACCGATGTGGTCTACGTTGCCTGTGTCCCGTCGCCCAGGCTCCTGAGCGTATCCATCAGCGTGGGCACGAGGTTCCCTGCATGGGCCACCTCCATGGGGCGCGTGCTGCTGGGTGCGTTGTCCGACGCCGAACTGAAGACTTACTTCAACTCTGTCCAGCTGCAGCGGTTCACCGAGCGCTCGATCGGTACGCTGGAGCAGCTGCAAGCCCAAGTGGAACTTGCCCGCGACAAGGGGTGGTCCATGGTTTCGCAGGAACTCGAGGAAGGCCTCCGGGGTGTGGCCGTTCCGGTCTGGCGCGGCACCGACGTTGTCGCGGCAGTCAACGTCTCCCTGCAGACGCACCGGGCACCGGCGGAGGCCATCGAAAAAACGGTGGTGCCGCTCCTGCAGGACGCCGCGCGGGAGATCGGCCATGACTACGGCGGCCGTGCCGCCGAACCACACAACACCGCCACCCGGAGATGAAATGATCACGCGAGCCGACGTCGATGAAGCCGCTGCCAGGATTGCCGGGCTGGTGCGCCGCACCCCGGTGATTGCAGCGGACCAGGGGAGCTTTCCCGGGAACGTGTGGCTGAAGTGCGAGTTCATGCAGCACACCGGGACGTTCAAGGCGCGAGGTGCGTTCAACCGGGTGCTTGCCTGCCGTGAACGCGGCGAGCTGAAGGAGGACGTCGGAATCGTGGTGGCCTCCGGCGGCAATGCCGGCCTCGCCAACGCCTATGCCGCTGCGCAGGCCGGAGTGCCTGCCGCCGTCTTCGTCCCGGAGAACGCCCCCGCCATGAAGGTGAAGAAGCTCAAGGAATCCGGGGCCTCCGTCATCCAGCGCGGCGCCGAATACGCCGTCGCCTACGAAGCCGCCATCGCATATGCAGCCGAAACCGGAGCCGTGTACTGCCACGCCTACGACCAGCCGGAGATCGCCGCGGGTGCCGGCACGGTTGGTTCGGAACTCCTGGAACAGCTGGGCGCCGTGGACACCGTGCTGGTGGCTGTGGGCGGCGGGGGCCTGATGGCCGGGATCGCGGCCGCCGTCGAAGGCCTGGCCACTGTGGTGGGCGTGGAGCCCGACACCGCCCCCACGCTCCATGCTGCCCTCGAGGCGGGAGCCCCTGTGGACGTGGCCGTCGCCGGGGTCGCGGCGGACTCCCTGGGGGCGCGGCGGATCGGACAGATCGGCTTTGAAGTGGCGGTCAGGACTGGTGTGAAGAGCGTGCTGGTGTCCGACGACGAGATCGTCGCCGCGCGCTCGCTGCTGTGGGCCGAGTACCGGATGGTCGTGGAGCACGGTGCCGCGGCCGCCTATGCCGCGCTGACCTCGGGGGCGTACGTTCCGGCGGAGGGCGAACGCGTTGCCGTCATCCTGTGCGGCGCCAACACGGACCCCTCCACCGTCTGACTGTCCAGCCCGTCAGATGGCGGCGCGCCCGCCGGGGCGGCCCGAGATCCGCTTCGGCTCCTTGCGGTCGCGCCGGGCATACACGCGCGACCGCTGGCTCGAAAGGGCGAGGATGAGCAGGATGTCCAGCGTGAGGCCGGGGAGGTTGGTCTGCAGCGTGATCCCGGGACCGCCGCGGGCCACGTCAATGACCTGAAGGCCGATCGCCACAGTGCTCACGGCCATCGTCAGAGTCCTCGCCCAGTTGCGGCCCAGGAAAACCAGCCAGGCGAGCAGTAGTTCCGCGAGGGCGAAGAGGACCACCACCGCCAGGCCAAAGTACAGAACGAGCTGGGCCTGCACCAAGGTCAGCCCGGGGTCGGCACCCGCGCCTGCACCGGGCTGTAGGAGCGGCCCCAGGTGCTCGTCGGGGAAGAGCGCGATGGACATGGCCAGAGCCGCTGCGGCCACTGCACGTCCGGCGACGAGGGCCGCGCCGATGATGGTGGGTGCGGGGCGCCTGTTCCGGCTGTCGCTCGGGAGGCGGGGAGCGGCGCCGCCGGGACCCGGCGTTCCGCGGAGGTCGACGCTGGGGAGGTCGCCGTCCGTCGCGATCTCATCGCCCCCGCCGTTCCGCGTGTGGTAGCCGGTGGAGAAGTCCCGGACCACCCTGACGGCAGCGGACGGCTCGGCGTCGGAAATGGTCTTGACGATGTGGTCCCGCTCATCGTCCGTGTGCTCGTCGATCTTGTGGGTGATCTGGAGGGTGAACAGGGAGAAACCGACGCTGCGGTCGTACGTGCCGGCGGCGAGCCAGTCCACTGCCAGCCCGCCGGGCAGCAGCCACGCGGGAGGGCAGTGCCAGAAACGGACATGGTGTCGCTTGCCGGGACTTGCGTCCACTTCCTGCTGGTAGGCGAAGTCCTGCTGCCGACCGAACAGGAAAAGCGGGCTGACCGGGGCCTCGAGGTAGCTGCGGCGCAGGAGGGTGGAAGTGACGATTCTCCAGCTGCTGGCCAGCGTCACGTCGTCGGCGATGGTCCACCCCGCGCGGCGCATCACCTGGTGCAGCTGCGCTTCGGTGCCGAGCAGGGCGACGTTCACGGGGTCGCCCAGCAGGCCGTCGCTGGTGCGGGCCCGCCCGATGAAGTAATCGGGCACATAGATACGGGTCAGGATCGAATGGAGCCTTGGCAGGACGAGGTAGGCGAGCATGGCCCAGAAGATGAAGGTGAACCAGATCTGGCCCCAGCCCCACTGGAAGCTGAGCTCAAGGAGAAGGTACGTCAACCAGACGGCGGCGACACCACCGACGAGGAAGAAGACCCGGTCCCATGCGGTATCCAATGCTGTACGTGCTATGCCGGTGACGGGTACCCTCACCGAAGGCCTGGCCATGACCAAGATAATACTGGAACCGGTGCGTGACACCGTGGGTGCAGTGATGCGAACTGATACTCAATGTGATCCCCCCCGAGAATCGTGTGGTCAGTCCAGCGGGAGCGTGACGGTGACGCAGGTCCCCTGGCTGAGCGATGATTCAACTGCCCCAAGGGTGAACCCGCGAAATCAGGGACTCCACTAGGTTGGCGCAATTTTGGCTCAAATTCCGGGATCTTCTCAGGCGAGCCTGAACAAGTTCCCGGCTGCGACTAATCGCAGCCGACGCGGCGGGCTTACGGGGCCAGCCTGCGGAACTCCGAACCGAAGTGCAGCAGCGGGTCCGGGGCCTCCGATGTTGAAGCCTCGGTGCCCATCGCGAGCACCTCTCCGACAACGAGCAGGTGGGTGGCGGCAGGATGAACGGATACCGTTCGCAGCTCAAAGTAGGCGAGCGACCCCTCGATAATGGCCGCTCCCGTGGCCGGACCGCGCCGGTACGGAACCTGCGCGAGCATCCCGTGCAGCGGGATCCCGGGGCTGGCCAGCCAGTTTGCCGTCCCCTGGTGCTCGCCGGACAGCAGGCTCAGCGCCCATGTGCCTGCTTCTGCGACCGCCTCGCCGATGCGCGATTCCGCATAGAGGCTGACCAGCAGTGTCGGCGGATCATAGGAAACTGAGAGAAATGCGCTGACGGTCGCGGCATAATCCCGGTTGCGCAGCACCGTGGAAACCACGGCCACTCCGGCGGCGATGTCGCTGCTGAGCCTGCGGTAGAGATCGATGTCAGCGTCCGACGGCGGCCCCTCGCCAAGGCGGTGGGCGTCCAGGTTCCCGGGTGTCTCCATGGAGCCCATCCTGCCACGCAGCAGTGCGCGTGAACGCGGCCCCCTACGACTGTGACGTACCTAACGCAATGGTGACCCTGCATGTGTAAGCCAATGTCCCGCCGTCGTTAACCTTCCGTTCATCTTGGACCCCAACACTCGTTACCTGCGGCCCATAACTTCAATGAAGGTACAAAAAGTACGCAGCTCCCTGTCCGGACGTCTCCGGTTCGGATCGCATCAGAAAACCCTGGAAGGGGTACATCCAGTGAAGGCACTCCGCTTCGGCCGCCACGCGGCTATCGCTGTCATCGCCGTTGGCGCACTCGCGCTCACCGCGTGCGGTTCAGACAACGCCACGAACTCTCCCGCGGGCACGCAGTCCGCTGCCGGCCCCAAGGTCACCGGAACCCTGACCGGCATCGGCTCCTCTGCGCAGGGCGCAGCCATGGACGTCTGGAAGACCAACTTCGCGGCCGCAAACCAGGGCGCCACCGTGCAGTACTCCCCGGACGGTTCCGGCGCCGGCCGCAAGGCCATCATCGACGGCTCGGCTCAGTTCGCCGGTTCCGACGCCTACCTGAAGGACGAGGAACTCGCAGCCTCCAAGGCTCAGTGCGGCCCCGAGGGCGCAATCGACATCCCGGTCTACATCTCCCCGATCGCCATCGCGTTCAACGTTCCCGATGTCATGGACCTGAAGCTGGACGCCACCACGGCCGCCAAACTCTTCCGCGGCGAGATCGCCAAGTGGAACGACCCCGCCATTGCCGCCCTGAACCCGGATGTCAAGCTTCCGGACCTCAAGGTCACCCCGGTCAGCCGCTCTGACGATTCCGGCACCACCAAGAACTTCACCGAATACCTCTCCGCCGCGGCGCCTGACGTCTGGAAGGACAAGGCCGAGGGCATCTGGCCCGCTTCGCTGAAGGGCGAGAACGCCAAGGGCACGTCCGGCGTCGTCAAGACCGTCACCGACACCCCCGGTGCCGTGACCTACGCCGATGACTCCGCCGTGGGCGGCAAGCTGGGCACCGCCCAGATCAAGGTCGGCTCCGAGTTCGTCAAGATCTCGCCCGAGGCCGCTGCCAAGGCCGTTGACGCCGGCAAGGCCGTCGAAGGCCGCGCCGCGAACGACGCTGCCGTCAAGCTGGACCGCACCACCACCGAGTCCGGCGCCTACCCCGTCGTCCTGGTTTCCTACCACGTGGTCTGCACCACCTACCCCAAGCAGGAGACCGTTGACCTGATCAAGGCCTTCGAGAAGTACGTAGTCTCCGAAGAGGGCCAGAAGGCTGCCGCTGAGTCCGCCAAGTCGGCTCCGCTGTCCTCCACCCTGGCTGAGAAGGCTGCCAAGGCCATCGAGACCATCAAGGTCAAGTCGTAAGGTTTGAACTGAACGCCGAAGTTCCCCGCCCAGCCGCAAGGCAGGGCGGGGAACTTAGGCGTGTCAAACGCAGTTTCACCAAGTTCCATACCTCCGCAACACCAACACCGAAGGGCCAGGTATGACCACCACCTCCCTGACAAGTTCCCGAGGCGCAGGCCGCGCCGGGGATAAAGTCTTCTCCGGAGCAACCCTGGCAGCAGGGTGCCTGATCCTTGCCGTGCTGTTCGGCGTTGCGCTCTTCCTGGTCATCCAGGCAATTCCTGCTTTTACGGCCCCGGCCGCAGACATCCAGGGCGGCAAGGGTTTCTTCGCCTACATCTGGCCGATCGTCGTGGGCACGCTGATCGCCGCCATCATCGCGCTGGTCATCGCCACCCCGATCGCCATCGGCGTCGCCCTCTTCATCTCGCACTACGCGCCGCGCAAGCTGGCATCGGGCCTCGGCTACGTGGTCGATCTGCTGGCCGCCATCCCGTCCGTCATCTACGGCGCCTGGGGCGCCGCCTTCCTGGCCAAGGAAATCGCACCGGCCTACGACTGGCTTGCGACCAACATGGGCTGGCTGCCCATTTTCCACGGTCCTGCGTCGGCCACGGGCAAGACCATCCTGACCGCCGGCATTGTGCTGTCCGTCATGGTGCTCCCGATCATCACGTCGCTGTCCCGCGAGATCTTCCTCCAGACCCCCAAGCTGCACGAGGAAGCCGCCCTGGCGCTCGGTGCCACCCGCTGGGAAATGATCAAGATGGCCGTGCTGCCCTTCGCCCGCCCGGGCATCATCAGCGCCGTCATGCTGGGCCTCGGCCGGGCGCTCGGCGAAACCATGGCCGTTGCGCTGGTCCTGTCTTCTGGCGCCCTCACCGCCAGCCTGATCCAGTCGGGCAACCAGACCATCGCCGCCGAGATCGCCCTGAACTTCCCTGAGGCGAGCGGCCTGAAGGTGAGCACGCTGATCGCCGCCGGCCTGGTCCTGTTCGTGATAACCCTGGCCGTCAACATGGTTGCACGCTGGATCATCAGCCGGCACAAAGAATTCTCGGGAGCCAACTAAATGACCTCCACCCTGACCCCGGCCCGCAAAAGGTCGGCACTGACCAAAGGCCAGCTGCCCAAGTTTGCCCCGTACGTGGTCCTCGCCGTGGCGCTGGTTCTCGGCGCGGCCATCCTCGCGCTGATCGGCTTCAACGCCTTCGGCTGGGGCATCGTCTCCGCCATCCTCTTCGCCGCCGGACTGGTGGGCTGGAGCGCCGCCGTCGAAGGTTCACGAAAGGCCAAGGACAAGCTGGCCACCTGCCTGGTGGTGGGATCCTTCCTCGTCGCGCTCCTGCCGCTCATCTCCGTAATCTGGACCGTCCTGGTCAACGGCATTCCGGGCATCATCACGCCAGGGTTCCTGGGGACGTCCATGAACGGCGTCACCGGCGTCTATGACAACAGGGCCGCCGAAGGAGGCGGACCCGTCCTCGGCGGCATCTACCACGCGCTCCTCGGTACGGTCCAGATCACCCTGCTGGCCACGGTCATCTCCGTGCCGGTGGGCCTGCTGACAGCGATCTACCTCGTCGAATACGGCAACGACCGCCCGCTGGCCCGTGCCATCACATTCTTCGTGGACGTCATGACCGGCATCCCGTCCATCGTGGCCGGCCTTTTTGCCGCCGCTTTCTTCTTCGCGGTGGTGGGGCCCGGCACCAAAACCGGCGCCGTCGCCGCCGTCGCGCTTTCCGTGCTGATGATCCCGGTGGTGGTCCGCTCCAGCGAGGAAATGCTCAAGATCGTCCCCAACGAACTCCGCGAGGCGGCCTACGCCCTGGGCGTCCGCAAGTGGCGCACCATCCTCAAGGTGGTCATTCCGACGGCGATCTCCGGCATCGCGTCCGGCGTCACCCTGGCGATCGCCCGGGTGATCGGCGAGACAGCACCCATCCTGGTGACCGCGGGATTCGCCACGAGCATCAACAACAACGTGTTCGGCGGCTGGATGGCCTCCCTGCCCACGTTCATTTACACGCAGATTTTGAACCCGACCTCGCCGTCCAACCCGGACCCGTCCTCGCAGCGGGCCTGGGGCGCCGCCCTGGTCCTCATCATCCTGGTGATGCTCCTGAACCTCGGGGCCCGCCTGATTGCCAGGGTTTTCGCCCCGAAGACCGGACGCTAGGCAGGTCACCGGCCGTTCCGGAACGGACGGCCGGGATCTAGACTTCAATCCATACCAGCAAGTTAAAGGAACATCATGTCCAAGCGCATCGACGTCAAAGACCTGAACGTCTACTACGGCAACTTCCTGGCCGTCGAAGACGTCAGCATTAACATCGAGGCCAAGTCCGTCACAGCGTTCATCGGCCCCTCCGGCTGCGGCAAGTCCACCTTCCTGCGGACCATCAACCGCATGCACGAGGTCCTGCCGGGCGCCCGCGTCGAGGGTGAAGTGCTTCTCGACGGCGACAACCTGTACGGACCCGGCGTGGACCCCGTCACGGTCCGCTCCCAGATCGGCATGGTCTTCCAGCGGCCCAACCCGTTCCCCACCATGTCCATCCGGGACAACGTGCTGGCCGGCGTGAAGCTGAACAACCAGAAGATCTCCAAGGGCGAGGCCGATGCCCTCGTGGAACGCTCGCTCCAGGGCGCCAACCTCTGGAACGAGGTCAAGGACCGCCTGGAAAAGCCCGGCTCCGGCCTCTCCGGCGGCCAGCAACAGCGGCTCTGCATCGCCCGTGCCATTGCCGTGGAACCGCAGGTGATCCTCATGGATGAGCCTTGCTCCGCGCTGGACCCGATCTCCACCCTGGCCATCGAGGATCTGATCAACGAACTCAAGGATCAGTACACGGTGGTGATCGTGACGCACAACATGCAGCAGGCTGCGCGTGTTTCGGACAGGACGGCCTTCTTCAACATCGCCGGCACCGGCAAGCCCGGCAAACTGATCGAAGTCGGCAACACCCACACCATCTTCAGCAACCCGACGCAGAAGGCCACGGAAGACTACGTCTCCGGCCGCTTCGGGTAGTCCCCACCACCGCCCTAGCCTCGCAAGCTCGGCCAGGGAACCCTGGCGGCGTGGGCCCACCCACCACCGCCCTAGCCTCGCAAGCTCGGCCAGGGAACCCTGGCGGCGTGGGCCCACCCACCACCGCCCTAGCCTCGCAAGCTCGGCCAGGGAACCCTGGCGGCGTGGGCCCACCCACCACCGCCCTAGCCTCGCAAGCTCGGCCAGGGAACCCTGGCGGCGTGGGCCCAACCGCCGTCGATTGCTCCGCAACGGCCCTTCTGAGCGCTCAGA
>NZ_JAGGPM010000011.1 GCF_018613835.1 Arthrobacter sp. ISL-5 | reverse complement strand
TGAAGAGGACGACCTGGACGTCCGAGTCATTCTCGAGGTCCGTGACGATCTCGTGAAGCCGGACAGCGGTCTCGGCGGCCACGACGTTGGCTGGCGGATTGTGGAAGGTGATCGTCACGACCTTCGGGCTCGGACGATCAAGGATGACAGTGCTGGACGTGCTCATGATGTGCTCCATTCGGGGCTGGGTGGAAATGATGGTCCTGGACGTGATCGCGTCCGGGAACGGTCTCGCCGCGGTGCTCAGCGCAGGAAGAACCCCAGGAGGCGCTCGGCGCGCTTGCCAAAGGGCGCGTGCAGCAGGTCGGCGGCGTTCCACCGGCCCTGTGTATAGATGCCCTTGGGATGGCTGAGGGTGCGGAACCCCTCGATGCCGTGGTATTTGCCCATGCCGCTCTCGCCGACGCCACCGAAGGGGAGGTCGTCCTGGCCGACGTGCATGATCGTGCCGTTCACGGTCACGTTGCCCGAGGTCGTGCGGTCGAGCACTTGGCGGCGGTTGGCGTCGTCGGCGCCGAAGTAGTAGAGGGCGAGCGGCCGCGGCCGCTCGTTCACGTACTCGATCGCATCGTTGATCGTGCCGTACGGGAAGATCGGCAGGATCGGGCCAAAGATCTCCTCGTGTGCGATGCGCATCTCGTCGGTCACGCCCAACACCACGGTGGGCGCGAAGGTGTGCGGTCGGAGTGCCGCATCCTGCGGCCGGTGACCCACCTCGATGATGGTCGCGCCGTGGGCCCGGGCATCCGCGATCAGCTCGACCAGGATGTCGTACTGCTGCTCGTTCACGATCGAGGTGTAGTCGACGCTCGTGGGGCCGCCGGGGTACGCGGCCTTGACCAGGGCGTCGTAGCGCTCGACGAAGGCGTCGACCTCGTTCTCGTGCACGAGGGCGTAGTCGGGCGCGATGCAGGTCTGGCCGCCGCTGAGCAGCTTGCCGAAGACGATCGACTCGACCGTCTTGTCGGTGACCCGGCCCGGGGCGACGATGGTCGGCGACTTGCCGCCGAGCTCGAGGGTGACCGGTACGAGGTTCTCGCTCGCCGCTTTCATGACGGCGCGGCCGACCGCGCTGCTGCCGGTGAAGACGAGGTGGTCGAAGGCGAGCGACGAGAAGGCGCTGCCGTCGCCGCTGACGACGGTGACCTGCTCCTCGGGGTAGAGCTCGGCGATCATGGCGGTGAGCAGGGCGTTCGTGGCCGGGGTGTACTTCGACGGTTTGAGCATCACCCGGTTGCCGGCGGCGATGGCCGTGACCACGGGCATCAGGGAGAGATTCACCGGATAGTTCCACGGTGAGATCACGCCGATGACCCCGAGGGGCTGGTACTCGATGTGATTGCTGCCGTTCCGCAGGGTCAGCGTGATCCGGCGGCGGGCAGGGCGCATGAACGAGCGCAGGTTGCGGTCGAGGTAGTCGATGCCCTGAACGACGCCCAGCACCTCCATCATCGCGGTCTCGTGGCGCGAGCGGTTGCCGAAGTCGGTGTTGATCGCCTCTTCGATGGCGCGGCGCCGGCTGATCAGCGCCGCCCTAAAGGCGCGCAGATCGCGTCGCCGCTTCTCGAGCGACGGCGCACCGTCGCGGAGCTGGGCGGATCGCTGGGCGGCGAGGAGGGCGCCGAAGCGCTCCTTGTCGGAGAGTCCCGCCCTCGCGGCCGGTTCGTGGGTGGTGATGGTCACGATGATGCTCCCTACTGGTTTGCTGAGTGGATGCGCGGCCACGCGGGCAGGCGGTCGGTGGATCGGAGTCGGCTCAGCGGTTGCTGCGGCGGATGGTGGCGCCCATGAAGTGCACGATCGCGCGGCGCGGGAGGAAGCGCGCGGCGATGGCGAGGGGTCGTCCGTTGGTGATGACCGAGGGGCGGTGCGAGGTCTTGTCGACGGTGGCGATCGCGGTTTTCACGACGTCTTCGGGGCGGGCGCGGCGGGTGCCGTAGTCGGCGGCCTGGCTGCCGGCGGCGTCGAAGAACTCGGTCGCCATGGCGCCGGGGGAGATGGCGAGTACGCGCAGGCCCGTTCCGCGGGCCTCTTCCCAGAGGGATTCGGTGAAGCTCAGCACGAACGCCTTCGAGGCGCCGTAGACGCTGAGGTAGGGGGTTGGCATGAAGCCGAGCAGGCTCGCGACATTGATCAGGATGCTCGTCTTCTGCTTCGCGAAGACGTCGAAGTAGGCGTGGCTGAGGTCGACCAGGGCGCCGATGTTCAGCGTGATGAGCTGCTGCAGCCGTTCGGGGTCCTCCTCGCCGAACGGGTTGTGCGTGCCGAAGCCGGCGTTGTTGACGAGGCCGGTGGCGAAGATGCCCCGCGACTCGAGCTCCTTTCGGAGCATGCGCCCGGCATCGGGCCGGTCCAGTTCGCGGGCGATGGTGGTGACGCTCACCCCGTCCCGGCGGGTCAGCTCTTCGGCGAGGGCTTTCAGGCGGTCTTCGCGGCGGGCAACGAGAACGAGGTTCGCGCCTCGGGCGGCGAGTTGGCGGGCGAACTCGGCGCCCAGGCCGGAGCTGGCTCCGGTGACGATGATGGTCTGTGTGGTGTAGTCGATTCCGTTCATGTACACACTCTACGCATAGTTGTGCATCGAGTGCAAGTTGCTTCTCAAGCTGCATTACGGTACTGTGAGTGCATGGCACCGACTCCCTCCACCATCCGCTTGCAGACCCGAGCCGTGGTGCGTTCGCTTCTGGCACAGACGGCGATGCAGCTCTTCGCCGAGAAGGGCTTCGACGAGACCACCGTCGACGAGGTCGCCGCAGCGGCCGGAGTCTCGCGCCGCACCCTGTTCAACTACTTCCGCACGAAAGAAGACCTGGCCCTGAGCGGCCTGTCCGAGCAGGGTGAGGTCATCGCGGCGCGACTCGCCGCCCGGCCGGCAGGTGAAGGGGTCTGGGTGTCGTTGCGGCATGCGTTCGAGGTGCTCGACGAGATCGAGGTCAGCCCCGAGAACCGCCTCGGGATCGTCTCGATGCTGTTCGACAACGACTCACTGCGGGCCGGCCATGCCGAGAAGCAGGCGAGGTGGACCGACCTGCTCGCCCCCCTGATCGACCCGCGCCTGCCCGCGTCCGATGCGCGGGCCTTTGAGGCCAGAGCCATTGTCGGCGCGGCGATCACCTGCCTGCAGGCCGCCACCGAGGAGGTGCTGCGGCTGCGGGGTTCGACGCCGCTGTTTGATCTCTATGACACGGCGGTGGCAGCCATCCGCACCTCGAACTGACGCCGGCGGGCTGCCCCTGCCCCTTCCCGCTCAACGCTTCACGCTTCACGATCCACGTCCCGCGGCACCGCCCGCTGCCTTTGGCGCGCCTCTGCGCCCCTCACACCCCCGAGAGCCACACGCCTTCCCCGAACATCCCACGAAAGCAGATTCGACATGGCCAACCGCCTCCCCGCCCCCGACCTGAAGAACCTCCACGCCGCGTTCCGCACCGAGAGCACCGTGATGCTCGAGTTCGCGAACTCCCTCACCACCTCCCAGTGGAACGCGCCCAGCAAGGCGGCCGGCTGGAGCATCGCCGACATGGTCGGCCACATCGGCTCCACCGCCCACAACATGTACAGCCCCGCCGGCCTGCAGGCCGCCCGCCAGCCGAGCCTCGAGGCCGTCAATGAAGGCCCCGTGGAGGTGCGCCGCGCCTGGAGCCGACAGCAGGTCATGGCCGAGTTCGAGACCGCCACCCGCACGTCGGCCCGCATGCTCGCCTTCGTTCGGCGCACCCCGCTACGGGCGGTGCCCATGCAGCTCAACGAGCTCGGAAAGTTCCCGATGGCGCTGCTCGTGGGCGGCGCCCTCGTGTTCGACCTGCACACCCACCTCCGCCACGACATGGCCCCCGCCCTCGGGCTGCCGACGCCACCGACGGACGCGAACCGGATGCTCGCCGTGCTCGACTGGATGACCGCGGTACTCAGCAACCAAACCGGGAAGTCCCCGGCACCCGGAATCGACGCCGGACTGACCCTAACACTCACCGGCCCCGGCGGCGGCACCTGGTGGATCGACGCCGACGGCCTCGCCACGCCAGGCACCCGCACCCCGGCGGCCCGCGTCACCGCCCCCGCCATCACGTTCCCCGACTGGGGAACACAGCGCTCCTCGTGGCGCGACGCCGACGTCGAGATGACCGGCGACACCGAACTCGCCGCGCGCTACCTCGACACCGTCAACGTCATCTGACGGTGCGGTCGGCGTCGTCTGCGACCACGGCGGCCACGCTTGACTTCGACTTCGCCGGCGCCGGGGGGCTCAACGAGAGCAGCGCTGGCCCGCACCGAGGGGGCATTCCAGGAACTGATCGAGCGCGGACAGGGGAACGGCGACATCAACCCCGGGCTCGACGCGAAGGCGCCAAGCGGGAACGCGTACCCACGTTTTTTGCCCACCGGTCAAGAAGGACTTGACCTCGCACCACCAACCGACAGGAGCACCACCATGAGGACCCAACTGACCTTGAGTAACTTCACCGCACCATCACGTCCCCTCAATCTTCCCCTGGACGTGGCGGCGCCGGAGGGCGGCTGGACATGGCCCCCGACCTCGGTGACGCTGATCGCCGGGGAACGCGAGGCCATCCTGGTCGACACGGTGCCGACCCTGGAGGACTCAGTGAGGTTGGCCGACTGGATCGAAGCCAGCGGCAAAGTCCTCACCGCCATCTACATCACGCACGGTCACCTCGACCACTTCCTCGGGACGTCCACGCTGCTCGAGCGGTTCCCGAACGTTCGAGTCGTGGCGACCGAGGCGACGGTGCGCCTCATCGAGGCCGAGCTTGAGTCCGGGCACGACCGGGCTCAGTACGCGCCGCTCTTCGCCGACGAGATCGGCTCGATCGTCGTGGTGCCGGAAGCCCTCGGAGGCAACCGGTTCGAGCTCGAGGGGCACGAGCTCATCGCGGTGCCGGCTGGCCGGTCGGACATCAGCCACTCCTCGTACCTGTACGTGCCCGACCTCAGGGCGGTCATCGTCGGCGACATCGCCTACAACGACGTGCACCCCACGCTCGTCAACAGCGACCATCAGACGCGGCAGGCCTGGATCGACACCCTCACCGAGATCCAGGCACTGAAGCCGGAGATCGTCGTGGCCGCGCACCGTCGCGAAGATGCTGTGAACGACGCTCGGGTCCTCGCGGACACCATCTCCTACCTCGAGGATGCCAATCGGGTCCTGGGTGAGGCGCCGGGTGCGGCACAGTTCATCGAGCAGATGCTCGCGGGGCATCCCACTCGACTCAACGTCACCACCCTGCTCTACAGCGCTGCAATGCTCGGACTCAGGTAAGGACCGGCCGCCGCGACGCGGCGCCAAGAGCGCGGCGCACACTGCCATTCACGCAGGTGTAGGCGCAGCAGCTCCAGCAGCCCCGGATAGGGCGTAAGGGCAGACTGTTCGTCCAGCGCCCCCTACCAGGTGCGAACAGGCTCGGCTACACGAACGAGGCCATCTCCCGATTCCGGAAATGGCCTCTGAACTGTACAAACATCGTCGGCCTGCCGCAGTTGAACCTGCGACCCGCTGCAAGGATCTATCCCGTTTCGTAGGGGTCCGACGCCGGCCAGCCGACGTTCATTCTCTGGACCATGAATGACCAATACCTTTATTTACGCCCATAAATGCTGTGGTCCCGCCTCAATTATTGGTGGGTGTTTGTCGAGGGATGCCCCGCGTGCTGCGCGTCACTTGCGGGTGTCGCACCTCTGTTATTGGCTCGACCCATACTCCCTTTTTCACCGCGAACAACTTCGGAGGATCCATGAGCGTACACGACGACCCCTCAGCGTGGATGATTGGCTCGCGTGGGTTCGCTGCCATGCGCCGGCGCGATCCCGACGATCGCGAACGCGCGGCGACCCCGCTCGAGCTGCTGTTCGATCTCGCCTTTGTCGTCGCCTTCGGCCAGGCTGCCGATCAGTTGACGCACCAGGTGGTGGCCGGTCACGTGGCGGTGGGTGTGAGCGGATTCTCTTTTGCAATTCTCGCGATCGCCTCGGTGTGGGTGAGTTTCACCTGGTTCAGCTCTGCTTTCGGGATCGATGATTGGGCCTATCGCGCGGCGACGATGATTCAGATGGTCGGCGTGGTGATCCTTGCCCTCGGCCTGCCGGACCTGTTCCACTCGCTCGAGCACGGCGGTCCCGTTGATGCGCGAGTGATGGTGGCCGGCTATATCGTCATGCGCGCCACGACGGTGTTGCAGTGGATTCGCGCGGCTGCGCAGGATCGCGAGCAGCGGCGGTCCGCTGCGCAACATGGTGGGCTCGTCGTTGTCTCCGGGGGCGGCTGGTTGTTCGTTGCGATTGTCATGCCGTCGGTTCCCTGGTTTTTTGGGGTAGCGGCTGTTCTTTTCTTGGTGGAGATCTCGGGAGCTCGGGTGGCGGAGCGGTTCAGCGGGGAGCTCGGCTGGAATCCTCGTCACATCGCTGAGCGGTTCGGTCTGCTCGCCATCATCGCATTAGGGGAAGGAGTCTTTGGCACCGTCGCCTCGGTCTCGGCGCTGGTGGAGCGAACCGGCTGGAGCGCTGACGCTGTCATCGTGGTGATTGCGGGTGTCGGGCTCACCTTCGGCCTCTGGTGGATGTACTTCATGGTGCCGTACGCCTGGGTGCTGTCGCGGTCCCGTGCGACTTTTCAGCCGTTCATCTACCTGCACTTCGCGCTTTATGCCGGCATCGTCGCAACGGGGGCGGGGCTCCATATCGCCGCTTATGCCATTGAGGGGGAGGTTGAATTTGGTACGTTCGGGGCCACGCTCGCCGTCATCGTCCCCGTGGCTGGCTTCTGCCTGACCGTCATGGGCGTCTATGCCTTCGTGCAGCGCAAGTTTGACCGCCTGCATGACTGGCTCTTCGCCGCGACGGCGGCCGTTCTGGTCCTTGCCGTCATTGTGGCGGCTATCGGTGTTCCGATCGGGGTGACCTTGTTGCTGGTGTCGGTCGCCCCCGTCATTTCCGTGATCGGGTATGAGACTTCCGGCTGGCGCCATCAGCAGCCCGCGCTTCGTGAACTGGCGTCCCGTTCGTAGCTCGCTCCCAAGGTCCTCCAGACGTGGAACCTTCTGCTGCTCGAGGAATGCTCCTCGTGGCGCGACGCCGACGTCGAAGTCGCGGGCGGCACCGAGCTCGCCGGGCTTTACCCTCGATACCGTCAACATCATCTAAAGGGAGACGGCAACCAGCCGACGTCCATGCAACAGCACAACGTATGAAATGGCTTGCGGGCATCAGCCTTGCCGTGCTGATCCTGACGAGTATCGGCAACGCCGCGGGTGGCACGAGCATTGGGATCGACGTCCTCCCATCCTGGGCGTAGGCAACCTCGGCGATCCTCCCGCCGGGGCCACCTTCAGCACTATGAAGGTCTTCAGCTCCTTCGACGCGGCATCCGCTCTGGCTCCACTCGCAGTTCCCGCCCTGTGGGCGATCATCGGCTCAGGACAGGTGGTGCTCCGCTCCTCCATTGCAACCAGGGGTGGAAATGTAAAGGCGGAGACCGCCGCGCCATAGGTCGCCAGTCCGTCCGATCCAGGGGCCCTGGCGGGATCCAGGGCGGTGTCGAGAGCGGTGGTCCCGGGCCGGCTCGGAGGGGCCGGCATTCCGTTTGGTGACGGATACCGGCCCCCGCGTGCTCAGCGGAGCGAGAACCCGCTAAGCCGTCCGGAGTCCCATCAAGGCGGTGCCGTAGTGCAGTGTGCTGACGTTGAGCCGGTGGGGGTGGGCCGCCAGCATGTGGCCGATGAACTCCTCGGCGGTCGGATCGGTGGCCAGGAGGTCGTCGGCCTCCCTGACGTAAGCGATGGTCTCAGCCAGCGCCTGTCCGGTGTCCGCGGCGTCGGCGCGGCGATGGGCGGCCACCACGATCTCCGGCTTGAGTTCCTGAATCTTGACCATCGTGTCGATCCAGCCCTGGCGGGTCTCGTGCGTGCTTTCTACAAGGGGCGGGTGTACGTCGTTGTAGGCGATGTCGCCGACGATGACAGCCGACAGCTCGGGGATGTGCTCCGTTCGGCGTCACGTTCTTCGACGCCGCTGCGATGTACGGCTGGGCGAGGGCGAGAGGCTCCTCAACAAGGCGCTGGCCCCGATTCGCGACGAGGTCGTGAACGGAACGTGGCTGGCTCAGCCCGCCAGCTGGCGCTCGAAGCCCGCAATCTTGGCAAATTCAGCCGCATCAAGGCTCGCGCCGCCGACCAGCACGCCGTCGACGTCGGTCTCGTGCAGCATGGCTGGTGCGTTGCCGGCCTTCACGGAGCCGCCGTAGAGCAGCCGGGTCTTGGGGGCGACGTCCGCGTCGAACAGGCCGGCCAGTTCGGCGCGGATCGCGCCACACATTTCCTGTGCATCTTCGGGTCCGGCAACCTCTCCGGTGCCGATGGCCCACACGGGCTCGTACGCGACTACTAGCGCGGCAGCCTGGTCTGAGGTGAGTCCGTCGACGCCGGCGCGCAGCTGGGCCAGTGTGTGCTGGACGTGTGTGCCGGCCTGGCGGATGTCCAGGCCCTCGCCGACGCACAGCACCGGTGTGAGTGCCTGGCGGTAGGCTGCCTTGACCTTGGCGTTCACGGTTGCGTCGGTTTCGCCGTGGATCGTGCGGCGTTCGCTGTGGCCGACGAGCACATACTTGCAGCCGAGCCTGGCCAGAAACTGACCGCTGACGTCGCCTGTGTAGGCGCCCGAGTCGAACGGGGAAAGGTCCTGGCCTCCGCTGACCAGGCCCAGGCCATCGTCCTGGATCAGGGTTTGCACGGCGCTAAGAGTCGTGAAGGGCGGAAAGACGGCAACCTCCACCCGGGCATAGTCGTGCTTTGCCTCATAGTCGTGCTTTGCCTCATAAAGGGCCTCGGCCAGTTGTTGCAGCAGGCTGCTGCCCTGGACGTGGTCCATGTTCATCTTCCAGTTACCGGCGATAAGGGGCGTCCGGTTATAGCTGCTGTTGTCAGACGTGTTCATGTGTTTCTCCAAATGGTTGGTGCGATGGCTTGCGGGCGCGGCATTCCGCGGGGCCAGGAAGGGGTCTCCGGGCACCCGGTAATGCCGGCGGGTTACGGGTTCTGTGGCTGGTCAGGTGGTGTGCCGGCCTGGAGCCGGGTCCCGTCCTGATTGTGCAGGAGGTGCCGCGTGCCCAGACCGTAGGCTCTGATCCAGAGGATGTCCGCTTGCTCGGTTTTAGTCTCGATCCGCGCCTCATAGGAGTATCCGCCGGGTTCGATTACCTCGACGAGGTCTCCCGGTTGGAGCGAGGTCCAGTCCTGCGGTGCCGGAAGCCGGGTGTCGCCGCTCCCCGTATGTCTGGTTGAGCGCACCATTACGGCGTGTCCCGCGGTGCTGAGGAGGCTCCGTGGCTCCGTGCGGTGGCGAGGGCGCCCTCAACGTCGGCCAGCAGTTCCTTCCAGCTGGCAACAAACTTGTCCAGGCCTTCGGATTCGAGCAGAGCCACAACCTCGTTGTAGGAGACGCCCAGGGCCTCCAGGGCGTTCAGGGTGTCGTTGGCTTCGGCGTAGGTTCCGGTGACGGTGTCGCCGGTGACCACGCCGTGGTCGAACGTGGCGTCCAGGGTCTTCTCCGGCATGGTGTTCACAACACCTTGGGCCACGAGCTCCGTGACATAGAGGGTGTCCGGGTAAGCCGGGTCCTTCACGCCGGTGGAGGCCCACAGCGGACGCTGCGGCAGGGCGCCGGCTTCTGCCAGCACGGCCCAGCGCTCGGTGGAGAACTGCTCTTCGTAGACCTGGTAGGCGAGGCGGGCGTTGGCAACGCCGGCCTTCCCCTTGAGGGCCTTGGCTTCGTCGGTGCCGATCGCGTCAAGGCGCTTGTCGATTTCCGAGTCCACGCGGGAGACGAAGAACGAGGCCACGGAGTGGATCTTGGAGAGGTCGTGGCCGTTGTCCTTGGCCTGCTCGAGGCCAGACTGGAAGGCGTTGATGACCGCGCGGTAGCGCTCCAGCGAGAAGATCAGGGTCACGTTGACGCTGATGCCCTCGGCCAGGGTGGCCGTGATGGCCTCCAGGCCTTCAAGGGTGGCCGGGATCTTGATGTGGACGTTGTCCTTGTTGACCTTCTTGTACAGGTGCTTCGCCTCGGCGATCGTGCCCGCGGTGTCCCAGGCCAGGCGGGGGTCCACCTCGATGGAAACGCGTCCGTCCACACCATTGGTCGCCGCGGCAACCGGCGCGAACAGGTCGCAGGCGTCAGCGACGTCCGTGGTGGTGATTTCGAAGATGGTCTCTTCGATGCTGGCACCGGCCGCGGCCTGCTTGGCGATCGTGGCGTCGTAGTCGGTGCCGGCGGTGATGGCGGCGTGGAAGATGCTGGGGTTCGTGGTGACACCCACAACGTTCTTCTCTTCAAGCAGCTTCTGCAGGGTGCCGGTCTTGAGGCGGCCGCGGGAGAGGTCATCGAGCCAGATGGAAACGCCGGCGTCGGAGAGCTGCTGAGTGGGAGTTGTAGTCATTTTCTTATCTCCTTGAAACTGTGGGGTGCTGTCAGGACTGGAGTTCGGCGATGGAATCCTTGGCGGCGGCGGCGACAGCCTCTGCCGTGATGCCGAATTCCTGGAAGAGGCGCTTGTAGTCTGCCGAGGCGCCGAAGTGCTCGAGGCTGATGGAGCGTCCGGCGTCGCCGACGAATTCCTTCCAGCCAAGGGCCAGGCCGGCTTCCACCGACACACGCGCCTTGACCGCTGCGGGCAGGACTGCCTCGCGGTAGGCAGCGTCCTGCTTGTTGAACCACTCAACGCACGGCATGGAAACCACGCGGGTGGCGATGCCCTCGGCCTGGAGCGCCTCGCGGGCCTGGACGGCGAGCTGGACTTCCGAGCCGGTGCCGATCAGGATGACCTGCGCGTCAACTGTCTGTCCGTCCTTGGAGGCTTCGGCCAGGACGTAACCGCCCTTGGCAACGCCGGCGATGGAGCCGAAGGTGTCGCCCTCGGCGTCGCCCTGGCCCCGCTCGTAGGTGGGGATGTTCTGGCGGGTGAGGACGATGCCGGCCGGGTTCTCGTGGTTCTCCAGCATGGACTTCCATGCCGCAGAAACCTCGTTGGCGTCACCGGGACGGACAACGTCCAGGCCCGGAATGGCGCGCAGGGAGGCCAGCTGTTCCACTGGCTGGTGGGTCGGGCCGTCTTCGCCCAGGCCGATGGAGTCGTGCGTCCAGACGTACAGCGACGGCACGCCCATGAGCGCGCCGAGGCGGATGGCGGGGCGCTGGTAGTCGGAGAAGATCAGGAACGTCCCGGAGAACGCCCGGGTCTTGCCGTGCAGGGCGATGCCGTTGACAATCGAGGCGGCAGCGTGCTCGCGGATGCCAAAGTGCAGGACGCGGCCGTACGGGTTTCCGGACCAGGCATCGGTCTGCTTGGACGCGGGAACGAACGACGGCGAGCCCTCGATCGTGGTGTTGTTCGACTCTGCGAGGTCGGCTGAGCCGCCCCACAGTTCCGGCATGACCGGACCGATCGCGTTCAGGACCTTGCCGGAGGCTGCGCGGGTGGAAACGTCCTTGCCGGCCGGGAAGACCGGCAGGGCTGCGTCAAGTTCGGTCGGAAGCTTCCGTGCTTCCATGCGCTCCAGGAGGGCGGCGGCTTCCGGGTTGGCGGACTGCCAGGCGCCGAAGGACTCTTCCCATTCCTTGCGTGCGTGGGCACCGCGGTCCACGACGGCGCGGGCATGGGCCAGCACGGCCTCGTCCACGTCGAAGGACTTCTCGGGGTCGAAGCCGAGGACTTCCTTCAGGGCAGCCACTTCTTCGGAACCCAGGGCGGAACCGTGGATCTTGCCGGTGTTCTGCTTCTTCGGTGCCGGGTAGCCGATGATGGTGCGCAGCGAGACGATGGAAGGCTTGGACGTCTCCGCCTTGGCAGCCACGAGTGCGGAGTGCAGCTCCTGGACGTCTTCCTTGTACTCGCCGGTCTTGGTCCAGTCCACGCGCTGGACGTGCCAGCCGTAGGCCTCGTAGCGCTTGAGAACGTCTTCGGTGAAGGCGATGTCGGTGTCGTCTTCGATGGAGATGTGGTTCTCGTCGTAGATGACAACGAGGTTGCCCAGTTCCTGGTGCCCGGCGAGGGAGGAAGCCTCGGAGGTGACACCTTCCTGCAGGTCGCCGTCGGAGGCGATGACCCAGATGGTGTGGTCGAACGGGCTTTCGCCAGCCGGAGCATCGGCGTCGAACAGGCCGCGCATCCGGCGCTGGGAGTAGGCGAAGCCCACCGAGGAGGCCAGGCCCTGGCCCAGCGGGCCGGTGGTGATTTCCACGCCGGCGGTGTGCTTGTACTCCGGGTGGCCGGGCGTCAGCGAACCCCAGGTACGCAGCGCCTGAAGGTCCTTCAGTTCCAGGCCGTAGCCGGAGAGGAACAGCTGGATGTACAGCGTCAGGGACGTGTGGCCGGGAGACAGGACGAACCGGTCCCGCCCGATCCAGTCCGGGTTCTTGGGGTCGTGGCGCATCATCTTCTGAAAGAGAAGGTAAGCGGCCGGAGCCAGGCTCATTGCGGTGCCGGGGTGGCCATTGCCCACCTTCTCGACGGCGTCGGCGGCCAAGACACGTACGGTGTCAACCGCCCGCTGGTCCAAACTGGTCCATGACAGATCGGGGGACGGAATGGACTGGGGTGCCGGAACGCTTTCTGTTGACATGTGATTCATGCTCTCGTGTAGACGCGGGATGATGAGGCCGGGGCCCAACGTTTCTGGGAGGATGGGTCAGCCGGGCAGACGGGGAAGTCCGTGACGTAATGCAGTAGTGAATCCCTATTCACTACTGCATTAGTATGAATTTATAGTTTTGGAACAATCGAATAGGATGAACACATGGCACTTGCTGACATTCAGGAAGCGGTCTCGGCCCTCCAATCAGGACGGCCTGTTATCGCCGTCGACGATGAGGACCGCGAGAATGAGGGCGACATCATCATGGCCGCCCAGCACGCAACGCCTCAGTGGCTGGCTTGGATCATCCGGGTTTCCAGCGGCTTCGTGTGCGCCCCGATGACCAACGAATTGGCGGATGCTCTGGAGCTGCCGCTGATGACCGAGGACAACAAGGATTCCCTCCGGACTGCGTACACGATCACCGTCGATGCGGCCGGCCAGTCCACGACCGGCATCAGCGCAACAGACAGGGCGCGGACTCTTCGGGTGCTGGCAGAGCCGGCATCCGGGCCTGCCGATCTGATCCGTCCGGGGCATGTGCTTCCCCTTCGTGCCGTTGATGGGGGAGTGCGGCAGCGGCCCGGCCACACCGAGGCCGCCGTTGACCTGCTGAAACTTGCCGGCCTCACCCCGGTCGGCGTCATCGCTGAGGTCGTTGCCGATGACGGTGAAATGATGAGGCTTCCCGGGCTGCTGGAACTCGGCCAGGAAAAGGGAATTCCTGTTATCAGCATCGCACAGCTGGTGGCTGCGCTGGAGAACTAATCCACCGCGGCCGCTGGCGGCTGCTGCTATTGGGCGCAGAAGCCGCCGTCGACGAGGAGGTCGATGCCGGTACAGAAGGACGCTGCGTCCGAGAGGAGGAATACCGCCGGGCCGGCCATTTCCGACGGATCGGCGATACGCTTCATCGGCGTCTCCTGGGCAAAGATTCCCATCTGGTGGACCATTTCCGGCCGGGAGTTCATCTTGGTCATGGTGTAGCCGGGGCTGAGAGCGTTGACGCGGATACCGCGCTCGGCCCATTCCATCGCGAGGGACTTACTTAGATGGATGACCGCTGCTTTGGCACTGTTGTAGTGAGCCTGGAGCAGGCCCCTGTTGACGATGCTCCCCGACATGGAGGCGATGTTGACGATTGATCCGCCGCCGTTCCTGAGCATGGCACGGCCTTCGGCCTGGCAGCTGAGGAAGACGCCGGTGACATCAATGTCATAAACCTTCTGCCACTGAGCCAAAGGCAATTCCTCGGCCGGTGCTGCATTGGCTATGCCTGCGGAATTGACCGCCAGGGTGAGCGGACCCAGATCAGCTTCGATTTTGGCGACTGCTTCTTCAAGTTCGTCCGCCTTCGTTACGTCAGCCGCGACGAAGATCGCCCGGCCTCCGGCTTCCTTGATGCGGTAAACGGTCTCGTCCGGCCCTTCTCCGGGTAGGTCAACGATCCCGACGGCGCCGCTTTGGTGCGCGATGCCGAATGCAATGGCCTGGCCGATGCCGGACCCGCCTCCGGTCACGAGGGCTGTCCGCCCGTCCAGGGCGAAGCTGAGTTTCTGAGTCATTGTTGTCCTTAGAGTTTTAGGGCGCTTTGTCTGACTCCAGACTGAGCGCGGTTTTCTTGTCCGTGATGAGTACGTTGATCCAGTGGCCTTCGACGGCAGCCCGTATCGCTGCATACTTTCTGGCACCACCGGCGATGCCGATGCGCCGATCGACGTTCAGCATCTGTTCGGGGCTGATCCCAAGGACTCTGTCGTTGAGACCGGATTCCACGAGTGCGCCGTGCCTGTCGAAGAACCTCAGGCAGATATCTCCCACGGCTCCCGACGCCGCGAGGGCTTTGAGGTTGGATTCGTTGAGTGAGTTGCCTGATTCGCGTAGAAGCGGCGAGGGTTCGATGCTTCCGATGCCGACCAGGAGGGTGTCCAGCCGGTCCCAGTCGGCGGCAACTTCAGCGACGAAGGGGTCCTCAAGCAGGGCGTCACGGCCACCGCGGCTGGAAACGATGCCAGGCGCCGGCAGGTACCGGGGGGTGCCTTTAGTGACGGTTGCCAGGCGGTCCGCGAGATGCGTCGCCCGCACCTGCACTTCGGGGTTCCCCACTCCGCCGATGACCTGGACGATGCTTTCTGCGGTTTTGACATTCCGTGGGGACATGGCGTCCACCGTTGCCAGAAGCGTCGAGGACCAGGACGACAGGCCCACCCTGTTGCCGCCGGTGAGGGTCACCTCGAGGTAACCTGCGGCTGCCGCGCCGATACCTCGGATGATGGATCCTTCGTCATCAGTCTGAAGATCCGCGATGACCACTGCCCGCAGGCCGTACTTGGCCGCCACGGCATCTTCCAGATCTGATTCGGTTCCCGCGGGCGCCACGACGATGGTCCGGACAATGCCTTCCCGGACAGCGTCGGTCAGCCACCGGGAGACCCGGGACTGGGAGACGTTGAGCTTGTCAGCAATGTCCGCCTGGCTCATGTTCTGCTCGTGGTACATCCTCGCGGCCTTGACCATCAGGCCCAGTTGCTGGGGAGTGAAAGTCCTAGTTCTCTGGGCCACGGCGTTTCCTTCGGTTGTCGTCAGGCAAGGGTCCAATTATTTCACGTTCCTCCTTATCTCTTAGAGTGTCGCCAGTGACATGACTTTTGACGGGGTCGCCTCGGAGGCATCCAGGATTCCCTGGTTCCGTCCGCGGGCGAGGACCATGACCCGGTGGGCGAGGCCCAGCACTTCCTCGAGGTCGGAGCTGACGACGACGACGGCGTTGCCGTTGCGGGCCAGCTCAGCGACGACTTCGTAAATGGAGGCCCGCGCCCCGACGTCGATACCACGCGTGGGTTCGTCCAGGATGACCAGGCGCGGGTCGCGTTGAAGCCATTTACCGATCACGATTTTCTGCTGGTTGCCGCCGGAGAGTGAGGAGACGGGCAGCGCCACGTTCCCCTTCATCCCGATGCCCTTCGCCACCGTCGCGGCAAAGCTGCGCACCTTGGCCGGTGAGATCCAGCCGGAGGTGCTGACCTTCCCCAAATTGGGAAGGGCGATGTTGTTCTCGATGGTGTCGCTGACGACCAGTCCCTGCTGCTTACGGTCCTCTGGTATCAGTACGACGCCTGCTTTGATGGCTGCCATCGGGTTGTCGGGTTTCAGGTTTTTTCCATCGATGACTACCGTTCCCAGACGGTGCTCGGCGCCGGCTATGGCGCGGACGAGTTCGGTGCGCCCGGCCCCAACGATGCCTGCGATGCCGAAGATTTCCCCGGCCCGCACGGTAAAGGAAACGTCCATGAAGTCGCCGGCCTTATCGTGGAGGTCCTTTACTTCCAGCACGATTTCGTCCGTGGGCGGAGGCACGTCGGGAAAGAGCCGATCGACGGGGCGTCCGACCATTTCTTCCACCAGCTGGTTGGGGGAAACCTCGCCGGAGGCGTGTTCGGTGATCTTCTTGCCGTCCCTGAGGACAACGATCCGGTCTGCGATCAGAGCTATTTCCGCGAGGCGGTGGCTGACGTAGATGAACGACACGCCTTCGGCTTTGAGCGCCCTGACGCAGTCGAAAAGAGCGTCAGTTTCGGCCTGGCCCAGTGCAGCGGTGGGTTCATCAAGGATGAGCAGTGAGGCGTCGAGCATGAGCGCTTTGGCGATTTCTACCTGTTGCTGGCCCGCGACGCTGAGGTCCCGGACTTTGCTGTCCATAGCGCCGTTGAAGCCGAGACGCTTTAACTGGTCCTTGGCCTTCTCGCGCATGGTGCGCGCATCCAGGAACCCGCTGCGCATTGGCCATCGGCCCACCATGACGTTTTCGGCAACGGTCAGGTCCGGCAGCAGCCGCATCTCCTGGTGAATCAGGCCGATGCCGGAGGCGATGGCATCGCCAGGTGACGTCGGAGCGTAAGGCTCTCCGTTCCAGGTCATGGTTCCCGTTGTCGGTTGGGTGACTCCGGCGATGATGCTGGAAAGCGTGGATTTTCCTGCCCCGTTTTCTCCGAGCAGGGCAACGACTTCCCCGGGGTTGATGTCCAGGTCGATGTCCTGGACTGCGATGGTGCCGGGGTATTCTTTGGTGGCGCCGCGGACGCGAAGTCCACGAGTGTCCGCAATAGGCATTTTGAGCTCCGTTGGCTAGAGAAACGGCCTGGGCGGGTGGTGCCCGGGGAGGGCACCACCCGTGGGACGGTCAGGGGTGCGTGGTGATGAACGGGGCGACGTTTTCCTTCGTGGTCAAAACGCCTTCCTGAAGCTGCTCGGCCGGCAGCTTTTCGCCGTTGGCCAGCTTGATCGCGGATTCCAGGGCGAGCTTGCCCATGCCTTGAGTCGGCTGGGTGATGGTCGCGGCGAGGGTCCCGTTCTTCACCGCTTCCAGGCCGGCTTTGTCGCCGTCGAAGCCGACAATGGTGACACCCTTGACGCCGGCGCTGCGGACGGCCTGCGCTGCTCCGAGTGCCAGTGCGTCTGCACGGCCGAAGAAGATGTTGATGCTTGGATTCGCCTGAAGCATGTCCGTGGCGAGCTGGTATCCCTCGTCCTGCGCCCACTGCTGGGAGGCCTGGCGGGCGACTTCCTTGATGCCGGGGAACTGCGTCATGGCATCTTTGAAACCGGTGTCGCGTGCAACTTCAGGGGTCGTTCCGATCTGTCCCTGAATGACACCGAGCTGTCCCTTACCTCCGACCTGCTTTCCGACCCATTCACCCAGCGTCTTGGCAGCCGCCACGCTATCGGTGGCAATAAAGGTGTCACCGGGCGCACCTTCGGGGTTGCGGTCCACAGCGACGATGGGGATATGTGCTGACTTGGCTGCCCGGACCGGGACGGTGGCCGCAGTTGCTCCGGCGGGGATGTAGATGATCGCGTCAACCTGCTGGGTGATGAAGTCCTGGATCTGCGAGACCTGCGTATTGGAGTCACCCTTCGCATCAGCGACGACGACCTTGACGTTTTGTTCCTTGGCGGCCGCTTCCACGGACTGGCGGATCTGGTTGAAGAAGTCGGCCTGCTGGTTGGCTACCGCCAGACCGATGGTCTTCTGCTTCTCACCGCCGCCGCTTCCGCCCGTGCCGGCGCTTCCGCCGCAGGCAGCCAGTGAAAAGGTGGCCGCTATGGCTACAGCAGTTACTGCGATTTTTCTGAACATTTTCATCTCCATTGATAATGACGTTTGGTACTGCATGGGTTTGAGGTTGCGGTCCGTTAGGCGCGCTTGCGCCGGAGCACGTCTGCCATCACAGCGACGGCGATGACGAGGCCGATGACGATCTGTTGGATGAACGGCGAGACGCCCAGGAGGTTCAGGCCGTTGCGCAGCACGCCGATGATCAGGACGCCGATGACGGTCCCGCCGATGCGGCCGACTCCGCCGCTCAGGCTGGCCCCGCCAATGACGACTGCGGCGATGACATCGAGTTCATAGCCGGTTCCTGCGCTCGGCTGGGAGGAGTCGAGACGGCTGGCGAGAACGATGCCGCCAAGGCCGGCCAGGGCACCTGCTGCCACGTAGACCCAGATGGTGACCTTCTTGACGTGGATACCGGCCAGACGGGCGACTTCGGTGCCGCCGCCGATGGCGTAGATGGAGCGTCCGGATGCCCGGTACTTCAGCCACGCCCAGGCCACCAGATACAGGGCCAGAACGACCAGGAGCGTGACTGAGAAGAAACCGAGGTACCTCTCGGAGGAGAAATTAAAGAACCATTCCGGGTAGCCAACGATCTGCTGACCGTCGGTGATCAGGTTCGCCATTCCGCGCCCGATGGACATCATTGCCAAGGTCGCAATGAACGGTGGCAGGTTGGCGTAGGTGATCCCGAGGCCGTTGATTGAACCGGCGACCGCACCGACCGCGATGGCTGCCAGCATGGCGGTCCACATCGGCCAGCCCCCCTGATGCGAGAGCCACCCAAGGACCATGGTGGAGAGTCCGAGGATGGAACCCACTGACAGGTCGATGCCGCCGGTGATGATGACGGCGGTCGCCCCGACGGACAGGATGCCGAGGACGGTCACCTGGTCCAGGATGTTGATGATGTTTCGCGTGGTGAGGAAGAATGGGGATGCGAAGCTAAGGATGATAAACAGGGCGATGAGGCCCAGAAGGGCACCGCCGCTGCCGGAAAACAAACGTGCGCTGAGTTGTGAAAACATTGGCGCCTTTGCGCCCGTTTCTTGAGGTGCTCCACCGGGCCGGTGGGCTAGTTGTTGACTCATGATTGACTCCGTTGGCAGTAGAGGTTGGCCCTAGTTCATGAACATTCCGCCATCAATGTTGATGGCCTGTCCGGTGATGTAGCTGCCCGCGTCCGAGGCTAGGAAGAGGAGCAGGTTTGCCACGTCCGTTGCTTCGGCGGGGCGCTTGAGCGGTATGCCGTCGATCCATTCCTGGATGAGCTCGCCCGGCTTGTAGTTACCTAGGCGGCTGCCCCATTCCCGGTCGTTGTATTCCCACATTTCGGTCTTGACGATGCCGGGGCAGTAGCTGTTAACGCGGACCCCGGACGGTGCGAGTTCCTTGGCGAGGGATTGGGTGAGGCCGATGACGCCGAACTTGCTGGCTGCATAGTGGGGAGTGAAAATGAATCCCTGCCGGCCCTGACCGCTGGAGGCGTTGAGAATGACACCGTGGTCGCTGGCCTTCAGCAGGGGTGCCGCTTCCCGGCAGCAAAGGAAAACGGCCGTGGTGTTGACGGCGAGGACTTTGTTGAATTCGTCCAGGCTGAGGTCTTCGAGGTTGGCGATCGTGATGATCCCGGCGTTGTTGACGAGGATGTCCAGGCCGCCCCACAGCTCGACGGTCTTGGCGAATGCCGCCTTGACCTGGGCCTCGTCTGTGACATCCGCTATTGCGTGGTCGACGTCAAAGCCGGCTGCCCGAAGATTTGCCGCCGCCTCGCTGACCTGCGGGCTGCGGTCAACAAGGAGTACCGATGCGCCGGCCTCGGCGAAGGCCTGGCCAATGCCGTAGCCGATGCCGCTGGCTCCGCCCGTAACCAGGGCGCGACGTCCCTTGAAATGGCCCTGAAAGATTTCAGATCCGATCATTGTGTTCATTAGTCACTCCGTTACTGCCGGGGCCAATGCGACGTGCATCGTTCCCGGTGTGGGGAAAAGGGTGGTGTCTTCAGGGGACCAGCGTGCCTTGGCCACCGCACGGGACCAGCTTGACCTTCTGCGGTCCGCGTCCTGGACGGGCATTGCCGGAAGGATCTCGGTCCTGTTCCGGGGAAGGCTTTCAACGGCCTCCCGGCTGAACAGTCCCGTCTCGATCGCGGCCATGTGTGCCACACCCAGTGCTGAAAGATCCGGGACCGTGCTGCGGAGCACGGTGCGTTGGCTCAGATCAGACTGCAGCTGCATCAGCCAGGTGTTGGATGTCGGTCCGCCATCGGCCAGCACAGAGCTGATGCGTGGCGAAAGTGCCTGCTCGGCCGCCCGCAGCACATCTTCGATCTGCAGGGCAATTGATTCGAAGGCGGCCCGGGCCAGGTGGGCTGAGGTCGTTCCGAGGTTGATTCCACTGATAGTCGCTTCTGCGCGTTCGTCCCACCACGGGGCACCAAGTCCTGCGAATGCCGGGACGATGTTGACCCCGCCGCTGTCCCCCACAGTCCGGGCCAGCGAGTCCAGATGCGCGACGTCACAGTCGAGCACCTGGGACAGCCATACTGCGGTGGCGCCTGTGGCAAGGATGTTCCCTTCGAAGGCGTAACGGGGGGTCCCGTCGTGCCAGGCCAGCGTCCGGACCAGGCCCCCCATGTCAGCCGGCCGCACCTCGTCCGGAAGCAAACCCATCACGGAGCTGCCCGTACCGTAGGTGGCCTTGACCGTGCCCGGGCCCCGGACGCCGTGTGCGTACAGCGCCGAGTGTGAGTCACCCATGACAGCGTGGACCCGGGAACCCTTGGCCCGCCCCCCAAGCAAGGGGGAGCTAGCCGCGTTGGACGCCACGATCGTCGGGAGGACCTGAGCCGGGACATTGAAGAGATCGAGCAGTTGCTGGTCCCAGTCCACTGAATCCAGGTTCAAAAGCTGAGTGCGGCTTGCGTTCCCCGCCTCGATCCTGTGTTCACCCGTTAGGCAGCTCAGTAGCCAGGAATCGACGGTTCCGGCTGCGATTTTGCCCGCCTTGCTGAGGCGGCGGTCCGGGTCCGCGGCATCGAGCAGCCACTGGATTTTCAGGGCGGAGAACATCGGGTCGATCGGCAGGCCGGTCGACTGGCGGACCAGGTCGCCGGCACCGTCGCCGATCAGGTTTTTGGCCTGTTCGGCGGTGCGGCGGTCCTGCCATCCCAGAACCGGACCCAAGGGCTGTCCGGTCTCACGGTCCCAGATCATCGCTGACTCGCGCTGGGTGCTCACGCCAAGTCCCAAGACCGTGTTTTCCAGGCCGTTGAGGCTGTCTGAGACGGCTTTAAGGACGCTGTCGCGTATGACGATGGGATCCTGCTCGACCCAACCCGGCCGGGGGTGCTGCTGCGTGAGACTGACCTGTGCCCGGGCGATGATCCCGCCAGAGCCGTCCATGACCAGGGCCTTCGTAGCACTCGTGCCTTGGTCCACCGCGACAACTACGGCGGTCGCGGCAACGGCAGGGGCCAGGTTAGTCACGATGCAGTACCTCACGTGCTGCGGCCGAAATGTGGTCTGCGGTAAGGCCGAAGTGGTCCAGCAGGAATGCGGTGCTCCCGGTGGGTGCGAAGTGCTTCAGGCCCAGGATGCGCATCGGAACGCGGGCTCCATCCTCCAGCTGGCCTACGACGCTTGCTACTGCGGCGCCCAGGCCGCCGGCGACGTTGGCTTCCTCTGCCGTGATGATGGCGCCGGTCTGGCGGGCTGCGTCCTTGATTGCATCTTCATCGAGCGGGCTCAGGTAGGCGGCGTTGAGGACGCGGGCTGAGACTCCCTCGGCGGCGAGCGATGCGGCTGCCCACAGGGCCCTGGACACTTCGGTTCCGGTGGCGATGATGGTCAGGTCGCTTCCTTCCCGTGCGACGACGAACTTTCCTCGTTCGAGCCCGACGTTGTCCTCGGACACGTGCGGGACCTTGAACCGGCCAACCCTGATGTAAGTGGGCCGCGGATCGGCCACTGCATTGCGGACCGCGGCGCGGGTCTGTGCTCCGTCGGCGGGAACGACAATGTCCAGGCCCGGCAGCGCACGCAACCAGGAGAAGTCCTCAACTGAGTGATGGGTCGGGCCAAGCTCGCCGTAGGCCATGCCCGGGCTCATGCCACACAGAATGACGTTGTGCTGGCTGTACGCTACGTCCGCCTTGATCTGCTCCAGCGAGCGGCCGGTCAGGAAGGGTCCGGCCGCGCAGACGAACGGAATGAGGCCTGCGTTGGCCAGCCCGGCACCGACGCCAACCATGTTCTGCTCGGCGATGCCAACGTTGATCAGACGGTCCGGGAACTCATCCCGGAATTTGGTCAGGTTGCTGGAACCGACCGAGTCGTTGCACACCGCGACGACTTTGTCGTTGGTGCGGGCCAGCGCGATCAGCTCGTCGGCAAAATCCTGGCGGTTGTCGAACGTGGGTGCATCGGTCAGCACTGTGGTTGTCGTCATGACAGCTCCTGAAAAGCCTGAAGGGTTTGTTCTTTGGACGGTACTTTGTGGTGCCATTCGACTCGGTCCTCGATGAACGAGACGCCTTTGCCCTTGATGGTATTGGCGATGACAGCCACGGGGGAGCCTGTGGTGGAGGGACTCATGGCCTCGATGAGGTCGTTGTAGTTGTGGCCGTCAACGACCCGCACTTCCATGCCGAAAGCGGCAAGACGGGCATCGAGCGGATCCAGCCCGTTCGTCTCTTCGGTCCTCGCGCCCTGCTGGAGACGGTTGCGGTCAACGATGACGGTCAGGTTGTCCAGCTTCTGGTGGGATGCCGACATCAGTGCTTCCCAGTTGCTGCCCTCCTGCATTTCACCGTCGCCTGTGACAACGAAGACCCGCGAACCGCTCTTCAGTAGTTTGGCGCCGATTGCGGTACCGACCGCAACCGGGAGACCGTGACCCAGAGGTCCGGTGTTGGTTTCGACTCCGGGAACTTTCACTCTGTTCGGGTGCCCGTTCAGTGCGGACAAGGGCGCCATGAACGTGTCCAGTTCCGAGACGGGGAAGAAACCGGTGTGGGCCAGAGTCGAGTACAGGGCGCCCGCGCAGTGGCCCTTGCTGAGGATGAAGTGATCGCGGTCTTCCTTGCGGGGATCCTCCGGATCGACATCCATCACCGCATCAAAGAGCACCGTCAGGATGTCCGTGACGGAGAAGTCCCCGCCAATGTGGCCCTGGCCGGCATCAGAAATCATTTTCAGGATGGAGCGGCGCGTGGCCTGGGCGCGCTCGTGCAGCTTTGCGGCGCGGGTGGCGGGATCACCGTCCAGAACTTCCTGGCGGAGGGATCGCCAGGCTGCGGCCTGGGAAGCGTCTGCAGTTAACATTTGCATATCCATTCAGTAGTGACTGTATGTGCAACAATGTTACCCATGCCACATTTCTCTGTCAACACACTCCTTCGGGAAGGGGTTGACTGCGGCGCATCTCACGAGCCTGGGGGAGCCCCTACCTGCTTGATCCCGGCTCTTCATGAAAAGCAAAGGAAGTTACAGTGACCGAATCTCCTGCATTTCCGCGGGTCCACATAGCCACCGACCACGCCGGCATGGAACTGAGCGCCCACTTGGTCAGCCACCTGTCCGCGAAGGGCTACGAAGTGGTGGACCACGGACCCAAGGAATACGACGCCTTGGACGACTACCCATCGTTCTGCATCAACGCGGCCGTGGCAGTGGCAGCGGATCAAGAAGCAGGGGTCCACGCCCTGGGCATCGTCTTGGGCGGGTCCGGGAATGGCGAGCAAATCGCCGCCAACAAGGTCCGGGGCGTTCGCGCCGCCCTTGCGTGGAACCACTCCACCGCCACACTGGCCCGGCAGCACAACGACGCCAATGTTGTGGCCGTCGGCGGACGCCAACACAGCATGGAAGAAGCAACTGACCTGATCGAGGCCTTCCTGCAGGAACCCTTCAGCAACGACGAACGCCACATCCGCCGCATCGGCAAGATCGCCACCTACGAGGCCACCGGCGAAGTCGTCGGGTAACTCTTACCATCGGGTAACTCCTACCAAGGGAGTGACCTACACCGAAAACTGCGGTCCATGGTGGCGCGGCACTCGGGCCGCCAGGTTCCACAATGCAAGACGGGAACAAATCACCACTGTGCATGCGCCCCGGCCCCGCACCTTGGACACATACCTGCCAAGGTCAGTATCAGCGTGAAAGAATCCTCTAATGACCTCCCAAAGAAAGGAACTTACCTTGTCACCTCTCGCCACTTCCTCCTTCCGGGTAGCGATCGTCAGTGCCCGATGGCATGCCGACATCGTTGATCGTGCGGTGGACAGCTTTCAGACGCGACTCAAGGAACTCGGCATCGTCAACGTGGATGTCCACCAAGTGCCCGGGGCCTTCGAAATTCCGCTGCTCGTCCGACGGCTCGCAGCGTCAGGCCGATACGACGGTGTCGCCACCTCTGCTCTGGTGGTTGACGGAGGTATTTATCGCCACGAATTTGTCGCACAAAGCGTCGTGGACGCCCTCATGAGAGTGCAGTTGGAAACGGATGTACCAGTATTCTCCGGTGTCCTAACTCCTCACCATTTTCACGAGCACGAAGAGCATCGCAACCAGTTTTCCCAGCATTTCGTGACCAAGGGGAAGGAGCTGGCAGACGCTCTCGCCTCAACTCTCGCATCATTGGCGGCCCTGTAGATCCAACGAGACCTGAATGAGCTGGCTGGAACTCTAGTCCTGCTTGGCGGCGTCACTGCAGGCTACGAGATCGACCGTCGCCGACCCGGCCGGCGCCCCAACACGTCCAGTTGTTCCTCTGCCCATGTCGAAATGACGACTGGTTCCGGCAACAGGCTCTGAGCTCGGAGCACGCGGCAACTCGTTAAGCGGGACGTCTGACGGGTTGTTACGCGAAAGCGGGCCCAGACCCCTGGTGGGGGCCGGCCAGAGGGGCGTCAGCCACACTACAGATCTGCCCTTCTCGGCACAGCTTGCTTAACGTGGGCTATCGGCCATCGATCCAGTCGTGCCTATGCTTGCCTTGGGATGTTTCCGCTCCTAGGAAGCCTGTCAGCAGTCGCTAACAGGCTTCCTAAGTCGTGAGCCGCAGGTTGCGTTCCGTCGCCATTTCCGTGGTGGAATCCTGTCGCGGCAGAATGTTCCTGCCGAGCCTCCAGACGTCTATTTTCGGTTCGCTCTCGGCTGGTTCCTGAACGCCGATATCGGACGTTTCGTCGTTCTTGGGGCTGAGCCAGAGAGCAACGCCGGTGACCGGTCCTGGACCACGAAGGCCGTGAGGAACAGGCAGAGGGCTCCGCGCCAAGCTTTCGACCGCGGCGGTTGCAAAACCACTGGTTGCGCGGTGTCCGGCAACGGAGGAACAAGCCGATATGACGCTCATCGATTGTGAGGTGCCCGGTAGATCGATGCTCAATCGCTGGGCAAAAAGGCAGTGTGGACAGCGTCCACACACTGGGCTTCGGATCGGGTCGTACTGGGGCCGGACTGGGCCGGATTGGGGATGTTTTCAGGACTTCCCAGTGTTTGCGCGGGCTGGAATGCAGTTCGAGTCCCACCTTGGGCACAGCATGACCCCTCATCAGAGGAGTTTTTGCTTTAATGTGTGGACATTGACCCTCCGCGGGTCCCTCTGACGCTGGCGGCGGATTGTGGCTGGTGCCGCGGTGGCCTGTTCGGTTGTGTGTGGGGCGGTGTCAGGGTCCTGGCCGCTGGGCCCTCCGCCTGCTGGAATCTAGGGTTATGTGCCGTCCTTTCTGGCTGTTCCGGTGGCCAGTTGTTGGCCGTCACTCATTCATGGCCGGGAGTTGTGGTGACGACATGACGAAGCCGACTTTTCTTTGAGGACCTTCCGCGGGACTGCTTTCTGCGAGCCACACAGAGTGCGCTTATCGCGTGTTTGTCCGGCCAAAGGGGGTGTGGACATTGTCCACACACTGTCCACGGGCGGCTTTTCGACCTGCGTTTTCGTCCCTTCCTGCTGGTTCTCCCGGTACCACTTCATGCAGGTCTCTGTTGCAGGCAACATGACCTTGCGCCCGCGGGCCCTCGGTGTCCTAGGACGTTCCCGGGTTCAGCGGGAACGTCTTTTGGGGTATCTGCGGCTGTAGGGTCCGATCCGTCGACAGAGTCGAGGTGTGTGGGATCCGGACTCTTCTTCCGGGGGCGGTCCTGGTTGGCTTGATCCGTAAGACCTGTCCATAGTTGGACGCGCGTCTATCATTTTCCTCCCGTGAATAGGGTCAGTGCCGTTCCCGCTAAGATAGGCGTCCCGCGCAGACTTGCGGTAGACGAGGCGGCTGCCGCACCTCTCAGAGACGGGCCCGTCACCGACGGTCATTCCGCTGAACACGGCGACGAGCACGCTGGCGGTACTGGCGTCGTGGACGAGGTAGCCGGCCGTTGCTGGCACCGGATGTGTCTGTCAGATTTGGGCGTCGTTCTGATAGCGGAGTCACCGCTGGGTTGAGGGTCCGGAGTGCAACTTGGGGAACCGGGAGCGATTCAAAGTTTCGAGAGGAAATAAGCGACGGGGGAGCGCCGAACGAAACTTTGGATCGTGAGCGGCGCATAGCGCCCTGGTTGCGTGGAGGATCCGCCCAGCGATGATGGGGATCAGAATGACAAACAGCGAGGACGCTTCTGGTCATTCGTGATTGGGAATTGGTGGTGCGGCATGACGTGAGGATCGTGTCGATTCGGATAACAATCCTGTTAAAGCGTCCCGGCCCGGGGGCTCTCCCTCGGCTCTGGCACAACGAGGAAGCCCGCAGGGGACCGGTTTGCTCCAGTTTGGCTGCCGCAGGGGCGAGGAACCTTATGCCGTCCCGGTATGCCCATCCGCGGACTTTGGTCTTAGACAGCATCGGCGGGCCGGCGCGACACTGGAAGGATACTCGCGACCGAAAGGTATACCATGTCCGTTTCAGTGGAAACTTCCCCAGGATTTGCCAACCCGTCCGGTGACATAAGCGTCCCCGCCCGGCAGCAGCACCTCGCGCAGCGCACCCTCGCCGCACGGCCCTCGGAAGTCCGCAAAGTCTTCAGGGCCGCCCAGCGGCCCGGCATGATCTCCTTCGCCAACGGCGCGCCCTACCTCGGTGCCCTACCGTTCGACCGGATCGCTGCAGACGCCCAGCGGATCCTGCTTGACAGCGGCGAACGCTCCTTCCAGTACGGCTCCAGCGACGGCATTCCTGAGCTCCGCGCCCACATTTCCGAACTCATGAAACTCGAGGGCATCACGGCCGGTCCGGACCGGGTCATCGTGACCTCCGGTAGCCAGCAGGCCCTGGACATAGCCGCCCGCGTCCTCGTCAACCCGGGCGACGTCATCTTCGCTGAGGCCCCGTCCTACGCCGGCGGCATGGCCGTGTTCACCAGTTACGAGGCCGACATTGTCCACGTCCCTATGGACGCCGACGGCCTGATCCCGGCGGAACTCGAACGGCTCATCCGCGAAGTCCGTGCCGCCGGCAAGACCGCCAGGGGCCTCTACACCATCCCCAACTTCCAGAACCCCGGCGGCGTGAACCTCTCCGCCGAACGCCGCCTGCAGGTCGGCGAGCTGTGCCGCAGCAACGACCTGCTGATCTTCGAGGACAACCCCTATGGGCTCCTGGGCTTCGACGGGGAAACGATGCCTGCCATCCAGCCCGACTTCGAGGACATCACCCTCTACTTCGGCTCGTTCTCCAAGATGATTGCGCCCGGGCTCCGTGTAGGCTGGGTCCTGCCGCCGGTGTCCCTCTACGGCCACCTGCTCAATGCCAGCGAAACCTCACAGCTCAACCCCTCGGTGTACTCGCAGCAGCTCATCAGCGCCTACCTCGATGACCCCGCCTGGGAAGACAAGCTGGCCGAATACCGGGCGATCTACCGGGAGAAGTTCACCGCCCTGGTGGAAACACTCGCGAAGGTCATGCCCGCCGGCACCACCTGGAACCGGCCCACCGGCGGCTTCTACCTTTGGGTGGAGGCCCCGGCCGGGATCGACACCGAAGCACTCGTCTACGACTGCATCGAACGCGGCGTGGTGTACGTCCCAGGAACCGCCTTCTACACGAACGGCAGCGGCCACAGCGAACTGCGGATGTCCTTCTGCCTGCCGTCCCTGGACGACATCCGCAAGGGCGCCGCCATCCTCGGCGAGGTATTCAGTGCCGCCCTTGCGGGAGCAGCAACCTCGGATTAGTCGCACTGCGAAGCAACAACGTGAGGCGCCCCCAGAGCTGTCTGGGGGCGCCTCACGTATATGTGGGTATTTCAGATCGGATTACACAGCGGCCGGGGCGGCTTCCGTATGACGTCCGAAGAAGATTTCGAATGAATCGAAATCGATCAGCCGTCGGGTGCCGGTGATGGTGTCCTGAATCCAGAACACTCCCAATTCCGGGTGGGCTTCTTCGATGTGGCCCCGGTGGTGAACTTTGTGGTTCTGCCGTGCCTCGATGAGATCACCAAGGCAAAGGTGGCTGAAGTCATAGGACCGGAACTTGTCGGGGGGGGAGGGCGGTCATGTGGGGCCCCTTCTGGGTGGGGGTGGGTGTCTGGGGCCGTGCGTGGTGGTTCTGCCGTTTCTTCATCGGGGATTCCCGCCGCCTACTTCGCGGTACGGATTAGCTTCCGGTTCACGAACTCGTCCATGCCGTACCTGCCCAGTTCGCGGCCCACGCCGGAGCGCTTGATGCCGCCGAAAGGCAGCTCGGCCGCGGTGCCGGGGGCTTCGTTGATGTACACCATGCCGGCATCCAGGCGGTCTGCGATCTCCGCGGCCTTGGCCGGGTCGGTGGACTGGATCACGGCGCCCAGCCCGTAGGCGGAATTGTTGGCCAGCTCCACTGCCTCGTCCTCGGAGGACACCCGGTACAGCACCGCCACCGGGCCGAACAGCTCCTCAGAGAAGGCGCGCATGTCCTCGGTGACGCCCGCCAGGACCGTCGGCTGGAACCAGGATCCCGGCTGCTCCAGCCGCCCACCGCCGGTGAGCACCGTGGCGCCCTTGGCGACGGCGTCGTCCACCTGCTCCGCCAGCCCGTCCAATGCGGCGGCGGAGGCCAGCGGCCCCATGAACGTGTCCGCCTCTGTGGGGTCACCCACCTTCACGGAGGTCACGGCACCCACGAACTTCTCCACGAACTGCTCGTACACCGCGTCCGCCACGATGATCCGCTTGGCCGCATTGCAGGCCTGGCCGGTGTTGCCAAAGCGGCCGAACAGGGCGTGCGTGGCCGCCTGGTCCAGGTCCGCGGAGTCCAGCACCAGGAACGGGTCCGAGCCGCCGAGTTCGAGCACCACCTTCTTGAGGTTCCGGCCGGCGATCTCCGCCACGGCGGAACCTGCGCGCTCCGAACCCGTCAGCGAGACACCCTGCACACGGGGGTCGGCGATGATGTCCGCCACCTGCCCGTTTGTGGCGAAGACGTTGGCATAGGCGCCTTCGGGTGCGCCGGCGTCGCGGAAGATCTGCTCCATGGCCAGCGTGGATTCCGGGCATTGCGGGGCGTGCTTGAGCAGGATGGTGTTGCCGTTCATCAGGTTGGGCGCGGCGAACCGGGCCACCTGGTAGTACGGGAAGTTCCACGGCATGATCCCCAGCAGCACGCCCAGGCCGTCCTTGCGGACAATCGCCGTGCCGCCGGCCGCGACCTCCAGCTCCTCGTCCTCGAGGAAGGTCGGGCCGTTTTCGGCGTAGTACCGGTAGATGGACGCCACGATGTCCACCTCGATCTGCGCCTGGAAGACGGGTTTGCCCATCTCGCGGGTAATGATCGCGGCAAGCTCGTCGCGGCGCTCGGTGTACAGCTCGGCCACGCGGCCCAGCAGCTTCACCCGGTCCGCTAGCGCCGTGCGGTTCCATGCCTTGAAGGCGGCGTTGGCGGTGGTTACTGCGGCGTGGATCTGCTCATCGGTGGCGGTGGGGTAGGCCTTGACGGTCTCCCCGGTGGCCGGGTTGGTGACGGCATAGAGGCTCATGATGTGCTCCTTCAGTCGGGTTGGATCGGTTAGGGGAGGGCGATCGCAGGGTCGGTGATGACGTGGATGATGGCCGGGATGCGCTGGTCCTGGACAGCTTTCAGGGAACGTTCGACGGCGATCGCGGCCTGGTCGTCGCTGGTCACCGTTTCGCCGTGGCCGCCGAAGGCGCGGGCGTAGGCCGCGAAGTCGGGGTTGGCCAGCTGGGTGCCGCTGACGCGGCCCGGGAAATGGTGTTCCTGGTGGTCCCGGATGGTGCCGTACTGGCCGTTGTCCATCACGATGATGAGCATCGCGGCGCCGTACTGCACTGCCGTGGCGAACTCCTGGCCGTTCATCAGGAATTCCCCGTCGCCGGCGATGGCCACGGCCAGGCGCTCCGGGCTTTGCAGTGACGCGGCCACTGCCGCCGGCACGCTGTAGCCCATGGAACCGTTGCGCATGCTCAGTTGCGACGGGAACACGTTCGTGGGCAGGTACCGCTGTGCCCAGGCGCAGTGGTTGCCTGCGCCGAAGCTGTATACGGCGTCCTGCGGCAGGCGCCGGACCAGTTCGGACACCACGGCGCTCATGTGGCCGGTGCCTTCACGGGTTGCCGGCAGGGCTGACACGTCCGGGAGTTCGCTGAACGCAGCCTGCGCGGACCGGCCGGCGGCACGCCAGGAGTCCCACTCGGCGGCCTTGCCAAGCCGCAGGTCCTTGACGGCCGCGGCGAAGGCCAGCGGGCTGGCCAGGATGTGGGCCGTCACGGCGCCGGAGCGTCCCCGCAGGGAACTGTCGATGTTGACCACGATGTTCGTGGCGTCCAGTGACTGCCGCACGGTGTAGCCGTCGGTCGGTACGTCGGTGGGCACCGCGCCGATGGCCAGCAGCACATCAGCCTCGGCGAAAATCTGGGCGGTCTCCGCGGTGCGGCCGTAGCCCAGGGCGCCGACGAACACATCGGAATTGAATGGGATACGGTCCGAGGCGCGCCAGTCCTGGATGACCGGGATACCGTTGACCTCGGCGAAGGTGGTGATTGCTGCTGCTGCCTCCGGCGTCCAGCGCTGGCCGCCCACAAAGAGGGCGGGCTTCTCTGCGCCTCCCAGCGCGGTGCGGACCAAGTCCAGCTCAGCCGCGGACACTGCCCCTTCGGCCACGGCCATGGGCGCGTGCAGGCCACCGGTGAACTCGTGGGTGATGACGTCTTCCGGCAGGCCCACGATCACGGGACCGGGGCGCCCTGACTTGGCGGCGAAGAATGCTTCGGCAACCACCTCAGAGGCCCGGGAGGCTTCGTCAAGGACAAGGACGCGCTTGGCCTGGGTGCCGAACCACGCTTTGGGGTCGAATTCCTGGAAGGACTCGCGCTCGCGGTCCGCGACAGGGATCAGGCCCACGAACAGGACCATCGGGGTGGCGTCCTGCCAGGCGGCGTGGATCGCGACGAACGCATTGGCGGCTCCGGGTCCGCGGGTCACCATGGCCACGCCGGGCTCGCCGGTGAACTTGCCGTGGGCTTCGGCCATATAGGCGGCACCGCCTTCCTGGCGGCATACAACCGTTTCGATGTCGGCTCCGTGGAGTCCATCGAGAACGGCCAGGTAGCTTTCTCCCGGGACGGCGAATACACGGCTGACGCCGTGCAGGGCCAGTGAATCAACAATCGCCTGGCCGGCGTGGGTCTTCTTTTCCAAAATAGTGTGCTCCTCAACAGGGGGATGACCCGGAACCTGGCATTTTGTGGCGGCCCGCTGCGGTGCCGGCGCCAAGGGGTTTCCTCAAGTATTGACAGCCAAGATCATGCTGTCTAATACATAAAAAGCTGGAATTCGATAACTAAGAGGCATGAAGTGTGCCGTGGACCAGTTCGCCGCCCACCACTGTCGCGGTGACGCGGACCGCCCCGATGGATGCCGCCGGAACGCGGTAGATGTCCTCGCTCAGTGCCACGAAGTCGGCCAGCATGCCCGGCGCCAACGACCCCTTGTAGTGGTCCTCGTGCACGGCGTGTGCACTGCCCACGGTGTAGGCGCGCACGGCCTGGGCCACGCTGATGCGTTCCTCCGGAACGAAGTCAGCCCCAGAGGACGTGCGGCGGTTCACCAGATCGTGGATGTTCAGCAGAGGGTCCCCTGACACCACCGGCGCATCCGAGCTGGCCGGGATTTCTATGCCGGCGTCGAGCAGGGACTTCACCCGGTAGGCGAGGCGCGTCCGCTCCGGCCCCAGCGCCCGGGCCGCGCCGTCACCGAGTTCGCTGATGAAGCGGCCCTGCGGTACGGGGATCAGGCCCAGGGATGCCAGCCGTTTGATCTGGTCATCGCCGGCCACGTTGACGTGTTCCACCCGGTGGCGGGCATCCGGGCGCGGGTAGAGCTGCTGGGCTTCCTCGAAGATGTCCAGTACCACATCCAGTGCGGCATCGCCGATGGCGTGCGTTGCCACCTGCCAGCCCGCGCGGTGTGCTCCGATGACGCGGCGGCGCAGCTCCTGGGCCGGGAATTGCAGGAGCCCGCGGTTGCCTGCCGGCTCGCCGGCCGCGTGCTGGTAGTCGCAGCACATGAACGCGCTGCGGCCGATCAGCGAACCATCGGACAGGATCTTGGCCGGCCCCAGCCGTAGCCATTCGTCGCCGAAACCGGAACGCATGCCCAAGTCCAGGCCCAATCGCGCAACGGGGCCCGCACCGTTAGCGGCGTCCACGTCCCCGTCCCCGAGCCCGTGAAGTGTGGTCAGGTACGGCATCACCGTGGCGCGCACGCCCAGCGTTCCGCCATCGCGCGCGGCCTGGTAACCGGCAATGTCGGACAGGCTGTGACCGATGTGCTGCGGCGCCCCCAAACCGGGTTCGGTAATGCTGGTGACGCCGAGTTCGAGGAGGGCGGCACTGCCTGCACCCACCATGCCGGCCACGTCGGCCACCCCCGGCGCGGGGATGGCGTCCATGACCAGTGCCCGGGCCGTTTCCTGGAGCAGGCCGAGTGCCTTGCCTTCCGCGTCCGCAGGTGCGGCGCCGCCGTCGGGCGCGGTGACATTGCGGCGGCCGGGATAGCCTGCCCGTTCGAAAGCGGCCGTGCTGGCAACCCCCATGTGCCGGGAGTTGTGCATCAGCCACACCGGGTGGCCGTGGCTGACGGCATCCAGCTGCTCCGCCGTCGGGTGCTGGTTGCCGAGATGATTCTGGTCGTATCCGGCCCCCTGCACCCAGACACCTTCCGGAGCGGCCAGGCAGGCGCGCTCCACCGCGGCCAGCAGTTCCTCCATGCCGGGACACGCCGCGGGACGGAGATCCGCTTGCACCAATGCCTGCCCCACATAGCTCAGGTGGCAGTGCGCATCATTGAAGCCGGGAACGACGGCGGCGCCCCCCAAGTCGAAGACGTCGCGGAAGAGCGAGGCGGGCAGGTCGCTGTCGAGACTGACGATGCGCCCGTTGTGGACGCCCACGCTGTGGGCATGCGGACGCCGGCGGTGTTGGGTGTAGAACGATCCGTTGGTGTAGAGCGCGTCCAAGAGCATGCAGTTCTCCCGATGTGTGTGGATGCGTTATTGCGATCCATCAAGTATCGGAAGCAGGCCTCATGCTGTCTAATGTTTATTTGGTTGCTTATTCATGCTCATCAGGCATGGTCAGTGACCTTGGCGTCATTGATAACTGCGCCCTGCTGGTTGAGGAAAGCTCGGATCCGGCGGGCCACTGCCAGGATGGTGTCCTCGGCGAAATGGCCCGGGATCCAGGCGGTATGCAGCGGAAGGCGCAACGCGGGCCCCGGCCTGGCCTCTGTGCCCGCCAGGATCCTGATGGGGTGGGTGCCGTAGGCAGGCAGGTCAGTGGTGACGCCGATCCCGTGCCCGGCCGCTGCCAGCGCCATGATGGTCTGCCCGTCGTCGCATTCGGAGACCTGGCGGAAGCTTAGATGGGCCTGGTTGAGGGCGTCGTCCAGGATGTAGCGGCTGACGCTCTGGTGGGAGGACAGGATGGCATGCTGGCCGGACAGGGCGGAGAGCGGAAGTTCGGTGACGCCGTCGCGGGCCCACTTATGGTCCGCAGGCACGTAGGCGGTCAACGGGATGCTGCCCAGCGGCATGGTGGTCAGTCCCGGCTCCGGCGCGGCGGGGGAGACGGCGAAATCGCAGCCGTGCAGCAGCGCTTCGGCAATTGCAAAGTGGCTGGTCTCCTGCGTAATGATGAGCGGATCCTCGGGCCCAGTGGTGGCGATGTACGGCGCCAGGAACCCGCGGACCGAGGCCGCCGTGGCCGCTGCCACCAGGGTGGTCACGCGTCCGGTGCGCAGGGCGTCCGCGGCAGCTTCCAGGCCCTGGGTTTCCACCATGAGACGTCGGGCGGCCGGGATGAACGCCCGTCCGGCGGGCGTCAGGGCCAGCTTGTTGCCCTGGGCCTCGAAGAGGCGTAGCTTGAGCTCGTTTTCCAAGGTCTTTATCTGCCGGCTGAGCGCGGGCTGTGCGATGTGGATCCGTTCGGCGGCGGCGGTCACGGTGCCCGCGTCCACGACGGCAAGGAAGTACTGCAGGCGGCGAAGGTTCATGGCAACAGCATGCTCTTTGGGTATACCTCAACGCAAGAAGAAGTATTGGCGGGTATGCAGCGCCTCACAGTACGTTTCATGGGACAGAGCCGTCCGCGCTCTCGCAGCCCATCAACATTGCACCGCCATTTGAGGATCTCCCATGACACGTCTCCCATCCCGAGCAGCGAACACACCGCCTGCAGCGCCGCCCACCCCCGCGCCGCCCACCCCCGCGCCGCCCGTCCCCGCAGCGGCCCCGTCCAGCCCCGGCAAGGTAGTGGCCGCCGCCTTCATCGGCACCGCGCTGGAGTGGTACGACTTCTTCCTTTTCGGAACCACCGCAGCGATCGTCTTTGCGCCGCTGTTCTTCCCCGGCAGCGATCCCGTGGCCTCCACCGTCTCCGCGTTCCTGAGCTTCAGCGCAGCGTTCATCGCCCGCCCCGTCGGTGCTCTGATCTTCGGGCACGTCGGTGACAAGTACGGCCGGCGCGGCGCCCTGGTGGCCACTGTGATGATCATGGGAGCCGCCTCCACACTCATGGGCCTGCTGCCCACCTACGAAACGGCCGGCGTCGTCGCCCCCGTTCTGCTGACTCTCCTGCGTGCGGTCCAGGGCGTTGCCACAGGCGGCGAGTGGGGCGGCGCCACCCTGATGGCCATCGAGTACGCCCCGGCGAAACGCCGCGGACTGTACGCGGCGCTGGTCCAGCTGGGATCACCGGTGGGCACCCTGCTCTCCACCGGAGCCATCACCCTGGTGGCCCTGCTGCCCAAGGACGACTTCATGGCCTGGGGCTGGCGGCTTCCGTTCATTGCCTCGATTGTCCTGGTGGCCGTAGCGCTCTGGCTCCGCTGGAACGTGGAGGAGACGCCGGAGTTCCAGGAACTCAAAGCCAGTGACGGAACCACAAAGGCACCGGTGGTCGAACTGTTCCGCCAGTACAAGGCGAAGCTGGCCATCGGCGTGTGCACGTACCTGGTGGGCAACGCCGGCTTCTTCATCCTCACCACGTTCATGATCAGCTACGTCACCCGGGTCCTGGGACTGCCGTCCACCGTGATCCTCACGGCCATGACCATCGGCGCCGTGGCCCAGATGGTCATGACCGTGCTCGCCGGCCGCCTTGCCGACCGCTTCGGCGCGGCACGGGTGGGCATCATTGGCTACTCGGTCTTTATCGCCCTGGCCTTCCCCATCTTCTGGCTCGTGGACAGCAGGGATCCGGGACTGATCATCCTGGCCATGGTGCTGGCCTTCGGCCCCTGCGCCATCACCTACGCCATCATCGGCGCACTGATCGACCGGCTCTTCCCGGCACAGGTCAAGTACACGGGCATGGGGCTGTCCGCCAACCTGTCAGCGGTCGTCGCCGGGTTCATGCCGGCCCTGGCCACCGTCTTCCTCACCTTCTCCGGCAACGCGTCGTGGGGACCGGCCTCGCTCCTGGTGGTCATCGGCCTGATCTCCCTGGGCGGTGCCATCGCCACCTCCAAGGTGCGGGCCGCCTAGCCCAGACGCACTCGTGTACGCCTGGATCAGGCATCCCGCCGGTGCCGAACAGCCCCGCCTGTGACGGTCATGTGGACCTGAGTGTCCCTGATCCCGGCGGGGTCTGCAGTGAAAATGTCGGTGTCCAGGACAACGAAGTCGGCGAGCATGCCGGGGGCCAGCGTGCCCTTGAGCGACTCCTCGCCGGAGGCAAACGCCGGGGCCACGCAGTACGCATGCAGTGCCTCGGCCAGCGAGATCCGCTCCTGCGGTTCCCAGCCGCCGTCGGGCTCCCCGGCGGCGGTGGTCCGCGTGATGGCGGCGTGCAGACCGTGGAACGGGTTGGGGACCTCCACGGGGGAGTCCGAGCCGAAGGCCACGGTGGCCCCGGCGTCCAGCAGGCTCCGCCAGGCGTAGGACGCCAGGCCCCGGCCCTCAACCATGCCCAGAATGGGCAGGTCGCTGGGGCAGTGCTGCGGCTGCATGGACGCCACCACACCCAGTTCGGCCAGCCGCGGTACCTCGGCGGGCTGCAGGAACTGCACGTGCTCGATCCGGTGCCGCAGGCCGTTCAGCGCGGTGGTGTCCCGAATCGCGGCCAGGGCGTCCAGAACCAGGGTGTTGGCGCGGTCGCCTATGGCATGGACCGCGACGGCGATGCCAGCCTCCGCCACGCGCCCGGCCAGCGCCAGCAGCTCAGGATAGGCCGTGACCTCCACCCCGTGGCCGGTGCCGCCCGGAAAAGGCTGGCTCATGTGGCACGTGTGTGATCCCGCCGCGCCGTCGGCAAAGATCTTCACGGCGCCGTGCCGGATCCAGCTGTCACCCTGGCCGGTCCGGATGCCGGCTGCTATGGAGGCCTCAAGGTCGTCCTGGGCCAGCAGCTTGTGGACGCGCAGGGTCAGCTCTTCCTCCTCGAGCAGGGTCCGGTAGGCGGCCAGGGCGTCAGCGCCGTCGATATCGTGGACGCCGGTGATGCCAAGGGACAGCAGGTACCGCTGCGCCTCACGCAGCTGCTCCGGAAGGTTTCCGGAGACCCCCGACGCCGCCAGTTTCCGCACCGGGTCGACGGCGCTTTCCCGCAGGATCCCGGTGGCCTCACCGCCCGCGTCGCGGACTATTTCCCCGCCCGCCGGATGGGGTGTGTCCCGCGTAATGCCCAGCAGCTGCAATGCCTGCGAGTTGGCCCAGACCGTGTGGCCGTCCGCGCTGGTGAGGGCCACAGGATTGCGCGGGCAGACCGCGTCCAGGCTGGTCCTGTCCGGCTGCACCGGAACCTGCCATGTGTTGAAATCCCACCAGCCGCCCAGGATCCACTCGCCTGCCCGGTAGCGCGGCAGAACGGCGCCGACGCCGGCCAGCGCTTCGGGCAGGCTGCCCGCGCCCCGCAGATCCACTTCGTGCATGGACCTGGCCAGGCTGGCGGTGTGGATGTGGGCGTCGGTCAGACCCGGAATCACGACGGCGTTGCCGAGGTCCACGGTGTTGGTTCGCGCGGGTGCGTGGGCACGCAGTTCGGCCGCCGGGCCGGCTGCCAGGATGACGCCGTCCGCCACCAGCAGGGCGTCGGCGCGGGGCTGGGCCGGGTTGAGGGTATGGAAGATCGCATTGGCAAAGAGGGTGGGGGTCACCGGAACAGGGTAAGGGTTCCGCGGGCGCATACCCGCCACCGGGTCCGCAACAAACGAGTCACATACCGGCGCCCTTGGCGCTGCTCCCGCCTGCATCGAAGGCCCAGTCCCGCTGTGGCCGCGGAACTCCGCAGTTCATGCCCTGCCGGCATGGCATCTCTAAATAATGAGTCTTAGACGTTCTGAGATGCGGGTCACATACTCGATTCTGCAGGTGTCCGCCGCCGCTTCACGCCGCGGCTCCTGCGCTCGCATCGGACCAATCTAAGGACCCCTCGTGATTCAGACTTTCCCGCCCACCGCAGGCGCTGCGGTCCGGCGCGGCCGCAGGCTCGCTCCATTGGCCGCCGCCGCCGTGGCCATCGCCGTCGCCGCCACCGGCTGCACCACCGGCACCGCCACCACGGGTTCCACAGCCGGGCAGGCTTCCATCGACACCATCCGGACCGTGGTCAACGCCGACCCCACCAGCTTTGCTCCTGTAGAGGTCCGCAACGCCGACGACTACGGCGTCAACCGCCTCCTCTTCTCCACGCTGGTGCGCCGCGACGAGAACAACAAGATCGTGCCGGACCTCGCCACCAAATGGGACATCACCCCCACCCAAGGCACGTTCACCATCCGCAGCGGGGCAACCTGCGCTGACGGCACGCCCATCACCGCAGGCGTGGTGGCGGAATCGCTCAAAGTGTTCGCTTCCCCGGACAGCAAATCCAGCTTCCGCCCGCTCGTCCTGGGCGAAGGGCCCGCCACCGTCACGGCCGATGACGCCGCCGGCACCGTCACCGTCAAGCTTGCCCAGCCATGGACAGACCTCCTCCAAGGACTGTCCCTGCACGCCACCGGGATCGTCTGCCCAGCCGGCCTCAAAGACCCCAAGGCGCTGACCGCAGGTGACATCCCCGGTGCGTTCTCCGGTCCCTACACCCTGACCAAAAAGCAGCACGGCGTGGCCTACACGTTCACGCTCCGCGACGACTACAGGGCCTGGCCCGAATACCAGACCGAGATCGCGGGTACCCCGGCCAGGACCATCGAGGCCAGCGTCAACGCCAACGCCAGCGCCGTGTCCAACGAACTCCTCACCGGCACCAAGGACCTTGCCACCATCCGTGGCAAGGACGCCACCCGCTTCGATGGCAACAAGGACTTCAGCACCCAGGTGATTCCGCAGGGCAGCCTGTACATGATGTTCAACGAACGCCCCGGCCACCCCTTCACCGACCTTGCGCTGCGCAAGGCCGTTGCCCAGGCCCTGGACGCCACTGCCTTCAACCAGGCAGCCTCCGGCGGCCTCGGCGAGCTCTACGCCTCCTTCGCACACCCGGGTGTGCCGTGCTCCAACAAGGACACCGGACTGCTCGTCAAGTCAGACCCCGCAGCGGCGAAAGCCACCCTGGCCGGCGTCAAGATCCGCATGGTGGGTGCACAGGTCTTCGGCCCCAACGGCGCCGCCAACACCTACGTCGCCGAGGCACTCCGGTCCGCCGGTGCCGACATTGAACTGCGCAACGTAGACCTGGCCACCTGGAGCACTGACCTGACCCAGAAGCTGGACACCTGGGACATCACCGTGATGGGCGGCATCAACGCCGGCGGCACCATGTACGGGGCGCTCTCCACAGTCATCGGAACCCCGGTGGAAAAGGGCGGCCTCAACTGGGGCGGCCTGGAGAACCAGCCCGTCCTGGACCTCGTGTCCAAGGCCATGACCCAAACAGATGACACCGAGCGTTGCGGGACCTACCAGGAAGCCCAGAAGCTCATGATCAGCGAGGCCCATGTGATCCCGCTGACCAGCCTGCCCTCCCAGGTGACCATCCGCTCCGGCTTCGCCATGCACACCATGAATGGCCAGCCGGACGAGAGCACCATGCGGATCACGAAGTAGCCCGGACACCAGCCATGACTGCTCCAAGCATTGCTGAAGCTTCCCGCACTCCCGGCACCCCTGCCGGGAGTGCGGGAAGCCGCTACCTCCGCCACCCATGGGTGGGATTCTCACTGCGCCGGCTCGGCGGGCTCCTGCTCTCCTTCGCCGTCCTAGTCATCGTGACGTTCCTGATTGTCCCGCTGATCCCCGGGGACCCGGCCGTCATCGCCGCCGGTGAAGGCGCCAACCCCGCCCAGATCGCCGCCGTTCGGGCAGAGCTGGGCCTCGACCTGCCCCTGCTCACGCAGTTCCTGAACTACGCCTCAGGCGTCCTGCGCCTGGACATGGGAGCCTCGTTTATCAGCGGCGAAAGCGTATCTGCCCTGATCTTCACGCGGTTCCCGTTCACCGCGGAGATCGCACTCCTGGCCATCGTGCTGGTGCTGGCCATTGCCGTGCCGCTGGGAATGACGGTGGCCATCCTGACCCGCGGCGGCCGGAACAGATGGCTGGACGCAGGCTTCAACTTCGTCACCAGCCTGATCTACTCCGTTCCCCAATATGTGGTGGCCACCCTGCTGGTGGTGGTCTTCGCCGTGACCCTTCGCTGGTTCCCTGCAGCCGGTGCGGCAACCCTGAACTCGCTGGTGTTGCCTACTGCGGCCCTGATGCTGGGGCCTGCGTGCGTGATTTCGCGGATCGTGCGGCGCGAAACAGCGGCGGTACTGGAGAAGGACTACATCCGCACGGCGCACGGCTGGCGGCTCAGCGTGCTGCGGACCAACGCACGCTACGTCCTGCCCAACCTGGTGACCACCACGCTGACCCTTTCGGGCCTGATCCTTGCCGCCCAGCTGGGGGGCGCCGTGGTGATTGAAACCGTGTTCGCCTGGCCCGGACTGGGGCAGGGAATCGTCAACGCGATTCTGCAGCGCGACTACCCCGTGATCCGCGGCATCATCCTGGTCCTCGGGCTGCTGGCCACCCTCATCATCATCCTGGTGGACCTCATCCTGGCCATCATCGACCCCCGCAACCTCGGAGGAACCACCCATGACGTCTAGGTTTACGGTCCGGGAGTTCTGGACTTCCGCCATGGTGACCGGCGCCGTGCTGATGATCGCCCTGATCCTCATCGCCGTCATTGCCCCGCTGACCCTGAAACAGGCCGCCGAGCAGCTGTCCCCCAACGCAGCCCAGGGACCCAGCGCCGCGCACTGGCTGGGCACCGACGACTTCGGCCGGGATCTGCTGGCCCGCGCCTTGGTGGCCACCCGGCTGACCCTGCTCATGACTGCCGGGGCAGCCGCGATCACGGTGCTCGCTGGCGTCGTGATTGGCCTTGCCATCTGGCTGTCCGGCCGGTGCATCCGGGAGGCTGCCCTGCGGGTCCTGGAAACCGCGGTGGCCTACCCCAGCCTGATCTTTGCACTGGTGATCGCGGCGGTGCTGGAGCCGGGAGTTTCCTCGGCGGTCATCGCGATCGGGATCGCCGGGATTCCCGGCTTCGCCCGGATCACAGCCAACCTGGCCTCGTCCGTCTCCAGCAGCGAGTACGTGATCACGGCCCGGCTCCTGGGCGTCAGCCCGGTCCGCATCGCCATACGGCACATGCTGCCCAACATGGCCGAGCCGCTGCTGATCCTCTCCGCCACCGTGTTTGCCCTGTCCCTGGTGGAGATCTCCGCCCTGTCCTTTATCGGGCTCGGCGTGCAGTCCCCGAACTATGATTTCGGCCGGCTCCTGAACGACAGCCTGGGCGCGCTGTACACGCAGCCGGTGGAAGCTGTGGGCCCGTCAATCATGATCGCGCTGACCGGACTGTCAGTCATGCTGATCGGTGATGCGCTCGCCGCCCACGCCGACCACAGGGCCAAACGAAGGTTCTTTCCCCGGGTCCTGCAGCGCAACCGCACCGTGCCCGTCCCGGCCGGCGACGCAGCGCTGGTGCGCGTGGAAAACCTGCGGATCAGCATCCCGGGCCGCCAGGAACTGGTGAAGGGCGTCTCCTTTGCCATCCACCCCGGCGAGGTGGTGGCGCTGGTGGGGGAGTCCGGCTCGGGGAAATCATTAACGGCCATGGCCATTGCCGGCCTGCCGTCGGAGGACCTCGCCGTCGAGGCGGACGTGCTGCGCGTAGCCGACATGAACATGCTGGCCGAACCCAACCAGTCACGGCTGGCCAAGGAAATCAGCATCGTCTACCAGGACCCCGGCACCACGTTCAACCCGTCCCTGCGCATGGGGTCCCAGCTGACCGAGGTCCTCCGCACCCATCTGGGTATGGGCGGCGCCAAGGCCCGAAAGGTCATCACCGAGGCGCTCGCCGCCGTCAACATCACCGAGCCGGCCAAGCGGCTCCGCCAGCACCCCTACGAACTCTCCGGCGGCATGCGCCAACGGGCCATGATTGCCGCGTCCATCGTCACCTCACCCACCCTGATCGTGGCGGATGAGCCGACGACGGCGCTGGACGTCACCGTGCAGGCGGAAGTTCTGCGCCAGTTCCGGCGCATCCACCGCGAGCAGGGGACGGCGATGCTGTTCATCTCGCATGACCTGGGTGTGGTGGAGGCGCTCTGCGACACCATCCTGGTGATGAAATCCGGAGAAATCGTCGAACGGCTCACGTCCGGACAGCTGGCCGCACGGAATGTCCACCACCACTACACCAAGGCATTGCTGGCCGCGATCCCCGTCCTGGATCTCGGCCGCATGCCGGCCACCGCAGGAGCTGACACACGATGAATCCACACACCAACCTTGCCGTCACGGAGGCGCCGACGGCGGCCGGGGCACCCCACGCCGCAGCGGTACGGAAGCTGAACGTCAGCTTTGGCTCCGCCCATGTCCTGAAGGACGTCACCCTGGCCGTTCCGGCGGGACGGGTGGTTGGCCTGGTGGGCGAGTCCGGGTCCGGGAAGTCCACGCTGGGCAAGACGCTGGTGGGAATCAACCGGCCCACCAGCGGCGAAGTGCTCATCGGCGACAAGGACTTCACCACGGTGCATGGCAAAGCCCGCCAGCAGATGCGCCGCGAAGTTCAGTACATTCCCCAGGATCCGTACTCCTCGCTCAGCCCGCGGCGCACCACGGGCCAGACGCTGGCCGAAGCCCTGGACCCGCGGGGAGCCGACCCCGTCAGGCACCGGGACGCCATCGCCGCCGCATTGGAGCGCGTCAAGCTGGACCCCTCCGCGGCGGACAAGTACCCGCACGAGTTCTCCGGCGGCCAGCGGCAACGGATCGCCATCGCCCGCGCGCTGATGCTGCAGCCAAAGCTGGTCATTGCCGACGAGATCACGTCGGCGCTGGACGTGTCCGTCCAGGCAGACATCATCCGACTGCTGCAGGGAATGCGCGGCACCGTGGACAGCGCCATGCTGTTCATCTCGCACAATCTGGCCGTGGTGCAGGAAGTCTGTGACGACGTGGTGGTGATGTTCCAGGGTCGCATCGTGGAACAGGGCACCATCGACGCCGTGTACCGCGACCCGCAGCACGAGTACACGCGCAAACTCCTGGCGTCCGTGCCCGGGTCCCCGGAATTCACGCTGGACTGACGTTCGCCCTGCTCAGTCGGCGTTATGCCGGAACGGCATGCAATTCCTGCAATATAGGTCATGGACGGCAGGTTGCCCAGCTCACATACTCGAAGGAAGCCAAACCACTTTTCAGTGGACTACCCGTTCATCCGAAGGGAACACACTGTGTCCGTCGCCCGAATCCTTGAAGACGCCCGCGAACTCCACGGCGATCTCGTCCAGTTGCGCCACGACCTCCACCGCCACCCGGAACTGGGCCTGGAACTGCCCCGCACCCAGGAGAAGGTGCTGGAGGCATTGTCCGACCTGCCGCTGGAAGTCACGCTGGGCAAGGGCCTCACTTCCGTGGGGGCCGTCCTGCGCGGCACCACCGGTGACCCGTCCGCCGTCGACCGCCCCACTGTCCTGCTCCGCGCCGACATGGATGCTTTACCGCTGCAGGAGGAAACCGGCGTCGACTTCGCGTCCACGACGCCGAACCGGATGCACGCCTGCGGCCACGACCTGCACACCTCCATGCTGGTGGGCGCCGCGCGGCTGCTGGCCGAGCGGCGGCACCAGCTGGCCGGCGACGTGGTCCTGATGTTCCAGCCGGCGGAGGAACAGCTGGCCGGGGCCCCAATGATGATCGAAGAAGGCATTCTCGAGTTGTCCGGCCGCCAGGCCGACGCGGCCTACGGGCTGCACGTTTTCAGCGCCGGCGGCAACACCGGCCGGTTCGAAACCAAGGCCGGAGTGATGATGTCCGCCGCGGACGCAGTCTTCGTCAAGGTCATCGGCCGGGGCGGGCACGGCTCGGCGCCGCACCAGGCAAAGGATCCCGTCCCGGTGATGGCCGAAATGATCCTGGGCCTCCAGCACATGGTCACGCGACAGTTCAACGCCCACGACCCCGTGGTGGTTTCCGTGGGCATGGTCAAGGCGGGTGAAGCCATCAACGTCATCCCGGACACCGCCGAATTCGGTGCCAGCTTGCGCATGTACTCGGACGAAGCCCGCACCAAGATGCAGTCGGCCATCCCGCGCCTGCTCAAGGGCATCGCATCAGCCCACGGGCTGGACGTGGACATCAACTACCACGTGGGCGGACGCGTCACTGTCACTGACGCGGCCCACACCGCCTTCGCCGCCGAGCAGATCCATGAGCTCTTCGGCGCCGAACGCCACCACAGCCTGCCCGCCCCGCTAGGCGGGTCCGAGGACTTCGCCGACGTTCTGGCCCGGGTACCGGGCAGCTTCATCTGCCTGGACGCCACCCCGCTTGGCGGCGGCCCGGACGCAGCCTTCAACCATTCACCCCGCGCCACGTTCGATGACAGCGTGCTGGTGGACGGAACCGCGCTGTACACCCAGCTCGCCCTAGCGCGGCTCGCCCAGCTCGCCGCCGCCTGACCCGGCCCTCCCGGCTCCCACCCAAGGAAACCCCATGACCCACGATTCAGCTACCCGCGCCCACGATCAGGTGGCCGAGGTTTCGGCCCACCCGAACCCCGCCACCGTCGCGCCCACCAAAGCAACTAAGGAGCAGCGGCAGACCCTTCTCGCCACCGGCATGGGCAACGCCCTGGAATGGTACGACTGGGGGATCTACTCAGCCTTCGCCATCTACTTTGCCACCGAGGTGTTCAACCCCAGGGACCCGCTGGCCGCACTCCTCGGCGCGATGGCCGTGTTCGCCGTCGGATTCGTCGCCCGGCCGGTGGGCGGATTCGTCTTCGGCTGGCTGGCGGACCACCTCGGCCGCCGCGCCTCCATGATCTCCACGGTGAGCCTGGCGTCCCTCGGGTCGCTCATGATTGGCTTGGTTCCCACGTACAGTGCCGCCGGAGCCTGGGCCGCGGTGGTGCTCCTGACGGCCCGCCTGCTGCAGGGACTGGCGCACGGCGGCGAGATGCCCTCGGCACAGACCTACATCGCGGAGTCCGCGCCCGCAGCGCGCCGCGGGCTGTGGTCCTCGCTGATCTATGTATCCGGGACCTCCGGCATCGTGATCGGCCTGCTTTTCGGCTACATCCTCAATCTGCTGCTGAGCAAGCAGGACATGCAGGCCTGGGGCTGGCGCATCCCCTTCATCATCGGAGCGGTGCTTGGCCTCTACACCCTTGTTGCCCGGTCCCGGATGAAGGAGACCGAAGCCTTTACCGCAGCTAAGGCCACTGTCTGCCCTCCGATCTGGCCCGAGATCCGCCGTAACTGGCGCTCGGCCGTCCGGGTGATCGGGCTGGGCATCGGTGCCACCGTCTGCTACTACGTGTGGTCCGTGAGTGCAGTCCAGCAGGCCGTCATCATCCACAAGATGGACCAGGGAACGGCGCTGCTGGCCAGCGTCTTAAGCAACGTCGTCCTGATCATCTCGCTTCCCTTCTGGGGCAAGTTCTCAGACCGCTTTGGCCGCCGCGCCAGCATGATGATCGGCACCGGTGCACCCATCGTGCTGTTCCCGCTGCTCGTCAACACCGTGGGCCAGAGTTTCTGGTCCCTGTTCCTTCCGGCCACCCTTATCCTGGTGCTGATGGGCGCCACCCTCGCCGTCACCCCGGCAGTCTTCGCCGAACTGTTCCCCACCCGGATCCGCACCGTGGGTGTGGCGGTGCCGTACGCGGTAGCCGTGGCCATCTTCGGCGGTACCGCACCGTACCTGCAGAGCTGGTCCAACGCAGTCTTCGGGCCCTCGGCCTTCACGATTTACGTGGTGGCACTGTTGGTCATCTCAACCCTGGTGGCCTGGAAACTTCCGGAAACCAGGGGCAAGGACCTCACGAAGTAGCCTCAGCATCCGGAGGCCCGTTTGTTTGCCGGAAAACCTTGCCTCGCATCTCTTCGAGCGGTTGCGCCCGAACTCGGCGGGGAGGCTGTTGTTTATCCCGACAAAGGACCGGATGTCCGCGACCCCTCACAGTACGACGGGTTCTAACGGAAGCCGTGTGGCTGCGAAGCCAATTTTGGCGTGGTCCTGTGCTGGCCTGCCGGACAGCTTACGAAACGCGTGAAGGACGTGTTGTTGCCGCTAAATGGTCCGTTGTCACTCCGGCGGGCGGCATCTCACCAAGAAACGAAAATGGGAGAACTCGCCCGGGATGTCCGCCGCCTACGTCATTGAATAAAGAACCCGCGCTTCCTCGGTGCGGGAGCGCGGTTGGCGTTTCGGGGTGCGGGAGGGTGAAGTTGGGTGTGGACACTGTCCTCCTATTGTTGTCAATGGTCGTTGAGCCACGTGGCCGCACAGGCTACCGGGGCCGGCTTCTCCAGCCTCAAGGGTCTGCGATCGCTGCGCGACGGCCTACGGCCGCCTTTGACCCCGGAGCCTCCGCGGCCCCGGTCTTGTAGCCAGCGCACGGGGCACGCCAAGCCCGCCCCCTGGCGCGCGGCGCTAGGCCAAGACTCGGGCCAACTCACAATGCGCAGTCTCTACGCTTTCAGGGGATTGAGAGTTGAGCCGGGTTTCGTAGCGTTTGTGGAAGTCGTTGTCGTGGGTGAGTCCGCGTTCGAGGCGGGACAGTGCGGTGGGCCAGACGTGGAGGGCGTCTGCGGCCTGTTGAAGGGTCAGCTGCTTGGCTGTGCGTGTTGCCCGGAGGGTTCCGGCGTCGGGGCCGGGGCGTGGGTGGAGAAGCTGGTCGTAGACTTCCCGGGCGACGTAGCTTTAGAGAGGCAGCGCATGATTTCCTTGGTGCTCTTGCCTTCCTGATGTCGCCTGGCCACATAGGCCCTGGTCCTGGCGTCGTACCTCATCCGCACGAGGACCACGCGGTGGATGGCTTTGTTGGCCTGCCGGTCGCCTGCCCGGCTGAGCCGATGACGCGAGGTCTTTCCCGATGATGCGGGGATCGGAGCGACGCCGACCAGTGCGGCGAACTTCGCTTCGGTAGTGACGCGCTCGGGGTTGTCTCCCACCGTCACGAGGAGCTGGCTGGCGACGTCGGTGCCAACGCCCTGTAGATCGCGCAGCATCGGTGCATGGAGGGCGAGGATGGCGTCGAGTTCGGCATCGATCAGTGCCAGCTCCTGGTGCAGGTGCCGGTAGCGGACGGCGAGCCGTTTCAGCACGGTCGCGGTGCTGGTCAGCGGCTCGGACGGCAGTCCGGCGGGCCGTGTCTTCTCCAGTGCAGCCATCAAAGCGGGACTGGTCATGGCCCGGTATCTGGCGCGGATTGTCTCCGGTGCGGTCACCAGGATCGCCCTGACCTGGGCCATCGCGGCGACCCGGGCCCGCATTGCCGTGGCGCGCTCAGCGCGCAACACCCGCAACGATTCCACCGCCCCGTCCCGGGATTTCGGGGTGGCGCCGGCGCGGCCGGCCAGCACCGATTCGGCGGCCTGATAGGCATCGAGCGGATCGGATTTTCCCTGCAGCCGACGGGCCTGCCGGTTCGGGCGCATCACCTCCACGACGTTAATGCCCTCACGGACGAGCACGCGTGAGAGCTCGGCCCCGTAGCTGCCGGTCCCTTCCACGCCCGCGGCGAGGACCGGACCGAACTCTGCGATGAACTCGATGATGCCCTGGTAGCCGGACCCCGCGGCAGGGAATTCCCTGTCGGCGACGTGCCGGCCGGTATCGGTGATGAGGGCGACGTGGTGGGTATCGGCGTGGGTATCGATCCCGGCGATGACTTTCAGATGTTCCTTTGCCATGATGAAACTGCCCTGACCTTTGCATGCGATGAGAAAAGGGCACGCCGGCCCGGGTGGGCAGACAAGACAGTAATGGGACTCTTCGGAACAGGCTCCTATAAGGTCATGTCCACCTGGCCGCCGCGTTTACTGCGGTCGTGTCGCGGCGGACAGATCAATGTCAAGACAAACCCCTCACAGGGCGTCAGCCACACTTGGAGCCACGCCGCGACACAACCAATTCCATCATTACTGTCCACACTTTTGGCTTCGGACGCGGTCGTACATCGGCCGGACTGGGCCGGATTGCCTATGTTTTCGGGAGTTCCCAGTATTTGCGAGGGCTGGAATGCAGTTCGAGTCCCACCTCGGGCACAGTGTTTCCGCAGGTCAGGGCCGTTTGGGGCTCTGACTGTGGACAAATGTTCACGTATGGGCCCCTTCGGGGGCCTTTTTTGGTGCCAGCTACTGTTGCCGGCTACCTCCTTCCTGAAGTGCGGCGGCTGGGTAAGGGGCTAGTTACTCTTCATGGTTTCCTCTGGCCTCCACGACATAACGCTGTGGATTTGGAGCGAGAAGGTCCCGGAGGAGTGGTACCGGCTGCCTGGCTGGTTCTTCATATCCATTCATTGCCTGCGTGTTGGATGACTACATGACGGAATGGTGAGACGCCGAGGTGGTGTCTGTGGAGAGGTGGTGTCTGTGGAGAGGTCGGTGTCAGGCCAAAGCGCGAGCGGGCGACCCCGAGGCTCTCCGCAAGCCGATAAGAACCTCTTATGTCTTGTTGTTGCCTCAGGCAACATTCTCGAACGTGGTGCTTACCTACACTTAACGCCCGCACCACTAGCGGTTAGGCCGCCTTCACCGGGCATTTCCTCGGGCGGGTATACGCGAAAGTACCAGGTCGGGTTGTACCGGAATTTTGGCCACCGGGGAGTGTCTGGAATGGGTTGCGGTATGGGACGCGCTGGCGCGACAGTTCGATGTTCTCCTTCGCACGCTTCACCGGCCACTGAATCCCGACCGCATGATTCAGGCGGCGTGGGAGCTTCTGGATCTGGGTGCGTAATTTTGACGGCGGTACTTGACCGTGACTGACGTCACTGCTTTACTAAATGAACCACATTCATTTATATCCGGGCACCACGGAACTGGACTCGCGTAAACCGCGACACCATGGGGAGTGGCACCGACGGCTTGCCACCGATTCCCAGCGCCTTGGTATCCAACAACGAGCTTTTGCTTCTACTCATGCCCTTCCCGCCGCTGACTCTCGGTGGCCTCTACGCTTAGGAAACCCATGAGCTCCGCTTTTGATACGCAGACCCCGACCGATGGGAACCATGCAGTCCGCCAAACCGGGATAACGGGTAACGGCTGGCGCCGGGTTCTAGGGGTTCCCTCACTGGTATTGCTGGGCCTGGTGTACATGGTGCCCCTCACAATATTCAGCACCTACGGAATTGTCGTCGAACTAACAGGCGGGCGCCTCTCAGCGGCATACGCCGCCGCTTTGGTTGTCATGCTGTTCACCGCCCGGTCATACGGTCGAATGGCCCAAGCCTTCCCGTTCGCTGGCTCCGCCTACACCTACGCCACAAGATCATTCGGCCCCGGTCTAGGTTTCATGGCCGGCTGGTCCCTGCTGCTTGACTATCTGCTGCTGCCGATGATCAATTACCTGCTAATAGGCATCTACCTTAACGCTGCTTTCCCGGCCGTCCCTGCATGGTTGTTCATGGTCGTTTCCATCGGCGCCGTGACCGCGCTGAACATCGTCGGGATTACAGCGGTAGCGAGGGCGAACTTTGTAGTCATCGGACTCCAGGCTCTTTTCATTGTGCTGTTCGTCGTACTCGCCTTCGCTTCCGTCACGGGTTCCGGCAAGGTTGATCTTCTTGCCCCTTTTACTGGAGTCGACGGCGCCGAAGGCTTTTCACCTATCCTGGCCGGCTCTGCAATCCTGTGCCTGTCGTACCTTGGATTTGACGCCATCTCGACATTCGCCGAAGAGGCTAAGAATCCGCGGCGCAGTATCCCCCGGGCCATCATGCTGACCACCGTCCTGGCCGGATTGATCTTCCTGGGACTGGCCTACATCAGCCACCTGTTGCTTCCAGTAGGCACCTTCTCCAATCCGGACTCCGCGGCAATCGACGTGGTAGGTACCGCAGGTGGCGACCTTCTTGTGGCGTTTTTCACCGCCGCATACATTGCGGGAAGCCTCGGGTCGGCACTGACCTCCCAAGCTTCGGTTTCGCGCATCATCTACTCCATGGGCCGTGACCGGGTCCTTCCCTCGGTCTTTGGACGCCTCCATCCGCGTCTGGGCACGCCAGTTGTTCCTATCGTCCTGACCTCGGCAGTAGCGCTGCTGGCCCTAGTTCTCGACCTGACAACCGTGTCCTCACTGATCAGCTTCGGCGCCCTGGTCGCCTTCTCTGTAGTCAATATGTCCGTTATCAAGCACTACTTCATCGATCAGAAGAATCGTGGACCGAAAGGCTTGATCCATAACCTCCTGCTACCGGGAACGGGATTTGTGCTGACGCTCTGGCTCTGGACAAGCTTGAGTGGACTGTCATTCTCTCTGGGTCTCGCCTGGGCTGGTCTGGGCCTGGCTTACCTGGCCTTCCTTACACGCGGATTCCGCCGTCCCACACCTCATCTACAACTTGAGGAAGCATAGGTGTCTGAAACAATGCAGCAACCCGAAGCTCAGCACAATCAGGAGTTCCCGTGGCTTTGACTCTCTTTACGGGCGGCACCATTGCACCCTCCGGCGTCTTACAGCGTCAGGAGGCCGAGACTGGCCCTCCTTTAACGGCGCTTGCAGTTCGGGATGGAATGATCGAAGCAGTGGGCGTTGAGGCACTCGCGCTGGCGTCCAGGGCAGATGAGACGGTGGACCTTGACGGCGGCTACCTATCGGCTTCATTCGCTGACGGCCACGCCCATCCCCTTCTCGGCGGGCTGGAAGAGATGGGCCCGCAAATCCGTTCCTGCACATCCGTGCCCGAAATCGCCGAAGCTGTCCGGAAATGGGCCAACGCACACCCGGCGGACGACTGGATTATCGGTGCCAGCTACGACGCAACCCTCGCACCGGACGGAGTGTTTGACGCCGAATGGCTTGACGCAGCGGTGCCGGACCGTCCGGTTCTGTTGAAGTCCTGGGACTATCACACGGTGTGGGTGAACTCCGCAGCCCTCCGCGCCGCCGGCATCGATCGCAGCACGCCCGAGCCGGCACTCGGCCGGATCGTGCGACGGCCGGATGGGTCTCCACGCGGCACCCTGATGGAAGCCGGCGCGATCGACCTTGTCCTCCGAGTCGCGCCCGGCTACAGCTTGGAGGACCGCGTAAACGCTTTGGAGTCCGCGACCGCACGATACGCCGCGGCTGGAGTGACATGGATCCAGGATGCCTGGGTGGAACTGGACGACGTTCCCGCATACCTGACCGCGGCCAGTGCCGGCCGGTTGAACGCCAGGATCAACCTCGCGTTCCGTGCCGATCCTCAAGATTGGACCAATCAACCCCCCGGGTTCGAAACGGCGCGGCGCCGGATCCGAGAGCTCGGTAGCCCCATGCTCACGGCCAACACGGTGAAGTTCTTTCTGGACGGCATCATCGAAAGCCGCACCGCCTTCATGCTGACCCCCTACACGGACGCCCCCGGGGAGGCCGGACTGCCCAATTGGCTACCCGAGGACCTGCACGACGCAATGGCGAGGTTTGACGCTCTCGGATTTCAGCTCCACCTGCACGCCATCGGCGATGCTGCCGTGCGCATGGCCCTGGACGCCCTCGAAGTAGTCCAGCGACGAAACGGACCCCGGGACCGCAGGCCGGTGATCGCACACCTGCAGGTTGTCGATCCGAACGACATTCCCCGCTTGGTAAAACTGGGCGCCGTGGCCAACTTTGAGCCGCTATGGGCCTGCGCTGACGACGTCATGCGCCTGCTGACCATTCCTCGGTTGGGCAACCCCCGCGCCCAGCTGCAATACCCCATCGCATCACTGGCGAAAGCCGGGGTCCCGCTCTCCTTCGGCAGCGACTGGCCCGTTACCGGGCACCATCCCCTCCCAGGGCTCGCAACGGCGGTCACGCGACAAACAGCCGATCACCTTCCCGCCGCCGGCTGGATACCCGACGAACGCGTAGATATTGAAACTGCACTGGCAGCGTACACTTCCGGGGTGTCCTATCAGGCCTTTGCTGAGCATGAATGGGGCACGCTCCGCCCCGGGATGCGCGCCGACATGGCCCTGCTCTCGGCCAACCCGATGCAGGTCCAAGACGACCGACTCGCTGACATCGAAGTCCTCGGAACTTGGTTAGCCGGTCGGCCAACTTACCTGCAGCGTAGCAGGGCAGAGAAGCTCCCGACGGGACCTAACTCCGTGACATAAGCGGAGCTCCCCGAGTAGGCACCGGCCCATCACCTCCGTGATGTCCAGGACAGTCCGGAAGAGGGCCAGGACAAGCCCGGCCGAGGCGATCCAGATGCTTGCAACTTGGAGCTGGAAAGAGCGCTCATTGCTCTGCTGTATAGCCACTGCTGCCTTCCTCCTTCAGATGGAGGATCATCATAGGTTCGGGGGCCGTCACCGACAGGTGCGCCGGGAAGCCAAGGCAGCCTATCCACAGGGCGCCGTCCGTCGGGGCCGAAGGGGCCGGGGAGTGTGGAAATGGGCACGCAACTAATCCACAGAAAGCAGCTGGCGTATCGTGGACTTCGGGCGTGTCCGCTAGCTTCGCGGCCGCACCTAACGTCTCTCGCAACTGTCCTTGATGACAGCCAGAGCAGTAGAACCCCGTTACCGAGCACGCGAGGATCGGTACTGGTGCTATTGCCAGCCCCAAGCTCCCATGCCAGACATCCCGGGAACGGTTCTTTCGTCCACGGCTCATCGCGGTTCGAGTGCAGCAAGAGAAATAGGATTACACCCGCCACAGTGAGCATCAGTTGCCTCATGGCACGATCATGTCAGTAGAAATGTGAGCCGATTACGCATAACTTTCTTTCTCGCGCCCATTGACACGATCAGTGACGCAACTAGCACTTTGCGGCATTCGGTGCTGATCACCGGCCTGGAGCGGAACCACCCGCTGTCCGGCCGTATCGGCCCTGGTCGAGGAAGCCAAGGCAACCGGCCGATGATCACCGATCACCCTTTCAACGAGAAGAAATCTCCCATGGATGGTAAGACCGGCATTAGCGTGGGACATGAGGACCTCCGTGGCCGTGAAGATGTCAGATACCTCCACTAAGCCCCGGAGGCCCTCCTCACTTCAAGACTGATGTCACCAACGTCATGGCCGAGTACAGCTAGCCTCCTGCAGGCCTGCCTCGTCCTTCGGTGTGCTGGCCCTCATCGCCGGAATTCTCGGCATGCATGTCACCACTGCAGACCACGCCGGAGACTCATCGATGGCAACTAATATCACTGTGAAAACACGGCCAAATACTGCTGCAAATCACAGTCGTTTCGAGATCATCGTCGCCCTCTGGGCCCACGCTGGCGCTGCGGGCGGCCAGATCGCAGATCCGGCTTAGTGCCGCACTATCGGCCCACGCGTCGGCGCAAAGCCATGACGAGTTCATGCTCGTCTGTGTTGACCAGCTGGAAGTCGCGGACGACCACTTTGCCCGCGACCACCACGTGACGGGGCCGGCGCCCCGGCGATGCCCACAGGATCCCCGCAACGGGATCCGCGACGCCGGCATCGGCAATCCCGGTGACGTCCCACACGCACAGGTCGGCTGCCGCCCCGGGCCGCAAATGGCCGAGTTCGGAGCGGCCAAGACCTTGCGCCGAGCCTTGCGTGGCCATGCCGAGCACCTTGCGGGCGGATACGGACGGGCCCACAAGCGGTGCAAGCTGCATGGCGAGCCGTGCATCGGCGAGCAGATGGCCGGCGTCGTTGGAGCCGCCGCCGCTCGTTCCCAGACCGACGGTCACGCCGGCGTCGAGCAGGGCCGCGACCGGCGCTATGCCCCATCCCATCGGAAGGTCGCAGCCAGGGGCGTGGGTCGCCGATGCACCAGACGCGGCAATCCGGGCGATTTCCTGGGGTGTGACATCGCATAGGTGTGCCAGCGTCACGTCGTCAGCCAGCCACCCCCACTCTTCCAGGAGATCCAGCGGGCGTCGGCCGTATCGCTCCAAGGCGACTCTGACGTCCACCTGCTCGTTCGACTGGGTCCGGCGCCGTAGTCCGTGCCTGCGCGCCACCTCGCCGAGTAGTTTGTACGTTTCAGGGCCGTCGCTGTGGACTCCGGCGGGCCCGACGGCGAGTTGCAGCATGCCGTCCCCGCTCATTCCGCCCGTGGCGCCGGGCATGAGGGCTGCAACGATGTCCTCCGTAGATGTAGCGGCGGTCTGGGGATCGTCGCCTGCGGTTCCTCGCACAAAGGCAAGGCGGGCGCCCACACGCCGGACGGCTTCGGCGCTGGCGCTGGCTATGGCCACAGTGTTGGCCGCGTGCGGCCAGCTCAGGTGGTGGTCGGCCACGGTAGTCACCCCGCATAACAGGCCCTCCGCGGCGCCGGCAGCTGCCGCAAGGCCCGCGAGTTCCGGGTCGATGGTGGCGGTGTCGTAGGCCTTTGCCATGGTGGGCAGCCATTCGCTCATGGCCACACCGCGCGTGCCGGGAAAGGTGCGGAAGGCCGTTTGAAGCAGGTGGTGGTGTGCGTTCACAAGCCCGGGTGTGACCACGCATCCGGTGGCGTCGAGCACCTCTCCGTCGGAGGGTGCGGTGATGCCCGATGTAGGGATGGTGCCCGCTGGGACGGGCGTTTCCTCGGCCACGGTCCCGGCACTGATGTGCAGCGGGCCGGTGCGTTCGGTGTTGCCGTCGATGAAGATCCGTTCGGCGTTGGTGATAGTGAGCACGGGGGACTCCCTGGATAGTGGGCGTGTCGGTGAAGGTGCCGGGCTGGGGTCAGAGATCGAGCACGAGGCGGCTGCATGCCGCGCGCGAGACGCAGACCATCATCACGCGGTTCTCGGCTTGTTCCGCCGCTGTCAGAACGGAGTCGCGATGATCAGCCGTTCCGGAGATGATGGGGGTCTCGCAGGTGCCGCAGGTACCTTCGCGGCAGGAGGAGAGAACAAAAGCCCCGGCTTCTTCCGCGGCCTCCAGGATCGTTCGGCCCTCGGCCACTGTGACGGTCACACCCGTCTGCTGGAGTTCCACCTCGAACGGCCCGTTCAGAAGAGGCGCGCCGGCCTCCTTCGGGGTGAAACGCTCCAGATGCACGCTCACTCCGACGCGCCCGGCGAAAGCGTCCTCGACGGCGTCGAGCAGCCTGGCGGGGCCGCAGCTGTACACGGCAAGCCGGGCACCTGGTCCTGGACGGCTGTCGGCCGCAAGCACGCCCAGTGCGAGACGCCGACCTTCATCGGCGGCGTGGATCCGCACTCGTTCGGGATGGGTGGCGAGCAGTTCGTCCACGAACGCCATGGTCTGCCGGGAGCGCCCGGCGTAGTCCAAGGTCCAGTCGAGGCCCCGTGCGGTTGCCTCACTGACCATGGGAAGGATCGGTGTGATGCCGATTCCGCCAGCCACAAATAGGACCCGGGCCGAGGCATCGGGCTCAAATCGAAAATGATTGCGCGGACCGCGAACGCGCAATGTGGTCCCAACTGTGGCGGAGTCGTGCAACTGGATGGAGCCGCCCCGACCGCCGGGCTCGCGCAAGACCCCGATCTGCCAGGGCGATCCCGTACTCGCGCCGCTGCACAGGGAGTACTGCCGTTCTATCCCGCCAGGCAACAGGACATCGAGATGTGAACCCGGCGTCCACGCGGGAAGGGCCGAGCTGTCTGTGCTTGCCAGCTCGAAGGCCATGACGCCGGCCGCAAGCTCTCGGCGTGCCGCGACGCTGACCTCGAACACCTCGGCGTGTTCGGCGCTCATGACTTCCCACCCCGGTCGGCGTCCGCGCGTTCCAGGTGGACGTCGCCAGTCCTGCTGGTCAACGACTGGTCTTCCTTGACGACGATGGCGCGGTACACGCTGCCGTCCGGTGAGCTCCAGCGGTGCCGGGTGCCGCCGGGGTAGTGGATCGAGTCCCCCGCATGCAGCAGCTCGCACCCGCGGTCGTCCAGTTCCACCAGCACGCTGCCGGAAATGATGAACAGGAACTCGTCCTCGTCATGCACATAGAACCTGCCCGGATCGACATTGGAATCGTGCCATTCCAAGGTCATGACTCCCCGGTTCCCTCGGGCCAGCGTGCGGGCCTCGCCCTTCCGCGTCGGCCTGCGGATGCCTTCGTCGGCCCGGACCACGTGGACGTTGCCGTGGTCGGCTGAGGACGGGCCGCGGGCCTCCGCCGCGAGCATCAGCTCGATCTGGCTGATGCCCAGTGCGTGGGCGATCCGGTCCAGCGACGACATGCTCGGGCGGGCAAGACCCCTTTCCAGTTGGCTCAGGAAGGAATGCGAAAGGTCTGTTGCTCCCGCGAGCTGGACCAGCGTGAGTCCCTTGTCCTTGCGCAGCCGACGGATGCGCTGGCCCATCAGTGCGATCTGCCTGTCAATGGCGGGCGCCCGGCCGGTGCCTTCGCCGTCGGATCCCGCCACGTCTACCGGGTTTTTCACCGTCACTCCTTTCGGTCCCCTCAAGATTGTGGAACCGTCATTTCACCCTCGGTGGTGCAGGACGCCGACGGATTCACCGTCGGGAAATCGACGCGTTACGCGGGCGAAACACAACCACCGTATGTTGAAGCTATCAACATGTTGACTCTATCAACATTTTACCCCACATCGACGCAATGTAATCGGAGGGCCTTTTGCACCAGCTACCTCGCCAGATCTCGCTCCTGTGTTCAGCTACGCTGCTCGACGGAACCGTCCGGGACGTAGAGATTAACGGAAGCCGGGTTGGCCGCGTCGTGGCCGCTGGGCAGGGCCGGCGGTCCGGCTCCGGAACGGAGATAGACCTCAGCGGCTTCATGCTCCTCCCGGCACCTGCCGAACCGCACGCGCATTTGGACAAGGCACTGTCCGCGGATGCCATCCGGCCTCCCCTGGGAAATCTGCGAGACGCGATCGATGCGTGGCGGCGCCACGCCTCCACAATGACCGTCGACGACATCCGCGACCGGGCCCTTGAAGCCGCATTCACGCTGCTCGCCAACGGCACCACGTCGGTGCGGTGCCACGTCGACGTCCTGCTCGGAGACAAACCTCTCCGCGGCGTCGAAGCCCTCGCTGCTGTCCGCCGGGAACTTGCAGGGCTCATGGACCTCGAACTTGTGGCCCTCGCGGGTCCCGATGTCCCGGACCGGGACATCGAAGCAGCCATCGATCTCGGCGTCGACCTCGTGGGCGGATCACCCCACCTCGCCTCAGACCCGTTTACAGATCTGCGCCGACTGATCACGCTCGCCGAACGCCGCGGCGTCGGCGTCGACCTTCACACGGACGAGAGCCTGGACGGTGCCCTCACCATCGTCGAGTTCGCCCGGTTGGTCCGAGCGTGGCCTCCGGACAGGATGAGGACAGCAGGCCACTGCGTGCGGCTGGGAACCCTCGAACCGGAGGATCTCCACTCAGTAATAGACGAGATCCTCGAGAGCGACCTCGGAATAGTCACCCTCCCCATCACCAACCTTTACCTTCAAGGCTGGGACCACCCGGTGTCGACGCCGCGCGGCCTCACCGCAGTCCGTGCACTGCTGGACCGTGGCGCCCGATTGGGAGCCGGGGCTGACAACGTGCGTGACCCGTTCAATCCAGTGGGGCGAAGTGACGCCTTCGAAACGGCCGGGCTGCTTGTCGCCGCCGCGCATCTGACACCTGCCGAGGCCTACGACGCGGTTTCTTCCGGCGCCCGTTCCGTCATGGGTCTGCCCGTAGCGGGCCCGGTCGAGGACGCCAGCGCCGAGCTCCTGGCCATCCGCGGGGCGAGCATCGACGACGTGGTGGCAACTGCGTCCCCTGATCGGTACGTAATCCACGCCGGGATGCTTGTGGCGCACAGCGAAGTATCGCGCCGCATCGCCATTCCCGGAACCCCGGTCAATTCAATGACCCCGATCGAATCGAGGTACTCCGCATGACAGCTACACAGGCAGCGGCGCCGCCGGCAACACAGGAAGAAGCCAAAGTGCTGCTCGATTTCAAGGACGTCGAAATGACCTTCCCCAACGGCACGGTCGCCCTCTCCGGCGTTGATCTGACGGTCCGCGAGGGCGAGTTCGTGACCGTCGTCGGACCTTCCGGATGCGGCAAGAGCACCCTGCTCCGCATCGCTTCGGGGCTAGAAAGCTCATCCCACGGAACAGTCAGCATCGCCACGTCCCGGATCGGATATGTCTTCCAGGATGCCACCCTGCTTCCCTGGCGCAACGTCCGCGCGAACGTCGAACTGCTGGCCGAGTTAAGGAAGGCCTCCCGGGCCGTCCGCTCGCAGAAGGCCATGGAAGCCATCGATCTGGTCGGGCTCAAAGGCTTCGAAGAGCACCTTCCGCGGCAGCTCTCCGGTGGCATGAAGATGCGCGCTTCCCTGGCCCGTTCACTCACCCTGGACCCGGAACTGTTCCTCTTCGACGAACCGTTCGGAGCCCTCGATGAGATCACGCGCGAGCGGCTCAACGACCAACTTCTTCGGATCTTCGCCGAACGCCGCTTCGCGGGCCTGTTCATCACTCACTCCGTTTCCGAGGCCGTGTACCTCTCCACGAAGGTGGTGGTCATGTCGGGCCGGCCCGGAGCGATCGTGCGCACCTTTGACGTGCCGTTCCCCATACCCCGTGACCCTGACATCCGTTTCACCCCCGAGTTCGCCGCACTGGTAGGCGACGTCTCCCACGCACTCCGAGAGGGGCACCACTGATGTCAGCCACGATCAACCCGGAGAAGGCCCCCACAGGCACGGCCTCCGGACCTTCAGGGCCTCCCATCAAGCGAACAATGCCCGCTGTTCGGGCTCGTAGGCCCCGGCCGGCTATATGGGTTCCGCCCATGCTAGTCTTCCTGGTGCTCCTGGGGCTCTGGTACGCAGTCAGCTACCTGGTGCTGGACGAGAAGCGACGGTTCCTCATGCCGCCTCCGGACCAGGTGGTCACAAAGGGCTTCCTGGACCCGGATGTCCTGGGCGAGATCCTGGCAAGCCTGGGGCAGACCGCCGCCGTGGCCCTCGCCGGTCTCGCTGCAGCGATCGTCATTGGGATGGCGTGGGGGATCGCAATGTCACAGGCCAGGTGGATCGAACGCTCACTGTTTCCCTACGCCGTGATCCTGCAGTGCATCCCCATCCTCGCCCTGGTGCCCCTGATCGGATTCTGGTTCGGCTTCGATTTTTTCTCCCGGACAGTCGTCTGCGTCATGATCGCGCTCTTCCCCGTGGTCTCGAACACCCTGTTCGGGCTCCAATCGGCTGACCGCTCCCAGTTGGAACTCTTCCGGCTGCAGAACGCCAGCCGTTGGACGGTCCTGACCAAGCTCCAACTGCCCGCTGCCCTGCCGGCGGTCTTCGCGGGTATGCGTATTTCCGCAGGCCTCGCCGTCGTCGGAGCCATCGTCGGAGACTTCTTCTTCCGCCGCGGTACCCCCGGCATCGGCTCCCTCATCAGCAACTACCAATCACGGGTCGAATCGGCCGAACTCTTCGCCGCGATCATCACCGCCTCGCTGTTCGGCGTCGTGATCTTCTGGCTCTTCGGCTCGATCAGCAAGTTCGTGGTCGGAGCCTGGTACGACGTCGATGCCCGCTAAAGACCGCACCCGGCCACCCCACAGATAATTCACCGTGCACGTTCCATCCTTCCCCATTCGGGATCTTCCCCCACTCGAGGAGACACATGCAACGCCCAACACCCCGCACCTCAGCCCGCGCCATTGTCCTGTCCGGCGTCGCGGCGCTCACCGCGCTCACGCTCAGCGCCTGCGGATCGAACGCCACCGCACCCGCCGCAAGCGCAGCAGACCAGGGCATCGGTTCAGTCGATCTCAAGGCGGCCGGCTGCCCGGCCAACATTGTTATCCAAACCGACTGGAACCCGGAGAGCGAACACGGGCACCTCTACCAACTGCTCGGACCCAACCCCACGATCGACGCCGCGAACAAATCCGTCTCCGGCCCCCTCTATGCAAGCGGCCGGTCCACAGGCGTTAACGTCGAGATCCGTTCGGGAGGGCCGGCCATCGGCTTCCAGACCGTGGCAGCACAGATGTCCCAAGACCCGGCCATCACTCTTGGCTACATCAACACCGATGAAGCCGTCCAACTCTCCGCCAAGATGCCCACCAAGGCTGTGTTCGCCCCACTGGACAAGAACCCGCAGATGATCATGTGGGACCCCAATACATACAAGGCCAAGACCATAGCTGAACTCGGCCCCGAACTGGCTGCAAAAGGCGGGGTGGTGCGCTACTTCGGCGGCTCCAGCTGGATGGAATACCTGAAGGCAAAAGGCACTCTCACCGACAAGGTCATAGACGGAAGCTACGACGGAACCCCGGCCAACTTCGTCGCGGGAGGCGGCAAGGACGCCCAGCAGGGGTTCGCCAGCGCCGAACCGTACATCTACCAGAACGAGGTCTCGGCATGGAAGAAACCCGTTGCCTACCAGCTCATCCACGACGCCGGGTGGCAGATCTACCAGGCTGCAGTCTCCGTCCGGGCTGCCGACGAATCCGCGCTGGGCGGATGCCTCGCCAAGCTTGTGCCCGTGCTCCAGCAGGCCGAGGTGGACTTCTTCAAGGATCCCAAGCCCGTTGAGAGCCTCATCCTTGACCTGGTCACGGAATTCAACACGGGCTGGGTGTACTCGGAGGGCGTGGCCGACTTCTCCGTGAAGACCATGATCGAACAGAAGATCGTGGGCAACGGCAGCAACTCCACGCTGGGGGATTTTGATGCCGATCGCGTGAAGAAGGTTTTCGACGAATCCGTCTCGCTTTTCACCACGCTGGGCAGCGCCCCCCAAAGCGGGCTGACGGCCGAGGACATCTACACCAACAAGTACATCGACACCTCCATCGGCCTGAAATAGCCCCGAAGACAGCATCACGGGACAAGCATCCGGCCGTGCCTTCGACGGCGCGGCCGGCGCCGGCTGCGGTCTTTCCCTAACGAAAGTGGTAACCATGAACTACACCTACCCTCGATCGACGATCGACGCGCTGGCGGGGGAGCTGCGCGGCATTCTGGGCGAACGCGGGGTCAGCACCGACCTTGCGATGCGTGAGAAGGCCTCGATCGACGGCGCCAAGCTCTCGCCGGTGATCATGGAGCAGCTTCCGCTGGGCCTCGCCGACCTTGTTGCCTTTCCGGCCACTGCCGATGAGATCGTCCAGGCAGTGGGGGCGGCGGTGCGCCACGGTGTCTCCATCACCCCGCGGGGCAAGGGCACGGGCAACTACGGCCAGGCAATTCCGATGCCCGGCGGGCTCGTCCTCGACGTATCGCGGGCGAAGGGCATTCTCGAGTTGGGAGACGGCTACATCACGGCGGAAGCCGGGGCCACCATGGTCCAGCTGGAAACGGCGGCCCGCGCCGCCGGCCAGGAGTTGCTCATGTACCCGTCCACGGCCCAAAGCACCATCGGCGGCTTCCTCTCCGGCGGGTCCGGAGGCACCGGCTCCATCGAGCATGGCGTCATAGCCGAAGGGGACTTTGTGATCGCGCTGGACGTCGTTCACGCCGTCGCCAATCCCGGTCTGATCCGCGTCGAGGGCCCAGAAGCCCAGAGCTACCTTCACAACTACGGCACCGCCGGCATCATCGTCCGCGCCACCGTCAAACTCGAACCGCTGCGCGAGTGGCGCGCGTTCTACGCGAGCTTTCCGACCTTCGACGGGGCACTCTCCATCGTCCGCGAGCTCGGGCTCCTCTCTCCGACCCCCCGCCTCGTCTCGGCGGACCTGCCGATGCTCGCCGCAGCGCTACCGGCGGATGCAGCCATCCCCGCCGGCCGGGCCAGCCTGCGCGCCATCCTGGACGTGGCTGCCGTGCCCGCCGCCACCGCCCTCGTCGAACAGTCGGGCGGACGGGTGGAAGACATCCGGGGAGGCCCTCAGGCGGTCATCAAACTCAGCATGATCTCCTACAACCATCCGATCGAGTGGTTGCAGAAGGCACACCCTGACACCTATTTCCACGTCGAAGTGGCAGGCGATGCCCTTATTGAACGCATCGACGAAGTCCACGCGGTCTACCCCGGCGGGATGCTCCACATCGAAGCACAACGCGACTACCCGATCGGCATGCTCGCCGGGCGCTACGAAAGCAAGGCCGAGGTGGAGGCCGGCCTTGAGCGGCTCAAGAACCTTGGGGTGCGCGTCCACAACCCGCATCAATGGTTCGTCGATTTCGAGGTCCAGAGGACCAAGGATCTTGCCGCCGTGACCGACCCCTTCCGGCTCCTCAACCCCGGGAAACTCATCAACGACGAGGAACAGCCGCACGGCCTCATGACGGTGGAGGCCCAGCGATGACCCGCAAACTCGCAGAACTTTCCGGCCCCGCCGCCGCTTCGATGCTCTCGCCATCGTCAGTGATCGTGGTGCCCACGGGCGCGATCGAACACCATGGCCCGCACCTGCCCCTGATAACCGATTACCTCCTGGCCGACTCGGTGGGCAACGCTGCCGTGGAGCGCGCAGCTGCCGCCGGCGTCGACGCCTGGTTGCTGCCGACGCTGGCCTACACCAAGTCGGATGAACACGCCTGGGCACCTGGAACAGTGTGGCTCAGTTGGGAGGCGATGATGAAGACCGTGATCGACATCGGCCGGTCCGTCGGGTCCACCCCGGCCACGACCCTGGTTTTCCTGAACGGGCACGGCGGCAATGTGGCACTTCTGCAGGTGGCGTTGCGGGAGATCCGCCGCCGCTTCATCCTCAACACCTTTCTCATGGGAGTCCGGGTATCGGCCGACAGCGTGGAGCCGCCAGAGGAGGAATGCGGCCTCGGCATCCATGGCGGCCACGGCGAAACCTCGCTCATCATGCACATCCGCCCCGACCTGGTGGACACATCGCTCGCGGAGCGGAATGTACCCGCCCACATAGCCGAGGCGGATTACATTGGGTTCCATTCCAAGCCCGTCAGCTTTGGCTGGCTCTCGAACGACTTCGGTCCCAGCGGGGTGGTGGGGGATCCGACGCGGGCCAACGCCGCCGACGGCGCTGCTCTCTTCGAGGCAGCGGTCGCCCAGGCCGCCGCGGCGTTGGATGAAATCTCGCGTTTCCGGCCGGCCGGGGACGACGCATGATCACTTCTTCCGCGACCTTCGGAAGCGACACTGCCCGCGGCCGCCGGGAATGCGTCATGGGCCGAGGCGAATGACCCGGAGCCGCGGGCCTGGGCCAGGGCTGTGGAACCAGGCGAGGCACCCGGTTTGGTCTTTAGCACCTCGACGTAGCGGTCCAGGGCACCGTGGCCTTGAATCAAACTGTCACGATCACTCCCGCTGTTCTGCCTCGATGGAATCGACGAGCTTCGTGGAGTTGCGTGCGGCCTACTCCGCGAGCCATTCCTGCTGGCGTACGAGAACGTCTTTCGCCTGCTCCTTGGGTTGTAGCCGATCATGGTTATGGCTAGAACCAGCTTCGTGAAGGTCGAGGAAACATCCGCCGATTCCGCCTGCTGCCCCGGAGTAGCACAAAATCGAAGTATACGAAGGACGCCGGCGGCCCTGCGGTGCTTAGATCGACCTCATTCCAACCGCCTAGCCCAATCCGAGATAAGGGCTGCACTGTGCGACCTGATAGCGGGCAGGTTGTTAGCCAGTCCGCAAAGGATGACGGCGGAATCTGCCACCTGCAGCGGTGATTCCGGTGTTGTCATTCCATCTGCCCGGAGGCTGATGAGGGACTCGACGAGACGGAAGGCGAGATCGCCGAAGTCGGCCCCCCCGATGACAGTCCAGCCCTTGGGGGAAACCCCAGTGCCAAGCTGCCGGTACAGGTCCCGCAGTTCCTGCCGGTCTGCCAGGAACCCCGCGAAGCGCCCGCTCCGCGCCTCCGGAAGGTGGTAGAGGATGCCGAGGTTCCAGTGTGCAGTGGATAGTTGGCTGCCGTCGTAAAGTGCGAGGGCATGAAGACGGCTTCCGGCTGGACCCGCGCCGGGTGCCTCGGCGGAGATGGCCCGTGCGAAGGCCAGCCCACTGGAGACGGTGCCGGTTAGCAGGTCATCCAGGATCTCGTCCTTGGTTTTGAAGTGGTGGTACAGCGAGGACTGCCTGATGCCCACCGCGTCCGCGATGGACCGGGTGGAGGTGTTGGCAAACCCCTGGGTGGTAAAAAGCTCGGCCGCTGCATCCAGGATTTCGTCGCGAGCGGTGGCGCCAGGCCTGGAGGGCTGTTGGTGTCGGGGTCGTCCCGGTCCGGCTGAAGTCACTGCATCATTCTTGCATTCTCCTCCGGACCGGACTCCACCCAACGAATTGGTGAGCAGACGGAAACGAACCGGAAACAAGATCTCAACGCGCCTTTTACAGAAGTGAAACTATTTGGGGATACCCGACTGGAAAACTATCAATTGACCGGTATTAGTGCAGCCATCGACCGAATGCTGCACTTCCGGAAACGCTTCACCCCCACGCCGTTCCAGCTCCCGGAGACTCCGATGACTTCAACCGTTCATCCCCCTGTCCACGCGGACGATGCAGATCTGACGTCCCTTGGCTATCAGCCCACCCTCCATCGAAAGCTCGGCCGCTACGCTTCCTTTGCCGCCGGCTTTTCCTTCGTATCCATCCTGACCACCATCTTCCAGCTCTTCGCCTTTGGCTACTCGTTCGCGGGACCGGCCTTCTTCTGGACGTGGCCGATTGTGCTGGTAGGCCAGCTGCTCGTTGCCCTGAACTTCGCAGAACTCGCCGCCCGCTACCCGCTTTGCGGAGCGGTGTACCAGTGGGCACGGCGCGTAGGCGGAGAAGGCGTGGGCTGGTTCGCGGGCTGGTTTATGGCAATCGCGCAGGTGGTCACCGCCGCGGCCGCCGCCATAGCCCTGCAAGTAGTGCTGCCCCAGCTATGGGGCGGCTTCCAGCTGGTGGGCGGTGACCCGGCGCTGAATACCGTCACGGGCGCCGCCAACGCCGTGATCCTTGGGGCGGCCCTCCTGGTGGCCACTACCGTCATCAACTCGCTCGGTGTCAAGCTTATGGCCCATGTGAATTCCGTCGGTGTGACGTGCGAAATTGTGGGTGTCGTCGCCGTGATCCTTGCCCTCATCAGCGCCGCTCAGCGCGGTCCGGACGTCGTCGCGGACACCACCGTACTTCAAAGTTCAGATCTCGGGGGCGTGGGAGCATTCCTGGTTTCGGGGCTGATGGCCGCCTACGTCATGGTGGGCTTCAACTCTGCCGGCGAGCTGTCCGAAGAGACCAAGGACCCGCGCCGCACCGCTCCGCGGACCATTCTTTCTGCGCTGCTCATCTCCGGCATCGGCGGAGCGCTGATGATCATCACAGCCCTGATGGCCGCGCCCAGCCTCGACGACGGCCGACTGGCCACCGAAGGTCTTCCCTACGTCCTCACCGCTGTCCTGGGCACCTTCTGGGGCAAGGTCCTGCTGGTGGATGTAGCCATCGCCATTTTCGTCTGCACCCTTGCGATCCAGACCGCGGGTTCCCGCTTGGTGTTCTCCATGGCACGGGACGGCAAACTCCCCGCCTCAGCCTTGCTGTCCTCTGTCCACCCCACCCGTGGCACTCCGATGTGGCCATCTATCGTCATCGGCGCCCTGGCAGTTGGCGTCCTCGCCACCAATATCGGCAACGCCGCCGTATTCACCACGTTGTGCAGCGTCTGCATCGTCATGGTCTACCTCGCCTATTTGATGGTGACCGTGCCGCAGCTCCTCAACCGTATCCGGGGTGACTGGAACCGGGTAGGACAAACACTGCCGGCGGGACTCTTCTCGCTCGGCCGCTGGGGGCTGCCCGTCAATATCCTGGCCGTTCTCTACGGGGCCGGGATGGTGGTCAACCTCGCCTGGCCTAGGCCCGAGGTCTACAACCCCTCCGGCGAGAACGGGATCCTCCTTTATTCAGCACCACTCATGGTGACCGCGGTCCTGCTCCTGGGTCTGTGGGTCCGCCGCCAGAACCTTGCGGCAAAAGCCTGAGGCTCCTCCAAACTTCAACAGCTCCCGAAACAACCACAGGACGGACATGACACAGACCATCGAAACACCAGCAACCGGGACAGCCACGACGGCCGGGGCGCGTGCCCACGCCAGGGAACAACACGGCAGGACCGTAGACACCATGCGCCACGTGCCGGCGGCTTCGGTGCCTGCGCGCCTCACTGCCGGCCTGACGGGCGGCGCCGTCGCGTCCCTCACCTGGGCCGAATCCCTGGCCTTCGGCCGCTACACCACCATGCAGCTGGCGCGCGGCACCAGGATCAGATTCACGGACACGGCGGGCGACGCCTGCGTGCACACCCTTCTGTACCGCGCCGGTGACCCCCATGAACGCCTCAACGTCGCGGACACCGTCAAGGTCCAGTGGCAGGCATACCCCGGCGCCGGCCACCCGCTGCTGTCGGACGCCGGCCGCCTGATGGCCACCATCGTGGCTGACACCTCTTCCCGCCACGATGCCCTGACCGGTGCCACCACCTTGGCCGGAAACACCGCCCAGTACGGTGCCGGAACGGTCCACAGCGCCTCGCCCGCCGCCCGCGAACTGCTCACCCTGGGGGCTCTGAAGAGCGGGCTGGGTCCCCGCGACGTGGCGCCGTCGTTGTCCTTCTTCAAAGGCATCACTGTTGACCTTTTCGGCAGTATCACTTTCACCGGAAGCGCCGGCCCGGGTGCCGCCGTCGAACTTCTGCTCCAGATGGATGCGGTGCTGGTGCTCGCCAATACCGCCCACCCATTGGACCCCCGCGCAACCTTCACCGGAACCGCCGTCGACATCGTCGCCTGGCACGCGCCGCAGGACCTGGCAGCACTGCACGCTGGCCGGCTCACCGGGCCCCTCACTCCCGAGCACCTGCAGGCACTCCGTAACACCGAACACGACCTGACCGCAAGGAACGCCCGATGAACAGAGCCCTTAAAACAGAACGCGTCCCGCACGCGAGCGAAACCGCACTGACGCCCGGCAAAGTGGTCCTCGACGAATTCGTTCAGGCCCGAGGCCCGTGGTCAGCCGTGGTGGCGGTCGGCGACGTGCTGACCATCGTGGACATGGAAGGCAACCAGGCGGTGGACTGCCTGCTGTACGCGGCCGACGACACCTCGGTGCGCTACTCGGCAGCGGTCACCATCGCCCAGCAGCAGTCGATTTTTCTGACCACGGGTTCCGTGCTTCGCGCGGACACAGGGGCTCCCCTGATGACAGTCGTGGCGGACGAGGTGGGGGTGCATGACACCATCGGCGGCGCATGCTCGCAGGAATCCAACACTCTCCGTTACGGGCAGCACACCCGTGAACATCACGCCTGCGTGGAAAACTTCCTCATAGAAGGCTCCCGATGGGGCCTCGCAAAGCGCGACCTGGTATCCAACATCAACTGGTTCATGAACGTCCCAGTGGACCCGGACGGCGCCCTGGGCATTGTCGATGGCCTCTCCGCTCCCGGCAAGCGCGTCGCGCTAAGGGCCGAGGTGGACACCCTGGTGCTCGTCTCCAATTGTCCGCAGATCAACAACCCGTGCAACGGCTTCAACCCCACCACCGTCCGCATGATCGTCACCCGGCCGGAGGCTGCCCTGTGAACCGCTTTGACACCCTGCTCATCGCCAACCGCGGTGAAATCGCCTGCCGCATCATCGAATCAGCCAGGAAACTGGGACTGCGAACCGTTGCCGTGTTTTCCGAAGCGGACCGCGGGGCACGCCATGTCCGGCTGGCGGACGAGGCAGTGCTGCTCGGTCCCGCGCCGGCTAAAGAGTCCTACCTCCGGATGGATGCGCTGCTGGCCGCAGCCAAGTCCACCGGCGCGGGGGCCATCCACCCCGGATACGGCTTCCTTTCCGAGGACGCCGGCTTCGCGGAAGCCGTGGAAGCGGAGGGACTGGTCTTTGTCGGTCCCACCGCTGAGCAGCTGCGCATCTTCGGCACCAAGCACACCGCACGGGATGCCGCCCGTGCGGCCGGGGTGCCAATGATCGCCGGTTCAGGGCTGCTGGCAAACGTGGACGATGCCGTAGCGGCCAGCGCCGCGATTGGCTTCCCGCTGATGCTCAAAGCCACCGGCGGTGGCGGCGGCATCGGCATGACCGTCTGCCGCAACGAGGCCGAGCTCGTGGAAAGCTTCCCCCGCGTGGCCCGCCTGGCCGGTGCCAGCTTCGGCACCGCGGGGGTCTTCGCCGAGCGCTACGTCGAAAACGCCCGGCATGTCGAGGTCCAGATCTTCGGCGACGGCGAGGGCCGGGTGGTCAGCCTCGGCGACCGGGACTGCTCCCTGCAGCGCCGACACCAGAAGGTCCTCGAGGAAGCACCTGCTCCCGACCTGCCCGACGCGCTGCGCGAAGAACTTCACCGTAGCTCCCGCGCACTGTGCGCGTCCCTTAACTACCGCTCCGCCGGAACCGTTGAATTCGTCTACGACCCTTCCCGCCGCGAAGCCTCCTTCCTCGAGGTCAACGCCCGGCTCCAGGTGGAGCATCCCGTCACCGAGGCCGTCACCGGCGTCGACCTGGTGGAGTGGATGCTGCGGCTGGCACAGGGTGGCCAGGAGGCCAGCACTGTCCTTGCCGGCGTACCCGACAGCCTGCCGGTTGCCGGCAGCGCAGTGGAAGCACGCGTGTACGCCGAAGATCCTGCCCGCGGGTTCCAGCCCAGCGCCGGAACGGTCACCAACGCTGTCTACCCTGCTACAGAAGGTGTCCGCGTGGACGCCTGGGTGGAAACCGGCACCGAGGTGTCCACCAACTACGATCCCCTTCTGGGCAAAATCATCACGTCCGCTCCGACGCGCTCCGAAGCCTTCGACCGGCTCGCCTCCGCGATCGCCGGCACCCGGATCGACGGCATCGAGACCAACCTGGGAATGCTCCGTGCCGTGAGTAGAATGGACGTGGTCCGCAGTGTCCAGCATTCCACCAGCACCTTGGACACGGTGGGAGACCCCGAACCGCGCATTACCGTGGGCCGGCCGGGACTGCAGACAAGCGTGCAGGACTGGCCCGGCCGCACCGGCCTCTGGCAGATAGGCGTCCCGCCCAGCGGCCCCATGGATGACCTTTCCTTCCGGCTGGGCAACACGGCGCTGGGCAACCCCGAAGGCGCCCCCGGCCTGGAATTCACCATGACCGGTCCCAGCCTGACCTTCACACAAGCCACTACCATCTGCGTCACGGGCGCGGACGTCACAGTCACAGTTGACGGTGCTGCCGTGCCCACGTGGGCACCAGTCACAGTGCCCGCGGGTGGAACGCTCGACGTCGGCACTGCCGCGGGACACGGGCTCCGCGGGTACATCCTGTTCCAGGGCGGCCTGGATATCCCGCAGTACCTGGGGAGCGCATCCACCTTCACCCTGGGCCAGTTCGGCGGACACGCCGGGCGGGTCCTGCGCGCCGGTGACGTGCTCCGGGCAGTTGTTCCGGGTGAGTTCGGCGCCGCGGGCGCGGCCCTCCAGAAAGCAGCGATGTCCGAGGTGCCGGTGGACAGCCGGCCTGCCCTGACCTCGGCCTGGGAGTTGGCCGTCGCGGAAGGCCCGCACGGGGCCCCCGAATTCTTCCAGCGCGAAGACATTGAGGAGCTGTACGCCTCCGGATACGAAGTTCACTTCAATTCGGCACGCACCGGAGTCCGGCTGACCGGTCCCAAGCCGCGCTGGGCCCGCATGGATGGCGGGGAAGCAGGCCTGCACCCGTCCAACATCCATGACACTGCGTACTCTGTAGGTGCCCTTGACTTCACCGGCGATACGCCCATCCTGCTAGGCCCCGACGGACCCAGCCTGGGCGGGTTCGTTTGCCCGGTCACCGTGGTGACGGCGGACCGGTGGAAGCTCGGCCAGCTGAGGCCGGGGGACAAGGTCCGGTTCGTTCCCGTCCAGGTGAGCCAGGCGCCGTCGGCCAAGGACCTGGGCCCTGGCCGGCAGTTGGTGCTGCCGGGTGACCCCGGATGGTCCCGGGATCTGTCGACGGCAAGACTGTCAACGGCGAACCTGGCAACGTTGGCGGCCGCAGGTAGCCGCACCGCGCGAGGGGACGGCGACGACGGCGTGATGGGCCGGGTGCCCGAAGGCTCCGGCCGGCCCGCGGTCACCTACCGCCGCTCCGGGGACGACAACCTGCTGGTGGAGTATGGCGAGATGGTGCTGGACCTCGCCCTGCGCGCCAGGGTCCACGCACTGCACCAGCGCATCGAACAGCTCCGCCTGCCCGGCATCGTGGATCTCACCCCGGGAATCCGCTCCCTGCAGATCAAGGTGGATCCTTCCGTCCTGTCCACGAAGCGCCTGCTGGGACTCGTGCAGGAAATCGAGGCGGCACTGCCGGCGAGTTCGGAACTGGTGGTTCCCAGCCGTACCGTCAGGCTGCCGCTGTCCTGGGACGATCCTGCCACCCGTGAGGCGATTGAACGCTACATGGCAGGCGTCCGGGACGATGCCCCGTGGTGCCCTTGGAACATCGAATTCATCCGCCGGATCAATGGGTTGGACTCTGTCAACGACGTGTTCGACACCGTCTTCAACGCCGAGTACCTGGTCCTGGGACTGGGTGATGTTTACCTTGGCGCCCCGGTGGCCACGCCGCTGGACCCGCGGCATCGGCTGGTCACCACGAAATACAACCCGGCCCGCACTTGGACGCCGGAAAACGCGGTGGGGATCGGCGGCGCGTACATGTGCGTTTACGGCATGGAAGGACCCGGCGGCTACCAGTTCGTGGGCCGCACGACGCAGGTCTGGTCGCGATACGCGGACTCTGCCCCGTTCGAACCGGGCTCACCCTGGCTGCTGCGCTTTTTCGACCGGATCTCCTGGTACCCTGTCAGCCCCGAGGAACTCTTGGACCTCCGGGCAGACATGGCTGCCGGAAGGGGCCGCGGTGTCGAGATTGAGGACGGCACTTTCTCGCTGGCTGAGCATGAGGAGTTCCTGGAAGAGAACCGCGACTCGATCGCCGCGTTCCGGGAAAAGCAGGGTGCGGCGTTCGCCGTCGAGCGGCAGGCGTGGGCCGACGCCGGCGAGTTTGACCGGGCGGAGGCGGTTGCCGCCGTCGTGGCCCCGCCCGCCGACGAGGTGGTGGTTCCGGATGGAGGATCCCTAATCTCCGCACCATTTGCCGCGAGCGTCTGGAAGGTTGATGCGGCTGCCGGCGACCGGGTATTGCAGGGCCAGCCGCTGGTGTCCCTCGAGGCGATGAAGATGGAAACAGTGCTGGAAGCGCCGTGCGATGGCGTGGTGCTGCGCGTGCTTCCGGCCGCCGGATCACAGGTAGTCGCCGGCGAAGCGCTGGTGGTCCTTGGCAGCGACCAATCCGAAATCGCCGGGAGCAGCAAAGTGGAGACCAAAGAACTGGAAGAGGCAGCAGTATGACCACCGCAACCATCACCGGTGCTGCCACCACTCGGGTCCGGGGCGCCCTCGCCGCCGTCGAGGTTGTGGACCGGCCGGAAATCTGGATAACCCTGCGGGGCGAGTCGGAGCTCCTGGCCGAAGCCGCTTCCATTGACACGGCCGTTGCCGGCGGCGCAAACCTTCCGCTCGCCGGTCTGCTGCTCGCCGTCAAGAACAACGTCGACGTCGCGGGCATCCCGACGACGGCGGCGTGCCCCGGCTTCTCGTACCTGCCGGAGCGGGACGCGGAAGCCGTGGCCCGCCTCCGTGCCGCGGGTGCTCTGGTCCTGGGCGCCACCAACCTCGACCAGTTCGCCACGGGGCTGGTGGGGACGCGCAGCCCGTACGGTGCAGTCCGGGACTCCCGCAATCCGGACTTCATCTCCGGCGGCTCCAGCTCCGGTTCCGCGGTGGCGGTGGCACTGGGTCTGGTGGACATCGCCATCGGAACTGACACCGCAGGATCAGGCCGGGTGCCCGCCGGACTGCAGGGAATCGTGGGCATCAAACCCACGCTGAACGTTGTGTCCACCGCCGGCGTTGTCCCTGCCTGCCGGTCTTGGGATGCCGTCACCATTTTCGCCCGCGAGTTGTCCACGGCGGAGCTCGCAATGGGCATCATGGCGGGTGGATCGCGGGCGTGGCCCACCGATCTCCGGCTTGCAGCACCATCGAAGCCACGCGTCGCGTACCCTGCCATCCTGCCGGCGCTGCCCGGCGCCTGGGCCGCCGAGTTCACACAACAGATCGACCGGCTGCGCGCCTCCGGGGTGGACGCCGAGGCCATCGAATTCGACGCCTTCCTCGAGGCAGCGCGGCTGCTGTACGACGGCGCGCTGGTGGCTGAGCGTTATGTCGCCGTCGGCGACTATATCGAAGCGTCCGAGGGCGGCGTGCAAGGGGAGGCAGATATTGACACCACGGTGGGGGGCATCATCCGGGCTGCCGGCAGGCTGCCTGCCCACCGCTACGTTGCTGATACAGGCAAACTGGAAGAGCTGAAGCAAAAGGCGATGGCACGGCTGGAAGGTTTCGACGCGCTCCTGGTCCCCACGGCGCCGTTCCACCCGACGCTTGTCGAGGTGGCCGCGGACCCGGTGGGAGTGAACTCCTTGATGGGCACCTACACGAACTTCTGCAACCTGTTCGACCTATGTGCAATGGCTGTTCCCGCCGGCGAGGTGGAAGGTTCGCAGTTCGGCCTGACCGTGGTGAGCCGGACCTTCGATGATGCTGTGGCGGCCGACATTGCACGCAGAGTCGAATCAACCCCAACCGCTCCAGTGCTGTTCGCCGACGGCGCCGCAACTGCCGCATCCCACGCCTCGACGTCATCAATTCCTTGGCCTGTTGTTGCGGGCGCCTCAGCAGTATCCCTGATAGTCGTGGGCGCACACCGCAAGGGCCAACCGCTGGCCAACGAACTTGAACGGCTCGGGGCCGCCTGGGACGGCGTAGTACGGACCGCAGCGCAGTACCGAATGGTTTCCCTCGATACCCTGCCGCCAAAGCCGGGGGTGTATCGTTCGAACGAAGGAGCCGCATTGACGGCCGAAAGGTGGATCCTCCCCGAAGCGGCCATTGGTCGATTCCTTGCCGCCCTCCCGGAACCCATGCTGCTGGGTTCGACCCTCCTTGAGGACGGCTCCACGGCCGTCGGATTCGAGTGCGACGCCTTGGCCGCCTCGGAAGGCAGGGACATCACGCACTACGGCGATTGGTTAGCTGTTCCGAGGGATGCCTCACGGCAGTTCTCGTGGAAAGGGCTAGGCGAGGCCGCCTTGACAGGCTTCACCAGAGGCTCGCACTCGAACAGCCGATTGGAGCGGCGAGTCGAGTGACTAAAGCGGCGATGAAGTTAAGCCCAAGGGGGACAGCAACGAAAGGAGCCTCCGGCCCCCGTTCGCGAGCGAGGGAGTGCTCAACCGCAGGTGACTGTTCCGGTAGGTTCCCGCGAATCGTCGATGCTCCTGGTGCGCCGTCAACGGCGCTTCGCGTCACTGCGAGATGAGCCTCCGGCCCGCCCTTGACCGCGCACTCTCTCCGCAGACATTGCAGCCCTTTTCGGGGTGGGGGAGCAGCGGAACCGGACACAGGGAGAGGCCCCTTTCAGGGCCCCTCCCTAACTGGTACACACGGTTATTCGAGGGGTGCGAAGCAGGCTGCTGGGGGTTCGCTGACCCTAACCTGTCGCTCACCTGGAATCGGCAGGTGTAGTGCAAGTTCCCGCCCTGGGGCAGATGAAGCCGAGGTCTTCGAGATCGGGAGCTTTGGATTGGAACAGGTCGCGGTAGAAGTTCGTCGCTCGCTCCACGTCGGTGGCGTAGACGAGGAATTGATTCGGCGCCGACATGCTGTTGCTCCTTTCGCGACGGCCCGGGTATCGGCCGCTTACGCAGGGGTTGCGCGATTAAGGCTTGGTCGGTGGATGCGGGCGAATCCAGCGACCACAACGGAGAGAACTGCTGTCGCTTCGAGGGCCTGATAACTCTTCAAGGTCCGGGAGCGGTCGGGATTCAACCGCCCAAGGCTCTTAGTGCAGGTCGATTCCGGACTCGGGGTTTCCCGGGCCAAGGAGGTTAGCAGGATGGACTGTCGTGCTTGCGATTGTTTCGTTTTGCTGGATCGTGCGGGCGAAACTGTCGAGAGTGGTGCCTAGCCCGGATATTTCATGAGGGTCGGGTTGGCCGCCAGGTCCGGGTTTGATTCGAGTCCGGGTTGGATTCTGTGGTTTTGGGCATGCTGGTGAGGCCGGTTGTCGCTGGGTGGGCGTCGGGTTCCACGTCTCCGATGGGTCGTGCTGGGGGTTGAAGGGGCCAGCCGAGTGGTTCTCAGGCCAGGAGGCGGGCCCGATGTCGGAGGCTGCTTTTCAGCTCGGAAATGGCAGCCAAGAGCGTGGTGATCGTGCCGCTTTAAGGCGCTTTGTCAGGGATCAGCAGCCGGGTCCGCCTGGCCCGGGTGATGAGTTTCCCGGCGGTAGCGAAGAGCCGGTAACGCCACCGTTTCATGTCCCATCCGCGGGCTTTGTGGCCGGTTGGCAGCGTGGCCAGTTGCAGCCAGACCACCAGGTTCATGGCCAGGGTGGCGATGTTGGCCCAGCCTTGGTTGGCGTGGAAATCGAAGAATGGCAGCTTACCGAGCCCGGTGTTCTTCAGGGTTTTGATCCGGTTCTCACACCGTCCCCGGGCCCGGTGCCGGGCATCAAGAGTGGGCCCGTGCCAGCGCGGTGAGTTCGTCAGAAAAGCCGTGACGCGGTGCCCGTCCACATCCAGCAGCGTCGCCTGCGCTCCCGGGTGCAGCGGTTCGGCTCGCAGGTAGAGGTTCGTGCCGGACGGGTAGTCGGTGAGCCCGAGGACGTCGGTGGCGTTAACGACCCACGCGTCCGTGCGTTCGTTGCCGTCCTGGTCGAGCGCGGGTTGCCAATACTGCTTGTCGGTGATCCACGCGATCATGTTGGCCTTCATCACCGGGACCGGGTAGGAGACACTGAACTGCACCCCTAATGATGCGAGGTAATGCAGGAATTTCCGGGACGCCCCGGCGCTGTCAGTGCGCACGAGGATCTTTTCGCCGATGAGCTTTCCCTGCTGGTCGTAGAAGTCGTCGGGGAGTTGGGCGATAGCCTGGGTGAAGACCTTGATGTGGTCCTGGGCGCTGTTGGCCCCGGCATTACCCGGACGCAGGAGTGCTGCCAGGATCTCCCCGGTCCCGTTGCCTGCGCCGTAATCAACACTGGCGATAAACGGAGCAAACCCATACCCGCCCTTGTATGTGCCGACGGCTTGTTCCTTGTCACTGTGCGAGGTGACGAGGGTGGCATCCAAGTCCACGATGAGCGGATCCAGCGCTGTGGCCTTCAACGCCGGGTTCCGCTCCTCCGCAGCTTCCCACGCCCGGGAACGCAACTCCCGCGTCAACGTCGCGAAGCCGTAGCTGAAGAGGTCAGGGTTGGTCACGGTCCGCTCAAAGAACCGCGAGATCGTCGCGTTCGAAGCAACCTTACCGAAGACACCGGCACCGGTCCGCAGGATATCCAGATCGGAGACGTGTTCCCCGCCGCCGGCGAGCATGACCGCCAACGAGCCCAGGATTGTGCCGGGCCGATGCCACGCCCCGGACGGGACAAACTGGCCCAAACGGTCCTCGCACAAGTCTCGGAACCCCAGCGCGTCAACAAAGGACGTCACGACATTCAGCCCGGCATGAGAGACCAGCGCCTGCCCCGTCGTGGCGACAGGAAGGGACGGAAAAACTCCGGTAATCTTGGACATCAGAAAGGTGCTTCTTTCAGCCGGTAGAAAAGTGCGTCAACAACACTATTTTCCCAGCTCAGAAGCACCTTTCGTCGCTTAACCACACCCAAGGGACGGCACCCTCATGAAAACCCCGGGCTAGTGTGGAAAGCTCGGCGGTCGGCAGGCCGTATTTGGTGTATTCGGACGTTGGCAATTCCCGGTAGCGGGTCATTGATGCTGCGAACATGCCAAGGTCCAGGTGCGGGTCCCTGCGTTGGCACAGGGCAATCAACTGCTCGTGCGTGAATCGGCCGCTGGTGAGGATTGAATAGGCATCCAGATAATCGCGGGCCTAACCGCGTGAATAGACCGCGATCAGCTTTGCCGCCACGGAATCCTTGAGAGACAGGACGGGTCCGAGATCCACGACTGCGGGCTTGTTCTCCCACCAGTCCAGCCCCAGGTCCATCACGACCGTTGTGCCGTCCTTGTCCACTGTGAGACTGGCGAACTCCTGGTATAGACGGGTGATCTCGACGGTGTATCCGGCGGATTCAAGGGCAACAGTCATCTTCTGCACGGATGCTGCAAATGTTTCGGGGGTGTGCTTTCGGTGCAATGCAAAAAGGTCGACGTCCTTGGACAAACGATCGATGACACCATGCTCGGCCAGCGCCTGACCGCCAGCGAGGATGAACCCGTCTTCGGAGAGAACGGACAGGGCTATTTCGGTCGCTACTCGTTGAGCTTGGTCCATGAAGGATGTTCCTTGGATTCGCGTTGTGTGGGCAGCTGGGGGAATGCTTTTTCCCATGCCCGTCTGCATCGGACGGGAAGCCGCAACGAAGGCCATAGGGCGGCCAGCCGGACCGCATTGACGATGCTGCAGATTTCATCGATTGACCCCGAGTTCTGCAGTGTCAGCTGGTAGAGCGTACTGCAGCTGCCGTCCTCCTGAACGAGATAGCGGCTGTCCGGACCCCAGTCCAGGTGGATGGGAAGCTCCACCATGCCGGATGCAGGGCCTTGCAGATCTTCCAGGGCGTCGGGAACCAAATACACCAGCGAATCCGCGAGGGTGTGTCTAAAAGGAGCATGCTTGGAAGCAGTTGCGCCGGAAACGTAATTGCGCAGTCCTGCCCGGATGAGTTCGGAGACGGTGGTGCCGTGTCTGGTTGCCTTGGAGTGTGCTTCTTTCCAGAGCTGGTCTTCGATGCGGATGGTATGCCGTGTCGTGCCGGCTGACATGCTGCGCTCCTGGTTCGCTGGTCTTTGAGACCAGTCTATGGGTGTCATGACACCCATGGAAGAGTGCGACGTCATGACACCCGCCGACCCGGGTGAGAGTTCCACGATGCTTCGAGGACTGCAGGTGTGCCCCTCTGCCTGGGGGCGGAGGACGGCCACTCCGGGGGCTTGACGGTCAGTGTTTCCGTTGCTCGTGTCTCACTTCACCCTCTCTTGTTACTGTCCGCGATCGTTGGTTTGGGCGTCGTTTTGATAGGGGACCCGCCCAGCGATCATGGGGCTATCAGAATGACAAGCAGCGGTGATTCACCTGGCCATTCGTGGTGGCTTCACACACTCGCCTCGGCAGTTTCGGACGATGGTGGCAATCGTGTTTGGGATTGTGTGTTTCGTCAACTTAAAGTG
>NZ_JAGGPM010000010.1 GCF_018613835.1 Arthrobacter sp. ISL-5 | reverse complement strand
CAACATAACCAAGTACTACTAGGAGTGGGGTCCCGCCGGAGCTCGGCAATTTCGCGCCGGAGGGCGGCCACTTCCGCCGCGAGCTCACCCACCTCCGCAATGACGGGCCGTTCCGCTGATTCCGCCGCGGCCCCGGTGCTCTCTTCGACGCGCTGGACCAGCCAGGAGGCGATGGACGCCGTCACCACGCCCAGGACGGCGATCCCGCTCATCATCAGGGCTGCCGCAACAACTCGGCCGAGCGCGGTGACGGGGTACATGTCGCCGTAGCCCACCGTGGTGATGGTGGCGACCGCCCACCACACGGCGTCGCCGAACGTGAGGATCTTGGCATCGGGGGCCGACTGCTCGACGTCGAGCACGGCCAGTGCCCCCACGAACACCAGCAGGGCCGCGGAAGCGGCCACATAGGTGACCACCCTGCCCCTGCGCGTTTCACCGACGGTCCGGTGGAGCACCGACAGCAGCGTCACCAGCCGCAGGAGCCGGAGCGGGCGGAAGAAGGGGAGCGCCACGATCAGCAGTTCGTGGAGGTTCCGGACGAACCAGCGGCGGCGGTCTTCCGCCAGCCACAGATTCGCGCCGTAGTCCAGTGCGAAGACGCCCCAGGTGACCCACATGGTGGCCTCGAGCCACTCGGCGCCCCGGCCCTCCATTCGGCCGACCACCTGCCAGGCATAGGCCGCGAGGAAGACTATGGCTGTCCCCATCAGCGGCCACTCGGCTAGATCCCGGTAGCGTTGCTGCGTCATAGGGACGATATTACGGGTGGCTGCCGCGGCTGCGGCAGCCACCCGCTGTGCCCTGCCGCTAGTTGAGGGCCGCTAGTTGAGTGCTATGACAAGCATCTGGCTGGTCCCCGGAATGCAGGTCTGCAGGACCGCCCGCGGGAACCCGCCGAAGACCGCTGCGACGTCGTTCGTCGTGCCTGGGTTGGGCACCTGGCTGCGGGCCGCCACTGTGTACGATCCGTACCCGGGGATGTCGACTCTCTCGCCGACGCCGATCCCGGAGAAGCGCGCCCAGCCTCCGCAGAAGTCGTGCTCGGTGATGAACAGCGAATAGCCGTCGGTGGGCGTGAAGTGGATGGGGCCGATGCAGCTGTCCACGAGTGCCTGCCCGCCCGCTCCGGCCACGTAGATGGTCCGTACCGCCGGTGCCGGTGCCGGTGCCGGTGCTTGTACTGTTGCCGGGGCGGGCGCAGCCGCGGCCTTGGGCACGGCCACCGCGGGCCCCGAGAGCTTCAGGGTCTGCCCGGGAACAATGACGGAGTACGGGCCCAGGCCGTTGGCGGCCAGCATGCTGTTCACATCGACGCCGAACCGCGCTGCGATGGAGCCCACCGTGTCGCCGGCCACCACCGTGTACGTATTGGCGGCAGGCGCCTTGGCCGGGGCTGGCGCAGCCTTCCTGACAACGGCCGGAGCCTTGACCGCCGTCGCTTTGGCCGGGGCCTTAGCCGCGGCAGCCTTGACGGGCGCCGCCTTGGCGGCCTGCGTGGCGGATGGCGTCGGATTTGCGGTGAGAGCAGGCTCCGGTGTTGCCTCCGCCGCTGAAGCCTGTTGGCCGGCAGAAGCACTCCCGCTGCCAGGGGCCACCACTGCGTTGACCACTGCAGACGTCGCGAGCAGGCCTCCGGCGATGGCGGCAGCCGCGATGATCAGCCGGGCTCGGCGCCGTCCGGGGGCCAGGCGGGACCGGCTGGCAGGGCCCACCGGGATTGCCGGGTTTTCCTGGGGGCCGGGCTCTTCCTGGAGTCCTGGGCTTTCCTGAGGGTTCATAGCGTGCCCTTGATTCGCGCGCTGCCGGGTGACCGGGCGCTCGCCGGACGGTTACGCGCAGAACAAAGGAGGCGCTCTGACCAGGAAGGAGGGAGCACGGCGTATGGGGCGCATGACCGTTATTCATGAATGAGGCACGCTCGCTAACGTGCCGGCCCCAGCCTGACTCGAGTCTAGGAAACGCCGGCAGGGTGCCGCACGAGTAGCCGTTACCTGTTTTTCCGGTCAGGAACACTTGGATTCGGCAATAGTCCGCAGGTGCGCCCCCCTGGGCGGATCGTGCCGACACTTGGTCTTCCGCTGCTTGTTACTCGCGGGTAACATGGTGCTCATGCACTTGCTTCTGCGAACACTCCTGATGCTGTTCAGGTCAGCCAAACGTCCGCCGCTCAGCGTCTGGGATTCCGCATCCCTGACGCTCCGTGTGCTGCCGACGGACATAGACATCGCGATGCATGTCAACAACGGCATGTACTTCTCGCTCATGGACCTGGGCCGTTTTGACCTGATGGTGAGAAGCGGGACTTGGCAGAAAATGCGCCGGCGGGGCTGGAGCCCGGTGGCGGCCGGGGAGACCATAGCGTTCCGCCGGTCCCTGCAGCTCTGGCAGCAATACACCATCGAGACCAGGATCATCGGGCTGGACGCCAAGGCCATCTATTTCGAGCAGCGCATGGTGGCGGAGGGCGAAATCTACGCCCGTGCCTATATCGCCACGCGCCTCGTGAGCAGGGGCAGGCCCGTGACGCAGGAGGAAATCCTCGCGGAGTTCGGCCAGCCGCCGGCCGGACTGGAACTCCCCGAGTGGATTCACGAATGGCGGCAGAACACCGCATTGCCGGGCGCACGGCGGCCGGCCCCGCATGTCTGGGCCGGACACGAAGCGTGACAAAGCGCCGTCGCCGGCAATATTCCCGGTGACGCGGGGAGCGAACAAACCTGCATCCGGGGGGACTTACTGACGCCCCTCGCGTACCGTTGAACCATGGCTACCGTTGACATCACAGGTGAACAGTTCGCATCGACCATCGAGGGCAACGACATTGTCCTCGTTGACTTCTGGGCCGAATGGTGTGGTCCCTGCAAGCAGTTTGGGCCCACATACTCCGCCGTTTCGGAAAAGCACGGCGACGTCGTCTTCGCCAAGGTGGACACCGAAGCCGAGCAGCAGCTGGCCGCAGAGGCCGGCATCACGTCCATCCCCACGCTCATGGCGTTCCGCGAGAAGGTCCTCGTCTTCTCCCAGCCGGGCGCGCTCAACGCCCCGCAGCTGGAGCAGGTGATCGACGCCGTCAAGGCGCTCGACATGGAGGAAGTCCACGCCCACGTGGCGCGCTCGCAGGCCGAAGCTGCGGCAGCCGCCGGCAGTAGCAGCACAGCCAAGGGCTCCGGAACGCAGGACGGCACGCAGATCCCGGATTTCTAAGCGCACCAGCAGCAACCAAGCGCAACAAAGCAACGCGGGGTCACTCCGCGCCCAAGAACCGAGTTCCTGGGCGGAGTGACCCCGCGTTGTCTAGTTCGGCGGACTCGCCTTTGTAGGACTAGAGGCGTTCCAAGCGGACCGGCTCGGCCAGCAGCGCGCTGAGTGACTCGTTGAGGTCCTGGACGGCCGTGCCCTTGGAGTGCTTGTCCAGGTCTTCCTCCGAGGCCCACTTCTCGGTCAGGACCAGCTTCTCCTCGGTGGCTTCGGTGAGCTCGTACTGGATGCAGCCGGGCTCGTTGACTACCTCGTCAATGGCGATTTCCAGGGCGAGCTTCACGCGGAAGAATTCGCCGTCGTTGGGGATGAACGTTGCCTGCAGGTCGATGGGTGCACTCATGGTTTTCACAATACCGGCCCCCGCCCACCGGCCCCGCCCTCTTTACGCCGGACACCCGACTGTTGCGCTTCTCTTGCCCGGGGCCTCTTGATAGCGTGCCATCATGCGCGCTTACACAGCCGGGGACACTGACGTCCCGCTGCTCGAGGAGACAATCGGCCACAACTTTGAGCGGGTGGTGGCAGAGTTCCCCTATCACGATGCGCTGATCGAGGCGGCGGCGGTGCCCGGCGCGGACGCCCGCCGGTGGAGCTACACCAAGCTGAACGACGACGTCGACCGCGTCGGCCGCGCGCTCCTAGCCCTGGGTGTCGCGAAGGGGGAGCGGATCGGCATCTGGAGCCCCAACTGCGCCGAATGGACCATCCTGCAGTACGCCACGGCCAAGATCGGGGCGATCCTTGTCAACGTGAATCCGGCGTACCGCAGCCACGAGCTGGAGTTCGTGGTCAGGCAGAACGGCATGCGGATGCTGGTCACGGCGCCGTCGGACCGGAACAGCGACTACGTGGGGATGGCGCGTCAGGCGCTCGCCGAGTGCCCGGACCTGCGCGAACTCGTGTTCCTGCCGGATGCCGGCTCCGCCGGGCTCGACGCAGGCGATCCCCAAAGTGACCGGGAACTGACGTACGCCGAGCTGCTCAAGCGGGCGGACGCCGTCGCGCATTCCGGGCTGAAGGCACGCATGGCGGAACTTGACCCGCACGACCCCATCAACCTGCAGTACACCTCGGGCACCACGGGATTCCCCAAGGGTGCCACCCTCACGCACCACAACATCCTCAACAACGGGTACTCAATCGGCGAACTGCTCCGGTACACCGGGCACGACCGCGTGGTGATTCCCGTGCCGTTCTACCACTGCTTCGGCATGGTGATCGGGAACCTGAACGCGCTCAGCCACGGCGCGGCGACCATCATCCCGGGGCGCGGTTTCACGCCGGCCGCGGCGCTGGAAGCGGTGCAGGACTTCGGCGGCACGTCGCTGTACGGCGTGCCCACCATGTTCATCGCCGAACTGGCGCTGCCCGATTTCGCGTCCTACGACCTCTCCACGCTCCGCACCGGGGTGATGGCCGGTTCGCTGTGCCCCATCGAGGTCATGAACCGGGTGATCTCGGAGATGAACATGAGGGACGTGGCCATCTGCTACGGCATGACCGAGACCTCACCCGTGTCCACCATGACCCGGGATGGGGACACGATGCAGCATCGCACCGAAACCGTGGGCCGGACCATGCCGCAGCTCGAGAGCAAGGTCGTGGACCCGATCACGGGCGACGTGGTGGAGCGCGGCGAGATCGGCGAACTGTGCACCCGGGGGTACGCCGTCATGCAGGGGTACTGGAACCAGCCGGACAAGACCGCCGAGGCAATTGACGCCGACGGCTGGATGCACACCGGGGACCTGGCGGTCATGGATGACGACGGCTATGTGGTGATCGAGGGACGCATGAAGGACATGGTGATCCGCGGCGGCGAGAACATCTATCCGCGCGAGATCGAGGAGTTCCTGTATACGCACCCCTCGATCCAGGACGTGCAGGTGATCGGCGTCCCGGATCCGAAGTACGGCGAGGAGCTGATGGCCTGCATCATCCTCAATCCCGGCGCTGCGCCGCTGGACGCCGCCGCCCTGGGGGAGTTCTGCCGCGGGAAGCTGGCGCACTACAAGATCCCGCGCTATGTGGACGTTCGCGAGAGCTTCCCCATGACCGTCTCCGGGAAGATCCGCAAGGTGGAGATGCGCGAGGAAGCCGTGGCCCGGCTGGGCCTCTGAGATCAGGGCCTCAAGTGTTCCTTCGCGCTATGTGAGGGGCCTCAAGTGTCCGTTCGCGCTCAGCCTGCCTGGGGAGCAGCCCGAACGGACAGTTGCGGCCCTTGCCCTGGCCCTAGTTGGTGTTCCGGCTGATTGTCCGGATGCCGACCACCAGCCCGACGGCGGCGGTCACCACGGCGGCCAGCAGTCCGTAGAGCGTGTCAGCCCCGACGCCGCCCGCGAACAGTTCGCGTTCGGCGTTGACGAGGTAGGTCAGCGGATTGAAGAGGCTGGCCACCCGCATCCACTCCGGTCCCGCCTCGATGGGCAGCATGATGCCGGACAGGATCATCAGCGGGAAGAGCAGGGTCTGCTGCACGCCCCAGAAAATCCATTCCTTGTTCTGCGAGACCAGGGCCAGCGCATAGGACAGCGCTCCGAGCCCGATGCCGAAGATGCCCAGGATGATGAGCCCGCCGAGCACGTGCAGCGGATGGAAGACGAAGCCGAAGGGAATGCACACCACGGAGATCAGGAGGCCCTGCACCACCAGCGGCGCCCACTCCTTCAGTGCCCGCCCGATCATCAGTGACGAGCGGGACAGCGGAGTGGCGAGGATCCGCTCGTAGGAGCCGGTCATCAGTTCGTACTGCAGGTTCGAGCCGGTCATTGACGTGCCGAACAGCGCGATCATGACGACGACGCCGGGCAGGAACCACTGCAGCGTGGACTGCCCGCCGAAGGCCGGGGCTCCGACAGCCGATCCGAGCAGGGGGCCGAACAGGCCGAGGAACACCAGCGGCTGAAGGAGGGAGAAGACGAGCGAGAACGGGTCCCTCAGGGGAAGCAGCATCTCCCGCCAGAAGACATACCAGGTGTCCCGCAGGATCCGGTCCGGCCCGGGCTTCTGTTCGGCGGGCTTCTGTTCGGCGGGCTCAGTCCGCGCGGGTTGTCCGGGCATCACACGTCAGCCCCTTCCCGCAGGCTGCGCCCGGTCAGTTCAAGAAAGACGTCATCGAGCGTCGGCGGTTTCAGTTCAAGGGACTGGGCGGGAGCACCGGCGTCGTGCATCCTCCTCAGCAGCTCGGGCGCCAGCCGGGAGCCGTTGCTGAGCCGCAGCCGGAAACGGACGACGCCGTCGTGCGCGTGCTCCTCCACCTCGCCTTCGGCGGCGGCGCGCCCCAGCAGCCCGCGCACCTCGGCTGCGGAGGCTGCCGCGACCTCGACGGCCAGCAGGTCCCCGGCGAGGTCGGCCTTGAGCCGGGCGGCGGTGTTGTCCGCAATGATGGTTCCGTGGTCAATGACGATGACGCGCTCGGACATGGAATCCGCCTCATCCATGTAGTGCGTTGTGAGCACAATGGTTGTTCCGTGCTCAGCCCGCATGCGCATGATGTGCTCCCAGAGGTTGGCGCGGTTCTGGGGATCCATGCCGGTGGACGGTTCGTCCAGGAACAGCAGTCGGGGCGAATGCATCAGCCCCAGCGCCACATCCATCCGCCGCCGCTGGCCGCCGGAGAGCTTGATGACCGTGCGTTTGGCGAGGTCGGCGAGGTCCAGGGATTTCAGCAGTTCCTCGGCCCGGGCCTTGGCGTCTGTGGAGTTCATTCCGTAGAAACGGCCCTGCATGACCATTTCGTCGATCACGCGGTAGCTGTGGCCGCCGCCGTTGCCCTGGCCGATGTAGCCGATCCGCGCCCGCACCCCGGCCGGGTCCGCCACAACGTCCAGGCCCGCCACCGTGGCCGAGCCGGAGGTGGGCTTCAGGAGGGTGGTCAGCATGCGGAGCGTGGTGGATTTTCCCGCTCCGTTCGGGCCGAGGAACGCCACCAGTTCGCCGGGGGCGACGTCGATGTCGACGGCCTTGACCGCCTCCACCGTTTCCTTCTTGACGACGAAGGTCTTAGTCAGCTTGCTCGTGTGGATCAATGCGTACTCCCGAGGTTGCGAGACTCTGGGATCCGGTTTTCGCGCTCTATGGCGAAACGCTATACCCGGCCGGCGGGGGCGTCCACGGTTACTGAATCCTCCGGCGGCCGGCCGGGATGGTCCGGCGGCCCTTGATGAGCAGCCAGAAAATGAGGACCACTTCACCCACGAAGGCATACTGCGCGATATTGACGGAGTACGCCGGGACCAGCACGGCGCCCATCCCGTCAATGAGGTACCCGCCCCCGGCAGCCACGAGCAGGACGCCAAAGATCGTCGCCATGAATCCGGACCTGACGGCCAGGTAGCCGATGAGCAGCAGGTGGACAGCGAAGAGGATGAGTCCCGCTTTCCAGAGGGCGTCGAACGCATCCACTGCACGGAGTATCTGCTCGCCGTCGCCCAGGTGCCCCGGCACTTCCAACAGGTGGGTGATCGCCACGAGAAAGACCCCTGCATACGCGACCCTGAACACTGCGGCCATCGCCGAGACGCTGCGGTTCACGGACGCGAAAACTTCGAACAGCGCGCCGGCCACGATGATGTCGAGCACGGCCACGGCGATCAGGCTGGCGGATCCCAGCCGGAACAGCATTTCGGAGCCGGACACGGCCGCTGCAGTGCCCGGCGCATCCCCCGGCGTCACGAGGCTGTCCAGGGGGCCGAAAATTCCGAACGCGGACAGGGCTGCCATGACGAGGAGCCCGACTCCGGCGATCAGGCTGGGTGCGCGCAGGGTGCGGGTGGTCCCGTACTCAGGGTCCGCTGGGGTGGCCTGGCCAGCTTCTGCCTGCCGTGGGGCGGGTGCTGTTGTGGACATGGGGTTCTGCTTTCGCTGGGGTGATGACGAGGGAAATGACGATGGGGGGAGATGCGGTCGAAGCGACGTGTCGTACTAAGTACGAACCGTACCGTACTAAGTACGAAAAAACGATAGGCTGGGACCACCACGATGGCTAACCCGGAGGTGCTCCGGAAGGGAGTCAGTGCCGGCGGTGGTCCTGGATGGTCATCCGCGGCCCGAAGGTGGGTTTCCGGAATCCGCTGAGCCCGATCATCCGGACCACGCGCTGCCGGTGCCCTTTCCACGGTTCCAGAAGCGCCAGCATGCCGGCGTCGTCCGTCCGCCGGCCGGTCAGCGCGGCGCCGACGTCGGCCGCCAGGTGGTAATCGCCCACGGCGATCGAGTCCGGGCAGCCGTGCGTCCGCTGCACCACCTCAGCGGCCGTCCACTCGCCGATTCCCGGAATGGTCTGCATCTTCCTGGCAGCCTCCGCCGCCGGCAGCAGGGCCAGCCGTTCAAGCGCGACGGCGGAACGCAGCGCCCGCATGACGGTCGCCGACCGCTGGGGGCCCACTCCGGCCTGGTGCCACTCCCACGACGGAATGCGGAGCCACTGCTCAGGCGTTGGCCGGACCAGGAGGCCTGCCGGTGCTACGGTGCCGGCGCCCGGCGCGGGCGTGCCATGGCGGTACATGAGATAGCGGAAACCCCGCCGGGCCTCGATCACAGTGACCTTCTGCTCCAGGATGGTGGGCACGAGGCAATCAACCACCTGCCCGGTGGACGGCAGACGGATGGCGGGGTTCCGGCGTCGGGCCTCCCGGACCATGCGGGGAAGCGTCGCCGAGAAGCCCGGCTCGTCAAACGCCGACCAGTCGTCCTCGGCGCCCAGAAGGCGGGGAACGGCGGCGAGGGCGGCGGCGGAGCCGGGGCCCCACGCCTGCGCATCGACATGGGGTTCCGGTCCCAATTCGGCGCTGGTGAGGCGCAGCGAGACCGGACCGTCCGCCGTCGTGAACGCCATCCACAGTCCGTCCGGCCGGGAAGAAAACGAGGGATCTCCGTTGCCGCGCATGAGCGTGCCCAGGGTCTGGAGCAGGCTGTAGGGGCCTCCGGGATGCCACCGCAGGGAGGCGTCGGCGGCAGCGGCAACGCTGGCGGGGACGTCCGTGATGGTCATGGAATCATCGTCCCACGGACCGCTGACACCGGGGGCCGCCGCCTGCCGGCCTTCGAATCAGCCCCTTAACCCGCGCGGTGCGGAGGACTACAATCCCAGGTGTGGCGCGGTGCCGCCGCGTCGTCCCTTCGAACTGTCAGGTGAGTGCAATGGGTGGAGTAGTGCATTTCGAAATCCCCGCGGACGATCAGGACCGGGCGAGAAACTTCTACAGTCAGGCCCTCGGCTGGCGGATCGATCCCATGCCGGAGATGAACTACAACGTGGTCATCACCACCCCGATGGATGAACAGACCGGCCGGCCCACCGAGCCCGGCGCCATCAACGGCGGCATGATGCCTCGGGAAGGCGAGCTGACCACGCCTGTCATCACGGTGGACGTCGACGACATCGATGCCACCCTGCGGACCGTCGAGCAGCTCGGCGGCTCCACGGTCAGGCCGAAGGACACCGTCCCGGGCATGGGCTTCTACGCCTACTTCAAGGACACCGAAGGCAACATCATGGGGCTCTGGGAGAACCTGCCGGCAGGAGAAGCCGGAGAGGCAGGAGGAACTGCGGGCTAGCGGGACTGCCTTCCGCTACTCCTTGCCCGAATTACTCCTCGCCGAAGCGGGCGCGGGCCTCCACCGGGATCAGCGGCTTCTGGGCACGGACCTTCAGTTCCTGCACGGCCCAGGTGTTGCCGTCGGGATCGCTGAACCCGAAGAACGTGCCGCCGTCGCGCTCGTCAAAGACGGTTATTTCGCTGGCCTCCACGCCGCGGCTGAGCAGTTCGTCGCGCGCCGCCCGGGCGTCCGACACCACCAGCTGCAGTCCGCGCATGGACCCCGGCGCCATCTCCTTCTGCGAGGGGAGGTCGCCGATGACGATCGAACAGCCTGAGCCCGGCGGCGTCAGCTGGGCCAAGTGCATCTGCTCATTCCTGGTGTCGTGGTCAAGGTTGAAGCCCACCTTGTCGCGGTAGAACTCCACGGCGCGGTCGATGTCGCTCACCGGGAGCACCACCACTTCGAGGGTCCAGTCCATGGCAGGGGTTCCTTTCGGCGAATCGGATGGAGCGTGCGTAGCCAGCTTGCCGTGCCGAAGGCGCCTTGGCTAGGGCCCGCGAAGCCTTCAGTGGTGCCGCGCGCCGCCTGAAACGCCAAGGCCGGCCAAGACGGTAAGTTTGTACCCATGAAGTACGCCCAGTCCGTCCTGGACCTTATCGGCAACACCCCGCTGATCAAGCTCAACCACGTCACCGACGGCATCAAAGCCACCGTCCTCGTGAAGCTGGAATACGTGAACCCCGGCGGTTCCATCAAGGATCGCATCGCGGCCAAGATGGTCGAGGAAGCCGAGCGCGACGGCAAGCTCAAGCCCGGCGGGACCATCATCGAGCCCACCTCCGGGAACACCGGCGTCGGCCTGGCCCTCGTGGCCCAGCAAAAGGGCTACAAATGCATCTTCGTCGTGCCGGACAAGGTGGGCGAGGACAAGCGCGCCGTGCTCCAGGCCTACGGCGCCGAAGTGGTGGTGACCCCCACCGCCGTCGCCCCTGACAGCCCGCAGAGCTACTACGGCGTCTCGGACCGGCTGGTCACCGAGATTCCTGGTGCCTACAAGCCGGACCAGTTCTCCAACCCCGCCGCGCCGCTCAGCCACTACGAAACCACCGGACCCGAGATCTGGCGGGACACCGACGGCAAGGTCACGCACTGCGTCATCGGCGCCGGCACCGGCGGCACCATCACCGGCACCGGACGCTACCTCAAGGAAGTCTCCGCGAACCGTCCGGAGTCCGACGGCGGCCGGGTCAGGATCATCGGGGCGGACCCCGAAGGCTCTGTCTACTCGGGCGGCACCGGGCGCCCGTACTTTGTCGAAGGCGTGGGCGAGGACATGTGGCCCGCCAACTACGACAAATCCGTTCCGGACCAGGTCATCGCCGTCACTGACGCCGATTCCTTCGCCATGACCCGGCGGCTGGCCCGCGAGGAGGGCCTGCTGGTGGGCGGATCCTCGGGCATGGCGGTCGTTGCCGCGCTCCAGACGGCCCGGGATCTGCCCGAGGACGCCGTCGTCGTGGTCATCCTGCCGGACTCGGGCCGCGGCTACCTCGCCAAGATCTTCAACGACCAGTGGATGCGCTCGTACGGCTTCCTCGCCGGCGGCGAGGAAACGTCCGTGGGCGAGGTGATCAAGTCCAAGACCGGCGAGCTGCCGGACCTGGTCCACATCCACCCCAACGAGACCGTCCGCGACGTCATCAACATCATGAACGAGTTCGGCGTCAGCCACATCCCGGTGCTCTCGCAGGAGCCGCCGGTGGTGATGGGCGAGGTCATGGGTGCCGTCGATGAGCGGACCCTGACGGCCAAGCTGTTCCGCGGCGAGGCGAAGCTGACGGACAAGATCTCCGAGCACATGGGGGACCGGCTCCCGGTGATCGGCTCGCTGGAAACCATCTCGGCGGCCCGTGAGCTGCTGTCCGACGTCGACACCGTGATGGTGACATTTGTTGGCGCCCCCATCGGCATCCTGACCCGCCACGACCTCCTCGCGTACCTCAGCAACTAGTCCAAGGAGCCCCATGTCTGTCTCTGAAAACCAAGGATTCAACACCCGCGCCGTCCACGCCGGCCAAGCCTTCGAGCCCCGCACCGGCGCCGTGGTGCCGCCGCTGCACTTCAGCTCCACCTACGCCCAGGACGGCATCGGCGGACTGCGCGACGGCTACGAGTACGGCCGCGGCGGCAACCCCACCCGCGATGCCCTGCAGGAACAGCTCGCGGCACTGGAGGGCGGCACGCACGCCTATTCCTTCAGCTCAGGCCTGGCGGCCGAGGACTCGCTGATCCGGGCCCTCACCCGGCCGGGCGACCACATCGTCCTCGGCAACGACGCCTACGGCGGCACCTACCGCCTGATCAGCCGCGTGCTCGGGGACTGGGGCATCGGCAACACCCCCGTGGACATGTCCGATCTCGAGTCTGTCGCCGCTGCGGTGGCCGCGAACAAAACCCGTTTCGTCTGGGTGGAGACCCCGTCCAACCCGATGATGAAGATCACCGACATCGAGGCCCTCGCCAAGGTGGCGCACGACGCCGGAGCCCTCCTGATCGTGGACAACACCTTCGCGTCGCCCTACCTGCAGACCCCGCTCGCCCTGGGTGCCGACGTCGTGGTCCACTCCACCACCAAGTACATCGGCGGCCACTCCGACGTGGTGGGCGGCGCGATCGTGGTCCAGGACGCCGAGCTCGCGGAAAAGATCGGCTTCGTGCAGTTCGCCGTGGGCGCCGTGTCCGGGCCGATGGACGCCTTCCTCACCACCCGCGGCCTCAAGACGCTGGGCGTGCGCATGGACCGCCACAGCGACAACGCCCAGGCCGTGGCGGAATGGCTGCTGGAACGCCCCGAGGTGGAGGCCGTGCTGTACCCCGGACTTCCCTCGCACCCCGGCCACGACCTTGCCAAGAAGCAGATGAAGAAGTTCGGCGGCATGATTTCGGTGCAGTTCAAGGGCGGCGAGGCGGCGGCACGGAAGGTGGCCGAATCCACCTCCGTTTTCACCCTCGCCGAGTCGCTGGGCGGCATCGAGTCCCTCATGAACTACCCGTCGGAGATGACCCACGCGTCCGTGAAGGGCACCGAGCTGGCGGTTCCCGTCAACCTCATCCGGCTGTCCTGCGGCATCGAGGACGTCGAGGACCTCATCGCAGACCTTGAGCACGCCTTCACGTTCATCCAGTAAAGGCCGAGCCCCAGGCGACGCCGGATCCCGGCGCAGAGGTCTGGCTTTCTTCAAGAGAGTCAGGTAGCCTCGCCGTATGCCACTCCGCTCTGACTGGTCCCAACGCAACTGCAGCATGGCCCGCGGCCTGGATATCTTCGGCGACCCCTGGGGCATGCTTGTGCTCCGGGAGGTGTTCTTCGGCAACGGCCGCTTCGACGCCATGAAGACGCGCCTCCAGGTGGCGGACTCGGTCCTCACCCGGCGGCTCGCCGCGCTCGTGGAGTCCGGACTGCTGGCCAAGCAACCGTATGACGACGGCGGCCGCACCCGCCAGGAGTACGTGCTCACCGCCAAGGGCGAGGACGCCCTGCCGGTGCTCAACGCCGTCGTGATCTGGTCCGAAAAGCACGTTCCTGCGCCGTCCGGCCAGGCCCACATGTACGTCATCCATTCGTCCTGCGGGCAGCGGACCGGTTCCGCGGACACGTGCACGGAGTGCGGCGAGCGGCTCACGGCGGAGAACACCAGCTGGCACAGCCTGACCCGCACCGAGCAGCCGGTGCCGCTGGCAACCGCCCGCGAACGCCAAGAGCGCGGGCAGGCAGAGACGGACCCTACGGATACAACCGGACACAAAGGAACAGCCGCATGAGCAGCCCCGAGGCGACCGCCGCCCGCAACGAAGAAGACGCACAGGCAGCGACCCCGCCGGGGCCGCCCCGGAAGCGCCGGCTGCATCCCGCGTGGGTGGTGGCCGCGGTGGCGTTCCTGGCGCTCGTGGGCGCAGCCGGCTTCCGTGCCGCGCCGGGCGTGCTGATGGTGCCGCTCCAGCAGGAGTTCGGCTGGTCCACCACCGTGCTGTCTGCCGCCGTCAGCATCAACCTGGTGCTGTTCGGCCTGACGGCACCCTTCGCCGCGGCCCTCATGGAACGGTTCGGCATCCGCGCCGTCACCGCCGTCGCGCTCGTGCTGATCGGTGCCGGCAGCGCACTGACCGTGCTGGTCAATGAGTCCTGGCAGATCCTCCTCACCTGGGGCCTGCTGATCGGGCTGGGAACCGGTTCCATGGCCCTGGTCTTTGCGGCGACCATCGCGAACACCTGGTTTTCCAAGAGCCGCGGGCTGGTGATCGGCATCCTGACGGCCGGCAGCGCCGCCGGCCAGCTGGTCTTCCTGCCGTTCATCGCCCTCCTGGCGCAGGATCCGGGCTGGCGGCAGGCCTCCCTGCTGATCGCCGCCGGCGCCCTCGCCGTGGTTCCGCTGGTGCTGAAGTTCCTGAAGAACTCGCCGGCCGACGTCGGGGTGTTGCCTTACGGCGCTGAGGCGCCGGTTGGCGGCGAGGAGCCGAAGTCCGCCGCCGCTGCCATGGCCACCGGGACGGCGGCCGAGCCGAGCCGGAACGCCGCCGTCCGTGCGCTGCAGGTCCTCAGGCGGGCGAGCAGGGTGCGCACGTTCTGGGCGCTCGCGGCCGGATTCGCGATCTGCGGGGCCACCACCAACGGACTGATCGGCACCCATTTCATCCCCTCCGCGCACGACCACGGCATGCCGGAAACCACCGCGGCGGGCCTGCTGGCGGTCGTCGGGATCTTCGACATCCTGGGCACCATCGCCTCCGGCTGGCTGACGGACCGCTACAACCCCAGGATCCTGCTGGCCGTGTACTACCAGTTCCGCGGGATCGGGCTGCTGGTGCTGCCGCTGCTGCTGAGCGCCACGGTCCAGCCCAGCATGATCGTGTTCGTCGTGATTTACGGCCTGGACTGGGTGGCCACCGTGCCGCCCACGGCCGCCATCTGCCGCCAGGTGTTCGGTGCCGACGGCAGCGTGGTGTTCGGCTGGGTGTTCGCCGCGCATCAGCTCGGCGCCGCCGCGGCCGCGCTTGCGGCCGGAGCCATCCGCGACGCCACCGGCCAGTACACCTACGCGTGGTTCGGCGCCGCCGCGATGTGCACCATCGCGGCGATCATCAGTGCCACCATCCGCAAGGACGCCGGGAAACGGCAGCCCACCCCGGTGGCAGCGGGCGCGGCGTGACCTGCGGCCGCGTCCGCATAGCGGTGCGTCGCTGAGCGGAAGGCGCAGGGTGCCTCGGTAGACTGGCCGGAGTGCCCCGCGCGGGCGCTGGTCCTGCGGCATGACGCGACGTGCGTCCCGGAGGCTAAACCACACAGGTTCACGCATCTGGGGGACAGCGAATGGCTCTGCTTGACGCCCGAACAAAAGACAAGGCCCAAACAGAAGATACGGCCCTAGCGCATGACTCCACAGCCGCCGGCCCGCATGAACGGTCCCGGGCAGGCTCCTCGGGGTTACTGCGAAGGCCCTGGGCAACGGCAGTCTCCGGCGAACTGGTCACTCTGCTGGTTGTCGCCGCCGCTGCCGTTTTCATCTCCTCGCGGCTTGACGCGTGGGGCAGGGAAGGCCTGGACTTCAGTGTCTACTGGCACGCCGGCAAGATCCTGAACGACGCCGGCATGGCGCCGTCGGGGCTGTACCGGCAGACCCTGCAATGGGCCGGTGGCCCGGAGCTTGCCTTCACGTACCCGCCGTTCGCCGCCCTCGTCTTCAGCCTCCTCGCCTGGCTGCCCCAGGCAACGGCCCTGCTGCTCTTCAACTTCGCGGGAGTGGCCGTTTCGGCCTGGGTCGCCGCTTTGGGAGTCCGGTACTGGAACGGCAATTCCGGCTGGCGCGGGACGTTTGGTCCGCCTGCCGGGGGCTCCCTGCGGAACCGGATGGGCGCCGTGGTCCTGCTTCTTGCCATCATGAATCTCGGCCCCTGGCGGGAGACGCTGGTGTTCGGCCAGATCAACATCCTGCTCCTGGGACTGATGGCGGCCGACCTGCTGGCGGGCAACCCGAGGTGGCGCCGGGGACTTCCGGGCAGCGGATTTCTGGTGGGCGTCGCGGCCGGGATCAAGCTGACGCCCCTGGCCTTTGGCCTGTACTTCCTGATGCGCAAGGACTGGCGCGGACTGCTGAACATGGCCGCAGGCTTCGCGTTTACGGTGCTGCTGGGTTGGCTCATGCGCCCTGCCGAGTCCCTGCAGTTCTGGCTCCAGATGCTGCCGGACACCTCCCGGCTCGGCGGCGCCGGCTACGTGGACAACCTGTCCATCAAGGGCGCGCTGCTCCACTTCGGCGTTCCCGCGGCCGGGGTCACCGTCCCCTGGCTGGCCCTGAGCCTGCTGGTTGTGGTCCTGGGGGCGGCCGTCATCAAGGCCGCCAGCGACCAGGGAGCCAAGGTGGTGGCCATTTGCGCCACCGCACTCACGATGCTCCTGATTAGCCCTGTCTCCTGGTCCCACCACTGGGTCTGGATGGCCGCAGTGCTGCCGGCCTTTGCATGGACCCTGCGCGAGACGCCGGAGCGCCACCGCCTGACGCGCTGGCTCATGGGCGGGATCCTCGGCGCATCCGTCATCGTGTTCCTCTTCTCTCCCAAGTCCATCGGCACTCTGTTCGGGGCCGAAAACCTCAACGTCCAGACGCCTGGGCTGTGGATCATGGCCTCCAGCGCCGGTGTGTTCTGCGCGCTGGCGATCCTGGCCTGCTGGCTCGTGGTGCTGCGGCGCGGCTCGCTGACGGGGCTGCCGTCATGAGCCTGCAACCCGAGCCCCTGCAGGTTGAATCCAACCTCGCGGAGCCCCAGCCGGTTGAGCCGCAGCGCAAGACCGCCCTGGTGACCGGCGTCGGCCGCCTGGCCGGTATCGGCGCCGGAATCGCCCGTCAGCTTGCGGCCGACGGCTGGGACCTGGTCCTGGCGTACTGGCAGGACTACGACTCGCGGATGCTGTGGGGAATCCAGCCGGACGACGTCGAACGGCTCACCGCGGAGCTGGAGGCCATCGGCGCCAAGGTGATCTCCCTGCCTGAGGATTTCCAGGATCCGGAAGCCGTGGACCGGCTGATGGCGAGCGTGGCCGAACAGGCAGGCACCCTCCACGGCATGGTGCTCAGCCATGCGGAGTCCGTCGACTCCGGAATTCTGGACACCACGCTGGAAAGCTTTGAGCGCCACTTCGCCGTCAACACCCGCGCGAACTGGCAGCTGATCGGCGCCTTCGCGCGGCAGGCAGCGGACGACGGCGGCGCGATCGTAGCGCTGACCAGCGACCACACAGCGTTCAACCTCCCGTACGGCGCCTCCAAGGGGGCGCTCGACCGGATAGTGATTGCCGCCGCCAGGGAGCTCGGCCCGCTGGGGATCTCCGCCAACGTGCTGAACCCCGGCCCGGTGGACACCGGCTGGATGACCCGGGAGGTCCGCGAAGAGCTGACCCGGCGCCAGCCCGGAGGCCGGATGGGAACCCCGGCGGACGTGGCGGGCACTGCGGCCTTCCTGCTTTCCCCGGCGGGCCGCTGGGTCTCGGGCCAGCTGATCAAGGCCGACGGCGGCTTCTCGGCCTGAGCGCCTTGATGCGAGTCCTGCTGCGCCCCGTTACTGCGCCGGCTGATGCGCCGGTGCGACGCCCTGCTCCGGTGCCGCACCGGGCCGCCAGGGCGTGAGCCGCGGCAGCCAGCGGGGGACATTGTCCCGGTACACCTGGTACTCCGCACCGAACTTCCGGGCGAGCGTGGGCTCCTCATAGAACTTCACGAAGGCCGTCACAGGGACAGCACCCAACGCGGCGGCGGCGAACAGCTTTGGCTGACCGAGCAGCAGCCCCTGCCCGGTGACGGCGGCGGCAATGGCCACATACATCGGGTTCCGCACGTAGCGGTACAGGCCTCCCACCACCAGATGCTTTGGCGGCGCAAACGGCGCCGGGGTGCCGACGCCCTCCACGGCGAAATGGACGAAGGAATTGGCGATCACGGACGCGCCGGCGCCCAGCAGCAAGGCCCCGGCGAGCTGGGCGGGCGCTTTGCCAGGCACCGGGCGCCGGACTTGCCAGCGCGTCAGCAGCCACGGAACCAGGCCCGCGGCGGTCGCCGGCGCGAGGGCGAACACCGCCGTGCCAACGGCCGCCCGTCGCCTCTCACTTTTCGTATCCCCGGAAACTGCCATGCCGGCCATTCTGGACCGCGGCCGCGGCAGGGACAAGAGGCGGACCTTCCGTCAGGCGCTGGTCTCGGGCCGCTTCATTGGCACCCGGCCCGGCCGTGTCACCGGAACGCGGGCAGCCCCGTGATGTGCTGGCCAAGGATCAGCGTATGGACCTCGTCCGTTCCCTCGTAAGTGCGCACCGATTCCAGGTTCGCGGCGTGCCGCAGCGGCGAAAAGTCCAGGGTGATGCCGTTTCCGCCCAGGATGGTCCGGGCTTCGCGGGCCACTTTGATGGCTTCGCGGACGTTGTTCAGCTTGGCCAACGAAATCTGTTCCGGCCGCAGCCTGCCCGCATCCTTGAGCCGGCCCAGGTGCAGCGCCAGCATGGTGCCCTTCTGGATCTCCAGCAGCATATTCACCAGTTTCTCCTGGGTGAGCTGGTAGCCGGCGAGCGACCGGCCGAACTGCTGCCGTTCCGCCGCATAGTTCAGGGCAGCCTCGTAGGAGTCGCGGGCCGCGCCCATGGCTCCCCACGCGATGCCGTACCGGGCCTCATTGAGGCAGGAGAACGGTCCGCTCAGTCCGCGCGCGCCGGGCAGCAGCGCCTCCGGTCCCAGCCGGACGCCGTCGAACGTCACGTCGCACTGGACGGAGGCGCGCATCGACAGTTTCTGCCCGATGGGCGCGGCGCTGACGCCGGCGGTGCCGGCGGGCACGAGGAAGCCGCGGATGCCGTCGTCGGTCCTGGCCCAGACCACCATGACGTCGGCAATGGAGGCGAGCCCGATCCAGCGCTTGGCGCCGTCCAGGATCCAGCCGGCGTCCTCACCCGTGCCGTCCTGCCTGGCGAAGCTGGCCATCGACGAAGGGTCCGACCCGGCCGTCGGCTCGGTCAGCGCGAAGCAGCCGATCACCTCGCCGGCCGCCATGCGGGGGAGCCACTCCTGCTTCTGGTCCTCCGACCCCCATCTGTGGATCGCGGTCATGGCCAGCGATCCCTGGACGGAGACGAACGTGCGGATGCCGGAGTCGCCGGCCTCGAGCTCCATGGCTGCCAGGCCGTATTCGACGGCGGATCGGCCAGGACAGCCGTAGCCCTCCAGATGCATGCCGAGCACGCCGAGCTCGCCGAGCTGCGCGGGGAGGTGCAGCGGGAAGACGCCTTGGTCGTACCACTCTGCGATCTCCGGGCGGATCTGCTGGTCCGTGAAGTCGCGGATCCGCTGCCGGAGGATCAGCTCATCAGGAGTCAGCAGTGAATCGAGGGCCAGGACATCGGACGGGTCGGGGAGTCCGAACTCCGCCGTGGCTGCCGCTGGGTCAATGTCGTCGTTGCTCATGGCAGCATCCTACGGGGCAGCATCCGCGTGACTGGGGGAGATCTGCTGCCTGCCCAGGAAGTAGTCCCGCGTGGACGGCAGGAAGCGGCATGCCACTGCCAGCACCACGCCCAGCGCCAGCAGCACCACGCCGCTGACAAAGGCCCCGCCGACGCCGAAGATCTGCGTGTCCCCGTAGGCCGGATCCCACATCTGTGCGGCGGAGACAAAGAACGCCGCGGTGAGGATCAGGGCCCCGAGCAGCGGCAGGATTCCGCGGAACCACAGGTTGCGGGCGGACTCGCGGAGGGTGCCGCGGAAGTACCAGACGCAGGCGAAGCCGGTGAAGGCGTAGTAGAACGCGATGAAGAGACTGATGGAGCTGATCGAATCGGACAGGAGGTTCTCGCTCAGGAAGCTCATGGCCACGTAGTAGGCGACCGCCGCGCCGCCCATCACCTGCGTGGAAAAACCGGGCGTCTGGTTGCGCTCGTGGACTTCACCGAACTTCGGCGGCAGGGCGCCGTGGACGCCCATGGACAGCGTGCCGCGTGCCGTGGGTAGGATGGTGGTCTGGGTGGAGGAGAGGACGGAGGCCAGGACCGCGACGACGATCAGCCAGCCCCACGGTCCCAGGACCACGTCCTTCATGGCCAGGAACACGTCGGCCTGGTTCTCGCTGTTGCCCAGCCCGATTCCCTCCGTGCCCACCGTGGCGTACATCATCACCAGGAGGGCCACGGAAACGTAGATGGCCACCAGGACGAAGGCCGAGATCACGGCGCCGCGGCCCGGGGTGGTGGACGGGTTTTCGGTTTCCTCGTTCACCGCCAGGCAGGTGTCCCATCCCCAGTAGATGAACAGCGCCAGGAGGACGCCGTGCACCACCGCGCCGGGATCGGCAAAGGCGCCAGCAGGGTTGAACCACTCGAAGTCGAAGGCCTGGCCCTCCGGAATCCCGCCCGCGATCCTGAAAATGATGGCGACGGCGAAAACGCCTAGCGAGATGTACTGGACATAGGTCAGGGCGCGCTGGACATGTTCGCCCAGCCGGATCCCGCGGTAGTTGACCAGGGTCATGAAGAGGATGAACACCACGCCCGTGGCGGTGACCACGAGCTTGTTCTCCGCGATTGAGCCGTCTCCGATGAGCAGCCACAGGTATTGCCCGGCCACCTGCGCGAGGTTCGCCAGGACCACGATGCCGGCCAGCGCCACGCCCCAGCCGCCCAGCCAGCCGGCCCAGGGGCCGAAGGCGCGCCGGGCCCAGATGAAGGTGGTGCCGCAGTCCGGCATGGCGCTGTTGAGCTCGCGGAAGGCATACGCGATGAACAGCACCGGAATGAAGCCCAGGAGCAGGATCAGGGGTGTGTAGTTCCCGTTCACGGCCACGATCAGGCCCAGTGTCGCGGCAAGGGAATAGACGGGAGCGGTCGAGGCCAGGCCCAGCATGACGGAGTCACCCAGGTCGAGGATCCCGGCGTGCAATCCCTTGGAGGGGACGGCGCCGCGGGAACGGCCCCCGGCGCCGCCTCCCGCCTTCGTGGTTCCGGTGCTCATAGTGCAATACCTGCCTTGCTGGAGTGGGCCTGGACGCTGAGGGGCGCCGGCGCGTCAATGGTGTTCGGCACGAATCGGCAGAAGTAATCGGTGATGGGGCCGTCGGATTCGCGGATCCCGCAGCCCACCGACTCGCCGTCCACCACCCACAGGCCCAGGACCGGATGGTTGCCGTCGAAGTCGGGGAGGGAGTGGAACTGCTGGTAGCACCAGCCCTCGCGGCCGTACCCGCCGGGCTGTTCCATGCTGATGCCCTCCGCCTGGATCCTGATGTTGTCCCCTTCGCGGCCATGCAGCGGCTTGGCCACCCATTCCTTCAGCGGGCCGGGCTCGTTGAGGTAGGCCGGCAGCAGGTTCGGATGGCCCGGGTACAGGTGCCAAAGGGCGGCCAGCAGCGCCTTGTTGGAGAGGAGCATCTTCCAGGCCGGCTCCACCCAGCGCGGATTGTGGGCGCGCTGGAGGAGCCGGTGGCCGAACGGCTCCTTCATCATCAGCTCCCAGGGGTACAGCTTGAAGATGGTGCTGATCATGAAATTGTCCAGGTCCACGAAGCGGTTCAGGTTGGGGTCCCAGCCGATGTCGGACATGTTGATGCCGATGGTGGTCCAGCCGGCCTGGCTGGCCACGTCCCGCATGTAGGCCGCCGTCATCCAGTCTTCGCCGGATTCCTCGGCTTCCGAGTGTGCGATGTGCAGCGTGCTCATGCCGGTGCGGTACTGCAGCTTCTTCCACTGGCGGATCAGCGCCTCGTGGATGCCGTTCCACTGGTCCTTCTCCGGGAAGACGTCCTGCAGCCAGAACCACTGGGCCACGGCGGCCTCGATCAGCCCGGTGGGAGTGTCCGCGTTGTATTCGAGCATCTTGGCGGCGCCGCCCTGGCCGTCATAGACGAAATCGAAGCGGCCGTAGATGTCCATGTCGCCGGCCTGCAGCGATTCGGCCGCCAGTTCCAGGGCCTGCGGTCCGATGCCGATGGGCCCCATGGCGCCGGTCGCCAGGAACTTCGCGGCCTCGAGGCACATGGCGTGCATTTCCTCTGCGGTCTGTTCGAGGGCCTCCACTTCGTCCATGGTGAACTCGTAGTAGGCGGATTCGTTCCAGTACTCGATCTTCCGGCCGCCGGGCAGGGTGGTGGTGGAGAAGACCAGGCCCTGCTCCTCGATTTTCTGTTTCCAGTCCGGCCGGGGCTCCGACAGTAAGCGCTTCACCTAGCCTCCAGTGCTTCCGCCGCCCTTGGAGCTGCTGCCGAAGCCGCCCCTGCTGACCGTGCCGCCCTTGGTGCTGTAGCCGGTGGACGTCTTGGCGCCCTGCGGCACCGTTTTGGTGAAGCTTGGATAGGCCGAGCGGTTCTGCCCCACGGCCGGAACGCTGGCGCCGCGGGCATAGAAGTACCACGCATAGAGTCCGCCGCCGCGGCCGGCGGTGCTGTTGCACTGGGTGTCCTCCACCCGCTCGCCGGTTTCGTCGTTGAAGCAGACCTGCGCGTAGTCGGCTTCCTGCTCGTTGCTCGCCACGATCGCGGTGATGGTGCCGGCCAGCAGCGCCGTCACACCGAGGCCGACGACGACAGTGCGGCGCTGCGACCGCTTCTTCCTCGCCGCCGCGGAGGCCAGTTCGCGCTCGCGCTCCCGGGCGAAGGGGTCGATGATGGGGCTCGGCTGAGGGAAGTCCTGGGGCTGGCCTTTGTCCTGTGGGCGCTTGTCCTGCTCGACGGGGTTCAGCAGCTCAGGATGGAGCTCCGGCTTGGGCACCTGCCAGGGCGGCGGCTTGGCGGGCCCGGCGCCGGGCGCGTTCTCGCCCGTACCGCCAGGGTCCTTCTGCGGGTCCTTGTCCGGGTCCATGTTCCCCCTGCTGTTCCATGCCCTTGAGCCTGCGCTCGCAGGCCAGTGAAATCCTGCAGCAAGCCTAGTAGCTGCATGCTCCCGCGGCGAACAAAAAAGCGGACAGGACTCCCTATTTACTCAGCAGGCGCACCGCGACCGCCGAGAACCTAGACTGTTGCCATGGACACCGCCACTCTGCTCGCCGTCTGCCGGGTACACCAGCTCCTTCCCGATGAGGGGGGCGTGGGCGTCACCGCCATTGACAAGCGCCCTGTGGACGGGCCGGTGAGGGTGCACAAGCTTGGCCTGCACGGCGACGTCCAGGCCAGCCGCATCCACCACGGCGGCGAGGACCAGGCGCTGTACGCCTATTCCCAGGCCGACGCCGATTACTGGATCGGAGAGCTGCAGCGCGAACTGCCGCCCGGAATCTTCGGCGAAAACCTGCGGGTATCCGGAATCGAGACCACCGGTGCGGTGATCGGCGAGCGCTGGAAGATCGGCCTGGATGTCGAAGTCGAGGTCACCTCACCCCGTGTGCCATGCGCGGCTTTCCAGCGACGCATGGGCGAGGCCCAGTGGGTCAAGCGCTTCACCGAGGCGGGCCGCGTGGGCACCTACCTCCGGGTGATCCGGACCGGCTCCATCCAGGCCGGCGACCACATCCACCGGCTTTATGTCCCCAGCCACGGGGTGACCATCGGCCGGTGGTTCAGCCAGCCCGACGTCGAAGCCATGGAGGCCCTCCGTGACGCCGACGCGGACGGCGAGATCCGCCTCCAGCCCGAGTACCACGACGAATTCGAGAAGATGCTCCGCCGCGTGGGCAGCTAGCAGCTCCGCCGTCGGCATTTCTGCACCGCTTTCGGCAGCCTGCGGGCAGCCGGCCCCAGAATTGGCGCGGGAGCCGGATCCGACGGCGCCGGAAAGCGGTGCAAATCTGCGGCGATTCCGCGAAAGGAAGACCGGAAAATCCTGGCTGGCCGCCGCGTGTGTGGGCAAGCTCACCGCCGCGTGGGGCCTCTCGATTACCCAGGCGCGGAACCATGCCTTACACTTGAAATATCCCCCACTCCGGAAATCCCTTATTCCTGCCCAATTTTTGAGGCAGGACTGGCAAGTGTTGGAGTCCGCACAAGCGATGCGGGCATTTTCATAGGGAGAGCCGGCTAAAGAAAACGCTGTACAGACTGCTGGGATAGCAGCCAAGAGATGCAGCGGGAAGTCCTGCCACGGGATTGCGAAAGCGCCGGACTTCTACGTGACCGGCCGGTCAATGTTTGCCCGGCAACCACGGCACATGTACTGCGGCTCCGCTCACCTCGGGTTGTGCCGCCTGGCCCCCTATGGATGAGGAAACTTCCCTATGCCCGAAAATCACAACGACGCCATCACCGAAACGGCAACTGCCGAAACCGCGACCGTCGAATTCACTGAGGCCGCTGTCCCCGCAGCTGAGCCCGCCGCCGCCCCCGCAGCGGAGTCCGCCCCTGCCGACGCTCCCGCCAAGGCTGAGGAAGCCGAAGAAGAAGGCGTGAAGTTCGCCGATCTCGGCATCGACGGCCGCGTCCTCGCCGCCCTGCAGGACGTCGGCTACGAAAAGCCTTCCCCCATCCAGGCAGCGACCATCCCGCTGCTGCTTGAAGGCCGCGACGTCGTGGGCCTCGCCCAGACCGGCACCGGTAAGACTGCAGCATTCGCAGTACCGGCACTGTCCCGCCTGGCCGAGCTCCACGACCTCAACGGCCCGTCCCGCAAGACCCAGGCCCTGGTTCTCGCCCCGACCCGCGAGCTTGCGCTCCAGGTTGCCGAGGCTTTCACCTCGTACGCCAAGCACATCGATGACTTCACGGTCCTCCCCGTTTACGGCGGCTCCGCCTATGGCCCCCAGCTCGCCGGCCTGCGCCGCGGTGCCCAGGTTGTTGTCGGTACTCCCGGCCGTGTGATCGACCACATCTCCAAGGGTTCCCTGGACCTCTCCGAACTCCAGTACCTGGTGCTGGACGAGGCCGACGAAATGCTCCGCATGGGCTTCGCCGAGGACGTGGAGCAGATCTTCCAGCAGACCCCGTCGGACCGCCAGGTGGCACTGTTCTCGGCCACCATGCCGAGCCAGATCCGCCGCATGTCCAAGCAGTACCTGAACAACCCGGCCGAGATCTCGGTGAAGTCCAAGACCACCACCGGCGCGAACACCCGCCAGCGGTACCTTCAGGTCATGGGCCCGCACAAGCTCGACGCCCTGACCCGCATCCTCGAGGTTGAAGAGTTCGACGGCGTCATCGCCTTCGTGCGCACCAAGATGGCCACCGAGGACCTGGCTGACAAGCTGAGGTCCCGCGGTTTCCAGGCTGCCGCCATCAACGGCGACATCCCGCAGCAGCAGCGCGAGCGGACTGTCGACGCACTGAAGGAAGGCCGCATCGACATCCTGGTGGCCACCGACGTCGCGGCCCGCGGCCTTGACGTTGAGCGCATCAGCCACGTGATCAACTACGACATCCCGCACGACACCGAGTCCTACGTCCACCGCATCGGCCGCACCGGCCGTGCAGGCCGCAGCGGCGACGCCGTGCTGTTCATGACCCCGCGGGAAAAGTACCTGCTCCGTTCCATCGAAAAGGCAACCCGCCAGCCGGTGGAGCAGATGCACCTGCCCACCGCCGAGACCGTCAACACGCTGCGCCTGGGCAAGTTCGCCGAGCGCATCACGGAGACCCTCGAGTCCGAAGACGTAGCAGCGTTCCGCGACCTGATCGCTTCCTACGAGGAAGAGCACAACGTTCCGGCTGCAGAGATCGCTGCCGCGCTGGCCGTCATGGCGCAGGGCGGACAGCCGCTGCTGGTCAAGGAACTGCCTGCTGCCCCCGAGTTCCAGAAGCGCGAACGCGCCAAGGACGGCTTCGGATCACGCGGCCCGACCCGCACGCTCACCGAGGGCAACGCCACCTACCGGATCGCCGTCGGACGCCGCCAGCGCGTCATGCCGGGTTCCATCGTTGGCGCCATTGCCAACGAGGGCGGCATTTCCTCGGCCCAGATCGGCGGCATCGACATCCGCTCGGACCACTCCCTCGTGGAGCTTCCGGCGGACCTGAGCCCCGAGCAGCTGCGCGCCCTGTCCCGCACCCGGATCGGCGGCGAGCTGATCCACCTCGAGCTGGACAACGGCCGCAAGCCGTCCGGTGGCGGCGGCGAACGCGGCAGCTACCAGGGCAACCGTGGCGGCGACCGCGGCGGGTACTCCGGCGGCGGAGACCGTGGCGGCAACTTCAAGGGCAACGGCGGGTTCAAGAAGGAATTCCGCAAGAGCGACGGCGAGCGTTCCTCCGCTGACCGCGGCGGCCGTTCGTACAGCGACCGTTCGGAGCGCAGCGTTGGTGCAGACAGCGGCGCCAGCCGCGGCCAGGCCAGTGACTCCCGCTTCGGCGGTCACGGTGACGGCTCACGCAAGCCCCGCCACGGCAACGAAGGCGGACAGCGCGACTTCAACCGCAAGGGCAAGTGGTAACCACCGGCCCCGGGGGAGTAGCTCCCTGGCGGTAGTTTTGAAATGACGGGTATGGACCGGCTTTCGAGCCGGTCCATACCCGTTTAATCCGGCCTCCCGGACCGCCGAAAAGGGCATTTCCGAGGCCATAAAAATCGTTCCGGCGCAACTGTTTCGACGGCTCCGCAGGGGCCCTCCCGCCGATTTGTTGAGTGGGAACTCTTCCGGTAGAGTATTTACTCGTTGCCCCCCTAGCTCAGTGGTAGAGCGCGTTCTTGGTAAGAACGAGGTCACCGGATCGATTCCGGTGGGGGGCTCTGAATGAGGGCCTGTGTCAAGGCGGTCTTGACCGGCTTGACACAGGTTTTTCTCATTCGTGGCGGTGTAGCTCAGTTGGTTAGAGCGCACGACTCATAATCGTGAGGTCGGGAGATCGAGCCTCCCCACCGCTACAGATCAAGCCCCCGGAAGCCGCGAGGTTCCGGGGGCTTTTCTGTCTTCAGTTGACTTCGTGACAAGAACCACGTTTCCCCGTAGCTTGGCAGCACTGACGAATGGGGATATCAGTGGACCTCTTCGAAACGATTATGTTTCCGTTCAAGTGGCTTGTGTCCGTCATCATGGTGGGCTTCCATGAGGGCCTAAGTGCCATCGGCATGCCGGCGGCGAGCGGCTGGACCTGGACGCTGTCCATCATCGGGCTCGTGCTGGTGATCCGTGCCGCCCTGATTCCGGTGTTCCTGAAGCAGGTCAACGCCCAGCGCCGCATGCGGCTGCTGCAGCCTGACCTGCAGAAGCTGCAGGACAAGTACAAGGGCAAGAGCGATCCGCTGTCCCGGCAGGCCATGGCCCAGGAACAGATGGCCATCTATAAAGAGCACGGCACCAACCCCTTCTCCGCCTGCCTGCCCCTGCTGATCCAGACGCCGTTCTTCTTCGCCCTCTTCCAGGTGCTCTCCGGCGTCAGCACGGCACGCAACCAGGGCACGGGAATCGGGGCCCTGAGCCGCGACCAGGTGGCGCAGTTCGACGAAGCGGGCATCTTCGGGGCCCCGCTGTCGGCCACGCTGCTGCACAACGCCGGCGGCAACCCCGTGGCGGTCACCATCCTGGCTATCGTGATGATCCTGACCATGACGGCCGCGCAGTTCATCACGCAGAAGCACATCATGGCCACGAGCATGCCCGACGAGGCCACGGCCAGCCCCCTCATGCGCCAGCAGAAAATGCTGCTTTACATCCTGCCCGTCGTGTTCGGCGCGGGCGGCATCATCTTCCCCATCGGCGTCCTGATCTACTGGACCGTCTCCAACCTTTGGACCATGGTGCAGCATCGCCTTGTCGCAGGCCCGCAGACACCTGATCACGGTGGGTTGCCGCGGCCGGAGTGATGCCAGCGACGCTAGAAACCCCCAGCGCCCCTAAACGGGCAAGAAAAAGCCCCGCACCGCCGTCGGACGGTGCGGGGCTTCCGCAGGGTGGCCGGCCTCAGACTTTGGTGACGCCCACCGTCACGTTGGGGCACCAATCCGCGTAGCGGATCAGCGCGGCCTTCTCAGCGCTGTCCACCCGCAGGCCCCACCGGATCTTCACGGCGATCCACTGGCCGATGTAGGCGCATCTGTTCGCGGGAGGCATCCACGCTTCCGGGCCCCTCGCCTGCTTCGCGGAGTTCAGGGCCGCCGTCTGGGCGTTCAGGGACCGTGTGTCGCCCAGGTCGTTGTAGAACGCCACCCGCCGCGCCTGCGACCAGGAGCGCGCCCCGGAACCCCACGCCTCGTGGACCGGGACGGTGTGGTCGATTTCCACCGCCGAGGCGGAGTAGTGCGTCCGGTTGTCCCAGCTGGTCAGCCAGCGGGCCGTGCGGACCGTGCACCTCCGGGCGGTGGTGTATGTCGCGGTGGCCCGCGCCTCCTGGAGCAGCACCTCGGCGCGGGTGTTCTGGCAGTCGCGGTTGGTGTCGAGCCAGGAGCCGAAGTACTGCGTCCGGTCGTATCCTGCGTTGTTCTCGGCAGCGACCGGAAGCGACCGCGCTGCGGTGCGGAGCGTCGCGGAGTAGTAGGTGGCGGCTTCCGCCGGCACCGCCAGCCCGGCGAGCAGAAGTCCGGCGGCCAGAGCCGAGGCGGCGAAGGACCTGCCCAGGACAGCGGGGCTGATGAGTGAGACTAGAGATGTCGCCCGAATCCGGACGTGTTTGAACCGGCCTGCCGGCATGTTTTCCCCCATATAGGTAACGAGAATTTGATGCACACTGATTGATGCGAAGACCAGCATGGCAGCGGAAAAGCCCCGGATCCGGGTCCTTGATCAGGTCTTGATCCAATGCTGTGCCAATGCTGCGGCGGGCCGTTCAAGGGCGCCGCCAGCGCCAGAGGCTGTTGCCATCCGGGCACGCCGAACCTAGGGTCGGATTGCGGCGGTCTGCCGGGAGGACCGGCCCGCGGAAGTCCACCGCCGAACACGGGAGGGTCTCCATGGCCAAACTGATCTACTCGGGAATCATGTCGCTCGACGGCTACGTGGCGGACCGGGAAGGGAACTTCGACTGGAGCGAGCCCGACGCCGAGGTGCACACGTTCGTCAACGAGCTTGAGCGCCCGGTGGGGACGCACCTCTATGGCCGCCGGCTGTACGAGGTGATGGCCGCGTGGGAGGACCAGGACGCCTTCGCCGCGGAGCCGGACTATATCCAGGAGTTCGCGCGGATTTGGACGGATGCTGACAAAGTGGTCTTCTCCCGGACGCTGGCCACGCCGTCCACCAAGCGCACCAGGATTGAGCGGGAGTTCAATGCGGACGCCGTCCGGCAGCTGAAAGCACAAGCCACACAGGACCTGGTCATCGGCGGCCCGGACCTCGCGTCCTCGGCCATCCGGGCGGGCCTGGTGGACGAATTCCAGATGTTCGTCTCGCCCGTGGCGGTTGGCGGCGGCAAGAAGTACTTCCCGGAGGACGTCCGGCTCCGGCTCGAGCTGCTCGAAGAACGGCGGTTCGGGAACGGCGTGGTCTACCTCCGCTACCGGAACCGGCCCTGATGTTACTCCCCGGCTCAGTGACGGCTGCTGCGCTGGGACTCCGTCGCGCCCTGCGACACAATGGGGAGCATGACCCGAATCGCTATCATCGGCGGCCACGGCAAAGTGGCCCTCCATCTGTCCGCCATCCTCACGGAAGAGGGGCACAGCGTCACGTCCTTCATCCGCAACCCGGACCAGGCCGCCGACGTCGCGGCCACCGGCGCCTCGCCGTCGGTCCTGGACGTTGAAAGCTCGACGACGGCGGAATTGGCCGCCGCGCTCCGGAACCACGACGCCGTGGTCTGGTCAGCCGGTGCCGGCGGAGGGAACCCGCAGCGCACCTACGCGGTGGACCGCGATGCCGCGATCCGCTCGATGGATGCGGCGGCGGAGGCCGGTGTGGGCCGCTACGTCATGGTGTCGTACTACGGCTCCAGGCCGGACCACGGCGTCCCCGAGGACAACGGCTTCTTCGCCTATGCCGAGGCCAAAGCCGCGGCCGATGAATACCTGCGCGGCACGGGTCTGGACTGGACCATCCTCTGCCCCGGCCAGCTCACAACCGGGCCCGGCACCGGCCTGATCGACGTCAACCCCGACGGCACATGGCAGGGCGCGGCCACCTCCCGCGCCAATGTGGCCATCGTCGCTGCAGCCGTGCTCGAACTGCCGGGCAGCGCCGGCAAGACCATCGAATTCCGGGACGGCACCCTCCCTGTCGCGGCCGCACTGGAACAGGTGAACTAGCAGCCAACACTCCGGGGAAAGTGAGCACATGGACCAGCTGGCACTCATCATCGGACTCCTGCTCGCCACTGTGGTGGCGGTGGGCCTGGGAGACCGGCTCCGCCTGCCCTACCCGGTCCTGATGCTCATCCTCGCCGTTGCGCTGACGTTCATTCCGGGTTTCCCGGACCTTGAGATCCCGCCGGAGCTCATTCTGCCGATCTTCCTGCCCCCGCTGCTGTTCGCCACGGCCCAGCGCAGTTCCTGGGCGGTGTTCCGGGTGCGGTGGCGGACGCTCATCATGCTCGCGGTGGCCCTCGTGGTGATCTCCACGGCGGTGGTCGCCGGCGCGGCATGGCTCATGATTCCGGGCATCGGCATCCCCGCCGCCATCGCCCTGGGCGCCATGGTGGCCCCGCCAGACCCCGTGGCCGTCGAATCGGTTGCCGGCCGCGTCCACATGCCGCGGCGCCTCATCACCGTCCTCCAGAGTGAGGGCCTCTTCAACGACGCCGCCGCCATCGTGATCTTCCAGGCGGCCGTGGCCGCAGCGGTCTCCGGCACCAAGATGGGGCCCGACGTCGTCCTCAATTTCATCGTGGGAGCCGCCCTCGCCGTCGTGGCCGGCATCGCCATGGGCTGGCTGACCGCGCTGATCACCCGGCTGGTGCAGTCCATGGTGGCGCGCAGCGCCGTCACCCTCGTGGTGCCGTTCGCCGCCTACATCCTGGCTGAAGAGTTCCACGCATCCGGCGTGATCGCCGTCGTGGTCACGGCGCTGGAGATGCAGCGCCACGCCCGCCCGCAGGATGCCGCCGAACGGGTTACCCGGACGGCCTTCTGGGACGTGGTGGAACTCCTCGTCACCGGGCTGGCCTTCGGCCTCGTGGGGCTGGAAATCCAAGACGTCGTCCGCGAGGAAGGCTCCGGGATCTTCGGCATGGTGGGCACCGCCGTGGTGGTCTGCGTCCTGGTGTTCGCGGTGCGCTTCGGCTGGCTGGGCCTGCTGGCCCTGTCCGGCCGCAAGCGCAAGAACCTGCTGCAGCCCACGTCCGCCAAGGAGGTCCTCATCCTGACGTGGTGCGGTATGCGCGGCCTGGCCACACTGGCGCTCGCGCTGGCACTCCCGCTCACCCTCGCCGACGGCACGCCGTTCCCGGCGCGGGACCAGCTGCTGGTCATAGCCTGCGCCGTGCTGCTCGCCACGCTGGTGCTGCCCGGGCTCACCCTGCCCTGGCTGATGCGGGTCCTGAAGGCCTCCCAGGACGGCACGGAGGAGCGGGACGCGGCCCGGCTCCTGGCCAGGCGCGCCCAGGCGGCGGCCGTGGCCGCGCTCAAGGACCACGAGCTGGTCAAGGAGCTGCCGCCGGAGAAGGTGGCGCTGGTGAAGGAGAAGATGAACCGGCTGCACGCCGAGCTTTTGGACGGCAGCCTGCGGAACGAAAGCCTGGCAGAGAAGCGCGAGCGCGGCCGCGAACTGGCCATCACGGTCCAGACCATCGCCCTGGACGCCGCGCGCCAGGAGGTCGTGGCGGCCCGCAACGAGTCGGACATGGATCCGGAGGTGGCGGACCGGGTGCTGCGCCAGCTGGACCTGCGGACCATGATCATGCCGGAATAGCCAGGGCGTGCCTCCCATATCGGGTATTACCTGGTATAGGGTCGGGCGGTATGGCGCTGCGACTTGTTCAGGTGAATTTCAAGGCTCGGGATGACTCGGCGCTCGGCCGGTTTTGGGCGGAGGCGCTCGGCTGGGGTGTGTCCAGCGAGGGACCCGGTGTGACCAATGTTGAACCCGTGGGCTTCGTCTGGCCGGACCCCACCGCCGTGTGCGTCGATGTCGTCACGGTCCCGGACCCCGAGACTGTGAAATACCGCGCACACCTCGATCTAGCCACCACCTCTGCGGCCCATCAAGCGGAGCTGGTCGCGCGCCTGTTGGAGCTCGGTGCGACGCCAGCAGATGTGGGCCAGGGTGATGTGCCGTGGACGGTCCTGGCCGACCCGGAGGGCAATGTGTTCTGTGTGCTGGAGCCGCGACCGATCTACCGGGACACCGGTCCGATCGCCACGGTGGTGGTCAACTGCGCGGATCCGCGGGCCATGGCCCGGTTCTGGGGCGAGGCTACGGACTGGACCCTGCACGAGGTGACCGATGATCATGCGAGGCTGCGTTCGGCCAAGGGTGTCGGGCCGTATCTGGAATTACTTCGCACGTCCGGCGTGGAGACCGTGTGGAACCGTGTCCATCTCGACCTGATGCCGTATCCCGGTGACGATCAAGCGGCAGAGGTGGCCCGGCTGCGGGCTCTGGGCGCCACTGACGCCGACGTCGGCCAGGGCGATGTGCCATGGGTGTGCCTCGCCGACCCGGAGGGCAACGAGTTCTGCGTCCTCACCCCGGGCTGACGCGGAGCCTCGGCTGCTGGGGCGAGGCGGGTTAGGCCGGCACGGACAGCTCCAGGTCCAGGGTGTTCTTCTCCACGTAATCCAGCGCGCACCTGACGGCACCCACCGTCACGATCGAGTCGCCCAGCGGGGAAACCGCCACAGCCGGGGGAGTGGCGGTGAACTCGGGCAGCCGTTCGGCGATCGGCCCAAGCAGCACGCCTGCCGAGTTCGCCACGGCTCCGCCAATCACCACCAGCTCGGGGTTGATCATGGTGGCCACGGCCCCGATGACCCTGGCCATCCTGTCAGCCAGCCGGTCGAGAATCTTCAGGGCAACGGCGTCGCCGGCGGCGGCAGCGGCAAAAACATGCTCCGCCTCGACGCCGTCGCCGGTGTGCTCGCGGAGTGAGGTTTTGGCCTTGCCGGCAAGCGCGTCGGCGGCCCACCCCCTCGCCAGGGACGCGATGCCGAAGGTGTCGCCGACCCCTTCAAGCATGTCAAGGAACGCAAGCTCTCCCGCACCGCCGCCGCGGCCGTGCAGCAGCCTGCCGCCATCGATCACTCCCGAACCCAGGCGTTCGCTGGCGAGGATGACCACGACGTCGTCGACGCCGGCGGCCGCGCCGCGCCAGCGGTCGCCCAGTGCGGCGAGGTTGGCGTCGTTTTCCAGCAGCACAGTCCATCCGCGCAGGTCCCGCAGCGCCGCCTTCAGGCCGACGTCGAACAGTCCCCAGAAGTGCTGGGTCACCAGCACGTCGCCGTTGCGGTCCACCGGGGCCGCGATTCCGGCGCAGACGGCGAGCACAGAGTCAGGGGACGCCCCCACGCTATCCAGGGCCATCATGGCGGTCCGGTCAATGACGGCGATTCGTTCCTTTGCGGAAATTTCCGCACCTGCGAACCGCTGGCTGGACCGGCCCAGGGCCTTGCCGCGGAGATCGGACACCACCACCGTGGCCTTGGAGATGCCCACGTCCATGCCCAGGACGTAGCCTGCGCGTTCGTCGAGCTCGAACCGGCGCGCAGGCCGGCCTTTCTGGTAGCCGCCAAATGCCCGCTGGTTCTCCAGTTCCCTGATCCAGCCGCGCTGCATGAGGTCCTCGCACACGGAAATTGCAGTGGCCCGGGTGAGTCCGGTGGCTTCCATGACTTCCGTGACCGTCACCGCCTGCGAGGCGCGCATGAATTCCAGCACTGCGCCGGCACTTACGCGCCGCAGCAGCTGGGGCGTTGCCGCAGTCATTTCAGACATGGTGTTGACCTCTCTGTGCTTTGCACCACATAATACTTGAGGAACTAAATTTAGATTCCATATAAACTTAGCCAATGTGGACCGGACGGCCGCCGACCACTGGCTTTACTTTCCGCCCTTCACTCAGCCTTTTGCAAAGGAGCAACTGTGAACCGCATCCTGAAGCACTGCCCGCCCGACCACCGGCACCTGCCCCGCCACCCCCGCACGTCAGCCCCGGCCCTGTGAACGCCGCGCTTAGCGGCAACGCTCCGATTGGCCGGCGCGCGCTGCTGAAGTTCGCAGGCCTCGCCGGGGCCGCCGCCATACTCCCGCTCTCCGGCTGCGGAGCCGCGCCCAGCACGCAAAACGGCGTCACCACGCTGCGGTTCATGCAGAACAAGCCCGAGGTCGTGGCCTACTTCAACCAGGTCATCAAGGATTTCGAGGCACTGAACCCGGACATCCGCGTCATCCAGGACTTCAACGAAGGCAACTTTGTTCCCGGGCTGGTCCGCAACGATCCGCCGGACGTCGTGACCCGCGGATTCGCGCAGGCCACCGCCGACTTCGTCAAGAAGGGCATCTTCGCCGACCTGTCAGACATGCCGGTGGCCGCCACCATCGACCCCGAGATCCAGGAGCTCATCAGCTCCTGGGGCCAGTACAACGGGAACGAGGTCAGCGCCCTGCCCTTCTCCCTGGCAGCCGCCGGGGTGATCTACAACAGGGACATCTTCGAGGCCAGGGGCGTGGCGGTCCCCACCACCTGGGACGAGTTTGTTGCGGCCTGCGAAACGTTCAAGGCTGCCGGCATCGCGCCCATCTACGGCACCTACAAGGACCCGTGGACCCTCGCACAGGGCATGTTCGACTACGTCGCCGGCGGCTCGCTGGACGTTGCGGAGTTCTTCTCGAAGCTCAATGGCAGGGGCGCCGCCATCACCGCTGATGCCCCCGAGTCCTTCGCCAACAACTTCGGCCCGGCCCTGCCCAAGATGCTGCAGCTGGCGTCCTTCGCCCAGAACGGGGCAGCCAGCAAGAACTATGCAGACGGCAACGCTGCCTTTGCCAAGGGGCAGGCGGCGATGTACCTGCAGGGCCCGTGGGCGCTTTCCCAGCTTGTCGCAGCGAACAAGGGCATCAGGCTCGGCAGCTTCCCCCTGCCGGTGACGAACAACCCGGAGGACACCAAAGCCCGCGTGAACGTGGACATGGCTCTTTCCATCACCCGCAACACGCCCAACATGGCTGCCGCGCAGCGGTTCGTCAACTACCTCCTGGAACCGTCGGTGGTGAACACCTACAACGAAAAGAATGCGGCGTTCTCCCCGCTCAAGGACGCGCCCGCCGTCGAAAATCCGCAGATCAGCGGGCTGGGTGCCTCGGTCAAGGAGGCACGCTACTACCAGGGTGCCGGCACGTATTTCCCGCCGTCCGTGCCGCTGAACAACTACGTCCAGTCGTTTGTGTACAGCAAGAACGGCGAGCAGTTCCTCGCAGCCCTCGACGACGAATGGCGCCGCGTTGCCGAGCGCACCGCCGTCTGACCCCCACCCGATTCCAGGAGCCCCAATGACCACAACATCCCGGGTGGCCCAGACAGCCCCTCCCGCAGGACGCAACACGCCGACCTCCGCCTCGGCCAAAGCCCAAACCTTCCGGTCCAGGAACAGGATCGATCCCACGTATTACTGGATGATCGTGCCCGTACTGGCACTCTTCGCCTTCTTCATCACCCTTCCGGCACTCGTGGGCGTCTTCTTCAGCCTCACCAACTACGCCGGCTACGGCGACTGGAAGTTCATCGGCCTGTCCAACTACGTCAACATCTTCAAGGACCCGGCCGTCCTCCAGTCCTACATCTTCACGTTAGTCTTCGCCCTGACCACCACCGTGGTGGTCAACATCGTGGCCCTCGCGATCGCCCTTGGCCTGAACGCCAAGATCACGTGGCGCACGGGCATCCGCACCGTCTTCTTCATCCCCATGGTGCTGTCAGCCCTGATCGTGTCCTTCGTGTTCAACTACCTGTTCTCCAACACCCTCCCGGTGCTGGCGGAGCGGTTCGGCGTCACACCGCTCGCCACGAGCATCCTCGCAAACGAGAACCTCGCCTGGCTCGCCATCGTGCTGGTCACGGTGTGGCAGGCCGCGCCCGGCGCCACCATCATCTACCTCGCGGGGCTGCAGAGCGTGCCCTCCGAGGTCTATGAAGCGGCGGACCTCGACGGCGCGGGCAGTTTCCGGCAGTTCCTGAGCCTGACGCTGCCGCTGATCCTCGGCTACCTCGTCATCAACGTGATCCTCGGGTTCAAGGGCTTCCTGGGCACCTACGAGATCATCGTGGGCCTCACGGGAGGCGGGCCGGGCATGGCGACCCAGTCGGTGGCGATGCGCATCTTCTCGGGCTTCACCGGCGGGGACTACTCGTACCAGATGGCGAACGCCGTCATCTACTTCCTGATCACCTTGCTGATCTCCGTCATCCAGCTGCGCCTCATCCAGCGCCGGGGGGTTTCACTCTAATGACCGCATCCACACTTACCGACACCCTGACCGGAGCCGCGGCTCCGGCACGCAAGGCCCGCCGCTCCCGCCGCTCCCGCCGCTCCGGCCGCGAAGGCTACAAGGTCAACTGGTGGCTCACCGCGCTGATGATCGTGGCCTCGCTGACGGTCCTGCTGCCGCTGTACTTCACCGTGGCCATGGCCCTGAAATCACCGGACCAGATCGGCACCGGAACGGGCCTGGCATGGCCCAACCCGATGAACTGGGAAAACTTCGCGGCAGCCTACGTGGCCACGAACTTCCCGCGGGCCTTCATGTCCACTGCCTTCGTCACCGTGCTGAGCGTCCTCGGCTCGCTGGCCAGCAGCTCGCTCGTGGCCTACGCCATCGCCCGGAACTGGAACCGGAAGTTCTTCCGCGGCTCCTTCGTGTACCTGCTCTCGGCCATGTTCATCCCGTTCCCGGTGATCATCCTGCCGCTGATCAAGCAGACGGCACTCCTTGGCCTGGACAACCCGGCCGGCGTCGTCTTCCTGCACGTGCTCGGCGGCATTTCGTTCAACACCCTGCTCTACATCGCCTTCGTCCGCTCCATCCCGGTGGAGCTGGAGGAATCGGCCCGCATGGACGGCGCCACCACGTGGCAGGTGTTCCGCAAGATCATCTTCCCGCTGCTGGCCCCCATGAACGCGACCGTGGGCATCTTCGCCTTCCTCGGCTCCTGGAACGATTTCCTGCTGCCCCAGATGATGATCGCGGACCCCAGCCTCCAGACCCTCCCCGTGGTGCAGATGCTCTTCCAGGGCGAGTTCAACACCAACTACAGCCTCGCGTTCGCGTCCTACCTGATGGCCATGGCACCCACCTTGGTGGTTTACATCCTGGCCCAGCGTTGGGTACTCTCCGGAGTCATGCGCGGGGCCGTTAAGTAGACCCATCATTCCAGTCCAGCAACAACCCCAACCACAAGAAAAGGATCATCCCTTGTCCACCACTGCCACGCTGGCAACCCTGTCCGATTCCGACCGCCTGGCCGATCCGAACTGGTGGCGCCAGGCGTCCGTCTACCAGATCTACCCCCGCAGCTTCTCCGACTCCAACGGCGACGGGCTGGGCGACATCAAGGGCATCACGGCCAAGGTCCCGTACCTGAAATCGCTGGGGATCGACGCCGTCTGGCTCAGCCCGTTCTACCCGTCGGCGCTCGCCGACGGCGGCTACGACGTGGACGACTACCGCGACGTTGACCCCAAGCTGGGCACGCTGGATGACTTCGACGAGATGGCTGCGGCCCTGCACGCCGCCGGCATCAAGCTGATCGCGGACATCGTCCCCAACCACTCCTCGGACCGGCACGAATGGTTCAGGGAAGCCCTCGCGTCCCCGAAGGGCTCCGCGGCGCGCGACCGCTACATCTTCCGTGACGGCAAGGGCCCCAACGGCGAGTTCCCGCCGTCGGACTGGGACTCCGTCTTCGGCGGACCCGCCTGGGAGCGCATCACCGAACCGGACGGCACCCCCGGCCAGTGGTACATGCACATCTTCGCCAAGGAGCAGCCGGACCTGAACTGGGCCAACCGGGAAATCCGCGACGACTTCCTCAAGACCCTGCGCTTCTGGTCCGACCGCGGCGTGGACGGCTTCCGCGTGGACGTGGCGCACGCCCTGACCAAGGACCTCACCGAGCCGCTGCTGTCCAAGCTCGAACTGAGCGCGGCCAACACCGGGACCGACGGTTTCGACGACGGCACGCACCCGTTCTGGGACCGCGACGAAGTCCACGAGGTCTACACCGAATGGCGCGAGGTCTTCAACGAGTACAACCCGCCGCGCACCGCGGTGGCCGAAGCCTGGGTGCACGCCACCCGCCGACCGCGCTACGCGAGCCCGGAGGGCCTGGGCCAGGCGTTCAACTTCGACCTTCTGCAGGCCGATTTCGACGCCGAGGAGTTCCGGGAGATCATCACCCGCAACCTCGCCGAGGCGGCCGCCACCGGAGCATCCTCCACGTGGGTCTTCTCCAACCACGACGTCGTCCGTCACGCCACGCGCTACGGCCTGCCCAAGACCGCCAAGGGCAAGAAGCACGCCAAGGGCCAGGACGGCAAGGACTGGCTGCTGGCCGGCGGACCCGAGGAGGAACTGGACGCGGCACTCGGCGAGCGCCGCGCCCGCGCCGCCACCCTGCTGATGCTCGCGGTGCCCGGCTCCGCCTACCTGTACCAGGGAGAGGAACTGGGCCTCCAGGAAGTCGCGGACATCCCGGACGCCGAGCGCCAGGACCCGTCCTTCTTCCGCAACAAGGGCGTGGAAGTCGGCCGTGACGGCTGCCGCGTGCCGCTGCCCTGGTCGGTTGAGGGGACCTCCTTCGGTTTCGGCGACGGCGGGGCCCACCTGCCGCAGCCGGACTGGTTCAGCAAGTACGCCGTCGAGGCCCAGGACGGCACCGAGGGCTCCGCGCTCGAGCTCTACCGCACGGCCCTGAAGCTGCGCCGCGAACTCCAGGCCGAGGAAGAGCTGGAATGGATCGAAACCGGCAACCCGGAGGTCCTGCACTTCAGCCGCCCCGGCGGCTGGCAGTCGGTGACCAACTTCGGCGACACCGCCGTCGAGCTTCCCGCCGGGACCGTGCTGGTCAGCAGCGCCCCGCTGGAAGACGGCAAGCTGCCGGCCAACACCACCGCCTGGCTGCGCTGACATAACCCAATAACAAGTACAGGTGGCGGTGCCCGGCCGGGGTGCCGCCACCTGTGCGTCAGCCGCGACTCGTGAAAGAGTGAAGCAATGATTGATCACAGCGTTCCCTCGTCCGGGCAGGAGCTCATTTACGGCTGCATGGGTCTTGGCGGCGGATGGTCCGACGAACCGCATGACGTCCACCATGTGGAGGAGGCCGCTGCCGCCGTCGACGCGGCGCTGGACGCCGGCATCACGCTGTTCGACCACGCGGATATCTACCGCAGGGGCAAGTCCGAGGCCGTCTTCGGTGAGGTGCTGGCGGCGACGCCGGGACTGCGCGAGCGCATCCGGCTCCAGACCAAGTGCGGCATCCGCCTCAACGAGCGCGGGCTGGAGACCCATTACGATCTGAGCGGCGACGCCATAATTGAGCGCGTGAACGGCAGTCTCGAGCGCCTGCGCACGGACTACGTGGACGTCCTCCTGCTGCACCGGCCGGATCCCCTGATGGACCCGGCGGAGGTGGCGGCCGCCGTCGGGAAGCTCATGGCGGAAGGCAAGGTGCGGGCACTGGGCGTCTCCAACATGTCAGGCGAGCAGATTGCGTTCCTCCAGGACAGCCTGGAAACGCCGGTGGTGGCCAACCAGCTGGAGATGAGCCTGCTGAAGCGGGCCTGGCTCGAGAGCTCGGTGCTCGTCAACCACCCGGAATCGGCGGATTACGGCTTCCCGCACGGCACGATCGAATACTGCGCCCGGCAGGGGATCACCCTGCAGGCCTACGGCGCACTGGCACGCGGGCACTACACCGGGAATCCGCCCGAGCGGCCCACGCCAGCCGAGGCCGCCACCGCCGCACTGCTGTCGGACCTGGCGCGGGACAAGGGAACCACATCCGAAGCCGTGCTGCTGGGATGGCTCATGCGGCATCCGGCGGGGATCGCGCCCGTCATCGGTACGGCCAACCCGGACCGGATCCGGGCCTGCGCCGGAGCCGCCCGCGTGGCCGAAACCATGACCCGGGCCGAGTGGTACCGGTTGTGGGTCACGGCCCGGGGGAGCAACATCCCTTAAACCCAACTAGCTCGCAGTTGTTGTCGTTTTGAGCGCTCAGAACGACAACTAATGCGAGCTAGTTGGGCGGCGCCAGCGTGGCGGGGGCAAGGCCCGACGGCGGGCGGCCGGCTGGGCGGGGCCGGCTAGTTCAGCGGGGCGACCTCCGAATACGTGGACGAGTCGCCCTTCAGCGCCTGGCTCGGCGTGCCGTCCACGCTCACGGGGATGTCGCCGGCGATGGTGACTCGGTTGAGCTTTCGCGGCTGGCCGTCGTAGTTGTCCGGTGCGTAGTGCTGGGTGATCCGGTTGTCGAACAGCACCAGCTGGTTCGGCTCCCAGTTGACCCGCACCACGTTCTCGGGCCGGGTGACGTAGGCCTGCAGCAGCCGGATGATGTCCCTGGACTCGGTGTTGGAGAGGCCCACGATCCGCAGGCGCTGCGCGAAGCCCCCAATGAACAGTCCGCGCTCGCCGGTCAGCGGGTGGACGCGCACCACGGGGTGGGCGGTCTCGAACTTGAGCCGCGTGAACTCCTTGCGCCGCTCCTCCGCATTCTGGTGTTCCAGGTTCTTGGGCACCGAGTAGTCGTAGTCGTTGGTGTGGATCGCCCAGAGCGTGTCCGCGAAGTTGCGCAGTTCATCCGGCAGGTCGCGGTACGCGGCAGCGGATGACGCGATCAGCGTTTCGCCGCCGTACGCCGGCAGGTCGATGCTGCGCAGGGTTGAGGCCTGCGGCGGGTTGACCACGAACGTGACGTCGGTGTGCCAGTTGTTGGCGGAGCCGTTCTCGCTGTCCACCGGCAGGACGTTTTCCTCGCCCTCCACCGAGGCGACCGTGGGGTGGGCCTTCGTGAGCGGTCCGAAGTGCCTGGCGAACTTCACCTGCGCCTCGTCGGTGAGGATGTTGGCCTCCCGGAACACGAGGGCCTTGTGCTCGTTGAGCGCCGCGCGGATCCGGGCGACGGTTCTCGCGGGCAGGTCCCCGCTGAGGTCCAGTCCGCGGATTTCGGCCCCGATGCGGGAGCCCAGCTTGGCGAATTCGAGCCTGGTTTCGGTAATGGCGGTCATTGTTCTTCCTTACTGTGGTGTCGCTTGCGGCGGGTTACTTGGAAATGAGGCCGTTGAATTCGTTGGTGTAGAGCTTCTTGGGGTCCAGATCGGACTTGATGATGCCCACGGACTTCAGGTATTCGTTCCAGCGGGTGAAGTCCTCGTCTTTGATTTCGCCCTTGCTGGGGACGCCCACGCTCTTCCAGTACTGCAGGGCGGCGGGGTTCTCATTCCGGCCGCGCTCCTTCAGGATCTTGGTGAAGCGGGCAATCACTTCCTTGCGCGGCGTGGTGCGTTCCCACTCGATTGCCTTCGCCACGGCCGTGGTGAACGTGCGGGTGGTGTTGGGGTTCTTGGCGATGAAATCTTCCCGGAGCACGTAAGGGCCGCCGGCAAAGCTGCCGAACAGGTCGAAGTCGCTGAAGACGGATCTCAGCCCTCCGTTGGCGATAGCCTTGTCCTGGAGGATGCTGCCCAGCGAGCCCGCATCCACCTGGCCGCGGCGGATGGCTTCCTCGGTGTCGTTGGGCGGAACCACCACGAGTTGGACCTGCTTGATCTCGTCCGCGCTGAGCCCGTTCTTCCGGAGGTAGGTGTTGATCACGGCCTCGGAGTGCGCTCCCAGCGTGTTGACCGCGATCTTCTTGCCGATGAAGTCCCGGGCCGTCCGGATCGGGCTGTCCTCCTTCACGTAGTAGCCGTTGAAGGTCTTGCTGTCCTCGCCGTAGTAGTTGATGACGGCCTTGACCGGGGCCCCGGCTTCGATGAGCTTCACCACGGCACCGGCGAAGGCGCCGCCGAAGTCCGTCTGGCCGGTGGCCGCGGACTGGATGTCCTGCGGGCCGCTGATGGTGTTGCCCACCCAGTTCAGCTTCACGTCGCCCAGGTAGCCGAGGTCCTCGGCGAGTTCGGGGAGGGTCACGGTATTGGCCCAGCCCTGGTACCGGAGTTCCTTGACCTCGTTGGCGCCCGGGGCGCCGGTGCCGGCCACCGAGGGGCCGCCGCAGCCGGACACCGTCAGGGCGATGACGACGGCGGCCGCAGCACTCAGGATGGTCAGGTGTCGTTTCATGGGGGTTCCTTCGATGGTTGCTTGGCTGGCTCTGTTGCCAGGGTTACTGCCTTGTTGCCAGGGTCACTGCCGGCCGCCGCAGCGGCCGATGGATCGATGTAAGCGCACTTGGCGGACTCAGGAAAGCGGCCCGGTCACGGCATGAAACCCTTGGAAATCCGCTGAAATACCGCGCAACGCAGGGTCATGAGGCCCCCTGTTTCGGCCGATGAATCCCCGTGACGGACGGCACCCGGAACGGCCCCGCGCACCGTAGAATTCCGCATATGGTCATATTGGTCTCCGCCGGGGACCGGTCATCTTCGCCTTAGCAGGTGCAGGCCCGATACGGTAGGTATATGACGTCTTCCTCCACCGCCGAGATCACCCGACACGAACGCAACATCCCCGCCGAAATCGCCCGTTCGTGGCTGCTGGTCAACGCAATGAAAACCGAGCTCTTCGACCAGTCGGCGGTGTCCCGCGCGGATTCCATCATTCTGGACATCGAGGACGCGGTGGACCCTTCACAGAAGGACACAGCCCGCGAGAACGTGGTGAACTGGCTGACCGCCGGCGGCCAGGCCTGGGTCCGGATCAACGACGCCATCAGCCCGTTCTGGGCCGATGACCTCGCCGGCCTCCGCGGAACGCCCGGACTGCTCGGCATCATGCTGGCCAAGACCGAATCCGCAGACCAGGTCACCGAAAGCTTCCACCGCATGGACGGCAAGACGCCCGTCATCCCGCTCGTCGAGAGCGCGGTCGGCATCGAGGAAGCCAACAACATTGCCAAGGCGCAGGGCGCGTTCCGGCTCGCCTTCGGTTCCGGCGACTTCCGCCGCGACACGGGCATGGCAGCCACCCCCGAGGCGATGGCCTACCCGCGCGCCAAGCTCGTGGTGGCCAGCCGCGTCGGCAACCTGCCGGGCCCCATCGACGGCCCCACCGTCGGCACCAACCACCCCATCCTGCGCGAGCAGACGGGCATCACGGTGATGATGGGCATGACCGGAAAGCTCTGCCTGGCCATCGACCAGACCAGCGTCATCAACGAGGTCATCAGCCCCACGCCGTCGGACGTCGCCTGGGCCACGGACTTCATGGCCGACTTCGAGGCCAACGGCCGTGTCATCCGCGACGGCTCCGACCTGCCCCGCCTGGGCCGCGCCGAGAAGATCATGAAGCTCGCGGTAGCCTTTGGCGTGCAGCCGGCGCTCTAGCCGGCACCACCTTCAGGAGGCCCCGTGACCGATACCCGTTATCTGGTGCACGGGGTCTTTTGGGATGGGCCGCCGGCCGCTTCCGGGACGTCCGACGGCGGCAGCCCGGTTTTGCGCCTCCAGCAGCTTTCGCCGGGCCACGGGTTCAGCGAGGTCAGGCTCGACGCCGGTGCACGGCTCGGCTTCCCGGGTCGCGGACAGCCGGAAGCACTGCCTCGGGCACACCAAGGTCTTCTCCGAGGCGGAGCGGGAGCATGTGCCGTGCCCGGACCGGTTCCCGGCGGTGCGGGGCAGCCAGTGCGAGCGCTGCTTCGTGGTGGACGACTCCCGGCTGATCCACGATTTCCACCGCGGCGGCCGCGTGCCGCCAGGGCTGCGGAGCTACCTCATGCAGCCGCACTGGCTCTACGTGGCCACATTCGCCCACGGCGCCAGCAAAATCGGGACCGCATCGCAGCCCCGGAAATGGAACCGGCTGGCCGAGCAGGGTGCCGTGGTTGCCCGGTATGTTGCGCTCGCCGAGGACGGCCGCGTGGTGCGCCTCCTGGAGGACATGGTCACCCGCGAAGCCGGACTCGCCCAGCAGGTCCGGTCCGCCGCCAAGGCGGCCGCCCTGACGGACCCGCTGCCCGGCAGCCGGCTCGACGAGCTGAACCGCCGCCTGGCGGAAGAAGTCAGGACGCTGCTGGCGGGTACCGCCGTCAGGGGCTTCGACGTCGGGGGCTTTGACATCGTGGACGAGCAGTGGGTCCGGCCGGCGCAGGCCGCCGGGCTGGTCGCGGCTGCGGCCCGGCACGCCTATCCGCACAGCATGGACGGCGGCAGCCACGGCTTCACCCTCGGGGCGCTGTGCGGCAGCCACGGCCTGGCGGGCATCGAGGGCTCGGAGCTGGATTTCGTGGTGAACCTGGGGCTGCTTAAGGCGCGGCTGATCGAGCCGGGGGAGTTCAGCTCTGAGGTCCCCGCGGTGCAGGAAGCCCTGTTCTGACGCCGTGCTCACATCCGCCGCTGCCGGGTCGGCCTCCGGAACTCGGTAAACTGGCACGGTGCTGAACGAATTCTGGGCCTCGGCGCCCGCCTCATACAAAGTCCTGGTCTTCAGCGCGATGGGCCTGATCGCCGCAGGCATCATCCTTAACCTCGCGGGGAATGCAGCGCACAACCAGGGGCTCATGGTGGCGTCGCTGCCCGTGATCGGCCTCGGTCTGGTGCTGCACGTGGTGGCGCTGGTGGTCCGTGGCCAGCAGGTCCGCAAGAACCTCCGGAAGTAGCCGCGAACTGGGTGGTCCGCGGCGACCCCCAGTAGGCTTGAGGCCATGACTATCAATCCGGACCTGCAGGGCCGAAGCTACCCTGCCGCAGAGGTGTACGACGTCGGCCGCGAGAAAATCCGCGAGTTTGCCCGTGCGGTCAAGGCCACCCACCCCGCCCATTTTGACGTCGACGCCGCGCAGGGCCTGGGCCACCGCGACCTCGTTGCACCGCCCACGTTCGCGATCATCATTGCCCAGCGTGCCGACGCGCAGCTCATCGAGGACCCGGAGGCGGGCATCGATTTCTCCCGCGTCGTCCATGCAGACCAGCGCTTCACCCACCACCGCCCCATCTTTGCCGGCGACCGCCTGGTGGCCGAGCTGCACGTCGACGGCGTCCGGGCCATGGGCGGCGGCGCCATGATCACCACCCGCGCCGAGATTTTCGCGCTTACGGACGCGGACGGGCGCGAGCCCGTGTCCACCACCAAGTCATCCATCCTGGTCCGCGGAGAGGGACAGTAGCCATGAGCCCCACTTTCGAAGAACTGAGCGTCGGCCAGGACATCGGCAGCCGCAGCATCGACGTCACCCGGCAGGACCTCGTCAAATACGCCGGCGCGTCCGGTGACTTCAACCCCATCCACTGGAACGAAGCCTTCGCCACCGGCGTGGAGCTCCCGGGCGTCATCGCGCACGGCATGTTCACTATGGGCGCCGCCGTGCAGCTCGTCTCCGACTGGGCAGGCGACCCCGCCGCCGTCGTCGATTACCAGACCCGCTTCACCAAACCGGTCCTGGTGACCGACACCACCGGAACCGGCGCTGCCGGCGCCGTCATCGAGGTCAGCGGCGCCATCGGGGCGCTCGACGCCGAGGCGCGCACCGCGCGCGTGGACCTCGCCGTGGTCTTTGACGGGCAGAAAGTCCTCATGAAGGCCCAGGCGCTCGTCAAGGTGGCCTGAAACGTGATCCGCCCTTGAGCTCCACCGCCGTTCAGGCGCGGGAGGTCACCCTCTGGCGCAACGCGGTGGTGGTGGCCTACGGCGCCAGCGGCATCGCCTTCGCCTCCTGGGTTTCCCGCCTGCCCGCGATCCGCGACGGACTCAACCTCACGCCGGGGACCATCGGGCTGCTGCTGCTGTGCATGACCGCCGGCTCGTTTCTCTCGGTCTCCGCCTCGGGGCTGATTGTGCTGCGGCTCGGTTCCAAGCGGACCATCCGCACCGGCAGCGTCATGGTGGGCATTGGACTGGTCCTGGCGGGATTTGGCACGTCCGTGCTGGTCAGCCCGCTGGCGGTTGCCGCCGGGCTGGCCGTGATCGGCCTCGGGACCGCGAGCTGGAACACCGCTTCCAATGTGGAGGGCGCCGCCGTGGAGCGGGCCGTGGGCCGGCACATCATGCCGCGCCTCCACGGCTCGTTCAGCCTGGGCACCGTGGCCGGCGCCGGGCTGGGGGCCTGGGCCGCAGGTGCGGGCGTGCCCGTGTTCTGGCATCTCGCTGCCGCCGGCGTGGTGGTGGCAGTTTCGGTGACGACGGCGGCCGGCTGGTTCCGCGCCGACGTCACGCCCGTCGTCTCCCGCGCCACGTACCGGCCCGACAACTTCGAGGACCCCTCCACCGGCCCGCTGCCCATCATCCGGGCCGGGGCAGAGACCGGCGGGCCCCCGCTGGACAACAAGCGCAAGATCGCCCAGGCCTGGCGGGACAAGCGGACGCTGCTGCTGGGGGTCATGGTGCTGGGACTTGCCCTGGCCGAGGGCGCGGCGGGGGACTGGGTGGCGCTGGCGCTCGCCGACGGCCACCACCAGTCCGACGCCGCCGGTGCCGCCGGCTACGGGATCTTCGTCACCTTCATGACCATCGGCCGGTTTGCTGGCACCGTGGTGCTGGACCGGTTCGGCCGGGTTCCCGTGATGCGCTGGTGCTCCGCTCTGGCCGTGGCAGGGCTGGCGCTGTTCGTCTTCGCGCCGGTTCCCTGGCTGGCCTATGCCGCGCTGGCCGTCTGGGGGCTCGGGGCGTCGCTGGGATTCCCGGTTGGCATGTCCGCCGCGGCCGATGACCCCGCCAAGGCGGCGGCCCGCGTATCCGTCGTGTCAACCATCGGCTACGGCGCGTTCCTCTGCGGTCCGCCGCTGCTGGGGCTGCTGGCCGAGCACGTGGGGATCCTGCACTCCCTGCTGGCCGTCATGGCCGTGCTCGTGGTGAGCTTCCTGCTGTCCCCGGTGGCCCGCAAGCTTCCTTAGGCTTCGGTGCACGGGCTGCGGGCGGGCGGGTCGGATGTCCGGGCAGGGTGTCCGGGCTGGCCAGAAGGCCCGTTAACGGGCACGGAGGCAATCCCGGTTAAGCTGGACGGGTGACTCCCACAATGCTTTCCGATCTGACCACGGCTGCCGTCGGCGGCCCCGCCGGCAACTACATCGAGGCACGCACGGAAACGGAGATCATCGAAGCCGTGCGGACGGCGGACGCGGCCGGGGAACCGCTGCTGATTATCGGCGGCGGCTCCAACCTGCTGATTTCCGACGACGGGTTCCCCGGGACGGTGGTCAGGATCGCCTCCAAAGGGTTCACGGTTACCGCCGAGGACTCCTGCGCCGGTGTTGCCGTGGTGGTCCAGGCAGGCCACAGCTGGGACGCCCTGGTGCAGCACGCGGTGCTGCACGCGTGGTCCGGGATCGAAGCGCTGTCCGGCATTCCCGGGGCCACCGGTGCGACCCCGGTGCAGAATGTAGGCGCATACGGTTCGGACGTGTCGCATACCATCGCAGCGGTCCGCACCTGGGACCGGGAACGCAACGCCGTGAAGACCTTCACCAACTCCGAGCTCAAGTTCGGCTACAGGGACTCCATCCTCAAGCAGACCACTGTCCACGGGTCGCCGCGCTACGTGGTGCTCACGGTCGAGTTCCAGCTGCCGCTTGGCCGCATGAGCGCCCCTGTCCGCTACGCCGAGCTGGCCAGGGTCCTCGGTGTCGAACAGGGCCAGCGGGCCTACTCCAACGACGTCCGCCGCGAGGTGCTCCGGCTGCGCGCGTCCAAGGGCATGGTGCTGGACCCCGCCGACCGCGACACGTACTCCACCGGCTCTTTCTTCACCAACCCGATCGTCCCCGCCGACGTGGCAGCCGGCCTGCCGGAGAACGCGCCACGGTATCCCGCCGGTTCGGACGGCTTGGTGAAGCTCTCCGCGGCGTGGCTGATCGACCAGGCCGGGTTCGGCAAGGGCTTCGGCCTGGAAGAGGGCAGCGTTTCCGGCGGCAGGGCCTCGCTGTCCACCAAGCACACCCTGGCCATCACCAACCGGGGCTCGGCCAGTGCTGCGGACATGGTGGCGATCGCGCGCGAGGTGCGCGCCGGCGTCGTCGGGCGTTTTGGCATTGAACTCCACCCGGAGCCGCTGCTGATTGGCGTCGAGCTCTAGAAGGGCAGCCCCCCAAACCGGTCCGCAGACAGGCAGTCGGTCCTAGGATGGGGCCATGGGAGCAGCAACGAAGACCCGCATCACGTCGAAAGTCATGGGCCGCTTGAGGATGGCGTCGCAGGGACTGCTGGGGGACGGGTTTTCCAGCGTGCCGGAGGCGGTCCGCTCGATGACGGCCATGCAGGCGCAGGACCTGCAGTCGGCGCTGTGGGCGGTTGGCCTGCGCGTTCCGGACGCCGGGCTGAGCGAAGTACGGGCAGCCCTGGACTCGGGGACCGTGGCGCGATCGTGGCCAATGCGCGGCACCCTCCACCTGCTGGCGCCGGAGGATCTTCGCTGGATCCTGAACATCACCACCGCACGGCTCGTCCAGGGCATGTCCAGCCGTCACCGCCAGCTGGAGATAACCGGCAGCGACGTTGAAGCCTGCCGGAAGGTCGCGCTGGACCTGGTTTCCGGAGGGCACGGCGCCACGCGGGGCGAGCTGTTTGCGGCCTTCGACGCTGCCGGCCAGCCTCCCACAGGGCAGCGCGGCATCCACTTGCTGGGGCTGCTGTGCCAGAGTGCGTCGCTGGTGCCCGGGCCGCTGGACGGGAACCAGCAGAAGTTCGTGGCGTTCGACGAGTGGATCACCACGTCCCGGGACCTCGGCCGTGAGGAAGGCATCGCGGAGCTGCTGCTCCGGTATCTGCGCAGCCACGGGCCGGCGACGGTGCGGGACTTCGCATGGTGGTCCAACACCACGCTCACGGAAGCCCGTGCCGCTTTGGCCTCGGTCAGCGGAGAGCTCGTGGAACTGGAATTTGGCGGAACGGGCTACTGGCTCTCGCCGGAGACTGCGGCGCTGCTCGACGACGGCGTTCCGGGGCAGCGAACAGTCCTTGCCCTGCCGGGGTTCGATGAATTCGTCCTCGGCTACACGGACCGGAGCCTCGTGCTGCCGCCGGAGCACGCGCAGAAGATCGTTCCGGGCGGCAACGGAGTGTTCAAGAAGGCCATCGTGGCCGGGGGCGAGGTGATTGGGACGTGGGGGAGGCAGGGGAGCGGGCGGGCCGCCGCCGTCGTGCCTGTTCCCTTCGACGATGCCAAGCCGCTGGGCCCGGCCACCCTGGCTTCCTTCAAAAGGGCCGCCGAACGGTACGAGAGGTTCCTCGCGGCCTGACGGCATCCCCCGGCCCCGCCGCGCCCCGCCCGGCCCCGCGGGCCCCGCACGACCGGCCGGGCCCCGCACACGCGGCCCGGACCCCGCCGAGCCCCGCACAACCGGCCCGGGGCAGCGACGGTGGTGCGGGCCAGGGCCGGTCCGGCCGGAGGGCCAACCCTTTTCCACATACGGGACGCCGTCCTTTTTTGGCAGGGTGCGAACGTAGGCACCCTTGGAGTATGAAAAGTGGGGAATTAGGCCGGGCGATCGAGTCACTGTGGCCGGGGGCACCTGTCGCCTCGACGAAGCAGTTGGCGGCAGCGGGTGTGGATGACCGGACCCTGACGGCAGCGGTGCGGGCCGGGGCTCTGATCCGGGTCCGGCGCGGGGCATACGTCAAAGGTTCGCACTGGAACCAGATCAAGCCCTGGGAACGGGACAGCCTCCGGATCCAGGCGCACTACGAATCCACGGGAGGGACGGCCTGCTACAGCCACACCAGCGCGGCGCGGCTGCACTTATGCCAGGTCTGGAAATGCGGGCCGCTGGTGCACGTCACCACGAGCTACTCGAACTCCGCCACCAGCACCGGGACGGACGTCCGGACTCCCCGCCTTCCGCTGGACCCGTCGGATCCAATCATGCTGCGGACTGCAGACGGCCGGGACATGCAGGTGACCAGTCTGGAACGCACTGTGCTGGACTGCGTTAGGATCCTCCGGCCGGACGCGGCCGCCGTGATCGGGGACGACGCGCTGCGGAAAGGCGCGGACCTCGCAAAGATGCGGCGGATGCTTGAGGACAGCCCGGTCAAACGGGGGAGCCGGCGGGCCGCGGGGGTGCTGGACGTGTTGGATGGTCGCTCGGAATCAGCCGAAGAATCCCGGACTCGGCTGCTCCTGCACACGTTCGGGGTGGACGGCTTCGAGCCAGTATGAGCTGTCAACGAGGTCGGGGCTGTTCAGGGCGGACTTTGCCGACCCCGCCCGTCGCGTGATCATCGAGTTTGACGGCAGGTCCAAGTACAGCGACTACGGGCCAACAGACCAGGCACTGCTGGCGGAGCGCTCCCGCGAGAACTCTCTGGCCGAGGAGGGATGGACCTTTCTGCGCCTTGAGTGGCAGCACCTGGATGCTCCAGCGGAGCTTAGCCTTGATCCACCGATCTGCCTGGTTGGATGATCTGATTCCGGTTTCGGCGGTTTTTCGGGCTGAGGGCGTGCCGGAGCGCCGGGCCTCGCTGCCGTTGGGTGTTCCACTGGTGGGT
>NZ_JAGGPM010000009.1 GCF_018613835.1 Arthrobacter sp. ISL-5 | reverse complement strand
ACCTTGATGAATGGTTCAGACGCAGGATGCGCCAAATCCGGTGGAAGGAATGGAAGAAACCGCGAACGCGGGTGGCAAAGCTGCGCAGGCTCGGGATCAGGCCGGACCTGGCCTATCAATGGGCTATGAGCAGCCGCGCCTACTGGCGGATCGCGGGCTCGCCCATCCTCCAACGCGCCCTCCCCAATAACCATTGGGTGGAGCAAGGCCTCATTCTCTTTCGTGCTGCATGGGATCGTTTTCAACGACCTAGCGAACCGCCGTATGCGAGGCCCGCACGTACGGTGGTGTGAGAGGAGGGGCGGGAAACCCGCCCCTCCTACTCGATTTCCGCGGGTAGAGTCAGTCTCACCACTGCACCACGAAACGCAGACCAGGCAGCGACGCCGGGAATCCGGGGCGGCGCTGCCGTCTGCCCTGACCCGAAGAGGGGTTTCCCATGCGATACGTAGTCGGCTACACACCCACCGAGCGCGGCGCGGACGCCGTTGCCCTGGCCTCGTCGATGGCGATGGCCCAGGGAGCGCACCTGGATCTTGTCTATGCCGTGAAGAAGGGCGCACCGAGCGCCGCCGAGCAGGAGGTGCTGACGGCCGAACGGGAGGGGCTCGGCCTGGTCCCCGAGGGCCTCGAAGCGGAGTTCCATGTCCGGGAAGGGGACTCCTTTGCCGGCGGGCTCATAGACGCCGCGGTGGAGTTCAAGGCAGGGCTGATCGTGATGGGCGCTGCCAGCAACGGCCTGTTCAAGCGCTATTCGGTGGGCAGTGTGGCCAACGCCCTGCTGCACGCCTCGCCCGTTCCCGTGGCGCTGGCGCCTCGGGGGTACCAGCGGAAAGCGCCGATGACCCGGCTGACCCTGGCCGTGGGCCGGCGCACCGGGGCCGAAGCCGCGATCGACGTCGCCATCGATGCGGCGAAGAGGCGCGGCGTTCCCCTGCGCCTGGTGTCACTCGTGGAGCTGGACGCCGCGGGTGATGCGGGCGAGGCGGTCAACGCCGCGCATATCCATGCCAACACCGTGCTGGCCGACGCCGCAGGAAAGCTGCCTGGCGGCCATGGTGTCAGTGTGATCGTGGCCCACGGCCGCACCATTGAGGAAGCCATTGACGGGCTCGAATGGGACGAGGGGGAGGTCCTGATCGTGGGCTCCTCGCGCCTGGCGCAGACGAACCGCATGTTCCTCGGCAGCACGGCCAACAAGGTGCTGCGAGCCCTGCCGGTGCCCATGGTGGTTGTCCCGCGGGATTACGAGCGGGTCGGCGCAACCCACGAACTCTGACCCTATCCCTGGAGCGCGAACGAGCACTTAAGCCCCCGTCCCTGAGCGCGAACGAACAGACAATGCCCTCAAAACGCGGAAAGCCGGGCATTATCTGCTCGTTCGCGCTGGGGTCATTCGCGCTGGGGGCTGGGGGCGGGTGCGCTGGGGCGGGTGAGGGCGGCCGGGAAGCGGCAGGGGCTTAAGTGTTCGTTCGCGCTTCCCGCAGGGACTGCCTCTTGGCGACGGAGTTCTTTCGGGCGACGGCCAGCATGTCCACCGTGAGCACCAGCAGGGCCAGCCACACGACGCCGAACCCGATCCACCGGTCAAGGGTCATGGCCTCCTGGAACACCGCCAGGGCAACGACGAACTGCAGCACCGGCGCGAAGTACTGCAGCAGCCCGATGGTGGTCATGGGCAGCCGGCGTGCGGACGCGCCGAAGAACAGCAGCGGCACCGCGGTGATGACGCCGGACGACACGAGCAGCCAGAAGTGCCCGGCACCGTTGCTCGCCAGCGACGCGCTGCCGCTGACCGCCAGGAAAATCATGGTGGCGGCTGCCAGGGGAGCGAGGACGATGGTCTCCACCGTGAGGCTGGTGATGGCGTCGACGCGCGGCCCCACCCGCTTCTTGACGAACCCGTACAGCCCGAAGCTGACGGCCAGCGTGAGTGCGATCCACGGCAGCTTGCCGTAGGAGAACGTCAGCACAATAACGGCAATGAAACCGATGCCGACGGCGGCCCACTGCAGGGGCCGGAGCGTCTCCTTCAGGACGAACACGCCGAGCAGGACGGACACGAGGGGGTTGATGAAGTAGCCGAGCGAGGCTTCGACGGCCTGCCCGGTGGTCACGCCGTAGGTGTACGTCAGCCAGTTGACCGCAATCAGCCCGGCGGCGATGGCGAGGGTGAGAAGCACGGAACGGTTCCGGAACGCAGCCCCCAGGACCCGCCAGGTCCGTGTGACGGTGATCAGCAGCACGCAGAAGAGCAGGGACCAGACCACCCGGTTCGCCACGATTTCGACGGCGCTTGCCGGCTGGAGCACGAAGAAGTACAGGGGAAGCAGCCCCCACAGCCCGTAAGCGCCGATACCGAACAGGACACCCGCCGTCGTCTCTTTGTCCACGGCCTTCAGGCCGCCGGGGCGGGCCGCGTCGGAAGGCACTGCGCCGGGAAGGGCGGCAGCCGGGACTGCGGAGGACACGGATCCGTTGGGCGTAGGCACAAGACCAATAACACCACCGGGACGGCAGGTATTCCGCCTTCCCGGAAGCGTGTTTGCTCACAGCACCGAATTAGTCAGTAGGCTTGCCATTATGAGCACGACGCACCGGCAGGAATCGGCCAGATGAGGCTCCGCCACAGCAACGCTTCCGGCCGCGGCTACCGAAGGGTGGCGGCCGGTACGGGCTTCAGCTACCGGGACCTCGACGGGAACACGCTGCCGCCGGGGCCCGTGCGGGACCGCCTCGAAAGCATCGGCATTCCGCCGGCCTGGACGGACGTGTGGATTGCACCTTTTGAGAACGGCCACATCCAGGCCACCGGGTTGGACGCCGTGGGACGCCGCCAGTACATCTACCATCCCGAGTGGCGGGAACGGAAAGACCGCGTGAAGTTCGACCGTGCGCTCCAGCTCGCGGAGTCGCTGCCGGCCGCGCGCCGGCTCGTCACCATGGATCTCAGGAGCGACGGCGTCACCCGGCAACGCGTCTTGGCCGCCGCCTTCCGGATGCTGGACAGCGGATCGCTGCGTGTCGGCTCGGAGCGCTACACCAACGAAAACGGCAGCCACGGCCTGGCCACCCTGCTCTGCGCCCACGTCCATGTGCGCAAGGACCGCGTGCAGCTCAGCTTTCCGGCCAAGAGCGGCAAGACCTGGGAATCCGAAATCATTGACGAGGACCTTGCCGCCCTGGTCCGGGTCCTCAAACGGCGCGGCGGCAACGCGCGGTTGCTGGCGTACAAGGAGGGACGGAGCTGGCATCCGCTGACCAGTGCCGACATCAATGGCTATGTGAAGGAACGCACGGGCTCCGACTTCACGGCGAAGGACTTCAGGACCCTGCGGGGCACGGCCGCCGCTGCGGTCAGCCTGGCGCAGGGCGGGCCGCAGAAAACCGTGACCACGCGAAAGAGCGTCATCAGCACCGCCATGCAGGACGCGGCCGCGGTGTTGGGGAACACGCCGTCGATCGCCCGGAAAAGCTACGTTGACCCCCGTCTGCTGGACCACTTCTCGTCCGGGGAAACCATCGACCCCAAGAGGGTGGATTCAGTGGAATCGGAGCTGCGCGCGCTGCTCTACCGTGAAGGGGACGTGGTGGCCCTGCGCGGCGGCGGCTGACACCCGGGCAGTTGACACCCGGGCAATTGACGCCCCGCGTCACGGGATCACCGCGGAATCCGGCGGACAATTAGTATTGAAAATTGCGCGCCCCGATGATCGGGCGCAGTCTCCCGTTCCAGAAGGGCTCCAGGTGTCCAACTCAGCTGAATCAGCCGCCAAGCGGCCACTCCGCGTCGCGATCGTCGGTGCAGGACCCGCCGGTGTCTACGCTGCGGACATCCTGACCAAGTCCAACGAGGTGAAGGACGGGGACTTTGAGGTCAGCATCGACCTTTTCGAGGCCTACCCCGCGCCCTACGGCCTGATCCGCTACGGCGTGGCCCCGGACCATCCCCGCATCAAGGGCATCGTCAACGCGCTGCACAAGGTGCTGGACCGCGGCGACATCCGCTTCCTGGGCAACGTCACCTACGGCCGGGACCTCACCCTGCACGATTTCCGCGCCTTCTACGACGCCGTGATCTTCTCCACGGGTGCCATCAAGGATGCCGATCTGGACATCCCTGGCGTGGAGCTTGAAGGCTCGTTCGGCGCCGCGGACTTCGTGTCCTGGTACGACGGCCACCCGGACGTCGCGCGGGACTGGCCGCTGGACGCCAAGGAAATCGCCGTGATCGGCAATGGCAACGTGGCGCTGGACGTTGCGCGCATGCTGGTCAAGCACGCCGAGGAGCTCCTGGTCACCGAGATCCCGGACAACGTCTACCAGGGCCTGAAGAACTCGCCCGTTACGGACGTCCACGTGTTCGGCCGCCGCGGCCCGGCCCAGGTCAAGTTCACGCCGCTGGAGCTGCGCGAACTCAGCCATGCCAGGGACGTGGACATTGTGCTCTACCCCGAGGACTTCGAGTTCGACGAGGCCTCCGATGACGCGATCCGCAGCAACAACCAGACCAAGACCATGGTGAACACCATGACCAACTGGCTCGTGGAGGAGCACGCCGAGGCCGAGGAGCCGTCCTCCCGCCGCCTGCACCTGCACTTCCTGCACAGCCCGGTGGAGATTTACGACGACGGCGGGTCCGGCAAGGTGGCGGGCATCAAGTTCGAGCGGATGCAGCTGGACGGCACCGGAAACGTCAAGGGCACGGGGGAGTTCATCGACTACCCGGTGCAGGCCGTGTACCGCGCCATCGGCTATCACGGCTCCGCGCTGGACGAGCTGGAGTACGACGCCAAGCGCGGCGTCATTCCCAACGAGGGCGGCCGCGTCCTTGACGCCGAAGGCAACCCGGTTCCCGGCATCTACGCGACCGGTTGGATCAAGCGCGGACCTGTGGGCCTCATCGGGCACACCAAGGGCGACGCCCTGGAAACTATCGGCTTCCTCCTCGAGGACCGGCTGACGCTGCCCCCGGCCAAGAACCCCGACCCGCAGGCCATCATCGACCTCCTGGAACACCGGGGCATCGAGTACACCACGTGGGAAGGCTGGAACAAGCTGAACGCGCACGAAGCAGCCCTCGGCGCGGCGTGGTCGGCATCCGGGGCGTCCGACGGCGTCGTGCGTGAACGCATCAAGGTGGTCCCGCGCGAGGAAATGATCGAGATCTCCCGCGCTTAAAACCCCCACGAAGAACAGCGCGAACGAACACTTGAGGCCCGCTACGGCGGGCCTCAAGTGTTCGTTCGCGCTTCCTACCCGCCCCGGCTGCCCTTCCCCGGGCTATGGCGGGCGCCGGTGGACGCCATTAGACTTGACGGACGGAGCGCGCGGCCCCCTTAGTGGTCCGCGCCCGGCGACGGTGCCGCAACGGGCACCATCAAGTGTGTGGCAATGGGAGTTCGATGAGGAACCTGATCCAGCCGGCAGCACCTCCAGGGGAAGCCGCGGAATCGGCACAGCGGCATGCCCTGGCGGCCCACGAGCAGCTCGGGGCCCGCGCCTTTCCCGATGCGCCGGAGATTCCCGGCCTCCGCCGCCTGATCCGCGAATCCTGGCAGCGCTCGGCGAAGCTGCAGGCCAACCCGGACGTCCCCGAGGCGCCGCTGGCCATGGACCGGGATGAGCTGGAGGAATACCGCCGCCAGCACCCGCTCGCCACCATCATGCCCGTGATCCACAAGCTCCTCATCCAGCCCAGCCACGATAGCGGCCTGCTGGTTGCCGTCGGCGATGAAGTGGGCCGGCTGCTGTGGGTGGAGGGCGACCCTGTGATGCAGCGCCGCGCCGAGGGCATGATGTTCGTGCCGGGCTCGGACTGGTCCGAGGCCATGGTGGGAACCAGTGCTCCGGGAACGGCGCTCGCCCTTGGCCGCGGCATCCAGATCTCCGGCGCCGAGCACTACAAACGTTCCGTCCATCCGTGGAGCTGCACGGCCGTCCCGTTCCAGGACCCGGATTCGGGTGCGCTGCTGGGCGTCGTGGACATCACCGGCACGCAGTCGGCGGTGGCGCCCCACACGCTGTCCCTGGTGGAGGCCACCGTGGCGGCGGCGCAGGCGCAGCTGCGCGTCGAGCGGCTCCAGCTGGCGGCCGCCCAGGCGCGGACGCCGGCACGACGGCGGAGCCCCGGTTCCGCTGCCAGGTCCGGGTCTGCGCCCGAAGGCAGCCTGTACCGCAACAGCCTGCAATTGCTGGGCCGGGACCAGGCACTGCTCAGCATCGAGGGCCGGACCGTGGCGCTCTCGGCACGGCACAGCGAAATCCTGGCCCTGCTGAGTACCCACCCGGACGGCCTCAGCGCCGAGGAACTCAGCAACCTGCTCTATCCCGGCGACGGCTCCAGCATCACCCTGCGCGCCGAGATGGTGCGCCTCCGCAAGATCCTCCAGCAGCTCAGCCCCGCGGCGGTGCCGGAGTCCCGCCCGTACAAGCTGGCCATGGACCTCCTGCCGGACAGCGGCCAGGTGCTGAACTGCCTCCAGCGCGGCGCCCACAGGATCGCCCTCGAGATCTACCGCGGGGCCGTGCTCCCGCGGTCCGAGGCGCCCGGCGTCGTGGAGCTGCGCGACCGCGTGTCCACGCTGCTGCGCGAGGCCGTCCTGACGGACGGCAGCGCCGAGTCGCTGCTCAAGTATGCGGAACTGCCGGAGGCGAGGGACGACGTCGGCGTCCGGCTGGCCGCCCTGAAGCTCCTGCCGCCGCGGTCGCCCAAGCGGGCCGCCGTCGTCGCCGATCTTGAACGGCTGGAAACGGAACTGAGCGCCTGACCGGCGCCACCGGGAACGCAAACCTTCCGCGTGAGCTGGCTCCTCCCCACCTGCCCCCTGGCCTCGCAACCTTCCGCGTGAGCTGGCTCACACGGTTGCAACCTGCCTGCAACCTTCCCGCTCCTAGGCTGGGTGCAACGGCGATCACCTTGCGTATCGCCATCATGTTGCAGAGCAAAGGAGCCAGCAATGACCGTTTACGCACAGCCCGGTACCGAAGGTTCGAAGGTCACCTTCAAGGACCGCTACGAAAACTGGATTGGCGGCGAGTGGGTTGCCCCCGTCAAGGGCCAGTACTTCGAAAACATCACCCCGGTCACCGGGAAGGTGTTCTGTGAAGTGGCCCGCGGCACGGCGGAGGACATCGAACTGGCACTGGACGCCGCTCACAAGATCGCACCCTCGTGGGGCAAGACGTCCGTCGCGGAGCGCGCAGCCATCCTGAACAAGATCGCGGACCGCATCGACGAAAACGTCGAAATGCTCGCCGTCGCCGAGTCGTGGGACAACGGCAAGCCGATCCGCGAAACCCTGAACGCGGACATCCCCCTCGCCGCCGACCACTTCCGATACTTCGCCTCCGCGGTCCGCGCCCAGGAAGGCCGGCTGTCCCAGCTCGACGACGACACCACCGCCTACCACTACCACGAGCCCCTCGGCGTGGTCGGTCAGATCATCCCGTGGAACTTCCCCATCCTGATGGCCGTCTGGAAGCTCGCTCCGGCCCTCGCGGCCGGCAACGCGGTGGTCCTCAAGCCCGCCGAGCAGACGCCGTCCTCGATCCTGGTCCTGATGGAACTGATTGGTGACCTGCTTCCCGCCGGCGTGCTCAACGTGGTCAACGGCTTCGGCGTCGAGGCGGGCAAGCCGCTGGCCTCCAGCCCCCGGATCCGCAAGATCGCCTTCACCGGCGAGACCACCACCGGCCGCCTGATCAGCCAGTACGCCAGCCAGAACCTGATCCCGGTCACGCTTGAACTCGGCGGCAAGAGCCCGAACATCTTCTTCAACGACGTCGCCGAGTCCAACGACGCGTTCTACGACAAGGCGCAGGAAGGCTTCACGCTCTTCGCCTTCAACCAGGGCGAGGTCTGCACCTGCCCGTCCCGCGCCCTCGTCCAGGAGGACATCTACGACTCGTTCATGGCCGACGCCGTTGCCCGGGTGGAGAAGATCATCCAGGGCAACCCGCTGGACACCGAAACGCAGCTCGGCGCCCAGGCCTCCAACGACCAGCTGGAGAAGATCCTCTCCTACATCGACATCGGAAAGCAGGAGGGCGCCAAGGTGCTCACCGGCGGCGCCCGGGCAGAACTGCCCGGGGATCTGGCCGGCGGCTACTACGTCCAGCCCACCGTCTTCGAAGGCCACAACAAGATGCGGATCTTCCAGGAGGAAATCTTCGGGCCGGTTGTGTCCGTGACGCGCTTCAGCGACTACAACGACGCCATGGGCATTGCCAACGACACCCTCTACGGCCTCGGCGCCGGCGTCTGGTCCCGCAACGGCAACGTCGCCTACCGCGCCGGCCGCGAGATCCAGGCCGGCCGCGTGTGGGTCAACAACTACCACGCCTACCCGGCAGGCGCCGCGTTCGGCGGCTACAAGTCCTCCGGCATCGGACGAGAAAACCACGCCATGATGCTGGACCACTACCAGCAGACCAAGAACCTCCTGGTCAGCTACAACGAGAACAAGCTCGGCTTCTTCTAGGCCGCATTCTCCTGGATCCCTTTTCCTGGATCCCGGCCCCGCCGGCCGGCGTCGCATCCGATGCCGGCCGGCCCACGCCCGGGCGCGAGAGGATGGGCACCCATCCGCTTCCGCCCGTCCCACCCTGGCCACCCCTCAGGAAGGCAGCACCACCCGTCACTCGACCTAGATCAACACTGATTTAACGACGCAAGGATTTCGCCAATGACGACGACAATGCAAGCAGCCGTAGTAACCGAATTCGGCAAGGACCTCCAAGTCCTTACCATCCCCGTTCCGACACCCGGGCCCGGTGAGGCGCTGGTCAAGGTACTGACCACCGGCGTCTGCCACACCGACCTCCACGCCGCCGAAGGCGACTGGCCCGTCAAGCCCTCACCCCCGTTCGTCCCGGGCCACGAAGGAGTCGGGGAAGTGGTGGCCCTCGGAGAGGGCGTCACCGACCTCGCAGTCGGAGACATGGTGGGCAACGCCTGGCTCTGGTCCGCCTGCGGCGACTGCCAGTACTGCCGCACCGGGTGGGAGACGCTTTGTGAGGCACAGAAGAACGCCGGCTACAGCGTGGACGGCTCGTTCGGCGAGTACATGCTGGTGGACACTCGCTTCGCTGCCCGCATCCCGGCCGGCTCGGACCCGGTGGAAGTCGCGCCTGTGCTGTGCGCGGGTGTGACGGTCTACAAGGGCCTGAAAATGACCGAAACCAAACCTGGCCAGTGGGTCACGATCTCCGGCATCGGCGGACTGGGCCACATCGCAGTCCAGTACGCCGTTGCCATGGGCCTGCGCGTCGCAGCCGTCGACATCGCTGACGACAAGCTGGCCCTCGCCAAGCAGCACGGCGCCGAACTGACGGTCAATGCCCTGCACGAAGACCCGGCCGAGGTCATCCAGCGCGAAACCGGCGGTTGCCACGGCGTCCTGGTCACGGCGGTCCACCCGTCGGCGTTTGGCCAGGCGATCGGCATGGCCCGCCGAGGCGGAACGATCGTCTTCAACGGCCTGCCGCCAGGCGACTTCCCGGCGCCGATCTTTGAGATCGTGCTCAAGGGCCTGACCGTCCGCGGTTCCATCGTGGGCACCCGGCAGGACCTGGAAGAGGCTCTGGACTTCTACGCGCAGGGCAAGATCCACCCCACGGTTTCGGCCCGCGGGCTGTCCGAGGTCAACGCCGTCTTCGATGAGATGAAGCACGCCAAGATCGATGGCCGCGTGGTGCTGAGGTTCTGATGAGCGGACTCGGTGATGACTGAAGCCAGTCTTGACGCCGCAGTGACGCTGCCCGGGGAGGACTTCTCCCGGGTGGCGCTCACTGCCGAGGCCGTGCAGCTGCTCAGGAAACTATGGACGCAGCACGGTCCTCTCATGTTCCACCAGTCCGGCGGCTGCTGCGACGGCTCTTCGCCCATGTGCTTCCCGGCCGGAGAGTTCCTGACCGGGGACGCGGACGTCCTGCTGGGCCGCTTCGATATTTCCGATGACGGCGGCGGGGACGGCGGCGCCGGCGCCGCCATGGCGCTTGAGTTCTGGATGTCCAGGGAGCAATTCAACTACTGGAGCCACACGCATCTGACGGTGGACGTGGTGCAGGGCAGGGGGAGCGGCTTCTCGGTGGAAGCCCCGGAAGGAAAGCGCTTCCTCATCCGATCCACTCTCATGGACTGGCCGGTGTAACCGAAGAGTAGCTTTCGACGCTCCGATGTCCCGCGACCTGAAGCCCGGGCGGTGCCGCAACCTAGCGGCCCCGCCCGGGCTTTGCCGTTTAAGGCCCCGGTTGGGAACCCCCAATTTAGGTGGCTCAGTAAAAGTGGGACTTGCTACGCGTGGGGCGCTTCCACAAGGTTTTCACTGGAGGCCCCACGCACGATGGCACGGTTACAGCCCTCCTAGCGGCAGGTGTGCCATGAAACTTCTCACCCGAAAGGACGGCGGATCCGCAGAAGAATCTGCGGCCGGCGCCAGCAAACCCTTACATCGCGGTCTCCGATTCGGCAGGCCAGGAAAGACCTCCGCGCCCTTCCGGCTGATTGCAGCAGCAACGTCGCTGGTGCTCCCGATCGCCGTCGGACTGCCCGTGGTGGGGGTTCCGGCGGCGGCCGCCATAGTCGGTGAGGGGTTCACCGTCACCCCCTCGGATCTGTCGTTCATCCTGAAGCAGATCAAGATCGCCGAGGCGCACGTGGCGAACACCACCTCGGCCACCGGACCCTGCGGGGCACTGGTCGGGACCGGCCCCAACCAGCTCGCGAGCCCGCTGCTGTCCTACGGGCTGCGGACTGTCGACGGCAGCTGCAACAACCTCCAGGCAGGCCAGGAATACTTCGGCGCTGCGGACCAGCCCTTCCCGCGGCTGGGTTCCAAGTCCTTCCGGGATGCGGAGTCGGGATCCCTCTTCGGGCCCCCCACGCAAACCACGTACGCGCAGAAGTCAGGCAACGTGTTTGACTCGCAGCCGCGCACCATCAGCAACCTGATCGTTGACCAGACTTCCACGAATCCTGCCGCCGTCCAGGCGGCGGGCTTCCCGGTCAGGACCCAGGGCAACGAAGGCGTGGTGCCCTGCACCACGGATCCCGACCCAACGGCGACCCCGCCCGTTGCCGGCGTTCCCGCCGGCTGCGTGCCCTCCCACAACACGTTGTTCATCCCGAATGTGACCACCGACGTCGGCCTCTCGCCGCCCTACAACTCGCTGTTCACGCTTTTCGGACAGTTCTTCGACCACGGCGTGGACCAGACGGTCAAGGGCGGCGGATCCGTGTTTGTGCCGCTGAAGGCCGATGACCCGCTGGTCGCCGGCCCGGACCACGTGTTCGGCAACGCGGACGACCTCAACCCGAACCTGCGCTTCATGGTGCTGACCCGGGGCAAGAACCAGGCCGGACCCGACGGCGCCTTCGGCACCGCCGATGACATCCAGGACGCGAACAACACCGATTCGCCCTGGGTGGACCAGAGCCAGACCTACACCTCGCACTCATCGCACCAGGTCTTCGTGCGGGAGTACGTGAACAACAGTGCCGGCCGTCCCGTCTCCACGGGCAAGCTCCTCGGCGGACCTGCCGGCCCGACTGCCGGCGGCATGGCCACCTGGGCCGGCGTCAAGGAACAGGCGGCCACCCTGCTGGGCCTCCAGCTCACGGACAAGGACGCCCTGGACATTCCGATGATCGCCTCGGACGCCTACGGCAAGTTCATCCCGGGACCCGCGCGCGGCCTTCCGCAGTATGTTACCGACACCGGACTGGTCGAAGGCAACACGGCAGCCCCGGTGGCTGTCCCGGCAAACGTCAAGCATTTCGACACGCCGTTCCTGACCGACATCGCCAACAACGCCGTGCCGAACCCCGGCTTCACCGCCGACCCGGACACCGTCGTGACGCCGGGCCTCGTGCCGTGTGTCCAGCCCGGCTTCCCGACGGGCTGTGTCAACCAGTACGACAACGAGATCCTGGACATGCACTTCGCGGCCGGTGACGGACGCGTCAACGAGAACATCGGCCTGACGGCAATCCACCAGATCTTCCACTCCGAGCATGACCGCCTCGTCGGTGACATCAAGAACGTCCTCACCAACGACACCTCGGAAAGGGGTGTGGCTGCCCTGGCGGAATGGAAGCTGGCGCTGGGCGCGGAGGGCTGGAACGGCGAACGACTGTTCCAGGCTGCACGCTTCATCACCGAGATGGAGTACCAGCACCTGGTCTTCGAGGAGTTTGCCCGCAAGATCCAGCCCGCCATCAACCCGTTCGAGCCGTTTGCCTTCACGCAGACGGACATCAACCCCGCCGTCAAGGCGGAGTTCGCCCACGCCGTGTACCGCTTCGGTCACTCCATGCTGACCGAGACGATTTCCCGGACGAACGCGGACGGCACAAGCAACGACATCTCGCTGCTTAACGGGTTCCTGAACCCGCCGGCCTACACTGACGGCGGTTCGGCAGGCCAGCTCACATCCGAACAGGCTGCCGGCAGCATCATCATGGGCATGTCGGACCAGACGGGCAACGAACTCGACGAGTTCGTGACCGACACGTTGCGGAACAACCTCTTGGGCCTCCCGCTCGACCTCGCCACGGTCAACATGACGCGTGCACGGTCCGAAGGCATCCCCACGCTGAACGTGCTGCGGCGTGACCTGTTCTCCTCCACCAACGACGGTGCGCTGACGCCGTACAAGAGCTGGGTGGACTTCGGCGAGAACATGAAGCACCCGGCGTCGCTCATCAACTTCGTGGCGGCATACGGCCAGCATGACTCCATCAGGAACGCCACCACCCTGGCGGCCAAGAGGGAGGCTGCACGGCTGCTCGTCAGCCCTGACGCCATTGCCGGCGATGTTGCACCCGCCGACGCATCGGCATTCATGAACAGCACGGATGCCTGGGCCAACGACGGAGTCAACTCGAGGACGGGCGTGGACAACGTCGACCTTTGGGTGGGCGGCCTAGCGGAGATGACCACTCCGTTCGGCGGACTGCTCGGCTCGACGTTCAACTACGTCTTTGAGAACCAGCTGACGGACCTGCAGAACGGTGACCGGCTGTACTATCTGGCCCGCACCCCCGGCATGAACCTCCGGGCAGCCCTCGAAGGAAACTCCTTCGCCGAGATGATGATGCGGAACACGAACGTCCACACGCTGAAGGCTGATGCCTTCGCTACCGCGGACTGCAAGTTCCAGCTGGGCAACCTGGCCGGTACGCTGGCTGGCTTCACCGCCTCCGGCAACACCGTGGCCGACGATCCTGCATCCGAGTGCAACGAGGCCGCGCTGCTGATCCGGCAGCCCGACGGAACCATCCAGTACCGTGCGTTCAACACTGTTGATCCTTCGGGCATCAACGGCCAGAGCGTGTTCAACGGCACCACGGGAGTAGACCGGGTCCGTGGCGGCAACGACAACGACACCTTCTGGGGTGGCGAAGGCAACGACGTCATCGAGGGCGGCTCCGGTGCGGACGTTCCGCTGGGTGGAGAAGGAAACGACATCATCACCGACCTCATCGGCGATGACGTCCTCAAGGGCGGTCCGGGTAACGACGCGATCGACGGCGGTCCCGGGCTCGACATCCTCATGGGCGGCGACGGCCAGGACTTCATGAACGGCGGCGCCAATGCCAACGAAACCTTTGCAGGCGAAGGGAACGACTTCATCATCGCAGGCCAAGGCATCGATGCCGTCTTCGGCGACGGCGGAGACGACTGGCAAGAGGGCGGTGACCAGCCGGACCTGCTGATCGGTGACTCCAGCAACCTGTTCTTCCTGGACGACTCCCAGAAGCCGGGCCACGACATCCTGGTTGGCCAGGGCGGCGACGACGACTACGACATGGAAGGCGGCGACGACATCGGCCTCGCGGGCCCCGGCGTTGAGAAGATAGCGGGAGCTTCCGGCTACGACTGGGAGATCGGCCTGCAGGATCCCCAGCCGCAGGACGCAGACCTCAATCTGCCCATCCTGCCGCTGGACATCCTCCAGGTGGGCGTCCGTGACAGGTACAACGAAGTCGAGTCGCTGTCAGGTGGCCCGCTGGACGACAAGCTCCGCGGTGACGACGTTGTTCCCAGCCAGGTGGGCGGCGGAGGGTTCATCGGTTGCAGCGTCCTGGACCAGGACGGCGTCAACCGGATTGCGGGCCTGAACGAGCTGATCCCGACACTGCCGACTCCGTTGGCTGATGTGGTGGCGGCATCGGCTTCCAAGGACTGCCCGGTCCTGAGCGGCACGCACGTCTGGGGCGATGGCAACATCCTCCTCGGCGGCGGCGGCAGCGACACCCTCGAAGGCCGCGGCGCCAATGACATCATCGACGGCGACCGCTACCTCAACGTCCGGCTGAGCGTCCGTGACGCTGCCGGCGCAGAGATCGGCAGCGCCGCCAGCATGACGGCGAAGTACCTGCGGGACGGAGCAGGAGCCCTGACCGGCCCGACGCTCCAGGAAGCAGTCTTCGCGGGCACCGTGGACGCCGGCAACATTGTGGCAGTCCGCGAGCTCCTGTCCGCCGGCGGCGGAACGGACGCGGCGGTATTCTCCGACGTCGAAGCGAACTACACGGTGACCACCACCGGCGGAACCGGCGAACTGGGTTCACCCGGGTCAGTGACCACCGTGGTCCACAACGGCGGCGGCATCGACGGTACCGACACCCTGAGGAACATCGAACGGCTGGTGTTCTCCGACAGTGTTGCTCCCGCCACGCCCGTCCTCGGCGCCCTGATCGCCGGCAACACCCAGGTGACGGTCAACTTCACTCCGGCAGCAGGGGCTGCGGCCACCGCTTTCCAGGTGCGGGTCGTCGATGCTTCCGGCACCCAGGTCGGAGACATCCGGACCGCAGATGCGGGTACCACCAGCCTGGTCGTGGACGGACTGACGAACGGCACGGCGTACCGGTTCCAGATAGCGGCTGAAAACGCCATCGGCACCAGCGCCTTCTCGGCACTGTCCAGCCCGGTGACGCCGTCGGCTCCCGTCTTTGCGGGTGCTCCGGCGATCGGCACGGCGACGGCCGGCAATGCGCAGGCCACGGTTCGGTGGACGGCCCCCGCGGCAGTCCCCAACGCCACCGCGGTGACGCAGTACCGGATCCGCATCTTCGTCGGGACCAGCGCGACTGCCACCCGCGAGGTGATCGTGGGGAACCTCACGAGCACCGTGGTGACCGGGCTGATCAACGGAACGGGGTACACCTTCGACGTCGCGGCGATCAACTCGGCAGGCACGGGAGCTCCCTCAGCCCGTACCTCGCTGATCACGCCGCGAACCGAGTTCGTGGCGCCGACGATCACTGCCAGGACGCCGGCGGCGGGCGCCACGTCCGTCAGCCAGTCGAACAACCTGTCCGTGACCTTCAGCGAACCGGTGGCGAATGTCACCACAGGCACCGTGGTGCTGCGGCTCGGCGGTACGGTTGTCCCCGCATCAGTGGCCTACAACAACACGACGCGGACCGCCACGGTGAACCCGAACACGAACCTCCTGGCCGACCGCACGTACTCGCTGGCTGTTTCCTCGGTCCGCGACACAGCCGGGAACACCATCGCGTTCACGTCGTGGCAGTTCACCACCGGTCCCGCTCCGACCGTTGTCTCGGTCTCACCGGGCATCGGGGCAACGAACGTAAGCCGGACGGCCAACGTCACCGTCCGTTACAGCGAGCCTGTGACGAACGTGAACACCGGCACGGTCGTGCTGCGGCGGGGCGGCCTGACCGGACCGGTCGTGACCGCGACCGTGACGTACAACGCCACGACGCGGACGGCGACGCTGAACCCATCGGCAACGCTCGCGGCCAACACCACGTACACCGTGGCTACCTCCTCAGTCCGGGATCTGGCGGGCAACCCGCTGGTCTTCCGCTCCTGGACGTTCAGGACGGGTGCCGTGTAATTTACCAGGCCGGCTGGCGGCTCCCGCAAAGAGCCGCCGGCTGTTCCTCCCAAGACACCACGCCCGGCCCTCCACCACACCGCGCAGCCGCAGCGCGGGGAGGGCCGGGCGTGGTCTTGCGTGCGCGGCGTCTCACTATGCGGGACAAATGTGGCCGTCCACTGGATGGACACTAGGATTGATAGGTCTGTTTCCAACCCCAACCAGGATTGTGGACTCCCTATGAATCTTTTCCGGACCAAATCTATCGAGCAGTCAATGGCCGACGCCGATGAGCCCGGACGCAAGCTGAAGCGCTCCCTGAGCACGTGGGACCTGATGATCATGGGCGTGGCAGTTGCTGTCGGCGCCGGCATCTTCTCGGTCGGCGCAAAAGCTGCGGCTAACTTCGCCGGCCCCGCCGTGACTGTCTCCTTTGCTGTTGCCGCCGTCACGTGCGCCCTGGCGATCATGTGTTACGCGGAGTTTGCCACCGCCATCCCGGTGGCAGGATCAGCATACGTCTTCACCTACGCGACCATGGGCGAAGTGCTGGCCTGGATCATCGGCTGGAACCTCATCCTGGAGCTGTTCACTGCCGCCGCCGTGATTGCCAAGTACTGGGGCATCTACCTCAGCAAGGTCTTCGCCCTGATGGGCGTCGATATTCCGGCTGCTCTCTCCCTCGGCGGCGTCGATCTGTACTGGGGCGCCTTCCTCATCGTGGCGACCTTCACCGTGCTGCTCGTGCTCGGAACCAAGCTTTCCGCCCGCGTCGGCAACATCTTCACGCTGATCAAAATCGGCGTCGTGATCTTCGTGATCGTGGTGGGCTTCAGCTATGTGAAGCTGTCCAACTACACCCCCTTCGTTCCCGCCTCAGAGCCCACTGCCAGTGCAGGGGCCGCGGACGTCATGAAGCAGTCGTTCTTCGGATTCCTTACCGGCGCCGCGCCGGCACAGTACGGCACGCTGGGCATCTTTGCCGGGGCTGCCCTGGTGTTCTTCGCCTTCATCGGCTTCGACGTGGTGGCCACCTCCGCGGAAGAGGTCAAGAACCCGCAGAAGACGCTGCCGCGCGGCATCTTCGGCGGCCTGGCCCTGGTCACGCTGTTGTACATCCTCGTGTCCCTGGCCCTCACCGGCATGGTTTCGTACAAGCAGCTCGCGGACGTCAAGAACCCGACGCTCACCACGGCCTTCGAAGCCGTCGGCAACACCGACGCAGCAAAGGTCATCGCCTTCGGCTCACTGGTGGGCCTGACGACCGTGATCATGGTGCTGCTCATGGGCCTCTCCCGCGTGGTGCTGGCCATGAGCCGCGACGGGCTGCTGCCGCGGTCCCTGTCCAAGACCAGCGAGAAGCGTTCGACGCCGGTCCGCCTGCAGGTCATCTGCGGTGCCGCAGTTGCCTTGGTGGCCGGACTGACCAACGTGGACCTGCTCGAGGAAATGATCAACATCGGCACCCTCTCCGCGTTCGTGATGGTCAGCCTGGGCATCCTCGTCCTACGCAAGAAGCGCCCGGACCTGAAGCCAGCCTTCCGGGTTCCGTTCGGCAAGGTGCTGCCCGTCGTGTCGGCAGTCCTGTGCCTTTACCTGATGACCAACCTGGCCGTCGAGACCTGGATCTTCTTCGGTATCTGGCTTGCCCTGGGCCTGGCGATCTATTTCGCCTACGGACAGCGCCACTCCCGGCTCAACGAGAAGTTCGCAGAGGCCAAGGCGGCAGTGGACGGCCCGGCGGAGAGCCTCGAGGACGACGACGACAACCGTGACGTCCTGACGAAGGTCTGATCAGCTACAGATCCCACTAGGCTGGGCGGAATGCCGCTTACGGAGCGGCGTTCCGCCCGACCCAGTGGACCAGCGGGCGCAGCTTGTCCCATAGATGCGCGATCTCCCGCTCCGCGTCCGGGGAGGCCAGCCAGTCCGGCTGCCCCAGAGCGACGCTGGCGGAAAGTGATTTGTGTTTGAGCAGTTCCGCGCGCGGATGCTCCTTCGGGAAGCCCCGCGGCACGGTTTTGAGCTTTTCACCTTCAACCGTGAAACCCGCTGCGGCGATGGCGTCAACGATGTGCTGCAGCTGCTCGCCGGTGCCTGTCGCATCGACGGAATTCCGGTAGCGGGCCAGCTGGGCGGGCGAATGCGAGTGGTAGCCCCCGCCGACCAGCAGGCCGTCAGCGCTCAGCTGCAGGTAGTAGCCCAGGCCTTCCTGAAACGAAGCGAAGGCCCCCTGGGCGGTCTTGTAGGGTGACTTGTCCTGCGAGAACCGGATGTCACGGTTCGGCCGAAAGATCTTGCTGGGTCCGAACTGCGGTTCCAGCCGGGCCAGGAGCGCAGTGAGGGGCTCCTTGACGGACTCCTGGTACACCGCTGAATGGGCCTGCCACCAGTCCGGGTGTTGTTCTCTTCCAGTTCGGCGTAGAAGGCCGCCGCAGCGGCGACGGGGATGCCCTCGAATGTGCTCATGACTGAAGCCTAGGCACTGGCACCGCTGCGGGCCACGGGCGTGGCCGCCTATGTGGAAAACGGACGGCTCGCCGCAGTCCGGCTAGCTGCAGGCGGTGATCCGGTACAGGGCGCGGCCGTCGGCGGACGCGATCTTTTCAAAGCCCTGGTCGGTGGGCACATTGTAAAAACCGGGCCAACGCTTCAGGCTCGCACTGCCGTGCGCTGCGCCTGGAGCATCCTCATAGAAGTGCGTGGCTCCGACCTTGAGCAAGGCCTCGCAGATCGACTTGTCGGTCCGCAGCCGATTGAAGCCGGTGCGGAGCAGCTCCTTGGCCGGACTCGCGGACGTCGGGGCGCCCAGCTGCGTGTACACCACATGCCGTCCGGTGAGGGCGTAGAAGTACGTTTCGCCGTTGAACGGATCACCGATCACCACCGCGTCGGCCGGAAGCATCGCGCCGGCGCGCTCGATGAAGGCCTGTTCGCCCCTGGAGAGGACGCCGGTTCCGGGATTGTCGGACACCACGTAGTTCTGTGCGGCCACCGCCACCCGCTCCACCGACCGGTAGCTCCCCGATCCCCAGTAGATTCCGCAGATCATGACGGCAACGGGCAGGGCGACGAGGAGTGCGGGAACAGGCCATCTGCCACCGGCGCGGGCCGAGGACATCCGCGTCGACACTGCACGCCTGGCTGCCCTCGCCGGCACGGCGATAGCCAGGGCAGCCAGCAGGCTGCCCGTCATCGCGATGAAGGGGGCGATCCTTTGTGTGTCCTTGTACCAGAAACCCGTCAGCCACCGCAGCCCGTTTTCCGGTCCCGCGGCCAGCACGTAGAGTGCCACAAAGGCCAGCCACGAGATGGCGAGCGGCCTCGCCTCCCTGACAAACACAGCAACAACAGCGCCAAGGATCACCAGCAGCCCCACCGCCAGGTTGAAATCGTCCGCGGCCGGCGGGGACAGCGCCGGAAACCGCGGAAGGTCAAAGAGCGCAAGGTGCAGTGAACCCGGGATTTCGGCCCGCACCGTCCGCCGGTAGGCCATCACGCCCGCCAGCAGCCGGGAATTGGCCAGCACGGCATACGCCGCCACCGCGGCAACAACCGCAGCCGCAGCCGAAGCGACCGCACGCCGGGGACGGCGGCGTGCACCCCGCACAAGCAGCGGCAGCAAGCGGGCCGCCACGAAGGGCAGGATGGCAACGGCGGCGGCAAAAACGGCACTCGGGTGCGCGGCGACGCAGCCGCCGAGGAGCGCGGCCACAATGACGGCGAGGAGGACATGCTCCCTGGCCTGCGTTCCGGACGGCTGTTCAGGGGTCAGGCGCCGCAGAAGCACCACGGTCGCGGCGAGGGTGGCCGGGACCAGGGCTGTGGCGAGACCGTTGGGCCACTGGCCGCTGCGGAGGAGTTGGGAGAAGGGAAAGCTGACGAACGAGGCAGCGACCAGTGGCGTCAGTGCCCAGGCCGCGGGATATCGCGGCAGAACGACGGAGGCCAGGAAGGTGAGGCCGATCGGCCAGATCATGCCGCCGATGACGATCGATGACAGGTTGGCTGCTTCCGTTACGCTGCCAGGGACGAGTGCCACCGCGCTGTGCCAGCCTGCGGGGTAGTACGTGGGCGGGCCGGCACCGAAGATCGGGGCCACGCCCCACGGCGTGGCGCTGCCGGATTCCTGGATCCACCGCAGGACGTTCAGATGGAAGATCGGATCCCAGCCCTGCGAGGCTGTGGCCGGATCGCCGATTCCGCGGAGCAGGGCCAGGCAGGTCACCGCCGAACCGATCGCCACGCCCGCACCGACCGCGATTTTCGCCGGCAAACCGAGGCCGGCGGGCGGCAAGGGCGTGCTGAAGCTGAACCGCCGGCCGGCCAGCCAGGCGGCAAGGATGGGAGGCAAAGCAGTAACGGCGGCAGTGGCGGCGTTCCAGGGTACGCCCACGGCGTCCGCCAGGAAGCTTCCGGCGAGGAAGATCAGCAGGGTGATGGCCGGACTGAGAGCGGTGACTGCCAGCCAGCCCGGCTTCAGCGGCAGGAGCACCAAAAGCCCCGGCAGGAAAAATGCGGCGACAAGGAGGACAACGGTCAGAGCATGCGGAAGCAGCCCAGGAAGCCAATCGAGCATGGGCGTGTCAGCGCGCTCCGGGCCGGATCTTGTTCCTCAGCGGGGCGGCCAGGGCTTTGCCGAAGAGCTTGGCGGCGCCGGCTGTCAGGGATCCGGCGGCCAGCGGCGGATAGATCCTCGCGGCCTCTGCACGTTTCTGCTCCACAAGTGCAGGCAGCTCATCCCGCAGGGTTCCCCGGTACTGAGGCATTTCTGGCTCTTCAGAGTCCGTCGTGAGCGTCCAGCCACTTCCCAGCGCGGCCAGTGACTCGTGTTTGACGTCGTAATAGCCCTTCTTCATGCTGACGGCGACGCCGCGGGCACCCGCGGCGGCTGCCAGCAGGTGGAAGTGGAATCGGCTCGTGATCCAGGTCTGATTGCGTGAGAGGGGCACGCCGTGAGTCCAGATGTGCGAAAACGGCAAGAACCGTTCCTCCGGAATGAGGTCGGCCAGAAGGTCATAAGCGACGCGGTCTGCACCGGGAATGGCCTCGACGTAATACGCCTCAATTCCCTGCCGCCGGGCCCTTTCCACGGCCTTGCGTGCCGACGCCACCGCCGTTTCGAAACGCTCCGGGTCGGCGGTGTCGCTTTGGATGCACACGAACAGGCCTGACGGGGCTTCAGTCCGGGCAATCTCCTCAGACACGCCGAGAAAAGCATCATCCAGTCCCCGGGATACACCATAGGCCTCGGCACCCGCCTCATCCCGCGATGTGACGTGGCTGAAGCCTTGGAACAACGGCATCTCGGCGGGAGCGGATGTCACCGCAGGCATGAGTCCCTGGCCGGTTGCGATGAGGCGGGCGCCGGTCAGGTGGTGGACTGCCCGCATTCCCGCGACCAGTCCGACGTGATGGGACCAGTTCTCGTTGATGAAGCCGCCACCGATCAGGTGAAGCGATTCTGCTTCGCGCATCTTGAGGATGCCAAGGTCGTAGGAGGGCGAGCCGAGCTCCGTCACCCGCGTCCTGATCGTTTCCGCCGCAGTTTCAATCGGGACGTCGGCGTTCTCGTGAACCAGCCGCCACAGCGTATTCGTGACCCGCAGGCGCGGATGCAGTCCGTCGAAGAGGACCTGCGCGAGGCCCGGCTGGGGGCAATCAAGCCACACCTCGGCGTCTGGCCGCTCAACGGCAAGATACCTAAGCCAGGCGGCGGCGATGAACTCGTCGCCGAAATTGGGGTTGCCCGAAGGGCCGATCAGATAAATAAGGCCCGACTGCATGCTGACGACTATATCGCCCCGCGGGCGGGGACGTGCGCCAGGCAGCCGGTGCCGGCGGATGATGACGCGTGCAGAGGGACGCAAAGAACCCCGCCGCGGCAGTGCCGCAGCGGGGTTCTTGTCAGGCTGAAAGGCTGTTAGCCGATCTTGTTGGCTGCCTCAGCGTCGGAGCTGGTGCCGGCCGGGGCTGCGCCCAGGTTGGCACGCAGTTTGGCGCCGAGTTCGGCGT